>NZ_JBITSP010000015.1:0-158523 GCF_044540925.1 Streptomyces sp. NPDC085900 | reverse complement strand
CGGCAGCCCCTGTTCGACCGCGCCGTAGGGCCGCGGGCGCGCGGCGGGCGCGGGTCCGATGTGGCCGGTCGCGCAGTTCCCCGCGCCCCTACCGGCGTTGCGGCAGCCCCTGTTCGACCGCGCCGTAGGGCCGCGGGCGCGCGGCGGGCGCGGGTCCGATGTGGCCGGTCGCGCAGTTCCCCGCGCCCCTACCGGCGTCACAGCAGCGGCTACTGGACCGCGCCGTAGGGTCGCGGTCGCGGGGCGGGCGCAGGTCCCATGGGGCCGGTCGCGCAGTTCCCCGCGCCCCTACGGCGTTACGGCAGCGGCTATTCGGCCGCGCCGTAGAGGCGGTCTCCCGCGTCGCCCAGGCCCGGCACGATGTAGCCGTGGTCGTTGAGGTGGTCGTCGACCGCCGCCGTCACCACCGTCACCGGCGTGCCCGCCAGCTCCCGCTCCATGACCTCGACGCCCTCGGGGGCCGCCAGCAGCACGACCGCGGTCACGTCGTCGGCGCCGCGCTTGATCAGCTCCTGGATGGCCGCGACCAGCGTCCCGCCCGTCGCCAGCATCGGGTCGAGGACGTAGACCTGGCGTCCGGAGAGGTCCTCCGGCATCCGCGAGGCGTACGTCGAGGCCTGCAGGGTCTCCTCGTTGCGGATCATCCCCAGGAAGCCCACCTCGGCGGTCGGCAGCAGCCGGACCATGCCGTCCAGCATGCCGAGGCCCGCCCGCAGGATCGGGACGACCAGCGGACGCGGACGGGAGAGCTTGACGCCGGTGGTCCGGGCGACCGGCGTCTGGATGTCGATCGCCTCGGTGCGCACGTCGCGCGTGGCCTCGTAGGCGAGCAGGGTGACCAGCTCGTCGGCGAGACGGCGGAAGGTCGCGGAGTCGGTGCGCTGGTCGCGCAGGGTGGTGAGCTTGTGGGCGACCAGGGGGTGGTCGACGACGTGGAGACGCATGACCTAACAGTAACCGCGCTCCGGGAACGCTCGCTCTGGCATCAAACCGGCCATCGGGGGGAAAGTGGGAGGGACGTAAACGGGGTGGTGAACCAATGCCTGAGCCTGAGTCCCGAGCGGACACGTCACAGCAGGAGACCGACGCCGAGCGCAGGCGGCGCCGCGCCCGGTTCCTGCGCGAGCTCGCGGAGGCCCGCGAACTGCGGGACCGGGTGCAGCCCCGCCGCGCCAAGGTCGCCCGCCTTCGTCACGCCATGCGCATGCGGACCTTCCGCTGGTAGCGGGGGGCCGTCGCGGGAGCCGAGTAGGGCAACCGGGTGCATGTGCCTCACGTTTGCCGCGTACGATCCCGCTGGTGGTCGATCAAAACGAGCGGACACAGGGAGCCGAAGACGTCCCCTGAACGCCTTGTTTCTGCCACGATTCCGAGTGGGTGGGGCTCGGAGCCAAGCTCTCTCCGCCCGAAACCTCCGCCGGGGGGACCCCCAACCGGCACACCTATGACCAGTGGGAGAGTCACGGTGTACTTCGCCGCACTGCTCGCGCGCACCGAAGACGGGTGGGAAGCGAGCGACACAGAGCTCCTCGACAATGTGGAGACGCTGTCGGATCTGGCCGATCTCGCCCGGGAGGCCTCGGCCGAGGACGACACGGTGCTCGTCCTGATCGAGCAGGAGGACGCCTGGTTCGGCGTCGTCCGCATCGACGGCGAGGACGACCCCCGTATCTACGTGTCGGACGCCGCCGCCGCTGCCCGCAGCAGTTACGGCGAGATCCTGCTCACCGACGAACTGCTCGGAAGGGAGCCCGGGGACGACGGCCCCGACCTCGACGCCCTCGACCTCGACGGGACCGAGGACGGCGAGGACGAGGACGACGACGGCGACGAGGAGAGCGGGTCCGCCGAGGCGGTGCCGCACAGCCCCGTCGGCGACGTCGAGATCCTCGACGACCTCGGCGTCAACGCCAAGGAGCTGCGCTCCCTGGACGAGGACGCCCTGACCGCGATCGCCGAGGCCCTGGGCGCCTCGGAGGTCCTGGAGACCGTCCGCTGACGGCGCCCGACCCCGTACGTGACCGTTGGCGGGCCGCGATGCGGCTCGCCCTGGCCGAGGCCGGGCGGGCCGGCGCCGACGTCCCCGTGGGCGCCGTCGTGCTGGCCCCGGACGGCACGACGGTGCTCGGCGGCGGGCACAACGAACGCGAGGCCACCGGCGACCCGACCGCGCACGCCGAGGTCCTGGCGATACGGCGGGCCGCCGCCGGCCTCGGCCGGTGGCGGCTGTCCGGATGCACGCTCGTCGTCACCCTGGAGCCGTGCACGATGTGCGCGGGCGCGATCGTGCAGTCCCGCGTCGACCGGGTCGTCTACGGCGCCCGGGACGAGAAGGCCGGCGCGGCCGGATCCGTCTGGGACGTGGTCCGCGACCGACGGCTGAACCACCGTCCCGAGGTGATCGAGGGCGTGCTCGGCGAGGAGTGCGCCCGGCTGCTCACGGACTTCTTCCGGACCCGCTGAGAGCCTTACGAATACCGATTTCAAAGCACGGGCCACTGTGCTGTAAGGTCTCCCTCGGTAGCGTGTCCGAGCGGCCGAAGGAGCTCGCCTCGAAAGCGAGTGTGGCGCAAGTCACCGAGGGTTCAAATCCCTCCGCTACCGCTTGAGAAGGGCCCCGTCGAAAGACGGGGCCCTTTGTGCGTCCCGGAACGGAACTCAGGACGGGGGAGACGGCTTCGAGGGATGAGCCGTCTCCCCCGGCGGGGACCGGACCCTCAAGTGCGCGGCGCCGACGGGGGAGAACGGCGGTGCGCACCCCGCAGTGGGGTTCGGTCCCGGGCCCGGGATTCCTGCCAGATCCTTCGGGCCCGATTCCATCCTGCTCCTCGCCGGGGCCTCGCGGATCCGGCAAAGGCCCCGGGCATGCGGGCCGTTGGTCCTTAAAGTCCGTGTGAAGTTACACTCACCGGCGGCAACAGGGGTCCCTAGCAGCACATCAGTCACAGGGGAGGCCGCGATGGCGGTGAACGCGAAGAAGATCACCGTCTATGTGCTCGTGGTCTTCGCGCTCTACGTGATCATCACGGACCCGGCCAAGGCCGCCGACTACGTCCAGATAGCGTTCGAGGGCATCTCGGACGCCGCCAAGGCCGTCGGCGACTTCTTCACCTGGCTCGCCGACGGAGCCAAGTGACCGACCGTCACGACTCAGGAGCGCACATGATCCGCCACCTCGTCCTCTTCAAGCTCGACGAGGGCGTCGAGCGCGACGACCCGCGCGTCGTGGCCGGCGTCGAGGCCTTCCGCTCGCTGGAGGGGAAGATCCCCGAGATCCGCTTCTGGGAGCTGGGCTGGAACCTCAGCGACCGGCCCATCGCCTACGACTTCGCCATCAACTCCGGCTTCGACGACCCGGACGCGCTGCGCCGCTACGTCGAGCACCCGGAGCACCAGGCCGGCGTGGCCCTGTGGAAGGAGTTCGCCACCTGGGTGATCGCCGACTACGAGTACTGAGCCGGTAGGCCCAGCGAGCCACCCCATCTGGAGCCCTCCGCCGGAACGGCGGGGGGCTTCCGTGCGCCAACACGGGATAACACGGAGTTATGCGGTGCTTGCACACAGTGCACATGTCTTGTGATGCTATGACCGCTTTTGACGGATGAGTTGACCGATGAAGACCATTTGAAGAGGTGGCGTTGACCGTGTCGGCCAGTACTGCGCCTCCCCAGGAGGTCACGGAAGTCGCGCCGGCCGCTCCGCAGCGCAGCCGCGGCGCCGACACCCGGGCCCTGACCCAGGTGCTCTTCGCCCAGCTCAAGGAGCTCAGGCCGGGCACGCCCGAGCACAACCGGGTGCGCGGGGCCCTGATCGAGGCCAACCTCCCGCTCGTGCGCTACGCGGCCGCCCGCTTCCGCTCCCGCAACGAGCCGATGGAGGACGTGGTCCAGGTCGGCACCATCGGGCTCATCAACGCCATCGACCGCTTCGACCCGGACCGCGGGGTACAGTTCCCGACCTTCGCGATGCCGACGGTCGTCGGCGAGATCAAGCGGTACTTCCGGGACAACGTACGGACCGTCCACGTACCGCGCCGGCTGCACGAGCTGTGGGTGCAGGTCAACAGCGCCACCGAGGACCTGACGACCTCCTTCGGCCGCACCCCGACCACCTCGGAGATCGCCGAACGGCTCCGGATCTCCGAGGACGAGGTGCTGTCCTGCATCGAGGCCGGCCGCTCGTACCACGCGACCTCGCTGGAGGCCGCCCAGGAGGGCGACGGGATGCCGGGACTGCTGGACCGGCTCGGCTACGAGGACCCGGCGCTGGACGGCGTGGAGCACCGCGATCTGGTCCGCCATCTCCTCGTCCAGCTCCCCGAACGCGAACAGCGAATCCTTCTGCTGCGCTACTACAGCAATCTCACCCAGTCGCAGATCAGCGCGGAACTCGGCGTCTCTCAGATGCACGTCTCGCGGCTACTCGCGCGTAGTTTCCAGCGGCTGCGTTCCGCGAATCGGATCGAGGCATAAGAGGCGCACGGGAGCACACGCGAGAACACGGCGGATCATCGCAGTTCGCAAGCAGGATCGAGCCGTAACCGGCGCGAGCGAATCGCTCATCGGCGCTCTTCCCGACAGTTCTCTCCAGAAAAACGCTCAGACCCCCTCTTTCCAGGGCCGATTCGCGTCTGCTGTGTCGACATGTCACTACAGCGTGTTGCCGACATGTGACATTCTTCCGGCAGAGCGTTTGCCGTGGCTTCGGCTCCGGTATTCAGGTGAAGGCTGAACTCCTCGCCATGAGGCGGGGGTCGGCCGCGACCGTCCCGCGACCCAGAGGGGGTGGCATGTCCGCAGAACAGGGCAGCTCGAAGGTGCTCACGCTCACGAAGAGCGAGTCCGCGCCCGACGCCGTGCTCGACGACGTACCGGCTCTGGAGGCCCTGCCGGCCCCGGCTCTCCCGGCCTCGTCCGAGTCCATCGACACCCGCACCCTGTCCCGCTCCCTGTTCCTGCGGCTCGCCGCCCTGGACGAGAACAGCCCCGAGCGCGCCTACGTCCGGGACACGCTCATCGAGCTCAACCTCCCGCTCGTGCGGTACGCGGCGGCCCGCTTCCGCTCCCGCAACGAGCCGATGGAGGACATCGTCCAGGTCGGCACCATCGGCCTGATCAAGGCGATCGACCGCTTCGACTGCGAACGGGGCGTGGAGTTCCCGACGTTCGCGATGCCGACGGTCGTCGGTGAGATCAAGCGGTTCTTCCGCGACACCTCGTGGTCGGTGCGCGTCCCGCGCCGCCTGCAGGAGCTGCGCCTGGCCCTCACCAAGGCCAGCGACGAGCTCTCGCAGAAGCTGGACCGCTCCCCGACCGTGCCCGAACTCGCCGCCGTGCTGGGCGTGTCCGAGGAGGACGTGGTCGACGGCCTGGCGGTGGGCAACGCCTACACCGCGTCCTCGCTGGACTCGCCGGCCCCGGAGGACGACGGCGGCGAGGGCTCGCTGGCCGACCGGCTCGGCTACGAGGACAGCGCGCTGGAGGGCGTCGAGTACCGCGAGTCCCTCAAGCCGCTGCTGGCCAAACTCCCGCCCCGCGAGCGGCAGATCATCATGCTCCGCTTCTTCGCGAACATGACCCAGTCGCAGATCGGCGAGGAGGTCGGCATCTCCCAGATGCACGTCTCCCGGCTGCTGACCCGGACGCTGGCCCAGCTGCGCGAGGGCCTCATCTCGGACTGATCCTCCCGCGGGGGTTCCTCTTTGACGGAGCGTCAGCCACCATGGCGCGATGCTTCGTGGGACTCCTGGGTCGACGTGGACACCCGGCCGTCGAGGCGCCCTGATCGGCGCGTCGGCGGCCGTCGTCTGCCTCGGCGCGGCACTGGCCGCTTGCGGGGCCGGCGGCGGAGGCGGGGGTTACGTCGCGACCGGAGCGGTGGGGGGAGGTCCCTCCGGTCGGGCGATGGCGCCGACGGGGAGCGTGACGCTGGTGCCGCTGGACGGGCCGCGCCGGGAGAGCGGGGCACCGCGGGCCGCCGACCGCAACGCCCCTGCCGCGAAGGCGACTTCGCCCGGCGCCACGGTCACGGCCACGGGCACGGGCACGGCGTCCGGGGCGGGCGGCGGTCCGTCGCGGGACCCGGCCGACCCGGGCCGTACGACCACCGCTTCGCCCTCGCCCGGGGCGACTTCGCGTCCTGCGAGCCCCGCCGCGCTGACCTGGTCCGATCCGAGCCGTGCGGCCACCGACAGGCGCTGGTGCGAGGACGTGACCCTGACCTTCACCAACTCCGGCGGCACCGCCGTGCGTTCGGGCACGGTGACCTTCGGGACGCACGTCATCGGCGCGCTCGGCGTCGACTGGGGGACCGTCACCTCGGACGTGGCCCTGCCGACGCCGATCGGGGCCGGGGCGCGCAGGGAGAAGACCTGGACGGTGTGCGTCGACGCCTGGCGCGTGCCGCTGGGCATGCACATCGAGACGCGGGACGTCACCGTCCAGTGGAAGTGAGCTGTCGTACCGCTTACATGAGGGCGAGCCAGGCGACGCCGGCCACGACCGCCACGGCGACGACGATGCCGACGATGAGGCCGATGCGGGGACCCGCCGGGGCGGCGGCCTGCTGCTGTCCGCCCTGCGGCCCCTCGTCCACGAACGCGCGGAACATCTGGGTGCTGCCGGCGGGGTCGTAGTTGCCCTGGGGGTTCTGGGGGTTTGCCATAGCCCGAGACCCTAGCGAATCCGCGGTTGTGGCCCAAGTGGGGGGCCGGGACCCGGGAGGACGCTCCCCACCTGCGTGTTTACGTTCGCAATACTTGCCTTTGCCAAGTTTTTATGCCCGCGGGGCCCCAATATGTTTGCCTGCAGCAACCAACAACTCTTATGGTTGCCCTAAGCAACGAATGCGGGAGGTGTCATGGCCGAGCGGGCGCAGTACGAGGAGCTGATGCGTCAGTTCAGCGCCTTCGGCGCCGTGAAGCGGGAGCTCGGGCGGATCATGCCGTCCGACTGCCCGAGCGGCGGCGCCGCCGTGCTGACCCTGCTGGGCCGGTTCGGCGACATGCGCATGAGCAGGCTCGCCGAACTGCTCGCCGTGGACATGTCGGTCACCAGCCGCCATGTCGCCCACCTCGCCGAGCGCGGCTGGATCGACCGCTCCCCCGACCCGACGGACAAGCGGTCCCGGATCGTGCACCTGACGCCGAAGGGCCTGGCCCAGCTGGAGCTGCTCTCCGAGCGGACCACGCAGCTGCTGGCCGACTGCCTGAGCGACTGGAGCGACGAGGAGGTCGCCCAGCTCACGCGGCTCATGGCGCGGCTGCGCGCCAGTTTCGACGACAGCCGTGTCGCCGTACCGCCCCGGCTGCCGCCGCCCGCACTCGAACTCGAAGCGACCACCCGTACACCCGCGAACACGTAAGAAAAGGAAGCCCATGGCAACGACCACACCAGCCGGTGTGCGGGCTCATGCCAAGCACGGGGGAGGCTCCGCCGAGCACGGCCCGATGACGCACCGGCAGATCATGGAGGCGCTCTCCGGTCTGCTGCTCGGCATGTTCGTGGCGATCCTGTCGTCGACGATCGTCTCCAACGCCCTGCCGCACATCATCAGCGACCTCGGCGGCGGCCAGTCCGCCTACACCTGGGTCGTCACCGCCGCCCTGCTGTCGATGACCGCGGCCACTCCCCTGTGGGGCAAGCTCGCCGACCTCTACAGCAAGAAGGCCCTCGTCCAGATAGCCCTGGTCATCTACGTCCTGGGCTCCATGGCGGCCGGCCTGTCGCAGAACTCCGGCATGCTGATCGCCTGCCGTGTCGTCCAGGGCATCGGCGTCGGCGGTCTGTCTGCCCTCGCCCAGATCGTCATGGCCGCGATGATCTCGCCGCGTGAGCGCGGCCGTTACTCCGGCTACCTCGGCGCCACCTTCGCCGTCGCCACCGTCGGCGGCCCGCTGCTCGGCGGTGTCATCACCGACACCTCGTGGCTGGGCTGGCGCTGGTGCTTCTACGTCGGCGTCCCCTTCGCCGTCATCGCGCTGATCGTCCTGCAGAAGACCCTGCACCTGCCCGTGGTCAAGCGGGAGGTCAAGGTCGACTGGGGCGGTGCCACCGCCATCGCCGCCGCCGTCTCGCTGCTGCTGGTCTGGGTCACCTTCGCCGGTGACAAGTACGACTGGCTGTCGTGGCAGACGTACAGCATGGTCGGCGGTTCGATCCTGCTCGGCGCGCTCTTCGTGCTGATCGAGTCCAGGGCCAGCGAGCCGATCATCCCGCTGCGCCTGTTCCGCAACCGCACCATCACCCTGGCGTCGCTGGCCTCGATGTTCGTCGGCATCGCGATGTTCGCGGGCACGGTGTTCTTCAGCCAGTACTTCCAGCTGGCACGGGACAAGTCCCCGACGATGTCCGGTGTGCTGACGATCCCGATGATCGGCGGTCTGTTCGTCTCCTCGACCGTCTCCGGGCAGTTCATCACCCGCACCGGCCGCTGGAAGGCCTGGCTGGTCAGCGGTGGTGTCCTGGTGACGGCCGGACTGGGGCTGCTCGGCACCATCCGGTACGACACGGCCTACTGGAAGATGGCCATCTTCATGGCCCTGCTGGGCCTCGGCATCGGCATGATGATGCAGAACCTGGTGCTGTGCACGCAGAACCAGGTCGACCCGAGCGACCTCGGCTCGGCCAGCTCCACGGTCACCTTCTTCCGTTCCCTCGGCGGTGCGGTCGGCGTCTCCGCCCTCGGCGCGGTGATGGCCCACAGGATCACCCACTACGTCAAGGACGGCATCGCCGCCCTCGACCCGCAGTACCGGGCCGCGCTGGCGGGCTCGAGCTCGTCCACGGACACCATTCCGGACATGGACAAGCTGCCGGCCCCCATCCGCACCCTCATGGAGAGCGCCTACGGGCACGGCATCGCCGACGTCTTCATGATCGCCGGTGCCCTCGCGGCCATCGCGTTCCTGATCACCCTGTTCATCAAGGAGGTCCCGCTGCGGACCAAGGGCGCCCTGGCGCAGGCCGCGAGCGCGGCGGAGACCCCGGCCGACGCGGAGGCCGCCCCGGCCGCCGCCGAGGCTCCCGCCGAGACCCCGGCCGCCGAGCACGTCCCGAGCTGGGCCGTGACCTCCGACACGGAGGCCACCGCCGACGGCACGCAGCGGCTCGCCGCCGTGGCGACCATCGCCCGCCCCGAGGAGTCGGCCGGCTCCGGCGGCATCCCGGTGCGCGGCTTCGTGCGCGGCAACGAGAGCGCGCCCGTCCCGCAGGCCGCCGTCACCCTGATCTCGCTCGCCGGGCGGCAGCTGGGCCGGTCGGTGACCCAGGCCGACGGTTCCTACGCGGTGGACGCGCCGAGCGTCGGCTCCTACGTCCTGATCGCCGCCGCCGACGGGTTCCAGCCGCAGGCCTCCACCGTCGTGGTGAACGGCGAGCCGGTCTCGTACGACGTCCTGCTCAGCGGCACCAGCGGACTGAGCGGTGTGGTGCGGGCCGCCGACGGCGCGCTGCCCGTCAAGGACGCCATGGTCATCGTGACCGATGTGCGCGGGGACCTGCTCGCCACCGGACACACCGGTGAGCAGGGCGAGTTCTCCTTCGCGGAGCTGGTGCCGGGTGCCGTGACCGTCGCGGTGAACGCCGCCGGGTTCCGGCCGCGCGCGCTGCCCGTCGAGGTCGGCGGCACCGGGGTCACCCGGATCGAGATCGACCTGGACTCCGGGGCCCAGCTGCAGGGCGTCGTCCGGGCGCCGCACGGACCGCTGGCCGACGCAAGGGTCACCCTCGTGGACGCGGCCGGCAACGTGGTCGGCACCGCCACCACCGGGTCGGACGGGGCGTACGCCTTCACCGACCTGAACAGCGGTGAGTACACGGTCATCGCGACGGGCTACCCGCCGGTCGCCACCGCGCTCACCGTGAAAGGCCGTGGCGTCGACGACCACGACATCGAACTGGCCCACCCGGCCGAATAGTTCGAAAACCCCGGCCCGTGGCTGACGGTGTGCGTACTTCGAGCGGAGGTGCGCGGCCGGTGCCACGGGCCGGTTTCTTTGAGACCACTTTGCACCGCAGGGAGAAAACGGGATGGGACTGAGCGCGAGGATCCGGACGCGGGACGGATGGGCCGTCTCGCACGCGGTCGTCACGGTGACCGACATGGCCGGCACGCAGGTGCTGCGCGCCGAGGCGGACGCCGAGGGGGCCGTACGGGACACGACGACGCTGACGCCCGGGCCGTACGTCGTGATCGTCACCGCCGTCGGGTACGCACCCACGGCCTCCACGGCGATCGTCACCGCGAGCGGCCGGGCCGAGCTGGGCTCGGTGACCCTGGCACGGCAGGGCGGCACCGAACTGCCGCCGCCCGGACCGTGGACCGTGGACCCGGCGCACTCGTCCGTGGCCGCGGTCGCCCAGCACCTGGGCATCTCCAGCGTCCGCGGACGCTTCACCGACTTCTCGGCGCGGCTGGAGATCGCCCCGGACGAGGTGGAGAAGTCGAGCGTGGAGGCCGTGATCCGGGCCGCGTCCATCGACACGGGCAACGGCCTGCGCGACGACCACCTGCGCTCGCCCGACTTCCTCGACGTGGAGCGGTTCCCGGAGATCACCTACCGGTCGACGGGTCTGACGGCGGCCGGCTCGGACCGCTGGACGGTGCACGGGGAACTGACGCTGCACGGGGTCGTCCGGCCGGTCGACCTGGACATGGCCTACCTGGGCACGGGCGCCGACCCGTGGGGCGGGACGCGGGCCGCCTTCCGCGCCACGACCGAGCTGCGGCGCGAGGACTTCGCCATGAACTACAACCAGGTGGTGCAGGCGGGCATCGCGGCGATCGGCACGACGCTGAAGGTGGAACTGGACATCCAGGCGGTGCAGGGGGAGTCGCTGCCGCAAGGGTAGGCACGGCGGGGACAGGCTGAGCGGGTGCCGTGCGCCTAGGCTGGCGGCATGGCACCGAACATCGCTACGAACACGTCCGTCTCCCGCGACGAGTTGCTGGACTTCGTACGGCCCCGTCATCGCGCGATCCTGCTGACGCGGCGGGCCGACGGCAGCCCGCAGGCCTCGCCGTTGACCTGTGGTGTGGACGACTCGGGGCGGATCGTCGTCTCGACGTACCCCGAGCGGGCCAAGACGCGCAACGCCAAGCGGGACGACCGGGTCAGCCTCGTCGTCCTGAGCGACGACTGGAACGGGCCGTGGGTCCAGGTCGACGGCACGGCCGAGGTCATCGACGCGCCGGAGTCCGTCGAGCCCCTGGTGGAGTACTACCGCAACATCGCCGGCGAGCACCCGGACTGGGACGAGTACCGTCAGGCCATGCTCAAGCAGGGCAAGTCGATCATCCGGGTCACGCCGGAGCGGTGGGGTCCGGTCGCGACCGGCGGCTTCCCGGCCCGACTGGCTTCTCCGGACGCCTAGGTCCTGTCGTTCGGCCCTGGGCCCGTTCCACCATCGCCTCGATTCCCGCCACCAGCAGGTCCAGGGCGAAGGTGAAGTCGCGATCCCTCATCTCCTCGACCGTGTCACCGCCGCGGGCCGCCATGATCTCCTCGTTCTCCTTGACGATCTCGGCGGCCTCCGGGGACCGCGTCACCGCGCTCATCGCGTGCCGGAAGTACTCGTCCTGGGTCATGCCGGCGGTGGCGCAGCGGGCGATGAAGTGGCCCTCGATGGTGCCGAAGCCGTACACGAACTGGAAGACGGCGGAGATGGCGCCCGTGAGACCCGGCACGGGCAGGCCCGTCTTCCGGATCACCTGCTGGACGACCCGCGAGAAGGCGAGGGAGTTCGGGCCGATGTTCAGGAAGGTTCCGGCCAGCGGGGACAGCCAGGGGTGGCGGACCAGGAGCGCCCGGTACTCCGTTGCCAGCGTGCGCAGTTGGTCCCGCCAGTCCTCCGCGGCCTCGGGGTCGGGCAGGATCAGCTCGCCGAAGGCCGCGTCGAGGGCGAGTTCGAGGAGGTCGTCCTTGGTGTCCACGTACCAGTAGACGGACATCGCGGTGACGTTCAGCTCCGCGGCCAGCCGGCGCATCGAGAACTTGGCCAGCCCCTCGGCGTCCAGGAGACGGACGGTGACCTCGGTGATGCGGTCGCGGTCCAGGCCGGACGGCTGGCCGCCACGACCGCCTCGGCGCACCTTGCCCTCCAGCCAGACGCTGGTCCGCGCCGCACGCTCAGCCGCCTTCACCATTGGCGCACCTTCCTAGCCCTGTCCGACCTCATTGATCAAGATGCTAGGCGGCAGCCGACCTTCCGGGGCCCGGGGAACTGCGCGATCGACCCCTACAACCGGTAGCCGCACGACGGCCCTGTCACCCGGTCAGCGGGCGACGACCATCTCCGAGTCTGCCCGCTGAGCCCGCCGCAGCAACGCCGCCGCCACGAACCCGCCCAGCAGCACGGCCACGGCCCCCACCAACTGCCCGGCCCGCAGGCCTTGAGCCAGCCCTCTGGAGGAACTGAGCACGGCCCCGAGCACCGCGACGCCCAGCCCGTTCCCGAACTCCGCCAGCGTCCCGTTGATCCCGGCCCCCACCCCCGCCTTCTCCGGCGGGATCGAGCTCATGATCGCGTGCGCCATCGCAGGGTTGGCGATCGCGCAGCCCGCACCGATCAGCAGCAGCCCCGCCAGGGTCCCGGCGTAACCCCCGCCGTCCAGCACGGCGACGGCGGCCAGGCCGCCCGCCATCAGCACCATCCCCGACGCGATGGACACCGGCGTGCCGAGCCTGGCCGACCACTTCGCCGACAGTCCCGAGAAGTTGAGCGCGACGACGGTGAGCGCGAGCGGCGCCGTACGCAGGCCCGCTTCGAGGGGGCCGTATCCGAGGACGAGTTGCAGGTGCTGGGTGAGCAGGAACAGCGCGCCGCCCATGCCGAAGGTGATCAGCACGGCTCCGGTGACCGCGCCGGTGAACCGGCGGTCGCGGAAGAAGTGCGGGTCGAGCATGGGGTACGGGATCCGGCTCTCCCAGTACGCGAAGGCGCCCAGGAACAGGACCGCGACGGCCGCCGTCGACAGTACCCGGCCGGACGTCCACCCGTGCTCGGGACCGGAGATGATCGCGAACACCAGCGAGGCCATGCCGATCGTGGAGAGCAGCGCGCCGAGCAGGTCGGGGCGGTCGCCGCGGGGGTTCCTGGACTCCGGTACCAGGACCACCACCGCCACCAGGCCGAGCGCCACCACCGGCAGGTTGACCAGGAAGATCGCTCCCCACCAGAAGTGGTCGAGCATGAAACCGCCGAGCAGCGGCCCCGCCGCGAAGCCCAGCGCGTTGACCGCCGCCCAGATGCCGATCGCCCTGGGCTGCTCCTCGGGCGTGAAGATCTGCATGGCGACGGCGAGGGTGGTGGTCAGCAGCAGCGCGCCGCCCACGCCCATGCCCGCCCGTGCCGCGATCAGCCGGCCGGTGCCGTCCGCCAGGCCGGCGGCCAGCGAGCCGATGCCGAACAGGACCAGGCCGGCGATCAGCATCTTCTTGCGGCCGTAGCGGTCCGCCGCGCTGCCGGCCGTGAGCAGCAGGCCGGACTGGACCAGCGAGTACGCGTTGATCATCCACTGGATGTCGGAGGTCTCCGCGCCCAGTTGCCGGGTGAGGGAGGGGATGGCCACGTTCAGGACGGTGTTGTCGAGCAGCACGGTCAGTTGTGCGAGACAGATGACGCCGAGGATCAGCCAGCGCTGGGGGTGGCCCTGGGAAACGGACATGCTGTACACCGTATAGCCGTAGCTATACGGTGTACAGCGCGGTTGGGGTCAGCCGCTCGCCTTCTGCGTCAGGTCGTAGAAGGTGGCCGAACCCACCGTCACCTTCTTGAAGGTCTGCTCGACCCAGGAGGTGATCTGCGAGGACGTGCCGCTGCTGCTGCCGCCCATGCCGCCGCCGGTGCCCGACGAGATGAAGTAGTGGATCTTCCCTTCCTCCACGTACTTCTTGAACTGGGCCAGTGTCGGGGACGGGTCGGTGCCGTTGAAGCCGCCGATCGCCATCACCGGGTCGCCGGTGGAGAGCTGGTAGCTCGCCGCGTTCTGGGCGCCGATGGCCGCCGCGACCCAGGTGTACTTGGACGAGTCCGTCTCCAGCAGCTTCTTGGCCTGCGAGGAGACGCTCGCGCCGTTCAGCAGGCCGCCGACGCCACCGCCGCCGCCCATGCCGCCGCCGTCGCCCATCCGGCCGCCGCCGGGGAAGCCGTTGCCGTTCTGCTGGTTCTGCGTGCCGCCGTTGCCGTTCTGGCCGGGCATGCCGCCGAAGCCGCCGTTGCCATTGCCATTGCCATTGCCCGTCGTACCGCCGCCGGGGAAGCCGTTCCCGTTCTGCTGACCCTGCTGACCCTGCCGGCCCGGCATGCCGCCGCCACCGAAGCCGCCCCGCATGCCGCCACCGCCGCCGGGGCCGCCGCCCATCATGCTCGCGCCGGCCGGGCCGGCCGTCACGATGGAACCGGTGTGGCCCGTCTGCAGGGTGCTGAGGGTGTACGCCGTCGGGCCGGCCAGCGAGGCCACCAGGCCCACGGCCGCCGCCCCGAGCGCGAGTTGGCGGCTGACACGGCCAGCGAAGATCAGGCCGAGCGCGGCGGTCAGACCGCCGACGAGGATCAGGTACTTGAGCCAGGGGAGGTAGGTGGAAGTGCGGTTGAGCAGGACGTAGCTCCAGACCGCGCTCGCCACGACCGCGCCCGCGAGGGTGAGCGAGGCCCACTTCTCGGTCCGCTTCTCCCACAGGATCCCGGCGCCCATGCCGATCACGGCCGCCATGTAGGGGGCGAGGGCCACGGTGTAGTACTGGTGGAAGATGCCCGCCATGTAGCTGAAGACGATCGCGGTCATCAGCAGCGAGCCGCCCCAGACCAGGAACGAGGCCCGGGTCGCGGAGGTCCGCTTCAGTTTCCGCGTCGCCACCAGACCGCCGGCCAGCAGGATCAGCGCGGCCGGGAGCAGCCAGGAGATCTGGCCGCCGACCTCGGAGTTGAACATGCGGTTCCAGCCGGTGGCGCCCCACATGCCGGTGCCGCCGCCTCCGCCACCGCCACCGACGCTGCCGGTCTCGTCGCCGCTGAGGCGGCCGAGCCCGTTGTAGCCGAAGGTCAGCTCCAGGAAGCTGTTGTTCTGCGAACCGCCGATGTACGGGCGGGAGGACGCCGGCCACAGCTCGACGATCGCCACCCACCAGCCACCGGAGACCACCAACGCGGCTGTGGCGGCGGCCAGTTGACCGAGGCGCTTCTTCAACGACACCGGCGCGCAGACCGCGTACACGATCGCCAGCGGCGGCAGGATCAGGAAGGCCTGCAGGGTCTTGGCGAGGAACGCGAAGCCGATCGCGACACCGGCCCACAGCAGCCACTTCGTCCGGCCGTCCTCGACGCCGCGGACCACGAAGTAGCAGGCGAGCGCCATCAGCAGCGCCAGCATGGCGTCCGGGTTGTTGAACCGGAACATCAGCGCCGCGACGGGAGTGAGCGCGAGCACCGCGCCCGCGATCAGACCGGCCCCGGGGCTGAACCGGCGGCGTACGGCCGCGTACACGACGGCGACCGCGCCGACTCCCATCAGGACCTCGGGGACCAGGATCGCCCAGGAGTTGAGACCGAAGATCCGCACCGACAGCTCCATCGGCCACAGGGAGGCCGGGGGCTTGTCGACGGTGATGGCGTTGCTCGCGTCCAGCGACCCGAAGAAGAAGGCCTTCCATGACCTGCTGCCGGCCTGGACGGCCGCCGAGTAGAAGGAGTTGGCCCAGCCGGAGGCGCTCAGGTTGTAGAGGTAGAGCAGGCCGGTGGCGAGGAGCAGGCCCCAGAAGGCCGGACGGGCCCAGCGGGGGTCCTCGGGGCGGCCCCTCCACAGTCCGCGGACGAAGGGCTGCTTCGGCTCGCCGGCCCCGGGGGCCGGGACGGCCGGCGGTGCCACGGGTTCCCGCACGGCCGACGGCGTCTCCGCCACGGCCGTCGTCGGTTCCGGCCCCCAGGAGGAGGGACCGTGGTCGTCCTCCTGGTGGGGCGGCCGGTGGTCATGGATGGTCATGGTCAGTCCCTCGGATCGGTGTCGGTCGGACGCACCGGCTGCAGATGCAGGGTGGCGTCCTCCCAGCTGCGGTCCGCGACTTCACCGGCGCGGAAGCGGGTGGTCTGGTACGGGTTCGGCGGCGCGACCGGACGCTGCGGCAGCGGCTGGTACGGCTGCTGCCGGTACTGCGGGTACGCGGCCGTCGCGTACGTCGGCGAGGACGGGCCCTGCTCCGGCGTGTGCGAGGCCACCACGGTGGACGCGCGGTCCTCGCGCCGGTCGGAGAACACCCAGGCGCGGAAGAGCAGGAAGCGCAGCACGGTCGCGGCGAGGTTGGCGGCGATCAGCACCGCCAGCTCGGTGGAGTGCGCCGGGTCGCTGCTCGCCGCGTTCAGGGCGGCGAGCGAGCCACTGGTCAGGGCGAGGCCGATGCCGAAGACGACGAGCCCCTGCGCCTGGTGGCGGACGGCGCCGCCCCGGCCGCGCACCCCGAAGGTCAGGCGCCGGTTGGCCGCCGTGTTGGCGACCGCGGAGACCAGCAGCGCGAGCGCGTTGGCGACCTGCGAGCCGGAGAAGGTCCGGAAGCCGCTGTAGAGCAGCAGGTAGAAGAGGGTCGACAGACCGCCGATCACGCAGAACCCGACGAGCTGGCGGGCCAGCCCCTTGGGCACGTCCTCGACGTCACGGTCGCGCGGGTCGTCCCCGAAGGGACGGGCGAGCCGGTCCAGCGGCAGGGCGCCCGTGGCCAGGGCCTTGCCCACCCGCCACACCCCCTTGAGGTCGTCGGTCGCCGTCTTCACGATGTGCACGGTGGAGTCGGGGTCGTCGACCCAGTCGACGGGCACCTCGTGGATGCGCAGGCCCGCGCGCTCGGCGAGCACCAGCATCTCGGTGTCGAAGAACCAGCCGGTGTCCTCCACCAGCGGCAGCAGCGCCTGGGCGACGTCACGCCGGATCGCCTTGAACCCGCACTGCGCGTCCGAGAAGCGGGCCTGCAGCGAGCCGCGCAGGATCAGGTTGTACGTACGGCTGATGAACTCCCGCTTGGGGCCGCGCACCACCCGGGAGGAGCGGGCGAGCCTCGATCCGATCGCCAGGTCGGAGTGGCCCGAGATCAGCGGGGCCACCAGCGGGAGCAGGGCGTTGAGGTCGGTGGACAGGTCCACGTCCATGTAGGCGAGGATCGGCGAGTCCGAGGCCGACCACACGGTCCGCAGGGCCCGGCCCCGCCCCTTCTGCTCCAGGCGGAAGTTGGTGACCTCGGGGATCTCCGCCTCCAGCCGCGCCGCCACCAGCGGGGTGGTGTCCGTGGACGCGTTGTCCGCGATCGTGATGCGGAACGCGTACGGGAACGTGCGCTTGAGGTGCTCGTGCAGTCTGAGCACACACGGCTGGAGGTCCTTCTCCTCGTTGTAGACGGGGATCACTACGTCCAGGACAGGCGTACCGGCGTCGCCGGCCGGGAGGTGCTCCCGCGCCGGCAGGGTGCCGGGAGAAGAGTCGGTTCGCATGGAAACGACTCTGGTCAAGTGCCCTGTTGCACCCATGTGCTGGCACTGTGCTGTGCCTGTGAGTGCGATTGCCAGTTCGTTTCGGGCGCCGGGCGGGGGGCCGCCGGGGCAAGCGCCGGCAAATGCACGGTGAACGCGGTCCGTCCGGGAACGCTGTCCACGGTCACGGCACCGCCGTGCGCGGTCGCGACGGCCTGGACGATGGCGAGCCCGAGCCCGGTGGAACCGGTGGCACGGGACCGCGCCGAGTCGCCTCGCGCGAACCTCTCGAAGACGTGCGGCAGCAACTCGGCTGAGATTCCCTGCCCGTTGTCCTCGACGTCCACGCACATCCACGGCCCGCGCCGCTGCACGCGCGCGGTGATGGTCGTCCCCGCGGGGGTGTGTTTACGGGCGTTCCCCAGCAGGTTGACCAGCACCTGCTGGATGCGTGCCGCGTCCGCCGACACCAGCGCCGGCTCGTCCGGCAGGTCGAGGCGCCAGTTGTGGTCCATGCCGGCCGCGCGGGAGTCGCTGACGGTGTCGACGACCAGCGGAATGAGGTCGGTGTGCTCGAACTGCAGCGGCCGTCCGGCGTCCAGCCGGGCGAGCAGCAACAGGTCCTCGACGAGCAGGGTCATGCGGCCCGCCTCGGACTCGATACGGCCGAGGGCGTGCCGGGTGTCGGGCCCGATCTGCTCCCTGCCGCGCCGGGTCAGCTCCGCGTATCCCCGGATGGAGGCGAGGGGGGTCCTGAGCTCGTGACTTGCGTCGGCCACGAACTGCCGTACGCGCATCTCGCTCTGCTGGCGTGCGTGCAGCGCGCCGTGGACGTGGTCCAGCATCCGGTTGAGCGCCGCGCCCACCTGGCCGACCTCGGTGTGCGGATCGGTCTCCGACTCCGGGACCCGCTCACTGAGGTTCACCTCGCCGGTGTGCAGGGGCAGTTCGGACACCCGCGTCGCGGTCACGGCGACCCGGCGGAGGGGGCGGGTGGCGACACCGACGAGGACGTATCCGGCGATGACGGCGGCACCGAGGCCGGCGACGGTGACGCTGACTTCTACGAGGATGAGGGTGTTGATGGTGTTGTCGGGCCCCTTGGTGGGGACGGCGACGTAGTAGCTGCCCCGGTCACCGGTGACGTACTGGACCCGGTACGTGCCCAGCCCGCTGATCTCCACGGTGTGGATCTTGCTGTCCTTGGCGACCGAGTCCAGCGAGTCACGGCCCGCCGCGCTGAGGGAGCTGGCGATCATGCCGCTGAGGTCGGTGCTGTGGCTGGACCGCTTGCCGTACTTGGCGTCGGTGATGTGCCCCTTCTTGACGGAGGCGACGACCGTGCCCTCCGGTTGGGGGCCATGCCTGACGAAATCGCTCAGGTCGAGGGTCTGGCCGGTGCCGTTGGTGGAGGGGGTCTTCCCGTCGAGGGGCGAGCCGTTCGTGCCGGGGAACGCACCGTTCTTGTCAGGGGCCGAGCTGTTCTTGTCGGCGTCCGTACCGCCGAGCGGCCCACCGAAGCCCTTCGCCCGCCCGGCGACCTGGACCAGTTGCTGGTCCAACTGGCCGTACAGATGCGACCGCAGCGCAAGCGTCGTCACCGTGCCGATCACCGCGCACACCACCGCGATCAGTACCACGGACGCGACGACGAGCCGCGCCCGCAGGGTGCGCGGCTTGCCGGCACGTCGCTTCTGCGCACGCGGTCGTCGTCGCCCGCTCATGACGCGGCGGGCTTGATCAGGTAACCGGCCCCACGCCGGGTGTGGATCATCGGCTCCCGCCCCGCGTCGATCTTCCGTCGTAGGTACGAGATGTAGAGCTCGACCACGTTGGCCTGCCCGCCGAAGTCGTACGACCAGACCCGGTCGAGGATCTGCGCCTTGCTGAGCACCCGCCGGGGGTTGCGCATCAGGAACCGCAGCAGCTCGAACTCGGTCGCGGTGAGGTGGATGGAGTCGCCGGCCCGCGACACCTCGTGACTGTCCTCGTCCAGCGTCAGATCACCGACGACCAGCACGGAGTCCGAGCGGCGGTCGGCGGCCCCCGAGCGGCGGATGAGGCCACGCAGCCGGGCGACGACCTCCTCCAGGCTGAACGGCTTGGTGACGTAGTCGTCGCCACCGGCGGTGAGTCCGGCGATACGGTCCTCGACCGCGTCCTTGGCGGTCAGGAACAGCACCGGCACGTCCGGCAGCTCGCGCCGCAGGCGGCCGAGGACGGTCAACCCGTCCATGTCCGGAAGCATCATGTCGAGAACGACGGCGTCGGGCCGGAACTCCCGCGCGGTCTGGATGGCACCCGTGCCATCGCCCGCGCTGCGGATCTGCCATCCCTCGTAGCGAAGGGCCATGGACAGCAGCTCGGTGATCGACAGTTCGTCGTCCACCACAAGCACTCGGACGGGGCTCCCGTCCGGCCTCAGCAGTTCGGTGCGCCCCTGGGGCGAGGTCGTGGTCATGGTGGACACACTGTCGGGATCCTCTGAGAGAGCCCTTTCGACAACCTGTGATTTCCCTAAGAAACGCACAGGCGCCTCTCAGGGAACCCCTGGGAAGCTCTTTCCCTGAAGTGACGGGGGAGCGGCGTCCATCATCGGCCAGACCCTGGTCATCAGCGCGTAAAGGCTTGCTGTGGACGGCCTGAGGGACGGGCCGGGTGCGTCCTCACAGCCCGAACAGCCGGGCCCCGTTGTCATGGCACACAGCTCTCAGCCACCCGTCACCCAGCCCCAGCCGTTCCAGGGCATGCAGCTGCTCGATGTACGGGTACGGGATGTTCGGGAAGTCGGTCCCGAGCAGGATGCGGTCGCCGAGGTCCGCCAGCCGGGGCAACGCCCGCCGCGGGAAGGGCGCCAGCTGCTCGGCGAAGTCCGTGAACGCCATCGTCGTGTCCAGCCGCACCTCCCCGTACCGCTCGGCCAGGCCGAGGAAGTCCTCGTACTCCGGCATGCCCATGTGCGCGATCACCAGCCGCAGTCGGGGGTGCCGGGCCAGCACGCGCGCGATCGGCTCGGGTCCGGTGAACTTGCCGGGTGCCGGCCCGGACCCGCAGTGGATCACCACCGGCGTCCCCGCCTCCGCGAGCAACCCCCAGGCGCCGTCGAGGAGTTCGCTCGCCGGGTCGTACGCCCCCACCTGCACGTGCGCCTTGAACACCCGCGCCCCCGCGTCGAGCGCCTCCCGGACGTAGTCCTCGACGCCCGCTTCCGGAAAGAGAGTCGAGGTGTGCAGACAGTCCGGTGTTCGCCCGGCGAAGTCGACGGCCCAGCTGTTGAGCCACCGCGCCATGCCCGGCTTGTGCGGGTAGAGCATGGCCGTGAAGGCGCGTGCGCCGAACTCCCTGATGAGCGCGACCCGTTCCTCTTCCTCCTTCCGGTACGTGATCGGCCACTCCAGCCCGCCGGTCAACGGCCCCAGCGAGTCGAAGTAACCCCAGACCTTCCGCAGTACCCGCTCGGGCATGAAGTGCGTGTGGACGTCGACGATCCCCGGCAGCCCGAGCCGCCGCCAGAACCGCCGGACCTGCTCGGGCTCGGATTCCGTCCGCGTCGGTGTCCCAGTCATGCGCCCTCTCGAAACCGTGGCCGCGCCCGCCGCAGGCCACACGCGGCGAGCCCCCCAACGATCACCCTCGCACCACGACCGCGTCCACCTCCCCACCCAAAAGGGCCCTCAGAACAGCCCGTCCTGAACCCCGGCCGCCTCCCTGGACTCCCTCACCGGAACGGTCAGCCCACGCTCCTCCCCGGCCGGCACGATGTCCCACCCCGTCATCAGCCGGGTGTCCAGCACCACCACCCCCCGCGCGGTGTCGAGGTGCAGATCCGGCCCCGCGGCGGCGACCAGCTCCCCGCTCACGCACCCGCCGCCGACCAGCTCGCTCACCTCTCCGACGGCACCCGGCAGCCCCTCCAGCCCGAACACCCCGACGTGGTCGACGACTCGGCAGGGCCGCCGCTCCAGCGACTCGGGCCAGCCGGCCAGCCCCACGGCCCGCCCGTGCAACGCCTCCACCTCGGCCGCCCGCTCGGCCGCCGTCGCCGGCAGCCGGGACCGCACGGCACGCTTCTCGGCGTACGGAATCCGGTCCGGCACCCGCAGCGCGGCCCGCAGCAACTCCTCACTGCGCCGCGCGGCCATCAGTGGACCGAGCCCCAGCCAGCTGAAGCAGACCGCCCCCTGCTCGAGCAGCCGCGCGCTGCCCCGCTCCTCGGCGGTGATCCCGACCTTGACCATGCCGGGACCGAACCAGGCCAGATATACGTGGTACGGCCGCGGGTCGTCCGCGATCGTGTCGGCGGCCACGGAGTGCGCCCGGTCCAGCCGCGCACACTCCTCGCACCGCGCCCCCGTACTCCGCCCCGGCACGACGGCCCGCACCGGACACCCGTGCCCCCGCGCTCCCACACACGTCCGCACACCCCCGTCCGCGACCCCGAAGGCCACCCGTTTCCCCCGGGTCAGCACACTGCGCCGCCCGCCGTCCCACACCAGCACAGGACCATCCGCCGACCACCGCAGCCCCGTGCACTTCCACGCCTGTGCCATCACTCACGAGAGTAGAAGACCCCACTGACAACGCGATCCGAGCCCGATGGGCCCCGCCGAACCGATACGGTGCCCACAGGCCCGAAGCCGCAAGTCCGTTTTGCGACTTCGGGCCTTTCCCGTCCGGGGCCTACGGCAGCACGTACACCGGCGAGCCGTCGGGATCGCATCCGGTCTGCCGCACGCATCCACGCTTGATCAGCATCCGCAGGCAGTCGTGGACCCGTTCGAGCGTCAGCCCCGTACGAGCGGCGATCTCCTCCAGCCTGCACCGGGCGCCGCCCCGGACCAGCGCCGGAGCGAGGTGCGCCGCGACCGCGTGGACGTCCTCGGTGACGACCAGGTTCTTCGCCCGCCAACGGGCGAGCAGCTCCTGGGGCGTCATGGCCGAGGGTGCGGCCTCGGGCGCGGCGGGCTGGAAGCGGTCGGTGATGCGCTCCAGGGTGTCCGCGATGCGGTGCAGGGCCTCGGCCATGGAGAGCTGACCACGGATGATCTCCGCCTGCGATGCCGCCAACGCCTCGTCCGCCCTGATGTTCCGCTCCTCGAGCCGGACGATCGCGTCGGCGACCTGCTGCGGCATGAGGTAGGCGGTACCACCGTCCCGGGCGGGTTGCAGCGGAGCCGGGTCGAGGCTGTAGGTGCCGTCGCGTTGAATGCCGGCGATCACCTCGGAGACCCAGAGTTTGAAGGGCTGGCATTCGGGCTTGGTGCAGCCGTTGACCAGGGCGACGAGACCCCTCAGGTCCACCATCTTCATCGACTTCTGAAGCCTGTGACCTGCAAGTTTGCGCAAGGCGTCTGCTGTACAGACGCCTTGTGCAAGCTCACTGAGCCGCTTGGTGCAATCCGGCGCAACGTGCCACAGCAGTGCTTGCCGCGTGTTCGCGTAGCCGAGATTCATGGCCACGTCCGCCGCCGGAAACCAGTGCTCACCGTCAGGCGTGGTCAGCCTCCGCACTCGCGCGCCGGTCGCCGCGAAGACGAAGTCGTTGATGTCGATCGCGTCCTGTCTCTGTGCCGCCGACGGGTCCTGCGGCGTGTCGTTCTGCTCGTACATCGAGCATCACCTCCGCACCGCAAGCTAGAGACGCGCGTACACAACCCCCGTCTCCGTAAAGCACATTCACTCGATGGTGAAGAGAGGCATCGATTCTGCGACCGAGCGTCCGTCTGAGCGGCGACAAGCTCACCGCTTCAGAGCCCGATACCGCTTCAACAGCGCCGTGATGCGCTCGCTGTTCGCCTCGCCGTTGAGCTCGGTGAGCAGGTCGTCGGGGCAGAGTTCGTAGAGGTCGCCCCACCAGCGGCGTCCGTGGTTGTCCCAGATCCGGTAGCCACCGGGCACCCCTCTGGCTACGTAACGCCTCCTACTCACCGGCTTCCTCCTCCTTCGACTGAGGCACCATGGGGGGAACGGCCCTCACAGGGGTGCGGCTGGCTGCACCCCCGGTCCGGTAGAGGACCTCATGGTGGGGGCCGGCGGTCGGCGGCATCGTAGAACGAGGACGGAAACCTTCAAGGACGGAGACCTTTCATGAAGCCGCAGCAGCACGGCGAGTCGGCGCGCCACGAGGTGCGTACGGCCCAGGAGGTGCCCGAGGGCGAGCTCATTACGCTTCTCACCGCCTGGGACCAGGCCCACCCGGACACCCCGGACCCCGAGTGGCGCCACGTTCTGGACGAGCTCGCCCACCCGCGCACGACGCGTGCTTTCCACCGCCTGGCGGACACGACGGCCTGAGCGGCCGCGGCCCGCCCGCCAGGTCGTCAGTCCTCTTCCGGCGCTCCCGCCTCGCACAACTGCTCTCCGATCTCGTCCGCCCACCCCTGGGCCCACCGGCGCAGCTCTTCGATCGCGGCCGTGTCGAGGCCGTGGACGGCGAAGTCGGTGTCGTCGACCCAGTCCGTGCCGGTGAGGCGCATGTGGAGGTCGGTGAGGTCGAAGGCGTCACGGGCGTGACGGCGGCCGAGTTCCTCGAGCTCGGGAAGGCTCCACCGGCGCGCGGCGGCCCGCACGCCGATCAGGTCCCCGACCAGGCCACGCTCGGCCAGCGCCCCGACCGTGATGCCGACGGCGTCCTCCAGGGACAGGGCAGGGCCGTACCCGGTCGGCACCGGCGCCCGCCACAAGACCTCCTTGGCCACGCCCACTTCGCACTCCTCCCCGCTGTCCGGTTCGGTGACGATCAGCCGCGCGGACAGGGGACCCGTCCCCCACACTCCGGCCTGCCAACCCCGCTCCCAAAGTCCCGCCCGGAGCACGGCCACGATCCGCTCCATGTCCTCGGCGTGCTCCGTGGCGACTTCCAGTTCCCGGCCGGGCCACCCGACCAGGCCGTGCGCGTGCAGGGCGTGGTCGCCCGCGAGCGCGAGACCGTATGGATCGCCCGCGGCGAGTACGTCGGCCGGCAGCCGGCGACGCGGCTCGGAGACGGAGGTCAGGGCGGCCATCCCCCGAGTATCGCCGTCCCGGTCGACGGTGGCGCAGACATCACTGGCCGGGCGTCGATGTCGTCGGCGACCAGCGGGTGATGATCGACTTCCCGTCCCGGCTCCCTGAGCACCTGGTCGCGGCGAGCGCCGGCCGACGGCTCGTGCTGCACGCGATGCACAGCGTCGTCGACTGGCTGGCGTTCGCTGTGTGGGAGGACGGCCGGCTGCTGCGCTCGCTGAGCGTGTCCCCGGACAGCGGGATCATCGAGAACATCGGCGAACCGCTCCCCTTCGAGCGGCCCTACTGGGCCGGGGAGTGCCCCGCCGACGTCGTCCCGTGGCCCGACGAGGACGAGGAGCCGTACCCGCTCCCCTTCCATCCGCCGGAACTCGGCGAGGACGCGCTGCGCGCACTGTGCGGGTTCGTCATGGAGGGCATGCCCGAGCCCGACGACGTCGACGCGAGCCGCATCGTGCTGCACGGCTTCCGGGTACGGGATGCGCAGGCGCCCGACACCTCGGAACAGGAAGCGGAACTGCGCAGCGCCATGGAGGCCATGGGCCCACCCCGCGTCTTCGCCCTGGGCCCTGACGGCAGGCTGGTCGAGCGGCACCGGTCCTAGGGCAGGCCCAGCCACCAGGGCACGTCCAGGCTGTCGGCCGGAATGACAGCGGCCCTCGAAAGGATCTTCTCGTCGAGGGCCCGCACGAGGACGCGCAACTCACGTGCGCTCTTCTTGGGCAGTGCGTGCAGCACCGCTTCGAGTTGCGCGCGGAAGCCGGCGCCGTTGCACCCGCACTCGGGGATGCCGCAGCAAGGACCCCCGAGTGGGTCCACGAGCTGCCTCAGCGGGCCGTGGGCGAGGGCGTTCCAGTGCCAGAAGGCCTCTTCGGCGGCCTCGGGCCAGAAGCGGGTCCGCTCCAGCCGACGCAGGTCGGCCGCGCAAGATCCTGGAAGACGGTCGATCGTCGGGTACCGGCGCGGCCGCGGACGGCGGACAGGCAGATCGCCTCGCAGGGCGGACGGGCGCCTACGCGGCATCGCCCCTTCGGTTGTCGGTCATGGCCGCAAAGTACAGAACCGACTGCCGACCGGCCAACGGAATTGAGATCGACTCGGGCCACCGATCAGGGGATGATCTCGCACATGAAGAAGGTGGCGGGCCAGGACGCCGACGACGGCCACACGTGGGGCGAGCGCCTGGGATGGGCCTACGGCCTGACCGCACCCGAAGCCGTCGACCGTGCCGCCGCTCTCGTCCGGCTGGACGACGCTCGCGCCACCGTCCGGAGGACACGTGTCCACCTCAACGAGACCCGGCGCCTGACCTCGGGACTGGGACACGAGGAGCAGGACCGCGAGCCGGTGCTGCTGGCCGCCCGGGAGGCCCACGAGGAGGCCTTGAGTCGTTGTCTGCCGGAAGCCCTGTGGGACAGGTCCGTCTTCGGGAGTATCGGCACCTGGCCGGGGCTCCCCTTCGCGCTGCTCTTCCTGGAGTGGGAGGCCAGGTATCCACAGGAGTGGACACAGCACGCCAAGGCATGGGGGACGAAGGAGAGCCTCATACGGCAGCTGGCGGCCGACGACCACAGCGACGCGGTCCGAGCCGCACTCCTCGACCTGGTCGATCACGTCGTCCGGCGCGCCTACCGATGCAAGGACCGTGAGTACGTGCGTGTGGCCCGGGCGGTGGACGGAGACGACCTGCGCGACCGACTCGACAAGTCCCGCCGCTCGGACAACCCATGGGCACAACTGCACGCCGGTTACGTGCTCTGGCTGCTCGACCACCCCGAGACACCCAACACCCGCCGCGTCTGGCGGACATGGCTCGCCGACGGAACGACGAAGCCCCCTCCGGGATGATCCCGAGGGGGCTTCGGCCTGTGTGCACTCGGCAGGATTCGAACCTGCAACCTTCTGATCCGTAGTCAGATGCTCTATCCGTTAAGCTACGAGTGCTTGTTTTGTTTTTTCGCCGGTCCCGGTCCTTTCGGCCCGCTCGCGGCGACAGGAAGAACATTACATGACTGCCGCCGCCATGTGAAATCCGTTAGCTCTACCCCTTGTGAGCTGCGGAAACAGGCTCAAGTGGGGGTCTGGGACGGGGTGGGGAACGACGAAGCCCCGGTCCGTCGGACCGGGGCTTCGGTGATCACTGGTGATCAGGGGCGGAGGCGGAGGGATTTGAACCCTCGATGGGCTTTAAGGCCCAAACCGCATTAGCAGTGCGGCGCCATAGACCGGACTAGGCGACGCCTCCAGCACAGCCGCTCGCGCGAGCGCGAGTGGTGCGTGCAGATGATGACACAGTCGAGCGTGCTGTCACCAATCGGCCTCCACGGTACTAGGCAGTCGGGTCGCAGAGCAAAGGGGTTGCCCGGCGCGCGGCGGCGCGCGGCGGCGGGGTGCGCAACGTCGTACGCCGCTCCGCGTTAGTCAGGTCATGTCCCAGGTCATCGTCCGTACCCGCCGCCGGCCCCTCGCCCGGCTCGTGCTCGCCCTCGGCGCACTCGGCGCCGCCTCCTCCCTCACCCCAGCCGTCGCCCACGCCGACGCCGACCACCTCACCGTCACGGTGCGGCACGCGGGCGGCGGCAGGGACGGGACCTTCCAGCTGTACTGCCACCCCGACTCCGGGGACCACCCGGACGCGGCGGGCGCCTGCGCGGCGATCGATCGCGGCAGCCGGTGGGGCAGGGAGACCTTCGCGCCCGTACCCCAGGGCAGCATCTGCACCATGCAGTACGGCGGCCCCGCGACCGCGCACGTCACCGGCGTCTGGGCGGGGCGGCCCGTGGACGCGACGTACAGCCGCGGCGACGGGTGCGAGATCGCCCGCTGAGACCGGATGGTGCCGCTGCTACCGGATCTGCGGCCGCAGGGACGTCCGTAAGGGGACGTTCCTGCGCCGGCCGTCGGCGGACGTGGGCTTCGTCGCCCGGCGGAAACCACGGCTCCGTAAAGTCGCCCAGGCCAGGCCGGGGGCCGGAAGATACGGTCACATGTTCTGCTTCACTTCCTCGTGCGACCTCCCTCTCATCCGGCGCCGCGGGCGCAACCGGTGCCCGTAGACTCCCCCGCGTGACACGCCGCGGGACGGTTGGCAAGATGGCCCGAGCGGTCGGCAAGGTGCGGTAACAGGGAGGAAGCGTCTCGTGAGCAGCAGGCCATCCCGAGGCGCTGCTCGCCTCGCAGCCATACTCGACGCGCTTCCCGATGCGTTGGTGCTGGTCAACGCCAACGGGACCGTCGTCAACGCCAACACCATCGCCCTGGAGGCCTTCGAGGCTCCGGGGACGGCTCTGGTGGGGCGGGGGCTGCTGGACCTGCTGCCGCAGTTCGACTCCAAGCTCATCCCCGGGTCCATGCGACGGCCCGACCACATGGACCCGCGCGGCCGGACCAAGCCGACCCGCATGATCGCCCGGCGGACCGACGGGACCGAGTTCCCCGTCGAGGTGACCAGCGCCAACCTGGAGAACGGGCAGCAGGCGTACGACGGTTACGGCTACAGCGGCGACGAGCTGCTGATGCTCGTCGTGCGCGACCTGACCGGCACCGTGGACACCGAGGCCGAGCTGGCCCGGTCGCAGCGGCAGACCGAGATGATCCTGCGGGCCGCGGCCGAGGGCGTCGTGGGCACGGACACCGACGGGCGGATCGTGCTCGTCAACCCGGCCGCCGCTCAGATACTGGGCTACCGGGCGAGCGATCTCGGCGGCAAGGAGCTGCACACACTCGTCCTGCACTCGCGTGCCGACGGGTCCCCCTTCCCGTACGACGAGTCCCCGCTCGCCGACACCCTGCGCTCCGGGCGCAAGCACCGGGTGCGCGGGCAGGTGCTGTTCGCAAAGAACGGGGAGCCCGTCTCCGTCGACCTCACCACCGCGCCCGTGCGCGACGGCGACCAGCTCGTCGGCGCCGTGATGACCTTCACCGACCGGCGGCCCTACGACGCCCTCGCCGAGGAGAAGGCCGCGCTGGAGAAGCGGCACGCCGAGGAACTGGAGCGGATCGACGAGGAGCACGCCTCGGAGCTCACCGCCCTGCGGCAGAAGCACCTCAACGAAGTCGAGGACCTCCAGGAGCAGCACGAGGAGGAGCTCGCCGCCGGCGAGGAGCGGTACGCCGCGCTCGGCGAGCGGGAGAAGGACCGGTACGAGGCTCTCGCCGGGCGGCACGAGCAGCTGCTGACGCTGCTGGGGCGTTCGCTGCGGGGGCCGCTGGACGAGCTGCGGCGGGAGCTGGCCGCGCTCGCCGCCGACGACGCCGGGCAGCTGTGGCCCGAGGCCAACCAGGTGCTGCACCACCTGTCCGCCGGGTACTCGCGGATCACGACGCTCATCGACAGCGTCCTCGGCTACCAGCGCCTCGACGCCGGCAGTGAGCAGATCACCCGTACGAAGGTCATGCTCGACGCCGTCGTCGCGGCCGGTGTCGACGATGCCGTCGAGCTCATCGGGCCCGGACGCGTGCAGTTCGCCGTGCACGCGCCGCCCATCGAGGCCGAGGTCGACCCGCAGCGGCTCGCGGGCGCGCTCGCGCACCTCATCGCCGATGTCGCCGGGGTGGACGCGACCGGCAACGCGCCCGTCTCCGCGGGCGGTTACATGGACAACACCGTCGTCGTCGCCGCTGCTCAGCGCGGCGAGGTCGTACGGATCGAGGTGCGCGGGCCGTACGCCGGGGGAGACCCGGTGCACGAGCCGATCGTGCGGGGGATCGTGCGCGCCCACGGTGGTGTGCTGCAGACCCACGAAGTGCCGGGGATGAGCGGCAGCGCCTTCGTGCTGGAGGTGCCCATCGGGGGCGGGGCCGGGGCCGTCGTGGCCGAGGCCCCTGTCGAGGCGCCCGCCGCGGAGGACACCTCCGGCGGCGGACGGCGGCGGGCCCGGCGGTCCTCCGTCGACGCCTTCCTGGACAGCGAGGTCACGGGGGAGAGCGGCGAGGCCGCCACCGCCGACGCGGAGGCCGGTGTGCCCACCGGGCGGCGCAGGCGGCGGGCCGTCGAGGAGTCGGCCGCCGCCGCGGCCTCGGGTGCCCTCGAGGTGTCCGGCGGCACCGGGCGGCGGCGCGGGCGGCCGGCCGAGAGCGCCGGTGACGGGGTCGCCGCCGAGGGTGCCGTCGTCATGGCCGCCGAGCATGCCGCGGGAACCGCCGCCGCCGGTACGGGCCTGGGCGGCACCGTTCCGCCGCAGGGCGTGCCCGCGCCCGGCGGGCGCCGCGCCCGACACGGCGGCGGGGCACAACAGGCGTTGCCCGCGGCGCTGCCCGCGGCCCCCGCGCCGGCCGGTGAACCGGCTCCGGGTGACCAGTCCGGCGAGCCCGTTGCCGCCGAGGGCACCCAGCCGACCGGGCGCCGTCGGCGCGCCCTGGCCGCCGCGAACGAGCGTGCCGCCGCGCAGGAGGCCGGCCCCCGCACGGTGTTCGCCCTGCCCCCGGCTGAGGCGGACCGGACGCCCGACGGCACGGTGACCGCCGCGCCGGCGCAACCCCAGATTCCCGGCCAGGTCCAGCCCCAGGTTCCCGGCCCGCAGCCGCAGCTGCCCGGCCAGAGCGGTCAGGACGTCGCGGGTGACGCCCTGATCGACGACGGCCGTCACGACGCCGTGCCGCACGACCAGTCCGGCGACCACACCCCGCCCCAGCCGCATCCCACGAGCGCTCCTACGGGCCGCCGTCGCCGTGCCGTCGCACAGCCCGCGGCCGCGGCCGGGACGCCCGCGCAGGGAGTGCCGGCACAGGAGGCCGCCGCCGAGCAAGGCGGCCCGGCGACCGGCATGCCGATGCCGGGTCAGCCGATGCAGCCGATGCAGCCGATGCAGCCGAGTCAGCCGATGCATCCGGTTACGCCAGGACAGCAGGGGCAGCCGGTGCCCTCGGGTCAGGCCGTTGCGCCCGGACAGCAGCCGCAGCTCCAGCAGGCCGTGGCCCAGCAGCCCGTGGCCGTGCCCGCGCAGGGCGCGCTGCCGGGGGGCGTGCAGATGGCGCCGGGCCAGCCCATCCCGGTCCAGGGCGCCCCCGGCCAGCCAGTACCGGTCCAGGGTGTTCCCGGCCGGCCCGCGCAGGCACACGGAGTACCGGCAGCCCCCGGCCGGCCCGGCGCCGCCCAGGCACTCCCCGGCCAGCCGGCTCCCGTCCAGGCGGCGCCCGCCGCCCAGACGCCGGGCGCCCCCATCCCGAACCCGACGGCGACCCCGCTCGCACCCGGGCAGCCCGCGCCCGCCCAGGCCGTCACCCCGCCCCTCCCGGCACCGGGCACCCAAGCCACGCCGGTGCCTCCGGGCAGCCCCGTGCCTCCGGGCGCCCCGCTGCCCCCCGGCGCCTCCATCCCCCCGGGCACCCCCACCCCCGGCCAGCCCCTGCCGGCCGAGGCACCCCCCGGTGCCGTACCCGCCTCACCCGTGCCGCCCAACGGCGCCACCACCCCCGTACCCCCACAGCCTCCGCAGCCCGCCCAGCCCGGGCAGCCGGCGCAGCTCCCCCAATCCGCACAGCCCGCGGCGCCCACCCCGCCCCCCGCCGTCCAGCCCCCCGCCGAGGCCACGGCCAGCGTGACCGGCGTGGGACAGGCGCAGCCCGGAACGCGCGGTGTCGCTCAGCCGTTGTCCGCCGACGCGGCCGCCCCCGTCGACCCCAACTCGACGCAGGGGCGGGCGATCAGCGTGCGGACGCTGGGGCAGGGGGTGCCGTTCACCCGGCAGGCCGCGCAGGTTCAGCAGCCGACGGCGACTCCCGCACCGCACAACCCCGGGGGTTCCGGCCGGCGCCGCAAGCTGGGGACCCGGCCCGACGCCGCCGCGGCGGCAGAGCAGCCACAGTCCGCGGCGCAGCCGCAGCCGCAGCCCTCCCTGGCCGGGCAGTCCCGGCTCGCGCAGGCGACCGAGGGCACCGGACGGTCGTACGCCATAGGGGCGCCGGACGAGAACGCCGCCGAAGGGCCTGAGCCGCTGGACGGGCCGGGCGGGGCCGTCGAGGTCGCCGACCCGCCGCGGCCGCAGCCGCTGGACGACGAGCTGCCGCCGGAGCCGCTGGACAACCCGCGCCGGCTGCTGGTGTGGCCCGCGCCGGACGTGACGACCCAGCAGGCGCTCAGCGACCGCGGCTACCGGCCGGTGATCGTGCACTCGCGCGAGGAGGTCGACGCGCAGATCGCCGCGTTCCCGGCCGCGCTGTTCGTGGACCCGCTGACCGGTCCGATCACGCGGACGGCGCTGCAGTCGCTGCGGCAGGCGGCCGTCGCCGCCGAGGTGCCGGTCATGGTGACCGCGGGGCTCGGGCAGGCGACGCGCGAGGCGGCCTACGGCGCCGACCCCGCCGTACTGCTGAAGGCGCTCGCGCCCCGGGACAGCGAGCAGCATCCGCCGCGGGTGCTGCTCATCGAGGAGCACGCCGAGATCGCGCTCGCCCTGACCGCGACGCTGGAGCGGCGCGGGATGCAGGTGGCGCGGGCCGCGAGTGACGCGGACGCCGTGACGCTGGCCGGGCAGCTCAGGCCCAACCTCGTCGTGATGGACCTGATGCAGGTGCACCGCCGGCAGGCCGGGATCATCGACTGGCTGCGCGCGAACGGGCAGCTCAACCGAACCCCGCTCGTCGTCTACACCGCCGCCGTCGACCAGGCCGACCTGCCCAGGCTGGCGTCCGGGGAGACGGTGCTGTTCCTCGCGGAGCGGTCGACGAGTGAAGAGGTGCAGGCCCGGATCGTGGACCTGCTGGCCCGGATCGGCACGAACTAGCCGTAGGCGGCGGTCACTTCGCCACCAGCCGTCGCGCCGCCTCCCGCACCGAGGCGCGCAGGCGGTCGCGGTCGGTGGTCTCGGCGCCGACCAGGATGCGCCTCATCTGCGGGACGACCGCGGCCCAGTTGGCCACGGCGATCAGCAGGAACAGCAGGTCGCGGGGCGGGATGGCGTCGGTGACGACACCGCGCGCCTGGCCGTCCTCCAGGGCGGCGACCTTGCGGCGGTAGTGCTCCTGGCGTTCGGCCTCGTCGGGGAGTTCGGCGGTGGCGCCGTACTCCAGGCCCTCCCAGAAGAGCAGGCGCAGCACCTCGGGGTGCTGCTCGTGGTAGTCCATCAGGCGGTCGATCCAGCCCTCGATGTCGTCCGGGTCGACGGGGACGGCGACGGCCAGGTCGAGCATGACCTTCCCCAGCACCTGCGTGAACAGCTCGGCCTTGTTGCCGAAGTACGCGTAGATCAACTGCTTGTTGGCCTTGGCCTCGGCCGCGATGCGGTCGATGCGGGCGCCCGCGATGCCGTGCCGGGCGAACTCGGCGACCGCCGCCTCGAAGATCCGGGCCCTGGTGGCCTCGGGGTCCCTCACTGCTGCCATGAGGACAGGGTAGCGGGCAAGTAACCAACCGTTTGGTTGACAGGGAATCGAACGGCGTCCCAGACTGTTCACCATTCCAACCAACCAGTTAGTTGCTAGAGCTGGCTCGAAGGAGTCCGTCCGCCCATGTCCTCCACAACAACCGCCGCCCGAGCCCGCACCACAGCCCCCCGCCGCCCCGCCGACGGCCTGGCCGGTCGCCTGCTGCTCCCCCTCATCGCCCTGTGCACCGCCGTCACGGCGGCCAACATCTACCTCGCGGCCCCGCTGCTCCCCCTCATCGCGCGCGACTTCGGCTCGACCCCGTCGGCGGTGGCCTGGATCGCCTCGGTCGCGCAGTTCGGCTACGCGGCCGGCCTGCTCTTCTTCGCGCCGCTCGGCGACAGCGTCAGCCGGCGCCGCCTGGTGGCCGTCCTGTCGGTCGTCACCACGGCGGCCCTGATCGCCGGCGCCACGGCCGCCGGGACCACCGCGCTCGCCGCGGCCGTCCTGGTCGCCTCCGCGGCCACCGTGGTCCCGCAGCTCCTGGTCCCGCTCGTCGCCCAGCGCGCTCCCGCCGACCGGCGCGCCCGCCATGTCGCGGCCGTCATCGCGGGCCTGTTCACCGGAATCGTCGCGGCCCGGGTGCTCGGCGGGCTGGTCGGGCAGACCTTCGGATGGCGGACGGTGTTCGTCGGCGCGGCGGTGCTGACGGCCGTGCTGGGCCTGGCCACCGCGGCCGTCCTGCCCACGGAGCCCCGCAACCGCCGGGGGTCGCTGTTCGCCGGGCTGCTGGCCATGCCCTCGGTGGTCCGCCGCTCGCCCGACCTGTGGCGCGCCTGCGTGCGGCAGGCGGGGATGTACGGCGCCTGGAGCGCGCTGTGGACCTCGCTCGCCCTGCTGCTGACGGGCGGTTCCTACGGCTACTCCACCGCCACCGCCGGCCTGTTCGGCCTCTTCGGGCTCGCGGCCAGCGTGGTGGCGCCCCTGGCGGGCGGGCTGGTGGACCGTTTCGGCGCCGCCAGGGTCGTACGGTCCGCGTATCTGCTCGCGGCCGTCTCCGTGCCCCTCTTCCGGCTGGGCGGGCAGGTGCTCGTGGCCCTGTTCGCGGCGGCGATCGCCATCCACGCGGCCCTGGTCGCCTCCCACGTCGCCAACCAGACCCTGGCCCTGACGACGACCTCGACCCCGGCCACCGCCAACAGCGCCTACGTGGTCGCGGGCTTCGCGGGCGGCGCCACCGCCTCGGCCCTCGCGGGCCTCGCCTTCAGCCACTGGGGCTGGGGCGGGGTGTGCGCGGTGGCGGGGGTGTGGCTGCTGCTGGGCTGGACCACGACGGCCGTACGACGGTGACCACCGCCGTCGTACGACGGTGACCGCGACGACGGTACGGGTGCGCGCCGGGCGGGGCTCCTCGGGAGTCCCGCCCGGCGCGTCCGTGCGTCAGAGCTGGGTGACGTCCAGGTCTCCCTCGGCGTACCGCCTGCGCAGCACCTTCTTGTCGAACTTGCCCACGCTCGTCTTCGGCACCGCCTCGACGATCGACCAGCGCTCCGGGAGCTGCCACTTGGCGATCCTGCAGGCGTCGGAGGCGAGGAAGGCGCGCAGGGTCTCGAAGTCGGCGGTGGAGCCCTCCTTCAACACGACCGTGGCGAGCGGGCGTTCGCCCCACTTCTCGTCCGGTACGGCGACCACCGCGGCCTCGGCGACGTCCGGGTGGGACATCAGCGCGTTCTCCAGCTCGACCGAGGAGATCCACTCGCCGCCGGACTTGATGACGTCCTTGGCGCGGTCGGTGAGGGTGAGGAAGCCGTCGGCGGAGATGGTGCCGACGTCGCCGGTCTTCAGCCAGCCGTCCTCGCTGAACTTGTCGGCGGGGCGCAGGGGTTCGGCGTCGGGGCCGTTGTAGTAGGCGCCGGCGATCCAGGGTCCGCGGACCTCCAGCTCGCCCGCCGACTCGCCGTCCCAGGGGAGGCGTTCGCCGCCGGGGCCGGTGAGACGGGCCTCGACGGAGGCGGGGAAGCGGCCCTGGGTGAGGCGGTAGGCGAACTCCTCCTCGGTGCCGACCGCGTGGGCCGGCGGGCGGGCGACCGTGCCCAGCGGGGAGGTCTCCGTCATGCCCCAGGCGTGGCAGACCCGCATGCCCAGCTCGTCGAAGGCCTTCATGAGGGAGGGCGGGCAGGCCGAGCCGCCGATGGTGACCTGGACGAGGGAGGAGACGTCCCGCGGCTTGGCGGTCAGCTCGGCGAGCAGCCCCTGCCAGATGGTGGGGACGGCGGCCGCGTGGGTCGGCTTCTCGCCCTCGATCATCTCGGCGAGGGGCGCGGGCTGCAGGAAGCGGTCCGGCATCAGCATGTTGACGCCGGTCATGAAGGTCGCGTGCGGCAGGCCCCAGGCGTTGACGTGGAACTGCGGGACGACGACCAGGGAGGTGTCCTGGTCGGTCAGCCCCATCGACTGGGTCATGTTCACCTGCATCGAGTGCAGGTAGATCGAACGGTGGCTGTAGACCACGCCCTTGGGGTCGCCCGTGGTGCCGGAGGTGTAGCACATGGAGGCGGCCGTGCGTTCGTCGAGCTCCGGCCAGTCGTAGGTGCGCGGCCGGTCCGCGATCAGCTCCTCGTACTCGTGCACCCGGGCGGAGGCGTCGGCGAGCACGGACCGGTCGCCGGGGCCGGAGACCACGATGTGCTCGAGCGTCGGCAGCTTGTCCAGCAGCGGCGCGAGCAGCGGCAGCAGCGATCCGTTGACGACGACGACCTTGTCGGCCGCGTGGTTGACGATCCAGACCAGCTGCTCGGGCGGCAGCCGGAGGTTCAGGGTGTGCAGGACCGCGCCCATGGAGGGGATCGCGAAGTACGCCTCGACGTGCTCGGCGTTGTTCCACATCAGGGTCGCCACACGGTCGTCGCCCGTCACCCCGAGCTCGTCGCGCAGGGCGTGCGCCAGCTGCGCCGCGCGTTCCCCGATCTCGGCGAAGGAGCGGCGGTGCGGTTCGCCCTCCCCGGTCCAGGTGGTCACCTGTGACGTGCCGTGGACCCGTGACCCGTGAGTCAGGATCCTCGAGATCAGCAGCGGTACGTCCTGCATGGTGCTCAGCACGGCGTCCTCCCGGGGCGACATTGCCTACGCGGTAGTAGGGGCTCGCGCTGATTCTGCGCACATACCGAGCGGTATGTCACTAGCTGCCGGTGATCGATCAGGTCACGGTGGCGGAAACCGACCCGATCGCGGGTACCGCGCTACCGCACCAGGCCCAGCTCGGGATCCTCGCGGAGCTTGCCGAGCGCGCGCGAGACCGCCGACTTCACGGTTCCCACGGAGACGCCGAGCACCTCGGCCGTCTGGACCTCGCTGAGGTCCTCGTAGTACCTGAGGACGACCATCGCCCGCTGCCGGTCGGGGAGCTTCATGATCGCCCGCCACATCGCGTCGTGCAGCGCCTGCTGCTCGGCCGGGTCGTCACCGGCCGGCACCGGCTCCGGCTCGGGCAGTTCCTCGCACACGAACTCGTCGACCTTGCGCTTGCGCCACTGCGAGGTGCGCGTGTTCACCAGGGCCCGGCGCACATAGCCGTCCAGCGCCCGGTGGTCCTCGATCCGCTCCCAGGCGACGTACGTCTTGGTGAGCGCGGTCTGCAGCAGGTCCTCCGCGTCGCTCGGGTTCGCGGTGAGCGACCGGGCGGTGCGCAGCAGCACCGGCTGCCGGGCCCTGACGTACGACGAGAACGACGGGTACGGCAGAGTCTGCGTCGCCGGGACGGCGGCGGTCGAAGCGCTGGTGCAGACGGGTGTGGTCATGGCTCCACGCTATGAGCGGGTGCACCTTCCGCTCATCGGCCGCAGGTCCCGAAGCCGGGTCCGCCTCAGGTTGTAGGGGTGGGGCCGGCTGCACCTCCTGAAGGTGGACGAGCGGATGAGGGTCACTGCGGGATGACCCCTGCGGGCAGGCCGCGGGAACGGTGTGGAACTCAGCCGTCCGCCGTGAGCACCAGGCCGGACGTCGGAACGCCGGTACCCGCGGTGACCAGCACCCTTTCCGCGTCCGGCACCCGGTTCACGGCCGTCCCGCGCAGCTGCCGTACGCCCTCCGCTATCCCGTTCATCCCGTGGAGGTACGCCTCCCCGAGCTGTCCCCCGTGCGTGTTGATCGGCAGCACCTCCCGGGCGACGAAATCGGCCGCCTCGCCCCTCCCGCAGAACCCGAACTCCTCCAGCTGCATCAGGACGAACGGCGTGAAGTGGTCGTACAGGATCGCCACGTCCACGTCGGCCGGCGTCAGCCCGGAGGTGCGCCACAGCTGCCGGGCCACCACGCCCATCTCCGGCAGGCCGGTCAGGTCGTCGCGGTAGAAGCTCGTCATCTGCTCCTGGCCGCGCCCCGCGCCCTGGGCGGCCGCCGCGATCACCGCGGGCCGGTTCGGCAGGTCGCGGGCGCGCTCCACGGACGTGACGACGACCGCCTGGCCGCCGTCTGTCTCCTGACAGCAGTCCAGGAGTCTGAGCGGCTCGACGATCCAGCGCGAGGCGGCGTGGTCGGCGAGGGTGATCGGGCGGCCGTGGAAGTACGCCGCCGGATTCGTCGCCGCGTACTTCCGGTCGACCACGGCCACCTGCCCGAACGCCTCCGGCGTCAGCCCGTGCACGTGCAGATAGCGCTGGGCCGCCATCGCCACCCAGGAAGCCGGAGTGAGCAGCCCGAACGGCAGGGCCCAGCCGAGCGCCACGCCCTCCGCGGACGGTTCGCGGTGCTGGACCCCGGAACCGAACCTGCGGCCCGAGCGCTCGTTGAACGCCCGGTAGCAGACGACCACCTCGGCCACGCCGGCGGCAACGGCGAGCGCCGCCTGCTGGACCGTCGCGCAGGCCGCCCCGCCGCCGTAGTGGACACGGGAGAAGAAGGACAGCTCGCCGATCCCGGCCGCCTGGGCGACGGTGATCTCCGGGTTGGTGTCCATCGTGAACGTGACCATGCCGTCGACGTCGGCGGGACTCAGCCCGGCGTCGTCGAGCGCGGCCCGCACGGCCTCCACGGCCAGCCGCAGCTCACTGCGGCCCGAGTCCTTGAAGAACTCCGTGGCCCCGATGCCGACGATCGCCGCGCGGCCGCCGAGGGTGTCGCGGGTGCGCGCGCTCATCCGGCACCTCCCGACGGCGTCCCGGGCGGCACGGTCACCGTCACCGTGCCCGTGACGTGGTCGCCGATGCCGTTCGCGCCGACCACCCGGACCGTCGTCGTGTCGCCGTCGACCCGTTCGACCGTCCCCGTCAGCACCATGGTGTCGCCGGCGTGGTTGGGCGCTCCGAGCCGGATGGCGACCCGGCGGAGCACGGCCGTCGGGCCGAAGTGGTCGGTGACGTAGCGGCCGACCAGGCCGTTGGTGGTCAGGATGTTCATGAAGATGTCGGGGGAGCCCTTCCGCCGGGCCAGTTCGGCGTCGTGGTGCACGTCCTGGTAGTCGCGGGAGGCGATGGCGCCGGCCACGATCAGGGTGCGGGTGACGGGGATCTCCAGCGGCGGGAGTTCGTCTCCGGTGCGCCACCGGGTGTCCCGCCTCATCGGTTCTGCTCCCTCATCGGACCTGCTCCCTCATACGGCCTCCTCCAGGGCGCGGAAGACGGGCAGTGTCGACTCCTCGTCATAGGAGTGGAATTCGAGCCGGACCGGCAGACCCGTGCGCACCTTGTCGCAGGGCAGTCCGACGACGTTGCTGATCATGCGGACGCCTTCGGCGAGTTCGACGAGAGCGACCGCGTAAGGCGGATCGAAGGCCGGGAAGGGCGGGTGGTGCATGACGACGTAGGAGTAGACCGTCCCCTCGCCGCTCGCCTCGACCGTGTCCCAGTCCGGGCAGCCGCAGTGGTTGCAGCCGGGCAGCCAGGGGAACCGGAGCGTGCCGCAGCCGGTGCAGCGCTGGATGAGCAGGCGGTGTTCGGCGACTCCTTCCCAGAAGCCGGCGTTGTCGCGGTTGACGACCGGGCGGGGGCGCGGAGGCCGCTTGCGGGGACGCGGCGCGGGGGCGTACTTCAGGACGCGGAAGCGGTGGGTGCCGACGAGGTCGGGGCCCACGCGGACGTTCGTCCGCGTCGTGACGAAGTACCCCGTGCCCAGCTTGGTCGTCTTGCGGTCCGACACCGACTCGATCACCGAGTCGAAGGTGATCTCGTCGCCGGGGCGCAGGGGCCGCAGGTACTCCTGCTCGCAGTCGGTGGCGACGATCGAGGTGCAGCCGGCCTCGTCGAGCAGCGCGCTGAGCTCGTCGTACGCCTCGGAGTGGCCGCCGTGGCCGGAGAGGCCGCCCATGATCCAGGCCTGGAGCATGGTGGGCGGGGCCACGGCGTCCGGGCCGGTGTACGCGGGGTTCGTGTCGCCCATCGCCTCGCACCAGTGCCGGATCATGGGCAGGTTGACGGGGTCCTTGCCCGTACCGGCGACGGTGGCGGCCCGTCCCTCGTAGGCCTTCAGCCGCGCGCCCAGCTCGTCCACGCCCACCGTCGCCCCCTCGCTTCCTGAGAGGTTTCTGACTGTCCGTCAGATCTGATGCGGTGTCAAGGTCGCTTCACCGCATACGGAAACGCCTGCGCGCCATGCGTGACCGCATACGGAAACTCCTGCGCGTCACGCGTGACCGCACAGGGAAACGTCTGCGCGTCACCGCATACGGAAACGCCTGCGCGGCGGCACCGAAGTACCGCCGCGCAGACATGTCACCCCCAACCCCCCACGGAGCACACCACGGGACCCTCCCCCGGGTCAGAGCCGGCGGCTCACCACAGATGGCCGAAGTGGATGGCGACGTTCTCGTTCCCCTGCTGGATGGCCGTGAACGCGGAGCCGTTGACCTGTGCGGTATTGCTCTGGTTCGAGGCGCCGGAGCCGACCGCGTTCTGCTGCGTGGTGGACGAGTTGCCGTGGTTGTCGTGGCCGACGCCACTGCCGACGACGCTCGCCACGCCCGCGTTCGATCCGTCGTCCGCGAAGGCGCCGTTGTCCGCCGCCGCGACGCCCGCGAAGAGGGCGGCTGCCAGCGGGAGGGCGGAGACGGCGGCGATGACGCGGGCGGTACGGATGCTTGCCATGTTTCTTCCTCCAGAACCCGGCTTCCTTGCCGGAAGTACGTCAGGTACGTCAAGTACGGCTGCTGCCAGGGGAGTTGGCCGACCACCCCGGCGGTTGTGCACGACGTCGCGAGACCAGAGTTGCCCACCGAATCCCCGGCGAACCACCCCGGAAGCACCGATTCCCACTCAAGTGCTACGACAAGTCGATAAACCCCTTTCGCTACTTCGACCCCCCGAACCAGGGCAATACGAGCCACTCGGACCCATGCCGCACAAGGGGCGAAGCGTTACGGCAGTTTTCCGGCCATTCCCCTCACCCCGGCGCGTCGACCCCGACTCCCCTTCCCTTTTTCGAACGTACGTACGAACATGGAGGCATGGCCACCACCGACCGGCAGGCCACGACGCTGGCCCTCGCACACGCCCTGTCAGCCGCCGAGCGCGGACTGGCCGTCATCCCCCTGTCCCGCACGAAGCTCCCGGCCCTGCGCTCCCCCCACCGCGACGACCCCGATCCCAGGCCCTGCCACGGCGAGTGCGGCCGCCTCGGCCACGGCGTGTACGACGCCTCGGCCGACCCGGCGCGCATCCGCGAACTGTTCGCCGCGGCCCCTTGGGCGACGGGCTACGGCATCGCCTGCGGCCTGCCGCCCCACCACCTGATCGGCATCGACCTCGACACCAAGTCCGGCACCGACTCCTCGGCGGCCCTGTGCGAACTGGCCCTGCGCCACCTCTTCACGATCCCCGACACCGTCGTCGTGCTCACCCCCAGCGGCGGCCGCCACCTCTGGCTGACCGGACCGCCCGACACCGCCGTCCCCAACTCCGCCGGCCGCCTGGCCCCCGGCATCGACATCCGGGGCGCCGGCGGCTACCTCGTCGGCCCGGGCTCCCGCACCGACCACGGCGTCTACACGGCCGCTCCCGGGACCGCCCACCTCGCCCCGGCCGCCTGCCCGCCGGCCCTGCTGCGGCTGCTCCTGCCGCCACCGCGCCCGACCCACCCCTCGACCCACCCCTCGGCCGGCGACCACGGGCAGGGCCTGGTCCAGTTCGTCCTCGCCGCCCACGAGGGCCAGCGCAACACCCGCCTGTTCTGGGCCGCCTGCCGCGCCTACGAGAACGGCATCGGCCCCGCCCTCGTCGCCCCCCTGGTCGACGCGGCACTCGACACCGGCCTGACCGAACGCGAGGCGCGCGCGACGATCGCGTCGGCGGCCCGGATGACGGGGCATCGGGCCTGACACGACGGCTCGTCGCCCGGACGTCCGGGCGGTCAGGAAACACCTCGTCCGGACCACTGGGCGGGCGGCAAGGAAGCACCTCGTCCGGACCTCTGGGCGGCGCGGAGACACCTTCGTCCGCACCTCCGGGCGGCACGGAAAACAAAAGGACCTCGATGCACCACCGCCCTAGAGTGCGGACCATGTCGCTGACCCGCGTGATCCTCACTTCCGGCCGCTCCGTCGACCTCACCGAGCTGAAGCTCTCGTCGACGTACGGCGGCATGCTCGAGGGCTACCCCTGCAAGCCGGTCAACGACATGCGCATCAAGGGCCTGCTGCACACCGCCGAACGCGCCTTCCCCACCGGTCCGATCCACTTCGTCGCGCCGCCGCGCGAGTACCCCGACCAGTACGCGGGCGCCTTCGGCCCCGTGGAGATCCTGCCGCCGGTGGCCTGCGTCGGTTCCTTCCGCTCCGGCCCCCTCGACCCCGCGCACGACCCGGTCCTGTACCGCTCGGGACTCACGGTCGTCTGGTTCCAGCCGACGACCGAGGTCCCGTACGAGTGCGAGGCGACGGCGGAGCTGCGGGAAGTGGACTGGGCGGGGCTGGCGCGGGACTACGAGCTCTGACGCACCTTGTCGACGCGCCAGGCGATCACCCCGGCGGCCCCTCGGCCGCCCTGCACGTCGATCCTGGTCCCGGCCGCCTTCACCGCGAAGCGCGTGGAGACCGGGACGCCGTCGCAGGACACCCGCCGGGCGGGCGCCGTGCGGGCCGGTACGAACCCGACCTCGACGGTTCCGCGGCCCGCGCAGGCCACGGTGACGCGGTAGCCGCTGCCCTTCGGCAGGCCGAGCGCGTCCTGGACGCCGTCCGCCACGCGGTCCAGGCCGGACACCAGCGGGGCGTCGTTCGAGGTCGCGGCGAGGCCGGCCCGGGCCGCCGTCGCGAGCTCCTTCTCCCGCTGGACGGCCGCGGACTTCGAACTACGCCCGGGCGCGGCCTTGGAGCCCTCGGGGGCCGCACCGGAACTGCACGCGGTGAGGAGCAGAGCCGGTACGAGGGCGAGGGCGCAGGTCAGGAAGGCGAGACGGGGACGCTCGGTTGTCATGACCTGCAAGACAGCGGGGCCGGCGGAACCGTTCCCGCCGCTTGCTCACGGCACGAGGACGATCTTGCCTGTGGTGCGCTTGGCCTCGATCGCGCGGTGGGCCTCGGCGGCCTCGCCCAGGGGATACGTCTCCTGGACGGCGACCCTCAGTCGGCCCTCCGCGATGCGCTCGGTGATCCGCTCCAGGACCTCACCGGACGGTTCGGCGGTGACCCACACGTAGCGCAGCCCCCGGGCGGCGGCCCGCTGTTCGTCCGTTCCCGGATCGATGGACGCGCCGATGAGGAGCCCTCCCGGCCGCAGCACGTCCAGGGAACGCGGGCCGTACGCGCCCCCGACCAGGTCAAGGACCACGTCCACGTCGGTCACGGCGGCGCGGAAATCGGTGGCGGTGTAGTCGATCAGTTCGTCGGCGCCCAGCTCGCGCAGGAAGTCGTGGTTGGCCGCCCGCGCCGTACCGATGACGTACGCGCCGAACTCCTTCGCCAGCTGCACCGCCACATGCCCGACACCGCCCGCCGCCGCGTGGATCAACACCCGGTCGCCGGGCCGGACCCGTGCCAGCACGGCCAGGGCCTGCCAGGCGGTGAACGCGACCAGAGGCACGGCCGCCGCGTGCGCCAGGTCGAGGTTCTTCGGCGCGAACGCCAGGGTGTCGGCCGGTACGGCGGTGTACTCGGCGTAGGCGCCGCGCCGGGCGAGCGCCAGCATGCCGTACACCTCGTCGCCCGGCACGAACCGCGTCACGCCCTCGCCGACCCGCTCGACCACTCCGGCCACGTCGTTGCCCGGCGTCCACGGAAGCGTGACCAACTCCGGCACCCGGCCGGCCCGCAGCACGGCGTCGCCCGGATTGACCCCGGCGCCGGCCACCCGCAACAGCACCTCACCGGGCCCGACTTCCGGTACGTCGGTCTCGGTGTAGGCGAGCACTTCAGGACCGCCGAACGCGGACTGGACGATGGCGTGCATACGGGCGGTGCGCATCACAACTCCTCGGCTCCTCGGCATAGGAGGTCACGGGTCACGCGGTGCTTTCCCCATCCTGCCTGTCGCTCAGTCGACCCTGCGGTCCGCGACCTCCTGCACGACCACTCCCATGCAGGCCAGTGACACGGCGAGCACGGCGGCCGTGGTCCATGACTCGTTCAGCCAGAGATGCGACCCCACGGCGGCCCCGCCCAGCCAAAGCAGCCCCAACCCGAACCGCATCCCGCGACGCGCCCACGGCGATCGCGCTCGCCCGGCCCCCGGCCGTTCATCCGTCATGCCCAAATCAATACCACCACCCCGCAAGCCCGTCGCCGTGATCACTCGCCCCACCGATGAGAAGCTGCCGCGGAATCCGTCCTACTGGGAGCAGCGACGAGGCGGCCGACCGGCCGCCACACAAGGAGGGCGACCACGATGGCGCGTTACCTGATCTCGTTCGACGACGGATCGATGGACTTCCTCGAGGGGGAACTCTCGGCGGTTGGCGAGGCAGCCCACCGGGTGGTCAAGGAGGCCAAGGAGGCCGGCGTCTGGATCTTCGGCGCCGGAATCGAGCGCCAGCGGGCGAACATCGTGGCCCCCGACGGCACGGTCACGGACGGACCGTTCCCCGAGACCAAAGCGGTCGTCGGCGGTTTCGCGATCATCGAGGTCCCGACGCGCGAGGAGGCGCTGAGGTGGGCCGCGAAGATCGCCGAGGCGTGCCGGTGCGCACAGGAGGTACGCGAGATCATGTACGACCCGGAAAGCTGAGTCACCGATCCGGGCGTGCGTGATCGTGTGTCCGGCAAGCTTGGTGGCGGAGCAAGGCAGGCGGGCATCTGTTCAGCGCGTCCACGACCGCTCCTGACGGTTGGATCGCTGACGACGATGCCTTCCGGCTGAGCGCCTTCATCGACAGCTGCTATGACGACTCCGATCCGGTGGAGGCGCTGCGCGACGCCGTAATGGACCACTTCCCGCCCCAGGGAGATGAGGGTCTGTTCGCGGCCGTGGCACGCAAGGCCAGCCCGTTCTCGGCCTTGGCTTGCGCACTTGGTCCCGATGCGGTGCTGCAACTGCCAGGCTGGTTCGGGGACTTCCTGCTGGATGCCGAACAAGTCCAGGCGCGGCTCCCTGCGGCCGAGGAAGCCCTCACCTTCACCCGAACGCAGCGGCAGGACGCGATCGAGCGGATCCGCGCGTGGATGACTGGGCTGGGTGAACCGGGGTTGACCGTGAGAGGTCTAGGGCCATCACTTCCAGAAGAACTGGCCATCCCACCGATCACGTCGAAGAAGCGTCCTCTACGCTCCGGCTGTGATCGTTCGCTGCCACCAGATCGTCAGCCCAATCAGCCGTGAGATCGTACGAGACCATCCGGGCATTCGAATCGGCGCGGAGTATCCCGTCCTGGAGATCGTCACCAACCCACGTCAGGTCCTCCTGCGTCTACCGGAGCAGGGTTACGGCGACGGGTACAGAGAGACCCCGGGACTTTGGGACGCAGCCATGTTCACGATCGTCCGCGAAGGTGTTCCGACGTGCTGGGTCGCCGGGCTCGATAACGGCAGGCTGACGCTCGCACCGGCGGAGTGGCAGCGCCCCGGGTTCTGGGATGACTACTTCGACGACGTGCCGCAGGCGATCGCCGAGTACGACCGTCTGCGGGCTGAAATCGTGGCCCAGGCCTGACCAGTGGGCTCGGCGGGCATCGTGTGAGGGGTTGTGGGCGACGACCTTCATCGCCACGGCGGTGATCGCGAGGACCAGCATGAGTACGGCGACCCAGCCGGGCGCATAGCGGGCGCCTGTGACGTGCTCCATCTCGCCCATGCAGCAGCCTCGGCCCCTGCGCGGACGACGGCCGATGGGGACGGCGGCCAGCGTGCTGCAAGGATGGCGGACAGTACGCTGAACCCAGCGGGATCGGGCCCGCAGCACAGTGTCCGGGAGGTGCTTCATGACGGCCGAGATGGTTGCCCCGGCGTGGATGCATGAGCAGATCACTGCGGAGGAGTACGACTCCTGGTCCGAGGAGCAGGTTGCCGGCATCGAGATTGTGGACGGGATGGTCGTCGTGAGTCCGAGTGCGTCCAAGCGGCACAACCGGCTGGCCCGGATTGTGGCGAACGCCCTGGATGCCGCCGCGGGCCCGGAGTGGAATGCCGACACGGACTGCGACGTCCGGCTTCAGGACGTCCCGCTCACCAATCGCCGTGCGGACGTCGTCGTGTACCGCGCAGACACGATCGACATCACCCCGACCCGCCCTGAGCACGTGCTGCTGGTCGCGGAGGTGGTGTCGCCGGGCTCGGAGACCACCGACCGGATCGTGAAGGTCGATCAGTACGCCAAGGCAGGCATCGCCTTCTACTGGAGGATCGAGCAGGCCGCGACAGGCGTTCCCCTCGTGTACACCTACGTTCTCGACCCCGCGACGAAGGCCTACCGGGACGGAGACGTGTTCACCGGTGTCCTCAAGGTGGCGGCCCCCTTCCCGGTGGAGATCGACCTGGGCCAGATCTGACAGCCGTTGCCCCACGCGTGCCCGATCGGGCTGGAAACCACGGGATGGCGCGCGGGGAACATCGGGCAGTCACAGTAGCCAGGCACGAGAGCGGCCCCTGACCAAACACCCAGGTCAGAGGCCGTTCTCACTGCTCTCAGCGCGGAGGCGGTGGGATTTGAACCCACGGTGACATCGCTGCCACGACGGTTTTCAAGACCGTTCCCTTCGGCCGCTCGGGCACGCCTCCCCGCGCCGCTCGTGATCGGCGGCGCGGGGACAAGAGTAACGGGTTGGCACGCGCGCGCGTGGGGCAGATGTCGCGAACCCGGGGAGGTACGCGCGCGTGGGTCGGTGGGTCAGCTGTCGCCCGTGCGGGAGCCCAGGGTGAGCTGGACCGTGTGGGACTTGCCGCCCCGCTCGTAGGTGATCGTGACCGTGTCGCCGGGCTTGTGGGTCCAGATCTCGCCGATCAGGGTGGGGCCGGAGTCGATCACCCTGTCGTCCAGCTTGGTGATGACGTCGCCCGGCTTGAGACCGGCCTTGGCGGCCGGGCCGCCGGACTCCACCGAGGAGGAGCCGCCGGTGCCCGAGTCGGTGATCTTCGCGCCGTTGGTGGAGTCCTCCAGGGAGACGGAGGCGCCGATCTTGGCGTACACCGGCTTGCCGGTCTTGATCAGCTGCTGGGCGACGTACTTGGCCTGGTTGATCGGGATGGCGAAGCCGAGGCCGATCGAGCCGGACTGGCTGGAGCCGCCGAGGCCCCCGCTGCCGGTGGACTGGATGGCGGAGTTGATGCCGATGACGTTGCCCTGGGCGTCCAGCAGCGGTCCGCCGGAGTTGCCCGGGTTAATCGAGGCGTCCGTCTGCAGGGCGCTCATGTAGGAGGCGTTGGAGCCGGTGCCGTCGCTGGAGGCGACGGGACGGTTCTTGGCGCTGATGATGCCGGTCGTCACCGTGTTGGACAGGCCGAAGGGCGCGCCGATGGCGATCGTGGAGTCGCCGACGGCCACCTTGTCGGAGTCGCCCAGCGTCAGGGGCTTGAGGTCCGACGGGGGGTTCTTGAGCTTGATGACCGCCACGTCGTAGCCCTGCGCGTGGCCGACCACCTCGGCGTTGTACTTCCTGCCGTTCGGGAAGGTCGCCGTCAGCTTGCCGCCGTCGAGGGCGTCCGCGACGACGTGGTTGTTGGTGACGATGTGGCCCTGCGTGTCGAAGACGAAGCCGGTTCCGGTGCCGCCCTCGCCGCTGGTGGACTCGGCCTCGATGGTGACCGTGCTGGGCAGCGCCCGGGCGGCCACGCCCGCGACCGTGCCGGCGTCCCGCTTCACCGCGCCGCCGCTGGTGGAGGCGGAGACGGTGGTGGAGCCGGAGTTGTCGTCGTTGTTCTTGGCCAGCGTGTAGCCGAGGCCGCCGCCCAGGCCGCCGGCGACCAGCGCGGCCACCAGGATCGCGGCGACGAGCCCGCCGCGGCCGGACTTGTGCTTCGGCGAGGGCTGCGGCTCGTACGTGGAGCCCCAGCCCCCGTGGGAGCCGCTGCCGCCGTCCGAGTACGACGGGGTCGCGGGCGGCGGGGGCGGCCAGGAGCTGTCCGGGGCCGATCCCCCGGAGCCCTGCTGGGCACCGCCGGACTCCGCCGAGGCGTACGCGGGGGCGTGGCCCGCGTGCATCGGGTGCTGTTCCGGAGCGCCGGGGGCGCTCGGAGGCACCGGCGGGAGCGGGGCCGTACGGTCGCTCCCCTCGGGGGTGGCGGGTGCCGAGGGAGCGGGAGCGTCCACCGGCACGGGGGGTGCAGACGGGGCCGGGGGTACCGCGGTGCCCTCGTTCTCGGTGCTCACAGCTTCTCTCCTCGATCCACGGCTGTTCTTCTCGGTCGCACTCGGTCACGCCCGTTCTCGTTGTCGACGGTCCGGCGCGCTGCAGCTGTGCATGTCCTTTTGTATGCCGTCAGCTTTTCCCATGAGCCGTCAGGGCACCATAAGCGGTGCCTGTGGGTCCGCGGCCATTCTTTATATAGGTCATGACGCGCAAAAGGGACGCAATCTCTGCTCCTCCGATCGCACGACTACCCCCTTGCGGTGGCACCATGACGCGGTGACCCACGCACGGCAGCACACGATCAAGGTCGTCGCCCACCGCGGAGCCTCCGAGGAGGCCCCGGAACACACCCTGGCCGCGTACAAGAAGGCGATCGAGGACGGTGCGGACGCCCTCGAATGCGATGTGCGCCTGACGGCCGACGGGCATCTCGTCTGTGTCCACGACCGCCGCGTCAACCGCACCTCCAACGGCCGCGGCGCGGTCTCGGCGCTGGAGCTCGCCGAGCTCGCCACCCTGGACTTCGGCTCGCGCAGGACGCGGGAGCTCTTCCGCACGCGCGACGAGGAGCCCGACTGGGAGTACCTCCCCGAGGGCCCCGAGCACACCTCCGTGCTCACCCTGGAGCGCCTGCTGGAGCTGGTCGCGGACGCGGGGCGGCGCGTGGAGCTGGCCATCGAGACCAAGCATCCGACGCGTTGGGCCGGACAGGTGGAGGAGCGGCTGCTGATGCTCCTGAAGCGGTTCGGCCTGGACGCCCCCGAGTCGGCCGCCGACTCCCCGGTGCGCGTGATGAGCTTCTCGGCGCGCTCGCTGCACCGCGTGCGTGCCGCGTCGCCGACCCTGCCGACGGTCTATCTGCTGCAGTTCGTCTCGCCGCGGCTGCGCGACGGACGGCTCCCGGCGGGTGTCCGGATCGCCGGCCCCTCCATCCGCATCGTGCGCAACCAGCCGGCGTACATCGAGCGGCTCAAGCGGGCCGGCCACCAGGTGCACGTGTGGACGGTGAACGAGCCGGAGGACGTCGACCTCTGCGTCGAGCTGGGCGTCGACGCCATCATCACCAACCGGCCGCGCGCGGTGCTGCGCCAACTCGACCGTTGATGGTGTGTCACTGGTAAAGACCTGTGAAGAACTCTTGACCCTTCCACCCCTTTGGCACCATCCTCCGTTTCCGGACACCGTCGAAAACCAGCCACACGACTACAGGGAGTGCTCCGGCGCGTTCGGTCCGTATTCGATCGTTTCGAATGCGTCACCGCGCGTGCATTGGCCGGTTTCCGGTACAGGCCAATGGGGCATCCACACCGTGGCGTGGGGCAAAGGAGGTCTCGGGGGTGGCGTTGGTGGTGGCACAGGAGGTGCCCACGTCGTCGAGCATGGCCGTACCCCATGGCCCTGCGGGCGTGGGGGAGGCGAGACACCGTATGCGCGAACAACTGCGCAGGGGCGGCGTCTCGGAGGCGGTCATCGACGATGCCGTACTGATTCTTTCCGAACTCTTGAGCAATGCGTGCAAACACGGTCGGCCCCTGGGCGACGCCCTGGCCGGGGACGGTGACGTCCGCGCGGCCTGGCGCGTCGACCGCGGCGGCCGGCTCACGGTGGAGGTCACGGACGGTGGCGGGCCCACCCGCCCGGCTCCGGCCACACCCTCGGTCACCGCGCACGGCGGCCGCGGCCTGAACATCATCACCGCGCTGGCCGACGACTGGGGCGTCCGGGACGACGCCCGCGGCGAGGTCACCGTCTGGGTCGTGGTCCACGAGGACGTTCATGATCCCGATGCCGGGCACCGCCGCGACGACTTCGCTACGCGCGTCACTGCGCCGACGGTGTCCCGGATCCCGGCGATGCCGAGCCTGGACTTCGCGGACGCGTTCGACGACCTGGACTAGCGCGGCCACCGTCGGCGGCGCCGCCCCGGCCCGGCGTGCTCGTCCACAGGATCCCGTCGCCCATGGCGTGAACGGCTAGGCTCCCGCCGTACAGACGAGCCGTAACCGGGAGACACCCACGATGGCCAAGAAGCGACCCCCAACGAAGGCCAAGCAGCCTCAGAACACCGGCGGATCCCGCGTCGCAGGCGCTGACGGGGACGTTCCGGTCGTCGGCGCGCGCGAGCCCTGCCCCTGCGGCAGCGGCCGCCGCTACAAGGCCTGTCACGGAAGGGCCGCCGCGCAGGCGGTGACCGAGCTGGTGCACCGCCCCTTCGAGGGCCTGCCCGGGGAGTGCGACTGGGTGGCGCTGCGCGAGCTGGTGCCCGCGGCCACGGTCGAGCTGACCCTGAAGGACGGCCTCCCCGAGGGCGTCCCGTCGGTCACGCTCGCCACGGTGCTGCCGATGGCCTGGCCGGCGCTGCGCCGCGACGACGGCTCGGTGCTGCTCGGCCTGCAGAACGACACGGCCTCGGGCGACATCAGCCGCGACCTGGCCGACACCCTCCAGCGCGCGCTGACCGCCGAGCCGGGCACGCCGGTCGAGGGCCGGCGCGCTCCCGCGGAGGGCCCGCGGCTGCAGGACCTGCTCGATCCCGAAGGCGCGTTCGAGCCAGTTGTGCACGAGGGCTTCGAGTTCTGGGTTCCGGACGCGGAGAACGCGACGCCGGAGGTGGCCGCCTCCCTGGAGCGGGCCAACGCCGCGGCGATCCCGACCGTGAAGCTGACCGGCGTGGACGCGGCGTACTGGTGCCGGACGCCGGACAAGAACCACCTGCGCTGGGTCATGCCGCATCCGGAGGAGCGGCTTCTGGACGCCCTCGCGCGCCTGCACGCGGCGGGCCGCTCGCACCTCGGTGAAGGCACCCGCCTCGTGGGTTCCTTCCGGGCTCACGGGCTCATCGTGCCGGTCTGGGACCTGCCGAGTCCGGTCACGGCGGAGGACATCGAGAAGCCGGCCGCCGAGTTCGCCGAGCGGCTCGCCGGCGCCCTCGCCTCGGACGCGCCGCTGACCGCGGACGAGCGTCGCGCGCGCGGCGGTCTCACCAACCGGCAGGTCACGCTCAGTTGACAGGCCGTGACGAAATCGGGCTCGGCTGACCCACCGGTCAGCCGAGCCGGCTCGTCCGCATGCGGTGGCTCCGCTCACAAGTCCCGTCGGGATCAAGCAAATACGTGACCGGAAAGCCCGGATCGAATTTGCGAACCGCGGATCTCTTGTTACCGTTCCAGTAGCCCGGTTGCTGGTGCATCCCCCGTCGCCAGCAACCGGGTCTTTTCATGCCCGCGGATCCCTTACGGAACGCCCTCCTCCGTCAACTGTCCATCGCAGAGCCGGAGTTGCTTCCCGACCGCAGCAGCAGCGGCCCCCTCGCGCGCTTCGCCGCGAACTCCGCGACGGCCGAGTAGTCGTCCGGCGTCCCCCGGGTCCGCTCCCGGGGCGTCTCGCACATCCCCGGCTCGTCCTCGGCGCCGACCGCGCAGTTCGTCTGCACGGTGCGTCCGCCGGGCCCCATGAGGCTCAGTACGGCGTCCAGGGCGTCGCCGGTGGTGTTGCGGTAGTAGGTGCGCGCCCAGGTGTCCTCGCCCTGGGTGAGGACACAGGTCTGCGCCTCGATGCCGTCGGGCGAGGTGAGGGACGGGCCGCAGCGGGCGGCGGTGGCCAGGCCCAGACCGAGCAGCAGGGGAGAGCCGGTGGGCCGCGCGGAGGGCGCCTTGGCGTCACCCGTGGGCGGCGAGGAGTGAACGGGCCGCCGCGCGGGAGCCCGTACGACGGCACTGCCCTTGTCCCCCGACGGCCCCGCCGACGCCACGGCCAGCGGCAGCACGACCGCCGCCACCACGACGCCCGTCAGGGCGAGCAGGCGGATCCTTCGGGGGTCTCGCCCGCTGCGGAGCGGCTGTGGGGCCCTGTGTCCCCCGGAATGACGCGGCATAGAGCGGAAGATAACGACCACGCGCGCGCGTGCCGCCCCGCGCGCGCCGGACACCCCTACAACTCGGGCGCGCTCACACCCGTACGAGTGAGGACCTCGACCGCGGCGTCGGCGACGGGCTCGACGTCGGGGACCCAGGGGGCGGCGGAGCCGGGGAGCGGGGCGCGCTCCCAGCGGATGTCGCCCTCGCCGGTCTCCGTCGGGGGCAGGGCGAGGTAGCCGCCCTCGCCGTGGAAGCGCAGGGAGCCGGGGACGCAGTCCTTGGCGTAGAGCAGTTCGCCCAACTGCTCCAGGGTGTACGGCTTCACGAGGATCGCCCAGCGGCTGGGCGAGGCCACGACCGGGCCGAGTCGCATGCCCATGCGGTCGAGGGCGGCGAGGGTGTGCGCGGCGGCCAGGGCCGGCAGGCTGACCGCGCAGGGCGCGTTGCCGCCGGTGGCCAGGATGATCGGCGCGGTGGGCCGGTTGCTCCACCACCAGCGCACCATGCGCGGGTCGGTGGTGGCCGCGAGGAGGCCGGGGTCGAAGGGATGCGCGCCGGGCACCGTGCACTCGGGGTCCGGGCAGCCGCAGCGGGAACGCCCCTGCGGGTCCGGTGCCACGCCCGGGAGTACGGGCCACTGCCATTCCGTCGCGCAGGTCAGAGCCGCGCCGACCAACTCAGGCCTTCCGTCGCTGCGCTGGGACAGGAGCCTGCGTCGCCTTCCGAGGATCTCGCGCATGAGCGCTCGTTCCTTTCCGTTGCACCGCTGGCAACACCGTGGGCCACATCACATCATGTGTCGATCACTTCACTGTGCGTACCTGTTGGCGCATCACACCCCTGCCGGAGGCAAGGGGAACCCCTATGGGCCGAGCATTGGCTGCTTCCGCGGCAGCCGCGCCACCCATACTGCGTCTATCAAAAGCATGGGCCTGGCGGGGGGTGGCGAAGTCTGGCGTTTTGCCGTTACGCGTATTTCTCTTCGCCTCCGCCACGGGAGGATGGGGCACGGTCGTCGGTGGATAGGACGCCCGGTTCGGTCACCAGGTTCCGGGTGGCTGTCAACCACCCCTGGCCTTCTCCGAGTACGTACCCATCACGACCGCTGTGACGCTCTGTGGAGCAAGCCCAGTCGACCGCAATACCCCGTTACCCGAGGCTTTTTTAGGCCAACTTCGCTTAACGACCCACCCTACTCCGGTTACCCACGGACACCAGGAATCCCAGCAGGACAATGCTGGACATCCCCTCACGAGTGCGTGTACATGTGGAGACACTGCTAGCGGCGCAGAATGACATGGGGGTTTGCGATGCTTTTGAGCAATACGCACCGGTCGGAAAGCCGGACGCCATGAACGCCCCTCACCCTTCGAAAGTGGCTGGAATCGATTCAACGGTTCCCTCGCCCGCACACACTGTCGCGCCCGCGCCGGCCACCCCGGGTACCCCACCGGTGCCCCCGCCGAACGCGCCCGGGGCACTGCTCCAGGACCGCCTCGCGGGCTGGGTCTCGGACCTCACGACACTCCACGAGCTCACCGAACGCCTGGCCCGCACGGACGTGCTCGCCGAGGCCCTGACCGAGGTGCTGCGCGCCGGAGCCGCCCTGGTGGGCGCCCGGCGCGGGCTCGTCGTACTGGAACCGGGCGACGGGCTCGGACCCGACACGACGATCGGCCTGGGACTGGCCCGCGCCGACCTCGGGCACATCGAGACCGTGCCGCGCAGCGCGATGTCCTACGGCCGCATCCTCGACGGACTCCCGGGCGCCGACGGCGAGATCGCCGAGCCCGACCTGCTCGCCGAGGACGGTCTCGACCCCCGCCACCGCGAGGTGGCCGCCCGCCTCGGCTACGCCGCGTGCTACGCCCTCCCGCTGTCCGCCGAGCACGGGGGCCGTGTCGGCGCCGCCGTCTGGCTGTACGACGAGCCCGCGGAGCCGGCCGAGCGGCAGCGGCATCTGGTCGGGCTGTACGCCCGTTATGCCGGCGAACACCTGGCCCGGCTGGTCGAGGTGGAGCGCACGCGCGCGTGCATGGCGACGATGGCCGAGGAGCTGCTGCCGTCCCGGCTCCCCCGCGTCGCCGGCGTCCAGCTCGCCGCCCGGCATCGCACCGGCCCGCGCGGTGGCGGCGACTGGTACGACGCGCTGCCGCTGCCGGACGCGGCCCTCGGGCTCGCTGTCGGTTCGGTCACCGGTTCCGGCCCGAGCGCGGTCGCCGCGATGGGGCGGCTGCGCGCCTCCCTGCGCGCCTACGCCGTGATGGAGGGAGAGGACCCGGTCGCCGTCCTGTCCGACCTGGAACTGCTGCTGCGCCTGACCGAACCGGCCCGCTCCGCCACCGCCCTGTTCGCCTACTGCGAGCCCGCGTTGCGCAAGATCACGCTGGCCGGGGCCGGGCACTGCCCGCCGCTGCTGGTCGGCGAGCGGCGCACCGAGTTCGTGGAGACGTCGGTGTCCGCGCCGCTCGGCATGCTCGCCTGCTGGGAGGCGCCCAGCGTGGAGTTCCAGGCCGAGCCCGGCGAAACGGTGCTGCTCTACACCGACGGTCTGCTGCACCGCACCGGCGACCCCACCGACCGCGCCTTCGCCCGTCTGCACGCGGCGGCCGCCGGCGTGCCCAGGGCGCTGCGGCACGACCCGGACGCGATCGCCGACCACGTGCTGCGCACCGTTCTTCCGGACGGGCTCGACGCGGCCGACGACGAGGAGGACGTCGTCCTGCTGGCGGCGCGCTTCGAGTGAGCCGGGGGCGCGTGTCTCCGCAGGCGCGCCGCTGCCCCCGGTAACAGGTCCTTCGCCCCTGAGCCCCCTTCCGCACGACCGTACGATGGAGGGGGTCCAGTGCCGTAACAAGGAGGATGACCGTGGCGGAGGAGCTCCCGGACTCTATGGAACTTGCTGCTACCGCAGCGGGGCCGGAGACCGCTGAAGAAGAGCCGATCAAGCAGCGCAAGAACGGCCTGTACCCGGGCGTGTCCGACGAGCTGGCCGAGAACATGAAGTCCGGCTGGGCCGACACGGAGCTGCGCGACCTGGAGCCGATCGCCCAGGCCGCCGAGACCGCCGCACGGCGCGCCGCGCTGTCGGCGCGCTTTCCCGGTGAGCGCCTGGTGATCCCCGCGGGCAATCTGAAGACCCGCTCGAACGACACGGAATACCCCTTCCGGGCCTCCGTCGAGTACGCGTACCTCACCGGCAACCAGACCGAGGACGGCGTGCTCGTCCTGGAGCCCACCGGGGACGGCCACAAGGAGACGATCTACCTCCTGCCGCGCTCGGACCGGGAGAACGGCGAGTTCTGGCTCTCCGGGCAGGGCGAGCTGTGGGTGGGCCGCCGGCACTCGCTCACCGAGGCCTCGAAGCTGTACGGCATCCCGGCCTCCGACGTGCGCGAGCTGGCCGACAGCCTGCGCGAGGCGACCGGCCCGGTGCGGGTCGTGCGCGGCTACGACGCCGGGATCGAGGCGGCCCTGACCGACAAGGTCACCGCCGAGCGCGACGAGGAGCTGCGGGTCTTCCTCTCCGAGGCGCGCCTGCTCAAGGACGACTTCGAGGTCGGCGAGCTGCAGAAGGCCGTCGACTCGACCGTGCGCGGCTTCGAGGACGTCGTGAAGGTCCTCGACAAGGCGGAGGCGACCTCCGAGCGCTACATCGAGGGCACCTTCTTCCTCCGCGCCCGCGTGGAGGGCAACGACGTCGGCTACGGCACCATCGCCGCCGCCGGCCCGCACGCGTGCACGCTGCACTGGGTGCGCAACGACGGCCCGGTCCGCTCCGGCGACCTGCTGCTGCTCGACGCGGGCGTCGAGACGCACACGTACTACACCGCCGACGTGACGCGCACGCTCCCGGTCAGCGGCCGGTTCAGCGAGATCCAGAAGAAGATCTACGACGCTGTGTACGAGGCCCAGGAGGCCGGTATCGCGGCGGTGCGGCCGGGCGCCAAGTACCGGGACTTCCACGACGCCGCGCAGCGCGTGCTCACCGAGAAGCTCGTCGAGTGGGGGCTGCTCGAGGGGCCCGTGGAGCGGGTGCTGGAGCTCGGGCTGCAGCGGCGCTGGACGCTGCACGGCACCGGTCACATGCTCGGCATGGACGTGCACGACTGCGCCGCCGCGCGCGTGGAGGCCTACGTCGACGGGACGCTGGAGCCCGGGATGTGCCTCACCGTCGAGCCCGGCCTGTACTTCCAGGCCGACGACCTGACGGTGCCGGAGGAGTACCGCGGCATCGGCGTGCGCATCGAGGACGACATCCTGGTGACCGAGCACGGCAACCGGAACCTGTCGGCCGGGCTGCCGCGCCGCTCCGACGAGGTCGAGACCTGGATGGCCGCGCTCAAGGGCTGATATCAGACGGATGGCCGGGTACCGGTGAGGTGCCCGGCCATTGATGTGCCTGCATTCACGAACCTGGGGGGAGGGTCGCCGTGGACGACTTCTGGTCCGGCGTCGGTGTCGATCTGCATCTGGAGACCGACGACGGCGAGGGACGGCGGGTCGGGCTGGAACGGGCGCTGCGGGACGCCGTGCGCGACGGGCGGCTGGCGCCCGGGACCCGGCTCCCGGCCACGCGCCGGCTCGCGACCGAACTGGGAGTCTCGCGGGGGACCGCCAAGGCCGCCTACGACCAGCTCGTCGCCGAGGGCTATCTGACCGCCCGGCAGGGCTCGGGCACCCAGGTCGCCGAACTGCCCAGGGCCGAGGCGGAGACTCCGAGCACCGCCGCACGCGCGCGTACGCCGCGTTTCGACCTGCGGCCCGGCAGCCCGGACGTGGGGGCGTTCCCGGCGGCGGCCTGGCTGCGGGCGCTGCGGCGGGCCATCGCGACGGCCCCGTTGCTGGCGTACGACTACGGCGATCCGCGCGGGCGCGTCGAACTGCGCACGGCGCTCTCGGGTTACCTGGGGCGCGCCCGGGGAGTCATCGCGCCGCCCGAGCGGATCGTGATCACTTCCGGGTACGTGCAGGGGCTCGCGCTCCTCACGCGCGTGCTGGAGGGCGGCGGGATCGCCATGGAGGACCCCGGGCTGGCCTTCCACCGGGAGGTCGTGCGGCGCAACGGCGGCAGTGTGGTCGCGGCACGGGTCGACGAGCGGGGGGTGCGCGCGGAGGAACTCGGGGACTGCCGGGCCGCCGTGGTCACCCCGGCCCACCAGTACCCGACCGGTGTCACGCTGCACCCGGAGCGGCGGCGGGCGCTGACGGACTGGGCACGCGCGCGTGGCGGGCTGATCGTCGAGGACGACTACGACGGGGAGTTCCGCTACGACCGCCAGCCCGTCGGCGCGCTCCAGGGCATGGCACCCGGCCAGGTCGCCTACCTCGGCACGGCCTCCAAGACACTCGGCCCGGCGCTGCGGCTCGGCTGGATGGTGCTGCCGCCGCACCTCGTCGACGCGGTCGCCGACGTCAAGCTGCACAGCGACCACCACACCGAGTCCATCGGCCAGCTGGCGCTCGCCGAGCTCATCGACAGCCACGCCTACGACCGTCACGTGCGCGCCTGCCGGCTCAGGTATCGCAGACGCCGCGACCAGCTCCTCGACCGGCTCGGCGGCCGGCGGAACGTGCGCGGAATCGCGGCCGGACTGCACGCGCTCGTGGAGGTCGCCGACGAGGCCGAGGTGCTGGAACGCGCCGAGGCGGAGGGCCTGGCCCTGGGCCGGCTCGGCGACCACTGGCACACCCCGGACGAGGCACACCCGCAGGGGCTGGTCGTGGGGTACGGAACGCCTCGGGAACGGGTGTACCCGGAGGCGCTGACGGTGCTCGAGAAGGTGCTGGAGTCGGCCGACCCGACCCGCTGAGGCGCCGCCGCGCCCTTCACACCGCCAACAGCGGCGCGTCCTCCCGCCACTTGAGGATCTTGTCGAAGCTCACCACCGTGCCGTCACGGCCGGGCTTGTCGCCGATGTGGACGTGGTCGGCGAGCGCCCGGATCAGATACAGGCCCCTGCCGTGCTCGGCGTCGGCGCGGGCGGGGCGGGCCGCCGGGGGACCCGCGAGACCGGGGCCGGAGTCCGTGACCTCGATCCGGCACTTCTCGCCGTCCAGGTACGCGGTGACCCGGTACGCCTCCGAGGACGCGCCGTCCTCGGCGCCCCCGCCGTGTTCGACGGCGTTCGCGCAGGCCTCGCTGAGGGCGACGGAGAGGTCGTAGGAGATGTCGGGGTCGACCCCCGCCGTTTCCATCGCGCCGAGCAGCAGCCTTCGCGCGAGCGGCACGCTCGCGGCTTCCCGCCGCAAGTGGAGTGACCACCAGATGCTCATGCTCCAGCCTCCCGGCCGCGGCTCGACATACCGTTTCTTATTGCCGCGCGTAGGCGTGTGTAAGCACCGAGTTGACGTGACGCCGCCCATATGGGCGATGCGTCCGGTCCGGAATCGGTGTATGTCCGATCAGCTCATGTCAGAGAGTGATCTTCTGGCCCGTAGGTCACCTTGTGGACCTGCCGTACGGCGCGGGCAGGGCCAGTGGGATGATGAGCCCGCCATGACTGCCCCCCACCAGCGCAGGGCGCGCTCCGGACGAGACGTCCGGATTCTGCGGGCCGCGGTGTTCGCCGCGGTCTGCGTCGTGCTGGCCGCGGGCGGCCACGCCCTGGCCTCCTGCGCCCCGGTTCCGCTGTGGACGCTGGGCGCCGGTTTCCTGGGCGTTCTGGTGGTCACGGTGCCGCTCACCGGGCGCGAGCGGTCCCTGCCCGGGATCGCCGCGTTGCTCGCGGTGGGACAGACGGTGCTGCACACGCTCTTCGGTCTGGGTCAGCACACGGCGGCCGGCGGCATGTCGATGGCGTCCATGACGTCGGCGTCCGACGCCTCGCTGGTCCGGCAGGCGGCCCGCATCACGTGCGGGGCCGCCGCGGCGGCGATCAGCCCCGCGCAGGCCCGCCGGATCCTCACCGAAGCCCGGATCCAGCCGACCACGGCCATGGACATGAGCTCCATGCGCCCGGCCGGTTCCCCGTCCCTGGCCTCCCTGCTGCCGTCGCTGCCGATGCTGCTGGGCCACGTCCTCGCGGCGGTCGCCGCCGGCTGGCTGCTGCGCCGCGGGGACCTGGCGCTGCTCAGGCTCGTGGAACTGTCCGCGGACTCCTTGGCCGAAGGGGCTCTCGTACGGTCCCTGCGCTCCGCGTTCGCCCTGGTGCGCGCCCTGCGTGCCGGGCTTCCGGGCGCACCCGAGACGGGTCCGCGCGTGCCGGGCACCACCCTGCTCAGGCCGCCCGGGCCCCGTACCGCCGCACTCCAGCACACGGTGATCAGGCGCGGCCCGCCCGCCGCCGCGCACCTCCTCCTCGCCGCCTGACGCGACGCGAGCACCGCACTCCTTCGGGGTGGGGGCCGCCGTCGTGCGGCACGCGCGCGTGCGCGCGCACCCCATCACCGCGACCACACTCGAAGTGGAGTGCTCCCTGCCATGAAGGTCTCTCGTCTCGCCGCCTCCGGCGCCCTGGCCGGCGCCGCCGTACTCGCCCTGTCCGGCCCCGCGTTCGCCCACGTCAGCGTGCAGCCGGAGGGCACGGCGGCCAAGGGCGGTTACGCCGTCGTCGACTTCAAGGTCCCCAACGAGCGGGACGACGCCTCGACCACCAAGCTGGAGGTCACCTTCCCGGCCGACCACCCGGTGGCCTCCGCCATGCCGGAGCCGATGGACGGCTGGAAGATCAAGGTCACCAAGTCCGAGCTGGCCAAGCCGCTCGAGGTGCACGGCAAGAAGATCACCGAGGCCGTCTCCAGGATCACCTGGACCGCGGACGGCAAGGGCATCGAGCCCGGCTACTTCGAGAAGTTCCCGGTCTCCGTGGGCGCCCTGCCCGAGGACGCGGACGAACTGGTCTTCAAGGCGGTCCAGACGTACGACAACAAGGAGGTCGTGCGCTGGATCGAGGTCCAGCAGGACGGCCAGGAGGAACCCGAGAACCCGGCGCCCGTGCTGACCCTGTCGGCCGCCTCCGAGGCCGGACACCACGGCTCCACGGCCGCCGAGGACGCCTCCGACAAGACCACCACGGCCGCCTCCGACTCCACCGTGACCTCCGACGGCAGCGACACCACCGCGCGCGTGCTCGCCGTCGTCGGCATCGCCGTCGGCGCGCTCGGCGTGGCCTACGGCGTGCTGGCCGGCCGTCGGCGCACCGACGCCTGAGGTCCTTCCACCGCCCTGTGCACCGGGGGCGTACGGCCCCCGGTGCACACCGGAGCTCTCACATCTGGGACATTTTTCTATGCGCAACAAGACGTTCGCCGCGGCCGTGCTGCTCGCCGCCGCCGCCTCCCTGACCCTCTCCGCCTGCGGCAGCGGCGACAGCGGTGACTCGCCGGTCGCCGTGGTCTCCGAGGACACCGCGCAGAAGGCCGCCACCGTCCTCGACCAGCCGTTCGAGAAGCCGGACCTGGTGCTCACCGACACACACGGCCGCACGTACGACTTCCGCAAGGAGACGGCCGGCAAGCCGACGCTGATCTACTTCGGCTACACCCACTGCCCCGACATCTGCCCGACGACGATGAGCAACATCGCCGTCGCCAAGAAGCAGCTGCCCAAGGCCGAACAGGACAAGCTCCAGGTGGTGTTCGTGACCACGGACCCGGCCCGCGACACCCCGGCCGAACTCGGCAAGTGGCTCAAGGGCATCGACCCCGCCTTCGTCGGCCTGACCGGCGACTTCTCCACCATCCAGGCCGGCGCCCGCACCCTGGGCATCTCCATCGAGCCGACCCACAAGGACAAGAAGACCGGCAAGACCGTCTCGGTGCACGGCACCCAGGTCATCGCCTTCTCGCCGAAGACCGACGGCGGTTATGTCCTCTACGGCGAGGACGCCACCGTCGACGACTACACCAAGGACCTGCCCAAGATCATCAAGGGGCAGAACCCGTGAGGCGGCTCGCGCCCACGGCCCTGGTGATAACCGGCGCCCTCGCCCTCGCGGGATGCGGCGGCTCGGGCGGCTCCGGCGACACCGGGCCCGAACTGTCCGTCAGCGCCTCCTACATGCCCCAGCCCATCACGGGCGAGATGGCCGCAGGCTTCTTCGTCCTCACCAACAAGGGCGGCACGAAGGACGAGCTGACCTCCGTCACCAGCGACGCGGCGGGCAGCGTCACCATGCACGAGACCGTCGGGCAGTCGATGCGGGAGGTCACGTCCCTGGATGTGCCCGCGCACGGTCAACTCGTGTTCAAGAGCGGCGGCAACCACCTGATGTTCGAGAAGCTGAAGGGGAAGCCGAAGCAGGGCGAGAAGGTCAGCGTCGAACTGCACTTCGCCAAGTCCGACCCCCTCACCGTCGAGATGCCGGTGAAGTCGGCCACGTACAACCCTGCGACCGGCCACTGAGGGAGAGGCACCACCGTGACACCGACCATCACCCCCCGCCGCACACGGGCGCTGGTGCTGCTGTTCCTGGCCGTGATCGGCGTACTTTTCGCCGGTGCCGGCCCGGCCTCCGCGCACGCCGCGCTCACCGGCAGCGACCCCGCGCAGGGGGTGGTGGTCGACAAGGCGCCGACCCAGGTCACCCTCAGCTTCTCCGAGAAGGTCGCCACCTCCGCCGACTCCCTGCGCGTCCTCGACCCCAAGGGCAAGCGCGTCGACACCGGCAAACCGTCGAACATCAGCGGCACCTCGTACGCCGTGCAGTTGAAGAGTGGCCTGCCCGACGGCACCTACACGGTCTCCTGGCAGGTCGTCTCGGCGGACAGCCACCCCGTCGCCGGCGCCTTCACCTTCTCCATCGGCGCCCCCTCCCAGACCACCGTCTCGGTCTCCGGCGACACGGCGGGCGGCGGGGTCGTGGGCTGGCTGTACGGCTTCGGGCGGTACATGTCGTACGCCGGCTTCATCGTCATGGTCGGCGGCGGCGCCTTTGTGCTGGCCTGCTGGCAGCGCGGCTCGGGCGTGCGGCCCGTGCAGCGGCTGGTGGTCTCCGGGTGGGTGGCGCTCACCTCGGCCACCCTCCTGCTGCTGCTCCTGCGCGGCTCCTACACCGGCTCCGGCAAGGTCGGCGACGTCTTCGACCTGAGCCTGCTCGGGCAGGTGCTGCAGACCAAGACGGGCGCGGCGCTGGTCTCCCGGCTGCTGTTGCTCGCCGCGGCGGCGCTGTTCATCGCCGTGCTGTTCGGCGCCTACGACAAGCGCGAGGACGACGAGAAGCGGGACCTGACGTTCGGGCTCGCGGTCGGCGGGTTCGTGGTGTCCGCCGGCCTCGCGGCCAGCTGGGCGATGGCCGAGCACGCCTCGACCGGCCTCCAGCCGGGCATCGCGATGCCGGTCGACGTGGTGCACCTGCTCGCGGTCGCGGCCTGGCTGGGCGGGCTCACCGCCCTGCTGGTGGCGCTGCACCGCTCGAAGACACCGGTCGAAGCCGCCGCGGTGCGGCGCTTCTCGACCGTCGCGTTCGGCAGCGTCCTCGCCCTCGTCGCGACGGGCGTCTACCAGTCCTGGCGCCAGCTCGGCTCCTGGTCGGCCTTCACCGACACGACGTACGGGCAGCTGCTCCTCGCCAAGATCGGGCTCGTGGCGCTGCTCGTCGGCATCGCGTCGATCTCCCGGCGCTGGACGGCACGGCTGGCGGACGGGGTCGTGGCGAGGCCGGGGGAGACGGCCGACGATGCGGACGGGCGTGAGGAGGCCTCCGGGGACGCGGAGGCGGCCGAGGGCGCGCCGCGGCGGAAGGAGCCGGCGGCCGCCCGCGCGGGGGCCGGCTCGGCGAAGACGGCGTCGCAGGAGGCGGCGTCGGAGACTGCCTCGGATGCTGTGTCGGGCTCAGGGCCCGGGGCGGAGGGTGCCCATGGCTCCGCGGCCTCCGACGACTCCGAGGGCTCCAAGGGCTCCAAGGGCTCCGGCAGCCTCCCCGCCACCGGCGACGCGGAAGCCGGCGACGACTCCTCCGAGTCCCCCGCCGACTCCCGGCGTGCCGCCCAGCTCGCCCGGCAGCGGGCCGCCGTGGACAGCGCCCGGCAGAAGCGCGAGCGCGATGCCGACCCCGACCGCTTCGGACTACGGCGCTCCGTGCTCGCGGAGGCGGGTGTGGCCGTCGTCCTGCTCGCCGTCACCACCGTGCTGACGCAGACCGAACCCGGCCGCACCGAGCAGGAGGCCAAGGCGGCCACCTCCGCCTCTTCCTCTTCCTCCTCCTCGTCGGCGGACTCGTCGTCCGGGGCGGTGACGCTGACCATGCCCTTCGACACCGGCGGCACCGACGGCAAGGGCGTCGTCTCGGTCGACCTCGACCCCGCGCGCGTGGGCGGCAACGAGATGCACGTCTACGTCACCCGGACCAACGGGCGCGCCTTCGACATCCCCGAGGTGAAGGTCGCCCTCACCCTCGAGGCGAAGAAGATCGGGCCGCTGCCCGTCACCCCGGACCACGTCGCCACCGGCCACTGGGCGGCAAGCGACGTGCAGATCCCCATGGCGGGCGACTGGAAGGTCGCGGTGACCGTGCGCACCTCCGACATCGACCAGGTGACCGTCTCCAAGAACGCGCAGATCGGCTGAACAGCACCATGCCCGAACAGTCCCCTCCGCAGGCACCCACCCCCGCCCGCACGGCCGCCTCACCGGAGACGTCTCCCTCGCCCGGCGTCTCGCGCCGCGCCCTGCTCGGCACCGCCGGCGCCACCGGCCTGGTGCTCGGCGCGGCGGGCGGTGCCGTGGGATACGCCGCCGCGCCCTCCCCGGCCACTCCGCTGAGCTCGATCGGGGCGAACATGGCAATGTTTCACGGGAAACATCAGCCCGGCATCACCGACGGCCTGCAGGCCAAGGGCCATCTCGTCGCCTTCGACCTGGCGCCGGGCGCCGGGCGCCGGGAGGCCGCCGCGCTGCTGCGCCGCTGGTCCACGACGGCCGAACGGCTGATGGCCGGTGAGTCGGCGTCGAGCGAGGACACGGACGTGGCGCGGGACGCCGGGCCGTCCTCGCTGACCGTCACCTTCGGCTTCGGGCACAGCTTCTTCTCCCGCACCGGCCTGGAGAAGCAGCGCCCGGTCTCCCTCGACCCGCTTCCCGACTTCTCCTCCGACCACCTCGACAAGTCCCGCAGCGACGGCGACCTGTGGGTGCAGATCGGCGCCGACGACGCCCTCGTCGCCTTCCACGCCCTGCGCGCGATCCAGAAGGACGCGGGCAGCGCGGCGAAGGTCCGCTGGCAGATGAACGGCTTCAACCGCACGCCGGGCGCCACGGCCCACCCCATGACGGCACGCAACCTCATGGGCCAGCTCGACGGCACCCGCAATCCGAGGCCGACGGACGCCGACTTCGACAAGCGGATCTTCGTGCCCGCCTCCGGCTCCGGCGACCCTGCCTGGATGGCGGGCGGTTCCTACGCCGTCGTACGCCGTATCCGCATGCTGCTCGACGACTGGGAGAAGCTCTCGCTCACCGCCCAGGAGAACGTCATCGGGCGCCGGAAGTCCAACGGGGCGCCCCTGTCTGGCGGCTCCGAGAAGACCGCGATGGACCTGGAGAAGACCGACGCCAAGGGCGATCTCGTCGTTCCCCTCAACGCCCACGCGCGCATCACCCGGCCGGACCAGAACGGCGGGGCGGCCATCCTGCGACGCCCGTTCTCCTACCACGACGGCATCGACGCCGACGGGGCGCCGGACGCGGGTCTGCTGTTCGTCTGCTGGCAGGCGGACCCGCTGCGCGGCTTCGTCCCCCTGCAGCGCAAGCTCGACCGCGGTGACGCCCTGTCGAAGTACATCCGGCACGAGGCGAGCGGTCTGTTCGCGGTGCCGGGCGGTGCGGCGAAGGGCGAGTACGTGGGACAGCGGCTGCTGGAAGGATGAGCCGGGTCGCTTTGGGGCCATTAGGGTGAGGGCATGCCAGCGAGCTACGCCTATCTCGGCCCCGAGGGCACCTTCACCGAAGTCGCCCTGCGCACGCTTCCCGAGGCGGCCACGCGGGAGCTGATCCCGTACGTGTCCGTGCAGTCCGCCCTCGACGCGGTCCGCGTCGGCGAGGCCGAGGCCGCGTTCGTGCCGATCGAGAACTCCGTCGAGGGCGGGATCACCACCACCCTCGACGAGCTGGTCGCGGGCGCGCCGCTGATGATCTACCGCGAGGTGCTGCTGTCGATCACGTTCGCGCTGCTGGTCAGGCCGGGCACCGAGCTGTCCGACATCAAGACGGTCTCCGCCCACCCGGCCGCCCAGCCGCAGGTGCGCAACTGGCTCAGGAACAACCTCCCGGACGCCCACTGGGAGTCGGCCGCCTCGAACGCGGACGCCGCCCGCCTGGTCCAGGAGGGGCAGTACGACGCCGCCTTCGCGGGCGAGTTCGCCGCCGCCCGCTACGGTCTGCGGGCCCTGGAGACCGGCATCCACGACGCCGAGAACGCGCAGACCCGTTTCGTGCTCGTCGGCCGGCCCGCCCGGCCCGCGGCGCCGACCGGCGCGGACAAGACGTCCGTGGTGCTGTGGCAGCGCGACGACCATCCCGGTGGCCTGCGCGATCTGCTGGGCGAGTTCGCCACCCGCGGCATCAACCTCATGCTCCTGCAGTCCCGGCCGACCGGCGCGGGCATCGGCAACTACTGCTTCTGCATCGACGCCGAGGGCCACATCTCCGACCGCCGGGTGGCCGAGGCGCTGATGGGGCTCAAGCGGATCTGCCTGGAGGTGCGGTTCCTGGGCTCCTACCCTCGGGCCGACGCGGGCGTCGAGGACGTGAGCGCACCGCGGCTCGGGACGTCGGACGAGGAGTTCGTGGCGGCGTCCGACTGGGTGGCGCGCTGCCAGGACGGCCGGTTCTGACGACCGGTGCCGACGGGCGGTGCCGACGGGCGGTTCCGGCGGGCGGTCCGACGGGCGGTGCCGACGGCCGGTTCCGAGTGGCTCACTCGGCTCGACCGCGGTCTTACCTGCAGATTTTCGTTATCCACAGGAGTTATCCACAGGTGGGCTTCTCGACCTGGGGACAAGTCGACAAGAACGTGCCGGTCGGTCGACAAATCGGCCTCCGGATCGCTCCCGGGTTCACCGCCGCGCACATCACCCTTCGTCCACTCTTTTCCCTTGCGCAATCCTTTGGGGCGACCGGTTTCCACTCGAAAGTGCGGGTAGACGAGGTTTGTCCTGGGAATCCTCCGGTTCACGGCCGCGTTTCGGAGTGATCAATTCCGAAATCCACAGATCATCCACACAGCCTGTGGATAACTCTGCGGAGGGTGTGGACCGCTGTGGACAACCGCAGCCCAAGTCCCGTACCGCACAAGGGAATCGGGTCAACCAGGCGCCTGTCACCTGACCCGTCCCAGGGAGTGGGACGCCTTTTATTGACACACCTCGCAATTGCCGCGTAACCCAACGTAAGACGCGATTCGGAACCGAGGGGAATGGAGTCGTAAGGCGTCTCCCCGCACCGGTAGCCTTGACCGCGTGATTGACCTTCGCCTGCTCCGTGAGGACCCCGACCGTGTGCGCGCGTCCCAGCGCGCCCGTGGAGAGGACGTCGCGCTCGTCGACTCCCTCCTGTCTGCCGACGAGCGGCGCAGGTCCTCCGGCGTCCGCTTCGACGAACTGCGTGCCGAGCAGAAGCAGCTCGGCAAGCTGATCCCCAAGGCGGCGGGTGACGAGAAGGCCGAGCTGCTGAAGAAGGCCAGCCAGCTCGCCGCCGACGTCAAGGCCGCCGACGCCGAGCGCGACGCGGCCGACGCCGAGACCCAGGAGCTGCTGCTCCAGCTCGGCAACCTCGTCCACCCCGACGTGCCCGTCGGCGGCGAGGAGGACTTCGTCACCCTCGAGACGCACGGCACGATCCGCGACTTCGGCGCCGAGGGCTTCGAGCCCAAGGACCACCTGGAGCTCGGCACGCTCCTCGGCGCGATCGACGTCGAGCGCGGCGCCAAGGTCTCCGGCTCCCGCTTCTACTTCCTCACCGGCGTCGGCGCCCTGCTGGAGCTCGCGCTGGTCAACGCCGCGATCGCCCAGGCCACGGCGGCCGGCTTCACGCCGATGCTGACCCCCGCCCTGGTCCGCCCCCAGTCGATGGCGGGCACGGGCTTCCTCGGCCAGGCGGCCCAGGACGTCTACCACCTCGACAACGACGACCTCTACCTGGTCGGCACCTCCGAGGTCCCTCTCGCCGCGTACCACATGGACGAGATCCTCGACGCCGACCGCCTGCCGCTGCGCTACGCCGGCTTCTCGCCGTGCTTCCGCCGCGAGGCCGGCTCGCACGGCAAGGACACTCGAGGCATCTTCCGCGTCCACCAGTTCGACAAGGTGGAGATGTTCTCCTATGTCGCCCCCGAGGACTCCGAGGCGGAGCACCGGCGGCTGCTGCAGTGGGAGAAGCAGTGGCTGAGCTCGCTGGAGCTGCCGTTCCGCGTCATCGACGTGGCCTCCGCCGACCTCGGCGCCTCGGCAGCCCGCAAGTTCGACTGCGAGGCGTGGATCCCGACGCAGGGCAAGTACCGCGAGCTGACGTCGACCTCGGACTGCACCGAGTTCCAGTCCCGCCGCCTGTCGATCCGCTTCCGTGACGGCAAGCAGGTCAAGCCGCTGGCGACGCTCAACGGCACGCTGTGCGCCGTACCGCGCACGATCGTGGCGATCCTGGAGAACCACCAGCAGGCCGACGGCTCCGTGTACGTGCCGCCCGTGCTGCGCCCGTACCTGGGCGGCCGGGAGGTCCTGGAGCCGGTCGCCAAGTGACCGACTTCCCCTACCGCCTGGTCGCGACCGACCTCGACGGAACGCTGCTGCGCTCCGACGAGTCGGTCTCGCGCCGCACCCGTGACGCCCTCGCCGCGGCCACCGCGGCGGGCGCCGCGCACATCGTCGTCACCGGCCGCGGAGCGCCGTGGACGCGGCACATCCTCGACGACCTCGGCTACGACGGACTCGCCGTCTGCGGCCAGGGCGCCCAGGTCTACGACGCCAAGGAGCACCGCCTGCTGACGTCCGTGACCCTGGACCGGCAGCTGGCGGGCGTCGCGCTGGCCAAGATCGAGGCGGAGGTCGGTCCGCTGCACCTGGCGGCGAGCCGGGACGGGCTGGACGGCGACGTGCTCGTGGGGCCGGGATACGCCGTCACCGGCTCTCTGCCCGCCGTTCCCTTCACGGACGCGGCGGATCTGTGGGCCGCCCCGCTGAACAAGATCTACATACAGCATCCGACGCTCACCGACGACGAACTGGCCGAAGCTGCCCGCCGGGCCGCGGGCGGCTTCGTCACGGTCGCCATGGCGGGCGCGGGCATCGTGGAACTGCTGCCGCTCGGCCTGTCGAAGGCGACGGGGCTGTCCCTGGCGGCACGCAGGCTCGGTGTGAAGGCGGCGCAGACCATCGCCTTCGGCGACATGCCGAACGACATCCCGATGTTCGCGTGGGCTGCTCGGGGCGTGGCGATGGCCAACGCGCACCAGGAGCTGAAGGCCGTGGCGGACGAGGTGACGGCCTCCAACGAGGAGGACGGCATCGCTGTGGTGCTGGAGCGCTTGCTGGGCTGAGCCGACAGCGGCCGGCAGCCGCTATCAGTCGCTGTCAGTCGCCTTGTGCGGGGATGCACGGTATCTGCGGAGGATGCACGGATCGAACGTGCGCGGGCTTTCCAGGCCCGACCTTGGCTTAGCAAGCCAGTGCCTTACCACTCGGCCAATCCTCCGGGTGGGCGGCCCACGCGAGAGCGACATCGCGTGCTCGAAGCGGCCGCCCCGGACAGTTCCTGGGGGTGACTCGACGGTGGGGTAACTACACCGGAGTCCTCACCGGACTGCCCTGACGGGAGCTGGACGTACTGTCGTGCATGGACATCGCCCGGCTCCTCTCCCAGAACGTGGCGCCGAAGTCGCCGTACCTGCGCACGGTTTCCGGCGGTGTGGACACAACCATCGTGCCTGTACGACGAGTTGGGCGCCACTGATTAAAAGGGGCCGTGGATCCCGCTATCTGCGCCGCCACTTGCGGCGACGGGCCTTGCTGAAGAACCAGCCCGCCGGCGGCTCGTCGGAGCGCCACGGCTGTGGCTCGGGCTCCTCGGCGCGCCAGCGGGCGGCGAGCATACGGGCGCGGGCTGAGGGCTCGGTCGTGCCGGCGGACCGGATGAAGTCCTCGTCCAGGACCATGTCGTCCCAGTCGTCTGCCATCCCCATTCCTCTCAGCCCGGCCTTCCCTTTTGCCCAGTGTGCCCGGACAGGGGTGAAGTCCCCGTCAGCAAAGGCGACGCCTACTCCTCACCCGCCAGCGTCAGCGAGCGCAGCTTCTGTCCCGCGTACCAGGTGGCCAGGACCGTCACCGCGACCAGGAACACCGTCGCCGTGGTCAGCCCGACGTCCGAGGTCACCAGGTCACCGCCGGCCACCTTGTGGGCGACGGCCAGCGACCACTGCTGGACGCTGAGGGTGCGCGCACCGGGCACCAGGGAGCCGAACAGGGCCTCCCAGACCAGCGCGTAGACGAGACCGAACACGACCGCGTGCCGGGACACCGTGCCCAGCAGCAGGAACAGCGCCGCGTACGCGATGGACGACACCAGGGCGGCCACCGTGTAGGCGACGGCGATCTGCTGGCCGTTGCCGTTGAGGATGAAGCCGGCGATCAGCGTCGGCAGCGCAGAGAAGACCATGGTCACGGCGATCGCCACGATCAGCTTGGTGAAGATGATCGTCGGCCGTTTGATCGGCTTGGACAGCAGGTACACCACCGAGCCGTCGTCGATCTCCGGGCCGATCGCGCCGGTCCCGGCGATGACACCGATGATCGGCACCATCGTGGCCAGCGCGAGACTGCCCAGCAGGTCCTTCGCCGTCTGGTCGTCGGCTCCGACGAGACCGCGCACGATCACGGAGATCACGATCAGCAGCAGCGGCAGCGCGCCCAGGATGAGGGCCCGGCGACGGCCGAGCAGAGCCCGGTAGGTGAGTCGGGCGACTGTGGGGTCGTACATCTTCGGCCTCCTACGCCGCGACCAGATACGAGAACACGGACTCGAGGGACTCGTCGGACGGCGAGACCGTCAGCAGCCGGATGCCGTGGTCGCGGGCGACCCGGGGCAACAGTGCTGTGAATCGGCCGAAGTCGACGGCCTGGATGCGCAACGCGCCCTCGGCGAGGTCGACTTCGATACCGGACGTCGACGGGTCGGCGATCAGCGCGGCCGCGAGGGCACGGTCGTCGCTGGAGCGCACCAGGTAGCGGTGCGGGCGGTCGGTCATCAGACGGCGGATCTTGCGGAAGTCGCCGCTGGCCGCGTGCCGGCCGGCCACGACCACCTCGATGTGCCAGGCGAGCTGCTCGACCTCCTCGAGGATGTGGGACGAGAACAGCACCGTGCGGCCCTCGTCGCCCATGCGGCGCAGCAGGTCCATGAGCTGCATGCGCTGGCGCGGGTCCATGCCGTTGAAGGGCTCGTCGAGCAGGAGCAGCGAGGGGTCGTGGACCAGGGCGGAGGCCATCTTCACGCGCTGCCGCATGCCCTTGGAGTACGTGGAGATCTTGCGGTCCTGCGCGTACTCCATCTCGACCGTGGCCAGCGCCTTCTGGGCCGCCTTGGCGCCCAGGCCGTGCAACTCGGCGTTGGCGACGACGAATTCGCGGCCGGTGAGGAAGTCGTACATCGCCTCGCGCTCGGGGACGACGCCGATGTGCTTGTAGATCGCCTCGTTGCGCCACACCTGCTGTCCGTCGAGGGTGACGGTGCCGGTGGAGGGGGCCAGGAAGCCTCCCATCATGTTGATCAGGGTGGACTTCCCCGCGCCGTTCGGGCCGAGCAGGCCGGTGACGCCGGGGCCGATGGTCATGGTGATGTCGTTGACGGCGACCACGTTGCCGAACCAGCGGGAGACGTGGTCGATGCTGAGCGTGGTCACAGTCCCACCTTCTTGTAGCGGCGCAGCAGGAGGCCGTAGGCGGCGGCGATCAGGCCCAGGACGACCAGGACGTACACCGCGCCCTCGCCGTGCGTGGGACCGACCTCGCCCGGGAACGCCGAGCTCGCGCCGAGGAAGGCCGACTGGACCCCGTCGATGAGCGTGACGGGCGAGAACAGGCCGATCCAGGGGACGGCGCCCGAGCTGCCCTGCGCGTCGGCGATGGCCTGCAGCGTGGAGACCGCGCCGTAGGAGATGGTCAGCACGGCGATCACGGCGGCGATGCCGAAGCCGCGGCGCGGGGTCACCGAGGCGATGACCAGGCCGATGCCGGCGAAGAGCAGCGAGAGCAGCGCCACGGAGACCAGTCCCTGCCCGAATCCCTTGGTCTGGTCGGCGAAGTCGAGCTTGGCCAGCAGCGCGCCCACGTAGAGCACGATCAGCGGGGCCGCGGTCAGCACGAACAGCGCGGAGGCCAGCGCCGCGTACTTGGCGCGGACGTAGTCGGCGGTCTCGATCGGCCGGGAGAAGTACAGCGGCACGGTCTTGAAACGCAGGTCCCGCGAGACCGACTGGGGCGCCTGCGAGGCGACGTACAGGCTGATGACGGCCTGCATGATGATCGCGTAGCGCGTGTAGTCGACCGGCAGGTCCTTGGCCTTGGTGGCGACCGCGACGGCGACCATGATGGCCGCGGGCACGCACATCACCACGAACAGCAGCATCGGCAGGACCTTGGACTTGATGGAGCGTCCGAGGCCGTAGGAGCCGCGCAGGGACTGCGAGTACAGGGAGCGGGTGGCGTAGGAACGGCCCAGACGGGGGCCGTCGTAGTTGCGGTAGCCGATGTTGTGGATGCGGGTCTGGTCACCCGGCGTGGTCGGCATGGGCTGATCAACCGCCATGGACGGCCGCCTCCTTCCGCTGCTCTTCGTCGCTGGTGAAGACCTCCGAGATGTGGTGCCGGCGCTGCTCCATGCGAACCAGGCCGAGACCCAGGTCGGCGACGACGTCCCGCACGAGGTCGTAGGTCTCCTCGCCCTGCGCGGTCAGCAGCAGGATGTGTCCGGCGCCCGGCAGGCCGCTGCCCGCCTCGACGGTCACCCCGCGCGCGTGGAGCGCCTCGCGCATCGCGCCCGTGCCGTCCGGATGCTCGTCGGTGTCGGTGACCTCGACGGCGATGGTGGTCGTGGTCTGGGTGAAGTCCGTGGTGGAGCTGGAGCGCAGGAGCTTGCCGCCGTCGATGATCACGACGTGGTCGCAGGTGCGCTCCAGTTCGCCCAGCAGGTGGGAGGTGACCAGGACCGAGATGCCGAAGTCCGTGTGGATGCGACGGATCAGCCCGAGCATCTCGTCACGGCCGACGGGGTCCAGGCCGTTGGTCGGCTCGTCCAGGAAGACCAGCTGCGGGTCGTGGACGAGGGCCTGCGCGAGCTTCACGCGCTGCTTCATGCCGGTCGAGTAGCCGCCGATGGGACGGTAGCGCTCCTCGTACAGACCGACGTGACGCAGCGTGTCCGCCGTGCGCTCACGGGCGGCGGTCGGCGGCAGTCCGGACATCCGGGCCATGTGGACGACGAACTCGGTCGCCGAGACGTCCGGCGGCAGGCAGTCGTGCTCCGGCATGTAGCCGACCCGCTCACGGATGGCCGCGCCCTTGGTCGCGACGTCGAGCCCGAGCACTTCGGCACGGCCCTCGGAGGCGGGGGACAGACCCAGCAGGATCTTGATCAGTGTGGACTTGCCGGCTCCGTTGGCGCCGACGAGCCCGGTCACACCGGCTCCGACGTCGACGGAGAGCCGGTCAAGCGCGGTCACCCGGGGGAACCGCTTGCTCAGGCTTTCGGTCGCGATCACAGTCACGGCTTCGACGATAGTGATGTGGGCCACGGTGTACGTCAGACCGCAGAGCTGTCTTCGCCTCAGCCTCCAGACGTACGGGACCGTAGGGGAACCCCCTACCTGAGAGCTACGCACAGTGACACACCACGCGGAGTTGTCCACAGGCCCGAGCCCGCCTATTGACGCAGCCTCTAACAACTGTCACATTCGCCAGTGTCAAGTTACGGGCACGTACCGCTACGGCGGACCGGAGTGGGCGGTGGCATGACGACGGCATTGGCAGGTGAACTCTCCGCACGGCTGCGCGGGTTCAGGCAGGTGCAGCGCCTCGCCTACGAGTGCGCCGAGGCGGTCGCCGCCCGGCTGCGACCGGGGGTGACCGAACGCGAGGCGGCCCGCATGCAGCGGGAGTGGCTGCGCGAGCGAGGCGTGCGGGACTGGTTCCACCTCCCCTTCGCCTGGTTCGGGGACCGCACAGCGTTCGTGAACTTCCGCATCCCGCTCCAGTTCTTCCCGACCGACCGCCGCCTGGAGCCGGGGATGCCCTTCATCCTCGACATGGCCCCCGTGTACGAGGGCTGCACCGCGGACATCGGCTACTCCGGCTCGCTCGGCGCCAACCCGGTGCAGGACAGGCTCATCGCCGACCTGGAGGCGCACCGCGAGCTGATCCTGCGCGAGGTGCGCGAGCGACGCCCGCTGCGGACCGTCTACGAGGACGTTGACCGCCTCATGGTCCGGCAGGGCTACGCCAACCGGCACCGCGCCTACCCCTTCGGGGTCATCGCCCACAAGGTGGACCGGGTGAAGCAACGCCGCTTCTCGCCCCACCTGTTCGGGTTCGGCGCGCAGTCCCTGAAAGGGCTCGCGAGCGACGCGCTGCACGGCCACCGCGAGGGCTGGTCACCGCTGTGGTCGCCGTACCGCTTCTCCGACCACCCGCCGCAGCCGGGCCTGTGGGCGGTCGAACCCCACCTCGGATTCCGGGGCACGGGCGCGAAGTTCGAGGAGATCCTCGTCGTCACCGACTCCAGGGACCCCGAGGAGAGCGCCTTCTGGCTGGACGACGACCTGCCGCACGTGCGGCGCTGGGCAAAGGAGAAGTGACAGTGCTCAAGGGTGCGCGGGAGCGCCGGATACGGACCGGCGGCATCGAGCTGTGCGTCGCCGAGCTGGGCGACACCGGACAGCCGACGGTGGTGCTGGTGCACGGCTACCCGGACAGCAAGGAGGTGTGGTCCGAGGTCGCCGGCCGGCTCGCGGAGCACTTCCACGTCGTCCTGTACGACGTCCGGGGACACGGCCGCTCCACGGCCCCGAAGCCGCTGCGCGGCGGCTTCACCCTGGAGAAGCTCACGGACGACTTCCTGGCCGTGATCGACGCGGTCAGCCCGGACCGGCCCGTGCACCTCGTCGGGCACGACTGGGGCTCGGTGCAGTCCTGGGAGTTCGTCACCGTGGGCCGCACCGAGGGCCGCATCGCCTCCTTCACCTCCATGTCCGGGCCCTGTCTGGACCACTTCGGCCACTGGATCGACCAGCGCCTGAGGAAGCCCACCCCGCGCCGTGTCGGCCAGCTCCTCGGCCAGGGCGCCAAGTCCTGGTACGTGTACGCCCTGCACACGCCCGTGCTGCCCGAACTGGCCTGGCGCGGCCCCCTCGGCAAGCGCTGGCCGCGCATCCTGCAACGCGTCGAGAAGCTCCCCGCCGGCGACTATCCGACCTCCTCGCTCCCCCGGGACGCGGCACACGGGGCGTGGCTGTACCGCGACAACGTCCGCGCCCGGCTGCGCCGCCCGCGTCCCGACGCACACGCACACGCGCCCGTGCAGCTCATCACGCCCCTCGACGACGCCTTCCTGTCCGAGCGGCTCTACGACGACCTGGACCGCTGGGTCCCGCGGCTCACCCGCCGCACCCTCCCGGCCAAGCACTGGATACCCCGCACCCGGCCCGACCAACTGGCCACCTGGATCACCGAGTTCGTGCGGTCGGTCGAGGACGGAAGGCCCGAGACCGTGAAGCCCACCGGCAAGTACGCCGACCGCTTCGGCGGACAGCTCGTCCTGGTCACCGGCGCGGGCAGCGGCATCGGACGGGCCACGGCGTTCGCCTTCGCCGAGGCCGGAGCGCGCGTGATCGCCGTCGACCGGGACGCCGAGGCCGCCGTCCGCACCGCCGAGCTGTCCCGTCTGATCGGCGCCCCCGAGGCGTGGGCGGAGACCGTCGACGTCTCCGACGAGCAGGCCATGGAGAAACTCGCCGACAAGGTCACCACCCAGTACGGCGTACTCGACGTGCTGGTGAACAACGCCGGGATCGGCCTGGGCGGTTCCTTCTTCGACACCACCCCGGAGGACTGGAAGAAGGTCCTCGACGTCAACCTGTGGGGCGTCATCCACGGCTGCCGACTCTTCGGCAGGCAGATGGCCGAGCGCGGACAGGGCGGCCACATCGTCAACACCGCGTCCGCGGCGGCCTACCAGCCCTCCAGGGCACTGCCCGCCTACAGCACCTCCAAGGCGGCCGTGCTCATGCTCAGCGAGTGCCTGCGCGCCGAACTGGCCGGTCAGGGAATCGGCGTGAGCGCGATCTGCCCCGGCTTCGTGAACACCAACATCACCTCGACCGCGCGCTTCGCCGGCGTGGACGCCGAAGAGGAGAAGCGGCGGCAGAAGCGGACGGCCCGGCTGTACGGCCTGCGGAACTACCCGCCGGAGAAGGTGGCCGACGCGATCCTGCGCGCGGTCGTACGCAACCAGGCGGTCGTACCGGTCACGCCCGAGGCCCGCGGCGCCCACCTCATGTCCCGCTTCACCCCGCGCGCGCTGCGGGCGATCGCCCGACTGGAACCCCCGCTGTGAGCGGCGCCGGCACCTCCCGCGGGGTCAACCCCCACCCGCCCCCCAGGGCGGCCCCGTGAACGAGCCGGCCGTCTACCGGATCGAGGACCTGGCGCACGTCAGCGGCGCCAGCGTCCGCACCATCCGCGCCTACCAGGACCGCGGCCTGCTCCCCCGCCCCGAGCGCCGCGGCCGCGCCAACCTCTACTCCGACGCCCATCTGGCCCGCCTGCGCCAGATCGCCGACCTCCTCGACCGCGGCTACGGCCTGGCCTCCATCAAGGAGCTGCTGGAGGCATGGGACGCCGGCCGGGGCCTCGGCGGAGTGCTCGGGCTGGTCGCCGAGGTGGACGGTCCATGGACCGACGAGGAGGCGGTACGGATCTCGCGCGCCGAACTCGACGAGCGGTTCGGCGGCGCCCCCGACGACGAGGCCGTCGCCGACGCCGTGGAGCTCGGAGTGCTGGAGCCGGTACCCGGCGACGCCGACTCCTTCCTCGTGCCGAGCCCCCAAGAGCTCGCCGTGGCAGCCGAGTTGCACGGCGCCGGGGTACCGCTGTCCGCGATCGCCGGTCACCTGCGGGAGTTGAGAGGCCAGGTCGAGCACATCGCCGCTCGTTTCCTGGAGTTCGCCACCGAGCACGTCTTCGCGCGCTACCTCCAGGGACCGCACCGTCCGACCGAGGCGGACGCTGCCGAAGCGGCCTCACTCGTACGGCGACTGCGGCCACTGGCGCAGCAGACGGTGGACGCGGAACTGGCCCGGGCCATGCGGTTGTTGGCGATACGGCAGCTGCGCCGGCAGCTCGGCGCGGCGGAGACGCCTCAGGCGCCTCCGGTGTCACGCTCCGTGGCCCTGCCGGAGGAGACGATCAACGCCGTGGAGAGGCTGGTTGGGGCCGGGCGGGTCGCGGAGTTCGTGGCGCTGGCGGCCGAACGGGAGGTGCGGGCAAGGGAGTTGGACGCGCTCACGTCAAGGGGGCGGCCCCCTGGTGATCTTGACGAACAGGGCTGACATGTAGTCGAGTTGTCCACAGAATCGTCAAGTAGCCTGTGGATAACTACAGTTGGTTGTGGATCAAACCTCCGCGCCAAAAATTGTCTGCGTGATCCGCGTCTCTCCCGTCATCCTGAGCGGATGGACGAAAGACGCACCGTGAAGGTGTCGAAGTACCTCTCGAAACACCTGCGCCACCAGCCGGAGCGGATCGGGCTGACCCTCGACGAGGCGGGCTGGGTCGAGATCGACGTACTGATCGCCGCGGCCGCCGCCCACGGCTTCCGCTTCACCCGCGAGGAACTGGACCACGTCGTCGAGCACAACGACAAGAAGCGCTTCGCCGTCGAGGGCTCCCGGATCCGCGCCAGCCAGGGACACAGCGTCGACATCGACCTCGGACTGGCCCCGGCGACCCCGCCGCCGTACCTCTACCACGGCACCGTGGCCCGCAACCTGGACGCGATCCGCGCCGAAGGACTGCGCCCTATGAACCGGCACGACGTCCACCTCTCGCCCGACCGCGAGACGGCGACCCGCGTGGGCGCCCGTCGCGGCCGGCCCGTCGTGCTCTCCGTGGACGCCGGCGCCATGCACCGCGACGGCCACGTCTTCCACGTCAGCGAGAACGGAGTGTGGCTGACGCGTGCCGTACCGCCGCGGTACCTGCGGTTCCCCGAACCGCACTGACCCCTGCATGATCAGAGGTATGGACCACTTCCCGAGCACCGAGACCGCCGTCACCGCCCTGCGCGCCCTCGCCACGGAGTACGGCCGCGAGATCGAGGTCAGCCACGACATCGGCGCCGACCAGACCTCTCGCCGCAGCGCCGCGGGCGTCGGCGTCACCACCGACCCGGACGGCTCCCTGCCGCACGAGGCCTACGCCGAGTTCGGCGGCCTGCCCCGGGTCAGCGTCCGGCTCTACCCGGACGACGACGCACTGATCACCGTGGACGGCGTCGAGTGCCCGGACGTCGCCCGCGACGACGTGCCCGCCTTCCTGCGCTCCCTCTTCGACGACCGCGCCTTCGTCAAGGCCCGCCGGTTTCCGCCCGGCTACTTCCTGATCGTGCCGCTGCCGCAGGACCGCACCCACCGCGAGTACCTGCCGATGCTCACCCTCACCCCCTGGCTCAGCGGCCACGTGCGATGACAGGCCGTGACCGTTTCACGTGAAACCCGCCGCGCCGCATACGCTCGCCCCATGAGTCTGCGTCTGAGCACCGTGATCCTCCCCTACCGGCGCTGGCACGAGGGCGGCCGTTCGGCATGGCAGCGGGCGGAGCAACTCGGCTTCCACACCGCCTACACCTACGACCACCTGTCCTGGCGGACCTTCCGCGACGGCCCGTGGTTCGGTGCCCTGCCGACGCTGACCGCGGCCGCCGCCGTGACCGACCGGATGCGCCTGGGCACGCTGGTGACCTCACCGAACTTCCGGCACCCGGTGACCCTCGCCAAGGAGCTGATCTCCCTCGACGACATCTCGGGCGGCCGCGTGACCCTCGGCATCGGCGCCGGCGGCACCGGCTTCGACGCCACCGCGCTCGGCCAGGAACCGTGGACACCGCGCGAGCGGGCCGACCGGCTCGCCGAGTTCGTACCGCTGCTGGACCGGCTGCTGACCGAGGACGCGGTGTCGTACGAGGGCGACTACTACTCGGCGCACGAGGCACGCAACATCCCCGGGTGCGTGCAGCGCCCCCGGCTGCCCTTCGCGCTGGCCGCGACCGGGCCGCGCGGCATGAGGCTCGCGGCCCGCCACGGACAGGCGTGGGTGACCACCGGCGACCCCCGGCTGTACGAGAACGGCACTCCCGAACAGTCGGTTCAGGCCATTCGCGGCCAGGTCGAGAAACTGGCCGACGCCTGCGCCGAGATCGGCCGGGACGTGGCCGGAATGGACCGGGTCCTGCTCACCGGGTTCACCCCGGACCGCGCCCGCCCGCTGCAGTCGCTGGAGGCGTTCGTGGACTTCGCCGGCCGCCACCGTGAGCTGGGCTTCACGGAGATCGTGATCCACTGGCCCGTCCCGGACTCGGACTTCGCCGCCGACGAGAAGGTCTTCGAGCAGATCGCCATGGAGGCCTCCAGCCGCCTCGGCTGAGCCGACAGGGTGTGACGGTGCAGGTGAGGACGGTAACCACTCACCTGCGCGGACTCCCGCACGGTCGTGCGGGCATATGCGGGAGAATGGGCGGGTGACCTCAGCGACTCGACAGCCCGAGACCCCGGCCGCAGCCGTCCCGCCCCGGCTCATAGCCACCGATCTCGACGGGACCCTGCTGCGGGACGACAAGTCGGTCTCCCCACGCACGGTTGCCGCCCTCGCCGCCGCCGAGGAGGCGGGCGTCGAGGTCTTCTTCGTCACCGGCCGCCCGGCCCGCTGGATGGACGTCGTCAGCGACCACGTCCACGGCCACGGTCTGGCGATCTGCGGCAACGGCGCCGCCGTGGTCGACCTGCACGGCGGCCCCGGCGCCCACCGGTTCGTGAAGGTGCGGGAACTGGCGCGGGAGAACGCGCTGGACGCCGTATGGCTGCTCCGCGAGGCGGCGCCCGGCACGGTGTACGCGGTCGAGCAGACCTACGGCTTCCACCAGGAGCCGGACTATCCCAAGCTGCACATGGAGATCCCGGACGAGCTCGCTCCCGCCGAGGACCTGCTCGCGCCGGACGGCCCCGGCGCCGCCGAACCCGTGCTGAAGATCCTCGCCTATCACCCCACGCTCGACCCGGACGGTTTCCTGACCACCGCCCGCCTCGCCCTCGGCGACCGCGCGAACGTCACCCGGTCCAGCCCCAGCGCCCTGCTGGAGATCAGCGGTCCCGGCGTCTCCAAGGCCAGCACGCTCGCCCTGTGCTGCGCCGAGCGCGGCATCTCCCACGAGGAGGTCGTCGCCTTCGGCGACATGCCGAACGACGTCGAGATGCTGACCTGGGCGGGCCGGTCGTACGCCATGGGCAACGCCCACCCGGACGTCATCGCCGCCGCCTCGGGCCGCACGGTCGCCAACAACGACGACGGAGTGGCGGTCGTGATCGAACGGATGCTGGCCCAGCGGGCGTAGCCCGCGTCGGTCGACGGAACGTTTCGCCGCGGCGGGGACCGAGAACCCCGCCGCGCTACGCCGTCCCCACCAGCGACTCCGTCTCGGCCTCCCGGCGCACCATGTCCCGCAACGGCCCCGCCACCGCGGCCAGCTCCGCGTACGCCCCGCGCTGCACCACGCGGCCCGCGTCCAGGACGACGACCTCGTCGACCGCCTCCAGCCCTGCCAGGCGGTGGGTGATGAGCAGCGTCGTACGGCCCTCGGTGGCGGCCAGCAGATCGGCGGTGAGCGCGTCCGCCGTCGCCAGGTCGAGGTGCTCGGCCGGCTCGTCGAGCACCAGCACCGGGAAGTCGGCGAGCAGCGCCCGGGCCAGTGCCAGTCGCTGCCGCTGACCGCCGGACAGCCGCGCCCCGTGCTCGCCCACGAGCGTGTCGAGGCCGTCGGGCAGGCTGTCCGCCCAGGTGAGCAGCCGCGCCCGCCGCAGCGCGTCACGCAGCTCGCTCTCATTGGCGTCCCTCTTCGCCAGCAGCAGGTTCTCCCGCACCGAGCTGTCGAAGAGGTGCGCGTCCTGGGCGCACAGCCCCACCAGCCGTCGTACGTCGTCGCCGTCGAGGGCGTACGCGTCCACACCGGCCAGCGTGTACGACCCCGTGCCCGCGTCCAGGAACCTCAGCAGCACCTGCGCGAGCGTCGTCTTGCCGGAGCCGGACGGGCCGACCACGGCGATCCTGCGGCCCTGGTCGAGGCTGAGGTCGACGCCGGCGAGCGCGTCCCGGTCCTGGCCCGCGTGCCGGGCCGTCAGGCCCCTGACGGCCAGGGGGAACGGGGTGGCGGGCGCCTGCCGGGGCAGCTCCGGCTCCCGTACCGGATCGGGCGCGTCCAGCACCTCGTACACGCGCTCCGCGCTGCGGCGCACCCGCTGCCGGTACTGCACGGCCAGGGGCAACCCGAGAACGGCCTCGAAGGCGGCCAGCGGGGTGAGAACCACGACCGCCATCGCCACGCCGCTCAGCCTGCCGTCCGCGACGCCCTGGGCGCCCGCGAGGGCGGCTGCGGCGACCGTCAGGCCCGAGATCAGCGCGGTCAGTCCGTCGCCGAGCGCGGTGGCGGTGGCGGCCCGCGAGGCGATCCGGGTGAGGACACCGTCGGCCCGTCGCGCCTCGGCGGTACGAGCGGGCAGGGCGCCGGCGACGGTCAGCTCCGCGGTGCCGGTGAGCAGGTCGGTCACCCGCGTCGCCAACTCCCCCCGGGCCGGGGCCAGCCTGCGCTCGGCCCGGCGCGCCACGGCGCCGGTGACCAGCGGGACGCCCACACCGGCCGCCACCAGGCCGGCAGCGAGCGCCGCACCGGCCTCGGGCAGCAGCCACGCCGTGAATCCGACCGCGCCGGCCGACACGATCACGGCGGCACCGGCGGGCAGCAGCCAGCGCAGCCAGTAGTCCTGCAAGGCGTCCACGTCGGCGACGAGCCGCGAGAGCAGGTCGCCGCGGCGGGTGCGCCGCAGCCCTGCCGGGGCCAGCCGCTCCAGCCGCCGGTAGACGGCGACCCGGGTGTCGGCCAGCATGCGCAGCACCGCGTCGTGCGACACCAGCCGCTCGGCGTAGCGGAAGACGGCCCGACCGATGCCGAAGGCCCGCGTCGCCGTCACCGCCACCATCAGGTACAGCACCGGCGGCTGCTGGGAGGCCCGGGAGATCAGCCATCCGGAGGTGGCCATCAGGCCGACGGCGCTGCCGAGGGCCAGAGCGCCGAGCAGCAGGGCGAGGGCGAGACGGCTGCGGCGGGGGCCGGACATGGCACGGACCCGGGCGAGGACACTGCCGGGGGTGGCGGTCGGTTCGCCTGCCGCGGCCTCACGCTGTGCGATGTCGGACACCACGGCCGGCCGTTCGGCCCGCGGAGCCACGGAGGCCCCCTCCTCGACGACGGCGGGCACGATGGGCTCCTCCAGCCGCACCACCCGGCCCGCCACTCCCAGCAACGCCGGGCGATGCACGACCAGCAGCACGGTGCGTCCCACGGCCAGCCGCCGTACCGCCTCCACGACCTCGGCCTCGGTCGCTCCGTCCAGCGCGGCCGTCGGCTCGTCGAGGAGCAGCACGGGCCGGTCCGCCAGGAACGCCCGGGCCAGCGCCAGCCGCTGCCGCTGGCCGGCGGAGAGACCGGCGCCGTCCTCGCCGAGCACGGTCTCGGCCCCGTCGGGCAGCGCGTCCACGAACGGGAGCGCACCGGCGTCCCCCAGCGCCCGGCGCACCGCTGCGTCGTCGGCCTCGGGGCGGGCCAGCCGTACGTTCTCGGCGATCGTCCCGGCGAACAGGTGCGGCCGTTGCGGCACCCAGGCGACCTGCGAGCGCCACTGGCCGAGGTCGGCGTCCGCGAGATCCACGCCTCCGACCCGCACCCGGCCCTCGCTCACCGGCACGAAGCCCAGCAGCACGTGCAGCAAGGTCGACTTGCCCGCGCCGCTCGGGCCGACGAGCGCCACCGTCTCCCCGGGCTCGACGGCGAAGGACACGTCCGACACGGCGTCCTCGGCCCGCCCCGGGTACCGGACCGTCAGCCCCTCGAAGGCGATGCGTCCCGCCGGCACGGCCGCCGTACCGGGCGCCGGCAGGGGCGCCTCCAGGACGGCGAAGATCTCCTCGGCCGCCGCCAGTCCCTCCGCCGCTGCGTGGTACTGCGCGCCCACCTGCCGCAACGGCAGATACGCCTCGGGTGCGAGCACCAGGATGACGAGCCCGATGTACAGGTCCATGTCGCCGTGGACCAGCCTCATACCGATCGTCACGGCGACCAGCGCCACCGAGAGGGTGGAGAGCAGTTCCAGCGCGAAGGACGAGATGAAGGCGATCCGCAGCGTCCGCATGGTCGCCTGCCGGTACTCGCCGGTGATGCGCTTGATCGACTCGGCCTGCGCCTTGGCCCGCCCGAACACCTTCAGCGTCGGCAGCCCGGCCACCACGTCGAGGAAGTGCCCGGACAGCCGCGACAGCAGCCGCCATTGACGGTCCATACGCGACTGGGTGGCCCAGCCGATCAGCACCATGAAGACCGGGATGAGCGGCAGGGTCCCCATGATGATCGCCGCCGAGACCCAGTCCTCGGTGACGATCCGGGCCAGCACGGCCACGGGTACGACGATCGCGAGGCCCAACTGCGGCAGATAGCGGGAGAAGTAGTCGTCGAGGGCGTCGACCCCGCGTGTGGCCAGGGCGACGAGCGATCCGGTCCGCTGCCCGCTCAGCCAACCGGGTCCCAGCGCGACGGCCCGCTCCAGCAACCGCCCCCGCAGTTCCGACTTCACGGCGGCGCTCGCCCGGTGGGCGGCGAGTTCGGTGAGCCAGGAGACCAGCGCACGGCCGCCCGCCACGGCCACCAACAGCAGCAGGGGAGTGCGCAGTTCACCGACCGACAGACCGTGCTGGAACGTACCGACCACCGTCTCGGCGATGAGCATCGCCTGAGCGATGACCAGCGCCGCTCCGACGGCACCCAGGCCGACGACCGCCACCATGAACAGCCGGGTGGCACGGGCGTACCGGAGCAGACGCGGGTCAATCGGTTTCACGTGAAACACACTCTCTTCTCAAGGGGCATGTTTCACGTGAAACATGCCCCAAACGGGAATCAGTGCGCGGCCTCTGCGATGTGCTGCGTGCCGATCCGCTTGCGGAACACCCAGTAGGTCCAGCCCTGGTAGAGCAGCACGATCGGCGTGGCGACCGCCGCGCACCAGGTCATGATCTTCAGGGTGTAGGGGCTCGACGAGGCGTTGGTGACCGTCAGGCTCCAGTCCTCGTTGAGCGACGACGGCATGACGTTCGGGAAGAGCGACAGGAAGAGCATCGCCACCGCGGCCACGATCGTGACCCCGGACAGTGCGAATGACCATCCCTCGCGCCCGGCCTGGTTCGCCGCGAGCGCCCCGACCAGGGCGGCCACCGCCACGACCAGCGCGACCAGGCTCTTGCCGTCACCGCTGTCGACCTGCGTCCACAGCAGGAATACCAGCGCGGCCACGGCGGTCACGAGACCGACCTGCAGGGCCAGCTTCCGTGCTCGCTCCCTGATGTCCCCGACCGTCTTGAGCGCCGTGAACACCGCTCCGTGGAAGGTGAACAGCGTCAGGGTGACGACGCCGCCGAGCAGGGCGTACGGGTTGAGCAGATCCCAGAAGGTGCCGACGTACTCGAAGCTCTTGTCGATCTTCACGCCTCGCACGATGTTGCCGAAGGCCACACCCCACAGGAACGCGGGGATCAGCGAGGACCAGAAGATCGCGGTCTCCCAGTTGCGCTGCCAGTTCTCCTCGGGCCGCTTCGCGCGGTACTCGAAGGCGACACCCCGGACGATCAGGCAGACCAGGATGATCAGCAACGGCAGGTAGAAGCCCGAGAAGAGCGTGGCGTACCACTCGGGGAAGGCGGCGAAGGTCGCGCCGCCCGCGGTGAGCAGCCACACCTCGTTGCCGTCCCAGACCGGGCCGATCGTGTTGATCAGCACCCGCTTCTCGGCGCGGTCCCGGGCGAGCAGCTTGGTGAGGATGCCGACCCCGAAGTCGAAGCCCTCCAGGAAGAAGTAGCCGGTCCACAGGACGGCGATGAGGACGAACCAGACGTCGTGAAGTTGCATGTCTCGATCTCCCTGGGCCTAGTACGAGAAGGCCATCGGCTTGTCGGCGTCACGGGAGTCGCCGCCGATCTTCGTGGGCGGGTTGAGGTCGGCCTCGGTGAGCTCGGGCGGCCCGGCCTTGACGTACTTGGCGAGCAGCTTGACCTCGACGACGGCGAGAGCGGCGTACAGGAGGGTGAAGACGATCATGGAGGTGAGGACCTCGCCCTGGCCGACGCCGGGCGAGACCGCGCTGCGGGTCTGCAGGACACCGAAGACGACCCACGGCTGCCGGCCCATCTCGGTGAAGATCCAGCCCCAGGAGTTGGCGATCAGCGGGAAGCCGAGCGTCCAGATGGCCAGCAGCCAGTACACCCTGCCGAGCTTGGGGCTGAGCGCCTTGTTCTTGAACAGGACCAGGTGCGGAACCTCGTCCTCACCGACCCTCAGGTGCTGCGGCAGCATGAACTTCTTGCGGGTCAGCCACAGTCCGGCCGCGCCGATGGCGAAGGACGCCATACCGAAGCCGATCATCCAGCGGAAGCCCCAGTAGGTGACGGGGATGACGGGGCGGTAGTCACCCGGCCCGTACTTCTGCTGCTCGGCCTTGTTGACGTCGTTGATGCCGGGCACATGGGAACCGAAGTCACCGTTGGCGAGGTAGGACAGCAGGCCCGGAATCTCTATGGCCACCTTGTTGTGACCCTTGTCGACATCACCGACCGCGAAGATCGAGAACGGCGCGGAGTCCTGACCGTCCCAGAGCGCCTCCGCCGCGGCCATCTTCATCGGCTGCTGCTTGAACATGACCTTGCCGAGGGTGTCACCGCTGATGGCGGTGAGCAGGCCCGCGATGACGACCGTGACCAGGCCCAGCCGCAGTGAGGTCTTCATCACGGAGACGTGGCTCTTGCGGAACAGGTGCCACGCGGCGATGCCGACCATGAACGCGCCGCCGGTCAGGAACGCCGCGGACAGCGTGTGGAAGACCTGGCTGAGCGCGGTGTTCTGGGTCAGCACGGCCCAGAAGTCGGTGAGCTCCGCCCGTCCCTTGGCCTTGTTGATCCGGTAGCCGACCGGGTGCTGCATCCAGGAGTTGGCCGCGAGGATGAAGTACGCCGACAGGATCGTGCCGATCGAGACCATCCAGATGCAGGCCAGATGGATCTTCTTCGGCAGCTTGTCCCAGCCGAAGATCCACAGACCGATGAAGGTCGACTCGAAGAAGAACGCGATCAGCGCCTCGAAGGCGAGGGGGGCACCGAAGATGTCACCGACGAACCGCGAGTAGTCGGACCAGTTCATGCCGAACTGGAACTCCTGCACGATTCCGGTGACCACACCCATCGCGATGTTGATCAGGAAGAGCTTGCCCCAGAACTTCGTGGCCCTGAGGTACTTCTCCTTGTCTGTGCGCACCCACGCGGTCTGCAGGCCGGCCGTCAGGGCGGCCAGCGAGATCGTCAGCGGGACGAACAGGAAGTGGTAGACGGTGGTGATGCCGAACTGCCATCGCGCCAGTGTCTCCGGCGCCAGAGCCAAATCCACGTCGCAGTCTCCTTACATCGCCGTGGTAGCGGCAGTTTGCCCCTTATGTCACACACATCAGCGGAGCAACCGGGACACGCTTGTGAACGCGTTCACATTCACAAGACGATTATGACGCACTGAGTATCGAAGCTCGAAAGGGGGTCCCGCTTGGGCCATGAGGGCGGACGACCTGGGCCATGAGGGTGCCTGGAAGGGGCCATCAGGGGATGGCACCAGGGCCACGCGGCACCCTGCCGGGAACCGGTTCAACATGCCGTTGAACCGAGGGGTGCTGCCGTCGCGCCATCGCAGTTTCACGTGAAACCCACGCCCGCTGACAACCGTACGGGACGACGGACCCGTACATCGGGAAACGGCGGCCCCCGTAGATCCGGAAACGGCGGCCGCGCAGAGGCGCGACCGCCGTGGAAGCGGTGGCCGAGCGGAGGCCCGACCGACCGTAAGCGGTGGCCGGGCAGGGGCCCGACCGACCGGCTGCTACAGCTCCTTGCGGAAGTTTTCCGCCACCTTCAGGAAGATGTCGTTCGCCTCGGTCTCTCCGATCGTCACCCGCACACCCTCGCCGGGGAACGGCCGGACCACCACACCGTGCTGCTCGCAGGCCCGCGCGAAAGCGACCGTCTGCTCCCCCAGCCGTAGCCACACGAAGTTGGCCTGGGTCTCGGGCACGGTCCAGCCCTGGGCCCGCAGCCCGTCGGCCACCCGCACGCGCTCGCAGACCAGCGAGCCGACACGGCCCAGCAGTTCGTCCTCGGCGCGCAGCGAAGCGATCGCCGCCTCCTGCGCGAGCTGGCTCACGCCGAAGGGCACCGCGGTCTTGCGCAGCGCCGCCGCCACCGGCTCGTGGGCAATCGCGAAGCCGACGCGCAGCCCAGCGAGTCCGTAGGCCTTGGAGAAGGTGCGCAGCACGCACACGTTCGGCCGGTTCCGGTACAGCTCCACGCCGTCCGGCACCTCGGGGTCACGGATGAACTCGCGGTACGCCTCGTCCAGGACCACCAGCACATCGCCCGGCACCCGGTCGAGGAACCGTTCCAGCTCGGCCCTGCGCACGACGGTGCCCGTCGGGTTGTTGGGGTTGCAGACGAAGACGAGGCGGGTGCGGTCGGTGATGGCGTCCGCCATGGCGTCCAGGTCGTGCACGTCGCCGGCTGTCAGCGGCACCTGGACGGACCTCGCGCCGCTGATCTGGGTGATGATCGGGTACGCCTCGAACGACCGCCAGGCGTAGATGACCTCGTCGCCCGGGCCCGAGGTCGCCTGGATCAGCTGCTGGGCGACGCCGACGGAACCGGTGCCCGTGGCCAGGTGGGAGAGCGGGACACCGAAGCGGTCGGAGAGCTCGTTCATCAGGCCCGTGCAGGCCATGTCGGGGTAGCGGTTGAACGTCGAGACGGCGGCCGTCACCGTCTCCATCACTCCCGGCAGCGGCGGATAGGGGTTCTCGTTGGAGGACAGCTTGTAGGCCACCGGCCCACCGGCCGCGGCGGGCTTGCCCGGCTTGTAGGTGGGGATCCCCGCCAGCTCGGCTCGCAGCTTGGGGCTCGTCTCGCTCACCGCAGTCCTCCTCGCGACCACCGGCGGCCCGTCCGCGCCGCCGGCTTCCAATACTCCTCACCTTATGAGGATTCGCCGCCGCTGCGTACTGGTGGGGACGGACCTCATCCGTCCCACACGCATCACGGGCAACACCACACGAAGGCAGACGAATCCAGGGGGCGCGGCCACATATATCTATGCGCCGGTGGCTCACGCCCTGGCGCGCATCACCCGTGCAGGTGAGTTGAGACCTCTTCGAAACATCGGGGACTTGGCAGGCTCATGCGTGCCGACAAGTCACGTAATGCCATTGGATCGTTCAACTGACTTGCATTCAAAGGCAGTTGGCGTCAATTGACCTTGCAGAAACGTGCCTGTCAACGCGTGCATATGCGTCCGCCCTACCCCACCGCATGAGCCCTACTATCGGCTCGCCATGACAGCAGCAGGGAAGCACCAGGTGAGCCGCGCGGAAACCTCACGTCGAGGCAGCCGGCCGGGCCGGGCGGGCATCAGAGACGTCGCCGCCGCCGCCGGAGTCTCCATCACGACCGTCTCCGATGCCCTGAACGGCAAGGGCAGGCTCCCGGACGCCACCCGACGCCATGTACGCGAGGTCGCCGACAGGCTGGGGTACCGCCCCTCGGCCGCGGCCCGCACGCTCCGTACCGGCAAGTCGGGCCTCATCGGCCTGACGGTGACGACGTACGGGGATGAACCTTTCACCTTCACCGAGTTCGCGTACTTCGCCGAGATGGCGCGGGCCGCCACCTCCGCCGCGCTCGCCCGCGGCTACGCGCTGGTGATCCTCCCGGCGACCTCGCGCCACGACGTGTGGTCGAACGTCGCCCTGGACGGCACGGTCGTCATCGACCCCTCCGACCAGGACCCGGTGGTCAGCGAACTGGTCCGGCAGGGTTTACCGGTGGTCTCCGACGGCCGCCCGGCCGGCTCACTGCCGGTCACCGCGTGGGTCGACAACGACCACGAGGCCGCCGTACTCGGGATCCTCGACCACCTGGCCGACGCCGGCGCCCGCCGCATCGGCCTGCTGACGGGGACGTCGACGGACACGTACACCCACCTGTCGACCACGGCGTACCTGCGCTGGTGCGAGCGCGTCGGCCAGGACCCGGTGTACGAGGCCTACCCGGCGCACGACCCGTGTGCGGGGGCCGTCGCCGCCGACCGGCTGCTGGCCCGTCCGGACCGCCCGGACGCCGTCTACGGCCTGTTCGACCCCAACGGCACCGATTTGCTCGCCGCCGCCCGTCGCTACGGCCTGCGCGTACCGGACGACCTGCTTCTGGTCTGCTGCAGCGAATCCGGGGTGTACGCCACCACCGAGCCGCCCATCACCACACTCTCACTGAAGCCGCGCCGGATCGGCACGGCGGTGGTGCAGCTGCTCATCGACGCGATCGAGGGGGTCGAATCGGACCAACCGGTCGAGCAGGTGATACCGACGGAACTGATCGTGCGCACCTCGTCGCAGCGGCGTGCCCCGCGTACGACGGTCAGCCCGCCGCGTTCGCCCGAAGAGGAGTGAAACAAGCGCTGTCAGCAGCGGTCGAAGCCCTGCCCAATCGGGGCGAAAGCCGCGGTGAACTGGACTCTTGCGCCGATTCACCACCCCTGGGTCATCACATGGCGCGATCCGCATTCCTATGATGGGCCCACGACACCGCGGGCCGCTGCGACCAGGCAGTCCGAAGCGGTGCAGATGCGGCGCGATGGTGGAGGGGTCTGATGACTCAGGGGGCCGGTCAGGGACCCGAGACGGAGCGTACGGCGACGTTGCGCGACTTCCGGGTGCCTGCGTACGTCCACGAGACCGGTCCGTACGGCCACAGCACGCACCCCGGCGACGTCGTACCGCCCCACGAGGAGACGTATCCCGAGGGCTACACGCCGACCGAGCGCGACCTGCCCGTCATCAACCGCGGTGACACGCTCCAGGTGCCCGTCGACCCCGCGGCCCAGGCGGTTCCGCAGCCGAACGACGGCGTCGGCCCGCTCTTCGTCGTCGGCGACGTCCACGGCTACCTGGACGAACTGGTGGCCGCGCTGCAGGAGCAGGGGCTGATCGACGCGGGCGGGAACTGGTGCGCCGGCACCGCCAGGCTGTGGTTCCTCGGCGACTTCACCGACCGCGGGCCCGACGGCATCGGCGTCATCGAGCTGGTGATGCGGCTGTCCGCCGAGGCGGCCGCGGCCGGCGGCTACTGCAAGGCGCTCATGGGCAACCACGAGCTGCTGCTGCTCGGCGCCAAGCGGTTCGGCGACACCCCCGTCAACTCCGGCGCGGGCACCGCCACCTTCCAGGCGGCCTGGCTGCTCAACGGCGGCCAGAAGACCGACATGGACCGCCTCCAGGACCATCACCTGCAGTGGATGGCCCGCCTCGACGCCGTCGAGGAGGTCGACGGCTATCTGCTCCTGCACTCGGACACCACCGCCTACCTCGACTACGGCGACTCGATCGAGGCGGTCAACGACACGATCCGCGAGACCCTCACCCGCAACGACGCCGACGAATGCTGGGACCTGTTCCGCAAGTTCACCAAGCGCTTCTCCTTCCGCGACGAAGGCGGCGCGGACGCCGCACGCTCCCTGCTGGATACGTACGGCGGCACCCGCGTCGTTCACGGTCACAGCCCCATCCCCTATCTCCTGGGTGAGGTCGGCTCCGAGGAGGGCGAGGACGACACGGGCCCCGTGGTCGAGGGACCGCACGTCTACGCGGAAGGCCTGGCCATCGCGATGGACGGCGGGGTGACCATGGCCGGAAAGCTGCTGGTCCGACAACTTCCGCTGGATATCTGAACGTTCACGGGGCAGGCGCCCCCACGACGGAGCCGCGACAAACGGCGCAGGCCAGGACCCAATTTCCGGAAACCCCCTGTCGACCTGTGCCGTCCCGGCTCTACCATCGGCTTATCCGTAGCAGGCTCCCCTCCGTTTCTGCCCGACGGCTCGTTGGCATGCGAGCCCCAAGCCCTACGGAGCATCGGGGGATGCACATGAACAGCGTTCCGCAGCACCTGCTGAGCGAGGACCGCCAGGAGTATGAGCGGGTCCTCGATGAGGCGCTGCGCTCCGCCCCACACCGCCCGGAACTGGCCGCTGTGGGACAGCGGCTGAACAACGAACAGCTGCGCACCATGGCGCTGAACGCCACCGCACTCATCACGGCGGCCGCGGCGACCGAGTACCAGCACTACGTGAAGGTTCGCGAGGAACTGCGCCAGCCGGCGTCGTCCACCCCGTCCACCCGCGCGTCGGGCTCCACGGAGCCGGGCACGGACGCGATGGGGCTCGCTGCCACCCTCGGCGAGGCCGTCGAACCCGCCGGCGCGGGCGCCGTCGCCGTCGCCGCCGTCCTGACCCCCGTCCTCGCCGGAACGGCCGCGGTGATATTCCTGCTCGTCGGGTACGTCATCAGGTCGGTCGCACCCAAGCAGATGTTCGGCAAGACCATGATCACCGCTGGTTGGGTGTTCGGCGCGATGACCGCGGCCGCCATCCTCGTGGCCGCGGTGGGACTGCTCCTGACCGCGCTGCGCAACCGTCCGGCCCTCGAAGCCGGACCGTACGGAGAGCTGAGCGGAGAGGTGGCACGCGCCAAGGACGCCTGGCGCGAGGCGCTGCTGGAGCGTGGCGTCCTGCCGTTCCTGCGGGAAGCCCTCGCCGACCCCGGCGCGGCGGCCGCCCTGAACAGCACGGCACCCTCGGCGCCGACGAGCCGCATGCCGCAACTCGGCTACGACCGCCCGGGCTTCAGCAGCCCCGACGACGGCCCGGCCCGCGGCCACCGGCCGAGCTTCACGAGCCCGGACTACACCAGCCCGGACTTCGGAGGCCCGGAACACCAGCCGGAGTGACCCTCGGCTTGCGCCCTCCACCACGGGAAGGCCCCCTTCGGGGGAGCGCAAGCCGAACTTCGACTTCGACTACGCCATGGAGATGCGTCGGCGACTGCCCCGGCTGGCGAGGCTCTACCTCCCTGTGGCGTAGGGCGGCCCACGCCTCGGCCGTGAGGCAGGAGCCGCCCCGCGGGGCTACGGCTGTTCGGTGATCGGCAGATACACGCGGTTCCCGGCCGCGGCGAACTCCTTCGACTTCTGCGCCATGCCCTCCTCGACCTCCTCCCGGGTGCCGCCATGCTCGCGGCGGATGTCCTGGGAGATCTTCATGGAGCAGAACTTCGGCCCGCACATCGAGCAGAAGTGGGCGGTCTTGGCCGGCTCCGCCGGAAGGGTCTCGTCGTGGAACTCCCGTGCCGTGTCCGGGTCCAGGGCCAGGTTGAACTGGTCCTCCCACCGGAACTCGAAGCGGGCGTCGGACAGGGCGTCGTCCCACTCCTGGGCACCCGGGTGGCCCTTGGCGAGGTCGGCGGCATGGGCGGCGATCTTGTAGGTGATGACGCCGGTCTTGACGTCGTCCCGGTTGGGCAGGCCCAGGTGTTCCTTGGGGGTGACGTAGCAGAGCATGGCCGTACCCCACCAGGCGATCATCGCGGCGCCGATGCCGGAGGTGATGTGGTCGTACGCCGGGGCGATGTCCGTGGTCAGCGGGCCGAGCGTATAGAACGGAGCCTCATCGCAGATCTCCTGCTGAAGGTCGATGTTCTCCTTGATCTTGTGCATCGGGACGTGCCCCGGGCCCTCGATCATGGTCTGTACGTTGAAACGCTTGGCGATCGTGTTGAGTTCCCCGAGCGTGCGCAACTCCGCGAACTGCGCCTCGTCGTTGGCGTCCGCGATCGAGCCGGGCCGGAGGCCGTCGCCGAGCGAGTACGTGACGTCATAGGCGGCGAGGATCTCGCAGAGTTCCTCGAAGTTCTCGTAGAGGAACGACTCCTTGTGGTGCGCGAGGCACCACGCGGCCATGATCGAGCCACCGCGCGAGACGATGCCGGTCTTGCGGTTGGCGGTGAGCGGGACGTACGGGAGGCGGACGCCCGCGTGGACCGTCATGTAGTCCACGCCCTGCTCGGCCTGTTCGATGACCGTGTCCTTGTAGATCTCCCAGGTCAATTCCTCGGCACGGCCGTCCACCTTCTCCAGCGCCTGATAGAGCGGCACCGTGCCGATGGGGACAGGGGAGTTGCGCAGCACCCACTCGCGGGTGGTGTGGATGTTGCGGCCGGTGGAGAGATCCATGACCGTGTCGGCGCCCCAGCGGGTCGCCCAGGTCATCTTCTCGACCTCTTCCTCGATGGAGGACGTCACCGCCGAGTTGCCGATGTTGGCGTTGACCTTCACCAGGAAACGCTTGCCGATGATCATCGGCTCGATCTCCGGGTGGTTGACGTTGGCGGGCAGTACGGCCCTGCCCGCCGCGATCTCCTCGCGGACGACCTCCGGGGAGACGTTCTCCCGGACGGCCACGTACTCCATCTCCGGGGTGATCTCGCCCCGGCGCGCATAGGCGAGTTGGGTGACCGCCTCGCCGCCGCGACCGCGGCGCGGCAGGCGCGGCCGTCCCGGGAAGACCGCGTCGAGGTTGCGCAGACCGCCGCGGGGCGCGGTGTGCTTGATCCCGTCGTCCTCGGGACGGACGGGGCGACCCGCGTACTCCTCGGTGTCGCCGCGGGAGATGATCCAGTTCTCCCTGAGCGGCGGCAGCCCCCTGCGGACATCGGTGTCGACGAGTGGATCGGTGTACGGGCCGGATGTGTCGTACAACGTGACCGACTGCCCGTTGGTGAGGTGCACCTGACGGACCGGCACCCGCACATCGGGGCGCGAACCCTCGACGTATGCCTTGTGCCAGCCGATGGACTTCCCGGCCTCCTGGGACTGCGCGCCCTGAACGGGCTGCTCGTCCTTGCTGGAGGCAGGCGTGCGTACGTCCTTGTTGGTCATGAGACCTACTCCCTACGCCGGCATTACCCGGTAACAGGTTCGGCGGTCGACGCAGCGGTTTCCGTCTGTCGACGTTTCGTGGGGAACATCACTCGAGTTCGGTGATGTTCCACGTGAAACATCGCTGGGACGGAGGTCAGCGCCCTCTCAGCCCGGTGCTCCGAGCTCCCGCGTGTGCAAAGGTGCCTCCACGCTAGCGTCATTTCTGGCGCGGTGAACAGGGGGCCTCTGCCGTTCTTGCGATGATCGGGCGGTGACCACCACGCAGCAGCCCTCGTACCCGCCGGAGCAGCCCCGCCGGCCCGGCTCCGTAAGCGGCGATGCCCCGGGTCCCCCCGGGGGCCGTGAGCAGCACGCGCACGGGCACGCGTTTGGTGGCCATGAGCAGCACACGCACGGGCACGCGCCCGGTGGCCGTGAGCAGCATGCGCACGACCACGTGTCCGATGACCATGAACGCGGTGGCCAGGGGCACGGCTCCGGTGGCGGTCACGGGCACAGTCACAGCCATGGCCCGGCGGCCCCCGTATCCCGGCATCTGCGCAAGGTGATCGGGGCGATCCTCATCCCCTTCGCCGCGGCCGTAGTGGTCGGACTCGTGGTGTTGTGGCCCGGCGGAGCCCCGGCGCACCAGCGGACCGGGGTGGGCTTCGACCGGCAGTCCCAGCAGGCGACGGTCACCAGGGTCGTCGAGGTCAGCTGCAAGTCGGTCAACGCCTCCGGCGGGGGCTCGGTCGGCGCCACCTCGGCCGCCGGTGGCTCCTCCGCCCAGCAGGAGGCCAAGGGCACCTGCAAGAAGGCCACCGTCCGCGTCGACACCGGCCCCGACAAGGGCCGTACGTTCGTCGAGATCGTGCAGCCGGACCAGTCCCGGCAACTGCACCAGGGCGAGAAGGTCGTCGTCGCCTACGAGCCCTCTGCGCCGAAGAACCTGCAGTACTCGGTGACCGACGTCAACCGGCGCTTCCCGATGGCCCTGCTGGCCGGGATCTTCGCCGTCGCCGTCGTGATCGTCGGACGCTTGCGAGGCGTCATGGCGCTGGTCGCGCTCGCCATCAGCTTCCTGATCCTGAACTTCTTCATCCTGCCCGCGATCCTGCAGGGCTCGAACCCCCTGGTCGTGGCCGTCATCGGGTCGAGCGCCATCATGCTGATCGCCCTCTACATGTGCCACGGCCTGTCCGCCCGCACCTCCGTGGCCGTCCTCGGCACCCTGATCTCCCTGGTGCTGATCGGCATCCTCGGTTCGCAGTTCATCGGCTGGGCCGCACTGACCGGCAACACCGACGACAACACCGGTCTGATCCACGGCCTGTACCCGTCGATCGACATGAGCGGTCTACTGCTCGCCGGCGTCATCATCGGCTCGCTCGGGGTGCTCGACGACGTCACCGTCACCCAGACCTCGGCCGTCTGGGAGCTGCACGAGGCCAACCCGGCCATGGGCTGGCGCGGGCTGTACCGGGCCGGCATCCGCATCGGACGCGACCACATCGCCTCCGTCGTCAACACCCTCGTCCTCGCCTACGCGGGCGCCGCGCTGCCGTTGCTGCTGCTCTTCTCCATCGCGCAGAGCAGTGTGGGGGCGGTCGCCAACAGCGAACTGGTGGCCGAGGAGATCGTGCGCACGCTGGTGGGCTCGATCGGCCTGGTCGCCTCGGTGCCGGTCACCACGCTGCTGGCGGCGCTGGTGGTCTCGGCCGACCGTCCGGAGGCCGCCATGGCGGCGCAGACGTCCTCGGCTCCGGCGCGCTCGGGGAAGGGACGACGCCGCAAGCACTGAGCCCCGAAGGGCGCCTCGAGTGTCGAGCCCGGGGCAGCTCCCGCCCGCGCGAGAGAAGCGTTCCTGCGTCTTCCGTGCCCCGCGCCGAAGTGTTCCGCCGTCTCCGCGGCCGTGCCGGTCTCAGCCCGCGCTCTGCTCCTCCGCCAGGATCCGGTCCAGCGCCTCGTCGAGGTGGGCGTCGAAGTCGGCGAGCGCACCCTCCTGGCCCAACGGCACGAGCTTGTCGGTGCGGTCGAGGAAGGCGATGAGCGGGGCGGTGGACGAACGGAACAGCGCCTGGTCACAGCCCACCTGAAGCCGGATCAGGACATCGCCGAGCGACTCCGGTTCGACGGGCGAGACCCGCACGTCCCCGTCGCCGGACGGTCTGCCGACCCCGTCGATCAGCAACTCCCGGCCGAACGCCCAGGTCACCGGGTCGTCGCCCGGGAGATGGAAGGTCAGCCGCACGGCATAGGGATCACAGGACTCGTAACGCAGCTCCACCGGAATGCGGAAAGAGAGCTCCTCGGAGACGAGGAAGCTCATCATGACCTCTGCCTGTACCGACTCGCGCATCGCCTACCCCGTCATTTGTAGCCGTCTGGCTGGGAATCATCCCCTGACACAGGTGAAATATTGCTGAACGTACACAACAGATCACAAGGAGTGAGTTTTCACATACTGATAGAGATGGCGAGAGACCCCAGCAGACGCCCGATCTCGCTCTGCAGCTGCCGCGCCACCGGCAGCAGACGGTCCGCCTGATGGCACGGCAGGGAGATGGCCATCGTGGCGGCCGTCGTACCCAGGGTGATGGGGATGGCCGCGCAGACCGTCCCCAACACGTACTCCTGCCGCTCCGTCACCGCCTCCATCCGCGGAGTCCGTTCGAGCCGGCGCAGCAGGGCTCGGCCGTCGGGCACCGTGTACGGGGTGACGGGCTGCACGGGGTGACGCTGAAGGTGATCGCGGCGGCCCTGCTCGTCCAGCTGGGACAGCAGGCACTGCCCGATCGCGTGGGCGTGCCCGGTCTCGCGGAAGTCCGCCCATTCCTCGACCGCCGGATTGCCCGGGGTGTCGGAGACGCACCTGATCTCGATCTCGCCGTCCTGGTACACGGCGTAGTACACGGGGACGCCGATCGCGTCGCGAAAGCCGGCGAGCGCGTCCACGATCGTGCTGCGACGTTTCTGCTGGGCTCCGCTGCTGCCGAGCCGCTCGGCCGCCTCGCCGAGGAAGAACAGACCCTTTTCCCTGCGCAGATAGCCCTCGTGCACCAGGGTGCGCAGCAGGTGGTACGCCGTCGGGAGCGCCAGTCCGGTCTCGCGGGCGAGCTGCTTGGCGGGGGCTCCGTTCGCGCGTCCCGCGACGCATTCCAGCAGTCTCATCGCGCGCTGGACGGAACCGATGAGGGTCGCGGACTGCGGCTGTGCGGCAGGGGTCGTGGCGTGCGACGACCTCGGTGCCGCAGAAGTGGCGCGTGACGGCGCCGGGACCCCGGCCGCGCGTCCCTGCGTTCCGGGGCCGGGTTGTTTCGGGGGCCGGAGACGGGGGGTGGCGGCGGCCGCCGGGGTCGGTGGTGCGTGGGGGGAGGTGAGTGCGGTGTCTACGGTGGCCAAGGGTCACTCCAGAAGCACAAGGGGGGTTTCCCGTGCTGTGGGGTAACACGGGGAGGGGTGCGCCGCTCACCGGGGTCGTTCCCGCGACGAGTTCCGGACTCTAACCGCCCGCCACCGCTTGCGGACGGTCTGCCCGGGAAACTTCCCTCCCCCGAGGGAACCGGTGATTCCCGTTACCGGTCACCGGTCTCCCACGGCCGTCACCAGTCGCTGCGCGACGAGGAGCTCGACGTGAACTTCCGTACGACATAGATGAGTCCACCGACGAGCGCCACGAAGACCAGCGCCTTGAACAGCAGCCCGATGACGAAGCCGACGACCGTGGCTATGAGGCCGCCGAACACGACCAGGGCGATGACCGGCACGGCGATCCACTTCACCCACCAGGGCAGTCCCGAGAAGATCTCTCCCATTGCTCTCGTCCTTGTCTCTCCGCCCGTCGCTTATGCCGGGTCGTCGGTGACCCGGGGCTCTGTACCGGATCCTTCTTCTGTCCTGCCATCGATGCTAGGGCCGTGAGGGGGTCCGCCGGGGGCCTCGCATCCCTTGTCCTCCCCTGATCGAACCCCTAGGGAACCCCGAGGCCGCGGCTCAGCTCTCCGGCGGAGAGAACACCACGAGCACCCTGAGGTCCTCGCTGATGTGGTGGAACTTGTGGGCGACGCCGGCCGGCACGTAGATCACGCTGCCGCGGGCCACCTGGGTCGTCTCCAGGCCGACGGTGATCGCGGCGCGGCCGCTCACAACGAAGTAGACCTCGTCCTGGTTGTGCGGCTTCTGTGGATCATGCTCGCCGGCGTCGAGCGCGTACAGGCCGACGGACATGTTCCGTTCCCGCAGAAACTGCAGGTAGGCACCGTCGTTGGCGGCGCGTTCCGCCTCAAGTTCGTCCAGCCGGAATGCCTTCATCGCCGTTGCCGTCCTCGTCCCGATTCTCGTAGCCGATCTGGTCTGCAACGATCAGACACATGAAGAATTTCGTAGTCAAGACGATCGTGAACGCGGGCGCCCTGGCGGTCGCGGTATGGCTGCTGGACAAGATCACCCTGACCGGCGACAGCACCGCCAAGAAGGCCTGGACGCTGATCCTCGTCGCCCTGCTCTTCGGTCTGGTGAACTGGCTGATCAAGCCGATCGTGAAGCTGCTGTCCCTGCCGTTCGTCATCCTGACGCTCGGCCTGTTCACGCTCGTCGTCAACGCCCTGATGCTGCTGCTGACCTCGTGGCTGGCCGGCAAGCTCGACCTGAGCTTCCACGTCGAGGGCTTCTGGACGGCGGTCCTCGGCGGCCTGATCATCTCGATCGTCTCCTGGGCGCTGAGCGTCGTTCTGCCGGACGAGGACTGAGCGGACGATGAGCTACCGCGTCTGCTTCGTCTGCACCGGCAACATCTGCCGCTCCCCGATGGCCGAGTCCGTCTTCCGCACCCGCGTTCAGGAAGTCGGGCTCGACGGCCTGGTCGAGGTGGACAGCGCGGGCACCGGCGGCTGGCACGAGGGCGACGGAGCCGACCCGCGCACCGTCTCCGTCCTTCGGGAGAACGGCTACGACGGCGCTCACATCGCCCGGCAGTTCCATGCCTCGTGGTTCTCCCGTCTGGACCTCGTCATCGCCCTCGACGCGGGCCACCTCAGGGCTCTGCGCCGTCTCGCGCCGACCCCGGAGGACGCGGCGAAGGTGCGGCTGCTGCGCTCGTACGACCCCGCCGCGGGCGACGACCTGGACGTGCCCGACCCGTACTACGGGGGCATGGAAGGCTTCGAGGAGTGCCTTGAGATGGTGGAGGCGGCGAGCGAGGGCCTCCTCGCCGCGGTACGCGAGCAGGTGGAGGGACGGGCGGCATGAGTGGTTCCGCGACCGACAGGCCTTCGGGCGACGGTGACGGCACGCGCGCGGTGCGGGCGGGACTGCCCGAGACGGCCAAGAACGAGCCGACCCTTCCCGGCCCGGTGTTCGCCGCCCACTTCCACCTGCCGGGCGACGTCAGCGGCCCGTACACCTACGGCCGCGACGACAACCCCACCTGGACGCTGCTGGAACGCGCCATCGGCGAACTGGAGGCACCCGGCCGGGCGGACGTGGAGACGCTCACCTTCGCCTCGGGCATGGCCGCCATCTCGGCGGTGCTGTTCTCCCAGGTGAGCGCCGGGGACGCCGTCGTACTGCCCGCCGACGGCTACCAGGTGCTCCCCATGGTCCGCGCCCAGCTCGAGGCGTACGGCGTCGAGGTGCGCGCCGCCCCGACGGCGAACGACGCTCAGCTCGACGTCCTCGACGGCGCGAAGCTGCTGTGGATCGAGACGCCGTCGAACCCCGGGCTGGACGTGTGCGACATCCGGCGCCTCACCGAGGCGGCACACGCGCGTGGCGCGCTCGTCGCCGTCGACAACACCCTCGCGACGCCTCTGGGGCAGCGTCCGCTGGAGCTGGGCGCCGACTTCGCCGTGGCCAGCGGCACCAAGCAGCTCACCGGGCACGGGGACGTCCTGCTCGGCTACGTCGTCGGGCGGGACGCCGAGGCCATGGCGGCCGTACGCCGCTGGCGCAAGATCGTCGGTGCGATCCCGGGGCCCATGGAGGCCTGGCTCGCACACCGTTCGATCGCCACGCTCCAGCTGCGGGTGGACCGGCAGTGCGCCACGGCCCTCACGCTCGCCGAGGTGCTGCGGGATCGGCCCGAGATCAGCGGGCTGCGCTATCCCGGGCTGCCCGACGACGCCTCGCACAAGGTCGCCGCTCAGCAGATGCGCCGCTACGGGTGCGTCATCTCCTTCACGCTGCCCACGCGCGCGCGTGCCGAGCGTTTTCTGCAGGCGCTGCGGCTCGTGGACGACGCGACGAGCTTCGGCGGCGTGCGGTCGACGGCCGAGCGGCGCCGGCGCTGGGGCGGGGATCCGGTGCCGGAGGGCTTCATCCGCTTCTCGGTCGGCGCCGAGGACCCCGAGGACCTGGTGGCGGACGTCCTGCGGGCTCTGGAGGAGTCCGCCGAGTGACCGGCTCACGGGCTACGAGCGGGCGTCCCATCGTGTGTGACGGGCGGTCCGAGCCTCCCCCCTCGTGGCTCGGACCGCCCTCGGTTCCGCGCGCGAAGAACCGCGCGACCAAGGCTAGTTGACTCTCTGTCAGTGTCCAATCACAGTAGCGACAGAGACCTATCGACTTATTTATAGTTGGGCCCTGCCCGGGGCCGGAGAATGGGCAGGGAAAGGGGGAGGGCGGACCATGGATCTGGCCTTGCTGCGCACGTTCGTCACGGTGCACCGGGCCGGCTCCTTCACCCGCGCCGCCGCCCTGCTCGGCCTGTCACAGCCGGCTGTGACCTCCCAGATACGCACACTGGAACGGCAGCTGGGCCGCCCCCTGTTCCTGCGGCAGGCCCGCGGAGTGACCCCGACGACCATCGGGGACGAGCTCGCGCACAAGGCCGCCCCGCACCTCGACGCCCTGGTGGAGATCGCGGAGACCGGCCTCGACGACGAGTCCTCCTTACGGACCCTGCATCTCGCCGGTCCCCCCGAGTTCACCGCGGAACGCGCGCTGCCCGCTCTCACCGAGCTGACCGGCGAGGACGGCCAGGGCTTCGCGCTGCGCGCCTCCTTCGGGAACGCCGAGGAGACCCTGGAGGGGCTCGCCGCCGGGCATCACGATCTGGCCATCAGTACGGCACGTCCGCGCGGCGCCCTCCTCACGGCGACTCCGCTCTGCGACGAGGAGCACGTCCTGGTCGCCTCCGCGGCGCGGGCCGAGAAGATCGGCCGCTTGAAGCCTCGACGCAAGGGCGCACCCGCCCTCGAAGACGTCCCCGTGATCGAGGTGCACGAGTCGCTGCCCTTCGTCTCGCGCTACTGGGCCTCCGTCTTCGACTCCCGCCCGGCCGCCCCGGGCACCGTCATCGTCCCCGACCTGCGCGCCGTCCTCGCCTGTGCCGTGGCGGGTGGCGGTCTCGCGGTGCTGCCCCGCTATCTGTGCGCGAACGCGCTGGAGCGGGGACAGGTCGTGGCCCTGCACGATCCCGCGGTGCCGCCGCTGCGGACGTACTTCCTCGTGGTCCGTACCGGCACGCTCGCGATGCCGCACATCGCACGGGCACACGAATGGCTGTTGGGGGCAGCGGCCGACTGGTGCTGACCTGCGGTTTTCGCCAGCCCGAGCGGCGGTTACGGGGTGAGCTCGGCCGGTGACGACTTGCGATGTTTCACGTGGAACCATCCGGGCCACATTCCCCCCATGACCGTCCGACCCGTGGTCAAGCGCACCGCCCGTGCCGTTCTGCTGGACGGCGACGCCCTGATCCTCATCAAGCGCACGAAGCCCGGCGTAGATCCCTACTGGGTCACTCCCGGTGGCGGGGTCGAGCCCAGCGACACGACCGTCGTCGACGCCCTGCACCGAGAGGTGTACGAGGAGCTCGGCGCGAAGATCACCGATGTGGTGCCCTGTTTCGTCGACACCGTCGAGCACATCGGCGAGGACGCCGGCGCGACCGGCGTGAAGGTGCAGCACTTCTTCGTCTGCCGTCTGGAGTCCATGGACCCGAACCTGCGGCACGGTCCCGAGGTCGAGGAGCCCGCCGGCGAGTACGAGATCGTCCGCGTGCCGTTCACCCGGGTCGGGATCGCCTCCGTCCACCTCGTACCGCTGTCGCTGCGGCACTATCTGGACGGCAACATCGAGGGCGTGCGCGCCATGCACGCCCCGGACCTGGGCTGAGCCGCGGCCGGCCGGTCAGCTACCGATCATGGCGCACCAGCTCATACGCCTCCCACAGATCGCCGCCCAGGTAGGAGTGGGTCGCGAGACCTGACAGATGGCTGTCCGCATTGACCGCCACGGAGACCGGCACCACGCCGAACAGGTCCCTGTCGGACAGGGAGTCCCCGTAGGCCACGCAGTCGTCCCTCGTCACTCCGAACTCCGCGCACAGCCGGTCGGCGATCTCGACTTTGGCCGCCGCGCTGAGTACCCCGGTCGGGTCCACCGGCTCGGTGAACGGCACAGCGGGAAAGCGCGACCCGTGCGCGGCGTGGGCACCCCAGCCGAGGAGCTTCTCCACGAAGAACGACGGCGACAGCGACACGACGGCGCAGTATCCGCCCTGCCGTCGGATCGACGCCCAGACCTCCCTGATCCGCTCCAGCCACGGGGCCCCGTCGAAAGCGGCCGTCACATGGGCCTCGGTCAGTCCCGACCAGAGCGCGTGGACCTGGGCCGCGTACTCCGGTGGCCCTATCAGCCCCGCCGAGATCGCTTCGTCGAGCGCCCGGGCCTCGGCTTCCAGTCCCAGTTGCCGTGAGATCTCCACAGGCGACGTCGTGCCACGCAGCAACGTGCCGTCCAGGTCGAAGAGATGAAGTCTCGCCATGAGGCATGAGGCTAATCGCCGGGGTTGGTACGCCCGATGGCCGCGGCCCGATCCGCCGAGCGGGGGTTTCACGTGAAACGAACAGCAGCTGTCGACCTCCTGTGCAGTTGGCCACGACATGGCCAAAAGCTTCCTCGTCCCACCGGAAAGAGGTGGACGGCGAGGGCAGCGGTCGGACAGCCTGACCTGCGTGCCGACGCCTTCCCTCACCGCCCTGCCCATCCGCCGTCTGACGCTCCGCGATCTCGCCGCCTGCGCCGACCTGTCCGAGGACCGGGGGTGGCCACGCGAGGAACACAAATGGAGCCTCCTCCTGACGGCCGGGAAGGGGTACGGCATCGACGACCCCGACGGCGGCCTCGTCAGCGCCTGCGTCGTCACCGAGTACGGACGGCCGGACCGCCCCGACCTCGCGGCCATCGGCATGGTGCTGGTCGCCGAACGGCATGCCCGTCAGGGTGTCGGACGGCATCTGATGCGGCACATCGTCTCGGCCACGGGCACCACCCCGCTCACCCTGCACGCGACGCCGAACGGCCGTCCGCTGTACGAGGAGCTCGGCTTCAAGGTGACGGGCCGAGCCGAGATGCTGCGCGGACGGTTCGTTCCCGACGGGACCGAGCCCGATACCGTCACCCGCGCCGCGACCGCGGAGGACCTCACGGCCGTCCTCAGGCTGGACGAGGAGGTCTTCGGCACCGACCGCACCCACGTCATCGCCCGGCTTCCCGCCTTCGCCGACCATCTGCGGGTCGCCGAGGAGAACGGCCGGCTCATCGGACACGCGGCCGTGTGGCCCAACATGGACACCCATGTCGTCGGTCCGCTGATCGCGCGCGACACGGCGACGGCGAAGGCCCTCATCACCTCACTCGCGGCGCTCACCGACCGCCCCCTGCGAACCGACATCGACGTACGCCACGAAGAGCTGCTGTCCTGGGCGAAGGAACGGGGGCTGGCCTCCGTCGCCTTCAACTCGGTCATGACCCACCGGGTCCCGGACCTCCCCGGTGACTGGACCAGGCGCTTCGCTCCTCTGACGGTCGCGGCGGGCTGAGGTCTCCCGCCGGTCGGCATAGGGTGCCTGCCATGGGAGATCTTGAGATACGGCCCGCCACGGCCGACGACGTCCCCGAGATCGTCGCGATGCTCGCCGACGACCCGCTCGGTGCCCAACGCGAGTCACCGGACGATCTGGCTCCCTACCTCGCCGCGCTGGAACGGCTGACGTCCGATCCGAACCAGCACCTGGTCGTCGCCGTACGCGAGCACCGTGTCGTCGGCACCCTTCAGCTCACGATCATCCCCGGGCTCTCCCGGCACGGCGCCACCCGGTCGATCATCGAAGCCGTTCGCGTCCACGCGGACGAGCGGGGCAGCGGGCTGGGCACGCAGCTCATCGAGTGGGCGATCGACGCATCCCGTCGGGAGGGCTCCCAGTTGGTGCAGCTGACCTCAGACAACACCCGCACCGACGCCCACCGCTTCTACGAGCGACTCGGCTTCACGGCCTCACACGTGGGCTTCAAACTCCCCCTGTGAAGCCCTTGGTGAGGCCGAGCGGCGACGGGACGGAACGCGTGGGGAGAAGGCCCTGTTTCACGTGAAACAGGGCACGACACCACGCCGCCGCACTATCCGATCCCCCGCCATCCGTCCGGGTCCACCCCACCCGGCACGGAAGTCTCCTCGTCGTACGGCTGACGGGTGAACACGAAGGAGCCGAGGTCCAGGTGGCTCACGGTCCCGTCCGGCCGCCGTACGGCCTTCAGGGGCTCTCCGGCGTAGTAGCCCTCCAGGCCGGTCCAGGTGCCGTCGCCGTTCGGCCGGAAGCGTGAGCGGCGGCCGGTGCCGGACAGCGGCTCCAGCGAGACGAGCCCGTCGGCCGTGAGCCGCAGGGCGAAGCCGTATGTGCCCCAGTACCACTGGCCGGCCAACTCCAGTACGTCCGGGTCGACTTCACGCATCGGCCGCCACGGCTCGGGGATACGCGGTTCCGCCTCGGCGACGATGCGCACGAGATCGGCGCCCACGGTGGACACCAGCGGACCGGAGGTGCAGTTGGCCAGCACGACGGCCGCGACGTCGTCTTCGACGCTGATGGTGAGATTCGCGAGGAAGCCCGGCAGCGAGCCCGAGTGGCCCACGAGCAGCCGGCCGTGCCGCCCCTGGATCTGCATCCCGAGGCCGTACGACGTCCCGTCCATGACGTCCGCGGCCTCCGCCGGTGCCGCGGGCGTCCGCATCTCGCGCACGCTCCCGGCGTTCAGCACCCGGTCGTCCCCCTGCGTCAGGAACACCGCGAACTTCGCCAAGTCTCCGGTGGTGGACCAGAGTTGGCCGGCCGCCGCCATGCGTCCCAGGTCCTCGCTGGGCTCGGGCAACATGACGTCGGCCCAGGGGTGCACCGCCCAGCCGCCCGCGTGGGGCGCCCGGGGGTGGACGGTCGTACGGTCCAGCCCCAGGGGTTCCAGCACCTCGCGCCGGAGGACCTCTTCCCAAGGTGCCCCGCGCAGCTTCTCGACGAGTGCCCCCAGCAGGGTGTAGCCGGGGTTGGAGTAGTGGAAGCGGCGGCCCACCGGATGCGGCAGCGGGCCTTCGCCCAGCACATCGGCGAGTTCCGGCCGCAGGGATCCCGGTGTGCGCTCCCACCATGGCCCGGGCGACTCGGCGGCCAGCCCGCCCGTGTGGGCCAGCAGATCGGCGACGGTCGCCTCCCCCGCGCCGGTGCCGGGCAGATGCTTCTCCAGCGGGTCACCGAGGTCGAGAAGCCCCTCGTCGCGCAGGCGCAGCACCAGAACGGCGGTGAAGGTCTTGGTGATCGAGCCGATGCGGTACTGCACGTTCTCGTCCGGCCCGTGCCCGTCCACCGACGTTCGCGCACCGTGCCACACGGGCCGCCCGCCCCGCACCACCGTCGCCACGAGCGACGGCGCACGTCCTTCGGCCTGGGCCACGGCGATGCGGTGCAGCAGCGCCCTGCGCGTGCCGGGGAGCAGCTCTTCCTGGGGTGTCGTCATGGCCCCAGTCCATCCCGCGGGACGCCTGGTAGTCGAGTTCATTTGCGCCCGGGCGGCGCCGGTCAGGTCTGCGCCATGTCCACGAACCGCGAGTAGTGACCCTGGAAGGCGACGGTGATCGTAGCCGTGGGACCGTTTCGGTGCTTGCCCACGATGATGTCGGCCTCGCCCGCGCGCGGCGACTCCTTCTCGTAGGCGTCCTCGCGGTGCAGCAGGATCACCATGTCGGCGTCCTGCTCGATGGAGCCGGACTCACGCAGGTCGGAGACCATCGGCTTCTTGTCGGTGCGCTGCTCGGGGCCACGGTTGAGCTGCGAGAGCGCGATCACCGGGACCTCCAGCTCCTTGGCCAGGAGCTTGAGGTTACGGGACATGTCCGAGACCTCCTGCTGACGGCTCTCCGAGCGCTTGGAACCGCCGGACTGCATCAGCTGCAGGTAGTCGATGATCACGAGCTTGATGTCGTTGCGCTGCTTGAGCCGGCGGCACTTGGCGCGGATCTCCATCATCGACAGGTTCGGGGAGTCGTCGATGTAGAGCGGCGCGGAGGACACCTCGGGCATCCGGCGGGCCAGGCGCGTCCAGTCCTCGTCGGTCATGGTGCCGGACCGCATGTGGTGCAGGGCCACGCGCGCCTCGGCCGACAGCAGACGCATCGCGATCTCGTTGCGCCCCATTTCGAGGGAGAAGATGACGCTGGCCAGGTTGTGCTTGATCGAGGCCGCGCGCGCGAAGTCCAGTGCGAGCGTGGACTTACCCATCGCGGGACGGGCCGCGATGACGATCATCTGGCCGGGGTGCAGACCGTTGGTGAGCGAGTCGAGGTCCGTGAAGCCGGTGGGCACACCGGTCATCTCGCCGCTGCGGGAACCGATCGCCTCGATCTCGTCGAGGGCGCCCTCCATGATGTCGCCGAGCGGCAGATAGTCCTCGCTGGTGCGCTGCTCGGTGACCGCGTAGATCTCGGCCTGGGCGCGGTTGACGATCTCGTCGACGTCGTCGTCGGCCGCGTATCCCATCTGCGTGATGCGCGTGCCGGCCTCCACCAGCCGGCGCAGGACCGCGCGCTCGTGCACGATCTCCGCGTAGTACTCGGCGTTGGCCGCCGTCGGCACCGTCTGGACGAGGGTGTGCAGATACGATGCGCCGCCGACCTTGTTGATCTCGCCGCGCTTGGTGAGCTCGGCGGCGATCGTGATGGGGTCGGCGGGCTCGCCCTTGGCGTAGACGTCGAGGATCGCCTGGAAGATCGTCTCGTGGGCGGGCTTGTAGAAGTCGTGGCCCTTGATGATCTCGACGACGTCGGCGATGGCGTCCTTGGACAGCAGCATGCCGCCGAGCACGGACTGCTCGGCGTCGAGGTCCTGCGGCGGGACGCGCTCGAAGGCCGTGCCCCCGCCGTCCCAGCCGCTCTCGTCCCGGCCGTGGTCGTGCTGTTCGCCGCGACTCCGGCCGCCGTCACCGCGTCGGCGGGAGGCGGGCAGACGATCGCTGGGACCGCTGTCGGCCCACGGGTCGTCCAAGGGCTCGGAAATACTCACCGAGCCACCTCCTCCCGTCCGCCGAGCGGACCTAGCCGTGCCCATAGTTCTACGGCACGGCACTGACAAATGAGAGGCCCAACTCCGGTTCTGGCGCGTCGGTTTTGTGCTGCTTTCCCGGCCGACGCACGGAGTGGGCGCCGGACCACGGTAGGCCCGCGGGCACCGTCAGCCAATCTGGTTATCCACAGGCCATGTGGACGACGGCCCGGATGCTGTGGAGAACTCCGCGAAACCTGTGCACGACACGGTGGACAGCCCTGTGAACAAGCTCGCGCCCCGTCCGCCGTAACCCTTCTGACCTGCCCATTTGCCGTCCACCGGCTGTGCAGAAGAAAAACTTCCCCAGTCGGGCCAAGATCGTGTCGAACGGCGCGCGAATGAGCGCACGAAGAGACGGGAGGTAATGGTCACTCACGCTTTGCATCTCTTACCTGTGGACGATTACATTGGTGCACATGACACAGGCTCCCGCGACCTCCAGGGGCACCCGGCGACAGCACGACCGAGAGATCGTCGCCCTGGCCGTCCCGGCCTTCGGCGCACTCGTCGCCGAGCCTCTCTTCGTCATGGTCGACAGCGCGATCGTCGGCCACCTCGGCACGGCCCAGCTCGCCGGCCTGGGGGTCGCCTCGGCCCTCCTCACCACCGCGGTCAGCGTCTTCGTCTTCCTCGCCTACGCCACCACGGCGGCGGTCGCGCGACGCGTCGGCGCCGGTGATCTCCCAGCGGCCATCCGCCAGGGCATGGACGGAATCTGGCTGGCGATCCTTCTCGGTGCCCTCGTGATCGCCGTCATCCTTCCCACCGCACCGGCCATCGTGGACCTCTTCGGCGCCTCCCACACAGCGGCCCCCTACGCGACCACATACCTGAGGATCTCGGCCCTCGGCATCCCGGCCATGCTCGTCGTCCTCGCCTCGACCGGCGTCCTGCGTGGACTGCAGGACACGAAGACCCCGCTCTATGTCGCCGTCGCGGGCTTCGTCACCAACGCCGTCCTCAACGCGGGCCTCGTCTACGGCGCCGGCCTCGGTATCGCCGGCTCCGCCTGGGGCACGGTGATCGCACAGTGCGGCATGGCGGCCGTCTACTTGGCGGTGGTCGTCCGCGGAGCCCGCAGGCACGGAGCCTCCCTGCGACCAGACACGTCCGGCATCAGGGCTTCGGCTCAGGCCGGCGCACCTCTCCTGGTCCGCACGCTCTCCCTCCGGGCGATCCTGATGATCGCCACCGCCGTCGCCGCTCGTCTAGGGGACGCCGACATCGCGGCACATCAGATCGTGCTCTCCCTGTGGAGTCTGCTCGCCTTCGCTCTGGACGCCATCGCCATCGCCGGCCAGGCGATCATCGGGCGCTATCTCGGCGCGGACGATGCCGTGGGCGCCCGTCAGGCGTGCCGTCGCATGGTGGAGTGGGGCCTCGCGGTCGGCGTCATCCTCGGAGCGCTGGTCGTGCTGGCCAGGCCGGTGTTCCTGCCGCTGTTCACCAGCGATTCCACCGTGAAGGACGTGGCGCTGCCCGCTCTGGTGATCGTGGCGCTCTCGCAGCCCATCTGCGGGGTCGTCTTCGTCCTCGACGGCGTCCTGATGGGCGCGGGAGACGGACCGTACCTGGCGAAGGCCATGCTGGTCACGCTGGCGATCTTCGCACCGGTCGCGCTGCTCGTCCCCGTAATGGGCGGTGGACTGACCGCGCTGTGGGCCGCCATGACGCTGATGATGACGGTGCGGATGCTGACCTTGTGGCTGCGAGCCCGCTCCGGGCGCTGGCTGGTGACCGGGGCGACTCGGTGACGGTTTCACGTGAAACATCGCAGGGTCTGCCTCACTGACCGTTTCACGTGAAACATCACGCCCATGCAGAAGGGGCCGTACCCCACGGGTACGGCCCCTTCCCAGCTCTACAGCCGAAGCTGCTCAAGCCGAGCGCAGCGTCACGCCGCGACGACCTCGATGTTGACCTTGGCGGCAACCTCGGGGTGCAGACGCACGGACGTCTCGTGTGCGCCCAGGGTCTTGATGGGAGCGGTCAGCTCGATGCGGCGCTTGTCGACCTCGGGGCCACCGGAAGCCTTGATCGCGGAAGCGATGTCGGCCGGGGTGACGGAACCGAAGAGACGACCGGCGTCGCCGGAGCGGACGGCCAGACGGACCTTGACGGCCTCGAGCTGGCCCTTGACCTGGTTGGCCTGCTCGATGGTCTGGATCTCGTGGATCTTGCGAGCGCGACGGATCTGCTCGACGTCCTTCTCGCCACCCTTGGTCCAGCGGATAGCGAACTTCCGCGGGATCAGGTAGTTGCGAGCGTAACCGTCCTTGACGTCGACGACGTCGCCCGCGGCACCGAGGCCGGAGACCTCGTGGGTCAGGATGATCTTCATGCGTAAGTCACCCTTTCCTTAACGCGCGGTGGACGTGTAGGGCAGCAGCGCCATCTCACGGCTGTTCTTGACGGCCGTGGCGACGTCACGCTGGTGCTGCGTGCAGTTGCCGGTCACGCGGCGGGCACGGATCTTGCCGCGGTCGGAAATGAACTTCCGCAGCATGTTCGTGTCCTTGTAGTCCACGTACGTGACCTTGTCCTTGCAGAAAGCGCAGACCTTCTTCTTCGGCTTGCGCACAGGCGGCTTCGCCATGGTGTATCTCCTGTGTGATCAAGAAGTTTGGGTAACGACCCGCCCTCGACCCAACAGGCCCGGAGATCCGGACCCGAAGGGCTAGAAGGGGGGCTCGTCCGAGTAGCCGCCGCCACCGCCGCCGGAGTTTCCACCCCAGCCACCGCCGCCGCCCTGGTTGCCACCGGCGGGAGCGCCGGTCGCCCACGGGTCGTCGGCGGGAGCGCCGCCGCCCTGCTGGCCGCCACCGGAGCCGCCGCCCCAGCCGCCGCCACCCTGGCCGCCGCCACCGCCGCTGTAACCGCCCTGGCCCTGCCCACCGCGACCGGCGGTCTTGGTGACCTTGGCCGTGGCGTTGCGCAGGCTGGCGCCGACTTCCTCGACGTCCAGCTCGTAGACCGTGCGCTTGACACCCTCACGGTCCTCGTAGGACCGCTGCTTCAGCCGGCCCTGCACGATGACGCGCATGCCTCGCTGGAGCGACTCGGCGACGTTCTCCGCCGCCTGACGCCAGACCGAGCAGGTCAGAAAGAGGCTCTCGCCGTCCTTCCACTCGTTCGTCTGACGGTCGAAGGTGCGGGGGGTGGACGCGACACGGAACTTCGCGACCGCCGCACCGGAAGGGGTGAAGCGCAGCTCGGGGTCATCGACAAGATTGCCGACGACCGTGATGACGGTCTCGCCTGCCATGGGGGAACCTCTCGGCGGGTTTGCTGCTGGCTGCTTGTGCTGCTACTCGAATCCCGAGATCGGCTGAGCGGAAGCTCAGTGGGTCTCGGGGCGGAGGACCTTGGTCCGGAGGACCGACTCGTTCAGGTTCATCTGGCGGTCGAGCTCCTTGACGACCGCAGGCTCGGCCTGCAGGTCGATGACCGAGTAGATGCCCTCAGGCTTCTTCTTGATCTCGTACGAGAGACGACGACGGCCCCAGGTGTCGACCTTCTCGACCTTGCCGTTGCCCTCACGGACGACGGAGAGGAAGTTCTCGATCAGGGGGGCGACAGCGCGCTCCTCCAGATCGGGGTCGAGGATGACCATCACCTCGTAGTGACGCATGTGGAACCCACCTCCTTTGGACTCAGCGGCCACGGTCGTTCCGTGGCAGGAGGGTCGTGATGCGTACGCAACGGTATCGGCCGCCACTGACAATCGGGGTGACCTCGCGGTTTACCCGATCGGGGCTGGGCAGACACCAATGCAGACGGTACAGACTACCCGTACACCGGCTTCCGGTTGAAATCCGGCCCGGGAGCCCGTCAGTCTGTACACATCGGGTGTGTATGGCGCTACGATGCGCCGCCTTTCGCAGGAGGTGCCCCATGGCACAGGCATTGCGACCCAACACCGCCGGAGGCCTCTTCGCCACGGACGGAAAGCCCCACCCCATCCAGGACACGCTGACGGCGGTCACCCTGGTGCTCGGTGTGACGGCGTTCGTGACGGGCTTCTTCGACCAGCTGCACCTGCTGGCCTCCTGGGCCGGCCTGGTGGGCATCCTCACCGGTGCGTACGGCCAGTGGATCTCGGAGACGACACGCGAGCGCTTCGGACTGATCCTGGGTCTCGGCGCCTCCGGCGTGGGCTTCTTCCTCGGCATGGCGCACGGTGGCCTCTTCGGCGGACTCATCGGCGGCTGACGCCAGGGACACCGGCTCCCCAACTCGACACAAAGCACCACGCAACGCCCCGGCGGCCCATGAGCCGGGGCGTGGGTTCCGTACGCCCAGCCGGGGCGCGCGCAAGGCGCAGTAGGCTTCGGCCCCAGAGCCGGAGCCCCTGTACCCATGGGGACACACCAGCCCGAGGAGCGCCCCGACATGAGCCTGACCCTGAGGACGATCAGCCGCGAGCAGCATCTGGCGTACATCCAGAGCCTGCCGGCGGCGAGCCACATGCAGGTCCCGGCCTGGGCCGATGTCAAGGCCGAGTGGCGGTCCGAGAGCCTGGGTTGGTTCGACGAGCGGACCGGTGAGATGGTCGGCGCGGGTCTCGTCCTCTACCGCCAGCTGCCGAAGATCAAGCGCTACCTCGCCTACCTGCCCGAGGGCCCGGTCATCAACTGGTTCGCGCCGAATCTGACCGAGTGGCTGGAACCGATGCTCGCCCACCTCAAGCACCAGGGCGCCTTCTCGGTGAAGATGGGCCCGCCGGTGATCATCCGCCGCTGGGACGCCAACTCCATCAAGCAGGGCATCCAGAGCCCGGACGTGAAGCGGCTGCGGGACATCGAGGCCGACTTCATCGAGCCGCGGGCCTTCGAGGTGGCCGACAAGCTGCGCCGCATGGGCTGGCAGCAGGGCGAGGACGGCGGCGCCGGCTTCGGTGACGTGCAGCCCCGTTACGTCTTCCAGGTACCGCTGGCCAACCGCTCCCTGGAAGAGGTCCACAAGAACTTCAACCAGCTGTGGCGCCGCAACATCAAGAAGGCCGAGAAGGCCGGCGTCGAGGTCGTCCAGGGCGGCTACCAGGACCTCGAGGAATGGCAGCGGCTGTACGAGATCACGGCCGTGCGCGACCACTTCCGGCCGCGCCCGCTGTCGTACTTCCAGCGCATGTGGACGGCCCTCAACACCGAGGACCCCAACCGCATGCGGCTGTACTTCGCCCGGCACAACGGCGTGAACCTGTCGGCGGCGACCATGCTGATCGTCGGCGGGCACGTCTGGTACTCCTACGGCGCCTCCGACAACATCGGCCGCGAGGTCCGGCCCTCCAACGCGATGCAGTGGCGGATGCTCCGCGACGCCTACGCGCTCGGCGCGACGGTGTACGACCTGCGCGGCATCTCCGACTCGCTGGACGAGACCGACCACCTCTTCGGCCTGATCCAGTTCAAGGTGGGCACGGGCGGCCAGGCCGCCGAGTACCTCGGCGAGTGGGACTTCCCGCTCAACAAGCTGCTCCACAAGGCGCTCGACATCTACATGTCACGCCGCTGAATCCCCGTGTCGCGCCGCTGAGGCCGCGTCCTTCGCTTCAATAGCTCTCATACCTCTGCTACACCGCAGCCACCAGAAAGGTTCCAGGTCCGGCCATGGCGCTCACGCTCTACGTCGACACCGCGCGCTGGCGGGCGCACCACAAGCAGGTGCAGGAGCAGTTCCCGGGCCTCGTCCCGGTCTGCAAGGGCAACGGCTACGGCTTCGGGCACGAGCGCCTGGCGGAGGAGGCCACGCGGCTGGGCTCGGACGTCCTCGCCGTCGGCACGACGTACGAGGCCGCGCGCATCAAGGACTTCTTCGGCGGAGACCTGCTGGTGCTGACGCCGTACCGGCGTGGCGAGGAGCCCGTGCCGCTGCCGGACCGGGTCATCCGCTCGGTGTCGTCCATCGACGGCGTGTACGGCCTCGTGGGCGCCCGGGTGGTCATCGAGGTGATGTCCTCGATGAAGCGCCACGGCATCAGCGCCCAAGACCTCCCGCAGCTGCACGCCGCCATAGAGAACGTGCGCCTCGAAGGCTTCGCCATCCACCTGCCGCTGGACCGCACGGACGGCTCGGACGCCGTCGAGGAGGTCATCGGCTGGATGGACCATCTGCGCGCGGCCCGGCTGCCGTTGCACACGATGTTCGTCAGCCACCTCAAGGCCGACGAACTGCACCGGCTGCAGCAGCAGTTCCCGCAGACCCGCTTCCGCGCCCGGATCGGCACCCGGCTGTGGCTGGGGGACCACGACGCCACCGAGTACCGCGGGGCGGTCCTGGACGTCACGCGCGTCGCCAAGGGCGACCGCTTCGGCTACCGCCAGCAGAAGGCGGCCTCGGACGGCTTCCTGGTGGTCGTGGCGGGCGGTACGTCGCACGGGGTGGGCCTGGAGGCCCCCAAGGCGCTGCACGGCGTCATGCCGCGCGCCAAGGGCGTCGCCAGGGCCGGCCTGGCCACGGTGAACCGGAACCTTTCTCCGTTCGTCTGGGCGGGCAAGCAGCGCTGGTTCGCCGAGCCGCCGCACATGCAGGTCTCCATCCTGTTCGTGCCGGCGGACGCGCCCGAGCCGAAGGTCGGCGAGGAACTGGTGGCCCATCTGCGGCACACCACCACGCAGTTCGACCGGATCGTCGACCGCTGACCGGCATACGGCGGTCGGGAGACCGCTGAGCAACAGACCCGGAGCAGCCGAAAGGCCGTACACGAGCACTTCGTGTACGGCCTTTCGTGTGGCCCTTCTACGACGTGTTCGCTCAGAGCGAACCGTCCGTCGGGGACGCCGTCCCCTGGCCGCCCCACTCCACCTGCTGTCCCTCGAAGTGGGCCGCGTGCCGCGGGGGATGGGCCGCCGCGCCGACCACGAACACGTCCTCGGCACCGTCCAGCACGCCCCCTGAGGGGTCGTCGTCGCCCGCCCTGCGCACGGGGTCCCGCTCCGGCATGAGGATGTCGCGTACGACGACGGCGCACAGGTAGAGCGTCCCCAGCAGGTGTACGCCGACCGCCCACTGGTAGCCGACCTCCGGCAGGCCCTTGTGGGCGTCCCCGCTGGTCGTGTACGCGAGGTACATCCAGATCCCGAGGTAGTACACGACCTCGCACGCCTGCCAGATCAGGAAGTCCCGCCACTTGGGGCGGGCCAGGACGGCCAGCGGGACGAGCCACAGGACGTACTGGGGCGAGTAGACCTTGTTGGTGACGATGAACACCGCGACGATCAGGAACGCGAGCTGGGCGAAGCGCGGTCGACGGGGGGCCGTCATGGTGAGCACCGCGATGCCGACGCAGCAGAGCACCACCAGTGACGTGGCGATGTTGTTGACCGTGTCGGTGGACAGCGGGTCGGTGGAGTGCTGGGCCAGGATCAGCCAGAAGGATCCGAAGTCCACGCCCCGGTCGTGGCTGAACTTGTAGAACTGCACCCAGCCGTCCCAGGCGAAGAACATCACCGGCAGGTTCACCACGAGCCAGGAGACGACCGCGCCGCCCAGCGCTCTGCCGAAGTCCCGCCACTTGCCCGCTCGCCAGCACAGCAGGAACAGCGGGCCCAGCAGGAAGACGGGATACAGCTTGGCGGCCGTGGCAAGGCCCAGGAGGACGCCGAAGGCGAGGGAGCGGCCCCGGGACCACATCAGCATCGCCGCGGCCGTCAGAGCGACCGCCAGCAGGTCCCAGTTGATGGTGGCGGTCAGCGCGAAGGCGGGCGCCAGGGCGACCAGCAGGCCGTCCCAGGGCCGACGGGCCTGCGTACGGGCCACACAGACCGCGATGACCGCCGCGCACACCATCAGCATCCCGGCGTTGACCATCCAGTACCACTGTTCCTGGTCCTGGATGCTGCCGCTGCCCGGCGTGAGCCATGCGGCGACCTCCATGAACACACCGGTCAGCACCGGGTATTCGAGGTACGGCATGTCGCCGGAGAGCTTGTCGAAGTACGGCACGAGCCCGTCGGCGAAGCCGCGTCCCTGGTAGAGGTGCGGAATGTCCGAGTAGCAGGCCTTCGTGTACTGCGAACTGGCACCGAAAAACCAGGCGCTGTTGTAGCAGGGCGCCTTCTGGATCATTCCGAGGGCGAACATGCCGATCGCGACGAGCGCGACGACCCGGACGGGGGTCCACCAGGACATTCCGAGCAGGGCCCGTCGGCCGAGGGGGCCGCCGATCAGCTCACTGCCGGACCGGGCGACCGGGTCCTCCCTGGTCGGACGCACCGTGTCCGGCTCGTGCACGCTCGCTTGCGTCGATTCTGCGCTGGGCATGTCGCACATCCTGCCGTACATGTCTGGGAATACGCCGAGGGCCGCCTCACCCTCTCAGGTGCGGCGGCCCTTGTTTCACGTGAAACACATTTGCGTGTTTCACGTGAAACACCCGTGCTGGGCGTTTTGGCGGCTAGCCGCCCGAGCCCCCGAAGAGGCCTCCGTTGCCGTTCCCTCTCGTGTTCCCGGTCCCTGAGGTGTCCGTGGCCGTCGGTGTCGGGGTCACGCCTCCGTCCGTCCCGCCGGTGTCCGTGCCGCCGTTGGTGCTGCACTGCCAGCTGAACTTGCAGGACTCGCTCGGCGAGGGCGAGGGGCTGGTCAGCGTCTCGCTGGGCGTCGGACTCGGCGTCGGGCTCGTCGCCGTCTCGCTCGGCGTGATGCTCGGCGTCGGGCTGGGCACGTCGTTGACGATCTCACCGATGGGCTCCGGCGTCGGGAAGTCCTTCGCCGGCCGGCCCTTCAGCGCCTGCTCCATGTAGTCGTGCCAGATCTCGGCCGGGAACGAGGCACCGTGGATCTTCTCCTGGCCGCCGGTCCCGTACATCTCCAGGAACTCGCGCTGCTTGTTCTTCTCGTTGTCGTCCAGCCGGAACATGGTGATCGCCGTGGACAGCTGCGGGGTGTAGCCCACGAACCAGGCGGACTTGTTGCCGTCGGTGGTACCGGTCTTGCCGGCCACCTGCCGACCCGTAAGCCGAGCGCTGGTACCCGTTCCCTTGTCGACCACGGTCTTCAGGACGTCCGTGACGTTGTCGGCGACCTGCGGCGTGAACGCCTCCTTGCTCACGACCTTGTGGCTGTAGACCGTCCCGTCTCTGCTCGTGACCCTTTGCACGGAGTACGGATCACGCTGCTCGCCACTGGACGCGAACGTGGCGTACGCGCCCGCCATCCGGATCGCGCTGGGATCGGAGATACCGATGGAGAACGACGGGAAGCTGGTACCGGCGAGGCTGCCCGGCAGGATGCCCGCGTCCTCCGCGGACTCCTTGACCTTGTCCAGGCCGACGTCCATGCCCAGCTGGACATAGGCGGAGTTCACCGAGAACTGCATCGCCTCGCGGAGGTCGATCCGGTAGTCCGGCGGGTTGCCCAGCGACTCGTTGCCGTCATTGGTCTGGAGCCACTCCTTGCCCTTGTCGTCCTTCCAGAAGTCGCCGTTGTACTCCTTGATCTTGAGCTTGTTCTTGCCGCTGTAGAGGCTCTTGGGCGAGACCTGGGTGCGCTCGTCCTGCGGCTGCTCCTCCGGGCCCTCAGGGTCGCGCACGCCCCACTTCATGGCCGCCGCGAGCACGAACGGCTTGAAGGTCGACCCGACCTGGGCACCGGTCGAGTCGGCGTTGTTCGTGAAGTGCTTGGTCGCGTCCCCACCGCCGTAGATGGCCTCGATGGCCCCGCTCGTCGGATCCACGGAGGCTCCGCCGAACTGGACGTGCGTGTCCGTCTTCGGGCGCTGCTTGGGCTTGATGTTGGCCTTCTGGATGTTCGTGACCGCGGTCTGGAGCTGCTTGACCTTCTTCTTGTCGAAGGTCGTGTAGATCGAGTAGCCGCCCGTCTCCAGTTGGTCGGAGGTGAGGATCTTCTTGTTGACGAGATACGCCTTGGCGAGGTCGACGAGGTAGCCGACCTGACCGCTCAGCTTGTTGTTGGAGCGAGGGTTCTGCCACTTGGGGAGCGTGGTGAACTTGGCCCGTTCCGACGCACTCAGATGGCCGTACTGGACCATCTTGTCCAGGGTGTTCTGCATCTGTGCCAGGGCCCGCTTCTGGTTGGCCTGGGGAGTGGCGGCCTCGTCGAAGGACGTCGCACCCGCCGGGTCGTAGTACGTGGCACCCTTCAGCATCGCCGCCAGGAAGGCGCACTGGCCGGCATCCAGGTCGACGGCGTCCTTGTTGAAGTACGCGCGCGCGGCCGCCTGAATGCCGTAGGCCCCGCGCCCGTAGTACGCGGAGTTCAGGTAGCCCTGCATGATCTCGTCCTTCTTCATGGTGGAGCCCACCTTGATCGAGACGAGGATCTCCTTGAACTTCCGCGAGACCGTCTGGGACTGGTCGGCCAGCATCGCGTTCTTCACATACTGCTGGGTGATGGTCGAGCCGCCCTGCGTCTCACCGCCACGGGCCATGTTGAACAGGGCGCGGGCGATGCCCTTGGGGTCGATGCCGCTGTCCGTGTAGAAGGTCTTGTTCTCCTGGGAGATGACGGCGTACTGCATCTCCTTCGGAATTTGCGAGAGGTTGACGATCTGACGGTTGGTCTCGCCACCCGTGGCGACCATCTCGCTGCCGTCGGACCAGTAGAAGACGTTGTTCTGGGCCGTGGCGGTCTTGGCGAGGTCCGGGACGCCCACCATGGCGTAGGCGATGCCCGCCGCGGCCACCATGCTGCCGAAGAACCCGATGAAGAGCCCGGTGACGAGCTTCCACGACGGCACCCAGCGCGCCGCCCCGTACTTGCCCGCGCGCGGATAGTCGATGATCCGCTTCTTGCCGGGAGGAGCCGCGCGGCCCCTGCCCGGCCCGCCGGGCGGCGCACCGCGTCGACCTCCGCGGGCGGGCTCGGGCGCCCTGCGGCGACTTCCTGTACTTCTCTGTGCCGCGCGCCGGGCCTCGGCGCGGCCGCTGTACGACCGCTCCTCCTCAACCGGCTGCTGTCCCAGCCCGTAATCGGCCGGGGACCCGGTGGCGCCTCGCGGTGCCGCGCGGCGGCCGGAGGACGAGCCGGACTGGCCGCGTCGGGCCGCGGCACGTCCGCCTCCCTGCGGCTGCGGCGGTTTGCGACGGTGCTCGCTCATCGAACGACTACTCCTCGGGCAGGCGCACCCTTGCGCGCCTGGAAACGGCGGCTGGTTTCCGGTCCCCCCGAAGTACGGATGTGGTCGATCCCGCATTCATCCGTACCGACCCCGGAAAGCCGACGCCCCCATTCGTCACTCGGCTCCCGGTGGTGTCCATGGCGCACAGACTACGCACCGTCAAAACCCGCCGAGCACACAAGTTCACCCCAAATCAGGCAACTTGCCCCTGATGAATAAGTGATGTGATCCCGTTCACCGTCTCCCCACTTGTCGCATCCGGAAGGCCGTTCTATCGTCTTGATGTATCGAGTCGATACATCGGAGCGAGATAAAGCGAGGAGGCGAGCGGATGAGCCGGCGTTCCGGCATCCTCGAGTTCGCCGTCCTCGGCCTGCTCCGCGAGTCCCCGATGCACGGCTACGAGCTGCGCAAACGGCTCAACACCTCGCTGGGTGTGTTCCGTGCGTTCAGCTACGGAACCCTTTACCCCTGCCTCAAGACGCTGGTCGCCAACGGCTGGTTGATCGAGGAGCCGGGGACCTCTCCGGAGGACGCCCTCGCCGCAACACTCGCAGGGCGTCGCGCCAAGATCGTCTATCGGTTGACGGCGGAAGGTAAGGAGCACTTCGAGGAGCTGCTCTCGCAGACCGGTCCGGACGCGTACGAGGACGAGCACTTCGCCGCCCGGTTCGCCTTCTTCGGACAGACGTCGCGCGACGTACGCGTGCGGGTGCTGGAAGGCCGCCGCAGCCGGCTGGAGGAGCGGCTGGAGAAGATGCGCACCTCCTTCGCACGCACCCGGGAGCGACTCGACGACTACACGCTTGAGCTCCAGCGCCACGGGATGGAGTCCGTGGAGCGCGAAGTGCGCTGGCTGAACGAGCTCATCGAGAGCGAGCGGGCCGGACGGGACCTTCGTGGTTCCGACTCCGGGGGGCCCGCTCAGCAGGACACCACACATGGATCGACGGGCGGCCTGCCCCGTTCCGGGGACAACCCCGGCGCGGATACGCCCGACGACACCGCCACGTGAGCGCCCAGTCAGGGCCTCACTCGTACACACAGGGAGCAGCCGGAATGGGTTCGGTTCGCGTAGCCGTCGTCGGCGTGGGCAACTGCGCCGCGTCGCTGGTTCAGGGAGTCGAGTACTACAAGGACGCCGACCCGGCGTCGAAGGTTCCCGGCCTGATGCACGTGCAGTTCGGTGACTACCACGTGCGCGACGTGGAGTTCGTCGCCGCGTTCGACGTCGACGCCAAGAAGGTCGGCCTCGACCTCGCGGACGCGATCGGCGCCTCCGAGAACAACACCATCAAGATCTGCGACGTGCCGAACACCGGCGTGACCGTCCAGCGCGGCCACACCCTCGACGGCCTCGGCAAGTACTACCGCGAGACCATCGAGGAGTCCGAGGCCGAGCCGGTCGACGTCGTCCAGATCCTCAAGGACAAGCAGGTCGACGTACTCGTCTGCTACCTCCCGGTGGGTTCGGAGGACGCGGCGAAGTTCTACGCCCAGTGCGCCATCGACGCCAAGGTCGCCTTCGTCAACGCCCTTCCGGTCTTCATCGCCGGCACCAAGGAGTGGGCCGACAAGTTCACCGAGGCGGGCGTCCCGATCGTCGGTGACGACATCAAGTCCCAGGTCGGCGCCACCATCACGCACCGCGTCATGGCGAAGCTGTTCGAGGACCGCGGTGTCATCCTCGACCGCACCATGCAGCTGAACGTCGGCGGCAACATGGACTTCAAGAACATGCTCGAGCGCGAGCGCCTGGAGTCCAAGAAGATCTCCAAGACGCAGGCCGTCACCTCCCAGATCCCCGACCGGGACCTCGGCGAGAAGAACGTCCACATCGGCCCGTCCGACTACGTGGCCTGGCTGGACGACCGCAAGTGGGCCTACGTCCGCCTCGAGGGCCGCGCCTTCGGTGACGTCCCGCTGAACCTGGAGTACAAGCTCGAGGTCTGGGACTCCCCGAACTCGGCCGGCGTCATCATCGACGCGCTGCGCGCCGCGAAGATCGCCAAGGACCGCGGCATCGGCGGCCCCATCCTGTCGGCGTCCTCGTACTTCATGAAGTCCCCGCCGGTGCAGTACTTCGACGACGAGGCCCGTGAGAACGTCGAGAAGTTCATCAGGGGAGAGGTCGAGCGCTAACCACGCGCCCCCGCACTGAAAACGCTCCTGCCAGGGCTCCGAGGGTCCCCGGGTACTCCACCCGGGGACCCTCGCCTGTGTGAGGCTGTGCTCCATGGCCGTCGTCCGTGACCTGCGCGTCCTGCTCCGCTTCCGGTACTTCCGGCGCCTGCTCGCCGTACGGCTGCTCTCCCAGGGCGCGGACGGCGTCTACCAGGTCGCGCTCGCCGCCTACGTCGTCTTCTCGCCAGAGAAGCAGACCTCGGCCGCCGCCATCGCCTCCGCCATGGCGGTCCTGCTCCTGCCGTACTCCCTCGTGGGCCCTTTCGCCGGCGTCCTCCTGGACCGCTGGCGCCGCCGCCAGGTCTTCCTCTACGGCAACCTGCTGCGGGCCCTGATGGCCTCCGCGACGGCCCTGCTGATCCTCGGTCACGCCCCGGACTGGCTCTTCTACGTCTCCGCCCTGTCCGTCACCGCCGTCAACCGCTTCGTCCTGGCGGGCCTGTCCGCCGCCCTGCCACGTGTCGTGGACGCCGAACGGCTCGTGCTGGCGAACTCCCTCTCCCCGACCGCCGGCACCCTCGCCGCGGCCGCCGGTGGCGGACTCGCCTTCGTCGTACGGCTTGTGGTGGCCGACTCCGACGCCGCCGTGGTCCTGCTGGGCGCGCTTCTGTACCTGTGCGGGGCGCTCGCGGCCCTGCGCCTCGGGGCCGAACAGCTAGGCCCTGATCCGGAGTTGATCCAGCCCCGCCTGGCCGCGGCGCTCACCGGCACCGCACGCGACCTGGCCGGGGCGATACGCCACCTCGCCGCCCCGCCCCGCCGGGAGGCGGCCTGGGCTCTCGTCGCGATGACCCTGATGCGGTTCTGCTACGGGGCCCTGCTGGTGATGCTGCTGATGCTGTGCCGGTACGCCTTCTCCTCGACCACCGAGGAGGGACTGCGCCTGCTGGGGCTGGCGCTGGGGACGTCCGCCGCCGGCTTCTTCGCGGCGGCCGTGCTGACGCCCTGGGCGGCGGGGCGCCTCGGCCCGGGCCGCTGGATCGTCGTCTGCGCCGCCACGGCGGCGCTCCTGGAACCCGCTCTCGGCCTGCCGTTCGCCATCGGTCCGATGCTGGTCGCGACGTTCGTCCTCGGAGTGACCACGCAGGGAGCGAAGATCGCGACCGACACCGTGGTGCAGTCCTCGGTCGACGACGGCTTCCGCGGCCGGGTCTTCTCCGTCTACGACGTCCTGTTCAACGTCGCCTTCGTGGGCGCCGCCGCGGTGGCCGCCCTGATGCTGCCGCCGGACGGCCGCTCAGCCCCGCTGGTGATCACGGTCGCCGTCATCTACACGGCGGTTGCGGCGGCTATGGCCCGCTTTGGCCTTCGGTAAGTGTCACATCAAGGCCACAGAGTCCCTCCCGGTGACAGGAGTGTCAGTGGTGGCCGGTAACTTACCTGCGTCTTACGCCGCTCTTATACAGAGCATTCACCAACTCTCCAGGGGGAACCCACCGTGTCCACTCCGCCCCAGGGTCAGAACCCGTTCGCACAGGGACAGCAGCCGCAGGGACAGGCTCCGTACCCGCCCCAGGGCGGCTACCCGCAGCAGCCGGGTCAGCCTGGGTTCCCCCCGCAGGGCACCGCGCCGTACGCGCCGATTCCCCCGCAGCGGAGCCGCAAGCTCAGCTTCAAGGCGATCCGTATCATCCTGGTGATCGCCGTCGCCCTGGGCTTCGGTGCTTACAAGTTCATATCCGGCCAGGACGACGCCGACACGGCCAAGGTCGGTGACTGCATGCACCGCGGCAGCGCCAACGACACCAACCCGGACCTCGAGGTCGTGAAGTGCAGCGACACGAAGGCCCAGTACGTGGTGCTGGCCAAGATCAGCGGCAAGTTCGGCCAGACCGAGGCCGAGACGAAGTGCACCGCCGCCGCGAAGGACTTCCAGTACTCCTACACCCAGAGCGGTGACGGTAGCGACTTCCTGCTCTGCCTGAAGGACTACAAGAAGTAGGTCGAGCAGACCGAGGGGCGGTGTTTCACGTGAAACACCGCCCCTCGGCTCATCCCGGGGTCATGTTTCACGTGAAACATGACCCCTTTTTCGCGCCCTCAGCTCTGCTCGGCCCACCACTCCTTGAGTGCTCGCGTGGCGGCTTCCTCGTCCATGGGGCCGCTTTCCAGACGCAGTTCCAGCATGTGCTTGTACGCCTGGCCGATGACGGGGCCCGGCCCCACTCCGAGGATCTGCATGATCTGGTTGCCGTCGAGGTCCGGGCGGATCGCGTCCAGTTCCTCCTGCTCCTGGAGCTGGGCGATGCGCTCCTCCAGGCCGTCGTAGGCGCGCGAGAGCGCCGCCGCCTTCCGCTTGTTGCGGGTCGTGCAGTCGGAGCGGGTGAGCTTGTGGAGGCGGTCGAGGAGCGGGCCGGCGTCTCGGACGTAGCGGCGGACGGCGGAGTCCGTCCACTCGCCGGTGCCGTATCCGTGGAAGCGCAGGTGGAGTTCGACCAGACGTGAGACGTCCTTCACCAGTTCGTTGGAGTACTTGAGCGCGGCCATCCGCTTCTTCGTCATCTTCGCCCCGACCACCTCGTGGTGGTGGAACGAGACCCGTCCGTCCTTCTCGAACCGGCGCGTGCGCGGCTTGCCGATGTCGTGCAGGAGCGCGGCCAGGCGCAGGGTCAGGTCGGGTCCGTCCTTCTCCAGGGCGATCGCCTGCTCCAGGACGATGAGGGTGTGCTCGTAGACGTCCTTGTGACGGTGGTGCTCGTCGCTCTCCAGACGCAGGGCCGGGAGCTCGGGCAGCACGTGGTCCGCGAGACCGGTGTCGACGAGCAGCGTCAGGCCCTTGCGCGGGTTCGCGGACAGGATCAGCTTGTTCAGCTCCTCCCGCACTCGCTCGGCCGAGACGATCTCGATGCGCGCGGCCATCTCCTTCATGGCCGTCACGACCTCGGGAGCCACGTCGAAGTCGAGCTGCGCGGCGAACCGGGCGGCCCTCATCATCCGCAGCGGGTCGTCGGAGAAGGACGCCTCGGGGGTGCCCGGGGTGCGCAGCACGCGCCTCGTCAGGTCGGCACGCCCGTCGTGCGGGTCGATGAACTTCTTCTCCGGGAGCGCGAGAGCCATCGCGTTCACCGTGAAGTCACGCCGGACGAGGTCCTCCTCGATGCAGTCGCCGTACGACACCTCGGGCTTGCGTGACGTCCGGTCGTAGGCCTCCGACCGGTAGGTCGTGACCTCGATCTGGTAGCCGTCCTTCTGCGCGCCTACGGTCCCGAAGGCGATACCGACCTCCCAGACGGCGTCCGCCCACGGCCGCACGATCTTCAGGACGTCCTCGGGCCGCGCGTCGGTCGTGAAGTCGAGGTCGTTGCCGAGCCGGCCGAGCAACGCGTCCCGAACCGAGCCGCCGACCAGGGCGAGCGAGAAGCCTGCCTCCTGGAAGCGACGGGCGAGGTCATCGGCGACGGGAGCCACCGACAGCTGCTCACTCGACATGCGGTGCGGCACCTCACTCTGGGCACGGGGGTTGTCTTCGTTGGCGTTCGGCACAACAGAAGAGAGTACGTGTCCCGGGGGACCCGGGGCGCCTCCATTGATCGCGCACAACTCGGCCGGGGACGTCTGCTTCGATAACCGCCCAAGACCGTTGGTGGTGACCTACGACACCGTTCCCCTCTATACATGCATATACAGGGCAGCTCGGCGCCGCCGGCCGATCTTGTGGAGCGGACCGCGGCACTTACCCTCAGCGCGCATCGTTACCATGCGTGGACGCACATTGCGACGACCACTGACGACGACGAGGGACGGGCGAGCGCGTGGCCGAAGCGGCAGACTTCCAGGGGACCACTCCCTCACCTGCCCGCCGGTGGCTGCGGCGCTCCGGAGCACTGCTCGCCGGAGCGCCCCTACTGGCCGGTCTGCTGCAGCTGCCCGCGAGCGCGGCCACGCAGGCCTCTGTGCAGGACGCCTCCGGCGCCGGCTCGGTGTCCGTGGCCCTGGACTCCCTCAGTCCCTCCGCTCCCGCGGACGGCGACACGCTGACCGTGTCCGGCACGGTGACCAACAACGGCAAGCAGACCGTCACCGGCGCCCACGTGGGGCTGCGGGTGGGCCCCGAGGTCAGCACCCGCTCGGGCATCGACGACATCGCCCGCAGCAGTGACAGCGTCCCGGGCGCGAGCGGCGCGGAGGTCGGCGGCAAGTACGCCGAGAAGTTCGCCAAGCTCACTCCGGGGGTCGCCGAGCACTTCAGCATCTCGGTGCCGGTCGACAAGCTCGACCTCGGCGGTGACGGGATCTACCAGTTCGCCGTCGCGCTGTCCGGGCAGACCGCGGCACAGCCCTGGGTCCAGACCCTCGGCGTCCAGCGGACCTTCCTCCCCTGGCAGGCCGAGGCGGCGGACACGAAGACGAAGACGACCTTCCTCTGGCCGCTCGTCTCCACCGTCCACCTGACCGCCGAGACGGGACCGAACGACCAGCAGACGCCGGTCTTCCTCGACGACGACCTCGCCAAGGAGATCTCCCCCGGCGGCCGCCTGGACGAGATGCTGACCCTCGGTGAGGGTCTCGACGTCACTTGGGTGCTCGACCCCGACCTGATCGCCTCCGTCGACGCGATGGCGCGCAGCTACAAGATCAAGAACGAGGACGGGACCACCACGGTCGGGACCCACCAGGCGGTCGCCAAGCGGTGGCTCGACGAGCTGCAGAAGGCGGTGGCGGACCAGGAGGTCGTCGCTCTGCCCTTCGCCGACCCGGACCTCGCGTCCCTGGCGCACAACGGCACGGGCGTCACCGGCTCCCTGAACCACCTGAACGAGGCCACCGACGTGGCGGCCACGACGGTCAGGACCGTGCTGCATGTGACGCCCGCCACAGACTTCGCCTGGCCCGTGGACGGTGCCGTCGACCCGTCGATCGTCAAGGTCGCCACCTCCGCCGGTGCCGACAAGGTGATCGTCCGCAGCGACAGCCTCCAGGAGACCGGCGGTCTGTCCTACACGCCCTCCGCGGCCCGTCCGATCGGCGGCGGCACCACGGCGGTCGTCGCGGACGCCCGGCTGTCGACGGCCTTCCAGGGCGATCTGACGAAGGCCTCCTCCTCCACCCTCGCCGTACAGCGGTTCCTGGCCCAGAGCCTGGCGCTCAACACCCAGACGGACAAGCAGCGCAGCATCGTCGTCGCACCCCAGCGCATGCCCACCACGTCCCAGGCGCAGACGATGGCGGACGCGCTGTCGGCCCTGCAGAGCGGGAACTGGTCGCAGACCCAGAAGCTCTCCGCGGCCGCCAAGGCCAAGCCGGATCCGGGCGCCACCACCAGGCTGCCGTCGGCCTCCGCCTATCCTTCCTCGCTGCGCCGGCAGGAGCTGCCGCGTTCCGCCTTCGAGCAGATCGCGCGAACACAGGACACCCTCGACAACTTCAAGGGGATCCTGACCAACGACTCGCGCGTGGTGACCCCCTTCGGGCGGGCCATGAACCGCGACATGTCCACTTCGTGGCGAGGTCGCGCGAGCGCCGCGGAGAGTTTCCGCACCAGTGTGGAGAACCACCTCGGCGAGCTGACCCGTCAGGTCCAACTGATCGAGAAGTCCGACACCAAGCTGTCCGGACGCAGCGCCACGATCCCGGTCACCGTCCGGAACAACCTGGTGCAGGGCGTCCAGCACCTGGTGCTGCGCCTCACCTCGACCAGCCCCAACCGCCTCAAGATCGGCGACTACGCCTTCGACGAGCAGCGCATCACGGTCTCCGGCGGCCACAGCCAGACGGTGAAGTTCACCACTACCGCCAAGGCCAACGGCCAGGCGACGGTCGTCGCCCAGCTGTACACGGAGGACGGTCGGAAGTACGGCGACCCCGTCAGCTTCGACGTCAAGGTCACCGAGTTCACGGCCACGGTCATGCTGGTCATCGGCGGCGGCTTCCTCCTGCTGGTCCTGGCCGGCTTCCGCATGTACACGCAGCGCAAGCGGGCCGCCCGCCAGGCCGAGGAGAACGGCCCCGCCGACGAGACGGACGGGACGGACGAGGGGAACGAGGAACCCGAGAACCCGGAGAGCCCCGCAGCACGTCTCAAGGAGGAGTCCGGTACCGATGCCCGGGCAGGCGACCCTCAGCAGCCGAGTGACCCGACACCGGACACCGCAGCGGAAAGCGCCGACCCCTCGGCCACGGGTGAGAGAGTGGACCGTTGAGCGATGTCGTGGCCGGTGGGCCCGGGACGATGAGGTGGGGTAACCATGAACGCGCCGTACGACGGTGACCGCGGCCAGGCCGCGGGCAGCTCGGGGCACCCCGAGGGCCCGCCGCCCGAGCCCGGACAGGTGCCGCCGCAGCCGCCCGCCGACATGTACCTCCAGGACGCCTACGACCAGGACCCGTACCGGGAGCAGGACCTCGCCGCCCAGGACCCGGTGGCCGAGGCCCTCTACGACCGCGCCGCGCACCCCCCGCCGCCCCCCGGCACGTACGAGCCGCAGCAGCCCCAGTACGGCCGCCCGCCGCAGTCGGCGTACGCCCCGGACCCGCACGTGTGGGCCCAGACCCCTGCGCCGGAGCCGGACGGCCCGACCCAGTACCTGCCCTACGGCGACAACCGGCGCACGGCCCAGTACGTGGGCGTCGACGATCTGGTGACCCAGGCCGGCGAGGAGCGCCACGAGCCGGACGCGTTCGCGCACCTCTTCCGGGACCAGCAGCAGGGCAGCGGCCGCCCGACCGATCCCCCGTCGGTGCCGAGCCCGGCCGCCGCCCCCGGTGGGTCCGCCCCGGCGGCGCAGTACTCGCAGCCGACGGCTCCCGTGCCCGCGGCCGACCAGACGATGAACCTCACCGCCACGGCCGGCGCCGACCAGACGCTGAACCTGGGCGCTGCTCCCATCGCGGCCCCCGAGGCCCCCGCCCCTGCCGCGAAGAAGGGCGGGAAGGCCGGCGGACTGCTCAAGTCGAGCGCCGTGATGGCGGCGGGCACGATGGTCTCCCGCCTCACCGGCTTCGTCCGCTCGGCGCTGATCGTCTCCGCGCTGGGCACGGCACTTCTCGGTGACACCTTCCAGGTCGCCTACCAGCTGCCGACCATGATCTACATCCTCACCGTCGGCGGCGGTCTCAACTCCGTCTTCGTGCCTCAGCTCGTGCGGGCCATGAAGGAGGACGACGACGGCGGCGAGGCCTTCGCCAACCGGCTGCTCACCCTGGTGATCGTCGCTCTCGCGGCGCTCACCGCGGTCGCGGTCCTCGCCGCGCCGGTGCTCGTGCGGGTGCTGTCGGTGAAGGTCGCGGGCGACCCGCCCGCCAACGAGGTCGCCGTCACCTTCACCCGCTACTTCCTGCCCTCCATCTTCTTCATGGGCATCCATGTGGTGATGGGCCAGATCCTCAACGCCCGCGGCAAGTTCGGCGCGATGATGTGGACCCCGGTCCTGAACAACATCGTCATCATCGTGACGCTGGGCATGTTCCTGTGGGTCTACGGCACGTCGGCGCACTCGCACATCACGGTCACGAGCATCCCGCCGGAGGGCCAGCGGCTCCTCGGCATCGGTGTTCTCCTCGGGCTGGTCGTCCAGGCCCTGGCGATGATTCCCTACCTGCGCGAGACCGGGTTCCGGCTGCGCCTGCGCTTCGACTGGAAGGGCCACGGCCTCGGCAAGGCCGCGATGCTCGCCAAGTGGACGGTGCTGTTCGTCCTCGCGAACCAGGCGGGCGCCCTCGTCGTCACTCAGCTGGCGACGGCGGCCGTCAAGGACACGAACATCGCCGGCACCGGCTTCAGCGCCTACGCCAACGCCCAGCTGATCTGGGGCCTGCCGCAGGCGATCATCACCGTCTCCCTGATGGCGGCGCTGCTGCCACGCATCTCGCGTTCGGCCGCCGAGGGCGACAGCGGCGCGGTCCGCGACGACATCTCCCAGGGCCTGCGCACCACGGCCGTGGCCATCGTGCCGATCGCCTTCGGCTTCCTCGCCCTCGGCATCCCGATGTGCACGCTCATCTTCGGCACCTCGGGCACCGGCGCCGCCACCAACATGGGCTACATGCTGATGGCTTTCGGCCTCGGCCTGATCCCGTACTCGGTGCAGTACGTCGTCCTGCGCGCCTTCTACGCCTACGAGGACACCCGGACGCCCTTCTACAACACGGTCATCGTGGCCGCGGTCAACGCGAGTGCCTCGGCGCTGTGTTACTTCCTGCTGCCGGCCCGCTGGGCCGTGGCAGGCATGGCAGCCGCGTACGGCCTCGCCTACGCGATCGGCGTCGGCGTGGCCTGGAACCGGCTGCGCAAGCGCCTGGGCGGCGACCTGGACGGCGCCCGTGTGCTGCGGACGTACGCCAGGCTCTGCATCGCCTCGGTGCCGGCCGCCGCCCTCAGCGGCGTGGCCTGCTACGGGATCGGCACCACGCTCGGCCAGGGCGTCGTCGGATCCTTCGCGGCGATGCTGGTCGGCGGGGCGGTACTCCTCGGAGTCTTCTTCGTCGCCGCCCGCAAGATGCGTATCGAGGAACTGAACTCACTGGTCGGCATGGTCCGCGGGCGTCTGGGGCGCTGACGCGGGGGTACGCGCACAACCATCGTCCGCCACCGCGTGTCGTGCATAGCGGCGGACTGTGGGCACAATTGGTTTCGGCGTCGGACGGCGCGCACGGAAGTCGGTCGGCGCGCGATGGATGGGGAGGCAGGGACGACGGTGGCGGAACGGAGCACGGCTGCCGTCGACGTGGCAGACAACAGCGGCGATGAGCCGCTGACCGCGGAGGCGGACCAGTCCACGGCCGACGGGGTGGCCCAGAACCGGGAGCGGGACACGGACATCGACGAGGCACAGGGGAGTGGCGGGACCGAAGGTTCCGGGAAGGCCTCAACGCCCGAGCTGCACAGCGGGCACAAGCTCGCCAGACGGTACCGGCTCGAGGAGTGCGTCACCCGTCTGGACGGATTCAGCAGTTGGCGGGCCGTCGACGAGAAACTGCGTCGCGCCGTCGGCGTTCACATCCTGCCCGCGGACCACGCGCGGGCGCGTTCCGTCCTCGCCGCCGCCCGTTCCGCGGCACTCCTCGGCGACCCGCGCTTCGTCCAGGTCCTCGACGCCGTCGAGGAGAACGACCTCGTCTACGTCGTCCACGAGTGGCTGCCCGACGCCACCGAGATGACCGCGCTCCTGGCCTCCGGGCCGCTGGAGCCGTACGACGCCTACCAGATGGTCAGCCAGATCGCCGCCGCCATGGCCGCGGCGCACCGTGAGGGCCTGGCGCATCTGCGCCTGAACCCCAACGCCGTGCTGCGGACGTCGAGCGGCCAGTGGCGCATCCGCGGCCTCGCCGTCAACGCCGGCCTGCGCGGCATCAGTTCCGAGACCCCGCAGCGCACCGACACCGAGGCCATCGGCGCGCTGCTGTACGCGGCGCTCACCCAGCGCTGGCCGTACGAGAGCGACGCCTACGGTCTGGCCGGGCTGCCCAAGGACGTCGGCCTGATCGCGCCCGACCAGGTGCGGGCCGGTGTCCACCGCGGCCTGTCCGAGCTCTCCATGCGGGCCCTCGCCAACGACGGGGCGACCGCCTCCCGGCACGAGTCCGCGTGCACGACGCCGGAGGAACTGGTGAAGGCGATCGGCGAGATGCCCCGCATCCGCCCGCCGGAGCCGACGTTCACCGCACCGCCGGAGTACCAGCGCACGACGTACCAGCAGGGCACCTACGGTCGGCCGGCACCCCACCCCGGAGCCACCCAGCCCGTCCCGACTCCCCCGGCGCCCCTGCAGAGCCGCACCGGCAAGGCACTGAAGTGGGCTGTCTCGGCCCTCCTCATCGCCGCACTGGGTCTTGGCAGTTGGCAGCTGGCCGAAGTCCTCATGGACAACGGCAGCAAGAACGACGACACCAACAAGACGCAGACGACGGACGGGAACGACAAGAACAGCGGCAAGGCCAAGCCGGTCAGGACGCTCAAGATCCAGAGCGCTCAGGAGTACGTCGCCAAGGGCGACGCCCAGCACCCGGGCGACGTCGGGAAGACGTACGACAGCGACAGCTCCACGTACTGGCGCACCGCCAGCTACAAGGACGGCCCGGACATGAACCCGGTCTTCAAGCCGGGCGTCGGCATCGTCTACGACCTCGGCTCGGAGCAGGAGGTCTCGGGCGCGTCGATAGGGCTTCTGTTCGGCGGGGACCACACGACGGTCACGCTGTACGCCACGGATTCGATGAGCTCGTCGGTTCCGCTCACCCAGATGAAGAAACTGGGATCGGTGAAGACCACGGCCACCACCGCCAAGGTGACGGTCGCCAAGCCGGTGAAGAGCCGGTACGTGCTGGTGTGGTTCACCGCGCTGCCGTACGCGCAGGGCGACAACTACAGCAGCGCGGGTTACAAGCAGGCCATAACAGACCTCAAGTTCACCGGCTGAGCAGTCCAGGGGGAGGGGGTCCGATGGCAGATGACACCGCATACGGCGACGCGAGCGATCAGGATCTCCTGGCCCGCCATGTGAATGGCGACCCGGACGCCTTCGGTGAGCTCGTACGGCGGCATCGTGACCGTCTCTGGGCGGTCGCCCTGCGAACGCTGGGCGACCGCGAGGAGGCCGCTGACGCCGTCCAGGACGCCCTCGTCTCCGCCTACCGGGCCGCCCACACCTTCCGCGGCCAGTCGGCCGTCACGACCTGGCTGCACCGGATCACGGTGAACGCCTGCCTCGACCGCGCCCGGAAGGCGGCCTCCCGCAAGACCTCCCCCGTTGACGACACCGAGCGGCTGGAGCAGCTGCTGGAGCCGCACGAGGAGGCCTCGGCACCGGCCGAACGCAACGATCTGCACCGTCAGCTGCTGGAGGCCCTCGGCACTCTGCCGCCCGACCAGCGTGCCGCCCTCGTTCTCGTGGACATGCAGGGATACCCCGTCGCCGAGGCCGCCCGTGTCCTCGACGTCCCCACCGGCACGGTGAAGAGCCGCTGCGCCCGCGGCCGAGCCAGACTCCTGCCGCTCCTCACCCATCTGCGACCGGAAAGCGCCGGTGGCGGAAAGGAAACGGGTGTGGAGCGGAACCGGACTCAGGGGACATCCGTCCCACCGGCAGCGGGACCGCCGACTGTCGGCCCCCGTGATACCGGGCCGAGCGATCCAGCTGCTGTGAAGGGCGGAGGTGGGCGAGCGTGACATCCACGACGGACATGGCCGGGCACCCGGACGTCGCCGAGATCTCCGACCTCGCCGAGGGGCTGCTCCCGCCGTCCCGGACCGCCGACATCCGACGGCATCTGGACGAGTGCGAGCTCTGTGCCGACGTACACGCCTCGCTGGAGGAGATCCGGGGGCTGCTCGGCACCCTGCCCGGACCGACCCGCATGCCCGCCGACGTCGCCGGGCGCATCGATGCCGCGCTCGCTGCCGAGGCACTGCTGAACGCCACGGCGCCCGCGGCGGAGGACTTCACCTCGCCCGTCACCGCATCCCGCTCGGATGCCGACGTCGACGACAGCGCTCATGTTTCACGTGAAACATCGGTGGCTGCCGACCGCCCGTCCGGCCACGCGCGCTCGTCGTCGACCGGGCCGGGCCGCAAGGACCGCAACCGAGGCGGGCGTCGCAGGATCGCCGTCCTCGGCGGCGTCTTCGCCGTCGCCGCTCTCGGGCTCGGTTCGGTCCTGGTCGCGACCTTCGACGACGGCAAACCCAGCGGGGAAAGCGGTCGGCAGACCGCCGCGGCGGACACCTTCTCCGACAAGAAGCTGGGGCAGCAGGTCTCGGACCTTCTCGCCAAGGGGCAGAAGTCCGGGCGGGGTTCCGTCGCCCCGCACAACAGCGTCGGTATCCAGGGCGGTCCCAGCATCGTGTCACCGAAGCTGGATCGGGCACTCACGGTGCCCTCCTGCGTCCTGAGGGGGATCGGACGCAACGACGCCGCGCTGGCCACCGAGGAGGGCGTCTACAAGGGGACCGACGTCCTGCTGGTGGTGCTCCCCGACCCGTCCGACAGCAACAGGGTGAACGCGTACCTCGTGGAGACGTCCTGCGTGACCCACCCGTCCTCGGCCAAGGCCAAGGTTCTGCTGACGCACTCCTACACCAAGCCGTAGAGGCCGACGCTTCGGCTCCGCCCCGCGTGGCAGCCGGTACGGAGGCGTGTCCGGAGCACACCACGGCTCCGTGCTGCGTGTGCCCGGACACAGCGGGAATGCGCGCCCCTTAGGATCCGTTGGGTGGGGTGAGAGCTTCGAGAGGGGCTCCCTCCGGTCAGACGACGCAGTCCAGAGACGAGGAATCAAGCCGTGAGCGACGTCCGTAACGTGATCATCATCGGCTCCGGGCCCGCCGGCTACACGGCGGCGCTCTACACCGCGCGGGCGTCGCTGAAGCCGCTGGTCTTCGAGGGCGCAGTCACCGCCGGCGGTGCGCTCATGAACACCACCGAGGTGGAGAACTTCCCCGGCTTCCAGGACGGCATCATGGGCCCCGAGCTCATGGACAACATGCGCGCCCAGGCCGAGCGCTTCGGCGCCGAGCTCATCCCGGACGACGTCGTCTCCGTCGACCTGACCGGTGACATCAAGACCGTCACGGACACCGCCGGCACCGTGCACAAGGCGAAGGCCGTCATCGTCACCACCGGTTCGCAGCACCGCAAGCTCGGTCTGCCGAACGAGGACACGCTCTCCGGCCGCGGTGTCTCCTGGTGTGCCACCTGTGACGGCTTCTTCTTCAAGGACCAGGACATCGCCGTGATCGGCGGCGGCGACACCGCGATGGAGGAGGCCACCTTCCTCTCGCGCTTCGCCAAGTCCGTGACGATCGTCCACCGTCGCGACACCCTGCGCGCCTCCAAGGCGATGCAGGAGCGTGCGTTCGCCGACCCGAAGATCAAGTTCGTGTGGGACAGCGAGGTCGCCGAGATCCAGGGCGAGCAGAAGCTGTCGGGCCTGAAGCTGCGCAACCTGAAGACGGGCGAGCTGAGCGACCTGGCGGTCACCGGCCTGTTCATCGCGATCGGCCACGACCCGCGCACCGAGCTCTTCAAGGGCCAGCTCGACCTGGACGAGGAGGGCTACCTCAAGGTCGCCGCCCCCTCGACGCGCACCAACCTGACCGGGGTGTTCGCCGCCGGTGACGTCGTCGACCACACGTACCGCCAGGCGATCACCGCTGCCGGTACCGGCTGCTCGTCCGCTCTCGATGCCGAGCGCTTCCTCGCCGCCCTCGCGGACGAGGAGCAGGCCGAGCCCGAGAAGACCTCTGTCTGATCCCCGTCCACCCCGCCCCACCGCACACCAGTAAAAGGAGCGCCCGCTGTGGCCGACCTGAAGAACGTGACCGACGACTCCTTCGAGCAGGACGTCCTCAAGAGCGACAAGCCCGTCCTGGTGGACTTCTGGGCCGCCTGGTGCGGTCCGTGCCGCCAGATCGCTCCGTCGCTCGAGGCGATCGCCAAGGAGTACGGCGACAAGATCGAGGTCGTCAAGCTCAACATCGACGAGAACCCGGGTACGGCAGCCAAGTACGGCGTCATGTCCATCCCGACGCTGAACGTCTACCAGGGTGGCGAGGTCGCCAAGACCATCGTCGGCGCCAAGCCGAAGGCCGCGATCGTCCGCGACCTCGAGGACTTCATCGCCGAGTGACGTTTCACGTGAAACATGAAGGGGCCGACCCGTCGGGGTCGGCCCCTTCGCGTTGAAGAGAGTCGGTCAGAGAGGCCGGAGAGCCGGTTCCTTCTGCACGGCCCCCAGCAGCCGGTCGAGCGCCATCTCCACGTCTTCCTTCCAGGAGAGCGTCGTCCGCAGCTCCAGCCGCAGGCGCGGGTGGACGGGGTGCGGTCGCACGGTCTTGAAGCCCACGGCCAGGAGGTGGTCGGCCGGCAGGACGCACGCGGGCTCTTTCCACCGCGCGTCCCCGAAGGCTTCGATCGCCTTGAAGCCCCGGCGCAGGAGATCCTTGGCGACGGTCTGCACCATCACCCGACCCAGCCCCTGGCCCTGATAGCCCGGCATGATGGACGAGGTGATCAGCTGTACCGCGTCCGGTGACACGGGGCTGGTGGGAAAGGCCGTGGAGCGGGGCACGTAGGCGGGCGGGGCGTAGAGCACAAAGCCCACGGGCGCGTCATCGACGTAGACGACCCGGCCGCAGGATCCCCAGTCCAGCAGGACGGCGGAGATCCACGCTTCCTTCTCCAGGGCGGCCGTGCCGGCCCTTACCGCGGCCTCTCCGCTGACTGGGTCGAGCTCCCAGAAGACGCACGACCGGCAGCGGTTGGGAAGGTCCTGAAGGTTGTCCAGCGTGAGCGGTACGAGCCGACGCCCCATGAAGGCTGTTCCTCGCTTCCTTCGCTCGCGGCGCCGCGAGCGGCTGTCAGAGAGCTCCGTTCCCTCAGCAGGCTGCCGACGAAGCCGCCGACCGCCCCCAGCCCCAGGGCCGCGCTCATCAATCCGGTCCGGCTCACCGTTCCCATGGGCCCCTGCCTCCCCTCAGAGGTTGCCTGGCGGATGTGCCACACCCGATCGCATCGTATCCACGATGCGATTCCATCGATACCGACTGAAAGCAAAGAGCGGGCCGTGTTCCGGTACACACCGGACACGGCCCGCCTGGCCGGTCACCGGCCCACAGAGGGGGCGGCGGCCACACTCTTACGCCTCGGACTCCTGGGAGTCGCCGTCGTGGAGACCGTGCTGAAGCACCGGTCCCTCTCCGGGAGCGAGGGTGCCGAGGATTCGCTCCAGGTCCTCCATGGACGCGAACTCGACGGTGATCTTGCCCTTCTTCTGCCCCAGGTCGACCTTCACCCGGGTCTCGAAACGGTCCGAGAGCCGGGTGGCGAGGTCCGTCAGCGCCGGGGAGACCCGGGTGCCGGCTCGTGGCCCCTTGGCGCGCTGAGCGCTCTGCGGCCGCGAACCCATCAGGGTCACGATCTCCTCGACGGCCCGGACCGAGAGCCCCTCCGCGACGATGCGGTGGGCCAGCCGGTCCTGTTCCTCCGAGTCATCGACGGAGAGCAGGGCCCGTGCATGACCGGCCGACAGCACCCCGGCCGCCACCCGGCGCTGCACGGCCGGCGAAAGCTTCAGCAGGCGCAGCGTGTTGGACACCTGCGGGCGAGACCGGCCGATGCGGTCGGCCAGCTGGTCGTGGGTGCAGTTGAAGTCCTTCAGGAGCTGGTCGTAGGCGGCGGCCTCTTCCAGCGGGTTCAACTGCGCACGATGCAGGTTCTCCAGGAGGGCGTCCAGGAGGAGCTTGTCGTCGTCCGTGGCCCGCACGATCGCCGGGATCGCGTCCAGGCCCGCCTCACGGCTGGCCCGCCAGCGCCGCTCACCCATGATGAGCTCGTAGCGCGAGGGGCCGACCTGACGTACGACGACCGGCTGGAGAAGGCCGACCTCCTGAATGGAGGTCACCAGTTCCTGCAGCGCGTCCTCGTCGAAGACCTCACGGGGCTGGCGCGGGTTCGGGGTGATGGAGTCGAGGGGGAGCTCCGCGAAGTGAGCGCCCATGGGGGCCGCAGGAATCTCCTCGCCGTTGTTCTGCGACGGCACCTCGGTTTCATGTGAAACCGGCGGCAGCGTTGTCACCTTCGCCGCGGCCACTCCGCGGTCGGTCGTCAGCACCGGGACCGACGACGGGGACGCGGCACTCGCGCCTCCCACCGCGGCCGATGCCGGCGTCTTCTCCGTCGGGGCAGCGGGGATCAGTGCGCCGAGTCCACGGCCCAAACCCCTCCGTCGCTCGCTCACTGAATACCCTCCACCATGCTCGGGTTGCTCTGGGCGCCGATATGGGCCTGCGTCGGGTCGTAACTGACGCCGACACCCTTCAGCGCGATTTCTCGTGCCGCCTCAAGATAGGACAACGCACCGCTGGACCCCGGATCGTAGGTCAGCACCGTCTGTCCATAGCTCGGCGCCTCGGAGATACGGACCGAGCGGGGAATGCTCGTCCGCAGCACCTCGTCGCCGAAGTGGGTGCGCACCTCTTCCGCGACCTGCGACGCGAGTCGCGTCCGGCCGTCGTACATGGTGAGCAGGATCGTCGATACGTGCAGGGCGGGGTTGAGGTGCCCCCGCACCAGGTCGACGTTGCGCAGCAGCTGGCCCAGACCCTCCAGCGCGTAGTACTCGCACTGGATCGGGATGAGGACCTCCGCACCGGCGACCAAGGCGTTGACCGTCAGCAGACCGAGCGAGGGCGGGCAGTCGATGAGGATGTAGTCCAGTGGGTGCTCGTAGGCCTGGATCGCACGCTGGAGTCTGCTCTCACGTGCCACCAGCGACACCAGTTCGATCTCCGCACCGGCGAGATCGATCGTGGCGGGCGCGCAGAAGAGTCCCTCGACATCCGGGACGGGCTGAACGACGTCGGACAAGGGCTTGCTGTCGATCAGAACGTCGTAGATGGACGGCACTTCGGCGTGGTGGTCGATCCCCAGGGCCGTGGACGCGTTGCCCTGCGGGTCGAGGTCGATCACGAGGACCCGGCCTCCGTGGACGGCCAGCGAAGCCGCGAGGTTGACCGTCGTCGTCGTCTTACCCACGCCACCCTTCTGGTTGGCGACCACGATGACGCGGGTCTGCTCGGGCCGCGGCAGGCCCTCGCCTGCGCGGCTCAGGGCTTCCACGGCCAGTTGGGCAGCACGACCGATCGGAGTGTCGTCCATCGGGGGCGGTGTTTCACGTGAAACATCCTCCCCCATCGACTCGGTACGGGGACCGGGGACCGGATCGGTCATCGGTCCCGCGATGTTGGCGTCGGACCGCAAGGATTCACTCTCCTCGACTTCAGGCTCGCAATGAACAGAGCCTCCCATGCCTTCGGGGTCGTGAACCAGTGAGGCCTGGGGTTCTGTGGAGAAATCCACCTCTGTGGACAACTCGGTTCCCTCATCGAGTGAACCGAGAGGCCTGCGGTCGCGGGGTTCGGCCGCAGCGCGGCCCCGGCTGATGATGCCGTGCAGCAGTGAGCGACGTTTCACGTGAAACACGATGCAGCGCAGCGGCGATCGAACTGTCGCGACACTCCGGGATGCATAGGTTTGGCAGCTTGTGTGGAGTAAGTCTCGTCGTCAGGACGGGTCACCGACGCCGGCGAGTCCTGCCCGTGCGGGCCGCCTTGGCTCGCTTGGCCGCGAAGCGCACACCGCCCGGGCTCTCGCCGACCTCCACCCGCACCACGGTGGACAGGGGATCGACCACGCCCTCACCGACGTGCAGGATCGACGTCTCCACGGCACCGAGCTTGCTCAGGGCCGTGGCGGCTGCCTTCAGCTCCTCCTCGGCCGTGTCCCCCTTGAGGGCCAGCATCTCCCCGTAAGGACGCAGCAGCGGAATGCCCCACGCGGCCAGCCGGTCCAGCGGCGCCACGGCCCGTGCGGTCACGACGTGCACCGCCGGCAGCTTGCCCATGACCTCCTCGGCCCGGCCCCGCATGACCGTCACATGGTCCAGGCCCAGCAGCTCCACGACCTCGGTGAGGAAGTTCGTGCGCCGCAGCAGGGGCTCCAGCAGCGTGATCTTCAGGTCCTCACGGACGAGCGCCAACGGGATACCGGGCAGACCTGCGCCCGAGCCCACGTCGCACACGGTCACGCCCTCGGGCACGACCTCCGAGAGCACGGCGCAGTTCAGCAGGTGCCGCTCCCACAGGCGGGGCACTTCGCGTGGCCCGATGAGACCGCGCTGCACACCCGCCTCGGCGAGCAGCTCCGCGTAGCGAACCGCGTCCGCGAAGCGCTCACCGAACACCTCACGCGCCTGCTCGGGCGCAGGGGGGAGCTCCGCTGCCTCCGTCACGGGGACCGTCCTTCCGTACCGCATCGGCGCATCACCGCGCCGGCCACCAGAACTACCAGGCTGACAAAGTCCGGCCCCGTCTGCGCTACAGACGGGGCCGGAGGAACGTATGGATCCGATCAGGCGGGAAGCACGACGACGAAGCGCTGCGGCTCTTCGCCCTCGGACTCGCTGCGCAGGCCCGCGGCCTTGACCGCGTCGTGCACGACCTTGCGCTCGAACGGCGTCATCGGCTTCATCTTCACCGGCTCACCGGTGTTCTTGACCTCGGACGCGGCCTTGGCGCCCAGCTCGGAGAGCTCGGCGCGCTTCTGGGCGCGGTAGCCGGCGATGTCCAGCATCAGACGGCTGCGGTCACCGGTCTCCCGGTGCACGGCCAGGCGCGTGAGCTCCTGGAGCGCCTCCAGCACCTCACCATCACGGCCGACCAGCTTCTGCAGGTCTCGGCTCCCCGTGTCGCTGACGATCGAGACAGCGGCGCGATCGGCCTCGACGTCCATGTCGATGTCGCCGTCGAGATCGGCGATGTCCAGCAGACCCTCGAGGTAGTCCGCCGCGATCTCGCCCTCCTGCTCCAGGCGGGTCAGGGTGTCTGCACCCTCGGCAGCGGCGGAGGTGGTGCCTTCCGTCACGGGATGGGCTCCTTCTTACTTCTTGGACGGGGACTTGGGGCGCTGCTGGCCCTTGCGCTGCCCGGACTGGGCCTTGCTGCGGGTGCCGCTGCCGGGCTGCGAGGCGGCCTTCTTGGCAGCGGAGGCAGGCTTGGCATCCTCGGGCTTGGCGTCCTCGGGCTCGTCGGACTTGCTCAGCGACGTGGTCGGTCCGGACTCGCCCGGCTTGGTCGGGCCGGACTGACGCTGGGCCTTGGTCTGGCGCTTGGGCTGCTGGCGCTTGGGGGCGGCGGTGCCGGTGGCCGGCGTACCGTCCTCGGTCTGCGTGGCCACGACGGCGTCGCTCTTCACCACGGTGCCGTCGGCCTGGGCGGCGAGGCCCGCCTTGTTGAGACCGTTGATGAACTTGCGCTCGAACTCGTTGCGGTCGCGGCCCTTGGCGACGATCGCCTTCACGATGGTCTTCTCGCTGCGCCGGCGGACCTTGCCGTGCTGGGTGACGTGCTTGGTCAGACGGTCCAGGTAGGCGGCCTGAGCCTTGGAACCCGGGGTCGGGTTGTTGTGGATGACGTACATCTGCTGGCCCATGGTCCACACGTTGGTGGTCAGCCAGTAGACGAGGACACCGACCGGGAAGTTGATGCCGAAGACGGCGAACATGACCGGGAAGACGTACATCAGCATCTTCTGCTGCTGCATGAACGGCGTCTTGACCGTGGTGTCGACGTTCTTCGTCATCAGCTGGCGCTGCGTGTAGAACTGCGACGCCGACATCATGACGATCATGATCGCGGTGACGACCCGGACGTCGGTGAGGGTGGCGCCGAGGGACTCCACCTTCGCCGAGCTGTCGGTGAACTTCGCCGCCAGCGGGGCGCCGAAGATGTGCGCCTTACGGGCGCTGGCGAGCAGCGACTCGTTGATGACGCCGATCGTGGAGCCCGTCGCGATGCCGTTGAGCACGTGGTACAGGGCGAAGAAGAACGGCGACTGCGCCAGGATGGGAAGGCACGAGGAGAGCGGGTTGGTGCCCGTCTCCTTGTACAGCTTCATCATCTCTTCGGACTGACGCTGCTTGTCGTTCTTGTAGCGCTCCTGGATCTTCTTCATCTCGGGCTGGAGCGTCTGCATCGCCCGAGTGGCCTTGATCTGCTTCACGAAGAGCGGGATCAGGCAGATCCGGATCAGGATCACCAGGGACACGATGGACAGGCCCCAGGCCCAGCCCGTGTCGGGGCCGAAGATCTTCCCGTACACGGAGTGGAACTGGACGATGACCCATGAGACGGGTGTCGTGATGAAGCTGAAGAGGCTGGCAATCGTGTCCACTAATCATGCTCCTTGGGCATGGGACGAGGTCTCTGCGGCCGGGCTCGAAGGAGGATTCTCTTCGGTGCTCGAAACAGGATTCTCTTCGGGGGCCGTTGCGGCGGCGGAGGACCCGCCCCTGCGTTCACGCCACGCGTCACGCAGCATTTCGTGCCATCGCGGGCGCTTGCGGGGCGGTACATGGTCCACACCGCCCAGCGACCACGGATTGCACCGCAGGATGCGCCAGGCGGTGAGCGCCGTGCCCTTGATCGCGCCGTGCCGGTCGATGGCCGTGTAGCCGTAGTGGGAACACGACGGGTAGTACTTGCACACCGGCCCGAGCAGCGGACTGATCGTCCACTGGTACAGCTTGATCAGAGCCAGCAGTGGGTACTTCATCGCGCGCCCCCTCCCAGCAGCCGCTCGATGGCGGCATCCAGGTCTTGGGCCAGTTGTGCATGGTCGGCATCGCCCGCGCCGGGCAACGCTCGTACGACTACCAGGCTACCGGGGGGCAGGAGAGCCACCCGCTCGCGCATCAGATGACGCAGTCTGCGCTTGACCTTGTTGCGTACGACCGCACCACCCACGGCCTTGCTCACGACGAAACCCGCACGCGTCGGGGGAGCGCTCTCCCCAGGCGCGTGCGGGTCCATGGCACCGCTACGAAGATGGACGACGAGGGACGGGCGTCCGGCCCGGCGCCCTCGTCGTACCGCGGTCGCGAAGTCCTCGCGCCGCCTCAGCCGGTTCTCGGTGGGCAGCACGACGGCATGACCTGACCGGGATCAGGCGGAAAGGCTGGCGCGACCCTTGGCACGACGGTTCGCGAGAATCGCGCGGCCGGCACGGGTCCGCATCCGCAGACGGAAGCCGTGGGTCTTGGCGCGACGACGGTTGTTCGGCTGGAAGGTGCGCTTGCTCACTCGGGGGCTCCAGAAATCAAATCGGTGGTTGCGGGTGCCGTGCTGGCTGTCACCGTGCGCCCACGAGTAGCTCGCAGTTACGCCCGAGTGCACCGCTTCCCGATCACCTGACGCGATCTGTGCCCTTCGGAGGCAGGCGGCAGCAGCCATCGACAACTCGACCTGGTTACGGTACGCGGGGCTACGCCATCCGGTCAAACCAGGGATCACGGAGAGACACTATCCACAGGCTGGGGACAACAACTTGAACCGCACCCGTCGCCCTGACTACCGTGGCTGAACTCCGATTCGTTCCCTTGAACCCTTGTTCATGGCTCCACCCCATTTGAATCCCGACCCGTCCCACAACCACACGTTCGTGGGACTCGTGAGAGAGCGTGCCCTGTGGCTGACGTACCTGCCGATCTTGCCGCAGTGTGGCCACGAGTACTCGAGCAGCTCCTGGGTGAGGGCCGGGGGCAGGGTGTGGAGACGAAGGACGAGCACTGGATCCGTCGCTGCCAGCCCCTCGCGCTGGTCGCCGACACCGCGCTGCTCGCCGTACCGAACGAGTTTGCGAAGGGTGTGCTCGAAGGGCGACTCGCTCCGATCGTCAGCGAGACCCTGAGCCGCGAGTGCGGCCGTCCGATCCGGATCGCGATCACCGTCGACGACTCCGCGGGCGAACCCCCCGCCCCTCCGGCGCCCCCGGCCCGCGGCCAGCAGCGCTACGAGGAACCCGAGCTCCCCTCCGGCGGCTACGACAACGGCCAGTACGACGGCTACGGCCGCCACCGCGCCGACGACCACCGCCCCGGCCGGCCCGACCAGCTCCCCGGCGCCCCCGGCGACCAGCTGCCCACGGCCCGCCCCGCCTACCCCGGCGAGTACCAGCGCCCCGAGCCCGGCGCCTGGCCGCGCCCCTCGCAGGACGACTACGGCTGGCAGCAGCAGCGCCTCGGCTTCCCCGAGCGGGACCCGTACGCCTCCCCGTCGCAGGACTCCTACGGCTCCCCGCAGGACTCGTACAACCCCTCGCCCCAGGACTACCGCCCGCAGTCGATGGAGCGCCCCTCCTACGACGGCCCGCGCCCCGACTACGACCAGGGTCGCCCTGACTACGACCAGGGTCGTCCCGACTATGACCAGGGCCGTCCCGACTACGACAAACCCCGCTCCGACTACGACCGGCCGCGCTCCGACTACGACCACGGGCGTCAGGACCACGACCAGCGCGACGGCCGCCGCGAGCTGCCCGAGCCGCCGGCCGGCTCCGGACACGTGCACCGCGGCGGCCCCGTCGGATCCCAGCTGCCCGCCTCCAGCGGCGCCCCCGGCCCGCTGGCCGCGAAGCCCGCGCCGGCGACCGGCCCCGGCGAGCCCACCGCGCGCCTGAACCCGAAGTACCTCTTCGACACGTTCGTCATCGGCGCCTCCAACCGCTTCGCGCACGCGGCCGCGGTGGCCGTCGCCGAGGCTCCGGCGAAGGCGTACAACCCCCTGTTCATCTACGGGGAGTCGGGGCTCGGCAAGACGCACCTGCTGCACGCGATCGGGCATTACGCGCGCAGCCTCTACCCGGGCACGCGCGTGCGGTACGTGAGCTCGGAGGAGTTCACCAACGAGTTCATCAACTCCATCCGCGACGGCAAGGGTGACAGCTTCCGCAAGCGCTACCGCGAGATGGACATCCTGCTCGTCGACGACATCCAGTTCCTCGCGGACAAGGAGTCGACGCAGGAGGAGTTCTTCCACACCTTCAACACGCTCCACAACGCCAACAAGCAGATCGTGCTCTCCAGCGACCGGCCGCCCAAGCAGCTGGTGACGCTGGAGGACCGGCTGCGGAACCGTTTCGAGTGGGGCCTGATCACCGACGTCCAGCCGCCCGAGCTGGAGACGCGGATCGCGATCCTCCGTAAGAAGGCGGTGCAGGAGCAGCTCAACGCCCCGCCGGAGGTGCTGGAGTTCATCGCCTCCCGGATCTCGCGCAACATCCGTGAGCTGGAGGGCGCGCTGATCCGGGTGACGGCGTTCGCCTCCCTCAACCGGCAGCCGGTGGACCTGGGCCTGACCGAGATCGTCCTGAAGGACCTCATCCCCGGGGGTGAGGACTCGGCACCCGAGATCACGTCGACGGCCATCATGAGCGCGACCGCCGACTACTTCGGGCTCACCGTCGAGGACCTGTGCGGCACCTCCCGGGGCCGCGCCCTGGTCACCGCCCGTCAGATCGCCATGTACCTGTGCCGTGAGCTGACGGACCTGTCGCTGCCGAAGATCGGCGCGCTGTTCGGCGGCCGCGACCACACGACGGTGATGCACGCGGACCGCAAGATCCGCAATCTGATGGCCGAGCGCCGCTCGATCTACAACCAGGTGACCGAGCTGACGAACCGCATCAAGAACGGCTGACACGGGCCGGCTCACGACGCCGAGGGCGCCCCGGGGACGAGATCCCCGGGGCGCCCTTCTTCATGCCGCCGTAGCCGCCTGTTCGATTACCTGCCTGGTTACGGCCTCTCTCCACAGATTCGGTGACTTTCTTGCGTCCACATCCTGGGGACTGCGAAGTTGTCCAGATCATGGTCCACAGGCACGCTGTCCAAAGGACGTCGGGCCAGGTCAGCCGGTTGTGGATTCGTGGACGAAGGATCTCCACAGGCTGTGGACAGACGATTGATCCACAAGCTGTGCATGAAGTTGTCCACCGACAACCCACAGACCGCGGGCCGTTTTCCCCAGCGATCCCCAGCTTCTCCACATGGCTGTCCACTGTTCGGCAACGCGACCCGCCCGATCACCGGGCCGAGTGAAAGCCGTCACACGAAGGTGCCGGGTTGGGCTGTGGGAAAGGTGGGTAAAGCTGGGGACGACGCTGGGGAGAAGTCGCCTCAGCCTGTGCACGGTGTGTGCAGAACTTTCTGTTCTCCACAGAACCCCTGAGTTGTCCACCGCCTCCGCCCACAGGGCCCGTGGACAAAATCTCGCACCTGAGCTGGGAAAACAGGGTTATCCACGGTATCCACAGGCCCTACTACTACTCCCGACTAGAGAGAGCGAGAAGTCCGTTTCGAAGTGGGCCCTGTGCACAACTCGCCGTCCGGCTCCCGGCTGCCCCTCGTCACGACTTGACCCCGAGAGGCACCTACTGTCAGTGCCGTGCGTCAGACTGTTCCCCGGTGTCCTTCCCCGCACAGGGGGCCCACTACACCGGGACGAGCACCGAGACAAACGACGAAGCCACGCAGGCCGAGAAGCGCCGGCAACAGCAGGAGGCGGCAACAGTGAAGATCCGGGTGGAACGCGACGTACTCGCGGAGGCCGTGGCCTGGGCGGCGCGCAGCCTTCCGGCCCGTCCGCCGGCGCCTGTCCTCGCCGGCCTCCTGCTGAAGGCCGAGGACGGGGCCCTGAGCCTGTCCAGCTTCGACTACGAGGTCTCCGCGCGTGTGTCGGTGGAGGCGGAGGTCGAGGAGGAGGGCACGGTCCTCGTCTCCGGCCGGCTGCTCGCCGACATCTGCCGCGCCCTGCCCAACCGCCCGGTGGAGATCTCCACAGACGGTGTACGGGCGACGGTGGTCTGCGGCTCCTCGCGGTTCACCCTCCACACCCTGCCTGTGGAGGAGTACCCGGCCCTGCCGCAGATGCCCAACGCGACGGGCACGGTCCCCGGCGAGGTTTTCGCCTCGGCCGCTTCCCAGGTGGCCATCGCGGCCGGCCGTGACGACACGCTGCCCGTCCTGACCGGTGTGCGCATCGAGATCGAGGGCGACACGGTCACGCTGGCCTCCACCGACCGCTACCGCTTCGCGGTCCGCGAGTTCTTGTGGAAGCCGGAGAACCCGGAGGCGTCCGCGGTCGCCCTGGTGCCCGCGAAGACCCTCCTGGACACCGCCAAGGCGCTGACCAGCGGCGACAGCGTGACCCTGGCGCTGTCCGGCTCGGGCGCGGGCGAGGGCCTGATCGGTTTCGAGGGCGCCGGCCGACGCACCACCACGCGCCTGCTGGAGGGCGACCTCCCGAAGTACCGCACGCTGTTCCCGACCGAGTTCAACTCCGTCGCCGTGATCGAGACCGCCCCCTTCGTGGAGGCCGTCAAGCGTGTGGCCCTGGTGGCCGAGCGCAACACCCCGGTGCGGCTGAGCTTCGAGCAGGGCGTGCTCATCCTGGAGGCCGGCTCCAGCGACGACGCACAGGCTGTGGAAAGGGTCGACGCGCAGCTGGAGGGCGACGACATCTCGATCGCCTTCAACCCGACGTTCCTGCTGGACGGCCTGAGCGCGATCGACTCCCCGGTGGCCCAGCTGTCCTTCACCACCTCGACGAAGCCCGCGCTGCTGAGCGGCAAGCCGGCTCTGGACGCCGAGGCGGACGAGGCCTACAAGTACCTGATCATGCCGGTGCGGCTGAGCGGCTGACGCGGCCGAACGTCCGTCGGGTTGTCCACAGGACGTGGACAACCCGACGTCCCTCTGGGGAGAAGCCGCAGGTGGGGGCGTACGTATGAGCGCGTATGCCCACAGGTGTGCGCGAGCGTCCGGGTTTAGGCTCGGACACAGGTACGAACGTGCCTCACACGCCACACAGCGACCTAAGGAACAACTCTGATGGAGCTCGGTCTCGTCGGCCTCGGCAAGATGGGCGGCAACATGCGCGAGCGGATCCGCCGCGCGGGCCACACCGTCGTCGGATTCGACCGCAACCCGGACCTCGCGGACGTCCACAGCCTCAAAGAGCTTGTGGAGAGCCTCGCGGCGCCGCGCGTGGTCTGGGTGATGGTCCCGGCCGGTGCCGCCACCCAGTCGACGATCGACGAACTGGGCGAGCTGCTGCAGCCGGGCGACGTCGTCGTGGACGGCGGCAACTCCCGCTGGACGGACGACGAGAAGCACGCCGAGGAGCTCGCGGCCAAGGGCATCGGCTTCGTCGACTGCGGCGTCTCCGGCGGCGTCTGGGGCCTGGAGAACGGCTACGCGCTGATGTACGGCGGCGACGCGGAGAACGTCGCCAAGGTGCAGCCGGTCTTCGACGCCCTCAAGCCCGAGGGGAAGTTCGGCGCCGTGCACGCCGGCAAGGTCGGCGCGGGCCACTTCGCGAAGATGGTCCACAACGGCATCGAGTACGCGATGATGCAGGCCTACGCCGAGGGCTGGGAGCTGCTGGAGAAGGTCGACTCGGTCACGGACGTGCGCGAGGTCTTCCGCTCCTGGCAGGAGGGCACGGTCATCCGCTCCTGGCTGCTCGACCTCGCGGTGAACGCCCTCGAGGAGGACGAGCACCTGGACAGGCTGAAGGGTTTTGCACAGGACTCCGGTGAGGGACGCTGGACTGTGGAAGCCGCCATCGACAACGCCGTGCCGCTCCCGGCGATCACGGCCTCCCTCTTCGCGCGGTTCGCGTCGCGCCAGGAGGACTCTCCGCAGATGAAGATGATCGCGGCGCTGCGCAACCAGTTCGGCGGCCACGCGGTCGAGAAGAAGTAATCCACAGGGCTGTCGAGAACGGCCCACAACCTGGGGGAGGTCGGCGACCGACCATGCACGTCACGCATCTGTCGCTGGCCGACTTCCGCTCGTACGCCCGGGTCGAGGTCCCGCTCGACCCGGGTGTCACCGCCTTCGTCGGCCCGAACGGGCAGGGCAAGACCAACCTGGTCGAGGCCGTCGGCTATCTCGCCACGCTCGGCAGCCACCGCGTCGCCTCCGACGCCCCCCTGGTGCGCATGGGCGCCGACCGGGCGGTCATCCGGGCGCAGGTCAGGCAGGGCGAGCGGCAGCAGCTGATCGAGCTGGAGCTCAACCCCGGCAAGTCCAACCGGGCCCGCATCAACAGGTCCTCGCAGGTCAAGCCCCGTGACGTGCTGGGCATCGTACGGACCGTGCTGTTCGCGCCTGAGGACCTGGCCCTGGTCAAGGGCGATCCCGGTGAGCGGCGGCGTTTCCTCGACGAACTGATCACCGCCCGCTCGCCGCGCATGGCCGGCGTGCGCTCCGACTACGAACGGGTCCTCAAGCAGCGCAACACCCTGCTGAAGAGCGCCGCGCTGGCCCGGCGCCACGGCGGCCGCTCCATGGACCTGTCCACGCTCGACGTGTGGGACCAGCATCTGGCGCGCGCGGGCGCGGAGTTGCTCGCCCAGCGCCTGGACCTGATCGCCGCGATCCAGCCGCTGGCCGACAAGGCGTACGAGCAACTGGCCCCCGGCGGCGGGCCGGTCGCCCTCGACTACAAGCCGTCGGCCCCCGGTGAGGCGCACACCAGGGAGGATCTGTACGAGCAGTTGATGGCGGCGCTCGCGGAGGCGCGCAAGGGCGAGATCGAACGTGGCGTCACCCTCGTGGGGCCGCACCGGGACGATCTGCTGCTGAAGCTGGGTCAGTTGCCCGCCAAGGGGTACGCGTCGCACGGCGAGTCCTGGTCGTACGCGCTGGCGTTGCGGCTGGCCTCGTACGACCTGCTGCGCGCGGAGGGCAACGAACCGGTGCTGGTCCTCGACGACGTCTTCGCCGAGCTGGACACGCGCCGCCGGGAGAGGCTGGCGGAGTTGGTCGCGCCCGGCGAGCAGGTGCTGGTGACGGCCGCGGTGGACGACGACGTACCGCACGTACTGAGCGGAACGCGGTACGCGGTGGCGGAGGGGACGGTGGAGCGCGTATGACGAACCAGGAGCCCACGCCCGACAAGCCCGCCGAACCCAGTGGCGTCGACCTCGCGCGCGTGGCGTTGCGCGCGGCGAAGGAAGCCGCACGCGCGCGTGGGGACGCCGCGCAGCAGAAGAAGCAGGCGCGGCGCGGCGGGCTGCGTTCCGGTGCCCGGGCCGACGGGCGCGACCCGATGGCGTTCGGTGCCGCGATCAACCGTCTGATCACCGAGCGCGGCTGGGAGGCGCCGGCCGCGGTGGGCGGTGTGATGGGGCGTTGGCCGCAGATCGTCGGTGAGGACGTGGCCAAGCACTGTGTGCCGGAGAAGTACGACGAGGACGAGCGGGTACTCATCGTGCGGTGCGACTCCACGGCCTGGGCGACGAATCTGCGGTTGCTCGCGCCGACCTTGGTGGCGCGTCTCAACGAGGATCTCGGGCACGGCCGGGTGCGGGTGATCAAGGTTCAGGGCCCCGGCGGTCCGGCCCGTCGCTACGGCCCGCTGCGCGCTCCCGGCAGCACCGGACCCGGCGATACGTACGGGTGACAGACCTCACATCCACAGGCTGTGGGCGGTCCCGTCGCACGGCGGTCGGCCGTGCCGTCGTACGAGCGCGCGCGGTCGCAAATCGGGACCTGACTCCCAAGTAGCCAAGGGTTGACAGCCAGAAGCGCTGAATGCCTCTGTGAGCCTCTTGGAGCCCCGCTCCGTATATGGGGACCCGGCGGAGACCGGTTGAGGGCGGCACATGCGGACTCAGGTACCGGCAAACCCCCATCACTGTCGGCGCTACCGGTAGACTGGAAGCCAATCCCGCCCCAGTCGTGGGGACGCCCGGGAAAAGCTGAGCAACGCTGATCAAGGCTTACCAACGCAACATGCCGCAGCCGCTCCGGCAACCTGCCGACGAGCCCGGCTCGTGCTGTGCCAGAAAGGGCGCTTCGTGGCCGATTCCGGCAACCCCAACGAGAACATCCCGTCCACCGACGCCGGCGAGAACGACGCGGTGACTTCGTCGAACGGCGAGGTCACCGCCTCGTACGACGCCAGCGCCATCACCGTCCTCGAAGGCCTGGACGCGGTCCGCAAGCGCCCCGGCATGTACATCGGCTCGACCGGTGAGCGAGGACTGCACCACCTCGTGTACGAGGTCGTCGACAACTCGGTCGACGAGGCACTGGCGGGTCACGCGGACACCATCGACGTGACGATCCTGGCCGACGGCGGTGTGCGCGTCGTAGACAACGGCCGCGGCATCCCGGTCGGCATCGTGCCCTCCGAGGGCAAGCCGGCCGTCGAGGTCGTGCTGACGGTGCTGCACGCGGGCGGCAAGTTCGGCGGCGGCGGCTACGCGGTCTCCGGCGGTCTGCACGGTGTGGGCGTCTCCGTCGTCAACGCCCTGTCCTCGAAGGTCTCCGTCGAGGTCAGGACCGACGGCCACCGCTGGACGCAGGACTACAAGATGGGCGTCCCGACGGCCCCGCTCGCCAAGCACGAGGCGATCGAGGAGACCGGCACGTCGGTCACCTTCTGGGCCGACGGCGACATCTTCGAGACCACCGAGTACTCCTTCGAGACGCTCTCGCGGCGCTTCCAGGAGATGGCGTTCCTCAACAAGGGTTTGACGATCAAACTCACGGACGAGCGCGAGTCGGCGAAGGCGACCACCGGGGCGGACGAGGCCGGAGCGGACGTCAAGGACGAGGTCAAGACCGTCACGTACCACTACGAGGGCGGCATCGTCGACTTCGTGAAGTACCTCAACTCCCGCAAGGGAGAGGTGGTGCACCCCACCGTCATCGACCTGGAGGCGGAGGACAAGGACAAGAGCCTGTCCCTCGAGGTCGCGATGCAGTGGAACAGCGGCTACAGCGAGGGCGTGTACTCCTTCGCCAACATCATCCACACGCACGAGGGCGGTACCCACGAAGAGGGCTTCCGCGCCGCGTTGACGAACCTGATCAACAAGTACGCGCGTGACAAGAAGCTGCTGCGGGAGAAGGACGACAACCTCACGGGCGACGACATCCGCGAGGGTCTGACCGCGATCATCTCGGTGAAGCTGAGCGAGCCTCAGTTCGAGGGCCAGACGAAGACCAAGCTGGGCAACACGGAGGCGAAGACCTTCGTGCAGAAGGCGGTCTACGAGCACCTCAACGACTGGCTGGACCGCAACCCGGTCGAGGCCGCGGACATCGTCCGCAAGGGCATCCAGGCGGCCACCGCGCGCGTGGCGGCCCGCAAGGCCCGCGACCTCACCCGCCGCAAGGGCCTGCTGGAGTCGGCGTCCCTGCCGGGCAAGCTGTCGGACTGCCAGTCCAACGACCCCACGAAGTGCGAAATCTTCATCGTCGAGGGTGACTCCGCCGGCGGCTCGGCCAAGTCCGGTCGTAACCCGCAGTACCAGGCGATCCTCCCGATCCGCGGCAAGATCCTCAACGTGGAGAAGGCGCGGATCGACAAGATCCTGCAGAACCAGGAGATCCAGGCGCTGATCTCGGCCTTCGGCACGGGTGTGCACGAGGACTTCGACATCGCGAAGCTCCGGTACCACAAGATCATCCTGATGGCGGACGCCGACGTCGACGGCCAGCACATCAGCACGCTGCTGCTGACCTTCCTGTTCCGCTTCATGCGGCCGCTGGTCGAGGCCGGGCACGTGTACCTGTCGCGCCCCCCGCTGTACAAGATCAAGTGGGGCCGGGACGACGTGGAGTACGCCTACTCGGACCGCGAGCGCGACGCGCTGATCGAGATGGGCCGCCAGCGCGGCAAGCGCGTCCGCGAGGACTCCATCCAGCGCTTCAAGGGCCTCGGCGAGATGAACGCCGAGGAGCTGCGCATCACGACCATGGACCAGGAGCACCGCGTCCTCGGCCAGGTCACCCTCGACGACGCCGCCCAGGCCGACGACCTGTTCTCGGTCCTCATGGGCGAGGACGTCGAGGCCCGGCGCCAGTTCATCCAGCGCAACGCCAAGGACGTCCGCTTCCTCGACATCTGAGTCGGTCTCAGCTGACCGCACCAGGAAGGATCTTCACCAGCAATGGCCGACGAGAACACTCCCGTCACCCCTGAAGAGGGCGGCGACCTCGCGATGCGTGTCGAGCCCGTCGGGCTCGAGACGGAGATGCAGCGCTCGTACCTGGACTACGCGATGTCCGTCATCGTGTCCCGTGCGCTGCCCGACGTCCGGGACGGTCTCAAGCCCGTCCACCGCCGCGTCCTGTACGCGATGTACGACGGCGGCTACCGCCCCGAGCGCGGCTTCTACAAGTGCGCGCGCGTGGTCGGCGACGTCATGGGCAACTACCACCCGCACGGCGACAGTTCGATCTACGACGCGCTGGTCCGTCTCGCGCAGCCGTGGTCGATGCGGATGCCGCTGGTGGACTCCAACGGCAACTTCGGCTCTCCGGGCAACGACCCGGCGGCGGCCATGCGCTACACCGAGTGCAAGATGGCGCCGCTGTCGATGGAGATGGTCCGTGACATCGACGAGGAGACCGTCGACTTCACGGACAACTACGACGGCCGCTCCCAGGAGCCGACCGTCCTGCCGGCCCGCTTCCCGAACCTGCTGATCAACGGCTCGGCCGGTATCGCGGTCGGCATGGCGACCAACATCCCGCCGCACAACCTGCGCGAGGTCGCGGCCGGCGCCCAGTGGTACCTGGAGAACCCGGAAGCCTCGCACGAGGAGCTGCTGGACGCGCTCATGGAGCGCATCAAGGGCCCCGACTTCCCGACCGGCGCGCTCGTCGTCGGCCGCAAGGGGATCGAGGAGGCCTACCGCACGGGCCGCGGCTCGATCACCATGCGCGCGGTCGTCGAGGTCGAGGAGATCCAGAACCGCCAGTGCCTGGTGGTCACGGAGCTGCCGTACCAGACCAACCCCGACAACCTCGCGCAGAAGATCGCCGACCTGGTCAAGGACGGCAAGATCGGCGGCATCGCGGACGTCCGCGACGAGACGTCCTCGCGCACCGGCCAGCGCCTGGTCATCGTGCTCAAGCGGGACGCGGTCGCCAAGGTCGTCCTGAACAACCTCTACAAGCACACGGACCTGCAGTCGAACTTCGGCGCCAACATGCTGGCGCTGGTCGACGGCGTCCCGCGCACGCTCTCCCTGGACGCGTTCATCCGCCACTGGGTGACGCACCAGATCGAGGTCATCGTCCGCCGTACGCGCTTCCGGCTGCGCAAGGCCGAGGAGCGCGCGCACATCCTGCGCGGCCTGCTGAAGGCCCTGGACGCCATCGACGAGGTCATCGCGCTGATCCGGCGCAGTGACACCGTCGAGATCGCGCGCGGGGGCCTGATGGAGCTCCTGGAGATCGACGAGATCCAGGCGAACGCCATCCTCGAGATGCAGCTGCGCCGACTGGCGGCCCTGGAGCGGCAGAAGATCGTCCAGGAGCACGACGAACTCCAGGCGAAGATCAACGAGTACAACGAGATCCTCGCCTCCCCGGTCCGCCAGCGCGGCATCGTCAGCGAGGAACTCGCCGCGATCGTCGAGAAGTACGGCGACGACCGCAAGACGAAGCTGGTGCCCTTCGACGGCGACATGTCCATCGAGGACCTCATCGCCGAGGAGGACATCGTCGTCACCGTCACCCGCGGCGGTTATGTCAAGCGCACCAAGACGGACGACTACCGGGCGCAGAAGCGCGGCGGCAAGGGCGTGCGCGGCGCGAAGCTGAAGGAAGACGACATCGTCGACCACTTCTTCGTCTCCACCACCCACCACTGGCTGCTGTTCTTCACCAACAAGGGCCGGGTGTACCGGGCGAAGGCGTACGAGCTTCCCGACGCCGGCCGTGACGCGCGCGGCCAGCACGTCGCGAACCTGCTGGCCTTCCAGCCGGACGAGGCGATCGCCGAGATCCTCGCGATCCGCGACTACGAGGCGGCGCCCTACCTGGTCCTGGCGACCAAGGGGGGTCTGGTGAAGAAGACGCCTCTGAAGGATTACGATTCGCCACGTTCCGGAGGCGTCATCGCGATCAACCTTCGTGAGACTGCGGACGGTTCCGACGACGAACTGATCGGAGCGGAGCTCGTATCGGCCGAGGACGATCTGCTTCTGATCAGCAAGAAGGCACAGTCGATCAGGTTCACCGCCACGGACGATGCTCTGCGTCCCATGGGCCGGGCCACCTCCGGTGTCAAGGGCATGAGTTTCCGCGAGGGCGATGAACTTCTGTCGATGAATGTTGTTCGACCCGGTACGTTCGTGTTCACTGCCACAGACGGCGGGTACGCGAAGCGGACCGCAGTCGACGAATACCGCGTCCAGGGTCGCGGAGGCCTCGGTATCAAGGCCGCCAAGATCGTGGAGGACCGCGGTTCGCTGGTCGGCGCGCTGGTGGTCGAGGAGACCGACGAGATCCTCGCCATCACGTTGTCGGGTGGTGTGATTCGTACGCGAGTCAACGAGGTCAGGGAGACGGGCCGTGACACCATGGGCGTCCAACTGATCAACCTGGGCAAGCGCGATGCCGTGGTCGGCATCGCACGTAACGCCGAGGCGGGGCGCGAGGCGGAGGAGGTCGACGGTGACGACACCGTGGACGAGACCGTCGAAGGGGCCGCGACCACAGGCACGGACGAGGGTGAGTCGCCCTCGGCCGAGTAGCACGAGGAGTGAGTCATCGTGAGCGGAGCCACGGGCGCCGGATCGCCCGGTACCTCGACGGGTACGGATGCGGACGGCGGCGGCCGTGGCTCCGCCGCGCGTGCGGCGGATCCGCACACGACCCAACTTCGCAAGGTCGAGGCGGACCCGACCAGTCCGCCCTCGGCCGACTCGCAGGGATCCCAAGGGGGAACCGTGACGGACACCCGAGGTCCGCAGACGCAGCAGTCGGCCGGCGCGGCCCCGCCCGTGCAGGGCGACCGGCCCACGGCGCAGCCCTCGGCGCAGGCCGCCCCGCCGCAGCAGGCGGCCTCCCCGCTCCCGGGTGAGCGGGGACCGCAGCAGCCGGCCGGGCCGTACCACCCGCCGCAGGCCTACCCCAACCCGGCGGCCGCGGGGCCGGAGCGGACCTCGACCGGTGCCGTACGCCGTCCCCGTACCGGCGCGCGCACCACTCCCCGCATCCGCAAGGCCCGTCTGCGGGTGGCCAAGGCCGACCCGTGGTCGGTGATGAAGATGAGCTTCCTGCTCTCCATCGCGCTGGGCATCTGCACGATCGTGGCCTCGGTGGTGCTGTGGATGGTCATGGACGCGATGGGTGTCTTCTCGTCGGTGGGCGGCACCATCTCGGAGGCGACCGGCTCCAACGAGTCGAACGGCTTCGATCTGCAGTCGTTCCTGTCGCTGCCGCACGTGCTGATGTTCGCCTCGATCATCGCGGTCATCGACGTCGTCCTCGCGACGGCGCTGGCGACGCTCGGCGCGTTCATCTACAACCTCTCCGCGGGCTTCGTCGGGGGCATCGAGCTGACGCTCGCCGAGGACGAGTGAGCCCTGACGGCTATCGATTTTGGGACTGCCCACGTCGTGCGCTAATCTTCAGGAGTCAGCGCGCGGGACACACACCGCAGAGCGCGGCGGGGCTATAGCTCAGTTGGTTAGAGCGCATCCCTGATAAGGATGAGGCCACAGGTTCAAATCCTGTTAGCCCCACCAGCGTGAAGGCCCCCGATCCGATGGATCGGGGGCCTTCAGCGTTGTGATCATGTGTGCCTAGACTCTGCGAATGACCTTGCAATGGGAACAGGTAATCGTTCACTCGGCGGACCCCGCGGCGCTGGGGCAGTGGTGGGCCGACGCTCTCGGCTGGGTCGTCGTCCACTCCTCCGATGACGAGTTCGAGATCCGCCCGGCGCCGGACCGTATGCCGGGTCTGGACTTCGTCCGGCTCGAGGAGGCCAAGCAGTCCAAGAGCCGGCTGCACCTCGACTTCAGGCCCGACGACCAGGCGGCCGAGGTGGCGCGCCTCGAGGCCCTCGGCGCGAAGCGCGTCGACATCGGCCAGGGCGACCAGTCGTGGATCGTCATGGCCGACCCCGAGGGCAACGAGTTCTGCATCCTCGGCCAACTGCGCCCCGAGAGCGCCTGAGCGCCCATGAAAAGACCCGACCGCTGGCGACGGGGGATGCACCAGCGGTCGGGCTATGGCCAAGGGTAACAAGGCCCGTTGTCCGGCGGGAGCCAACTGTTCGGCCGGAACCGAGAGTTGTGATCCGGATCACGAGGTTCCGCACGGAGGGTCGTAGGAGAGCCGCGGCAGGTACTCGTGCCACTTCCGGGGTGTCAGCACGCCTCGCGTGGTCGAGCAGATGCGGCGGATGGCCACGTCCACGTCGAGGTTCCACAGGCGGATCGTGTCGGAGCCGCTGGAGACGCCGAGCATGTGCGTGGAGGGGCTGAAGGCGAGGAAGTTGCCCGTCTTGGCGTTGGGGCTCATCGACTGGCCGATGGGGTCGGCGTCGGACGGGTCGCCGACGTTCCACAGGCGGACCGTGCTGTCGTTGCCTCCGCTGGCCAGGGTGCGGCCGTCCCGGCTGTAGGTCAGCGAGACGACCGCCTCGGAGTGGCCGGTGAGCGGGGAACCGGCGGCACGCGCGCCGCGGGGGTCGGTGACGTCCCACAGGCGGACCGTGTCGTCGTCGCTGCCGCTGGCCAGCGTATGGCCGTCGGGGCTGTAGGCGAGCGCGTTGACCGGGCCGAGGTGACCCCTGAGCGGCTTGCCCAGCAGTCTGGCGCGGGCCGGCTCCGTCACATCCCACAGCCGTACGGCGCCGTCCTCGCTGCCACCGGCGAGCGTACGGCCGTCCGGGGTGAAGGCGAGGGAGTCGATGAACCCCTTGGGGCCGGAGAGCGGCTTGCCGAGTGGTTTCACGTGAAACGGATCGGCCATGTCCCACAGCTGGATGGTGCGGTCGTCGTAGGGCGTCGCCAGAATGCGGCCGTCCGGGCTGAAGACGATGGCCTTCGGGCCCATGAAGCGGGTCTTCAGGCGGATGTCGGGTCCCGCGGGAGCCGAGTGGGCCGGGTCGCCGACGTTCCACAGGGCCACCGAGCGGTTGCCCGTCAGTACGGCGAGGGTGCGGCCGTCGGGGGAGAAGGCCGGGGAGCGGTCGCTGCCGTCCGCGGCCATGAACGGCTTGCCCAGCAGCGCGGGCCGGGATGCGCGGCGCACGTCCCACATGCGGATACGTCCGTCGCTCCCGGCGGTGGCCAGGACCTTGCCGTCCGGCCGGAAGGTGCCGCGGTGGCCGATCAGGTCCGAGGTCGGTATCGACCACAGGCGGACCTTGCTGTCGCCGCTGCCGGTGGCCAGGGTCTTGCCGTCGGGACTGAAGCCCAGGGCGTACATCTCGCCGCTGCCACCCGCCAGCGGCTCGCCCACCTGGGAGGGGTAGGCCGGGTCGCTGACGTTCCACAGACTGGCCGTGCTGTCGGCGCTGCCCGCGGCGAGCATCGTGCCGTCGTGGTTGAAGGCCACCGACCAGACGGGACCGGTGTGGCCGGTCAGCGGGGAGCCGAGGGGCTTGGCCCGGGCGGGATCGGCCACGTCCCACAGTCGTACGGTGTCGTCGACGCTGCCGCTGGCGAGGGTGTGGCCGTCGGGGCTGAACGCCACCGAGTGCACGGTGCCCGTGTGCCCGGTCAGGGCCGGGCCGGTCCGCTTCGGACGGTGCCGGTCGCTCACGTTCCAGAGCATGACCGTGTCGTCGTCGCCCCCGGCGGCGACGGTGCGGCCGTCGGGGCTGAAGGCGAGGGAGCGCACGGCGGCGGAGTGGCCGGTCAGCGTGGTGAGCGAGCGGGGCCGCTTGCCGGTCATGTCCCACAGCCGGACGGTGTGGTCCTCGTTCGCCGTGGCCAGGGTGCGGCCGTCCGGGCTGAAGGCGATCAGATAGATCGTGCCGTCGTGGCCGGTCAGGGGCGTGCCGAGCGGCCTGGGGCGGTGCGGGTCGTGGATGTCGTACAGCCGGACCGTGCCGTCGTCCGAGGCGCTGGCGAGGGTGTGGCCGTCGGGGCTGAAGACCGCGCTGCTGACCCAGCTGGTGTGGCCGCTCAGGGGCCCGCCCAGCGCCTTGGGGCGGGTGCGGTCGGCCACGTCCCACAGGCGCACCGTCCGGTCGCCGCTGGCGGTGGCGAGGAGGCGGCCGTCCGGGCTGAACGTTGTCAGGTAGACGGCGCCCGTGTGGCCGAGGAGAGGGGTGGCCAGCGGCGCGTTGACGATCGATATCAGCCGGCTGTCGGTACCGGCGTCGTCCGAGCGCAGCCGGTGGGCGACCAGGTCGAGCTGGGCCGACAGCGAGGGGTCCGTGTACTGCACCCGGTCCGCCTCCGCGAGCACCTGCTCGAACACGGCGTCGTCGCGCTGCTGCCAGGCGATCACGGCCGCTCCGCCGGCCACCACCGCCAGCGCGACCAGGGCCGCGACCGCGCCGCGACCGATCCAGACCATGCGCCGGCGCAGCCGGACCGAGGCGGCCAGGAACTCCACCGCGCCGCGGGTGAGGAACGTGTCACCCGCCGACTTCGCCCAGCTGTGGGCCTGTCCCAGCCTCGACCCCCGGTACAGCAGGGAGGAGTCGCGGCCCGACTCCTCCCAGGCCCGGCCGTCCTCCTCCAGCCGCTGGCGCAGCAGATGGTCCCCGCGGTCCTCGTCGATCCACTCGCGCAGCCGTGGCCAGGCGTGCAGCAGCGCCTCGTGGGTGATCTCCACGGTCTCCGCGTCCAGCGTCACCAGCCGCGCGCGGACCAGCGCCTCGAGGGACTCCTCCGTCTTGTCCGGGTCCGCCGACTCCTGGGCCAGCTGCCGCCGGGTCCCCCGCCTGCGGGTCGCCTGGGTGTCCTCGCCGAGCCGCACGAGCCGCAGCAGCAGCACCCGGGCCGCCGTACGGGCCGCCGGGTCCAGGCCCGACCAGGCGCGCTCGGCGGTCGCCGCCACCGCCCCCTGGATGCCGCCCGCGGCGCGATAGCCCGCGACCGTCAGCCGGCCCGCCTTGCGCCGCTGCCAGGTGGCGAGCAGGGCGTGCGACAGCAGCGGCAGCGCGCCGGCGTCGTGCGCCCCGCGGGGGCCGTCGGCGCTCACCTCCCGCACGATCAGCTCCGCGAGACCGGGTTCGAGTTCCAGACCCACGGCCTTGGCGGGGCCGGCCACCGCCTCGCGCAGCTCCGTGGCGGTCAGCGGGCCGAGCACCATGTGCCGGTGCTGGAGGGCGTCGGCGAGTTCGGGGTGGGCGAGGCACTGCTCGTAGAAGTCGGCGCGGATGCCGAGGACGACCAGCACCGGGGCGAGGGTGTCCGGTCCGGGGGGTGAGCACGCGGCGTGCAGGACCCTCACGAACGTACGCCTGGTCGTCTCGTCGGCGCAGAGGGTGAAGGTCTCCTCGAACTGGTCCACGATCAGCACCGGACGGGCCGCGGAGGGCGTCTCCCGCCGTGCCCACGCCGCGACGGCCTCCCGCACCGCGCCCGGCTGCGCGCCGGCGGCGACGGCCTCGGCGAGCTCGGGGATGCGGCGGGTCAGCTCACCGAGCGGGTCGGCGCCGGGCAGGAGGTGCAGCACGGGCTGCGGTTCGTTCTCGCTGCCCAGGGCACCGCCGCGGACCGCGTTGACCAGGCCGGCGTTCAGCAGGGAGGACTTCCCCGCGCCCGAGGCGCCGACCAGCATCACCAGGCCGCCGCTCTTCTCCGCCGCGCGCAACTGCTCGACCAGGGCCCGGGTGCTGCGCTCCCGGCCGAAGAACCAGCGGGCGTCCTCCTGGCGGTAGGAGGCCAGACCGCGGTACGGGCACACCCCGCCCTCGGCCGGCGGGGCCTCCTCCGCTTCCGTGGCCGCGGGGCGCTCGCCGGCCGGGTCGGCCACGGCGCGCTCCCACAGGCGCTGCCACTGCGCCATGTCGTACAGCCCGGCGGACACCGGCGTGGGCCGCGCGCGCCGCGCCTGCGGGATCAGGATGTGCAGGACCGCGGCGAGGGCGGCGAACTGCGCCGGTACGTTCTTCGCCCGTCGCCAGTCGCTGATCCGCTGCGCGGAGACCCGTACGGGCCGCCCCCGCTCGTCCATCCGCTGCAGCTGTACGACGGCCTCGGCCACGCGCGCGAGGGGAGGGTTGCCGGCCTCCTTGTAGAGCAGCGCGAGGCGCTCCGCGAAGGCTGTGCGTGCCCCTGTGTCGGAACGCAAGGCCTCCACTCCTTACTTCCCCTGCCGTTGAACATCCGGACCGGAAAACTCACCTTATACGCCTGACCTGCGGATTAAGGGTCCGGAACCAGACCGGAATCTCCTCGGTTCAAGCCACAACTGGCAGGATTCAGCGCTGTAGCGCGCCCGTCACGCTTCGTCCGCGCAGGCCATCGGCTCAGCGCCCGTCGGAGCCCGTCCGAGCCCGACCGATCCGTGGAGAGAGTCCCGGCAGGGCTGCTCTCACGCCGACCACGAGATCCGGTCCTTCCTCCTTCCGCGTCATTGCGGCGCGTGAGGAGGCTGCCCGCAGCGTTCGGCGCCGGTCCCCACGAGGGGAGGGACCGGAGCCGGACGACGCGGGTCTCGCTCGGGACGTACGAGGGCGCGGGGCGTGCCAGAGCGCAGGGCGTGCGAGAGCGCGGCGCGTGAAAAGCGCAGAGGCGCGCACTGGCCATCTGACGGGTCGTCAGTTATGGTCCCCCCTGCCGTGCAGCTTTCGAAGGGGTGAGCGCAAGTGCCGACACGTCCCCAGAGTCCGCAGCCGTCAGGAACTCCCCGCTGGGTCGCGATGGTCTACCGGCCGTCCTCCGAGGCCTGGGCCGTGTGCGCGGAATCCCCGCACCGCTCACCCGTGCAGTACGCGCTGGCAGAGATGGCGCACACGGTACGCGCGCGTGGGGGCGACCTTGAGGTCGCCCTGTGGGGCCCGAGAGCGGGAGCGTGGGAACGGTTCGACGCCTTCGCCGCTACGACGGCCACGGCGCCCGTGTCGGCGGCCGAGGCCTCTTCCGAGGCCGCTTCCGGGGCTTCTTCCAACGGCCCGGAGCGGCCCAGCAGGCTCACGGAACGCATGGACGGCCGGCGTCGGCAGGTGCTCGTGGCGGGCCTGGGCAAGGCGGGCGTGCACGAGCTCGGCCCGGACGACTTCGGCGCGGTGGAGGCTCTCGCCGAGCGGCTCGACGAGACGACCGTACGCAGGGTGGCCCACTGGCTGGCGCTGGCGGCGGGCCGGCGCTAGGTCGTGTCTTCAATTGATCTTGAGTAGTGGATCATGGTCGGGTGATACGTCGCCATGAACTGTCCGATGAGGAGTGGGAGTTCCTCCGTCC
>NZ_JBITSP010000014.1:151064-234755 GCF_044540925.1 Streptomyces sp. NPDC085900 | reverse complement strand
TTCTCAAGGAACGGTCGCTTCCTTTGTACTCACCCTCTCGGGCTTTCCTCCGGGCTTCCCTTCGGTCTTGCGTTTCCGACTCTATCAGATCCTTTCGGGCCTGATTCCCTGTCGGCGGGGCCTTTCGACATTCACTACGTTAGCCGATTCCCTTGAGAACTCATAATCGGGTTCCGCGAGTTCGAATTCGGGCATGCGGGCATGACGAATTCGACCCCGCCAGGGGTTGATCGAAGGTAGTGGTTTGGCCGCTTCCGGCTGCTGGCGAACGCCGTACCCGGTTCAAGCGGCTCGGGCTACATTACGCACCTCGCAAGGGCGAGTCAACTTCGGCGGCGCCTGGGCGTATGGGCCCGGTAGGGGCTCACCGTCGGGTCGCCGGCGACCCAGAAGCGCCAGGGGTGGACGCCCCCGTCACCTGCGACTCCGGTGCGTGGGCCGTTGCGTACCTGGTCGGACGCGACCGCACTGCCGGTCAGCACCCTCAGAGGGGTCTCGCCGGAGGCGCACGCGTCCGTGCCGTCCAGGGCTCGGTCCACGCCGAGGGCCGTGGCCAGGCGTGCCGGGCCTTTGGCCAGTTCCTTGTCGTTCCGGGCCGAGAGTCGACGTTTGCGGGCGTGTTCGACGCCCTCGACGACCTCGCCGGCCCGCAGCAGGACCGCGCTCGCCCTGCCCTCGGGGCCGCACACCAGGTTCATGCAGAACCACATGCCGTAGGTGAAGTAGACGTACACATGGCCGGGCGGACCGAACATCACGTCATTGCGGGCGGTCCGGCCGCGATAGGCGTGGGAGCCGGGGTCGTTCGGGCCGTCGTAGGCCTCCACCTCCGTGAGGCGGACGGCGATCGGACCGTCGGGTGTCGTACGGACCAGGATGCGGCCGAGGAGGTCGGGGGCGACTTCCAGGACGGGGCGGTCGAAGAACTCCCTGGGGAGTGGCGTACGGTCCGTGGGCGCGATCATGCCGTCCGAGCGTAGTCCAGGCGGGTGGATGCCAAGGGCTGGTCAAGGTTCCCTCTCCTTGCCAGGGTGTGGGGCGGAACCGGCCGTGCCCGGATCGCGTTTGTAGGGATCAAGGGTCCGCACGTACCGCACGTATAGGGAGAGACATGGGGTTCAAGAAGCTGCTCGCGAGTCTGGGGGCCGGTGGGGCTTCGGTCGAGACGGTGCTGACCGAGGTCAACACCGTTCCGGGCGGCGTCGTCCAGGGCGAGGTGCGGATCCAGGGCGGGTCCGTGAACCAGGAGATCGAGGGTCTGTCCGTCGGTCTGCAGGCCAAGGTCGAGGTCGAGAGCGGCGACGAGGAGTACAAGCAGAACATCGAGTTCACCAAGGTGCGGCTCGGTGGCGCCTTCGAGCTGCAGGCCGGGGCCGTGCACGCCGTGCCGTTCGGGCTGGAGATCCCGTGGGAGACGCCGATCACCATGATCGACGGGCAGGCGCTGCGTGGGATGAACATCGGCGTGACGACCGAGCTGGCGATCGCGCGGGCCGTGGACTCCGGCGACCTGGACCCGATCAACGTGCACCCGCTGCCGGCGCAGAAGGCGATCCTGGACGCCTTCATCCAGCTCGGCTTCCGCTTCAAGAACGCGGACATGGAGCGCGGTCACATCCGCAACACGCGGCAGCGGCTGCCGTTCTACCAGGAGATCGAGTTCTACCCGCCGTCGCAGTACCGGGGGCTGAACCAGGTCGAGCTGAGCTTCGTGGCCGACGAGCACGCGATGGACGTCGTGCTGGAGATGGACAAGAAGCCGGGGCTGTTCAGCGAGGGCAGTGACACCTTCCGCTCGTTCCAGGTGGGGCTGAACGACTTCCACGGGACCGACTGGGCGGCCTACCTCAACCAGTGGCTGTCCGAGGTCGGCAGCAAGCGCAACTGGTTCTAGGCTCGGGAACCACTGATTCCGTAACCGATCAGGAGGTACCGAGGTGTCCGAGCTCAAGCGGCGGCCGCTCCCCCACGACTTCCACCCGCCCGTGCCGTCGTTCACGGTCACGAGTGAGGACGTGCGGGAAGGCGCCACGCTCAAGGACGCTCAGGTCTACGCGGCCGGCAACACCTCGCCGCAGCTGCGGTGGGAGGGCTTCCCCGCCGAGACCAAGAGCTTCGCCGTCACCTGCTACGACCCCGACGCGCCGACGGGCAGCGGGTTCTGGCACTGGGTGGTGTTCGACATCCCCGCCTCGGTGACGGAGCTGCCGACCGGTGCGGGCAGCGGCAAGTTCGAGGGGCTGCCCGAGGGCGCGATCCAGGCGCGCAACGACTACGGGTCCAAGGACTTCGGCGGTGCGGCTCCGCCCGCCGGGGACGGGCCGCACCGGTACGTGTTCACGGTGTACGCCGTGGACCAGGAGAAGCTCGGACCGGACGCGGACGCGTCCCCGGCCGTCGTGGGCTTCAACCTGCGGTTCCACGCGATCGCCCGTGCGCAGCTCATCGGTGAGTACGAGGTGCCCGCCGAAGACTGACGTTCATGGAACGTTTGCCCGCCTCTGGTCTTGGAATTGATCAGAGGCGGGCAGTTTTTATTGCGTTGTCCATCTCGGCGTGCCCGGCCAGAGTTGATCCAGCCCGCCAGGGGGTGGGCCGATTGCACGGGAGGTGGGCTGGAATGCGGGACACGCTGGTTCTGAACGCGAGCTTCGAGCCGCTGTCGACGGTGACGTTGAACCGAGCCGTCGTGCTGGTGCTGCAGGACAAGGCCGTGGTCGAGCAGGCCCACCCCGAACTGCGCATGCGCGGTGCCGACGTGGACATACCGGCGCCGCGGGTGATCCGGTTGTGCAGGTACGTGAGGGTGCCGTTCCGAAGACAAGCACCGTGGTCGAGGCGGGGGGTGCTGGTCAGGGACCGGCACAGGTGCGCGTACTGCGGGCGCCGGGCGACGACCGTGGACCATGTGGTGCCGAGGGCGCAGGGTGGCCAGGACTCCTGGCTGAACACGGTGGCCTCGTGCGCGGAGGACAATCACCGCAAGGCCGACCGGACTCCGGAGCAGGCGGGGATGCCGCTGCTGCGGCAGCCGTTCGAGCCGAGTCCGGCCGACGCGATGCTGTTGGCCCTGGGCTCCGAGGAGTTCGACGCGCTGCCCGACTGGCTGGCGCGGGAGGCCGCGTAGAGCACACGTGGAACTGGGGCCCGTCTCCCGAGGGAGGCGGGCCCCAGCCACGTACAGGGGAAGGGCGTCAGTCGATCGACGGCTTCTCCCGGCGTTCCGTGGCCCTCTCCGAGCCGGCCCCTCCGCCCGAACCGCCGCCCATGGGACCGAAGTTGCCCATGGCGCCGGACAGGCCCTTGAGGGCGTCGCCGATCTCGCTGGGCACGATCCAGAGCTTGTTGGCGTCTCCCTCGGCGATCTTCGGGAGCATCTGGAGGTACTGGTAGGAGAGGAGCTTCTGGTCCGGGTCGCCGGCGTGGATCGCCTCGAAGACCGTGCGGACGGCCTGGGCCTCGCCCTCGGCGCGCAGGGCGGCGGCCTTGGCCTCACCCTCGGCGCGCAGGATCTGGGACTGCTTCTCACCTTCGGCGGTGAGGATCGCGGCCTGGCGCGTACCTTCGGCGGTGAGGATCGCGGCGCGCTTGTCACGGTCGGCGCGCATCTGCTTCTCCATCGAGTCCTGGATGGAGGTGGGCGGTTCGATCGCCTTGAGTTCGACGCGGTTGACGCGGATGCCCCACTTGCCGGTGGCCTCGTCGAGGACGCCGCGCAGGGCCGCGTTGATCTCCTCGCGGGAGGTCAGCGTCCGCTCGAGGTCCATGCCACCGATGATGTTGCGGAGTGTGGTGACGGTGAGCTGCTCGATGGCCTGGATGTAGCTGGCGACCTCGTAGGTCGCGGCCCGCGCGTCGGTCACCTGGTAGTAGATGACCGTGTCGATGTTGACCACCAGGTTGTCCTGGGTGATCACCGGCTGCGGCGGGAACGGCACGACCTGTTCACGCAGGTCGATGCGGTTGCGGATGGTGTCTATGAAGGGGACCACGATGTTGAGGCCCGCGTTGAGTGTCCGCGTGTAGCGGCCGAAGCGCTCGACGATGGCGGCGCTGGCCTGCGGGATGACTTGGATTGTCCTGATCAGGGCGATGAAGACCAACACCACCAGGATGATCAGGACGATGATGACCGGTTCCATCGTCGTTCCCCGTACCCTTCTCCGCCTCGGCGCTCTCGGAAGATCTTATGGTTGTTGAAGATCTTGCTGGTCGAGTCTGACAGACCGTCGTACAACTCGTGGGCTGTTCGTATCAGTTGAGTCCTACGAGGTCAGATGACGATGGCGGTCGCTCCCTCGATCTCCACGACATCCACTTCCTGGCCTACTTCGTAGGCGCGTTCGGTGTCGAGGGCGCGGGCCGACCAGACCTCGCCGGCGAGCTTGATCCGGCCACCGGAGCCGTCGACACGCTCCAGCACGACGGCTTGCTTGCCCTTCAAGGCGTCCACGCCAGTGGCGAGTTGGGGGCGCTGTCTGCTGTGCCGGAGCGCGATGGGCCGTACCACTGCGATCAGTGCGACCGAGACGACGACGAAGGCGAGGACCTGGGCCACGACGTCGAAGCCCAGTCCGGCGAAGACGGCGGCGGCGACGGCGCCCACGGCGAGCATGCCGAACTCGGGCATCGCCGTGACCACGAGCGGGATTCCGAGCGCGGCCGCGCCGACGAGCCACCACACCCATGCGTCGATGTCGTTCACATGGTCATGGTATGACCGCAAGTCCCTTTGCGGACAGGGCGCAAGGGCCTCAGGTCAACGGCAGGCCGCGGGCGGTCCAGCGGTCACCGGCCTGTTCGACGACGAGCGGCAGGCCGAAGCAGAGGGAGAGGTTGCGGGAGGTGAGTTCGAGCTCCAGCGGGCCGGCGGCGAGCACCTTGCCCTGACGGATCATCAGGACGTGGGTGAAGCCGGGGGCGATCTCCTCGACGTGGTGGGTGACCATGAGCATCGAGGGGGCGATCGGGTCGCGGGCGAGGCGGCCGAGGCGGCGTACGAGGTCCTCGCGGCCGCCGAGGTCGAGGCCGGCGGCGGGCTCGTCGAGGAGGAGCAGCTCGGGGTCGGTCATCAGGGCGCGGGCGATGAGGGTGCGCTTGCGCTCGCCCTCGGAGAGGGTGCCGAACTTGCGGTCGAGGTAGTCGCTCATGCCGAGGCGGTCGAGGAAGGCGCGGGCGCGCTGCTCGTCGATGTCCTCGTACTCCTCCTGCCAGCCCGCGGTCATGCCGTACGCGGCGGTCAGGACGGTCTGCAGGACGGTCTGGCGCTTGGGGAGCTTGTCGGCCATGGCGATGCCGGCCACGCCGATGCGCGGGCGCAGCTCGAAGACGTCGGTGCCGGGCTTGCCGAGGGTCTCGCCGAGGATGGTGGCGGTGCCCTTGCTGGGGTAGAGGTAGCTGGAGGCGACGTTCAGGAGGGTGGTCTTGCCCGCGCCGTTGGGACCGAGGATGACCCAGCGCTCGCCTTCCTTGACCGACCAGGAGACCTGGTCCACCAGAGCCCGGCCCTCCCGGACCACGGATACGTCCTGAAGCTCCAGAACATCGCTCATGAGCGCGTTGTCTCCCCTTGCAGTGTGACCGGTCTCGGGTCGGCGTCTCGGCTGTCGCGTGCGCTTGTGGGCGCAGCCCTCGAAGAAATCTACGCCACTGGTCGGCCGGTCCATTCCATCGGTCCGGTCCTTAGGGTGGGGGCATGTTCTCGGAACCGCGCTCTGGACGCCTTGCCGCTTGGGGAAACGCCCTTTTGGCCGGACTTGTCTCCCCGGACGACGCCGTGGTCGCGATCGTCGGGGAGGACGCCGTGCACCGGATGGAGGGGCTGCCCGGTGAGTCGGGGCAGGTGGGGCTGTCGCTCGGGCTGGGGCGGCTGCGGGCGCTGGGGGTGGCCGGTCTGCGGGTCGCGCTGCCGGCTCCCGGGCATCCGCTGGGGCTGAGCGGGCCGCCGGAGTTCAACGCGCGGGCGCTGGAGGCCGAGGAGGCGGTGGTCTGTCACGGCGCCGCGCTGGGGCTGGTGCCGGAGGTGTACGAGGCCGGTCCCGACGGTGATGTGCATGTCGAGGTCGTCTGGCACTGTCTGCCGGTGCGGGAGGCGCCGCCGGCCGATGTGCCGTCGCTCGGTGAGGCGGAGCGGGAGCTGGCGGAGGCGCTTCGCGAGGCGACCGAGGTGTTGTCGCGGTTGGACGTCGCCGGGTCGGGGCCGGTGGCGGAGGCGGCGATCGACGCGTACCGTGCGCGGGCCGAGCGGGGCCGGGAGTTGCTGGCGCCGGGGTATCCGCCGCGGGCGGTCCGGGTGCTGGAGCTGGCGCAGCGGGTGGGGCTGCTGGTGTCCCTCGCCTACGAGAACGGGCATGGGGGCGCGGTGAGTTCGGCCGAGATGGGGGCGCGGGCGCAGGCGCTGCGGCCGGTGGAGCGGACGGCCCGCCGGGCCCAGGTCGCCGCGTACAACGCGTATGTGGAGGAGCGGGAGCGGGGCATCAGGTGAGCTCTGCCCGCGGACGGCCGACCGGCCTCCCGGACGGGGCCGGGAGGCCGGAGATCACTGCACGCCGGGTGGCGGACGTCAGCGGTTGATGCCCAGGTTGCCGAAGGCGGGGTTCAGCACGCCGATGACGTTCACGCTGTTGCCCACGGCGTTCACCGGGACGTGGACCGGGGCCTGAACGAGGTTGCCCGAGACCACGCCGGGCGAGCCCACGGCCTGGCCGTCGGCGTGCGCGCCGTTGGTGGCGGAGGCCATTCCGGCTCCCGCGGCGATCAGACCGCCGGCCACCATCGTCACGGCCGCTGCCTTCTTCAGGTTCTTCACTTCTGAGTCCTCCTAGCGATTGCCGCGGCAGTCGCCGCAGCACGCACTGGAGAACGGCGGAGATCCACGGAGGTTGCGCCATTCGGGGGACATTCCCACGACGGTATGAATCTCAGTCCGGAGCGGGACGCTCCGTGTTGCCGTGCCGTACCGGCGCGCGCGACGCGTTTCAGCCGGCCACGCCGTGTCGTACGGCCCACAGCGCGGCCTGTGTCCGGTCCGCCAGGTCGAGCTTCATCAGGATGTTCGACACGTGGGTCTTGACGGTCTTCTCGGACAGGACGAGGCTGCGGGCGATCTCGCGGTTGGACCGGCCGTCGGCTATCAGACCGAGCACCTCGCGCTCCCGCTCGGTGAGCGAACCGGCCCTTCCCGGAGCGGAGTTGGCCTCCTCCTGGGACAGCAGGGCGATGGCCACCTCCGGTTGCAGGAGGATGTGCCCGGCGTGCACCGAGCGGATGGCGCCGGCGAGGGCGTCGGGGTCCACGTCCTTGTAGACGTAGCCGGCGGCGCCCGCGCGCAGGGCCGGCACCACCGTGCGCTGTTCGGTGAAGCTGGTGACGATCAGCACGCGCGCGGGGTTGTCCAGTTCCCGGAGCCGGCGCAGGGCGTCCACGCCGTCCATGCCCGGCATCTTGACGTCCATCAGCACGACGTCGGGCCTGAGTTCCTCGGCGCGGGCGACTCCCTCGGCGCCGTCGGCGGCCTCACCCACGACCTCGATGTCGTCCTGCACCTCGAGAAAGGTGCGCAGGCCGCGGCGGACCACCTGGTGGTCGTCGACGAGCAGCACCCTGATTGCGTCAGCCACCGGGGACCTCCATCTCGATCGTGGTGCCTTTGCCGGGCGCCGATTCCACCGTCAGTCTGCCGCCGACCCCGCTGGTGCGGTCACGCATGGACACCAGGCCGAGGTGGCGGCCGGCCCGCCGTATCGCCTTGGGGTCGAAGCCGCAGCCGTCGTCGGTCACCCGGAGGACCGCCGCCGTGCCGTGCCGGGTCAGGGTGACGTCGACGTGCTCGGCTCCGGAGTGCCTCAGGGCGTTGTGCAGGGCTTCCTGGGCGACGCGCAGGACCGCCTCCTCCTGGGCGGAGGGCAGGGCGCGCACCCCTTGGCTGTCGAAGCTCACGCGCGCGCTGTGGGCGCGGTCGAGGACCTGGACCTGGGTGCGCAGGGTGGCGACGAGGCCGTCCTCGTCGAGGGCCGCGGGGCGCAGCTCGACGACCGCGGCGCGCAACTCGTCGGCCGCCTCGGCGGCGAGCGCGGCCACCTGCTGCAGCTCGCCCTTGGCCCGGGAGGGGTCGCGGTCCACCAGGGCGGCCGCGGCCTGCGCGGTCAGGCGCAGGGAGAAGAGTTTCTGGCTGACCGCGTCGTGCAGTTCGTGCGCGAGGCGGGAGCGCTCCTCGGCGATGGTCAGTTCGCGGCTGCGCTCGTACAGGCGCGCGTTGGTGAGGGCGATCGCCGCGTGCTGGGCGAGGATGGCGAGCAGTTCCTCGTCCTCGGCGGTGAAGCCGCAGCCGCCGCTGGGCTTGGAACAGTTCTTGTTGGCCAGGAACAGGGCGCCGATGACCTCGTCGCCGTCCCGGACGGGCAGGCCCAGGAAGTCGGACATGTCGGGGTGCGCGGCGGGCCAGCCCTCGAAGCGGGGGTCCTTGCGGACGTCCGCCAGGCGCTCGACCTTGGCCTCCTGGAGCATGGCGGCGAGGATGCCGTGCTGGCGCGGGAGCGGGCCGATGGCCGCCCACTGGTCGGCGCTGACGCCGTCGACCACGAACTGGGCGAACCCGCCGTGGTCGTCGGGGACGCCCAGCGCGGCGTACTGGGCGTCGAGCAGCTCGCGGGCCGAGGCGACGATCGTCTTGAGGACGTCGCGCACCTCCAGATGCCTGCTCATGGCCAGCAGCGCGGCGCTCACCGCTGCCAGGCCGGACCGGGGGCCTTGACTCATGACCTCACGGTACCGGCGGGGTGTGACAGCGCGGATCGGACCTGTGACGGCGGGAGGTGGGGCGCTGGACCTAGGTCGGCCGGTGTAGGTCCACCGCCCCCGACCGGCGGCTTAGGGCGAAGGGCCCCGTCGCTTTGCGCCCCGCGTCCGACGCGGGGCGGGCGGCCCGGTTCCTACGTTGAGGGCAGGCCGTCGCAGGACGGCGACGACGAGGGGACGTGGAGTCATGCCGGTAGCGATCATCACGGGGGCGTCGAAGGGGCTGGGGCGGGCACTCGCCGAGGCCCTGGCCGCGCGGGGCTGGGACCTGGTGCTGGACGCCAGGACGCCGGAGGTCCTGCGGGAGACGGCGGCGGAGCTGGAGGCGCGGGGCGCGCGGGTGACGGCGGTGGCCGGGGACGTCACGGACGCCGGGCACCGGGCCGAGCTGGTGGCGGCGGCCGGGAAGCTGGGCGGCGTGGATCTGCTGGTGAGCAACGCGAGCGCGTTGGGCGCCGAGCCGCTCGTACGGCTGGAGGCGCTGCCCCTGGAGGGGCTGCGGCGGGCGCTGGAGGTGAACGTGGTGGCCGCGCTGGGCCTGGTCCAGGAGGCGCTGCCGTCGCTGCGCGCGTCCGAGGCGGGCGCGGTGATCACGGTCAGCTCGGACGCGGCCGCCGAGGCCTACGAGACATGGGGCGGGTACGGGGCCTCCAAGGCGGCGCTGGACCATATGGCGGCCGTGCTCGGGGAGGAGGAGCCGGGGCTGCGGGTGTGGGCGGTGGACCCGGGGGACATGGCGACCGACCTGTACGCGGCCGCCGTACCGGACGACGACGATCCGCGGCCGGCGCCGGCCGGGGTGGTGCCGGCGTTCCTGCGGCTGCTGGACGAGCGCCCGGCGAGCGGGCGGTACGCGGCCGTCTCGCTGCTGGTGGAGGGGCTGTGACGCTCGCGGTGCAGGTGCCGGAGGAGTTGTCGGCGCGGGTCCCGGCCGAGCAGCGCGGGCCGGGGCTGGACAGGGATGCCGTGCGGCTGCTGGTGTCGCGGGGGACGGAAGTGTCGCACCACGCGTTCACGGAGCTGCCGCGGCTGCTGCGGGCCGGGGATCTGCTGGTGGTCAACACCTCGCCGACGCTGGCCGCCGCCGTGGACGGGCGGATCGGGCACACACGCGTGGTGGTGCACTTCTCCACGCGCGGGGACGACGGCCGGTGGGCGGTGGAGCTGCGGGAGCCGGACGGGAGGGGCACCACGCGCCCACTGGAGCCGGGGTGGACGCGAAGCGCTCCCTGGAAGGACGCGGGAGGGCCGACGGGCACGCAGGTGCGGCTGCCCGGGGGTGGGCGGCTGGTCCTGGAGGAGCCGCTGAGCGCGCGGAGCGAGCGCCTGTGGTGGGCTCGGGCGACCGGCGCGGGGGTGCCGGGGATGCTTCGGGAGCACGGTCGGCCGATCCGCTACTCCTATACGGAGCGGGATCAGCCGCTGTCCGTCTACCAGACGGTGTTCGCGCTGCCGGCGGCAGGCGGGGCGGGCAGCGCGGAGATGCCGAGCGCGGCGCGGCCCTTCACGGCGCGGCTGGTGGCGGAGCTGGTGAGCCGGGGGGTGCAGTTCGCCCCGGTCACGCTGCACACCGGGGTGGCGTCGCCGGAGGCGCACGAGCCGCCGTACCCGGAGCGGTTCTCGGTGCCGGAGGCGTCGGCGCGGCTCATCAACGCGGTGCGGGCCGGGGACGGACGGGTCGTCGCCGTGGGGACGACGGCCGTGCGGGCCGTGGAGTCGGCGGCCGGCGCCGACGGTGTCGTACGCGCGCGTGAGGGGTGGACGGATCTCGTGGTCACCCCGGAGCGCGGGGTGCGGGTGGTGGACGGGCTGGTGACCGGGCTGCACGAGCCGGAGGCCTCGCATCTGCTGATGCTGCGGGCGGTGGCCGGACGGGAAGCGGTGGACCGCGCGTACGAGGAGGCCCTGCGCGGGCGCTACCTGTGGCACGAGTTCGGCGACGTCCATCTCATCCTCCCGGGACAGGCCCCTCACACTCAGCATTGCGCCAGCAACTGTTGGTGAGGAAACCTCGGGGGGCATGTGAGCCCGCACATAGGGCGCAGGTCACTTACGAAGGTGGGTAGGAGATCAAGACTCACATGATGAGCGGCGCAGACAGTCCAGTCTGCCCCGATTTGCCCTTACCCGATCAACTACCCGGGATCGTACGTCACATCTTTGCCTGCCGATTTTGCGGCCGCTAAGAATGGCTGCCGTCGCTCAGCGCCGCGGGTTCTGCCCGCGGCGTTCGTGCGGGAGGACCCGTGTCCCCCGCGGCACGTCGAGCGACCTCCGCGCTATTCGAAGAGGTCCGTCTGCCATGCTCAAGAACACCAACACCCGCGGTCACAGTCGTAAGCTGACCCGCCACCACAAGATCGCCGTCGCCGGTGTGGCCACCCTCGGTGCCGCCGCCCTCGCCTTCTCCGCGGTGCCCAGCAACGCCGAGACCACCACGAGTGAGGCCGCCACCCCGGCCAAGGTCGCCTACAGCTCCCAGCAGATCAAGGACGTCAAGGCCAGCGTCACCGACCGGCTCGCCGTCGACACGATCAAGGCCGAGACCGCCAAGGCGAAGGCCGACGCCCGCGCCAAGGCCGCCGCCAAGGCCGCCGCCGAGGCCGTCGCGAAGAAGAAGGCGGCCGCCGCTGCCGCGGCCAAGAGGAAGGCCGCCGCCGAGCGCCGGGCCAAGGAGGCCGCGAGCCGCTCCGCCAAGCGCGTCGCCCTGAAGAAGGCCGCCGTGAAGAAGGCCGCCGTGAAGAGCTACGGCAACAACCTGAACGGCTGGATCAACCACGCCCTCGACATCATGCACAGCAAGGGCATCCCGGGTTCGTACAACGGTCTGTACCGCAACATCATGCGGGAGTCCTCCGGCAACCCGAACGCCATCAACGACTGGGACATCAACGCGATCAACGGCATCCCCTCGAAGGGCCTGCTGCAGGTCATCCCGCCGACGTTCACCGCCTACCACGTCTCCGGCACGTCCTGGAACATCTACGACCCGGTCGCCAACATCACCGCCGCCGCCAACTACGCGGCGGACAAGTACGGCTCGATCGACAACGTCAACAGCGCGTACTGAGGTCAGCGCGGACCTCTGCACGTGAACGCCGAAGGGCGGCACCTCCTGACGGGTGCCGCCCTTCGGAGTTTTCCGGGAGCTACTTGCGCATGACCTCCGGCTCGTGGCGGCGCAGGAAGCGGGCCACGAAGAAGGCGCAGATCACGCCGAGCACGATCAGGGCGACCATGTCCAGGGTCCAGGCGCCGGCGGTGTGCGCCCACAGCGGGTCGTCGGGCTTGCCCTTGCCCGGCGGGGCGATCCGGTTGAAGTCCAGCGTGGCGCCCGCGGCGCCGACGGCCCAGCGCGAGGGCATCAGGTAGGAGAACTGGTTGACGCCGATCGCGCCGTTCAGCGCGAAGAGGCAGCCGGTGAAGACGACCTGGACGATCGCGAACATGACCAGCAGCGGCATGGTCTTCTCGGAGGTCTTCACCAGGGCGGAGATGATCAGGCCGAACATCATCGAGGTGAAGCCCAGCGCCATGATCGGCAGGCAGAGCTCGAGGAGCACCGCGTTGCCGAGGACCACGCCCTTGTCCGGGACGGTGCGGCTGGCGAAGCCGATGACACCGACCATCAGACCCTGCACGATCGTGATCAGGCCGAGCACGAACACCTTGGACATCAGGTAGGCGGAGCGGGACAGGCCGGTCGCGCGCTCGCGCTCGTAGATGACCCGTTCCTTGATCAGCTCACGGACGGAGTTGGCGGCACCGGCGAAGCAGGCGCCGACCGCGAGGATCAGCAGCACCGTGGTGGCCGTGCCGTTCGGCACGGGCTGCTGCGTGGTCGGGTTGATCTCCGTGTTGACCAGCAGGTCCTTGCCGGAGTCGATGAGCAGGCTCACCGAACCCAGGACCAGCGGCAGGATCACCGTCAGCGCGAGGAAGCCCTTGTCGGAGGCGATGACGGAGACGTAGCGCCACACCAGCGTGCCGAACTGGCTCATCCAGCCCTGCGGCTTCGGCGGCTTCATCGCCTGCATCGGAGGCATCTGTACGGACTGCGGCGCAACGGCGTCGATGTCCGCGGCGTACATCTGGTAGTGCTGCGAGCCCTTCCAGCGTCCGGCCCAGTCGTAGTCGCGGTAGTTCTCGAAGGCGGAGAAGACGTCGGCCCAGGTGTCGTAGCCGAAGAAGTTCAGTGCCTCCTCGGGCGGGCCGAAGTAGGCGACCGCGCCGCCCGGGGCCATCACGAGGAGCTTGTCGCACAGGGCGAGCTCGGCCACGGAGTGGGTGACCACGAGGACCGTGCGGCCGTCGTCGGCGAGGCCGCGCAGCAGCTGCATGACATCGCGGTCCATGCCCGGGTCGAGACCCGAGGTCGGCTCGTCCAGGAAGATCAGGGACGGCTTGGTGAGCAGCTCCAGGGCCACCGAGACGCGCTTGCGCTGGCCACCGGAGAGGGAGGTGACCTTCTTCTCCTTGTGGATGTCGAGCTTCAGCTCGCGCAGTACCTCGTCTATGCGCGCCTCGCGCTCGGCCGCCGTGGTGTCGGCCGGGAAGCGGAGCTTGGCCGCGTACTTGAGGGCCTTCTTGACCGTCAGTTCCTTGTGCAGGATGTCGTCCTGCGGGACCAGGCCGATGCGCTGGCGCAGTTCGGCGAACTGCTTGTACAGGTTGCGGTTGTCGTAGAGGACGTCGCCCTGGTTGGCGGGCCGGTAGCCGGTGAGCGCCTTCAGCAGGGTCGACTTGCCCGAACCGGACGGGCCGATGACCGCGATCAGCGACTTCTCCGGGACGCCGAAGGAGACGTCCTTGAGGATCTGCTTGCCGCCGTCGACCGTCACGGTCAGATGGCGGGCCGAGAAGGAGACCTCACCGGTGTCGACGAACTCCTCCAGCCGGTCGCCGACGATCCGGAACGTGGAGTGGCCGACGCCGACGATGTCGTGCGGGCCCAGCAGCGCGGAGCCGCCCTTGGCGATGGGCTGGCCGTTGACGTACGTGCCGTTGTGCGAGCCCAGGTCGCGGATCTCCATGCGGCCGTCGGGCGTCGAGTGGAACTCGGCGTGGTGCCGGGAGACCTGCAGGTCGGAGACGACCAGTTCGTTCTCCAGGGCACGGCCGATGCGCATCACGCGGCCGATGGAGAACTGGTGGAACGTGGTCGGGCTGCGGTCGCCGTAGACCGGCGGCGCCCCCGCGCCACCACCGGGGTTCTGCTGCTGCGGGATCTGCGGCGCGGCCTGCTGCTGCGGCCAGGCGGGCTGCGCCTGCGAGGCCTGCGGCTGCGGAGCCGACTGCTGCGGTGCCTGCTGCGGCGGGGCCTGCTGCGCCCAGCCGGGGCCCGCGCTCTGGGCGGCGTACGGCTGCTGCTGCGGCTGGGCCTGCGGGGTCGCGACGGACGCGGGAGCGCCGGAGACGGTCAGGCGCGGGCCGTCGGTCGCGTTGCCGAGGTGGACGGCCGTACCCGGGCCGATCTCCACGTGGTGGACGCGTTGCCCCTGCACGAACGTGCCGTTGGTGGAGCCCTTGTCCTCCAGGACCCAACCGCGGCCGCTCCAGCTGATCGTGGCATGCCGCCAGGAGACCCTGGCGTCGTCGACCACGACGTCCCCCTGCGGATCGCGTCCGAGCGTGTACGGCCTGGACGGGTCCAGCGTCCAGGTGCGCCCATTCAATTCCAGTACGAGTTCCGGCACTCCAGCCCCACTGAGTAGTCCCCCGAGATACCCCCGACACAGGGAGTCTAGGGATGTCGAACATCGTCGGGAACTATTTCAGGCTCGCCCCTCTGACCGAAAGTCGGGCCTTGTGAACACCACGCACGGACGGGTCGTCCGGTTCCGTTGACGGGGTTGAAACCGACCCGGAGAGTGGTAATCCACGCGAGGGGGACATGCGCGGCAACCGGCCGCGCCGCGGATCGGGGGGTCTGCCATGAGTGCGTCGTCCGGTGTCGAGAGCGCGGAGCACGGCACGCGCGGCTCGCGGGTGCCGTGGGGAGACGTCGTGCTGTCCGCGATCGCCTCCGTGAGCTGGGCGTTGATCGGGATGGCCGGTACGGCGGCGCTCGGCCTGCATCTGCTGCGGGCGGACGCCGCGGGCTCGCTGGGACCGATGACCGCGGCCGTGGTCGCCCTCGGCGCGGGTGGTTCGGTCACTCCGTCCGGCGATGTCTCCGCGTTCGGCCTGAATGGCGCCGAAGCCCATACGGCCGTCACGATCACGCCGCTCGGGGTGAGCCTGGTCGGCGCGCTGCTGCTGTCGTGGTACTTCCTACGATCCCTGCGCGCGGCCGGAGTTGCCGTCGCGCCGGCCGAACTCCTCGCGCGCGCGGGCGCGGTGGTCGTGCTGTTCGTGGCGATGCTGGGCGGGCTGGCCTGGGCGGGCCACGACGTCATCACCATCGACGGCGGCTCGCTGGGCCTCGACAAGCTGCCCGGCGGGTCGGGCGGTGGCGGCGGGATCAGCGTCCCGGGCCTCGGCGACCTCGGGAACATCGGCGGCCTGCTCCCGGACAACATCGGCAACCTCATCAAGGCCAAGGCGGGGGTCGGCTTCTCGGTCGACACCGCGGCCACCCTGCTCGGGGGACTCGGCTGGTCGGCCGGGGTCCTGTTGATCGCCCTGCTGGCCTCGCGGCGCACGCCTCTGCCGCGGGGCTGGGAGGCGATGCACCGCGTCGTCCGGCCGGCGGCCTCGTCGCTCGTCACGGTGCTGCTGGTGACCGTGGCGGCGGGGTTCGCCGCGGCGGTGTACGCGGCGATCGGCGACGACCATCCCCGGCGGATCTTCGGCGCGGCGCTGCTCGGCGCCCCCAACGGCACCTGGCTCGGCATCCCGACCGGCCTGTTCGTCCCGTTCGACGGCAAGGCGACGGGTGCGCTGGCCAAGCTGCTGCCCAACCCCCTGGACGACCTCCTCACCGCGAAGACCGACCAGTCGGTGACGTTGAGCAGACTGGCCGACCTGGACGGACGGGTGTGGCTGCTCGGCGTCGCGGCGGCCGTGACGATGCTGCTGGCGGGAGTGCTGACGGCGGTGCGGACGCCGGTCGGGGGTGCGGCGGAGCCGGGGACGGGCGGTCCGGGTGTACGCGGTTCCGGTGCCCTCCGGTTCGCGGGGCAGTGCGCTCTGCGGCTCGGGGTCGTCACGGCACTGACCCTGCCGTTGCTCGCATGGCTGACCGAGGTGTCGGTGGACGCCTCGCTCTCGGTGCTGGGCTTCGACGCGTTCGGCGCCGGGATAAGCCTGAGGGGCAACCTCGGCATGGCACTGCTGCTCGGTGCGGCGTGGGGCGCGGCGGCGGGTGCGGTCGGCGCGCTGCTGGCCCGGGCGACCGGAGCGGCGGGACGGGGGGCGGCCCCCCTGGCGCGGGCCGGCGGGACGGCGGGGACCGGGGGCACGGGCACCGCGCGTCCGCGGTACGCGCCGGAATCCGGGGTGCCCGCGGGGACGGCGGGAGCACATCCGGGCGGCTCGGGGCCGTATGCGGGTGACTCGGGGCCGTACACGCCCGGCGCGTCCTACCGGGCGCCGAACCCGGCCACGAATCCGTATCTGCGGCTGCCGGACGAGGCCAGGGAGCCCGAGGACGCACGGCCGCCCGACCGAGCGGGGTCCGGTGGGAACGCGGGGCAGCCGGGCCGGCCCGGACCCGGTGCATACGGACAGCCGCCCGAAAGGCCCGGACCCGGTGGAAACGCGCGGCAGCCCGACCGGCCCGGACCCCGTGCGTACGGACAGCCCCCCGAAGGGCCCGGACCCGGTGGAAACGCGCGGCAGCCCGACCGGCCCGGACCCCGTGCGTACGGACAGCCCCCCGAAGGGCCCGGACCCGGCGGGAACGCAGAGCCGCCCCACCGGCCCCGGTCCGGTGACGGCGTACCGCCGCCCGGCGCCGGTGACGACGACGTGTACGGCGCCCCCACGGTGGTCCGGCCGATCGGGAACCCGCCGCCTGGCCGGCAGCCACCTCGGCCGGGCCGCGGGGACCGCCCCAGGTCGCCGGGGAGCGACGGTCCGCCGCCACCGCCTCCGCCGCCCCCTCCCCCGCCGGGGAGGCCCAAGGGGGGTCGGTGAGTGCGATGCGCTGCCGGCGGGTCCTGGCGCGGGCGCCGAGAGGGCACGCCCGTGCAAGACGTTCGTCATCTGCGCGACACCCGATGTTCCGTGTCCGCCAGGCGGACCGCGGCGGCGGTCGGCACTGGGTGCCGGATACGGTGGGTACACCATGAGCGCTTCGCAGACCTCGCCCTCCGACGTGGCCCCTGACGTCCCCACTCTCCTCGTCAAGATCTTCGGCAAGGACAGGCCGGGCATCACGGCCGGACTCTTCGACACCCTCGCCGCCTACTCCGTCGACGTAGTCGACATCGAGCAGGTCGTCACCCGTGGCCGTCTCACGCTGTGCGCGCTCGTGACCCAGCCGGTGGCCGGACTCGAGGGCGACCTGCGGGCGACCGTCCACAGCTGGGCGGAGTCGATGAAGATGCAGGCGGAGATCATCTCCGGCCACGGCGACAACCGTCCGCGCGGTCTCGGCCGCTCGCTGGTCACCGTCCTGGGCCATCCGCTCACGGCGGAGGCGATCGCCCGCATCGCGGCGAAGATCGCCCATGCGGGCGGCAACATCGACCGTATCTTCCGGCTCGCCAAGTACCCGGTCACGGCGGTCGAGTTCGCGGTCTCCGGCGTCGAGACGGGGCCCCTGCGCACGGCCCTGGTGACGGACGCGGCGGCACTGGGTGTCGACGTGGCGGTCGTCGCCGCGGGCCTGCACCGGCGGGCGCAGCGGCTCGTCGTCATGGACGTCGACTCCACGCTCATCCAGGACGAGGTGATCGAGCTCTTCGCCGCGCACGCGGGCTGCGAGGACAAGGTCGCCGAGGTGACCGCGGCCGCGATGCGCGGGGAGCTGGACTTCGAGCAGTCGCTGCACGCGCGCGTGGCGCTGCTGGAGGGGCTGGACGCCTCCGTCGTCGACAAGGTGCGCAGCGAGGTGCGGCTGACACCCGGTGCCCGGACCCTGATCCGCACGCTGAAGCGGCTCGGCTACCAAGTGGGTGTGGTCTCCGGCGGGTTCACCCAGGTCACGGATGATCTCAAGGAGCGGCTCGGGCTGGACTTCGCCCAGGCCAACACCCTGGAGATCGTCGACGGGCGGCTGACCGGCCGGGTCACCGGCGAGATCGTGGACCGCGCGGGCAAGGCGCGGCTGCTGCGCCGGTTCGCCGCCGAGGCTGGCGTGCCGCTCGCCCAGACCGTGGCGATCGGCGACGGCGCCAACGACCTGGACATGCTCAACGCCGCCGGCCTCGGGGTCGCCTTCAACGCCAAGCCGGTCGTCCGGGAGGCGGCACACACCGCGGTGAACGTGCCGTTCCTGGACACCGTCCTGTATCTGCTGGGCGTCACCCGCGAGGAAGTCGAGGCCGCGGACACCCAGGACGAGCGGTGAGCCGGCCGCGCGAGGTATACGGCGAGGGGCCCGGCACCGGGGTGGTGCCGGGCCCCTCGGCCGTTCGCTCGGGGTGTCACTCGCTGGGCGCCCAGTAGTCGGTCAGGGTGGCCGCGGCCGGTTCCAGGGATTTCCAGGAGCCGTCGAAGGTCAGGACGGCGAAGGCGGCGGCCGGGAAGCCGCGGCCGTTCATCCGCTGCCGGGCGTCGCCGTCGGCCGAGCCGGCGAGGATTTCGGCGAGACCCTGCACACCCGGGTTGTGACCGATGAGGATGACGTTCTGCGCGTCGTCCGGGGTCTCGTTCAGCAGCGCGATCAGCTCGCCGGGCGAGGCCTCGTAGATCCGTTCCTCATAGACGGTTTTCGGCCGGTGCGGAAGTTCGTGCACGGCCAGTTTCCAGGTCTCGCGGGTCCGGGTCGCGGTGGAGCAGAGGGCCAGATCGAAGGTGACTGCGGAGTCGGCCAGCTTGCGTCCGGCGACTGCGGCGTCCTTGCGGCCCCGCTCGGCGAGGGGGCGCTCGTGATCGGTCACCTGTGGCCAGTCGGCTTTCGCATGCCGGAAGAGGACGATCCTGCGGGGTTCTGCGACGCTCATGACACCCAGCTTCGCATGAAACAGGCCATCGGGCGCAGGGAGTTGACCGGCGGTTTCGGGCGTGCTCAGCGGGCCATGAGCTGCTGTACGCGCTCGAAGAGGTGGGTGATCGCCGGGTCGCCGGCCGCCGCCTGCGCGTCCGTCGGGTTCAGCATGAGCGCCAGGAGCACGATGAAGGCGAGGATGGGCAGGGCGAGGGCCCACCAGGGCAGCCGGATGTCGACGCGGCCCGTGGTCGCCGCGTGGGGCCGGGTGTACGACTGGGCCGACATGGGTTCCTCCGTGGGTCCTCGGGCCGGTGGTCCGCCGCTCGCGGCCACACTTCGAAGGTACGGAGTCGGACGTCCTCAACCCATCCGGAGATCCACCCAGTTGACCCTGACACTCGCCCCCTAGGGGATGGTGGGGCTAGCACCACCATGGGCCCTCCGGACGGGCGTCAGGGGGAGGCGATCGTCGCGATGACGGCGATGATCACGAAGATGGCGAAGAAGGCGCCGAACACGATCAGCAGCTTCTTCTGGCCGTTCTGGGGGTTCGGGTCGAGCACTGGCATACGGCAAGTCTCGCACCCCTGCACCGCCCCGGATCCGGCGGGGTGAGTCAGCGGGCGGCCTCGTCCTCGACCGTGCGGTTGCGGCCGGCCAGCACGCCGACCACCATCTGCGGGAGCATCAGCCCGGTCATGAGGGCGATCGGCAGGCCCCAGCCGCCGCTGTGCTGGTAGAGCACGCCCACGAGGAGCGGGCCGGGTATGGAGATCAGGTAACCGGTGCTCTGCGCGAAGGCCGAGAGCTGGGCGACGCCGGCGCCGGTCCTGGCCCGCATGCCGACCATGGTCAGGGCGAGGGGGAAGGCGCAGTTGGAGACGCCGAGCAGTACGGCCCAGGCCCAGGCGCCGCCCGCCGGTGCGAGGTAGAGGCCCGCGTATCCGGCCAGTCCGCAGACGCCGAGCGCGAGCACGATCGGCCACTGGTGCGGCAGCCTGGTGGCGACGCGCGGGATCACGAAGGCGAGCGGCACGCCCATCACCATCGTGACGGCCAGCAGCAGGCCCGCCGTGCCGGCGGACACGCCCGCGTCCCGGAAGATCTGCGCCATCCAGCCCATCGTGATGTAGGCGGCGGTGGCCTGGAGCCCGAAGAAGACGGCGAGGGCCCACGCGGTACGGCTCCGGGTGATGCGCAGCGCGGGCGCCGCGTCGTGGGCGGACTGCTCCGGCACGCGCGCGTGCCGCTCCTCGGCCGGGGCCGCCTCCCGGCGCCGTACGAACGGGATCCACGGCAGTACGGCCGCGCCGGCGAGCGCCGCCCAGACCGCGAGGCCGGTCTGCCAGCCGCCGCCCAGGGCGTCGGTCATGGGGACGGTGATCGCGGCCGCGGACGCGGTGCCGAGGGCGAGGGCCATCGAGTACAGGCCGGTCATGGAGCCGACCCGGTCGGGGAACCAGCGCTTGACGATGACCGGCATCAGGACGTTGCCGACGGCGATGCCCATGAGGGCGAGCGCGCTGGCGGCCAGGAAGCCCGCCGTACCGCCCGCGTACGGCCGTATCAGCAGGCCCGCGGTGATGGCGAGCATGCCCGCGCACACCACCGTGGCGGGGCCGAAGCGGCGGGCCAGGCGCGGGGCCATGACGCCGAAGACGGCGAAGCAGAGCGGGGGCACGGAGGTGAGCAGCCCGGCGACGCTGCCGCTCATGCCGAGCCCGTCGCGGACCTCCTTGAGGAGCGCGCCGAGGCTGGTGATGGCGGGGCGGAGGTTCAGCGCGGTCAGCACGATGCCGATCAACAGCAGTCGTGTCGTCCACGCGTGCGTGGCGGTTCGCGTCGGCTGCTCGGCGGCCGGGCCGCGCACTGCCGTGGACGTCGTCGTGCTGGTTTCCTCACGTGCCATGAGACCCATCATAGAATCATGGGATGATTGGTTGTCCATGCCCGGGTCGGCGATACCCGGCCGCCGCGTGCGAAGGTGTGCCATGCCCCTGAGCCATCCCCGTCGTTCGGCCCTGTCCGAGCAGGTCATCGCCGCGCTGCGGAACCAGATCACCTCCGGTGAGTGGCCGGTGGGCTCGCGCATCCCGACGGAGCCGGAGCTGGTCGAGCAGCTCGGCGTCGCCCGGAACACGGTCCGTGAGGCCGTCCGCGCGCTCGCTCACAACGGCCTGCTGGACATCCGCCAGGGCTCGGGCACCTATGTCGTCGCCACCAGCGAGCTGGCCGGCGTGATGCACCGCCGGTTCGCCGACGCCGACCCCCGGCACATCGCCGAGCTGCGCTCCACGCTGGAGTCCTCCGCGGCGCGGCTGGCCGCCCGGCGACGCACGGAGAGGGACCTCAAGCAGCTCGACGCACTGCTGGTGCGGCGCGAGGAGGCGTGGGAGTCGGGCGACACGGAGGCGTTCGTGACGGCGGACTCCACCTTCCATCTGGCGGTGGTCTCCGCGTCCCACAACGACGTGATGAGCGAGATGTACGCCGACCTCGGCGAGGTGCTGCGGGACTGGCTGCGCGAGGACGTCGGCGACGAGCTGACGCCGGAGACGTACATGGACCATACGCGGCTGGTCGACGCGATCCGCGCGGGCGACGCCGAGGCGGCGGGCAGGGAGGCGGCGAGCTATCCGTTCCTGTGCCGCCCGGGACGGTTCACGCCTTCTGGTGACTGATCCACACCGTGCGCACGTCCTCCCAGCAGCGCCCGGTGAGCCGTACGGTCATCGCCGGGTCCGCGTCGACCGGTGTGCCGTCGCTGTCGAGGTCCCACCACTGGTCGCACTCGATGTGCAGGCTGACGCGGTCGGTCCGCGGATAGGGGTTGTGGCAGTAGGCGGTCACATGGGAGCCGGTGACCCTGGTGCGGCACTCGGCCCCGAAGGGCTCGGCGGAGGCGGATCTCGGTACGCGCGCGTGCGGCACCGCCTCGAACGGCAGGGACATCACGAGAGCGACGGCGGCGGTCACTGAGGCCAGGCTGCGGGACAGGCGCACAACGGGGACCTCCTCGGCCGGGCTGGGGAGGGGAACGTGTGGTGAACGCCCCTCCAGCGTGCCCGGTCACCGTCCGCCCGCGCCCGGCCGGATAGGCCGAACGGGCGACGCCCCGCTGCCTTGCGGAAGCGGGGCGTCGACGGCGCGGGGGCCGGTCAGGCGGCGCAGGGGGCGATCAGGCGCCGATGGCGTGCAGACCGCCGTCCACGTGGACGATCTCGCCGGTGGTCTTCGGGAACCAGTCGCTCAGCAGGGCGACGATGCCCTTGCCGGCCGGCTCCGGGTCCTTCAGGTCCCACTCCAGCGGGGAGCGGCTGTCCCAGACGGCGGCCAGGTCGCTGAAGCCCGGGATGGACTTGGCGGCCATGGAGCCGATCGGGCCCGCGGAGATCAGGTTGCAGCGGATGTTCTGCTTGCCCAGGTCGCGGGCGAGGTAGCGGCTGGTGGCCTCCAGGGCGGCCTTCGCCGGGCCCATCCAGTCGTACTGCGGCCACGCGTACTGCGCGTCGAAGGTCAGGCCGACGACCGAGCCACCGTTCTGCATCAGCGGCAGGCAGGCCATGGTCAGCGACTTCAGGGAGTACGCCGAGACGTGCATGGCCGTGGCCACCGACTCGAACGGCGTGTTGAGGAAGTTGCCGCCGAGCGCGTCCTGCGGCGCGAAGCCGATGGAGTGCACGACGCCGTCGAGGCCGCCGAGCTCCTCGCCGACCAGGTCGGCCAGGCGGCCCAGGTGCTCGTCGTTGGTGACGTCGAGCTCGATGACCTTGGTGGGCTTGGGCAGCTTCTTGGCGATGCGCTCGGTCAGCGTCGGCCGCGGGAACGCGGTCAGGATGATCTCGGCGCCCTGCTCCTGGGCCAGCTTTGCGGCGTGGAAGGCGATGGAGGACTCCATCAGCACACCGGTGATCAGGACGCGCTTGCCCTCGAGAATTCCGCTCATGGTGTTCAGTGACCCATTCCCAGTCCGCCGTCAACGGGGATGACGGCTCCAGTGATGTACGAGGCGTCGTCCGAGGCGAGGAACCGCACCGTCGCGGCGACCTCCTCGGGCTGTGCGTAACGGCCGAGCGGCACCTGGGACACGATGTTCTCGCGCTGCTCGTCGGTGAGCGCCTTGGTCATGTCGGTGTCGACGAAGCCGGGCGCGACGACGTTGAAGGTGATGTTGCGCGAGCCCAGCTCACGGGCGAGGGAGCGCGCGAAGCCGATCAGGCCGGCCTTGGAGGCGGCGTAGTTGGCCTGGCCGGGGCCGCCGAACATGCCGACCACCGAGGAGATCAGGACCACGCGGCCCTTCTTGGCGCGCAGCATGCCGCGGTTGGCCCGCTTGACCACACGGAAGGTGCCGGTGAGGTTGGTGTCGAGGACGGACGTGAAGTCCTCCTCCGACATGCGCATCAGGAGCTGGTCCTTGGTGATGCCGGCGTTGGCGATCAGGACCTCGACGGGGCCGTGGGCCTCCTCGATCTCCTTGTAGGCCTGCTCCACCTGCTCGGTGTCGGTGATGTCGCACTTGACGGCCAGGAAGCCGGCCGGCGGCTCACCCGAACGGTATGTGATCGCGACCTTGTCGCCGGCATCGGCGAACGCGCGGGCGATGGCGAGGCCGATGCCCCGGTTGCCTCCGGTGACGAGAACCGAGCGGCTCAACGGATCACCCTTTCGATAGGGGTCTGACACATCCGCCCGAACACCTGGATGACAGGCGGCTTCCCTCGAAAACCTATCGGTCCGGGCCGTCCCGCGGACAATCGGGCACCGACAGTGGCTCGGGGGACTCGCTGTCGGGTCCCTACAGAAAGTGGCCGGGCACGCCCGCAAACGTGTGGTCGGCCACCCGGTCGCCGCGACATGATCGGGGCAACCGCCGGTCACTGTCATGTCAACAGGAAGAGACGCAGGTGCCTCATACCATCGACGAAGCCTTCACGGCACTCCCGCTACGTGCCCTCGCGGACGCCGCGCTCGCACGCGCACGTGCGCTGGGCGCCGAGCACGCGGACTTCCGCCTCGAACGGGTGCGCAGCGCCTCCTGGCGGCTGCGGGACGCCAAGCTCGCCGGGTCGTCGGACACCACCGACCTCGGGTACGCGGTGCGCGTCGTGCACGGCGGTACCTGGGGCTTCGCCTCGGGCGTCGACCTGACCCTGGACGCGGCGGCCAAGGTCGCCTCGCAGGCGGTGGCGATGGCGAAGCTCTCCGCCCAGGTGATCAAGGCCGCCGGTTCGGACGAGCGTGTGGAGCTCGCCGACGAGCCCGTGCACGCCGACAGGACGTGGGTGTCGTCGTACGAGATCGACCCGTTCGGCGTGCCCGACGAGGAGAAGTCGGCGCTGCTGGCCGACTGGAGCGCGCGACTGCTCGCGGCGAACGGCGTCAATCACGTCGACGCCTCCCTGCTCACCGTGCACGAGAACAAGTTCTACGCCGACACCGCCGGCACCGTGACGACCCAGCAGCGCGTCCGGCTGCACCCGTCCCTGACCGCCGTGTCGGTCGACGAGTCGAGCGGCGAGTTCGACTCGATGCGGACCATCGCGCCGCCGGTCGGACGGGGCTGGGAGTACCTGACCGGCACCGGCTGGGACTGGGAGAGCGAGCTCGAGCAGATCCCGGAGCTGCTCGCCGAGAAGATGCGGGCGCCGAGCGTCGAGGCGGGCCTGTACGACCTGGTCGTCGACCCGTCCAACCTGTGGCTGACCATCCACGAGTCCATCGGCCACGCCACCGAGCTGGACCGCGCGCTCGGCTACGAGGCCGCCTACGCCGGCACCTCCTTCGCCACCTTCGACCAGCTCGGCAAGCTCCGCTACGGCTCCGAGCTGATGAACGTCACCGGTGACCGCACCGCCGAGCACGGCCTCGCGACCGTCGGCTACGACGACGAGGGCGTCGAGGGCCAGTCCTGGGACCTGGTCAAGGACGGCACGCTCGTCGGCTACCAGCTCGACCGCCGCATCGCGAAGCTGACCGGCTTCGAGCGCTCCAACGGCTGCGCCTTCGCCGACTCCCCCGGGCATGTGCCCGTGCAGCGCATGGCCAACGTCTCGCTGCGGCCGGACCCGGCCGGAATGTCGACGGAGGACCTGATCGGCGGGGTCGACCGCGGGATCTACGTCGTCGGGGACCGGTCGTGGTCCATCGACATGCAGCGCTACAACTTCCAGTTCACCGGCCAGCGGTTCTTCCGGATCGAGAACGGGCGGATCACCGGGCAGCTGCGGGACGTCGCCTACCAGGCGACGACCACCGACTTCTGGGGCTCGATGGCCGCGGTGGGCGGCCCGCAGACCTACGTCCTGGGCGGCGCCTTCAACTGCGGCAAGGCCCAGCCGGGCCAGGTCGCCGCCGTGTCGCACGGCTGCCCCTCGGCGCTCTTCCGGGGCGTCAACATCCTCAACACCACGCAGGAGGCCGGCCGATGAGCGCCAGTGCAGGACTCGGCTGGGGGTCCGGGGGTCATCCCCCGGGAAAGCACATCCTCAACACCACCCAGGAGGCCGGCCGATGAGCGCCAGTGCAGGACTCGGCTGGGGGTCCGGGGGCTATCCCCCGGGAAAGCACAGTCTCAACACCACCCAGGAGGCCGGCCGATGAGCGCCCGCAGCAACAAGCCGCACGAGATCGTCGAGCGGGCGCTGGAGCTGTCCACCGCCGACGGCTGTGTCGTCATCGCCGACGAGCAGTCCACAGCGAACCTGCGCTGGGCGGGCAACGCGCTCACCACGAACGGTGTGACCCGGGGCCGTACGCTCACGGTGATCGCGACCGTCGACGGCAAGGAGGGCACGGCCTCCGGTGTCGTCTCGCGGTCGGCCGTCACCGTGGCGGAGCTGGAGCCCCTGGTGCGGGCCGCGGAGGCCGCGGCGCGGGCCGCGGGACCCGCCGAGGACGCGCAGCCGCTGGTCACGGACGTACCCGCCTCCCCCGACTTCACGGACGCGCCCGCGGAGACCGGCTCCGCCGTGTTCGCCGACTTCGCGCCGGCGCTGGGCGAGGCCTTCGCACGCGCGCGTGCCGGCGGCCGCGAACTGTACGGCTTCGCCAACCACGAACTCGTGACGAGCTACGTGGGTACGTCGACGGGGCTGCGCCTGCGCCACGACCAGCCCAACGGCACGCTGGAGATCAACGCCAAGTCGCCCGACCGCAGGCGCTCGGCGTGGGCCGGGCGGTCCACGCGGGACTTCAAGGACGTCGACCCGGCGGCGCTGGACGCCGAGCTCGCCGTACGCCTCGGCTGGGCGGAGCGGCGGATCGAGCTGCCCGCCGGACGGTACGAGACGCTGCTGCCGCCGACCGCGGTGGCCGACCTGCTGATCTACCAGCTGTGGTCGGCGTCGGGCCGGGACGCGGTCGAGGGGCGCACGGTGTTCTCGAAGCCCGGCGGCGGCACCCGCGTGGGCGACAGGCTCAGTGAGCTGCCGCTGACGCTGCGCAGCGACCCGAACGAACCCGGACTGGAGTCGGCGCCCTTCGTGATCGCCCACTCCTCCGGGGGCGACCAGTCGGTGTTCGACAACGGTCTGCCGCTCACGGCCACCGAGTGGGTGCGCGAGGGGGTGCTGCGGAACCTCGCCACCACCCGGCACAGCGCCGGTCTGACCGGGCTGCCGGTGGCTCCGGCCATCGACAACCTGATCCTGACCGGCGGCGAGGACCGCTCCCTGGAGGACATGGTCGCGAGCACCGAGCGCGGGCTGCTGCTGACCTGCCTGTGGTACATCCGCGAGGTCGACCCGGCCACCCTGCTGCTGACCGGCCTGACCAGGGACGGCGTCTACCTCGTGGAGAACGGCGAGGTGACCGGCGAGGTGAACAACTTCCGGTTCAACGAGTCCCCGGTGGACCTGCTGGGCCGGGCCACCGAGGCCGGGCGTACGGAAAAGACGCTGCCCAGGGAGTGGAGCGACTGGTTCACTAGGACCGCGATGCCCGCCCTCAGGGTGCCCGACTTCAACATGAGCTCTGTCAGTCAGGGCGTATAACCTCGTAGGCGGCTGTCGCTCGACTGCCCGAGGATCATCCAAGGAGATACGAGAACCGTGACGGACATCGTCGACGAACTGAAGTGGCGTGGGCTGATCGCCCTCTCCACTGACGAGGACGCATTGCGCAAGGCGTTCGCGGACGGTCCCGTCACGTTCTATTGCGGCTTCGACCCGACCGCGCCCAGCCTGCACCTCGGCAACCTCGTGCAGATCCTGACGATGCGCCGGATCCAGCAGGCGGGCAACCGTCCGCTGGGCCTGGTCGGGGGCGCCACGGGCCTGATCGGCGACCCGAAGCCGAACGCGGAGCGCACGCTGAACGCGCCCGAGGTCGTCGCCCAGTGGGTCGAGCGGCTGCGCGCGCAGATCGCGCCGCTGCTGGACTTCGAGGGCCCGAACGCGGCGGTCATGGTCAACAACCTGGACTGGACCCAGGGGATGTCGGCCATCGAGTTCCTGCGGGACGTAGGCAAGCACTTCCGCGTGAACAAGATGATCGGCAAGGAGGCCGTCGCCCGTCGGCTGGAGTCCCAGGAGGGCATCAGCTACACCGAGTTCAGCTACCAGATCCTGCAGGGCATGGACTTCCTGGAGCTGTACCGGCGCCACGGGTGCACGCTGCAGACCGGCGGCAGCGACCAGTGGGGCAACCTGACCTCGGGCACCGACCTGATCCACAAGGTCGAGCCCGACGCCGTGGTGCACGCGCTGGGCACTCCGCTGATCACCAAGGCGGACGGCACCAAGTTCGGCAAGACGGAGTCCGGCACGGTCTGGCTCGACCCCGAGATGACCACGCCGTACGCCTTCTACCAGTTCTGGCTGAACGCGGACGACCGGGATGTCTCCAAGTTCCTGCGGATCTTCAGCTTCCGGTCCCACGCGGAGATCGAGGAGCTGGAGCAGCAGACCGAGGAGCGCCCGCAGGCCCGTGCCGCCCAGCGTGCCCTCGCCGAGGAGCTGACGACCTTGGTGCACGGCGCCGACCAGACGGCCGCCGTCGTCGCCGCGTCGAAGGCGCTGTTCGGTCAGGGCGAGCTGGCGGAGCTGGATGAGAAGACGCTCGCCGCGTCCCTCGCCGAGCTGCCGCACGTCCAGGTCGCCGAGCTCGGCCCGGTCGTGGACCTGTTCGCCGAGGTCGGCCTGGTGGCCAGCAAGTCGGCCGCGCGGCGCACGGTCAAGGAGGGCGGCGCGTACGTGAACAACGTCAAGGTCGCCGGTGAGGACGCCGTCCCCGCCAAGGAGGACCTGATCCACGGCCGGTGGCTGGTGCTGCGCCGGGGCAAGAAGAACCTGGCGGCGGTCGAGGTCACGTCCGCCTAGGCCCACGTCGAAGGGGCGGGCTCCGTGGGAGCCCGCCCCTTCCGCGTGCTCAGGCGGTCTGTTTGCGCTTGCCCAGAGTCGCCATGTACAGCATGTCGACCACGAAGACGATGACGATCGCGGCCACGAGCTGGAAGGCGTGCCGGCTCCAGTCGATGCCCGGGGTAGATTCCACCCCGAACGCCCGCGCGATCGCGTTGCCGACGACGGCGCCGAGCATGCCGCAGATGGTGGTCAGCCAGAGGGGGCTGTGCTGCTTGCCCGGGATGATCGCCTTGGCGATCAGGCCGAGCACGAATCCCACGATGATCGCCCACAACCAGCCCATTGCTGCCTCCTTGTACGGCTCGACGCGAGCATTACGTAAAGCCTCGGCCCGTACGCCGTACGGCGCATGTCGGGTACGGCCATACGTGCTCCGCGCGAGGGCGTCCGCCCAGCGTGGAGGTGACCCGGTCTCGTAGGCGGCGCAGGCGCGGCGTAACGTGGATGCAGTCCGGACCCCCACCCCGGCCGGGGTGGACCGGGCACGGGGAGAGGCAAGGCCGATGCGGGCGGATGGTGGAATGTGATGCGGAAGCAGCACGGTGGCGGCAACGGCCAGGTGTTCCGGATCACCGGCGCCCGGACCGGCCTGCAGGAGGACGTGCGCGGCCGGCAGCGCCGGTACGTCATCTCCATGTCGATCCGTACGGTGTCGGTCATTCTCGCGGCGTCGCTGTGGAATGTCGAACGGCCCGTCGCGATCGTGGCGTTGGTGCTCGGCGCGGTCCTGCCGTACATCGCGGTGGTGGTCGCGAACGCCGGGCGGGAGAACGCGCCGACTCTGCCCTCGACGTTCGTGTCGGTGCCGATGCGCCCGATGATCGCGCCGTCGCGGACGAACGACGGTTTCGCGGAACCGGCTCCGGAAGATGTCGCGGCGGAGCCCGCGGCGGGCGTACGAAGCGAGCCGCGCGATCCGGCGTGACCCGCATCCGGGCGCGACAAACGGAAGGCGTCTTCGCGCCAAGCTCAAGAAAACCTCAGATCAATCATGTTGTTCAGGTGCCGGGCGACGGGTGACCCGTGACATACTTCGTAGGCGCTCCGCATCCCCCGTCGGAGCGACGGACCGACGCCGGGCAGCTCCCCCCGTGGCTGCTCGGCGTCGCCTTTGTTTACAGCGGTTGTGAGACATATCTGTGAGTGACACCCCCATCTGCTCCGCCAAGGGCTGTCGTGTCGACGCCGTCTGGGTGCTGGCGTGGAACAACCCGAAGATCCATACGCCGGAGCGGCGCAAGACATGGCTCGCCTGCGACGAGCACCGGGAACATCTGTCGAAGTTCCTCGGGGTGCGGGGGATGCTGAAGGATGTCGTGAGGTTCGAGGACTGGCAGGCCCCGGAGAACGGCTAGCCGCCGATGGCCGACATCGGCCGGTCCGGCTGGACGAAGGACGGGTCGTCCAGGCCCGCGCCCGCCTTCTTGCCCCACATGGCCAGCCGCCAGATGCGGGCGATCTCCTCGTCCGGGGAGCCGTCGCGCAGGGCGGTGCGCAGGTCCGTCTCCTCCTGGGCGAACAGGCAGGTGCGTATCTGGCCGTCGGCGGTGAGGCGGGTGCGGTCGCAGGCGGCGCAGAACGGGCGGGTCACCGAGGCGATGACGCCCACCCGGTGCGGTCCGCCGTCGACCAGCCAGCGCTCCGCCGGGGCCGAGCCGCGCTCGGCGGCACCCTCGGGGGTGAGGTCGAAGCGGGTGCGCAGGGAGGTCAGGATGTCGCCGGCCGTGACCATGCCCTCGCGCTTCCAGCCGTGCTGGGCGTCCAGGGGCATCTGCTCGATGAACCGCAGTTCGTAGTCGTGCTCGACGGCCCAGGCCAGCAGGTCGGGGGCCTCGTCGGCGTTCAGGTCCGGCATCAGGACCGTGTTGACCTTCACGGGGGTCAGGCCCGCCTCGCGGGCGGCCCGCAGGCCTTCGAGGACGTCCTTGTGGCGGTCCCGGCGGGTGAGGGCCTTGAAGACGTCAGGGCGCAGGGTGTCCAGGGAGACGTTGACCCGGTCCAGGCCCGCTTCCTTCAGGGCCTTGGCCGTGCGCCCCAGGCCGATGCCGTTGGTGGTCAGGGACATCTGGGGGCGGGGGTCCAGCCGCGCGACCCGCTCGACGATGCCGACCAGGCCGGGGCGCAGCAGGGGTTCTCCGCCGGTGAAGCGGATCTCCTTGATGCCCAGGGAGGTGACGGCGATGTCGATCAGGCGGACGATCTCGTCGTCCGTGAGCAGGTCGGGCTTGGCCAGCCACTGCAGGCCCTCCTCGGGCATGCAGTACGTGCAGCGGAGGTTGCACCGGTCGGTCAGCGAGACCCTCAGGTCGGTGGCCACTCGGCCGTAGGTGTCGATGAGCACGTGGGCCCCCTCCCTCGTAGCGGATCGTGCGGGTCGTCGTTTCCGTCACTTGCGAGCCTACGTGACGTCACTGACAACGACAGCGGCCCGGATCCCACGAGGTACGGCGCGGCCGCGTCGTAGGGATCTACGACGCGGCCGCTCAGGGGCGTACCGGGGTGTCAGTGGGCGCCGGTGCCGGTGAGTGAACGGACCTCCAGTTCGGCGTACTTGCCGGCGTCCGGCTCCTCCTTGGAGAGGTAGGTGCCGAGGACGCCGAGCAGGAACCCGACGGGGATCGAGATGATGCCCGGGTTCTCCAGCGGGAACCAGTGGAAGTCGACGTCCGGGAACATCGACGTCGGCTTGCCCGAGACGACCGGCGAGAACAGCACCAGGCCGACGGCGGTGACCAGGCCGCCGTAGATCGACCACAGGGCGCCGGAGGTGGTGAACCGCTTCCAGAAGAGGCTGTAGATGATCGTCGGGAGGTTGGCGGAGGCGGCGACCGCGAAGGCGAGGGCGACCAGGCCGGCGACGTTGAGGTCGCGGGCGAGGGCGCCCAGGACGATGGAGACGGCGCCGATGCCGACCGTGGCCCAGCGGGCCGCGCCGAGCTCCTGCTTCTCGGTGGCCGTGCCCTTCTTGATGACGTTGGCGTAGATGTCGTGGGCGAAGGACGAGGAGGAGGCCAGGGTGAGGCCCGCGACGACCGCGAGGATGGTGGCGAAGGCGACCGCCGAGATCGTGGCGAGCAGGATCGCGCCCCAGTTGGAGTCGACGCCGCCCAGGTGGAGGGCGAGGAGTGGCGCGGCGGTGTTGCCCGCCTTGTTGGAGGCGATGATCTCGTCCGGCTTGATCAGCGCGGCGGCGCCGAAGCCGAGGGCGAGGGTCATCAGGTAGAAGGCGCCGATCAGGCCGATCGCCCAGATCACGGACTTACGGGCGGCCTTGGCGGTCGGCACCGTGTAGAAGCGGATCAGGATGTGCGGCAGGCCGGCGGTGCCCAGGACCAGCGCGATGCCGAGGGAGATGAAGTCCAGCTTGGTGGTGCCCGTGGCGCCGTACTTCAGGCCGGGCTCCAGGAAGGCCGAGCCCTTGGCGCTGTTGTCGGCGGCCGAGCCGAGCAGGTCGGAGATGTTGAAGTGGAACTTCAGCAGCACCAGGAAGGTCAGCAGCAGGGCGCCGGCGATCAGCAGCACGGCCTTGACCATCTGCACCCAGGTGGTGCCCTTCATGCCGCCGATGGTGACGTAGACGATCATCAGGACGCCGACCAGGGCGACGATGCCGATCTTGCCGCCGTCGCTGGTGATGCCGAGCAGCAGGGAGACCAGGACGCCGGCGCCCGCCATCTGGGCCAGCAGGTAGAAGATCGACACGACGATGGTGGAGGTGCCGGCCGCCGTGCGGACGGGGCGCTGGCGCATCCGGTAGGCGAGGACGTCGCCCATGGTGTAGCGGCCGGAGTTGCGCAGCGGCTCGGCCACCAGGAGCAGGGCGACCAGCCAGGCGACCAGGAAGCCGATGGAGTACAGGAAGCCGTCGTAGCCGAACAGGGCGATGGCGCCCGCGATGCCGAGGAAGGACGCGGCGGACATGTAGTCGCCGGAGACGGCGAGGCCGTTCTGGAAGCCGGTGAACTGGCGGCCGCCCGCGTAGAAGTCGGCCGCGTCCTTGGTCTGGCGGCCGGCCCAGATGGTGATGACGAGGGTCGCGGCGACGAACACCGCGAACAGCGTGATGATCAGCGTCCGGTGCTGGCTCGCCTCGCCGGCCGCGATGAGGGTGTGCTGTGCGGGGCTCATGCGCCGCCCTCCATCCGGGACTTGATCGCCTCGGCCTTGGGGTCGAGCTCGGCGGCGGCGTGCCGCGAGTACCACCAGGCGATGAGGAACGTGGTCAGGAACTGGGCGAGGCCGAGGACGAGGGCCACGTTGACGTTGCCGAACAGCTTGGTGCCCATGAAGTCGCCCGCGTAGTTCGACAGCAGGACGTACAGCAGGTACCAGGCGATGAAGCCGACGGTCAGCGGGAAGGCGAACGAGCGGTAGGAGCGGCGTAGTTCACCGAATTCCGCGCTCTCCTGCTCCGCGACGAAGGCCTCGGTGGCAGGGAGTCGGGTCGGGGTCTTCGAGGGGGGCGGTGTCTCGGTGGCCACGTAGTCTCCTCGCGTTGCGGATGCGGTGGTCTCGGGGATAGGGGGCCGGTGTCCTGCTGCTCCCTGCTGAAGGTCACGGCGCCACGCGGGAGCGGGTTCAACTCACTTGACCGTTTTCCGAACTCGCCTTGGGCAACTCATTGCTGACCAGCGACTTCGGGAGATAGTTTTCGGCCTGGACCGCCCGTCATGTACCTGCCCGAGCACCACCTGTGTCTCGGGCGGTTTCGTTTCCGGATGATGTGGAGACCCCATGGTTCATCTGCGTTCCAGACGTCGGCTCGCGCTCGCGGTGCCGGTCGTGCTGTCGCTGACCGCCTCGCTCGGCTTCCTGCCGGCGGCGGCTCAGGCCGCTCCGCGCGCGGTGTCCGCCACCCAGGCGGCCGTCGGCACGGACACATATGCATACCTCGTCAACACGAAGACGGACCCCTACACGATCAAGTCGGTCAAGGCGGCGATCAAGGCGGCCGGCGGTTCGATCGTGGTGTCGTACGACAAGATCGGTGTCATCGTGGTCCATTCCACGGACCTCGACTTCGCGAAGAAGATACGCACCGTCCGCGGTGTGCAGTCCGCGGGTGCCTCGCGGACCTCGCCGGTGCAGGCGGCGGGGACCACGGACGAGGGCGCGGCGCAGTACCTGTCCGAGGTCGAGGCCGCGAAGGTCGAGAAGGGCTCGGCGGCCGGTGAGGAGCCGCTGGAGGCCGACCAGTGGGACCTCAGGGCGATCGGCGCCGACAAGGCCGCCGCGATCGACCCGGGCAGCAGGAAGGTGACGGTCGCCGTGATCGACGTGGGCGTCGACGACACCCACCCGGACCTCGCCCCGAACTTCTCCCCCTCGCAGTCCGCGAACTGCGTCAGCGGCAAGGCGGATACTACGTACGGCTCCTGGCGGCCGGTGGACGCCGAGCACTACCACGGCACGCACGTGGCGGGCGAGATCGCCGCGGCGCGCAACGGCATCGGCGTCGCGGGCGTCGCGCCCGGCGTGCGGGTCGCCGGCATCACGGTGGCCCAGCCGGACGAGAACCAGCTGTTCTTCCCCGAGAGCGTCGTGTGCGCGTTCGTGTTCGCCGCCGACCACGGTGTCGAAGTCACCAACAACAGCTACTACGTTGATCCATGGCAGTACAACTGCATGGACGACCCCGATCAGCGGGCCATCGTCGATTCGGTCAACAGGGCCCAGCTGTACGCACAGAGCAAGGGCACGCTCAATGTGGCCGCCGCGGGCAACGCCAACGACGACCTCGACTCGGACGCCCTCGTCGACGACGCCAGCCCCGACGACTCGACTCCGGTGACCCGGACGGTCGACCCGCACGAGTGCTTCGACGTGCCGACCCAGCTGCCGGGCGTCGTCACGGTCAGCGCGGTGGGCGTCAACGGCACCAAGTCGTACTACTCGAGCTACGGCTACGGGGTCGTGGACGTCGCGGCGCCCGGCGGCGACAAGTACCAGATCCCGGACACGCCGTCGAAGAACGGCCGCATCCTCTCCACAATGCCCAACGACCAGTACGGCTTCCTTCAGGGCACGTCGATGGCCACGCCGCACGTGGCCGGCGTCGCCGCGCTGCTGAAGTCGACGCATCCGCGGGCGACCCCGGCCCAGCTGCAGGCACTGCTCAAGGCGGAGGCCGTCAACCCGGGCTGCCCGAGCGACCCCTACGACGGGAACGGCGACGGCGTGGTGGACGCGACCTGTGTGGGCGGCAAGCGGGTCAACGGCTTCTACGGCTTCGGCGTCGTCGACGCGCTGCGCGCGGTGAAGTGACCTCTGCCGACCGACCGTCCACTCGCCCCGGGGGACGCCACCGTCCCCCGGGGCTCCCGCACGGCCCCTTCGTAACGCGAACGAACTGGAGACCCCGACACATGACAGCGCCTCACCCGCGCTCGCGCCGCGCGCTCGCCCTTTCGGTTGGGATGGCGATGGCGACGGCTCTCGCGTTCCTGCCGAACATCACCGCCGCGGCGGCGGAGGCCGCGCCGACGGCCGCGGCCAAGACCACGGCCGCTGACGCCACCTCGCTCAGCTACGTCGTCAACGTCCGCCCCGGGCACGGCCCTTCGGCGCGCGTGAAGAAGGCGATCGCAGAGGCCGGCGGCACCATCGTGACGTCGTACGACCAGATCGGCGTGATCGTCGTCCACTCGTCGAACGCCGACTTCGCCAAGATCCTGCGCGCCGTGCCCGGTGTGGAGTCGGCCGGCAACACCCGCAACGCGCCGCTGCCCGCCCAGTCGACGACCGACATGGGCACGCCCAAGGTGCTCTCCGCGCGGGAGGTCGCCGCCGCGCAGGCCGCCGACGGGCAGGATCCGCTCGAACCCCAGCAGTGGGACCTGGCCGCCATTAAGGCGGACAAGGCGCACGAGGTGTCGCTGGGCAGCCCGAAGGTGACGGTCGCCGTCATCGACACCGGCGTCGACGACACGCACCCGGACATCGCGCCCAACTTCGACCGCGGAGCGTCGGTCAACTGCGTGGCGGGCAAGCCGGACACGACGGACGGCGCCTGGCGGCCGAGCGCCTCGGAGAGCCCGCACGGCACTCACGTGGCGGGCGAGATCGCGGCCGCGAAGAACGGCGTCGGCATGACGGGCGTGGCGCCCGGGGTGAAGGTCGCCGGCATCAAGGTGGCCAACCCCGACGGCTACTTCTACACGGAGGCCGTGGTCTGCGGCTTCGTGTGGGCGGCCGAGCACGGCGTCGACGTGACGAACAACAGCTATTACACCGACCCGTGGTACTTCAACTGCACCGACGACCCGGACCAGAAGGCACTGGTCGACGCCGTCACCCGGGCCTCGCGGTACGCGGAGAAGCGGGGCGCCGTCAATGTCGCGGCGGCCGGCAACGAGAACTACGACCTCGCCGCCGACACGATCACGGACCCGGTGTCGCCGAACGACGGCACGCCCTCGGACCGGGTGATCGACCCCTCCAAGTGCTTCGACATACCGACCCAGTTGCCGGGTGTGGTGACGGTCGCGGCCACCGGCGCGAAGGGCCTGAAGTCGTCCTTCTCCAACTACGGCCTGGGCGTCATCGACGTCGCCGCGCCGGGCGGCGACTCGACCCGCTACCAGACCCCGGCCCCGCCGGCCACCAGCGGCCTGATCCTGGGCACACTGCCCGGCGGCAAGTGGGGCTACATGGCCGGTACGTCGATGGCCTCGCCGCATGTCGCGGCCGTCGCCGCATTGATCAAGTCAACGCATCCGCACGCCTCGCCGGCCCTGGTGAAGGCGCTGCTCTACGCGGAGGCCGACGCCACGTCGTGCACGGACCCCTACGACATCGACGGCGACGGCAAGGTCGACGCGGTGTGCGAGGGGACGAAGAACCGCAACGGCTTCTACGGCTGGGGCACCGTTGACGCGTTGGCCGCGGTGACCCACTGATCACCCGGTGACCACGTAAATATATTGATTCAGTCAATACTGCATAGTGCAGTCATGACTGCAATCAACTTCGCATGGTCCGAGCTGGGCGGCGATCCCGCCCTGCTCTCCAGGGTGTCGACCTCCGCACGGGAGGGCGCTCTCCAAGGGCGCCTTCCCGTACGGGAGCTGGCGCGGGCCTGTGTCGGTGCGTGTGCGCTGGCCGCAGCCGAGCTCGGCGCGCGGCGGGCCGGGCTCACGGACGTGCCCCGGGTGCGGGTCGACGACGGGGTGGTCGCCACCGCGTTCCACAGCGAGCGGCATCTGCAGGTCGACGGGCGGGCACCGGTCGTCTTCGCGCCGCTGTCGCGGTTCTGGCGGACCGCGGACGGGTGGGTGCGCACACACGCCAACTACCCCCACCACCGGGCCCGGCTGCTGGACGTGCTGGGCGTGCCCGAGGACGTGGCCGCGGTCGAGGCGGCGCTGGCGCGACGGTCCTCGCTGGAGGTCGAGGAGGCCGTGTACGAGGCCGGCGGCCTCGCGGTGGCGCTGCGGACACCGAAGGAGTGGGCCGCCCACGAGCAGGCCGCCGAGGTGGGCCGACGGCCCCTCGTCGAGCGCGGGCGGCTGGACTCCGCACCCGCGCGCGTGCTGCCGCCTCTCGACGGCCCCGCGCTGCTGCCCGCCGCCGGACTGCGCGTCCTGGACCTGACCCGGGTGCTCGCCGGACCGGTCGCCACGCGCACGCTCGCCCTGCTCGGCGCGGACGTCCTGCGCCTCGACCCCCCGCACCTGCCCGAACTGCCCGACCAGCACACGGACACGGGCTTCGGGAAGCGGTCGGCGCTGCTGGACCTGACGGCCGACCGGCGCGTGTTCGAGGAACTGCTCGCGCGCGCGGACGTCGTCGTCACCGGCTACCGGCCGGGCGCCCTGGACCGGTTCGGGCTGTCGCCCGAGGCGCTGGCCGAGCGGCGGCCGGGACTGGTCGTGGCGCAGGTGTCGGCGTGGGGCGCGTACGGGCCGTGGCGCGGGCGGCGGGGCTTCGACAGCCTGGTGCAGGTCGCCACCGGCATCGCCGCCCTGGAGGGCTCGGCGGGGCAGCCGGGCGCGCTGCCGGCGCAGGCCCTGGACCACGGGACGGGGTACCTGCTGGCGGCCGCGGTGCTGCGGGCGCTGACCGAGCAGTCGTACGAGGGCGGCGGCCGTTACGTGCGGCTGGCGCTGGCCCGGACGGCCGGGTGGCTCGTGGACGACGTCGAGGCGGACGGTCCCGGCGACACCCCGTACAACGGTCCGGGGCCCTGGCTGACCGAGACGGACAGCGCCCTGGGGCGACTGCGGCACGCCCTGCCGCCGGTGTCCTTCGACGGCGGTCCGGCCGACTGGGCGCGCCCGCCGGTGCCCTGGGGGTCCGGCCCCGCCCGTTGGGTCTGAGCCAAGGGACGGCCAAAAACGTCTCTACGGCCGGAATGGCGTACCGCCAGTTGTTTTACTGCAGTTGCCCTGTTCTGCGACGGCTGGTGAAGTTCTCGAGGTGACGTTGATACGACCCCCCGCCGGGGTGGCGGACGCGAGGGGGCCCGGACCGCGCGCCGGTGCCCGCCGGGCCGTCACCGTCCTCGTCCTGGTGGCACTGGCGGCGCTGATACCCCTGCTGGGCCCGTCCGCCGCCCTGCACGGCACCGGGGAGGCCGCCGCGCCCGGCGTCGGGGGCATCGCGCTGCTGCGGGCGGTGCTGTTCGCCGCGCTGTGCGTCCCGGTCGGCGAGGCGTTCGTGAACCGTCTGGCACGCTCCCTGCCCGGCGCCCCCGGGGAGGCGCCCCGCAGCTGGGCCCCCTTCACGGCGCCGGCCGGTTTCGTGGCCGCCCTGGGGCTGGCGTCGGTCGTGTCGACGGGCAACCTGGTGCCGCACGGCCTGGACCAGATCGACGTCGGCGGCCTGTACGACTCCCGGGACGGCAGGCTCGCCCTGGTCGAGGTCAACGCCTTCCTCGTGGCCGCCCTGTGCGCCCGCTCACGCCGTCCGGCCGCCCGGCTCTGGCCGGTGGCCGCGGTGATCGTGGCGGAGGCCCTGCGGGCGCACCCCACCACCGAGCACGCCCCGCTCCTCGGATCCGGGCTGACGCTGGTGCATCTGACGTGCGCGGCGCTGTGGGCGGGCGGTCTGCTGCACGTGCTGCGGACACTGCGCCGCTGGGGCCGCGCCGAGGCCGGCCCCGCCCTGCTCGGGCTCTACGCGCGCGTGGCGGCCGTACTGCTCGCCGCCATCACCGCGACGGGCGTGTGGAGTTCGCTGCGCCGCATGCCGTCGGCCACGGTCCTGGACCAGCTGACGACGACGGCCTACGGGCGCACCCTGCTCGCCAAGGTGCTCCTGGTGGCCGCCGTCGCGCTGCTCGCCGTGTGGGCGCGGCTGAGGCTGCGCCGCGCCGCCGACCCGCTCACCGCCTGCGCTCCCGCCCGCGCGGAGGTCGTCGCCCTGGGCGTGGTGGTCGTGGTGTCGGGGCTGCTGACGGCGCTGCCGCTGCCGATCCGCTGGGCGTGACGTTGATCCGTTGATCAACCGTTGGTGACGAGCACCTTGAGTGCGGTGCGCTCGTCCATCGCCTTGTAGCCGTCGGGCACGCCCTCGATGTCGACGGTCATGTCGAAGACGGGCGAGGGGTCCACGGTGCCGTCGAGGACGTCGGGCAGCAGTTGCGGGATGTATGCGCGCACGGGTGCGACTCCCCCGCGCAGCGCGATGTTCCGGTCGAACATGACGCCCAGGTCGAGACCGGTGCCGCTGCCGTGCGGCACCCCGACGAAGCCGATGGCGCCGCCGTCGCGGGTGATCTCGACCGCCGTGCGCATGGACTGCTCGGTGCCGACGGCCTCGACCACGGCGTGCGCGCCCTGGCCGCGGGTGAGTTCGCGCACCGCCTCGACGGCCGCCTCCCCTCGCTCGGCGACGACGTCGGTGGCGCCGAAGCGGCGGGCGATGTCCGTACGAACCCGGTGGCGGCCCAGGGCGATGATCCGTTCGGCGCCGAGCCGCTTGGCGGCGAGGACCGCGCACAGGCCGACGGCTCCGTCGCCGACGACGGCGACCGTGGCACCCGGCCGGACGCCCGCGCCGAGGGCCGCGTGGTGGCCGGTGCCCAGGACGTCGGAGAGGGTCAGCAGGGCCGACAGCAGGTGCTCGTCGGACGCGGCCTCCTTGGGCAGTCGTACGAGGGTGCCGTCGGCGAAGGGGACGCGGACCGCCTCGCCCTGGCCGCCGTCGTAGCCGACGGAGCCCCAGAAGCCGCCGTGCTCGCAGGAGGTGGTCAGGCCCTCCCGGCAGTAGTCGCAGACACCGTCGGACCACATGAACGGGGCGACCACGAGGTCACCCCGCCGGAAGCCGGAGACCTCGCTGCCCGTCTCCTCGACGACACCGAGGAACTCGTGCCCGATCCGTTGCCCCGGCTGTCGCGCGGCCTCGCCGCGGTACGCCCACAGGTCGCTGCCGCAGATGCAGGCGCGCAGCACCCGCACGACGGCGTCGGTGGGCAGCTGCACCACGGGCTCGGGAACGTCCTCCACGCGCATGTCGTACGGGGCGTGGATGGTGGTGGCGCGCATGGCGAGGATCCTTCTCGTGCGGTGTCGTGAGCGCGCTCAGGGGGTGGTCGAGCGCACTTCACGGTACGCCGTCGCCGGCCCGGGCCGCTCGTCGAGGGTGCCCTGGACCAGCAGGAACTGGGCGGCGGCGTAGGTGAGCATGATCCACAGGTCGGGTCGTGGCGGCTGCGGCCAGTCGGCGACGCCGGTCGCGATCAGGGTGTCGGAGAGCATGAAGAGCGCGCCGCCCAAGGCGGCCCGGGGGCCGAGCCGGGTGGCGGCGCCGTACGCCATGGCCGTGAGCAGGGTGCTGTAGCAGGCGACCGGGACGCGCAGGTCCGCCGGGAGATCCGGCCACAGCAGGGCGACCGTGGCGGCGAGGGCGACGGCGTAGACCGGGGCGAGGAGACGGCCACGCGCGTGTGGAGCGCCGTGGCGCAGGAAGAGCGCGATGTAGCAGACGTGCCCCGCCGCGAAGGAGGCCATCCCGGCGAGGAACGCCGGGTCGGCGTCGGACAGGAGCAGGATGTCGCCGCCCCAGCCGAACAGAAGGGCGGCGAGCAGGAGCCGGGGGGCGCCGCGCCCGCCTGCGTAGGCGGCCAGGAGCGGCATGAGGAGCGTCTTGGCGACGGCGTGGCCGGGCTCGAAGCCCGCGGCGAGGAAGACGAGGTCGGCGAGGGTGGCGACGCCGAAGAGGGCGAGCAGCCGGGCGGGCCAGGGGGTTTGGGTTTGGGGCTCGCCGGGGCGGGTCGCGTGGGGCGCGGGCGCGGCGGCGGCCGACTCGGCCCGGGACTCACCGATGCCGGGCGCGGCGGCCGTCGACCCGGCCTCGGGCACGCCGGTGCCGGGCGCTGCGGCCGTCGACCCGGCCTCGGGCACGCCGGTGCCGGGCGCGGTCGCAGCCGGCTCGGTCACGGACGGCGGCGGACCGCCCGTGCGCGACGCCCTTGTGCCTGCCCGGCGTTCGTCGTCCGGTCTCACGCGGCCGCGGTCCCCTCGGCCGGGGCCGGTTCGGCCACCGGGGCCGGCCGGGCGAGGCGGGCCGGCCGCCAGCCCGGACCCCGGAAGATCCGCCCGGCGCGCTCGCCCCAGCTTTCCGCCGCCCGCACGTCCCTGATGATCGCGGCGTACTCATGGGTCGCCACCTTGATCGGGTTGAACGTGTTGATGTTCTTGGTCAACCCGTAGACCGGCCGCTCGAGCTCCGGCACGAACGAGCCGTACAGCCGGTCCCAGACGATCAGGATGCCGCCGAAGTTGCGGTCCAGATAGCCGCCCTGGGAGGCGTGGTGGACGCGGTGGTGGGACGGGGTGTTGAGGAGGAACTCGAACCAGCGGGGCATCTTGTCGATGCGTTCGGTGTGGATCCAGAACTGGTAGACGAGGTTGGCCGAGGAGCAGAACGCGACGGCGGCCGGGTGCACGCCGGCGGCCACGAGGGGGACGTAGAACGGCCAGACCGTCCACGACGTCCAGGGCTGGCGCAGCGCGGTGGTGAGGTTGAACTTCTTGCTGGAGTGGTGGACGACGTGGCAGGCCCACAGGATGCGGATGACGTGGTGGCCGCGGTGCGACCAGTAGTAGAAGAAGTCCTGTGCGAGGAGCATCAGCGGGACGGTCCACCACAGCACCGGCACGCGCAGGGGCGTGAGTTCGTAGACCGCCGAGTAGATGGCGACGATCGGGATCTTCCACAGGAAGTCGAAGACGAGGCTGCCGAGTCCCATGCCGACACTCGTCGCGGCGTCCTTCGCCTCGTATCCCGCGGCGTCCTCGTCGGGATGGAGACGGACGCTGATCATCTCGACCACGGTGAGCAGTACGAAGGCGGGTATCGACCACAGCACGACATCGGGCAGGTCCGACATGTGGGCACCGTAGAACCGCTGGTCGCTGAGGGCTAGACGTTGTTACCCACAAGTATCACCCGGGGTACGCGCTTGCTCCTTGGTGATCTCCGCCAATGGACCCGGGGGCGCTCCGGTGCGTGCCTACACGCCGACCGCTCCGAGCAGGGCCCCCGCCGCGTAGGTGATCCCCATGGCCAGCGCCCCGCCCACCGTGTTCCGCAGCACCGCGCGTCCCGGCCCGGCCGCGCCCAGGCGCGCGCTGCTCCATCCGGTCAGGACGAGGGCCGCGAGCACCGACACCACGGTGACCCAGAGTCTCCAGCCCGCGGGCGGCAGCACGATCGCGAGCAGGGGCAGCAGCGCGCCGACCGTGAACGCCAGGAAGCTCGCCCACGCCGCGTGCCAGGGGTTGGTCAGCTCGTCGGGGTCGATACCGAGCTCCACGCGCGCGTGCGCCCTGAGCGCGTCACGTTCCGTCAGCTGCTCGGCCGCCTCCCGGGCGACGTCGTGGGACAGGCCGCGTTCCTGGAGCATCTGGGTCAGCTCCTCCAGCTCGGCCTCGGGCTGTTCCCGCAACTCCCGTTTCTCCAGCGCGAGGGCAGCCATCTCCGAGTCGCGCTGGGTGGACACGGAGACGTACTCGCCCGCGGCCATCGACATCGACCCGGCGAGCAGCCCCGCGAGTCCGGCGGTGAGCAGCGCGGAGCGGCTGTCGGTGGCACCGGCCACGCCGACGACGAGGCCGGCGGTGGAGACGATGCCGTCGTTCGCGCCGAGCACGGCCGCGCGCAGCCAGTTCAGCCGCTGTCCCAGTGCGCCCCCGTGGGCTTCGCCGCCGTGCGTTGGTTCGGTCACACGGGGAGGATGCCACCCGGACGCCGCCTGCACGCGTACCGACAGGGCGACGCCGCAGTGCCGTTCGGTGTTCTCCGACCCGGACTCCACCGGCCGGCGGTGGTACCCGCCTCCTCGACCGGCGGCATCAGCGACCCACGGCCTCCCAACCCCGGTCCGCGCCCACCTGGTTGTCCCGGAGCCGTACCGCACAGACCGTCAACCCCTGTGCGGGCGGCGCGCCTGCGACAGGTGCGCGAAGGGGCCATTGCCGCGAGATCGGACATTCCGTACGTGGAGCCCCTGTTGGAGGAGACTGTCAGTCGTGGCCCGTATCCTCAGGGACCATGCTCGAAGACCCCACGACCGCAGCTTCCTTCCCCACCGGGTGGCCGGCCGCGTATCCCCCTGGATACGCGGTCGTTGACGTGGAGACGACCGGCCTGGCCCGGGACGACCGGATAATCTCCGCGGCCGTCTACCGGCTGGACGCGCGCGGTGAGGTCGAGGACCACTGGTACACGCTGGTCAACCCGGAGCGGGACCCGGGCCCGGTGTGGATCCACGGTCTGACGAGCGAGGTGCTGGAGAGCGCCCCCCTTTTCACGGACATCGCCGAGGAGTTCGCGGCCCGCCTGGAGGGCCGGGTGCTCGTGGCGCACAACGCGGTCTTCGACTGGCAGATGATCGCGCGGGAGTACGCGCGCGCCCGGCGCGAGGCGCCGGTGCGGCAGCGGCTGTGCACCATCGCGCTGTCCAAGGAGCTGGGGCTGCCGCTGCCCAACCACAAGCTGGAGTCGCTGGCCGCCCACTTCGGCGTCGTGCAGCGGCGCGCGCACCACGCGCTGGACGACGCGCGCGTGCTCGCGGAGGCGTTCCGGCCGAGTCTGAGGGCCGCGGCGGCGGGCGGCGTACGGCTGCCGCTGCTGGAGTGCCGGCCGCTGACGGAGTTCACCGACCGGCCGGTGCCCCGCCAGGCGGGCGGCTACGGCGGTTACCGGCCGACGAGTTGGCGCCCCTCCCGCAAGAGGCCCGCGTGCCCCCATCCCAATCCAGGTCGCTACGAGGACGGCAAACCGCTCAAGCAGGGCATGCGGGTCGCCTTCTCCGGGGACACCTCCGTCGAGCGGGAGCTGCTGGAGGACCGCGCGGCCGAGGCCGGCCTGCATGTCGCCACCAGCCTGTCCCGGCTGACCAGCCTGCTGGTCACCAACGACCCCGACTCGGGCACGTCGAAAGTGGTCAAGGCCCGGCAGTACGGGACGCCGGTGGTGGACGAGGCGGCGTTCGGACAGCTGCTCAGGGACGTCGAACCGGCGGACGAGTGACCCGTACGGACGGGTGATTGCCGCGCGACTCGCCCGGCGCCCGCTCGCCCGCGCGGCGCCGACGGCCCACCCTGTGCCCCATGGCGAGATGCGAAGTTTGCGGCAATGACTACGGAATGAGCTTTGAGGTGCACGCGCAGGGCGCGGTGCACGTCTTCGACTGCTTCTCCTGTGCGATCCATCGCATGGCACCCATCTGCGAGCACTGCCGGGTGCAGATCATCGGTCAGGGCGTCGAGGCCGACGGCCAGTGGTACTGCGGTGCCCACTGCGCCCGCGCGGCCGGGAAGGCCGGCATCGTCGACCGCGTCTGAGACGCACCCCTGGCGCAAGCACCCCACGGCCCGAGAGGTACGGTCGTGGGGTGTACCGCTTCCTGTTGACCCGGCAGTGGGTGATCCTGACGCTGGTCGCCCTGCTGCTCATCCCCACGATGATCAGGCTGGGCATCTGGCAGATGCACCGCTACGAGATGCGCTCCGCGCGCAACCAGCTGGTGTCGAACGCGCTGCACGCCAAGCCCGTACCGGCGGAGGAGCTGACCTCGCCCGGGCACACCGTCACCACCCACGACCGGTACCGCACGGTGACCGCGAAGGGGCACTTCGACACCGCGCACGAGGTCGTCGTCCGCCGCCGCACCAACTCCGACGACGAGGTCGGCTACCACGTCCTGACCCCCTTCGTGCTGTCGGACGGCAGGGTGCTGCTGGTCAACCGGGGCTGGATCCCGTCCGACGGCCCGAGCCAGACCACCTTCCCCAAGGTTCCCGCGCCGCCGAGCGGCCAGGTCACCGTCCAGGGCCGGCTGATGCCCGACGAGACGACCGCGGCGAGCGGCATCAAGGACCTCAAGGGGCTGCCGGCCCGGCAGATCATGCTGATCAACAGCGAGGAGCAGGCCCGGCGTCTGCATGCCGAGGTCCTCGGCGGCTACATCCAGCAGACGGCGCCCGAGCCGAAGGGCGGCAGCCCGGAGCAGATCTCCGACCCGGGCAAGGAAGACGCCCCGCTGAACTACGCGTACATGATCCAGTGGTGGCTGTTCGCGGCGGGTGTGCCGTACGGCTGGTGGGTTCTGGTGCGCCGGGAGCGCCGTGACCGGGCGGCGGCGCAGGAGGAGACCGAGGCGGAGGCGACCCCCGCCTCGGTGTGACCTTCAGGGCGCCGGGTCAGCAGCACCGGCCCCGCGGATGCTCGCCGCCCCGGTCCAGCGTGTGCAGCAGTTCCCGCACGTACCAGGACACCGCCCGCGCCCAGGCCCTCACGGTCCCACCTCCACCAGCTCCGGCACCGCACCGATGCGGGACTCCACGTACGGCGCCTCGGCCGTGGGGAGCACGCCGGGCCACCGCACGGCCCGGACGCACACCACCGCCGCGTTGACGATCACGACCGCGACCAGCAGCAGGAACAGGGCGATCAGGACGCCGTCGACGGTGGAGTTGGTGACCACGGTGTGCATGTCGTCGAGGGACTTGGCGGGAGGCAGCACCTGGCCGGCGCCGAGGGCGTCGGCGTACTTCGCGCGCTGGGCGAAGAAGCCGACCCGGGGGTCGTCGGAGAAGATCTTCTGCCAGCCCGCGGTGAAGGTGACGGCGGTGACCCAGGCGAGCGGGAGCCCGGTGACCCAGGCCCAGCGCAGGCGGCCGGACTTCACCAGGATCGTGGTGCACACGGTCAGAGCCACCGCCGCCAGCAGCTGGTTGGCGATGCCGAACAGCGGGAAGAGCTGGTTGATTCCGCCGAGCGGGTCGGTGGCCCCGGTGTAGAGGAAGTAGCCCCAGGCGGCCACGACCAGCCCGCTGCACAGCCAGATGCCCGGCTTCCAGTTGACCCGGCCGACCGGCTTGAACACGTTGCCGAGCATGTCCTGGAGCATGAAGCGTCCCACCCGGGTGCCCGCGTCGACCGTGGTCAGGATGAACAGCGCCTCGAACATGATCGCGAAGTGGTACCAGAAGGCCTTCAGCGCGCTGCCGCCGAAGATGCCGGAGAAGATCTCCGACATGCCGACGGCTAGGGTCGGGGCGCCGCCGGAGCGGGCGATCAGGGTCTGTTCCTCGACCGCCCTGGCCGCGTGGGTCAGCTGGTCGGGGGTGATGGTGAAGCCGAGGCCGGCGACCGCGTGGGAGGCGGACTGGGCCGTCGTGCCGAGGAGGCCGGCGGGAGCGTTCATCGCGTAGTACAGACCCGGCTCCAGGGTGGCCGCGGCGATCAGCGCCATGATCGCGACGAACGACTCCATCAGCATGGCGCCGTAGCCGATCAGCCGGACCTGGGACTCCTTCTCGATCAGCTTCGGAGTCGTGCCGGAGGAGACCAGGGCGTGGAATCCGGACAGGGCGCCGCAGGCGATCGTGATGAACAGGAAGGGGAAGAGGGACCCGGCGAAGACCGGCCCCGCCCCCGAGGTCGCGAACTTGCTGACCGCGTCCGCGTGCAGCACGGGCGCGGCGATCACGACGCCGACCGCGAGCAGCGCGATGGTGCCGATCTTCATGAAGGTGGAGAGGTAGTCGCGCGGGGCCAGGAGCATCCACACCGGGAGGACGGAGGCGACGAAGCCGTAGCCGATCAGGCAGAAGACCAGGGTCGTGGGGCTGAGGGTGAAGGCGGACGCCAGCGAGGAGTTCTGCACCCAGCTGCCGCCGGCGATCGCCAGGAGGAGCAGGGCCACGCCGATGAGGCTGGTCTCCACGACCCGGCCGGGGCGGAAGCGGTGCAGCCAGAAGCCCATGAACAGGGCGATGGGGACGGTCATCGCGACGGAGAAGGTGCCCCACGGGGAGTGCGCGAGGGCGTTGACGACGACCAGGGCCAGCACACCCAGGAGGATGATCATGATGGCGAACACGGCGATCAGTGCCGCCGCCCCGCCCGCCCGGCCGATCTCGTCCCGGGCCATCTGGCCGAGCGACGTGCCGTCCCGGCGCATGGACAGGAACAGGACGACCATGTCCTGTACCGCGCCCGCGAAGATCACTCCGGCGACGATCCACAGGGTGCCCGGCAGGTATCCCATCTGGGCCGCGAGGACGGGGCCCACGAGCGGTCCGGCCCCGGCGATCGCGGCGAAGTGGTGGCCGAGCAGCACGCGCCGGTCGGTGGGGTGGAAGTCGACACCGTCCTCCAGCCGCTCGGCGGGCGTGGCCCGGCGGTCGTCGGGCCGCAGGACGCGACGGGCGATGAAGCGGGAGTAGAAGCGGTAGGCGACGGCGTACGAGCCGAGGGCGGCGACGACCAGCCAGACCGCGGAGATCTTCTCGCCGCGGGCCAGGGCGAGGACGCCCCAGGCGACGGCGCCGAGCAGGGAGACGGTGGTCCAGAGCAGGACCGATCGCAGTGACATACGTGACTTTTCGGGCGCCTTGGGGTCGGCTGCGGGCAGGGCTGTCGCGGGCATGGCGGCTCCTCACCGGAGAACGGTGTGACGACGTGGGGGTCGGAAAGGGACTTCAGCTCGGTCTGCCGACCGGCCGGTTGGTCACCAGGGGACCGTCAGCGGGCCTGCGGCGGGCGCGAGGAGCGGTACGGCGATCGCGACGCGCCGTGGCCGGTGATGACCGTGGGGTGCCATGACCTGCGCTCCTCTCCCGCTCGCTGTCGGTCTGTGCAAGAGTTGCCCACCCCCCGGGACCGGTTGACAGCGCATGTCCAGAAGATTTCCCGCCGGTTCCCTGTCCTCCGTTCCGGCCGCTCGCGCAACTCCCGCACGAGGGTTCAGGCACACCAAGGACGGTGACCCATGGCCGACGGCGCCATGACCGCGACGTTCCTCGCCGTGATCGGCGGGGCGTCGCTGCTCGCCGTGACCGCGCGGCACCTGCGTCCCAGCGACCGCCTGCCGTCCCTGGAGGGCTGGGCGCTGGCCGACCGCGGCCTGGGCCCGGTCCGGACGTGGTTCCTGCTGGGCGGCACGATCTTCACGGCGTACACCTTCACCGCCGTACCCGGACTGGCGTACGGCAACGGCGCGCCCGCCTTCTTCGCGGTGCCGTACACGATCATCGTCTGTCCCATCGCCTTCGTGCTGCTCAGCCGCCTGTGGACGGTGGCCCGCGCGCACGGCTACGTCACCGCGGCGGACTTCGTGCGCGGACGGTACGGCTCGCCGTCGCTGGCCCTGGTCGTCGCGCTCACCGGCATCCTCGCGACCATGCCGTACCTGGCGCTGCAACTGCTGGGTATACGGGCGGTGCTGACGGCCGGGGGCGTGTATCCGCGGGGCGCGGCCGGGGACCTGGCGATGGTGGCGCTGTTCGCGGGGCTCGCGGTGGCCACGTACCGGCACGGGCTGCGGGCGCCGACGGTCATCTCGGCCCTGAAGGCGGTCGCCGTGTTCGTGTCGCTGACCGCGGTGACCTGGCTGGTCTTCGAGCGGCTCGGCGGGCCGGGCAGGGTCTTCGACGGCGCGGCGAGGCGGCTGGGCGGCCAGGCGCTGGTCCTGACACCTCAGCAGCAGCCCGCGTACGCGACCCTCGCCCTGGGCTCGGCTCTCGCGCTGCTGATGTACCCGCACGTGCTGACGGCCGCCTTCGCCGCCGACGGGCCGCGCACGCTGCGCAAGGTCTCCGTGGCCCTGCCCGCCTGGACGGGGCTGCTCGCCCTGTTCGGCTTCCTCGGCATCGCGGCGCTGGCCGCGGGCGTGCGCGCGCCCAGGGGCGGGGCGGAGGCCGCCGTACCGATGCTGGTGGACCGGCTGATGCCGGGGCCGCTGGCCGGGCTGGTGTTCGGCGCGATCACCGTGGGGGCACTGGTCCCGGCCGCCGTGATGTCCATCGCGGCGGCCACCGCCTTCGTACGCAATGTGTACGTCGAGTACGTGCACCCCACGGCCACGCCCAAGCGGCAGGTCCGCGTCGCCAAGGCCGTCTCGCTGACCGCGAAGGTGGGGGCGGTGGCGTTCGTGTTCGGGCTGCGCGACCAGGACGCGGTCAACCTCCAGCTGCTGGGCGGGGTCTGGATCCTGCAGATCTTCCCGGCCGTGGCCGTGGGCCTGTTCACCGGGCGGCTGCATCCGCGTGCCCTGCTCGCCGGCTGGGGCGCGGGCATGCTCGCCGGGACCTTCCTGGTCGTGCGCGAGGGGTTCTCGTCCATCGTGTCCCTCGGCTTCGGACCGCTCCGGATCTACGCCGGCCTCGCCGCCCTGGTCCTGAACCTGGCCGTCGCGGTCGCCGGCACCGCCCTCCTCGAACGTCTCGGCGTCCCGCGCGGCGCCGACCTGACCGACCTGCCGTCGCGCCTGACCGTCAGGCGACGCCCGGAGACGGGAGCGAACCAGCCGTGAGACGCAAGTACCCGACACCCGTGCCCGAGCCGCGCGTCGAGCCGCTCGCGCCGACCCCGGCCGACCCGGCCGACCTGGAGCGCGAGGCCGGGCTCGCGCGCCTCTTCGAGCTGCACTACTCCTCGATGCTGCGGCTGGCCGTGCTGCTCGGCGCCGACGACCCGGAGAACGTGGTGGCCGAGGCGTACTACCAGATCTACCGCAAGTGGCGGCGCCTGCGGGACGTCGAGGCGGCGGAGGCCTATCTGCGCTCCACGGTGTGCAATCTGACCCGGATGCGGATACGCCATCTCCAGGTCGCCCGCAGGCACGTGGAGAACCCGCCCGAGGAGACCGTCGTCTCCGCCGAGAGCGCCGCGCTGCTCCGCGACGACCAGCGCGTCCTGATCGACGCGCTCCAGCAACTGCCCGCCCGGCAGCGCGAGGCGCTGGTGCTGCGGCACTGGCTCGGGCTGAAGGAGGGTGAGATCGCCGCCGCGATGGGCATCTCCGGCGGCTCGGTGAAGACCCACACGTCCCGCGGCCTCGCCGCACTGACCCAGGCGATGGAGGCCCGGCGATGACGCACCGAGACGCGACCGGGTCGCGTGGCACCGGACCGGACCGCACCGAGCGGGAGTTGAGCGAGGCGCTGGCCGCGCTGGCCGAAGGGGTGCGGGCCGCCCCCGACGCCTACCGTACGGCGCGCGGCGAGTGGCTGCGGCGGGAGCGCAGGCGGCGCCTGGTGCTGGCCGTACTGATCACCGTGGTCTTCGCCCTCGCCACCCTGATCGGGCTGTGGGTGCTCAACCAGACGCCCTCCCATCAAGGCGTCGTCTTCTCTGGCATGGCGCACTCACTCCCCCGGCCCACCCGCTGATTGTCACCTCGGCAGGCCGGGAACCCGCAACTCGTGCATCCCCGCATCGAGGACTACGCCCTCATCGGCGACGAGCAGACCGCGGCCCTGGTCGGCCGCGACGGCTCCGTCGACTGGCTGTGCCTGCCCCGCTTCGACTCGGCGGCCTGTTTCGCCCGGCTGCTCGGCGACGAGGAGAACGGCCACTGGCGCATCGCCCCCAAGGGCGTCGACGGGCCCTGCACCCGCCGTGCCTACCGCCCTGACACCCTCGTACTGGACACGGAGTGGGAGACCGACCAGGGCGCGATCCGCGTCACCGATCTGATGCCGCAGCGCGACCGCGCCCCCGACCTGGTGCGCGTCGTCGAGGGGCTCAGCGGCAGGGTGACCGTGCGCAGCACGCTGCGCCTGCGCTTCGACTACGGCTCGATCGTGCCGTGGATGCGCAAGTCCGACGGGCACCGCGTGGCCGTCGCCGGGCCGGACTCGGTGTGGCTGCGCAGCGAACCGCCCGTGCAGACCTGGGGCGAGGATCTCGGCACCCACTCCGAGTTCACCGTGGCGGAGGGGGAGAAGGTCGCGTTCGTCCTGACCTGGCATCCCTCGCACCAGCCGCGGCCACCGCTCGTCGACCCGCACAAGGCGGTCCGCGCCAGCGTCAAGGACTGGCGCAAGTGGGTGCGGCGCTGCCGCTACGACGGCCCGTACCGCGACACCGTCGTACGCTCCCTGATCACCCTCAAGGCCCTCACCTACCGGCCGACCGGCGGCATCGTCGCCGCCGCCACCACCTCGCTGCCCGAGGAGCTGGGCGGCGTCCGCAACTGGGACTACCGCTACTGCTGGCTGCGCGACTCCACCCTCACCCTGAACGCGGGCCTGGCCGCGGGCTACCGCAAGGAGGCGGAGGCCTGGCGCAACTGGCTGCTGCGCGCGGTCGCCGGCGACCCGGCCGACCTGCAGATCATGTACGGCCTCGCGGGCGAGCGGCGACTGCCGGAGACCGAGCTGCCGTGGCTGTCGGGCTTCGCGGGGTCGGCACCCGTACGGATCGGCAACGACGCCGTCAACCAGCTCCAGCTCGACGTCTACGGCGAGGTCATGGACTCCCTGGCGCTGGCTCGCAGTTCGGGCCTGCCGCCACGACCGCACATGTGGGCGATCCAGCGGGCGCTGATGGACTGGCTGTGCGCGCAGTGGCGGCAGCCCGACGAGGGGCTGTGGGAGGTGCGCGGCGGCAGACGCCACTTCGTCCACTCCAAGATCATGGTGTGGGTGGCCGCGGACCGTGCGGTGCGGACGCTGGAGGAGGAACCGGAACTCGACGGGGACCTCGACCGCTGGCGCACGCTGCGCGACGAGGTGCACCGGGAGGTGTGCGAGAAGGGCTACGACGCCGAACGGAACACCTTCACGCAGTGCTACGGCTCCCGCGAACTCGACGCCGCGCTGCTGCTCATCCCCCGCCTGGGCTTCCTGCCCCCGGACGATCCGCGGGTCACCGGCACCATCGAGGCGATCCGCGGCGAGCTCGGGCACCACGGTCTGCTGCGCCGCTACAGCACGGACGGCACGACCGTCGACGGGCTGCCCGGCGACGAGGGCACCTTCCTCGTGTGCTCGTTCTGGCTCGCCGACGCCCTGCACATGACGGGCCGCCACAAGGAGGCGCGGGAGCTGTTCGAACGGCTGGTGGGCCTCTGCAACGACGTGGGACTGCTGTCCGAGGAGTACGACCCCGTGAGCGGACGTCAGCTGGGCAACTTCCCACAGGCCTTCAGTCATGTCGGTCTGGTGAACACCGCCCTCGCCCTGTTCGGGGACGGCGAGGCAGGATAGGGGTCATGGATCTTGGACTGAAGGACCGGGTGTACGTCGTCACCGGGGCCACGCGCGGCCTCGGTAACGCCGCGGCACGGGAGCTGGTCGCCGACGGCGCGAAGGTCGTCGTGACCGGCCGGGACGACAAGCGGGTGGCCGAGGCGGCGGACGAGTTGGGGCCGAACGCCTTCGGGGTGGCCGTCGACAACGCCGACCCGCAGGCGCCGGCCCGGCTGATCGCCGCCGCGCGGGAGAGGTTCGGCGCCTTCCACGGCATCCTCGTGAGCGTGGGCGGGCCCGCGCCGGGGTTCGTCGCCGACAACACCGACGAGCAGTGGCGGGCCGCTTTCGAGTCGGTGTTCCTCGGCGCGGTGCGGCTGGCCCGGGCGGCGGCGGAGGAGCTGGACGCGGGGGGTGTCATCGGGTTCGTGCTGTCGGGCTCGGTGCACGAGCCGATTCCGGGGCTGACGATCTCGAACGGCCTGCGGCCGGGGCTCGCCGGGTTCGCGAAGTCGATCGCCGACGAACTGGGGCCGCGCGGCATTCGGGTCGTCGGGCTGCTGCCGGCCCGCATCGACACCGACCGGGTGCGCGAGCTCGACGGAATGTCCGCGGACCCCGAGGCGACGCGGGCGGCCCATGAGTCCCGTATCCCGCTGAGGCGTTACGGCAGGCCGGAGGAGTTCGGGCGGACGGCGGCGTTCCTGCTGTCGCCGGCCGCCTCCTACCTGACGGGGATCATGGTGCCCGTCGACGGCGGTATGCGACACGGTTTCTGAACCGGAGTCACAGGCTCAACTGACCCTTTCCGCACGGTGCTTGACCGCTTTCATGCGGACCTCGGACGGCAGTGCGGCGAGGCCCGCCGAGTTGCGGGCGTGCGTCAGAGACCGTGCGGTGAGGTGGTGCAGGGCGATCGCCGGGTCCACGTGGGGCTCCAGGAGGAGCCGCACGCGGGTCTCGGGGGCGGTGCGACGGCCGGTCAGACAGGCCTGCGCGTCTGCCACGCCGTCGAGTTCGGCCGCGTCGCCCGTCAGGACGTTCTCCAGGGCCCGGCCCCGCAACAGCGCGCCCTCGCCGTCGCCGGTGTCCACCAGGACCTCGGCGAGACGGCGGCGGCGCAGCACGGCCGTCAGCCACCACAGGGCGAGCAGGACGAGGACCGCGAGGGCGGCCAGGACCGCCGGCCACCACCAGCCGTGGCCCTGCCACTTCGTCCGCTCGGCGTCGCTGAGCAGGACGTCGTGCCGCCCGTCGTGGATCCACCAGGAGGGCGGCCGGGTCCCCAGTCCGACGGCGAGCACCGAGCCGCCGACGACGACGAGTACGAGTCCCACGATCCCGATCAGTACGCGGTTGACGGTGCGCAGCATCCCGCTCACCCCTTTCGCCCGGGTCGCCGTACATGGACCGACAGCGCGGGCGGACGGGCGAGGCCCAGACCCTCGATCGCGGCCTCCAGGGCCGCGTTCAGGTCGGCTCGTACGTCGCCGAGGTCACGGAAGTGGGAGAGGGCGCGGACGTCGGCGCGGGCGCGGCCGACGCGGATGCGCACCGACTGGACGCCGGCCACCTCCATGGCGCGGTCGCGCAGGACGAGGGCGGCGGCGTCGCGGTACAGGCCGGCGTGGACGTCCGACTCGACGCGTTGCATCGGCAGGACGCCGCGCAGGCCGGGGGTGCAGGCCAGCACGATCAGCCAGAGGCCGAGGGCCGCGGCCACCCCGGCGCCGACCAGCACCCAGGTGTCGTCGAGGGGGCGTTGCGCGAGCTGCCGGGCGAGTTCGCGGCGCCAGGCCATCGCGTCCCGGTGTGCCCGGACGGCCGCGATGTCGTAGAGGAAGGTGCCCGCGACGGCCAGGACCAGCAGCGCCACGACGGCCGCGGGGACGCGGCGCGCGGACCAGAAGCGGCCCTGACTGCCCGTCGGCGGTGGCGGTGGCGGTGGCGGCGGCCCGTACTCGGGCTCGTCGTCCGGTGCCCGCTCGATCACCGGCAGCCGTTGTGTGGTGCCCTCGGAGCCCTGGGGCTCGCTCATCGCGTCCTCCCCTTTACCGCGCCGTGCGCCGGGGTCAGGTGCAGCCGTTCCACGTGGACGGCGACCTCCGGCACCTCCATGCCCACCAACGCGCGTACCCGCGAAGCGACATGTCGACGCACATCCGCGCACCGGGCGCCGATGTCGCAGGGGTAGTCGAGTTCGAGATGGAGCCGGACGCGGACGGTGCCGTGGTGGACGACGACCGTGGCGTGCGGGGACGCGGTCCCCTTCGACTGGTCGCCGAGGCGTTCGCGGGCCGCCTGCGCGGCGATCTTCGCCACGACCCGGTCGGTGATGCGGGTGGCCCCGCGCTCACCCGGCGCGACGGCGCCGCGTGGTCCGCCCCGCGTGTCGGCGCCGTCGTCCACCGTGGTCACCGTCACCGCCGCCGGTCGTCACGCGAACGGAAGAAGTCGCCCAGTTCCAGGTCGCCCTCCAGGAACCGGCCCGCCACGAAGCCGATGGCGCCCAGGGCGGCCACCAGCAGGAAGGCTCCGAAGCCGCCGAAGTAGCCGGCGAAGCCCAGTGCCATTCCGGCGATCATGCCGACCACAGCCGTGCTCATGGTGCTCTCCCCTCACGGTTGTCCGCCGGTCACTGGATCCGGGGCTCCGGCTCCTCGTCCTCTTCCTCCGGCAGCTTCACATCGCTCACGGCGATGTTGACCTCGACCACTTCCAGGCCGGTCATCCGCTCCACGGCCGCGATGACGTTCTCGCGCACGGCACGGGCGACGTCGGAGATCGACACGCCGTAGTCGACGACGAGCTCCAGGTCGAGCGCCGTCTGTACCTCGCCGACCTCGACCTTCACCCCGCGCGTCACGGACTTGGTGCCGCCGGGCACCCGGTCGCGGACGGCTCCGAAGGTGCGGCTGAGCCCGCTGCCCAGGGCGTGTACGCCGAGCACGTCCCGGGCGGCCAGCCCTGCGATCTTCTCCACGACGCCGTCGGCGATCGTCGTCCGGCCCCGTGCGCCGGAGTCTCCGCCGCCACGCCGGGTCAGCTGCGCCTTCTGCGTGCCGACGGTCTCCGGCACCTCCGTCTCGACTCCCGTGGTGCCCGTCCGGTTCGGTTCCGTCATGTCCGTCATCGCCGCACGTCCCTTTCGGTTCGTCGTCCTGTGACTACGGTAAGTGGGGTTACGCCGCAGCGCGCCCGGGATGCGGCAGGCTGGAGGAATGACGGCGGACGGATGGACGCGGACGGTGCGGAGCCGGCTGGGCATGGGCAGGCTGCTGCCGCTGGGCGGGCCGCGCGACGGCGCGTGGATCTCGGAGGAGGCCGCCGCGGCGGCGCTGCGGCGGGCCGCGGGGCAACTGCGCGGAGTACGGCTGGACGCGCTCCGCATCGCCCTCGCCGACCCGGCGGAAACGGACGAGCCCGTCGTACCGCCGCCGCCGAGCGCCCTGCCGCCCGGTCCGCTGCGGGTGACGGTGGACTTCGCGGCCTCGCCGGCCGAGCCGCTGCCGGCGACGGCCGCCCGGGTGCGGACGACGCTGGCGGACGCGGCGACGCGACTGCTCGGCCTGACGGTGACGGAGGTGGACCTGCGGGTCACGTCCCTGCTGGAGGAGGTGGAGCGGCCGGCCCCGGTGGCACCGCCCGAGCCGCCGCGCGCCGAGGAGCCCGCCGCCGGCGAGGAGACGCGCGCGGTGTCCGCCGCGCTGTCGGTCCCCGGCGTCGACCGTCTCACCGCCGGCCTGGGCCGCGCGGTGCACATCGAGGAACGCCACCAGGAGGGCACTCTTCCGCGCCGCCACGCGCGCGTGGAGATCGCGGTGCGCGCGGACCACCGGGCCGTGGAAGTGGCCCGGGAGGTCCGTGCGGTGGTCGCCGAGGCGCTACCGGATCACCCGACGGTGGCGGTGCTGGTCACGGCGATCGTCTGAGGGGTCACTCGCCGAGGCCGGCCAGGTCCCGCAGCCGCCTGGCCTGCGCGGCCCGCTCCGCGGCCCGCTGGTCGTCGTAGGAACGGCCCTGCGCTCCGCGGATCAGTGCCTTGGTCTCGATCACGGCGTCCCGGGGCGCGGCCAGGATCGCCGACGCGAGGTCCTTCACGGCGGCGTCGAGCTGGTCGGCGGGCACGGCGATATTGGCGAGGCCGCTGCTCACCGCCTCCTCGGCCTGGACGGAGCGGCCGGTGACGCAGATCTCCAGGGCGCGGGCGTAGCCGACGAGCCCGACGAGCGGGTGCGTGCCCGTCAGGTCCGGGACCAGTCCGAGGCTGGTCTCGCGCATGGCGAACTGCACGTCGTCGGCGACGACGCGCAGGTCACAGGCGAGGGCAAGCTGGAAGCCCGCCCCGATGGCGTGCCCCTGTACGGCGGCGATGGAGATGAGGTCGCTGCGCCGCCACCAGGTGAAACCGTCCTGGAAGCCGGCGATGCTCGCGTCGAGTTCACCGTCGCTGCTGCGTGCGAGGTCGATGAACGTCGGCTCGCCCTCGATGCCCTCGGGCGTGAACATCTGCCGGTCGAGGCCGGCGGAGAAGGACTGCCCCTCGGCACGCAGCACGACGACGCGGACGGACCCCGGCAGGACCCGCCCGGCCTCTGCGAGCGCGCGCCACATGGCGGGGCTCTGCGCGTTGCGCTTGGCCGGGTTGGTCAGGGTCACCGTGGCGATCGCGTCGTCGACGGTGAGCCGTACGCCGTCCTTGTCGAGTACGGGACCGAGGTCCTTGGCGGGCGTGGCCATGGGGCGCCTCCGATGAGTGCGGTCAGCAGAGCAGACGTACAAGCTAAGTGACTGCACAGTAACCACCCGGCCGGTCAGCCGACCGACCGGGTGGCCACCATCGAAGCCGATGGGCCGCCCGGTCAGGACGAGGCGGCCTTCTTGCCCCGTGTCGCGCCACCACGCCCACGAAGCGTGACGCCCGACTCGCTGAGCATCCGGTGCACGAAGCCATACGAGCGGCCGGTTTCCTCGGCCAGTGCCCGAATGCTCGCACCGGAGTCGTACTTCTTCTTCAGGTCTGCCGCGAGCTTGTCGCGCGCGGCGCCGGTCACCCGGCTGCCCTTCTTCAGAGTCTCGGCCACCCGTGCCTCCTCATGGGAAGTGCGCTCTGGTCTCCTCATGATCACCCCTCCGGGGCGCGATGGCCACCCATTCGGCAAGGTCCGTGAGACAGGGTTTTGACGACAGGAGCGCATCCCCACAAGCGGAATCAGGGATTCCACGACGGCGCGTTCGTACCGCCGAACGGGTTCTTTCGGGAACCGCCAGGTCAGAGACGTACGACGGCCGAGCCCTTGTCGATAAAGGACTCGGCCGCGAAATGGATGTAGGACACACGACGGTACGAGGAGATCTCACACAGATGGTGGATCACCGGTCGGCCGAATGATCCATACGCCGTTGATCACGCATTCGATCAAGCGGTGCTGACCCTCAGGCCAGGGCCACGAGGTCCGCGTAGTCGGCACCCCACAGGTCCTCGACGCCGTCCGGGAGCAGGATGATGCGCTCCGGCTGCAGCGCCTCGACGGCGCCCTCGTCGTGGGTGACGAGAACGACCGCGCCCTTGTAGGTGCGCAGCGCGCCGAGGATCTCCTCGCGGCTGGCGGGGTCGAGGTTGTTGGTCGGCTCGTCGAGCAGCAGGACGTTCGCGGAGGACACGACGAGCGTGGCCAGCGCGAGGCGGGTCTTCTCGCCGCCGGAGAGGACGCCGGCGGGCTTGTCGACGTCGTCGCCGGAGAACAGGAAGGAGCCGAGCACCTTGCGAACCTCCACGAGGTCCATGTCGGGGGCGGCCGAGCGCATGTTCTCCAGGACGCTGCGGTCGGCGTCGAGGGTCTCGTGCTCCTGGGCGTAGTAGCCGAGCTTGAGGCCGTGCCCGGGGACGACCGCGCCGGTGTCGGGCTGCTCGACGCCCGCGAGGAGCCGGAGCAGGGTGGTCTTTCCGGCGCCGTTGAGGCCGAGGATGACCACCCGGGAACCCTTGTCGATGGCCAGATCGACGTCGGTGAAGATCTCCAGGGAGCCGTAGGACTTGGACAGGCCCTCGGCGGTCAGCGGGGTCTTGCCGCAGGGCGCGGGCTCGGGGAAGCGGAGCTTGGCGACCTTGTCCTGCATCCGCACCGCCTCTAGGCCGGCGAGGAGTTTGTCGGCACGCTTGGCCATGTTCTGCGCGGCGACCGTCTTGGTCGCCTTGGCGCGCATCTTGTCGGCCTGCGAATGCAGGGCCGCGGCCTTCTTCTCCGCGTTCTGCCGCTCGCGCTTGCGGCGCTTCTCGTCGGCCTCGCGCTGCTGCTGGTAGAGCTTCCAGCCCATGTTGTAGATGTCGATCTGGGCGCGGTTGGCGTCCAGGTAGAACACCTTGTTGACGACCGTCTCGACCAGGTCGACGTCGTGGGAGATCACGATGAAGCCGCCGCGATAGGTCTTCAGGTAGTCCCGCAGCCAGATGATCGAGTCGGCGTCGAGGTGGTTGGTGGGCTCGTCGAGCAGCAGGGTGTCCGCGTCGGAGAAGAGGATCCGGGCCAGCTCGATACGGCGGCGCTGACCGCCGGAGAGCGTGTGCAGCGGCTGGCCGAGGACCCGGTCGGGCAGGTTGAGCGCCGCGGCGATCGTGGCGGCCTCGGCCTCGGCGGAGTACCCGCCCTTCGTCAGGAACTCGGTCTCCTGGCGCTCGTACTGCTTGAGCGCCTTCTCGCGGGTGGCGCCCTGGCCGTTGGCGATGCGCTGTTCGTTCTCGCGCATCTTGCGCAGCAGGACGTCCAGGCCGCGGGCGGAGAGGATGCGGTCGCGGGCGAGGACGTCGAGGTCGCCGGTGCGGGGGTCCTGGGGGAGGTAGCCGACCTCGCCGGAGCGCGTGATCTGGCCCCCGGCGGGGATGCCCTCGCCGGCCAGGCACTTGGTGAGGGTGGTCTTGCCGGCGCCGTTGCGGCCGACCAGGCCGATCCGGTCGCCCTTGGCGACACGGAAGGTGGCGGACTCGATGAGGACTCGGGCGCCGGCGCGCAGCTCGATACCGGAGGCGGAGATCACGGACAGACTCCAGGGCGGATATGGGATTTGACGGGTGGGCGGCTGAGGACGTTCCCGCCGTCTAATGCGCGAGGAGAATGGCCATGGGAGAAGTCTAACGGGGCCGTGCAAGCACTTTTCCGGCGTCCAGGTGTTCGTTACGGCACTTCTCAGTTCCCCCCGGTGTGCACCTGGAAGGCGGCCCGGCGCACGGCCTTGGCGAGGGCCGGGTCGGGATGGGCGGCGGCGAGGGCGACCAGGACCTGGACGGTGCGGGGGTGGCCGACGGCCCGGACCTCGTCGAGGAGCATGGGCACGGTGGGCTGCACGGCCGACTCCAGGTGCCGCACGAGCATCGGGGCCTCGCCGTGGTCGGCGACGGCGGCCGCGGTGTCCACCCACAGCCAGGTCGCCTCCTGCCGGGTGAGCACCTCGTGGGCGTCCTCGGCATCGGCACCGTCGTGCTCGGCGAGCCACAGCAGGGCGTACGGCCGCAGGGTGGGCTCCTCGACGACGGCGCGGACGTCGGGCTCGGCGGGGGCACCGACCACGCGCAGCGCCTCGAAGGCGAGGCCGCGCAGCAGGGCGTCGTCGCCGCGGGCGGCGGCGATGAGCTCGGTGACGGCGCTGCCGACCGGGCGGGCGGCGAGCCAGGCGCGGTACTCGGCGCGGGCCGCGTTCGGGCGGAGCTGGGCGCAGCCGCGCAGCATCTCCTCGGCGACGGCCTCGATGTTCCCGGCGGGGCTCTGCGCGGCCACGCAGATCTGCTCCAGCTTGACCCACACCGCCCAGCTGCCGAGCGGGGTGAGCGTGGCGTGCCCGTCGCCGTAGGTGAGGGCGCCGACGGAGGCGAGGGCGTGCAGGGCCCACTCGAGGAGGGGGGCGAGGGGCGTGTCCTCGGACCGCCGGGGCTCGGGCTGCGCAGGCTCTGGCTGCGGGCCGTACGGGATCTCGCAGCGCTCGGTGCGCAGTTCGGTGACGCGCTGCTCCAGCAGGTCGAGGAGCTGCTCGACGGGGACGGGCCCGGCGGACAGCTGGAGGAAGGAGAGCACCTGGGGCATGGCCGAGACGACCTCGGCGACGGCGGCGGGCTCGTGGTCCGCGGGCTCCGGGTAGGCGAGCGACCAGGCGTCGAAGAGGGCGACCCAGCCGCGCAGCACGGCGCTGTCGTCGCGGTTCCAGGCGCGCAGCCGCCAGCCGGGGCGGGCGCTGTCGCCGTGCACCTCGACGAGGCCGGCGAGGCGGGCGGTGTCCCAGTCGGCGCGGACCTGAGCGGCGGTCAGGCCGAGGTCCCGGGCCGCGCGTTCGGCGGTCGCGTCGGCGAGGGTGGCCTTGCCGTCTCCCGCGCCGTCGCTGCCCGGGCCGAGCGCGACGTCGGCCCAGCGGGCGACCCGGGCGGCGGCGGCCAGTTGGGACCGAGCCATTCTGGCCAGCTCCGCGGGGGCCGGTGTGCCCTCCGGAGGGCGGGGCGCGGGGCGGCGCGGGCGCCGCTGGTTCACAGCTGTGGGGGCGGCGGCCAGGGGTCGCGGGCGGACGAGTCGAAGCCTGGAGTCGCGCGGGATACGGGACGTCACGGGTGCAGTCTTCCGGTTGACGGTCCGAAAACCCAAACGGAAGGTCACGGGCGGCGACGGGACTGGCCAAGGGCGGGCGCCCGAGGGCGGCCCGGGACCGAGATCAGGCCAGCTGTTCGAGGTTAAACGGAACCGGGGCCAACGGTTCGGGCGGAGCGCCTTTCCTGGGACGTCACATCAGCGGGGTCAGGAAGCGGCGCAGGGCCTCTTCGTAGGCCTTCGGGTCGGCGTTCCACATGGCCGAGTGCGGGGCGCCGCGGACGGTGTGGAGGGCGACCAGGTTCGGGTGGGCGGCGGCGAGGCGGCGGGAGTGCTCCCAGGGGGCCAGGGTGTCGTCGGGGCCGTGGATGAGCAGGGTCGGGACGGTGAGCCGGACGGTCTCGGCGGTGTGGTCGCGGTCGAGTCCGGTGCGGCCCTGCGCGGCGCGCACCGCGAGCGGCAGCAGGGCACCGGGGGTGCGGTGGGCCGCGGCGAGGGCGCGCAGGGTCGTCGGCCAGTCGAGCACCGGGGAGTCCAGGATCAGTCCCGAGATCCGCCCGCGCTGACCGGAGTGCGCGGCGGCGCGCAGGGCCATGGCGGCGCCGGTGGACCAGCCGTGCAGGACGACGCGTCCGGCGCCGTGGCTCATGGCGTAGCGGATCGCCGCGTCCAGGTCGCGCCACTCGGTCTCGCCGAGGTGGTTCAGGCCGTCCGGGGAGCGGGGGGCGCCGAGGTCGCCGCGGTAGGCCAGGGAGAGGACCGGGAAGCGCTGGCGGTGCAGGAACTCCATGACGTTCATGGGGAGTTCGCGGGTGGTGCCGAGGCCGTGCACCGCGATGATCCAGGTGTCGCGCACGCCGGGGACGAACCAGGCGGGCAGGGAGCCGAGTTCGCCGGGGATGTCGACGTCGGCGTGGTCCAGGCCGAGGGCGTCGCGGGGGTTGCCGACGTACAGGTTGGGGGTGAACCAGACCTTGTCGCGGCGTTGGAGGGTGCCGTGCGTGACGCGCTCCAGCCGGCGAACGACCGTGTCGGCGGAGTGTTCGGCGGAGTCGAGGACGGGGCCGACGACCGCGTGGCTGGCGTCGCCCGCGAGACCGTAGGTGCCGGGGCGCAGGGCCGCCAGGTCGCGGGTGAGGGTGATGCGGCCGGCCGCGGTGGCGTGCACGGTGAGGCGGGGCTCGGTGGGCAGGGGCCTGCCGGGTGTCGCCTTGAGCGCGGCGCCGCTGGCGAAGCGGCCGGCGGCCACGGAGGCCGCGCCGGCGGCGAGGGCTACGGTGACGGCGGCGGCCGTCGCTCTGACAGTACGCACCTGTCCAGTGTCCTGGCGGTGGCGGTGACCGGCCAGCGGAAGGCGGGGGCGGGGTGATGTGGTGCGACGGCGATGTGGTGTGCTCACGCCATCCCGGTTACCCCGTGACGCCCGCGTCAGCGCTGCCCGTACCCCTTGAGCTTCTCCCCCACCTCGTCCAGCTGTTCGGGGGTCAGCAGGGTCGGTGACAGGCCCGGCACCGAGGACGCCGTCAGCCACAGGCGGCACATCCACTCGAGTTGGGCCGTGCGGTCGTAGGCCTGGTCGAGGGTGGCGCCGTGGGCCATCGTGCCGTGGTTCTGCAGGAGGCAGGCCGTGCGGTCGGCGAGGGCGCGGAGCATGTTCTCGGCCAACTCGTCGGTGCCGTAGGTGGCATAGGGGGCGACTCGGACGGGTCCGCCGAGGGCGGCGGACATGTAATGGATCGTCGGGAGCTCGGGGACGAGGGTCGAGACGGCCGTCGCGTGCACGGCGTGGGTGTGGACGACGGCGCGGGCGTCGGTGGAGCGGTGGATCGCGAGGTGCATGGGCAGCTCGCTGGTCGGGACCAGGGTGCCGAGGACCTGGCGCCCGTCGAGTGCGACCCCCGTGATGTCGTCCGGGGTGAGGCGGTCGTAGGGCACGCCGGAGGGCGTGACCAGGACGGTCTCACCGACCCGTACGGAGACGTTGCCGGAGGTGCCGACGACCAGGCCCTCGGCGACGGTGCGGCGGGCCGTGGCGACGAGGGCCTCCCAGGCGCGCGCCTCCTCCGGGAGCGCGGTCCTCCCCCGTCCCCGCGGCACGTCCTGTGCGCCCTCCCGGGGATCCCGCCCGTCGCCCTGTTCCCGCCGCTGATCAGCCATGCCGCGATCCTGCCAAAGAGGGTGCCGGGCCGTCCCGGGGCGCGGGCACTTTAGAGCGGAAGCCGCTCCTCCGAAAGATGACGTACCGGTACATATCCACGTGTCGCCGTGTTTGGCCGGAGATCAGCGGGCATGCACGGATCTTTCAGTAATCTCCCGGTGATTTGTCGTGCACGTCGCCATTCCGGGGGGACACATGGCCCGTGGTCGCAAACCGTCCGGCCGCCGCACCCGTGCGGCCGCCCTGCTCGTCGCGGCGCTCACCGTCGCGGGAACCGCGCTCACCCGGTCGCCGGCGTTCGCCGCGAGTCCGCCCAGGGGACACGACGTCTCCTCGCACCAGAAGAACGTCGACTGGAGGAGCGCGAAGGCCAAGGGCGCCAGGTTCGTCTACATCAAGGCGACCGAGTCCACGGACTACGTCAGTCCCTACTTCTCCCGGCAGTACGACGGCGCCCGCGCCGCCGGCATCGTCCGGGGGGCGTACCACTTCGCCCTGCCGGACAGGTCGCCGGGCAGGACGCAGGCGGCGTACTTCGTGCGCCACGGCGGCGCCTGGCGGGCGGACGGCTGGACCCTGCCGCCCGCGCTGGACATCGAATACAACCCCTACAGCGCCGGGCACCGGTGCTACGGGCTGAGCAAGGCCGCCATGACCGGCTGGATCCACTCGTTCAGCGACGAGGTGAAGCGGCTCACCGGGCGCCGCCCGGTGATCTACACGACCGCCCACTGGTGGAACACGTGCACCGGCGGCAGCCGCGCCTTCGCCTCGAACCACGCGCTGTGGATCGCCCGGCACGGCGCGGCGGACGCGGGGGCGCTGCCCGCCGGATGGTCGTCCTGGACCTTCTGGCAGTACGACAACGGCGGCGCCCTGCCGGGTGACCAGAACCTGTTCAACGGGTCGCAGGCCCAGCTGAGGAAGTTCACCCGGGGCGGCTGGTTTCCGACACCCCGATGCCCATCTCAGTTCATCTTCCGTTCACCCAGGTTATTTACGGTCAACCGTCCGATGACTTCGAACGATTGCCTGGGTAAATGGAAAACTTCTCGCTGATCCTCGCGATTGTGGTGGTAACCGCACTCGCGTTCGATTTCACGAACGGTTTTCACGACACCGCCAACGCGATGGCCACGACCATCTCGACCGGTGCACTCAAGCCCAAGGTCGCGGTGGCCATGTCCGCCGTGCTGAACCTTGTGGGCGCTTTCCTCTCCGTGGAGGTCGCCAACACGATCTCCAAGGGTCTCGTCGACGAGACCGGCATCCGTCCCGAGGTCATCTTCGCCGCTCTGGTCGGCGCGATCCTCTGGAACCTTCTGACCTGGCTGGTGGGCCTGCCCTCCAGCTCCTCGCACGCCCTCATGGGCGGTCTGATCGGCGCCACCGTCGCCTCGGCCGGCTTCGGTGCCGTCCACGGCGACGTGCTCGCGACCAAGGTGCTCCTGCCGGCGCTCGCCGCCCCGATCGTCGCCGGTCTCGCCGCGCTCCTCGCGACGCGGTTCTCCTACACCCTGGACAAGAAGGCCGAGGGCAAGGCCGCCGCCAAGGGCTACCGCGCCGGGCAGGTCGCCTCCGCCGGACTGGTCTCCCTGGCGCACGGCACGAACGACGCGCAGAAGACGATGGGCATCATCACCCTCGCCCTGGTCGCCGGCGGAGTCGTCGCCCCGGACGCCGACCCGCCCACCTGGGTCATCCTCTCCGCCGGTCTCGCCATCGCGCTCGGCACCTACATCGGCGGCTGGCGCATCATCCGCACGATGGGCAAGGGCCTGACCGAGCTGCAGCCGCAGCAGGGCTTCGCCGCCCAGACCAGCGCCGCCACGGCGATCCTGGCCTCCTCGCACCTCGGCTTCTCGCTCTCCACCACGCACGTCGTCTCCGGCTCGGTGATGGGCGCGGGCCTGGGCCGCAAGGGCGGTGTGGTGCGCTGGTCGACCGCGACCCGCATGCTGGTCGCCTGGGTCCTCACCCTCCCGGCCGCCGCGCTCGTCGGCGCGGGCGCCGAGTCCGTGACGGATCTCGGGGACTGGGGCACCGCCCTCGTCGCCGTCTTCCTGGTCGCCGCGAGCGCCGCGATCTGGAAGCTCTCGCGCCGCGAGGTCGTCGACGCGTCCAACGTCAACGAGACCGAGGAACCGCCCGGCGTGGTGACCACGGCCATCGCCGCCGTGACCCCGCCGCCCGCGGGCACCGTCAGCGAGGAGCTGACGGCCACCATCTCGGCGCCGGCCACGACCACGACCACGGAGCCGGCGGCCCCGCCGGCCGCCGTCTGAGTCTCGAGCATCAGGTAACGAAGGAATCAGCAGCATGAAGATCGACTGGGCAGCTCTGGGCTCCGTCTTCGGCGTCAGCCTCGCGGTCACCGTGGGTCTCGTCGCCCTGTTCACCCTCGGCGTGATGGGCCTGGCCCGCCGCGAACGGGCCGTGGCCGAGGGCAACTCGGCGGCTCTCGCCGCGACCGGGGCCTACGTGGCCTTCGCGGGATGCGCGGCGGCCGTCGCGTACGGAATCTCGCTGATCATGAACAAGGCCTGAGCCTCGAACGCACCTGTGATGCCGGGACGGTGATCCGTCCCGGCATCACGCGTTCCGGTGACCCCGGCGACCCCCTGCGTGTGGGCCTCAGCACACTCCCGCGCCGCAGGTCAACGGCAAGTTGACTGCCGTACGGGCGCATGGTGGACTTCCGGAGCCATGTACGGCGGCAAGGGAGGAAGCCGGTGAGATTCCGGCGCGGTCCCGCCACTGTCACCGGGGTAGCAATCCCCCGGAAGCCAGGAACTCCCACCGCCGGTCTCGTCGAACCAGGGCGTGGACACCCTGAGTGAGGACATATCGCCATGCGCGGCTGCCTGTTGAGGTTCATCCACCGAGCCCTGCCCGACCCCGTGGCGGGCTGAGCCGGTGCGGGCCGATCGCGTCTTCGCGTACGGCGCCGCCGCCGGACTCCTCGGTGACCAGCTCCTCGGCGATCCCCGCCGCGGGCATCCGGTCGCCGTGTTCGGGCGTGCCGCCGGCGCCGTGGAAAGAGTGCTGTGGCGCGACCACCGAGGGTGGGGCGCGCTGCACACCGCCGTGTGCGTGGGCGGTGCCGTGGCCCTCGGTGCCGCGGCACAGTCGCTCGTACGTTCCTCCCGGACCGCTTCCGTCGCGCTGACCGCCGCCGCCACCTGGGCTGTGGTCGGCGGGACTTCGCTCGCGCGCGAGGCCCGGACCGTCGGGCGGGCCCTTCAGGCCGGGGACGTCGAGGCCGCGCGGGCGCGGCTGCCGCATCTGTGCGGGCGGGACCCACAGGCGCTGGACGCCGACGGGATCGCGCGGGCCGTGGTGGAGTCGGTCGCCGAGAACACCTCCGACGCGGTGGTCGGGGCGCTGGTGTGGGGCGCCGTCGGCGGTGTGCCGGGGCTGCTGGGCTTCCGGGCCGTGAACACGCTGGACGCCATGGTCGGGCACCGCTCGGCCCGGTACCGGCGCTACGGATGGGCCTCGGCGCGGCTGGACGACGTCGCCGGCTGGCCGGGGGCCAGGCTGACGGCCGGGCTCGCGACGGTCGCCGGGGGCGACCCGGCGGGGGCGGTACGGGCCTGGCGCGCCGACGCCGGCCGGCACCCGAGCCCCAACGCCGGTCCGGTGGAGGCCTCGTTCGCGGGAGCGCTCGGGGTGCGCCTGGGCGGGACCTTGTCGTACGGAGGGCGGGTCGAGCACCGGCCCGTGCTGAACAGTGAGGGGCGGCCCGTGGAGGTCGGGGACATCGAGCGGGCCGTACGGCTGTCACGGCGCGTCGGACTGCTCTCGCTCGGCGTGAGCGTTGCGGCGCGCGCCCTGCTGAAGGGACGTGCGTCATGAGCGGCGGTGGGCTGCTCGTCGCCGGCACCACCTCCGACGCGGGCAAGAGCGTCGTCACCGCCGGGATCTGCCGCTGGCTGGTGCGACAGGGCGTCAAGGTCGCGCCGTTCAAGGCGCAGAACATGTCCCTGAACTCGTTCGTGACGCGCGAGGGCGCCGAGATCGGGCGGGCGCAGGCCATGCAGGCACAGGCGTGCCGGATCGAGCCGACCGCGCTGATGAACCCCGTGCTGCTGAAGCCGGGAGGCGAGCAGAGCAGCCAGGTCGTGCTGATGGGCCGGCCCGTGGGCGAGTTGAGCGCGCGCGGGTATCACGGCGGCCGGCAGCAGAAGCTCCTCGGGACCGTTCTCGACTGTCTCGCCGAACTGCGGGGCACGTATGACGCGGTGATCTGCGAAGGGGCGGGCAGTCCGGCCGAGATCAACCTCAGGCGCACGGACATCGTGAACATGGGCATCGCCCGGAACGCAGGGCTGCCCGTGCTGGTGGTCGGGGACATCGACCGCGGGGGCGTCTTCGCCTCCTTCTTCGGGACCGTCGCGCTCCTGTCCCCCGAGGACCAGGCGCTCGTGGCGGGGTTCCTGGTCAACAAGTTCCGGGGTGACGTCGCCCTCCTGGAGCCCGGCCTCGACATGCTGCACGGGCTCACCGGGCGGCGCACGTACGGCGTCCTGCCCTTCCGGCACGGGCTCGGCATCGACGAGGAGGACGGACTGCGGGTGTCCCTGCGCGGGACCGTGCGGGAGTCGAACGTCGCCCCGCCGGTGGGCGAGGACGTCCTGCGGGTCGCGGTCTGCGCGGTCCCGCTGATGTCCAACTTCACGGACGTCGACGCGCTGGCCGCCGAACCGGGGGTCGTCGTGCGGTTCGTGGACCGGCCCGAGGAACTGGCGGACGCGGACCTCGTGGTGATCCCGGGGACCCGCGGCACCGTCCGGGCCCTGGAGTGGCTGCACGAGCGGGGACTCGCCGACGCGCTGCGCCGCAGGGCGGCCGAACAGCGCCCGATCCTCGGTGTCTGCGGCGGCTTCCAGGTCCTCGGCGAGCACATCGAGGACGAGGTGGAGAGCCGGCGGGGGCATGTGGCGGGCCTCGGAGTCCTGCCCGTGCGGGTGCGGTTCGCCCGCGAGAAGACCCTCACCCGGCCGGTGGGCGAAGCCCTCGGCGAGCGGGTCGAGGGATACGAGATCCATCACGGGGTCGCCTCCGTGAGCGGGGGCCGGCCCTTCCTCGACGGCTGCCGGGTCGGCCAGACCTGGGGCACCCACTGGCACGGTTCGCTGGAGTCGGACGGTTTCCGGCGCGCCTTCCTGCGCGAGGTGGCGGCCGCCGCGGGCCGCCGCTTCGTGCCGGCCGAGGGCACGTCGTTCGCCGCGCTGCGCGAGGAGCAGCTGGACCGGCTCGGCGACCTGATCGAACAGCACGCGGACACGGACGCGCTGTGGCGGCTCATCGAGTCGGGCGCGCCGCAAGGACTGCCATTCATTCCACCTGGAGCGCCCGCATGAGCACTGTGTTGTTGTTGTCGACCGCCGACACGGACCTGTTGGCGGCGCGGGCCGCGACCGGCGCCGACTACCGGATCGGCAACCCGATGCGGGTGGACGTCGCCGGGGAGCTGCCGGGGCTCGTCGAGGGCGCCGACATCGCCGTCGTACGGCTGCTCGGCGGGAAACGGGCGTGGGAGGACGGGCTCGCCGCGCTGAAGGCGTCCGGCGTCCCGACCGTGCTGCTCGGCGGGGAGGCCGTGCCGGACGCGGAGCTGATGGCCGAGTCGTCCGTGCCGGCGGGTGTGGTCGCCGAGGCGCTGAAGTACCTCGTCGAGGGCGGGCCGGCCAACCTGACCGAGCTGGCGCGGTTCCTGTCCGACACCGTGCTGCTGACGGGCGAGGGCTTCGTCGAGCCGCACAAGATGCCGGAGTACGGGGTCCACGGCTCGTACGAGAGGGTGGAGGGCCGCCCGACCGTGGGCGTGCTCTTCTACCGGGCCCATGAACTCAGCGGCAACACCGCCTTCGTGGACACCCTGTGCCAGGCGATCGAGGCGCGGGGCGCCAACGCCCTTCCCGTGTACTGCGGTTCGCTGCGCGGCGCGGACCCCGGGCTGTACGAGATCCTCGGCCGGGCCGACGCGCTCGTGGCCACCGTCCTCGCCGCCGGCGGCACGCACGCCTCGCAGGCCTCCGCGGGCGGCGACGAGGAGGCCTGGGACATCGGGGCGCTCGCCGACCTCGACGTGCCCGTGCTGCAGGGGCTCTGCCTCACGTCGTCCAGGGCTGCCTGGGACGAGTCCGACGCCGCCCTCTCCCCCATGGACGCGGCGATGCAGGTCGCGATCCCGGAGTTCGACGGGCGGCTGATCACGGTGCCCTTCTCCTTCAAGGAGCAGGGCCCCGACGACGTCCCCGTGTACGTCGCCGACCCCGAGCGGGCCGCGCGGGTCGCCGGGATCGCCGTACGGCACGCCCGGCTGAAGCACAAGCCGAACGCCGACAAGAAGCTGGCGCTGGTCTTCACGGCGTATCCGACGAAGCACTCCCGGGTCGGCAACGCGGTGGGGCTGGACACTCCGGCGTCGGCGGTGCGGGTGCTGGACGCGCTGCGGGAGGCCGGTTACTCGCTCACCGAATACCCCTCCGGCGGCGACGAGTTGATCCACCGGCTGATCGAGGCCGGCGGGCACGACGTCGAGTGGCTGACCGAGGACCAGCTGGCCGCCGCGCCCGCGCGCGTGCCGCTCGCCGACTACCGGGCGTGGTTCGACAAGCTCGACCCGGAGCTGCGGGACGGGATGCTGGAGGCGTGGGGCGAGCCGCCGGGCAACCTGTACGTCGACGGGGACGACATCGTCCTCGCCTCCCTGCAGTTCGGGAACGTCGTCGTGATGATCCAGCCGCCGCGCGGCTTCGGCGAGAACCCGATCGCGATCTACCACGACCCCGACATGCCGCCGTCGCACCACTACATGGCGGCCTACCGGTGGCTGGAGAACTCCTTCGGCGCCGACGCGATCGTCCACATGGGCAAGCACGGCACGATGGAGTGGCTGCCCGGCAAGGGACTCGGGCTGAGCGGCGGCTGCGCGCCGGACGCCGTACTGGGCGAACTGCCGCTGGTCTACCCGTTCATCGTCAACGACCCCGGCGAGGGCACCCAGGCCAAGCGGCGCGGGCATGCCACGGTCGTCGACCACCTCGTGCCGCCGATGGCCCGCGCCGACACCTACGGCGACCTGGCGAAGCTGGAGCAGCTGCTCGACGAGTACGCGCTCGTCTCCGACCTCGACCCGACCAAGGCGCCCGCCGTGAGGGCCCAGATCTGGACGCTGGTGAAGGCGGCCGAGCTCCACCACGACCTGCACGTGGACGAGCAGCCGGACGACGAGACGTTCGACGAGTTCGTCATGCACATCGACGGCTACCTGTGCGAGATCAAGGACGTGCAGATCAGGGACGGTCTGCACATCCTCGGCGGCGGTCCGGTCGGTGAGCCGCGCGTCAATCTGGTGCTCGCCGTGCTGCGCGCCTCTCAGGTGTGGGGCGGGCAGGCCAACGCGCTGCCGGGGCTCAGGGCCTGTCTCGCCGCTCGTTTCGGGCTGGTGGAGAAGGAGCTGCTGGCCGAGCCGGGGGCGCCGGTGAAGGTGCCGGTGGAGCTGACGGACCTGGTCGAGGGGCCGTCCCGGACCGCCGCCGACGCGATCGACCTGCTGGAGCAGCTGTGCCGGCGGATCGCGGAGGGGATGGAGGAGCGGGCGTGGGCCGCGGCCGAGAGCGGCGCCCTGGTGCGTGAGGTCCTCGGCGAGGAACTCCCGGAGGCGGTCGCCGTGGTGGAGTTCGCCTGCACCGAGGTGGTCCCCCGGCTCGCCCGCACCACCGACGAGATCGGCCACATCCTCAAGGCGCTGGACGGCGGTTACGTCCCCGCCGGCCCCTCCGGCTCCCCCACCCGCGGTCTGGTCAACGTCCTGCCGACCGGCCGCAACTTCTACTCCGTCGACCCCAAGGCCATTCCGTCGCGGCTCAGTTGGGAGGTCGGGCAGTCGCTCGCCGACTCGCTCGTCCAGCGCTATCTGCAGGACACCGGCGAGTACCCGAAGTCCGTCGGGCTGACGGTGTGGGGCACGTCCGCGATGCGCACCCAGGGCGACGACATCGCCGAGATCCTGGCGCTGCTGGGCTGCCGGCCGGTGTGGGACGACGCCTCGCGCCGGGTGACCGGCTTCGAGGTGGTCCCCCTCGCCGAACTCGGCAGGCCGCGCGTCGACGTCACGGTCCGCATCTCCGGGTTCTTCCGGGACGCCTTCCCCCATGTGGTCGGCCTGATCGACGACGCCGTGCGCACGGTCGCGGAGCTGGACGAGCCCGCCGAGCACAACTTCGTGAAGGCGCACGCCGACGAGGACACCGCCGCACACGGCGACCGGCGCCGGGCCACCGCCCGCGTCTTCGGCTCCAAGCCGGGCGCGTACGGCGCCGGGCTGCTGCCGCTGATCGACGCCCGCAACTGGCGCTCCGACGCCGACCTCGCCGAGGTGTACGCGGTGTGGGGCGGATACGCCTACGGCCGCGGGCTCGACGGGCGGGCCGCGCGCGGGGACATGGAGACGGCGTTCCGGCGGATCGCGGTGGCGGCCAAGAACGTCGACACCCGCGAGCACGACCTCGTCGACGCCGACGACTACTTCCAGTACCACGGCGGCATGGTCGCCATGGTGCGCCATCTGACGGGCGAGAGCCCCGAGGCGTACGTCGGCGACTCGGCCACCCCGGACCAGGTCAAGACCCGCACCCTCGGCGAGGAGACCCACCGGGTCTTCCGCGCCCGGGTGGTCAACCCGCGCTGGATGGCGGCCATGCGCCGGCACGGCTACAAGGGCGCCTTCGAGATGGCGGCGACCGTGGACTACCTCTTCGGGTACGACGCCACGGCCGGGGTCGTCGACGACTGGATGTACGAGAAGCTCAGTGCCGAGTACGTCTTCGCCCCGGAGAACCGGGAGTTCATGAAGCAGTCCAACCCGTGGGCGCTGCGCGGCATCACCGAACGGCTGCTGGAGGCGGCCGAGCGCGGGCTGTGGGCCGAGCCGGACGCCGAGACGCTGGAGCGGCTGCGCGCGACCTATCTGGAGCTGGAAGGCGACTTGGAGGGCGACCAGTGACCACCCCCTTCCCCTTTACCGCCGTCGTCGGACAGGACGACCTGCGCCTGGCGCTGCTGCTGAACGCCGTCTCCCCGGCGGTCGGCGGTGTGCTGGTGCGCGGCGAGAAGGGCACCGCCAAGTCGACGGCCGTGCGGGCCCTTTCGGCGCTGCTGCCCGAGGTGGCCGTCGTGCCGGGCTGCCGTTTCTCCTGCGACCCGTCGGCGCCGGACCCGTCCTGCCCGGACGGACCGCACGAGCCGGGTCCGGGGGCGCGTCGCCCGGCCCGCATGGTGGAGCTGCCGGTCGGCGCCTCCGAGGACCGTCTCGTCGGCGCCCTCGACATCGAACGGGCGCTCGCGGAGGGCGTGAAGGCCTTCGAGCCCGGCCTCCTCGCCGACGCCCACCGCGGGATCCTCTACGTCGACGAGGTCAACCTGCTCCACGACCACCTGGTCGACCTGCTGCTGGACGCGGCGGCGATGGGCGCGTCGTACGTGGAGCGCGAGGGCGTGTCCGTCCGGCACGCCGCCCGCTTCCTCCTCGTGGGCACCATGAACCCCGAAGAGGGCGAACTGCGGCCGCAGTTGCTGGACCGCTTCGGGCTGACCGTCGAGGTGGCGGCCTCGCGGGAGCCGGACCAGCGGGTGGAGGTCGTCCGGCGCAGGCTCGCCTACGACGACGACCCGGCCGGTTTCGCGGCGCGCTGGGCGGACGAGGAGACCTCCGTACGTCAACGGATCGTCGCGGCACGGGAGTTGCTGCCGTCGGTGCGGCTGGGCGACGGGGCGCTCAGGCAGATCGCGGCGACCTGTGCCGCCTTCGAGGTGGACGGCATGCGGGCCGACATCGTGATGGCGCGCACCGCGACCGCGCTGGCCGCGTGGGCCGGGCGGACGGAGGTGCTCGCCGAGGACGTCCGGCAGGCGGCGCTGCTCGCGCTGCCGCACCGCAGGCGCCGCAACCCCTTCGACGCGCCCGGCCTGGACGAGGACAAGCTCGACCAGACGCTGGAGGAGTTCGGCGAGGAGGACGACGATCCCGACCCCGACGGCGGCGGACCGGGCGGGGGCGGCGGGCAGCCGTCTCCGGACGCGGGGCCGCAGGGCGGGGACACGGGCGCGCGCCCCGAGGCCGGGGAGGACGACGACGCCCCGCAGGCCTCCGGCGGCGGGGAGCAGTCCGCCGTACGGGCCGCCGAGCCCTTTCGCACCAAGGTGCTGAGCGTGCCCGGGATCGGTGAGGGTGCCGCGGGGCGGCGGTCGCGGGCGCGGACCGAGCACGGGCGCACGACCGGGGCCCGGCGGCCTCGCGGGGCGCTCACCAAGCTGCACCTGGCGGCGACCGTGCAGGCGGCCGCCCCGCACCAGCGGGCGCGGGGGAGGTCCGGGCCGGGGCTCGTGGTGCGGCGGGACGATCTGCGGCAGGCGACGCGGGAGGGGCGCGAGGGCAACCTGGTGCTGTTCGTGGTCGACGCCTCCGGGTCGATGGCGGCGCGGCAGCGGATGAGCGCCGTCAAGGGCGCCGTGCTGTCGCTGCTGCTGGACGCCTACCAGCGGCGGGACAAGGTGGGGCTGGTGACGTTCCGCGGTTCGGCCGCCGACGTGGCGCTGCCGCCGACCTCGTCCGTGGACGCGGCGGCGGCCCGGCTCCAGTCGCTGCCGACGGGCGGGCGGACACCGCTCGCCGCGGGCCTGCTCAAGGCCCACGACGTGCTGCGGGTGGAGCGGCTGCGGGATCCCGCGCGGCGGCCGCTGGTGGTCGTGGTCACCGACGGGCGCGCCACGGGCGGCCCCGAGCCGGTCGCCCTGGCCGGGCGTGCCGCGCGGCTCTTCGCCGCCGACGGGGTTGCCTCCGTGGTCGTCGACTGCGAGTCCGGGCCGGTGCGGCTGGGGCTGGCCGGTCAGCTCGCCGGTGACCTGGGCGGTACGGCGGTGACGCTCGACGAGCTGCGGGCGGAGAGCATCGCCGGGCTCGTGAAGGACGTACAGAGGAGGGCCGCGTAATGCCGCAGGGGCAGCCGAGTGTGGTGCCGGACGACGGGCTGACGACACGTCAGCGCCGTAACCGGCCGCTGGTCGTCGTGCACACGGGGATCGGCAAGGGCAAGTCGACCGCCGCTTTCGGGCTCGCGCTGCGCGCCTGGAACCAGGGGTGGCCGATCGGGGTGTTCCAGTTCGTGAAGTCGGCCAAGTGGAAGGTCGGCGAGGAGAACGCACTGCGGGTGCTCGGCGCCAGCGGTGAGGGCGGAACCGTCGACTGGCACAAGATGGGCGAGGGCTGGTCCTGGGTCCAGCGGGACGCCCAGATGGACAACGAGGAGAAGGCCCGCGAGGGCTGGGAACAGGTCAAGCGGGACCTGGCCGCCGAGACGTACCGGCTGTACGTGCTGGACGAGTTCGCGTACCCCATGCACTGGGGGTGGGTCGACACCGACGAGGTGATCGAGGTGCTGCGGGAGCGGCCCGGGACCCAGCACGTCGTGATCACCGGGCGGAACGCGCCGGACAAGCTCGTCGACCTCGCCGACCTGGTGACCGACATGTCGAAGGTCAAGCACCCGATGGACGCGGGCCAGAAGGGCCAGAGGGGCATCGAGTGGTGACAGGTTCCGTTCCACGGCTGGTCGTCGCCGCGCCCTCCTCGGGCAGCGGCAAGACCACCGTCGCCACGGGGTTGATGGCCGCGTTCGCCGCGCGGGGGCTCGCCGTGTCCCCGCACAAGGTCGGACCGGACTACATCGATCCCGGGTACCACGCGCTCGCGACCGGGCGGGTGGGACGGAACCTCGACGCGTACCTGTGCGGGCCGGAGCTGGTCGGCCCGCTGTTCGCGCACGGCGCCCGCGGGTGCGACCTCGCCGTCGTCGAGGGTGTCATGGGGATGTACGACGGGGCCGCGGGCGAGGGCGAGCTGGCGTCCACGGCCCATGTCGCCAAGCTGCTGCGGGCGCCGGTGGTGCTCGTGGTCGACGCGTCGTCGCAGTCGCGGTCGGTGGCGGCGCTGGTGCACGGGTTCGCGTCGTGGGACCCGCAGGTGCGGGTCGGGGGCGTGATCCTGAACAAGGTGGCGTCCGACCGTCACGAGGCGCTGCTGCGGGAGGCGTTGGACTCGGCCGGCGTGCCGGTGCTGGGGGTGCTGCGGCGGGCCGCGCAGGTGGAGACGCCGTCACGGCACCTGGGGCTGGTGCCGGTCGCCGAGCGGGGCGCCGCCGCGGTGGAGGCCGTGGAGGCGATGCGGGCGCAGGTCGAGCGCGGCTGTGACCTGGAGGCGCTGTCGGCGCTGGCGCGGAGTGCGGGGGCGTTGTCGTGTGCGGCGTGGGATGCGGCTGAGGTCCTGGGGGCTGCTGAACCCGCAGGCCCCCTTCAGGCCGAAAGGCATGGTCCCCGATCGTCGGACGGGCTGAGGGTCGCCGTGGCCGGCGGCAGCGCCTTCACGTTCTCCTACGCCGAGCACACCGAGCTGCTGACCGCCGCGGGCGCCGAGGTCGTCGTCTTCGATCCGCTGCGGGACGAGCAACTGCCGGACGGGACGGCGGGGTTGGTGATCGGTGGCGGGTTTCCCGAGGTGTACGCCGCCGAGTTGTCCGCCAACGAACCGTTGCGGAAGGCGGTCGCCGACCTCGCCGGGAGCGGGGCGCCCGTCGCCGCCGAGTGTGCCGGGCTGCTCTATCTGGGCCGGGAGCTCGACGGGCTGCCCATGTGCGGGGTGCTGGACGTGACCGCGCGGATGAGCGAGCGGCTGACCCTCGGGTACCGCGACGCCGTGGCCGTGAGCGACAGCGCGCTGGCCGTCGCCGGGACGCGGATGCGGGGGCACGAGTTCCACCGGACCGTCGTGGAGCCGGGCGCGGGGGCGGCTCCGGCGTGGGGGGTGCGCGGCCCCGAGCGGCGCGTCGAAGGTTTCGTACAACAAGGTGTGCACGCGAGTTATCTGCACACGCACTGGGCGTCGCTGCCCGGTGTCGCCCGTCGGTTCGTGGAGAGGTGCCGGACGTCATGAGCAGCAAGCTGACCGGAGTGGGCGTGGGGCCCGGCGACCCCGAGCTGGTGACCGTCAAGGGCGTCAACGCGCTGCGGGCCGCCGGTGTGGTCGTCGTGCCCGTCATGGACACCGGCGAGCGCGGGCGTGCCGAGGCGACCGTGCTGCACTACGTGCCCGAGGAGAAGGTCGTACGGGTGGTGTTCGCGCTCAACGAGCGCAGTGACCGGGGACGGCGGGAGGCCGCCTGGGACGCGGCCGGCGAGCGGGTCGCCGCACTGCTGCGGGAGCACGGCAGCGTCGCCTTCGCCACCATCGGCGACCCCAACGTGTACTCCACCTTCACCTACCTCGCGCAGACCGTCGCCGGGCTGGTTCCGGGAACGGTGGTGGAGACCGTGCCCGGCATCACCGCCATGCAGGACCTCGCGGCGCGGTCGGGGGCCGTGCTGACCGAGGGCACCGAGCCGCTCACCCTGGTCCCCGTCACCGCCGGGGCGGCCGTCCTCAAGGACGCCCTGAACGGTCCCGGCACCGTCGTCGCCTACAAGTTCGGCCGGCACGCCGCCGAGGTCGCCGAGGCGCTGCGCGAGACCGGACGGCTCGAGGGCGCGGTGTGGGGGGCGGCGCTCGGCCTGGAGAGCGAGTCGATCCGGGCGGCCGCCGACCTCGACGGGGCCCCGCTGCCGTACCTGTCGACGCTGATCGCGCCCGCCCGGCGCGAGGGCGGGCGGGGCGGCAAGCTGTGAGACTGCGCGAGCGGCCCGGCTCAGCCGGCGAGCCCGACCACGAGCCAGATGAACAGCGCGCCCGCGACCGTGAACAGCAGGGTCGAGCGGGCGGGGTGCTCGTGGTGCGCCTCGGGGAGGATCTCGGCGGCGGCGAGGTAGAGCAGTACGCCGCCGAACAGGCCCAGATAGCCGCCGAGCAGGCCCTCCGGGATGGTCACGAAGGCCGTGGAGGCCGCGCCGACCACCGGGGCCGCCGCGTCCGCGAACAGCATGCCCAGGGCTCTGCGGCGGGCGTTCCCGTACAGGCTCGTGATCGTGTACGTGTTGAAGCCGTCCGCGAAGTCGTGGGCGATCACTGCCAGCGCGACCGCCGCGCCCATGCCGCCGCCGACCTGGAAGGCCGCGCCGATCGCGACGCCGTCCATCGCGCTGTGGCCGACCATGGCGGCCGCCGCCGTCAGGCCCACCTCGGGCGCCCGGTGGTCGTGCGCCTCGTCACCGCCGTGGGACGCCTGGCGGCCGGCCAGGGTGCGCTCCACAAGATGGGCGAGCAGGAAGCCGGCCACGAACAGCAGCAGGGCCGCGGGTACGCCGAAGACCTCGTCGCCCGCCGCCTTCAGCGCCTCCGGCAGCAGGTCCAGGCCGACCACGCCCAGCATCAGCCCGCCGGCCAGTCCCAGGACGAGATGGCGACGGTCGGTGACCCGCTGTGCCGTCCAGCCGCCGGCCAGCGTCATGAGGAACGCGCAGAGCGCGACGAAGACCGCCATGGGGCCTTGTTATCCGATCAACCGCCGTTTTCGCACATCGTGCGGCCTCCACGGCCTTCCACGTAAGACGTTTTGTACGAATTGTTCATGAGAGGACCGATTTTCATGGCCGATGCCTCCACCGGCAAGGTGACCTTCGTCGGTGCCGGCCCCGGCGCCGCCGACCTGCTGACGTTCCGTGCCGCGCGCGCCATCGCCGAGGCCGACGTCGTGATCTGGGCGGCGAGCCTGGTGCAGGCGGAGGTCCTCGAGCACGCGCGCGAGGGCGCGGAGATCCTCGACTCGGCGACCATGTCCCTGGAGGACGTCGTCGCCGTCTACGAGCGGGCGCATGCCGAGGGGCTGCGCGTGGCCCGTATCCACTCCGGCGACCCCGCCCTGTGGGGCGGCACCCAGGAGCAGCTCGACCGGTGCGCCGCGATCGGCATCGCCACCGAGGTCGTCCCCGGTGTCTCCGCTTTCTCCGCCGTCGCCGCGCTCGCGCAGCGTGAGCTGACCATCCCCGAGGTCGCGCAGTCCGTGATCCTCACCCGGCTCGGCGGCGGCAAGACACCGATGCCGCCCGGGGAGGAGGTGCGGGAGTTCGCCCGGCACGGCACCACCATGGCGCTGTTCCTGTCGGCCGCCCGCAGCGGGCAGCTGGTGCGGGAGCTGCTGGAGGGCGGCTATCCGACGTCCACGCCGGTCGTCGTCGCCTACCAGGCGACCTGGCCGGAGGAGCTGCTGGTGCGCTGCACCATCGGCACCCTGGAGGAGACGGTCAAGGAGCACAAGCTCTGGAAGCACACCCTGTTCCTGGTCGGCCCGGCGCTGGACGCCGAGGGCACCCGCTCGCACCTGTACCACCCCGGTCACTTCCACGGCTTCCGCAAGGCCGACCCGGAGGCCCGCCGGGCCCTGCGCGAGCGAGGGGCGAGTACGTGAGCGACGTGAGCGGCCCGATCACGGTCGTCGGCACGGGGACGGGAGCGCCGGTTCCCGCCGAGGTGCTGGCCGGCGCCGGGCTGGTCGTCGGCGGGCGGCGCCACCTGGCCGCCGCCGCGGTGCCGCCGGACGCCGAGCAGGTCGTCCTCGGCCCGCTGGCGCCGGCCCTGGACGCCGTCGAGCGGCATCTGGACAAGGGCGGCCGGGTGGTCGTGCTGGCCTCCGGCGACCCCGGGTTCTTCGGGATCGTGCGGGTGCTGGCCGAGCGGTTCGGATCGGGGCGGCTGGATGTGCGCCCCGGGGTGTCGTCCGTCGCCGCCGCGTTCGCGCGGGCCGGGCTGACGTGGGACGACGCGGTGGTCGTCAGCGCGCACGGCCGGGCGCTGCGGACGGCGGTGAACGTGTGCCGGGCGCGGCCGAAGGTGGCCGTGCTGACGGGGCCGGGCAGCGGGCCGGCCGAACTGGGGGCCGCGCTGCGCGGTGCCGGCCGGGTCCTGGTCGTCGCCTCCGCGCTCGGTTCCGGGGCCGAGCGGCTGGAGCGGGTGACGCCCGCCGAGGCCGCCGGGCGGGACTGGGGTGCGGACGTCAGCGTGGTGCTGTGTCTCGACGAGACGCGCGCGACGGGTGGGGTGCGCACCGTCGCCGGTGCGCCGGCCGGTCCCGGGCTGTGGGCCCTGGACGAGGGCGCGTTCGCGCACCGGGACTCGATGATCACCAAGTTCGAGGTACGGGCCCTCGCGCTGGCCCGGCTCGGGCCGCGCCTGGGTGACCTGGTGTGGGACGTCGGCGCGGGCTCCGGCTCGGTGGCCGTCGAGTGCGCCCGGTTCGGTGCCGCCGTCACCGCGGTCGAGAAGAGCGCGGACGGCGTCGAACGGATCCGGGCCAACGCCGCCGCCCACGGCGTGGACGTCCAGGTCGTGCACGGCTCGGCGCCGGCCGCGCTGAGCGAACTCGACGACCCGGACGCCGTGTTCGTCGGCGGCGGCGGAGCCGATCTGCCCGCCGTCGTCGGCGCCTGCGCCCAACGCGCCCGGCGGACCGTCGTGGTCGCCATGGCCGCGCTGGACCGCGTACCGGCCGCGCGCGAGGCGCTCACCGGCGCCGGATTCGACTGCGACGGCGTGCTGCTGCAGTCCTCGCGGCTCGCTCCGCTGCCGGGGAACGTCACCCGGCTCGCGGCGACCAACCCCGTGTTTCTGCTGTGGGGGGTCAGAACCCCCGTGTCTGACGAAGGAGTTGCCCAGTGATCGGCCTCATTTCCGCCACCGCGGCGGGGGCGGCGGCACGCGACCGGCTGGCCGCCGCATGGCCGGACCGCACGCGCGTGTACGAGGGTCCCGTCGGGGACGCCGTACGGGCCGCGTTCGCGGAGTGCGAGCAGCTCGTGTGCTTCCTGGCCACGGGAGCGGTCGTCCGGCTGGTCGCACCGCTGCTGGGCGACAAGACGGCCGACCCCGGTGTGGTGTGCGTCGACGAGGGCGGCAGGTTCGCCGTGTCGCTGGTCGGCGGGCACGGCGGCGGCGCCAACGAACTCGCGCGCGAGGTCGGGGAGTTGCTGGGGGCGGAGCCGGTGGTGACCACGGCGACGGACTCGGTCGGACTGGCCGGTCTGGACACGCTCGGGCTGCCCGTCGAGGGAGCCGTCGCGGCCGTGTCGCGGGCGCTGCTGGACGGCGAACCGGTCGCCCTGAAAGCCGAGTTGCGCTGGCCGCTGCCCGCGCTGCCGGTCGCGGCGCAGGGTGCGTACACGATCCGGGTGACCGACCGGGCCGTCGAGCCCGGCGAGCGCGAGGTCGTACTGCGGCCGCCCTCCCTCGTCGTCGGCGTCGGCGCTTCCAGGGGCGCGCCGGTGGAGGAGGTTCTGGGGCTGGTCGAGGACGCGCTGCGGGACGCCGGCCTGTCCCCTGCCTCGCTCGCCGAACTGGCCACCGTCGACGCCAAGGCCGACGAGCCCGGGATCGTGCGGGCGGCCGAGCGGCTGGGCGTGCCGCTGGTGACGTACTCCGCCGAGCAGTTGGCGGCGGTCGACGTGCCCAACCCGTCCGAGGCCCCTCTCGCGGCGGTCGGCACGCCGTCGGTCGCCGAGGCGGCGGCCCTCGTGCGGGGCGGCGAACTCCTCGTCCCCAAGCGGAAGTCCGCGGCGAGCCCCGCGATGGCGACCTGCGCGGTCGTACGGCGACCCGCGCGCGGCCGGCTCGCGGTCGTGGGCCTCGGCCCCGGCGCCCGCGACCTGCTCACCCCGCGTGCCGAGGCCGAACTGCGGCGCGCCTCCGTGCTCGTCGGCCTCGACCAGTACGTCGACCAGATCCGCGATCTGCTGCGGCCCGGCACCCGTGTCCTGGAGTCGGGGCTGGGCGCCGAGGAGGAGCGGGCCCGTACGGCGGTCGCCGAGGCCCGCGAGGGGCAGGCCGTCGCGCTGATCGGCAGCGGGGACGCGGGCGTGTACGCCATGGCCTCGCCCGCGCTGGCCGAGGCGTCGGACGACATCGACGTGGTCGGTGTGCCCGGCGTCACCGCCGCGCTCGCGGCCGGGGCGCTCCTCGGGGCTCCCCTCGGCCACGACCACGTGTCCATCAGCCTCTCCGACCTGCACACCCCCTGGGAGGTCATCGAGCGGCGGGTGCGCGCGGCGGCCGAGGCGGATCTCGTGGTCACCTTCTACAACCCGCGCTCGCGGGGCCGGGACTGGCAGCTGCCGAAGGCGCTGGCGATCCTCGCCGGGCACCGCGAGCCGGTGACACCGGTCGGTGTCGTACGCAACGCCTCCCGTCCGGACGAGTCCGCCCGGGTGACGACGCTGGCCGACCTCGACCCGGCGACGGTCGACATGATGACGGTCGTGACCGTGGGCAACACGGCGACCCGCGAGATCGCGGGACGCATGGTGACGCCGCGCGGCTACCGCTGGCAGGAGGAGCCGAAGTGAACCGTGTGATCCACCCGATCGAGGTGGAGTCCTACCGGCGGATGCGCGCCCGCCTGGACACCTCGCACCTCCCGCCGCTGACCCGGGCCGTGGTCGAGCGGGTCGTCCACTCGGCCGCCGACCTCGACTACGCCACCGACCTCGTCATGGACGAGGGCGAGCTGGTCAGGGCGCACGCCGCGCTGCACGCCGGTGCGCCCGTGGTCGTCGACGTCGAGATGGTGGCCGCCGGCATCACCCGGCGCGAGACCGTCTGCCGGCTCCGGGACGCCGTCGCCCGGCCCGGGCTTACCCGCTCCGCGCACGCGATCCGGCTGGCGCACGAGCAGGTCGGCCCGGGCGCCCTCTGGGTGATCGGCAACGCGCCGACCGCGCTGGAGGAGCTGCTGACCCTGGACACCGACCCGGCGCTCGTCATCGGACTGCCCGTCGGCTTCGTCGGCGCGGTCGAGTCCAAGGCCGCTTTGCGCGAGAGCGGGCTGCCCGCCGTGAGCAACGTGTCCGAGAAGGGCGGTTCGGCGGTCGCCTCCGCCGCGCTCAACGCCCTGCTGTACCACCCCACTTCACCGTCCGAGGAGACATCGTGACCACCCCGCCGCCCGCCCTGCTCATCGCCGGTCACGGCACCCGGGACGAGGCCGGGGCCGAGGCGTTCCGCGCCTTCGTGCGGGAGCTCGGCCGCCGCCACCCCGAACTGCCCGTCGCCGGCGGCTTCATCGAGCTGTCGCCGCCGCCGCTGGGCGACGCGGTCGCCGAACTGGTGGAGTGCGGGGTGCGCCGGTTCGCCGCCGTCCCGCTGATGCTGGTGTCCGCCGGTCACGCCAAGGGGGACATCCCGGCGGCGCTGTCCCGCGAGAAGGAACGGCACGCGGGGATCTCGTACACCTACGGCCGTCCCCTGGGTCCGCACCCCGCGCTGCTGTCGGTCCTGGAGCGGCGGCTGGACGAGGCCCTGGGCGGTGGCCCCCGCACCCCCGAGGAGCGGGCCGACGTGACCGTGCTGCTGGTCGGGCGCGGCTCCACCGACCCCGACGCCAACGCCGAGGTGCACAAGGCGGCGCGGCTGCTGTGGGAGGGGCGCGGGTACGCGGGCGTGGAGACGGCGTTCGTGTCGCTGGCGGCGCCGGACGTGCCCAGCGGCCTCGACCGGTGCCTGAAGCTCGGGGCGCGCCGGATCGTCGTGCTCCCCTACTTCCTGTTCACCGGCATCCTGCCGGACCGGGTGAAGGAGCAGACCGAGGCCTGGGCGGCCGCGCACCCGGCGACCGAGGTGCGGTCGGCCGAGGTCATCGGCCCGGAGCCGGAGCTCCTCGACCTCGTCATGGAGCGGTACCGGGAGGCCGTGCAGGGCGATCTGCGCATGAACTGCGACTCGTGCGTGTACCGCATCGCCCTGCCCGGCTTCGAGGACAAGGTCGGCCAGCCGCAGCAGCCGCACTTCCACCCCGACGACGACGGCCACCATCACCACCACGGGCACCATCACGGCGGACACGCCCATGCGCACTGAGGACGGCGCCGGGCACGATCTGCGGCACCACGGCGACGCCGAGGTGCGCGACGGCGGCGCCGAACTGATCGACCTCGCCGTCAACGTCCGCGCGGACACGCCCCCGGCCTGGCTGCGGGAGCGGATCGCCCGGTCGCTGGGCTCGCTCGCGGCCTATCCCGACGGGCGGGCCGCGCGGGCGGCGGTGGCGGCCCGGCACGGGCTGCCGGTGGAGCGCGTGCTGCTCACCGCGGGCGCCGCGGAGGCCTTCGTGCTGCTGGCGCGCGCCCTGAAGGTGCGCCGGCCGGTCGTGGTGCACCCGCAGTTCACCGAGCCGGAGGCGGCGCTGCGGGACGCCGGGCACACGGTGGGCCGGGTGCTGCTGCGCGAGGAGGACGGCTTCCGGCTCGACGCGGCGGCCGTCCCCGAGGACGCAGACCTGGTGGTGATCGGCAACCCGACGAACCCGACGTCGGTCCTCCACCCGGCCGCCTCCGTCGCCGCACTCGCGCGCCCCGGGCGGACGCTGGTGGTGGACGAGGCGTTCATGGACGCGGTGCCGGGCGAGCGGGAAGCACTGGCGGACCGCACGGACGTGCCCGGTCTCGTCGTCCTGCGCAGCCTCACCAAGACCTGGGGTCTCGCCGGGCTGCGCATCGGATACGTCCTCGCCGCCCCGGAGACGATCGCCGACCTGGAGCGGGCGCAGCCGCTGTGGCCGGTCTCCACCCCGGCGCTGGCCGCCGCCGAGGCCTGCGTGGGCTCGCAGGCACTCGCGGAGGCCGCCCACGCGGCCCACCGGATCGCCGCCGACCGGGCTCATCTCGTCGCGGGACTGCGCGAGTTCGCCCCGGACGGCCTGCGGGTGGCGGAGCCCGCCGAGGGCCCCTTCGTCCTCGTACGGCTGCCGAGGGCGGGAGCGGTCCGCGAGCATCTGCGAGACCTCGGCTATGCCGTGCGCCGGGGGGACACGTTCCCGGGGCTGGACGAGGAGTGGCTGCGGCTGGCGGTGCGGGACCGGGCCACGGTCAACTCCTTCCTGCAGGCCCTGGACCGGGCGATGACGCTCGCGGCGCCCTGAGGCCTACGGGACACGGCCGGCGCGGTGGGCAAGGCCCGGGCGGTCGGCTCCGCCCGGCTCGGCGAGAAGTGGCCGCGCCCGACTGCGCGAGACCGGGCTATGACGCCGGCCGCCCGCTGAGCCCCACGCGGCACGGCCGGCGTGCCGCACGGGCAGGTTGCGGGCAGGCCCCGGCGGTCGGATCCGCCCAGCTCGGCGAGAAGTGGCCGCGGCCGACAGCGCGCGACCGGGCCACAAGGCCCGATGACGCCGGCCGCCCGCCGAGCCCCCCGGGACACGGCCGGCGTGCCGCACGGGCAGGTTGTCGGCAAGGCCCCGGCGGTCGCGGTCGGATCCGCCCGGCTCGGCGAGAAGTGGCCGCGGCCGACAGCGCGCGACCGGGCCACAAGGCCCGATGACGCCGGCCGCCCGCCGAGCCCCCCGGGACACGGCCGGCG
>NZ_JBITSP010000014.1:0-150967 GCF_044540925.1 Streptomyces sp. NPDC085900 | reverse complement strand
CAAGGCCCCGGCGGTCGCGGTCGGCTCCGCCCGGCTCGGCGAGAAGTGGCCGCCGCCGACAGCGCGCGACCGGGCCACAAGGCCCGATGACGCCGGCCGCCCGCCGAGCCCCCCGGGACACGGCCGGCGTGCCGCACGGGCCGGTTGTCGGCAAGGCCCCGGCGGTCGCGGTCGGCTCCGCCCGGCTCGGCGAGAAGTGGCCGCCGCCGACAGCGCGCGACCGGGCCACAAGGCCCGATGACGCCGGCTGCCCGCCGAGCCCCACGGGCACGGCCAGTGTCACCGACGGCCGTGCCGCGTGGGCCGGTTGAGGGGCGGACGCGTCAGTTGCGGCCGCGGCGGGCCAGGGCCAGGGCGCCGCCGCCCGCCACGACCAGGGCGACCGCCCCTCCCGCGAGGTACGGCGTCAGCGAACTCCCGCCGGTCTCGGCGAGGTTGGCCTCGTTGCCGGGGCCGCCCTGCGGCTTGACGTCACCGGGGTCGCCGGAGGGTGCCGTGCTCGGCTGCGCGGCCGGCGCGGGCGGTGCCTCGCAGGTCGCCTTCGCCAGGGTGAGGGTGCCCTCGACCTCGGCCACGTTGAGCTTCAACGGGTTGACGGAGACCTTGAGTTCCAGCGCGGTGGCCGCGGCCGTGCGCGAGGTCGTCTCCCTCTTGGACAGGTCCAGGCGGACCTCGCCGATGCCGGGCACCTTCACGTCGGTCGTGCCGCCGGTCGTGACGGTGACCTTCTTGCCGAGGACGGTGACGCCGCCGAGCAGGTTGGAGTCGGCGACCGGTGCCTCGCCGGCCGCGCAGGTCGCCTTCGAGGTGACCTGGCCGATCTCGACGAGGGACAGCAGGGGCAGCCCGGGGACGTGCAGCCTGGCGTGGACGAGGTTGGTGTAGCCCTCGGCCTTGGCGGGGGTGACGGTCGCCTTCGCCGTCGCCACCTCCGCGGCCAGGACGCTGAACGGCTTTCCGCCGTTCACGCCGTCAAGGGTCGCGGTGAGCGCGGTCTTCTCGGCGCTCTGCGGTGCCTGGACCTGGTTCAGGGAGACCGCGAGGGGGACGTTCACGGTCTTGTTGAGCAGGGAGACGTCGAGCCCGGTGCGCAGGACGACGGCGCTCGCGCGCCCCTGGTCGCCGGTGGCGTGCGCGGTGCCCGCGGCGGCGAGGGCCGCGGGACCGGCGGCCAGGGCGGTCGCCGTCGCGACGGTGGCGAGACGGCGTGCGGGCATGCGGAATTTCTTGCCGTTCAAGGTGGGGACCCCTCAGAGGAGACTTGCTCGGGACCCGCCAAGAATTACGCACCACGGGTGAACAGGCGGCCGTCCGGCGCCAGTTCACCCCATCGTGCTTTCGACGTGAACATTTTCGAATCGCAGGGCACAGGCGTTCCACGCTTTCACCGCCGCACCGCCCGCCGTCCGAACACGGCGGTCGACGAACCGGCGCACGGGACGGCGCACGCCGCGTCAACTAGCCGACGACACGCCCGTTCAGCACGATCCGCCGCGGCGCCGCCAGCACCCGTACGTCGGCCCGCGGGTCGTCCTCGTACACCACGAGGTCCGCCGCCGCGCCCTCCTCCAGTCCCGGCCGCCCGAGCCACTTCCGCGCACCCCAGGTGGTGGCCGACAGGGCCTCGACGGCGGGGATGCCCGCGGCGACCAGCTCGGCGACCTCGCCCGCCACCAGACCGTGGGCGAGGTGACCGCCCGCGTCGGTGCCGACGAAGACCGGGATCCCGGCGTCGTAGGCGCCGCGCACGGTGTCGTAGCGGCGCTCGTGCAGGCGGCGCATGTGCGCGGCCCACTCGGGGTACTTCCGCTCGCCGCCGGCCGCGAGCTCGGGGAACGTCGCGATGTTGACGAGGGTGGGGACGATGGCGACGCCGCGCTCGGCGAAGAGCGGGATCAGGTCGTCGGTCAGTCCGGTGGCGTGCTCGATGCAGTCGATGCCGGCCTCGACCAGGTCCTTCAGGGAGTTCTCGGCGAAGCAGTGCGCGGTGACGCGGGCGCCCTGCCGGTGCGCCTCGGCGATGGCGGCCTCGACGGCGTCCCGCGGCCAGCTGGGCGCCAGGTCGCCGAGGCCGCGGTCGATCCAGTCGCCGACCAGCTTGACCCAGCCGTCGCCGCGCCGGGCCTCCCGGGCGACGTACTCGACCAGGTCCTCCGGCTCGATCTCGTGGGCGTAGCCGCGCATGTAGCGGCCGGTGCGGGCGATGTGCCGGCCGGCCCGGACGATCTTCGGCAGGTCCTCGCGGTCGTCGACCCAGCGGGTGTCCGAGGGGGAGCCGGCGTCGCGGATGAGCAGGGTGCCCGCGTCCCGGTCGGTCAGCGCCTGCTTCTCGGCCACGTCCTCGGGCACCGGGCCGTGCGGGCCGAGCCCGACATGGCAGTGGGCGTCGACCAGGCCGGGCAGGGCCCAGCCGTCGACGGTCGTCACGTCGCGGGCGCCCGCGGGACGGTCGTAGGAGATCCGTCCGTCGATCACCCACAGTTCGTCCCGGACGTCCTCGGCCCCGGCCAGGATCCGGCCCTTCACGTGCAGCACCGCGTGTTCGCTCATGCCCCGCACCTTAGGACCTGTCCGTCACTGCTCCCAGGGCGGCGGTCCCTCGAAGGCCAGGGGGTAGACGTCGAACAGGACGGCGGCCTCGACGCCGAGCGCGGGGCCGCCCCGGCGGGCGACCCAGGTCAGGAAGGGCCGCGGCTCGAAGGCGGCCGCGCCGAGGCCCTTGGTGTACTCGGCGTGGGCGGCCAGGGAGGCGATGCCCCGCTCCAGCGGTTCGCCGGAGACGTCCACGCCGTGGGTGGGCCGCTCGGCGCCGGCGAAGCACACGAAGCGCACGCCGCCCCAGGGTTCGAGGCCCTCGTCGGAAAGTTCGGGGAAGACCCACCGGTTGCCCGCGTCCCGGGCCGCGTCGAGCGCCGCGAGGCCCACCGCGCGGTGGTCGGCCTGGTTGACCATGCCGCCGATCATGCGCACGGTACGGGCGCCCGTGACCAGCACCTCGGGCCGGTGCCGGCGGATCGCCCGCACGATGTCGCGGCGCAGGGCCGGGCCGTACTCGACGATCCCGTCCCGGTGGTCGAGGAACTCGACCGTCTCCACGCCCACTTCGCGGGCGCCGGCGCGTTCCTCCGCCTCGCGCAGCGGCCCCGCCTCGTCGGGGTGCAGTCCGTCGATGCCCGCCTCGCCGCGCGTGGCCAGCAGATAGGTCACCCGCTTGCCCCGGGCCGTCCAGCGGGCCACGGCCGAGGCCGTCCCGTACTCGATGTCGTCCGGATGGGCGGCCACGGCCAGGCAGCGCTCCCAGTCCTCCGGCAGTGCGGGCAGGAGGGTGCCGGGGCCGAAGCCCGCGGGCTCGTCATGAGTCGTCATGGCCCGAATGATGGCGGTTCCGGCCGTGTGGGCGACAGAGGAATGTATGTCCCCGTTTCGCACGTGCGTCTCAGCCGCTGCCGCCCACCTGGTCCGAGGTCTCCTCCTCCACCTGCGCCATCGCGGGATCGAGCAGCCGGGAGAGGAAGTGGCGGGTGCGCTCGTGGCGCGGGGCGCCGATGACCTGTCCGGGGCTGCCGTCCTCGACGATCACCCCGCCGTCCATGAAGACGACCCGGTCGGCGACCTCGCGGGCGAACGTCATCTCGTGCGTGACGACCATCATGGTCATGCCCTCGTCGGCGAGCATGCGCATCACCGCGAGGACGTCCCCGACCAGTTCCGGGTCGAGCGCCGAGGTCGGCTCGTCGAAGAGCATCACCTCGGGGCCCATGGACAGCGAGCGGGCGATCGCCACCCGCTGCTGCTGGCCGCCGGAGAGGGAGGCGGGGTAGGCGTCCGCCTTCTCCGACAGTCCCACCCGCTCCAGGTTCTCGGCGGCGACCTTGGCGGCCGCGGCCTTGTCCCGGCGCAGCACCCGGCGCTGGGGCAGGGTGAGGTTCTCGGTGACCGTCAGGTGCGGGAAGAGGTTGAACTGCTGGAAGACCATGCCGATACGGCGGCGTACGGCGTCGATGTCGACGTCCGGGTCGGTGAGTTCGGTGCCGCCGACGAAGACCTGCCCCTTGGTCGGCTCCTCCAGCAGGTTCACGCACCGCAGCAGCGTCGACTTGCCCGACCCCGAGGGGCCGATGACGCACACGACCTCGCCCTGGCCGATCTCCAGGTCGATGCCGCGCAGGACCTCGTTGTCCCCGAACGACTTGTGCAGGCCCCGGACTTCGATCTCCGGGCCCGCCGAAGGCCGCTGTTCGCTCATTTGACGGCCTCCTGGGCCTTCGCCTCCATGCGGCGCACGACGAAGCCGAGCGGGATGGTGACCAGCAGGTAGCACAGGCCGGCGACGAGGATGGGCGTGGAGTTGGCGGTCGTACTGGCCAGGTCGCGGCCGTACTTGGACAGTTCGCGCTCCTCCAGGGTGACGCCGAGGAAGAGGACCAGCGAGGAGTCCTTGAAGAGGAGGACGAGTTCGTTGGTCAGCGGCGGGAGGATGATGCGGAACGCCTGCGGGACGATGATGGAGATCATCGCGCGGGCCGGCGAGAAGCCCAGGGAACGGGCCGCCTCCATCTGCCCCTTGGGCACCGCCTGGATGCCGGCGCGGATGGTCTCCGCCATGTAGGCGGCGGCGACCAGGCCGAGGGCCAGGGCCACCTTCCCGTACGTGCCGCCGACGATCTCCGTGCCCGGGAAGGCGAGGGGGACGGCGACCCCGATGAAGATGAAGATCAGCAGGGCCGGCAGACCGCGGAAGATCTCGATGTAGACGCCGGCGAGCCAGCGGTAGGGCCCCACGGACGACAGCCGCATCAGGGCGATGACCATGCCCAGCGCCAGTCCCACCACGAACCCGGACAGCGTGTACAGGACGGTGTTCTTCAGCGCCAGCGTGATGACGTCCGGGAACATCTGCTTGGCGATGCTGCCCTGCGCGAACTGGTTCTTCAGCCGCCCCCAGTCCGCCGAGACCGCGAAGGCGATCACGGCGGCGACGAAGACGACGTACTGGACTCCCCGCGACAGACTGCGCTTCTGCCGCCGGGTCAACCCCTTCTTCTTCGGCTGGAGTCGTACGTCGGTGGTGGTCATGAGGCGGACGGGGAGGCCGCGGCGGCGTTGTAAGGGCCGATCCACTTCTCGTACAGCTTCTTGTACGTGCCGTCGGCCTTCGCGTTCTTGATCGCCTTGTTGACGGCGGCGAGGAGCTTGGTGTTGCCCTTCTTCACCGTGAAGCCGTACTGCTCACCGGTGTTGATCTGGCCGGCGAGCTTGAAGGCGTTCGCGTTGGCCTTCTTCTTCAGCCAGCCCTGGACGACCGGGTAGTCGATGACGACGGCCTTGACCTGGCCGGTGCGCAGGCCGTTGAGGACGGCGTCGGAGGACTCGAAGGAGACCGGGTCGAAGCCCTGCTTCTTGGCGTAGTCCTCGCCCGTGGTCTGCGCCTGGGCGCCGAGCTTGACCTTCTTCGCCTTGGCGTCGGCGAGCGAGGTGATGCCGCTGTTCTTGTCGACGAGCAGGGCCTGGGTGGCGTCGAAGTAGGGGTCGGAGAAGTCGACGTTCTTCTTGCGCTCGGCGGTGATGGTCATGCCGGCCGCCGCCAGGTCGCATTCGCCGGAGTTGAGGAAGGCGCCGGTCTTGAAGTTCTCGAAGGGCGTGTCGAGGATCTGCTGCTTCACGCCGAGGTCCTTGGCGACGAGGTCGATCATCGACACGTCGAAGCCCTGCACCTTGCCGTTGATCTCCGACTGGAACGGCGGGTAGGGCAGATGGGTGCAGGTGGTGAGCTGTCCGGGCTTGACGAGCTCGACCCCGCCGGCGGCGGTCTTGCTGCCGCTGCCGCCGTTGCCGCTGGAGGTGCAGGCGGCCACGAGCACCAGCCCGGCCGTGGCGGTGGTGGCGGCCAGGACGCGGGTCCGGCGCCCGGAGAACGTTGTCACGGGGTGGCCTCCTGTGTGGGAACTGTGGGTTCCGATTATAAGGAGAAGTTTGGGTCTCTCAAATCAAACCGATGGTCGTGAGGCCGCCCGGCCTAAGAAGTCGCAAGCGGCAGGAGTCCACGGGAGGGGCACGAGGGGCGGATACCCTCGACTGAGCCGACCACTCGTGAGCGAAGAGAGAGCACCGCTGTGACCCACCCCTTCCTCGATCTGCCCCCGCTGAGCGCCGCGCACTTCGCCTCCGTCGAGGACCGGGTGGCCCGGCTGCTCGGCACCGAGCACGACGTCGTGATCATGCAGGGCGAGGCGTTGCTGCCGCTGGAAGGGGCGATCCGCGGGACGGTGGGTCCCGGGAACACCGCCCTGAACGTGATCACCGGGCCGTACGGGCAGACGTTCGGGAACTGGCTGCGGGACTGCGGGGCCACGGTGATCGACCTGGCGGTGCCGTTCCACACGGCGGTGAGCGCCGGGCAGATCCGGGAGGCCTTCGCCGAGCACCCGGAGATCGACTTCGTCTCCCTGGTGCACGCGGAGGCGGCGACCGGCAACACCAACCCGGTCGCGGAGATCGGCGAGGTGGTACGGGAGCGGGGCGCGCTGTTCTACCTGGACGCGGTGGCCTCCGTCGGGGCCGAGCCGGTGCTGGTGGACGCGTGGGGCGTGGACCTGTGCGTGATCGGGGCACAGAAGGCGATGGGCGGTCCGGCCGGGGTGTCGGCGGTGTCGGTGAGTGCGCGGGCGTGGGCGCGGATGGCGGCGAACCCCGGGGCGCCGCGCCGGTCCTACCTCTCCCTGCTGGACTGGAAGGAGCGGTGGCTCGACGGCGGCCGGAAGGTACTGCCGCACGCTCCGGCGCAGTTGGAGATGCTCGCGCTGGAGGCCTGCGTCGAGCGGATCGAGGCGCAGGGGCTCGACGCGGTGATGGGCCGGCACCGCGCGGCGGCCGCGGCCACCCGGGCCGGGGCGGTGGCCCTGGGCGGCGGTCTGGAGCCGTACGTCCACCGGGCGCGGGAGGCGGCGCCCGTGGCCACGACCCTCAGGCCGCCCGCCGGCGTGGTGGCGTCGGAGCTGGTGGCGCGGGCCCTGGCGACGGACCCGGCGCTGCCGCTGGCCGCCGGCGGGGGCGCGTTGGCCAAGGAGATGATCCGGGTCAATCACTACGGCCCTGACGCGAGGGTGGAGGTCGTGCAGGGATGCCTGGCGGCGCTGGGGGCCGCGCTGGCGGAGAAGGGTCTGGCGGTGGACCCGGAGGGGGCGCGCCGGGCGGCGGAGGACGCCTGGCGCTGACCGCGGCCGGAACGACGCCTCACTGTCGGACCCGCGTGCCATGCTGCCCGCATGACCACCGATACGCGCCCCACCCTTCCCGACGGCCGCCCCGTCCCCCATCTCACCGGCGACGAACGCCCCATGCTCGACAGCTGGCTCGACTTCCATCGCGCCACGCTGGAGCTGAAGTGCAAGGAGCTGGACGACGCCCAGGTGCGGGCCGCGGCGGCCGAGCCGTCGGTGCTCACGCTGCTCGGGCTGGTGCAGCACATGGCCGAGGTGGAGCGGAACTGGTTCCAGCGGACGGTGGCGGGGCTGGACGTGCCGCCGGTGTACGGGGAGGGGAACGAGAGCGGGTACGGGCTCGATCCCGCGCGGGGGCTGCAGGAGGCGCTGGACACCTGGCGCCGGGAGATCGCCCGGGGACGGGAGCTGTCCGCCGGGCGGCCGCTCGACCGGACCGGGCGTCTGGCCGACGGCCCGATGGCCGGTACCGAGGTGAGTCTGCGGTGGGTGCTCATTCACATGATCGAGGAGTACGCCCGGCACAACGGACACGCGGATATCCTTCGCGAGCGTATCGACGGAGTTACCGGCGCCTGAATTCGGCATTATTACTCTATAGTTTTTCCGGGTAGCTTCCCGTTTTCTTCTGCCCGCTCTCGCCGGTCCTAAACGCAAAGATTTCGCGAACGCCGACGGGGGTAATTCGCGCAGATCTCGTGAGGGTTACACGGTTGTGACGCGTTACACAAGCGGCCCGTTTTGTGCGGTATTTACCGCACAAAACGGGCTCTTTCGGCCCGGTTGCAAGATCGACTCGCGCCCGCGCGATAACACACGCACCGCTCATACGTAACCCCGATCGGCCATGCATTTTTGAATTCCTCTCGGTAAGTTCAATTCGCATGACTGCCGCACAAGCCGACTCAGCACAGTTGCAAATCGACCGTCCCTCGGTAACGGACGGCGCCGCGCTGTGGCGGATAGCGCGCGACTCGAAGGTGCTCGACCTGAACTCGTCGTACAGCTATCTGCTGTGGTGCCGCGACTTCGCCGCCACCTCGGCCGTGGCGCGCGACGAGCACGGCGAGGCCGTCGGCTTCGTCACCGGCTACGTCCGGCCGGACCGTCCGCGCACCCTGCTGATCTGGCAGGTGGCGGTGGACGAGGCCCAGCGCGGGCGGGGACTGGCCGCCGCGCTGCTGGACGGGCTCGTCGTCCGGTGCTCCGCCGAACACCGGATCACCGCCGTCGAGAGCACCATCACGCCCGGCAACACCGCCTCCGAGCGCCTGTTCACCTCGTTCGCCGAGCGGCACGGCGCCGACGTGGAACGCGAGGTGCTGTTCGACACCGGCCTGTTCCCCGACGGCCCGCACGACCCCGAAGTCCTGTACCGCATCGGCCCGCTCTCCCTCTGACGCCGGCGCACTGCCCCACCCCCCACCCCCACTCCCTCACTCGCACCTGACGACCCCACGCACTCCCCCACGCAACGAGGAGCGATTCGTCGTGACCATCACCCAGCCCGACCTCAGCGTCTTCGAGACCCTCGAGTCCGAGGTGCGCAGCTACTGCCGCGGCTGGCCCACCGTCTTCGACCGTGCGCACGGCAGCCGTATGTACGACGAGGACGGCCACGAGTACCTGGACTTCTTCGCCGGCGCCGGCTCGCTCAACTACGGCCACAACAACCCGGTCCTGAAACGGGCGTTGATCGACTACCTGGAGCGGGACGGCGTCACGCACGGGCTCGACATGTCGACCACCGCCAAGCGGTCCTTCCTGCAGACCTTCCAGGACCTGGTGCTGCGCCCGCGCGACCTGCCGTACAAGGTCATGTTCCCCGGCCCGACGGGCACCAACGCCGTCGAGTCGGCTCTCAAGCTGGCCCGGAAGGTGAAGGGCCGCGAGGCCATCGTGTCCTTCACCAACGCCTTCCACGGCATGTCGCTCGGCTCCCTCGCCGTCACCGGCAACGCCTTCAAGCGGGCCGGCGCCGGCATCCCGCTGGTCCACGGCACGCCCATGCCGTTCGACAACTACTTCGAGGGCAAGGTCCCGGACTTCCTGTGGTTCGAGCGGCTGCTGGAGGACCAGGGCTCCGGTCTGAACAAGCCCGCCGCGGTGATCGTGGAGACCGTGCAGGGCGAGGGCGGCATCAACGTGGCGCGCCCCGAGTGGCTGCGCGCGCTCGCCGAGCTGTGCGAGCGGCAGGACATGCTGCTCATCGTCGACGACATCCAGATGGGCTGCGGCCGCACCGGCGCCTTCTTCTCCTTCGAGGAGGCCGGCATCACGCCCGACATCGTCACCGTCTCCAAGTCCATCAGCGGCTACGGACTGCCCATGTCGCTGTGCCTGTTCAAGCCGGAGCTGGACATCTGGGAGCCGGGCGAGCACAACGGCACCTTCCGCGGCAACAACCCCGCCTTCGTCACGGCCACCGCCGCACTGGAGGCGTACTGGGCGGACGGCTCGGCGATGGAGAAGCAGACCCGCACGCGCGGCGAGCAGGTCGAGCGGGCGCTGGCCGCCATCGCCGAGGAGAACCACCCCGACGTCAAGGAGTACCGCGGCCGCGGACTCGTGTGGGGCATGGAGTTCCACGACAAGGAGCGCGCGAGCCGGGTCGCCCGGCGCGCCTTCGAACTCGGCCTGCTCATCGAGACGTCGGGCCCGGAGAGCGAGGTCGTCAAGCTGCTCCCGGCGCTGACGATCACGGCCGACGAGCTCGACGAGGGGCTGAGGGTCCTCGCCCGGTCCGTACGCGAGACCCACTGAGAAACCCGCCGAAAAAGGAGAAGTGCAGCACAGTGATCGTCCGTTCGTTCAAGGAGATCGAAGGCACCGACCGGCATGTGAAATCCGCGTCCGGCACCTGGGAGAGCAAGCGCATCGTCCTGGCCAAGGAGAGGGTCGGCTTCTCGGTGCACGAGACGATCCTCTACGCGGGCACGGAGACCCACATGTGGTACGCCAACCACATCGAGGCCGTCGTCTGCACCCGGGGCGACGCCGAGCTGACCGACCGCGAGACCGGGCAGACCTACCACATCACGCCCGGCACCATGTACCTCCTCAACGGCCACGAGCGGCACACGCTCAAGGTCAAGGAGGACTTCCACTGCATCTGTGTCTTCAACCCGCCCGTCACCGGCCGGGAGGACCACGACGAGAACGGCGTCTACCCGCTGCTCACCGAACCCGAGGAGGTGTGAGAACCCCATGACCACCGTCACCGATCTCTACCCCACCCGCGGCACCACCGAGGTGTCGATCCCGCGCCAGGACCCCGTCGTGTGGGGCGCCCCCGACACACCGGGTCCGATCTCGTCCGGCGATCTGCAGTCGTTCGAGCGGGACGGCTTCCTCGCCGTCGACCAGCTCATCGCCCCGGACGAAGTGGGCGTCTACCAGCGTGAGTTGGAGCGGCTCGTCACCGACCCGGAGATCCGGGCCGACGAGCGGTCGATCGTCGAGCCGAAGTCCAAGGAGATCCGCTCGGTCTTCGAGGTGCACCGGATCAGCGAGGTGTTCGCGAAGCTGGTGCGCGACGAGCGGGTCGTCGGCCGGGCCCGGCAGATCCTCGGCTCGGACGTGTACGTCCACCAGTCGCGGATCAACGTCAAGCCCGGTTTCGGGGCCAGCGGCTTCTACTGGCACTCGGACTTCGAGACCTGGCACGCCGAGGACGGCCTGCCCAACATGCGCACGGTGTCCGTCTCGATCGCGCTGACCGAGAACTACGACACCAACGGCGGGCTGATGATCATGCCCGGCTCGCACCGGACGTTCCTGGGCTGCGCCGGCGCCACGCCCAAGGACAACTACAAGAAGTCGCTGCAGATGCAGGACGCGGGCACGCCCTCGGACGAGGCGCTGACCGAGATGGCGAGCGCGTACGGCATCAAGCTCTTCACGGGCAAGGCCGGTTCGGCGACCTGGTTCGACTGCAACGCCATGCACGGCTCCGGCGACAACATCACGCCGTTCCCGCGCAGCAACGTCTTCATCGTCTTCAACAGCGTGGAGAACAAGGCGGTGGAGCCGTTCGCGGCACCGATCCGGCGCCCCGAGTTCATCGGGGCCCGGGACTTCACTCCGGTGAAGTGACCCCCTGAAGCACCGGGCCGGGGCCTCCTCGTGTGGGACGGGAGGCCCCGGCCCGGTCATGTCCGTCAGCCGGACAGCGCGTCCAGCAGGCGGTCCACGTCGTCCGGCGTGTTGTACAGGTGGAAGGAGGCGCGCAGATTGCCGGCGCGGTCGGACACCTCGATGCCGGCACGGCTCAGCGCGGGCTGGCGGTCGCCCAGGCCGGGCACCGAGACGATGGCCGAGCCCGGCGCGGGGACGGGCTCGTGGCCGAGGCGCGCGAGCCCCTCGCGGAACCGGTCGGCGAGGGCCACGTCGTGCGCGTGGACGGCGGCCACGCCGAGTTCCTCGATCAGCTCGAGCGAGCGGCGCAGCCCGGCGAAGGTGAAGAGGGCGGGAGTGAGGTCGAACCGTCGTGCGGAGTGGGCGAGTTCGGCGACCGGGCCGTAGCAGCTCTCCCACGGCCGCTCGCCCGCGACCCAGCCGGCGAGCACCGGGGTCAGCCCGCCGAAGTCCTCCGGCACGACGAGGAAGGCCGCGCCGTGCGGGCCGAGCAGCCACTTGAAGGAGACCGTGGCGCTGAAGTCGTAGGCGTCCGCGTCCATCGGCAGCCAGCCGGCGGCCTGCGAGAAGTCGACGTAGGTGCGCGCCCCGTGGGCGCGGGCCGCCTCGCGCAGGGCGGGCAGGTCGGCGACACGGCCGTCCGCGGACTGCGCGGCGCTGACGGCGACCAGCGCGGTGCCGGGACGGACGGCCTCCGCGATCCCCTCCAGCGGCACCGAACGGACCTTGAGGTCGCCGCGGACGTGGAAGGGGTTCAGTACGGAGGTGAAGTCGTCCTCGGCGGTGAGGACTTCGGCGCCGGACGGCAGCGAGGCGGCGATCACCGCGGTGTGCGCGGCGACGGAGGCGCCGGCGGCCACCCGGGTGGCGGGGACACCGGCGAGCCGGGCGTATCCGGCCCGGCAGGCCTCCACATCCTCGTGCAGCGGGGTCAGCGGCCGGCCCTGCGCCCGCAGCAGCGCCGCCTGGTGCAGGGCGGTCACGGTGCGGGCGGGCAGCAGGCTGTTGCTGGCGGTGTTGAGGTAGGTGCTCTCCGGGGCGAACTCGGCGCGGACCAGGCTCTCGAAGGTCTCCATGGGTCCACTCTGACCCCCGGAGAACTCATAGTCCATTGCCGATTTCTGCGTGGTTTCCCTAAGCGGTGCTTATGGATATGCCCCGACCTGCGTCTTCAGTGCCGCGGTACCGCGCATCCGTCGGGGCCGCACGCGTCCGCGTCGCCCTGGTCGAGGAGCTGCAGCGGGGAGTGCTCGCCCCAGGCCTGGGTCAGCGCCTGGGTGAAGACCTCGGCGGGCTGCGCGCCGGAGACGCCGTACTTGCGGTCCAGGACGAAGAAGGGGACGCCGTTGGCGCCGAGCTCGGCGGCCTCGCGCTCGTCGGCGCGGACGTCGTCGGCGTAGGCGGTGGGGTCGGCGAGGACCTTGCGGGCGTCCTCCGCGTCCAGCCCGGCGGCGACGGCCAGCTCGACCAGCCGCTCGTCGCCCTCGGAGAACACTGAGCGCTCCTCGGCGAAGTTCGCCCGGTACAGGACCTGGATCAGCTCGTCCTGCCGGCCCCGCTCCTTGGCGAGGTGCAGCAGGCGGTGCATGTCGAAGGTGTTGCCGTGGTCACGGTCGCGGGTGCGGTACTCCAGGCCCTCGGCGGCCGCCTGGGCGCCGAGGTTCTCCTCGCCGGCCTGGGCCTGGGCCTCGCTCATGCCGTACTTCTTCGTGAGCATGGAGATCACCGGCTGGACGTCGCCCTTGGCGCGGCCGGGGTCCAGTTCGAAGGAGCGGTGCACCACCTCGACCCGGTCGCGGTGCGGGAAGGCGGCGAGCGCCTTCTCGAAGCGCGCCTTGCCCACGTAGCACCAGGGGCACGCTATGTCCGACCAGATCTCGACCTTCATGTTCTCTCCAGCTCGTACGGTGACGGAGGCCGCCTCCGCCGAGTGGGTGAACGTTCAAGCAGCCGGGATCATTCCCCCGTGACCGCGTACCGCAGGAACAGGTGGTGGTCCCCCTCGGCCGGCGGGTGCCCGGGGTCCGCGACCCAGCCCTGTCGGGCGTAGAAGGCCTGGGCGCGGCGGTTGTCCACGTGTACGTCGAGGACGGCCACGCGGCGCCCGTCGGCCTGCCACTGCTCGGCGCAGGCGGTGTGCAGGGCCGTACCGACGCCACGGCGCCAGGCGTCGGGGTCCACGTGGAACTGGTAGAGCTTGACCGTTTCAGCGCCGGCGTCCGGCGGGGTGCGGAAGGAGGCGACGGCGACGATGCGGCCCTGCTCGACGAGGCAGAGCACCTGGCCGTCCGGCCGCGTGATGGCACCGCGCCAGGCGGCGAGCCAGTCGGTGCCGTCCTCGGGGACGCCGGCCGGGTAGTAGGTCGCCCGGGCGCGCGCGTGCAGCGCGGTGACGGCCTCGGCCTCGGCGGGCAGCACCGTGCGGATCACCCGGGCGCCCATGACTCGGTCACTGATCATGCAGCGGAGGACGTGTCCGCGGAAGCCGTGGTTCCCAGGCGGCTGAACTGCGTCCGGTACGCGCTCGGCGTCAGACCGGTGCGGCGGACCACGTGGGCGCGCAGCGAGTCGGCGGTGCCCAGGCCGCTGGCGCGGGCCACCTGGTCCATGGGGAGCGTGGTGGTCTCCAGCAACTCCTTAGCGCGCTCGATGCGCTGGTGCAGCAGCCACTGCAGCGGGCTGACGCCGCTCTCGGCGTGGAAGCGGCGGGTGAGGGTCCGTACCGAGACGCCCGCGTGGCGGGCCAGGTCGGTGAGGGTGAGGGGCTTGTCGAGGTTGCGCATGGCCCAGCCCCGGGTGTCGGCGCAGGCTTCGCCGCGCTCCGGGGGCAGCGGGGTGTGCGTGAACTGCGTCTGGCCGCCGGGCCGTACGGGCGCGACGAGGGCGCGCCGGGCGACCTCGTTGGCGACGGCGGCGCCGTAGTCGGTGCGGATGACGTGCAGGCAGAGGTCGATGCCGGCGGCGTAGCCGGAGGAGGTGACGTACGGGCCGTCCTGGACGTAGAGGACGTCACCCTGGAGGTCGACCCGCGGGTAGCGCCTGCGCAGTTCCTCGGCGTGCGCCCAGTACGTCGTCGCCCTGCGGCCCTCCAGCAGCCCCGCCTCGGCGAGCTGGAAGGCGCCGGTGCACAGGGAGGCGACGCGTTTGCCGTCGGCGGCCGCCTCCTTGACGGCGGCCACGATCCGCGGGTCGGGCTCGTACGGCGCCCCGGTGCCGGCGACGATCACCGTGTCCGTCTCCCGCACGGCGTCGAGGCCGCGGCGGACGTACAGGTCGAGCCCGCCGCTGGTGGGCACCGGTCCCGGCTCGGCGGCGCAGATGACCACCTCGTAGCCGGGCCGGCCGTCCACCTCGACCTTGCCGAACAGCAGCTCGGGGATGGCGAGGTTGAACATCGACACGGGCGAGGGCGCGATCACGGCGATGCGGTGCGGGGCGAGCGGCTGGGGCATGGCCAGAACCTCCGGTTCCCTGTCGTTCAGGCCACTACTGTACGACGCCGAAGATCCGCACCATGGACGCATGACGACGAACCGGACCCTGGAGGGCGACGAACTCGCCCCTGTCACAAGCGAGTTGACGATGGAGGCCAGGAAATCCTCGCCCTCGCTCACCCTCACCGCCGCCCTTCTCGGCTTCGCGCTGATCTGCCTCGACGCGTCCGTGGTGAACGTGGCCCTGCCCGCGATCGGCTCCTCCCTGGGCGCCGGGATGTCCGGCCTGCAGTGGGTCGTCGACGCCTACACGCTGCCGTTCGCCGCGCTGATGCTGTCCACCGGGGCCTTCTCGGACCGCACCGGAGCGAGCCGCGCGTTCGCGCTGGGCACCGGCGTCTTCACGCTCGCCTCGGTCGCCTGCGGGCTGGCGCCGAACCTGCCGGCGCTGATCGGCGCCCGGGTGGTGCAGGGCCTGGCGGCCGCCGTGGTGCTTCCGGCCTCGCTGGCGCTGGTGCGGCAGGCGTTCCCGGAGCCGGCGCGGCGGGCGCGGGCGGTGGCGACGTGGGCCGCGGGCGGGTCGGCGGCGGTGGCGCTGGGGCCGGTGGCGGGCGGCCTGCTGACCACGGCGTGGGACTGGCGCGGGATCTTCTTCGTCAACCTGCCGGTGGGGGCGCTGATCCTGGCGCTGCTCCTGCGGGCCCCGCGCTCCGAGCGCCGGCCGGCCCCGCTGGACCTGCCGGGGCAGGCGACGGCGGTGGTGGCGCTCACGGGTGTGACGTTCGCGGTGATCGAGGGGGGCACGGCGGGCTGGGCGGCCCTGGCGGTGGCTCTGCTCGCGGGCGTCGCGTTCTTCCGGATCGAGGCGCGCAGCCCGCACCCGGTGGTCCCGCTCGGCCTGTTCCGCGACCGGACGGTGGCCGTGACGGTCGCGGCGGGATCGGCGGTCAGCGTCGCCTTCTACAGCGTGGTGTTCGTCTTCTCGCTCTTCTTCCAGCAGGTCCAGGGGCTGTCGGCGCTGCGGGCCGGGCTGGCCTTCCTGCCCATGACCGGCCTGATCGCGGTGACGAACGTGGTCGCGGGCAAGGTCGCGGGGCGGTACGGGGCGAGGGCGCCGATGCTGGTGGGGCAGGCGCTCGCCGTCACGGGTCTGCTCCTCCTGCTGTACGTCGACGCCGGCACGTCCTCGGTTCTGACGGCCGTGCTGCTCGTGCCGCTGGCGCTGGGGTGCGCGCTGACGGTGCCGCCGCTGACGGCGGCGATGATGGACGCGGTGCCGGTGGAGCGGGCGGGGCTCGCGGCGGGGATGCTGAACGCCGCGCGGCAGGTGGCCGGGGGGTTGGGGATCGCGGTGTTCGGGTCGCTGGTGGCGGGTGGGTTCGTCGGCGGGATGAGGATGGCGTTGCTGATCAGTGCGGGGGCGCTGGCGCTGACCTGGGCGGCTACCTTGCGGTTGCGGTGAGTGCTGGGGGCTGCGCCCCCAGACCCCCCTACGGCCCTGAAGGGGCCTTGTCCTCAAACGCCGGACGGGCTGAATCAGCGGGTCGGCGTCCAAGAGAGCAGGTCAGCTGCCGTCCCTCAGGTCCGCCGGCCAGTGGGGGCGGAACTCTATGTGGTCGTAGGTGACCACGCAGCCCTCGCCCATCGGGGACTGGGTCATGAAGCCGACCAGGGCCGCGTCCGTCTCCTTCTCGCCGCCCAGGGTGAACAGGCGGACGAAGGTCCAGCGTTCGCCGTCGCGGGAGGCGTGGAAGGCGAAGGCGCGGCCGGTGCGGCTGAGCCGCAGCCACACCGAACTGCCGTCCACGGTGAAGGAGTTGGCGTCGTCGGAGTGGCCCCGGGTGACCACCGTGCAGACGGTGGGCACGTCCGGGGAGTACTCCAGGCACAGCTTGGCCCAGGCCCGCTCGCCGACATGGACGTAGAGGACCCCCGCGTCGAACGCCCCCGCGAAACCGACCGTGACCCGGGCGATCAGCTGGAAGTCCCCCTCGGGCCAGCCCAGCAACCGCGGGGCGTCGGAGGCGGGTTCCAGCGCCTCCCCGGTGGGCGGCACGAACCGGTCCTGCCGGGGTCCGGCCCAGCCGGTGAGCACACCGCCCTCGTACGACCAGTTGCCCTCGGGGCCGTATGTGCGCAGGGCGAAGGGGAGTTCGGGAAGTTCGACGTCCATCCGGCGATTGTGTCAGGTGGGCCCGTTCACCGTTCCAGTCGGCCGTTGAACCGACGCGGCAGACCGAGCGGGTTGTCGTCCCGCAGCTCGGGGGGAAGCAGCGCCTCGGGCGCCCCCTGGTACACCACCGGCCGCATCCACCGCTCGATGGCCGTACCGCCGACGGACGTCGAGGTCGAGGTGGTCGCCGGGTACGGTCCGCCGTGGTGCTGGGCCGGCGCCACCGCGACGCCCGTCGGCCAGCCGTTGACCAGCACGCGGCCGGCCAGCGGCGTCAGCTCCGCCAGGATCTCCGCGCCGCGTCCCTCGCCCGCGGCCTCCTCCGCCGACAGGTGAACCGTCGCCGTGAGGTTGCCGGGCAGGCGCGAGAGGACGGCCTGGACCTGGGCGTCGTCGTCGTAGCGGACGACGACCGTCACCGGGCCGAAGCACTCCTCCAGGAGCAGGTCGTACGCGCCCTCCTCGGTCAGCTTGTCGGCCGCCACGGTCAGGAAGCCGGCGCTCACCGTGTGCTCGCCGCCCGATCCGGGCGTCACCGGCGACTCCACGTCCGGCAGCTCGGCGCGCTCGGCGACCCCGGCGATGAAGTTGTCCCGCATGCGGTGGTCCAGGAGCACCCCGGCGTCCGTGTCGCTCACGGCGTCGGTCAGCGACTTCAGGAAGCGGTCGCCGGCCGCGCTCGCCGGAGCCAGCACCAGGCCCGGCTTCACGCAGAACTGCCCGACGCCGAGGGTCATGGAGCCGGCCAGGCCCGCGCCGATGGCCTCCGCGCGTTCGGCGGCCGCGGCCTCCGTGACGACGACGGGGTTCAGGGAGCCCAGCTCGCCGTGGAAGGGGATCGGCACCGGCCGCGCGGCCGCCGCGTCGAACAGGGCGCGGCCGCCCTTGACGGAGCCGGTGAAGCCGGCCGCCGACACCAGTGGGTGCCTGACCAGCTCGATGCCCGCCTCGAAGCCGTGCACCAGGCCGACGACTCCGTCGGGGATGCCGTGCGCGGCGGCGGCCCGGCGCAGCACCTTGGCGACCAGCTCGGACAGGGCCGGGTGGTCGGGGTGGGCCTTGACGACGACCGGGCAGCCCGCGCCGAGCGCGCTCGCGGTGTCGCCGCCGGCGACGGAGAAGGCGAAGGGGAAGTTGGAGGCCGAGTAGACGGCCACCACGCCCAGCGGCACCTTGTAGCGGCGCAGGTCCGGGATCGGGGGCGTCGCGGTGTCGTCGGGGTGGTTGATGATCACGTCGAGGAAGGCGCCCTCGTCGACGATGTCGGCGAAGGCCCGCAGCTGGAAGCAGGTGCGGGCGAGCTCGCCGGTGAGCCGGACCGGGCCGAGCGCGGTCTCCGCGTCCGCGGTCTCCACGAGCCAGTCCTTGGCCGACTCCAGCTGCTCGGCGGCGGTGCGCAGGAAGGCCGCGCGGACGGCGCGGTCGGCGAGGGAGGCGCGTGCCGCGTGGGCGGCGCGGACGGCGGCGTCGACCTCCTGGGCTGTGGCCTCCACCGCAACCTGTTCACGCTGCTTCCCGGTTCGGGGGTCGACACTCCAGACTGGTGCTGCTGCCACCGCGGATCCCTCCAGGTGTATCAGGGTCATTCACCAGGGTCGTTCGATATACTGAACGCTGTCTCTGATGATGAATATGCTGTTGGAGACTATAACTTCGGTTTCTCGTCCAACGAAGGGGTCAGGGGCGATGGCGGCAGCCGAGACAGGCGGCGGGGCGCAGGTCAAGTCCGCGGTGCGAACCGTTGAATTGCTCGAGTACTTCGCCGGCAGCCCCGGCATGCACTCCCTGGCATCGGTCCAGGAGGCCGTCGGATATCCCAAGTCCAGCCTCTACATGCTCCTGCGCACGCTGGTGGAGCTGGGCTGGGTGGAGACCGACGCGACGGGCACGCGGTACGGCATCGGGGTGCGGGCGCTGCTGGTGGGCACCTCGTACATCGACGGCGACGAGGTGGTCGCCGCGGCCCGCCCGACACTGGACCGCCTCTCGGACGACACCACCGAGACCATCCACCTGGCGCGGCTGGACGGCACGAACGTCGTGTACCTCGCCACCCGCCAGTCCCAGCACTACCTGCGGCCCTTCACCCGGGTCGGCCGCCGCCTCCCGGCGCACTCCACCTCGCTCGGCAAGGCGATCCTCGCCACGTACTCCGACGAGCAGGTCCGCAAGATGCTCCCCGAGACGCTGCCCGCCCTGACCGAGAACACGATCACCGACCGGGAGAAGCTCATCGAGGAGCTGCACCAGGTGCGGGAGCAGGGCTTCGCCGTCGACCGCGAGGAGAACACGCTGGGCCTGCGCTGCTTCGGTGTCGCCATCCCCTACCGCACGCCGGCGCGCGACGCGATCAGCTGCTCGGTGCCGGTGGCCCGGCTGACACCGGCGCACGAACAGCTGGTCAAGGACGCCCTGTTCGACGCCCGCGACCGGCTCACCCTGGCGACCCGGCGGCTGTGACCCCTAGCCTCTGGGTTCATGGACGTCGTACTGCGCGAAGTGCACGACAGTGATCTGCCCGTCTTCTTTCGGCAGATGAACGACCCCGAGGCCCTGCACATGGCCGCCTTCACCCCGAAGGACCCCGCCGACCGGGACGCCTTCGACGCCCACTGGAAACGTATCCGGGCCGGCGGGGACGTGCTGCGCACGGTCCTGGTGGACGGTGACGTGGTGGGCAGCGCGGCGGTGTACGGGGATCCGGGCGAGCGCGAGGTCACCTACTGGGTGGACCGGGCGTACTGGGGACGGGGCGTGGCCACGGCCGCGCTGCGGGAGCTGCTGGCCGAGGTGCCGGAGCGGCCGCTGTACGCGCGCGCCGCGGCGGACAACGCCGCCTCACGGCGGGTGCTGGAGAAGTGCGGGTTCCGGCTGACGGCGCGGGCCACGGGGTTCGCGAACGCCCGGGGCGAGGAGATCGACGAGGTCGTGCTCACCCTGGAGGCGTGAGGTTCATGAGCACCCGATGAGAAAACGGCGGGAAGGGAACGTCACGCCCCTTCCCGCTCGTCTTCACGTTCGCGATGAACAAGACGATCAGGCGGACCTCCGTCTTCGTGCTGCTGCTCGTGTTCGCCCTGCTGATCAGGGCGACCTGGGTGCAGTACTACGACGGCAAGGCCCTAGCGGACGACAAGTACAACCGGCGCAACGTGATCGAGACGTACGCGGAGCCGCTCGGCAACATCATCGTGGCCGGACGCTCGGTCACCGGTTCGGCGCGGACGAAGAGCGGCGACCTCGCGTACAAGCGCACGTACAAGGACGGCAGGCTGTACGCGGCGGTGACGGGCTACGCCTCGCAGGCGTACGCCCCCACCCAGCTGGAGGGCATCTACCAGGACCTGCTCAACGGCACGGACAACCGGCTGAAGACCGTGATGGACACGGTCACCGACAAGCGCGCCGAGCCCGGTGACGTGGTCACGACGATCGACCCGGACGTGCAGAAGGCGGCGTACGACGCGCTCGGCGCCAAGAAGGGCGCGGCCGTCGCGATCGACCCGAAGACGGGGAAGATCCTCGCGGTCGTCTCCACGCCGTCGTACGACCCGACATCGCTGACGGACGCCAACTCGGCGGCATCGGCCTGGAAGAAGCTCAACGCCGACCCGGACAAGCCGCTGACCAACCGGGCGCTGCGCCAGCCGCTGCCGCCGGGTTCGACGTTCAAGCTGGTCGTGGCGGCGGCCGCGCTGGAGGACGGCCTGTACTCGTCCGTGGACGCCAGGACCGACAGCCCCGACCCGTACACCCTGCCGGGCACCACCCGCGACCTGTCCAACGAGAACCCGAACGCGCCCTGCGAGAACGCCTCGATCCGCACCGCGCTGGAGTACTCCTGCAACAACGTCTTCGCGAAGATGGCCGTCAAGCTGGGCCAGGACAAGGTGCGGGCGATGGCCGAGAAGTTCGGCTTCAACGACGACAGCCAGGACGTGCCGGTGCGGGCGTACACCAGCGTCTACCCGTCCGACATGAACGAGTCCTCCACCGCCCTGACCGGCATCGGCCAGTACGACGTCACCGCCACCCCGCTGCAGATGGCCATGGTGTCCGCCGCGATCGCCAACGGCGGCAAGCTGGTCTCGCCGCACATGGTCTCGCAGATCACCGACGGCGGCGGCGACGTGCTCAAGAACTACGACGACAGCGCCGGCACCAAGGAGATCGTCAGCTCCTCGACCGCCGAGCAGCTGCAGTCGGCCATGCAGACGGTCGTGGAGAAGGGCACCGGCACCAACGCCCAGATCTCCGGCGTGACGGTCGGCGGCAAGACGGGCACGGCCCAGCACGGCGAGAACAACAGCCAGACGCCCTACGCCTGGTTCACGTCCTACGGCAAGGCCGGCGGCAAGGAGGTCGCCGTGGCGGTCGTGGTCGAGCAGTCGGACGCGGCGCGGTCCGAGGTCAGCGGCAACGGGCTGGCCGCCCCGGTCGCGAAGGCCATGATGCAGGCGGCGTTGAAGAACTGACGGGACTGCGCGACCAGCCACGACGGAGCCGCACCTGGCCGCGCAGCGTCCCTCACTTCACTTGACCCCGAGGATCTGCTCCACCGGATCGATCGCGAAGTACACCAGGAACAGCGCCGACACCCCCCACAGCAGCCAGTGCACGTCCCGCGCCTTGCCCAGCACCGTCTTGATGAGGACGTAGGCGAGGAAGCCCGCGCCGATGCCGTCGGTGATGGAGTAGGTGAACGGCATGACGGCGATGGTCAGGAAGGCCGGGATGGCGATCTCGTACCGGTCCCAGTCGATGTGCTTGACGTGGGTCATCATCAGGAAGCCGACCGCGATCAGCGCGGGCGCCGCGGCCTGCAGCGGGACGATGGTCAGCAGCGGCGTGAGGAACAGCGCCAGTCCGAACAGACCGCCGGTGATCAGGTTCGCGAAGCCGGTGCGCGCCCCCTCGCCGACGCCGGCCGCCGACTCGATGTAGGCGGTGTTGGAGGAGGCCGAGCCCAGGCCGCCGGCCACGGCCGCCGCGCCGTCGATGAACAGCACGCGCCCGATCCCCGGCACCTGGCCCCTCTCGTCCAGCAGTCCGGCCTCCGCGCTGATGCCGACGATGGTGCCCATGGCGTCGAAGAAGTCCGACAGGATCAGGGTGAAGACCAGCAGTACGGCGGTGAGGATGCCGGCCTTCGCGAAGCCGCCGAACAGGCTGAAGTGGCCGATCAGTCCGAAGTCCGGGGCGGCGACGATCTTGTCCGGCAGCTTGGGGGTGGTCAGGCCCCAGCTCTTGACGTCGGCGACGGCGTTGATGACGATCGCGACGACCGTCATGGTGACGATGCTGATCAGGATCGCGCCCTTCACCCTGCGCGCGAGCAGCGCGATGGTGAGCAGCACGCCGAGGCAGAAGACCAGCACGGGCCAGCCGGTGAGCCGGCCCACGGCGCCCAGCTGCACCGGCACGGTGGTGTTCGCGGCGTCCGGGATCCGGCTGACGAACCCGGCGTCGACGAAACCGATGAAGGCGATGAACAGGCCGATGCCGACACCGATGGCCTGCTTCAGCTGATGCGGGATCGCGTTCATGATCGCTTCGCGAAGCCCGGTGAGGACCAGGACGCAGATCAGGATGCCTTCGAGGACGACCAGACCCATCGCGTCGGGCCAGCTCATCAGCGGGGCCAGCTGGAAGGCCACGACGGCGTTGAGGCCGAGGCCGGCCGCGATGGCGAGCGGGAGGTTGCCGCCGACGCCCATGATGATCGTCATGACGCAGGCCACCAGGGCGGTGGCGGTGACGAGTTGGCCGGTGTCGAGCTGGTGGCCGAACTTGTCCTTCGCGCTGCCGAGGATGATGGGATTCAGGACAAGGATGTAGGCCATGGTGAAGAACGTGGCGAAGCCGCCGCGTATCTCCCGGCCGAAGCCGGATCCCCGCTCGGAGATCCGGAAGAACCGGTCGACGCCGTTCGCCGCTGGTGGCGCGCTGGTCGGCCGGTCGGTGGCCTGTTGAGGGTCCTTCGTGTCGGACATGGGCGGGTGCTCCTCGGTACCTGATCGGACGGGTGCGGATGCTGGCTGGATTGTTCCCGCGTCGAACGCGTTTCAGGTTTTCTCCGTGTTACGGAATCGACCGGCCCGTCACACCATGTTCGAAGACCCGTACGAGGGCCGGTAGTCGAACGCTGCTACGCTTCCGGATCTCGACCGGGGCACTCCGGATGATCACATGTCATTCACATGACACGCACAGAGAGGTCGCCCGTGGGCACTGTCGTCGACGACGCAGCCTCCGTGGAGTTCCATGACTTCTTCGAACGGCACTACGCCGAACTCTCCCGTCTCGCCCACCTGCTGACCGGCGAGGCCGACGCCGCTGACGACCTGGCGGCCGACGCGCTGCTCGCCCTGTGGCACCGCTGGGACCGGGTGCGCGCCGCGGACCACCCGGTCGCCTATGCCCGCGGAGTCGTCGCCAACCTCGCCCGCACCCGCATCCGCAGCGCCGTCCGCGAACGCCGGCGCGTCTCGCTGTTCTGGTCGCAGCGCGAGGAGAAGACGGAGAACCCCGACGTCGCGGGCGTCATAGACGTCCAGGAGGCCCTGCGCAGGCTGCCGTTCCGGAAACGGGCGTGCGTGGTGCTGCGGCACGCCTTCGACCTGTCGGAGAAGGACACCGCGCTCGCCCTGGGTGTTTCCGTGGGTACGGTTAAGTCCCAGACGTCCAAGGGGATGGCCGAACTGCAGAAGGTCCTCGGCTCCCGGGGTGGCCCACAGAAGGTGCACGCGGCGATGGCGCGCGGCGGCGAGACCGGAGGAACGGCGCGATGAGGCAGCAGGACGTGCACGACGAGTTGCGCGCCCGGCTGCACGAGGCGGCCGGGGCGCACGAGCCCGACCGGGCCCGCATGCTGGCGAGGATCGAGCGGGGCATGAGCCCCGAGGCGGACCGTGCCGGGCACCGGGCGACGCGGCCGCCGGTGTGGGGCTGGGTACGCGTGGTGGGTGCCACGACGGCGGTCGCGGGCATGCTCGCGGTCGGCGGTTACGCGGTGGCGTCCGCGGTGAAGGACGACACTCCCCCGCAGCAGCAGACGGTAGCGGTGTCCCCGACGCCCACGCCGTCGCCGGACGCGACGAGCCGGGCGCCCGTACCGCCGGTGCAACCGGCCCCGAGCCGAACGCCCGGCACCCATCGGCCGAGCGGCACCCCCTCCCCGACGAAGCCCTCCGTCACCGTGCTGCCGTCCGCCGGCGGCGAGAGCGACGGCCCGCTGTGGTCGGACGGTTCGGTGGACCCGCACAGCAACGACTTCTGGGCGCAGAGCAATGTCACCCTCAAGACCAGTGCCCGACTCACGTCCCTCACCGTGCAGTTGAAGGTCGCGCAGACCGGTGGAGTGAGCAACGCGGGCGCCTGGCGCTCGCTGCCGGAACAGGACTTCGATTTCACCGTCGGCGAGCGGGACGGCTCTCTGGTGTACACCTGGACGCTCAAGGCGGGCCGTACGGTCCCCGAGGGCGAGTGGGTGTTCGCCGCTCAGTACAACCACCAGCGCGGCGGCCGGGACGCCAGGGACGACGGCTACACGGTCCGGGCGACGGCCGACGGCGAACAGCGCGCTGTGGGAGGCGACTTCGCGGCGCACACGAGCGGCGCGGGCGGCTCATGACGCCCGCGCGCCACGGTTGCCCACGGTGACACAACCTCACCTCCCCTTTCGACGTCCCTAGTAGTGCGTAAGGACGGACGAAGGACGGTATGACGTCCTCAGTGGACCTGCTGACCTGAGCCCCCCTCGGTCAGCAGCCGCCGACAGAGCCCCCCTCGTCGGCGACAGGAACGCCCCGCCGGTGACGACCGGCGGGGCGTTCGTCGGTCCGAACATGGGTTCATCGAAAGTTTCGTCGGCGTCCTGCCCATCCCTACCGGTTGACGCGCTGTTTCCCACTGGGAACACTCCGAAGGCGCGCAACACCCAACAGAAACCCCCACACCCCGACAGGATCGCCGATGCGCCCCAGAGCCGTGCTCGTCGTCTGCCTCGCCCTCCTCCTCGGCCTGTTCACCGCACCACCCGGTACCGCCCACTCAGGAGCCCCGCCCGTGAAACACCCCGCGTACGCCGGCTATCTCTTCGCCTACTTCACGGGCGAGGGCACCGCCGACGGCGAACAGATCCGTTACGCCCTGAGCCGGGGCAACGACCCGCTGCACTGGCGTGAGCTGAACCAGGGCAAGCCGGTGCTGACGTCGACGATCGGCGAGAAGGGGCTGCGCGACCCGTTCGTCATCCGCTCCCCCAAGGGCGACAAGTTCTACCTCATCGCCACCGACCTGCGGATGTACCGGAACAGCAGCGGCAGTTGGGACCAGGTCCAACGGCACGGCAGCAAATCGATCATGATCTGGGAGTCCACCGACCTGGTCCACTGGACCGACCAGCGGCTGGTGAAGGTGGCCCCCGACAACGCGGGCAACACCTGGGCGCCGGAGGCCTACTGGGACGACTCGCTCGGCGAGTACGTCGTCTTCTGGGCGTCGAAGCTGTACGCCGACGACGACCCCGAGCACACCGGCGACCAGTACAACCGCATGATGTACGCGACCACCGAGGACTTCCGCACCTTCAGCGCGCCCAAGGTCTGGGACGACCCGGGGTACTCGGTGATCGACTCGACGGTGATCAAGTACAGGGACACGTACTACCGCTACACCAAGGACGAGCGGAACCCGTCCTCCGACTCCCCCTGCTCGAAGTTCATCACCGCGGAGAAGTCGACGAGCCTGACGTCGGCGAAGTACGACTTCGTCTCCGACTGCATCGGCAGCGGCTCGATCGCCCGCGGCGAGGGGCCGACGGTCTTCCGGTCCAACACCGAGAAGAAGTGGTACCTGTTCATCGACGAGTACGGCGAGCGCGGCTACGTCCCGTTCGAGACCACCGACCTCGACTCGGGCAAGTGGACGATGTCGAAGAACTACCAGCTGCCCGCGAGCCCGAGGCACGGCACGGTGATGCCGGTGACGCAGAAGGAGTACGACCGGCTGCTGGCCGCCTACCCGAGCACCCCCACCTCGGTCATGGACGCCACGGCGAAGGACCAGAAGGGGTATGCCGTCGTCACCGACGGCGCGTCGAAGGTCGTGCTGCCCATGGAGCCCGACGCCGACCTCGCGCACCTCGCGCACCTCGCGCCGAGGATCGCGGTCGCCCAGGGCGCGACCATCACTCCCGAGTCCGGTGCGCACCGCGACTTCCGCACCCCGCAGACGTACACCGTGACCGCCGCCGACGGCACGAGCCGCACCTGGACGGTCGAGGCCGTCCGCACCCGGAGCCCGATCCTGCCCGGCCTGAACGCCGACCCGGACGTGGCCTATCTGGACGGCCGGTACTGGATCTATCCGACGACGGACGGCAACCAGGGGTGGGGCAGCACGAGTTTCAAGGCGTACTCCTCCCGCGACCTGGTCCACTGGAAGGACCACGGCGTCGTGCTGGACCTCGGTCCGGACGTCTCCTGGGCGGACAAGTACGCGTGGGCGCCCGCGATCGCCGAGCGCGACGGCAAGTACTACTTCTACTTCTGCGCCGAGCAGCAGATAGGCGTCGCGGTCGCCGACTCCCCGGCCGGCCCGTTCAAGGACGCCCTCGGCAAACCCCTGGTGGCGAAGGGCGGTTCGCTCCAGGGCCAGATGATCGACCCGGCCGTCTTCACGGACGACGACGGGACGTCGTATCTCTACTGGGGCAACGGACACGGGTACGTGGTCCCGCTGAACGACGACATGACGTCGTACGACCCGGCGAAGGTGAAGGACATCACCCCGGCCGGCTTCCGCGAGGGTTCCTTCGTGGTCAAGCGGAAGGGCACGTACTACTTCACCTGGTCCGAGGACGACACCCGCAGCGAGAACTACCACGTCGCCTACGCGACGGGACCGTCCCCGCTCGGCCCGTGGACCGAGCGGGGGACGATCCTGTCGAAGCGTCCCGAGTACGGGATCCTCGGCACCGGCCACCACTCCGTGGTGAACGTGCCCGGCACCGACGACTGGTACATCGTCTACCACCGGTTCGCCCTCGCCGGGCCGGGAAGGCCCGGCGGCGACGGCATGCACCGGGAGACGACCGTCGACCGGCTGTGGTTCGCCGCGGACGGTACCCTTCAGGCGGTCGTGCCGACCCTGGAGTCGATCAGGCCGGTGAGGGACTAGCTGACGAAGTACGTCGGGTTCGGCAGCTTGTACGTGCGGTCGGCGTAGCCGCCGTCCAGGTCCGAGTACTGGTCGCCGAAGTTGGCGACGATGTCGTACCCGAGGTCGTCCTCGATGTGCTCGCGCGTGCCGGACTTGTACTGCACGGTCGTGCAGGTCCAGGTGCCGGGCGTGGCGCAGGAGGACAGGTAGGCCGGCGGGTCGGCCTTGTCCTTGAGGAACATGTGGTCGGCGTCGAGGTTCACATCGGCGCCGATCTTCTTCAGGTTCTCGACGGCGGCGGTGCGCTGGGCCTCGCTCAGACCGGAGTTGTAGAAGACCTCGACGCCCTTGGACTCGGCGTAGCGGACCAGCTCGGCGCTGCCGAAGACGCCCGGGCGGTCCGCCCTGTTCACGTAGTCGGCCCAAGTGGTCGGGTTGTAGGTGTAGTTGTAGCGCTTCTCGTAGTCCAGGCTGAGCAGCAGCGTGTCGTCGATGTCGAAGACGACGGCCGGCTTCTCGCCGCGGTGGTGGGCCTTGCGGGCCGCCTGGTCGATGTACTTGTGGGCGGCGGCGTCGATGTGCGCCAGGTCCTGGGCGTACGGGCTGTCCGGGGACGCCTGGTAGACGCCGTTGGCGTCCGCCGTGGTGCCGTAGTAGGTGTCGATGTCCTTCACCAGGAGCCCGATGTTGTAGGGCTCGTGGGTGGAGTTGGCCGTGGACTGTCCGGCCGTCGCCGCACCGGCGCCGTAGAGGGCGCCGCCGGAGAGGGCACACGCTGCGGCGATCGCCGCGATACGCAGTGGCTTATGCATGACAGGTTTCTACGCGCGTCACCCCCGCGGGCGCGAGACCCGTTGCCCGATCGATACCTCGATCGGAGGCAAAAAACGGGTCAAGCGCCCCGGACGGGCAGGTTCCGGATCAGTTCATCGTCGCTCCGATGGTGGAGCTCCCCGTCGTCAGGAAGGTCGTCGCGGGCAGGGAGCCGTCGGACTGGCGGGAGTTGTAGACGCTCATCGCGTCCGTGGACTTGAAGGCCGGGGTGGAGATGCCGGAGTCCCAGTTGTTGCCGGCCGAGGTGACCGAGGAGCCCTTGCTCACCGAGCCGCCCGCGTTGCTCACGGCCAGGTTCTTGCCGAGCTTCGCCGCGCCGGTGGCGAAGTAGTAGCCCCACTTGGCGTTGGCGTAGGCCGTTGTGCGGTTGATGACGATCGCGCCGGTGTTGGAGTTCTCGGTGAAGCCGTTGCCGGCGTTGTCCCAGGCCGCGGAGTTGTTGACCACGTGGGCGACCGTGGGCCCGTTGCCGCCCAGCTTGTAGCCGTTGCCGTTGCCCTCGAAGGCGCTGTCGCCCCAGCGGTTCTTGCCGTTGCCGAAGGACCAGGTGTGCTCGATGGTGACCGGCGAGGAGAACGACCAGAGGTCGATGCCGTCGTCCGAGTTGTTGTACAGGCGCGCACCGGTGACCAGGTTGCCGGTGCCGGAGCCGAACTTGATGGCGACGCCGTCGGCGTTCTGGCCGTGGGTGGCGGCGTCGTAGTTGCCGTAACTGTCCAGGTTCTTCACGGTGTTGGCGACCGTGCCGTCGCCGGTCAGGGTGAAGCCGGAGTCGCCGCCGTTGATGGTCTTGACGTTGTTCCAGTTGGTGCCGGTGCAGGACTGGCAGACCACCGCGCTGTCCGGGGAGTTCTGGAAGGTGATGCTGGAGACGTTCCAGTAGTCCGCGGTCAGCTTGAAGATCCAGGAGCCCGAGGGCAGCGAGGACCCGTCGATCTTGACGGTCTCCGAGCCGTACGCGGTGAGCGTGATGGGCGACGAGGAGGTGCCGTTGGCCGTGGACTGGAGGGTGGCCGTCGGGTAGTAGGTGCCGCCGCGTACCTGGATGACCGTGCCTGCGGTGGCGTTCTTGATGGCGTTGGACAGGTCGGTGGAGTTGCTGACGACCAGGGTGGCGGCCTGCGCCCGGGTGGGCAGGACGGCGAGGCCCGCGCTCAGGACGAGGGCGGCGAGGGTGGCGAGTGCGGTACGACGAGACATGGAGAGCGGTCCTTTTCTCGTGCGAGTGGGGGACGGTTCACAGGACGGCGTCGAGCCAGCCGAAGACCTCGTCCTGCATGGGCTGTGTGAAGACGTGGCCGAGGCCCGGCCAGGTCTCGGTGCGCAGCCGCTCCTCGGCGTGGCGGGAGGCCCACACGGCGCGCAGCCTGGCGTAGGCGGCCCGGACGCCGTCGGCGGGGAACAGCGGATCCTGCTCGCCGTCGAGGAAGAACATCGGCCTGGGGGCGGCGATGCTCGCCACGTCGGGGATGTCGAGGTGCCGGGCGAGGCCGGGGTGGAGCATGTAGTACGACGACTGCCCGCGCAGCGTGTTGTTGCCGGGCACCATCATTTCCTTCAGGCCGGTCATCCAGCAGACGGCGGCGCTAGCCGCGATGTCGTCGCTGAGCGCGGCCGTCTGCCAGGCCCGGTAGCCGCCCATGGAGAAGCCGACGGCGGCCACGCGCCGGGCGTCGACCCGGTCGAGACCGGCCAGGAACCGGGCGGCGCGGGCGTCCTCGCGGGCCATGAGTCCGGCGAGCGAGGAGCCGAGGTTGTAGAAGTTGGAGGCGAGGGCCTGCTGCTGGTCGTAGGCGAGGGGCCCGCGGTCGCCCCAGCCGAGCGCGTCCGCGCACAGCACGACATAGCCGCGGCGGGCCAGTTCGTCGCCGACGAACCGCCCGCTGAAGTACTTCTCCGCCCACGCCTCGGCGGAGGCGAGCCGGGTGTCGTCGTACCAGGGACGGACGAGTTTCTCCTTGCCGATGTCGAACCGGGCGCCGTGGTCGTGCAGCAGGAGCACGGCGGGGAACGGGCCGGGCCCGTCCGGGGTGAGCAGGGCGGCGCGGACCCGCTCGTAGCGGGTGAGGGAGAGGGTGACCAGCTCGCGTGCGTAGCCGTCGCCGCGGGAGGACTCCCGGTGGTCGGGTGCGTACGGCGTCCCGTCCTGCCGTGGGACGAGGAGGTGCTCCTCGACCGTGGCGCGGGCGGCCCGCCGCCAGGCCCGGAAGTCACGGAGGGGCGAAGTGCCCCAGGCGAGCGGGAAGTTCAGCTCGTCCTTGAGGGCCTGGTGGAAGTCGGGGAGGTTGCCGTCGACGAGGTCCGCGGCCCGGGCGGTGCCCGGGGCCGTGCCGAGGAGGGCCGCCGCGGCGGCCCCCGTGACGAAGGTCCGGCGGTTCGGCGGCTCAGCCCTGGACACGGGGACGCCAGTCGCCGAGGTAGGTCCGCCTTGTATGCGCCCGGGCCTCTTCCGGGGTGAGCTGGGGCCGGTTCTCCGGCACCGTGATCGCCGCGCCGGGACCGGAGTCGGCGTATTCGTGGAAACGCATGGACTGCCAGGGATAGGCGTCGCGCATGTTGGTGTAGGGGGCGACCGGATCGATGCCGGGCCCGATCCAGGTGTCCCGGACGACCAGGGACGGCCAGGCGGTCGTCTCGTACGACGGCACCCAGGGCCGTGCCAGCTTGTACGCCCCGTCCTCCGCGCCGGAGGTGATCCGGGAGCGGACGGCGAGGATGCCGTGCGGGTTGGCGCGGGCGGTGGAGGGGGCGAAGACCATGCCCTTGGGGGTGAAGGCGACGTCCCGCGCCAGCGCGTGGAAGTGGCAGCGCTCGAACACCGCCGTCGCCCGCCCGAAGACGAAGTCGACGTCGCCCTCGATGTGGCAGCGGGAGAAGTACTGCCGGTCGAAGGCGTCCAGCGCGGTCGTGTCGACGAAGAGGGTGTCCTGGTGGGCGAGCAGCCGGACGTTGTCGAAGTGGGTGCGGTCGCCGTAGGTGCAGGCGGCCACCGCCTGGGTGCCGGTGATGTCGGGGTGGTCGGCGCGCAGCCAGTCGTTGGCGAGGGTGAGGTCGCGGACGGTCAGGCCGGGGGCCGCGGAGGTGAAGGTGGCGGAGCCCGCGGTGCCGTAGGTGGTGCCGTCGGGTTTCTTGGTGCCGTTGGCGTGGTCGAAGACGATGACGGTGTCGCGCGGGTCGCCGGTGGCCCCGCGGATCGTCAGGTCCGCCTTGTCGGCGGGGACGGCGACGACCTCGCGGTACGTCCCCGGGTGCACGACGACGGTCCGGCCGGGTCCGTCCACCGCGTCGACGGCCGCCTGGACGCTGTCGCCGGGGCGGACGTGCAGGGTCCGGCCGCCGCCGGCGAAGGCGGGCGTGGTGCCCGCGGTCACGAGGCCGGCGGCGATGCCGGTCAGAAGGGTGCGCCGGCGCATCTCAGCGGCCCTCCTTCCAGGGCGTCCAGTCGCCGAGGTAGGCCTCGCGGGTCGCCGACGCGGCCTGTTCGTCGGTGAGTTGGGGGCGGCTGGCGGGGACCAGGACGACGGCGCCGGGGCCGGTGTTGCGGTACTCGGCGAACCGCTGGTTCTGCCACGGGTAGGTGTCGGACATGTTTGCGTAGGGCGCGGCCGCGTCGATGCCGGGGCCGAGGTGGGTGTCGCGGACGGTGAGCATCGGGCGGGCGGTGGTGTCGGAGCCGGGCACCCAGGGTCGGGCCAGCTTGTACGAGCCGTCCGGGGCCTCGCTGCTCACCCGGCTCCCGGTCACCAGGTAGCCGTGCGGATCGGCGGCCGCCGTGGAGGGCGCGAAGACGAAGCCGTAGGGGGCGGCCGCCAGGTCGGTGCGGTTCAGGGTGCGGAAGTGGCACCGGTCGTAGACGGCCGTGGCCCGCCCGAAGACGAAGTCGACGTCGCCCTCGACGTAGCAGTGCGCGTAGTACTGGCGGGCGAAGGTGCCGAGCGCCATCGAGTCGGCGTACAGGGTGTCCTGGTGGCCGAGGAAGCGGCAGTGGGTGAACGAACTCCGGTCGCCCTGCACCTTGATGGCGACCGCCTGGGTGCCGGTGATGTCCGGGTGGTCGGCGCGCAGCCAGTCGTTGGCGAAGGTGATCCAGCGGGCGGTGAAGCCGTCGCCCTGGACGGTGGTGGTGGCGGATCCGGTGGTGCCGTAGGTGCCGCCGCCGGGCTTGGGGGTGCCGTTGGCGTGGTCGTAGACGATCACGACGTCCCGGGGGTCCTCCGAGGCGCCGAGCCAGGTGGCCTCCGTGCGGGTGGCGTCGAGGAGGACGGTCTCCCGGTACGTCCCGGGCGCGATGACCAGCGTCCGGCCGCTGCCGGTCGCGGCGGTCACGGCGGCCTGGACGGAGGTGAAGTCGCCCCGTCCGTGCGGGTCGACGTACAGGGTCTGCGGGGTCAGGCGGCGGTCCGGCGAACCGTACCGGCCGAAGGGGCAGGCCCGCGCGACGGCTCGGGCGGGGGCGGTGCCGAGGCCGAGCGAGGCGGCCGCCCCGGCACCGGCGAGAAGGAAGCCTCTTCTGGAAAGGGGGAGTTGCGGCGAGGGCATAAGAGTGGTCCTTCGCAGTGCGGCTCTGGGGAACGGGGACCGGGGCGGGGTGCGCCCCGGCCCGGTGGGTCAGCGCAGCTTGCCCGCGCCGGCGCAGTGGTCGACGATCCCGGGGACGGCCCTGGCCGGGTCGACCCTCGTGCGCAGGGTGGGCGTCCAGCCGGCGCCCGACTGGAGGATCTCCGTGGGTACTTGGGCGTTGTGGACGGCGATCAGGTCGGTGAGCTCACCGTTGACGTAGTTGTCGTCGGCGGTCAGCGGGGCCTCCTTCCACTTCTTCAGGATCGAACCGGCCTTGGCCCCTTCGGGCAGCGTGAACGCGTTGTGTTCGGCGACGAGTTGGGACTCCATGCCGATGCCGTAGCTGTAGGAGTAGCCGTCGCCCGCGACGAAGTGGTTGTTGTAGGAGTCCACTTGGCCGAACCGCACCCGGGGCGCGCGCTCGACGAGGTTCGAGAACAGGTTGTGGTGGAAGGTGACCTTCAGATGCCCCCGGTCCACCGCGGCCGTCGAGGCGCTGTCGCTGTTGCCGATGAGGATCGTCTTGTCGTGGTCCTCGAAGACGTTCCAGGAGGCGGTGACGTAGTCGGCGCCCTTGACGATGTCGAGCTCGCCGTCGTGCTGCTCGAAGATCCGGCCGTAGTAGTACGGCAGCGTGCTGTCCGGGTGGGCGCCGTCGGTGAAGGTGTCGTGGTCCATCCACACGTGGGTGGAGCCGTAGATGACCGCGCTGTCGTACTCGGAGTTCCAGTTGCCGTCGGCGGTGTCGGTGGGGTCCCACTGCGGGAAGCAGTCGAGCGGGCTCTCCAGGCTCAGGTTGCGGACGATGACGTTGTCGACGCCCTTGATCTGCAGGCTGGCGCCCTTGAAACCGGCGTCCTTGCCGATGCCGATGATCGTGGTGTTGGCCGGGACGTTCGCCTTGATGTAGGCGTCCTGAGCGGCCTGTGAGGCACGGCGCAGGCCCTCGGGGCTGTCGTCCGGCTCGCCGTCCAGGTTCTTGTCGCGGCCCCAGACGGCGGGGTCGTAGGTCTTCAGATAGGTGTCGAAGTCGTACCCCGGCGCCTCGAAGGAGGCGCAGCCGGGCCCGTCCGCGTCGATGGTGCCCTTCACCTTGATGATCTTCGGTTGGTTGCCGCCGTCGGCCAGGGCGGCCTTGAATCCGGCCCAGTCGGTGACGGTGTGGACGTGCGCGGCGTCGGCGGCGGCGCCACCGGTGGTGCCGGTGCCGGCGGCGGCCCAGCCGTCGTTCGCGGGCAGCACCTGCCGGTCCGGTGCGGGCCGGTGGGCGGCCTGGGCGGTCCCGGTGACCGCCAGCACGAGGGCGGTGCAGCCCACGACCGTCGTTATGACACGTCCATGACATTTCTGTGTACGCACTGTGCGGTTCTCCTCAGCTTGCGGGTGGCCAGGTGATCCACGAGGTGGGGACGGACTCGTGCAGCCGGATGACGTCGTGCCGGGCCAGCACCCGGGTGCGCAGCAGCTCCTGCGCCACGAGCCGGGCCACGGCGATGGCCCCCGGCGGGTTGAAGTGCGTGTTGTCCTGCTCGGTGTCCGTCCAGTTGAAGTACGTCTTCGTCGCCTCGACCCCGAGCGACTGCCACAACGCCAGCGACAGCGCCTCGATGTCGAGCAGCGGCACCCGCTCCTGCCGGGCGAGCGCCCGCATCGCCGCGGGGTAGTCGCCGTGGGTGGGCACGGCGTTGCCGTTCGCGTCGAAGCGGCGCCGCTCGACGGGCGTCGCCAGCACGGGTTGCGCCCTGTGGGCCCGCGCGCCCTCGACGTACTGCCGCAGGTAGTCCTGGTACGTCGTCCAGGGCTCCGTGTACCGGGTGGGGTCCTCGCTCTTCTCGTCGTTGTGCGCGAACTGGACGACCAGCAGATCGTGCGGCCGTATCGTGCCGAGAATGGCGTCGAGCCGTCCCTCGTCCACGAAACTCTTCGAACTGCGCCCGTTCACGGCCTGGTTGGAGACGACGACGTCTTTCCGCAGAAAGAAGGGGAGCGCCATTCCCCACCCCGTCTCGGGTGCCGCGTCGGCGTATTTCTGGGCGGCGGTGGAATCACCGGCGATGTAGAGAGTGCGCGGCTTGTTCTCGGGGGAACGCCCGACGAGCGGAACGACACCCACAGCGGCCGCGGTGACCTGCCTACGGGTAAGCGACAAGACCCTTCACCTTTCCCACGTCCAGGGGCGCGGGGAACTGCGCGACCAGCCACGACCGACCCGCAGTCCCCCGCAACCGAACCCGAATCAGTCAGTGGTTCTGCTTCCAGTCCGCCTGGGCCTTGTTCAGCTGGTCGGCCAGCGTGTTCAGGAAGTCCTTCACGCTCATCTTCCCGAGCAGCACCTTCTGGAAGTTCGGCTCGTTGTCGGCCTTGGAGATCGTGTTCCAGTCCGGCAGGTAGTACGGCAGCTGCACGATCTTCGTGCCGGCGCCGTTGAGGGCCTCGGCCGCCAGTTTCGTGGGCTCGGCCTTCTGGATCCACGCGTCCTTGGCGGCGTCCGTGTTCGCCGGGATCTGCCCGGCGGACTGGTTGAACTTCGAGTTCTCCTCGTGCGAGACGGCGAACTCGACGAACTTCCAGGCGGCCGCCTTGTTCTTGCTGGACTTGAACAGGCTCAGCCCGTCGACCGGGTTGGAGATCTGCACGCGCGTGCCGTCGGCCTGCGTCGGGTTGGGCAGGCCCCGGAACTTGTCCGCGCCCAGCGCCTTCAGATGGTCCTGGTACGAGCCGAGGTTGTGGCTCAGCATGCCGATGGTGCCGCTGTCCCACTGCGCGACCATCTTGGTGAAGTCGTTGTTGACGTCGGCGGACGGGGTGTCCTTCTTGTACAGGGCGACGTACTTCTCCAGCGCGGCGACGTTCTTGGGGTCGTTGACCGTCGTCTTGTCGCCGTTCCAGAACGAGGTGATGCCGCTCTGGCTGTACGCCGCGTCCAGCGCCGGGGCGATGGACCCCTCGCCGCCGCGGATGGTGAAGCCGAACCGGTTCTTGCCCTTGTTCGTGAGCTTGTCGGCCGCCGTGTAGAACTTGTCCCACGTCGTCGGCGCGTCCAGCCCGGCCTTCTCGAACAGGTCGGTCCGGTACCACAGCGTGCCGTTGTTCGACGAGGTCGGGATCTGGTACAGCTGGTCGCCGCCGCCCGCCGCCTTGCTGCTCTCCAGCAGGTTCTGGCTGAGCCTGCCGTTCAGCGAGCTCTTCGCCAGCCGGCTGTCCAGCGGCTCCAGAGCGCCCTGGACGGCCACCTCGGCGAGCATCGCGGTGCCGACGCCGCCGACGTCGGGCAGGCCGCCGCCCTGGATGGCGGTGTCGTACTTGGACTGGGCGCTCGCGGCGGGGATGCCGACGTAGTCGACCTTGATGTTCGGGTACTTCTTCTCGAAGTCGGAGATGATCTGCTTCCAGATGTCGGTGCGGACACCGCCGTTGTTGTCCCAGAAGGTGATCTCCCCCTTGCCGGACCCCTCGTTGCCCTTGTCCCCCGCGCTGCCGCTGCCGTCGTCGCCACAGGCGGTGGCGGTCAGGGCGAGTACGGAGCCCAGGGCGACGGCGAGGGCGGCGCGCCTGTTTCTGCGGATGCTGCTCTTCATTGGTCGGCTCTCTTCTTCTGGTTCCGACGGAGATGTGAGGTTGTGGGGCAGTGCCGGCCGTGGGGCCACCACTTTTGGCAAGCGCTTGCTACGGAGGTGCACTGTGCGGCGTTTCAGCGGTACGGCGGTGCTGTGCGGCGGTGCGGCGAGTTACAGGGGGTCGATCCTGAAGCGCGTGAAGGTTGCCGCGCCGGCGTGTCCCGCGGCGGGCGCGACGGCGAACAGCCCCAGCAGGGCGCCGACCCAGCGCCACGGGGTGGCGCAGAAGACGGGTCCGGACGGACGCGGGCCCTGCCCGGTGTCGTAGGAGAAGCGGCAGCGCGCCCCCGCGCCGATCTCGATCCGCAGCCGCACGCGTCCCTCGGGTGCGAGCCGCGGGTGGTCCGCGTCCCGTTCCCGCTCGGCGACGGCCTCGGCGAACCGGTGCACCACGTGCACCGCCCCGTCGCTGCCCCGCTGCAACCCGATCCAGCCGAACGCGTCCCCGAGCACCGCGAGCCCCGCCCGCGCCCCCGGCTCCTCGCCGTGCAGGGTCAGCTCCACCTCGACGGCCGAGGGGGTGCCCGGCAGCCGCTGGGTGAGGACGTTCGGGAGTCTGCGCAGGTCGTGGGCGTCGGCCGAGCGGACGCAGGTCAGCCGCAGGCCGTCGCCGGAGTGCTGGGTGGCCCAGCCGTCCCGCGGGTTGGCGGTCCAGCTCCACTGGCGGCCGAAGCGTCCGCCGGGGAAGTCGTCGTCGGTGGCGGGCGCCGCGGGCGGCTGCGGCGGCAGACCGGGTGCCTCGTGCAGGGCGACGGGGGCGCCCTCGTCGCCGATCACCGGCCAGCCGTCGCTCCCCCAACGCATCGGCTGCAGGTGGACGACCCGGCCGTACGCGCCCCGCTGCTGGAAGTGCAGGAACCAGTCCTCGCCGGTCCCGGTGCGTACCCAGCCGCCCTGGTGCGGCCCGTTGACGTCGGTGTCCCCCTGCTCCAGGACGATCCTCTCCTCGTACGGCCCGAAGAAGCCGCGCGAACGGAAGGCTCCCTGCCAGCCGGTCTCCACCCCGCCCGCGGGAGCCAGGATCCAGAACCAGCCGTCGTGCTGGTAGAGCTTGGGGCCTTCCAGCGTGAACCAGCCCGGTATCCGGTCCCCGTCGACGATCACCTTGCCCTCGTCCAGGACCTCGGTGCCGCCGGGGTGCATCCGGTGGCCCGTGAGGCGGTTCTTCACCCCCGAACGGGACTTGGCCCAGGCGTGCACCAGATAGGCGTCACCCGTCTCCTCGTCCCACAGCGGGCAGGGGTCGATGAGCCCCTTCCCGGCCTTGACCAGGTGCGGGCGGGTCCAGGGGCCGCGCACCGCGGGGGCGTTGACCTGGAAGACGCCCTGGTCGGGGTCGCCCCAGAAGATCCAGAAGCGTTCGTCGTGGTACCTCAACGCCGGTGCCCACACGCCGCAGTCGTGGCGCGGCGTCCTGAACTCGGCCTCGGGTTCCAGGCGTTCGAGGGCGTGGCCGACCAGCGTCCAGTTGACCAGGTCGCGCGAGTGCAGCAGGGGCAGACCCGGGGCGCGGCCGAAGCTGGAGGCGGTGAGGTAGAAGTCGTCGCCGACGCGCAGGACGTCCGGGTCGGACCAGTCGGCGTTCAGGACCGGGTTGGTGTACGTCGTCACTGGCTCACCGCCTTGCGGACCAGCGCCGCCGCCTCGTCGCGGCCCAGCCGCCCGTCGGCGACGACGGTCACCACACGGCGTACGACGGTGTCGCCCGGCTCGATCGGAAGCCGCTCCTCGTGCGCCAACGACGAGCCCACGCCCGGGTATTCGGCGGTGCGCACGAACCACGGGTCGCGCCGGGTGGCCTCCGTGGCACCGGCGAGGACGAGGGTCCAGGTGGATCCCGCGAGGGCGAGCCAGTCGGCGCGGCTGCCGTGCACCGCCGGCTCGCCCTCGCGGTCGGAGGTGAAGACGTGCGGCGCGTCGCGCTCCTTGCGGGCCCGCCAGAAGAAACCGCCGTACGCGGCGCCCGGGCGGCCGTTGGTGGCCGGGCTGCCGATGGAGAGCAGGCCCGAGGTCACGTTGGTGAGGGAGAAGGTGAAGTCCAACGCCCAGGCGGCGGCGGTGAGTTCGGTGGCCGCCACGGTGCGGCGCTCGCGCAGCAGCTCCGCCCCGGAGGCCACCCAGCGCAGCTCCTCCACGAAGCCGTCGGGGTCGCGCAGCTGGAAGGAGATGTGGCGCTGGGCGCCGTGGTTGTCCAGCTCGGTGGGGCCCTGGTCGCGCACGTAGGTCCGGCCGCCCCAGAAGTTGTGCCCCTCGACGTCGGGAACGGCGACACCGACGCCGAGGTGGTGGGTGTGGTCGGCGGGGCTGAGCTCGGTGACCGCCGTGCCGGCCAGGGTGGTGACGGGGTGCAGATAGGGGCGCGGGGAGAGCCGGGCCGGGAGTTCGGGCCGGGTGACGTAGCGGCCGACCGGGCGGCCCGAAACGCGCAGGACCGGCGAGTCGTTGGTCGTCATCAGGTGCTCACCTCTTTCGGTGGGGCCCAGCCGGCGCCGAGTTCGGAGTAGAGGGCGAGGGTGTCGGCGGCGGCCGCGACCAGGGCGTCGATGCCGGGGACGACCCGGCGCTCCTCGTCGGGGAGCAGCTGCCAGGCGTCGGCCGGCAGCGGGGCGGGGTCGGGGGCCAGCCGGATCGCCTCGACGACCTTCATGAAGGCGCCCGTCGCGTCGGGGGTGACCAGCAGGTCGTCGCCGTCGGTGAGGTGGTCGACCAGGTTCTCCAGCAGGTCGGTGCGGCCGTACTGGTACTCCTCGGGGCCGTGGTCCGCGCGCTGGAGCAGGACGCGGTCCTGCTTGTACCAGAAGGTGATCCGGCCGCTGGTGCCGTGCATCAGGACGTACGGCTCGTCGGGGTGCTCGGCGCACAGGGTCGCGGCGACGGTGACCTGGCGGCCCTGCGCGGTGGAGACGCGGACGCAGGAGGTGTCGTCGGACTCGATGTCGTTGGCGCGCAGCAGCTCCAGCTCGACGCCGGTGACGTCCTCGGCGCGCGGGGAGCCGTTCAGCGCGAGGCCGGTGGCGACGGCGTGGGCGAGCGGGTTGGTCAGCACGCCGTCGATGACGTCGATGCCGTTCAGCCGCCGCTTCCCGGCCCAGGGCGCCCGGCGGTAGTACGACTCCGGGCGCGCCCAGGCGCCGGCCCCGCCGATCCCGACGATCTCACCGACGGCGCCCTCGGCGATCATCTCGCGGATCGCCGGCACGGCGTGCGAGCCCAGCGACTGGAACCCGATCTGGCAGGCGACCCCGGCCGCGGCGATCCCGTCGGCCATCCGCCGGAACTCGGCGTACGACGGCGCGGGCGGCTTCTCCAGCAGCACGTGCACGCCCCTGTTCGCGGCGGCCAGCGCCAGTTCCGTGTGCGTCGGGATCGGCGTGCAGATCACCGCGATCCGGGCTCCGGTGGAGTCGAGGAGGGCGCCGAAGTCGGCGGACTGCTCGGGGGTGCCGAGGCCGTCGGGGATCTCGGCGGCGCTCAGCGGCGTCAGCTCGCAGATGCCCGCCAGCCGGACGATGCCCTTGTCCTGGAGCCGCCGGATGTTGTCGAGGTGCCAGCGGCCGTGGCCGCGCGCGCCCGCCAGGACGATGTCTACGGTGCTCATGGGATCCTCCCTGCGCCGGTTCGTGCGTGCAGGGTAGGCATCGGACGAGCCCTCATCCCTTCACCGCCCCCGCGCTGAAGCCGGTGATCAGCCACTTCTGGATGAAGGCGAAGACGATCACGACGGGTACGGCCGCGATGATGCCGCCCGCAGCGAGCGCGCCGAGGTCGACGCTGTCGGCGCTCATCAGCGTGTTGAGGCCGACCGGGATGGTCTGCTTGCTCTGGTCGGACAGGAACATCAGGGCGAACAGGAAGTGGTTCCAGGCGTGCACGAAGGCGAAGGAACCGACGGCGATCAACCCGGGCCGCAGCAGCGGGAGTACGACGATGCGGAAGGCGGTGAACCGGTTGCAGCCGTCGACCCAGGCGGCCTCCTCCAGCGAGTAGGGCACGTTCCGGATGAACCCGCTGATCAGGATCATCGACAGGGGCAGCTGGAAGACGGTCTCGGCGATGATGACACTGCCGAGGGAGTTGATCATCCGCAGGTTGGCGAAGATCTCGAAGAGCGGGACCAGCAGCAGGGCGCCCGGCACGAACTGCGTGCAGAGCAGGGCCAGCATGAAGGCCTTCTTGACCCTGAAGTCGAACCGGGCGAGGGCGTATCCGCCGGCCAGCGCGACCAGGGTCGTCATCACCAGGGTCGCGACGCCGACGAGGACGCTGTTCTGGAAGTAGGTGCCGAACGCCCGCTCGTTCCACACCTTCTCGAAGTGGTCGAAGGTCATCGGCCAAGGCAGGAGCGAGGTCGAGCCGGCCGGGCGCAGGGCGAAGAGGAGGATCCAGTAGAAGGGGATCAGGGTGAAGAGCAGGTAGATCGAGAGAGGGAGGTAGATGTGCCAACGGGGTACCTCGTCCCAGGCGCGGCGCTTCCCGCGCGGCCGGGCGGGCTCGGAGGACACGCGCTCCGGCGCGGGGGCGATCTCGGTGATCATTTCTGGTCGCCTCCGAACTTGCTCAACCGCAGATAGACGATCGAGCAGAAGAGCAGGATCACGAACGCCACCGTGGTCAGGGCGGACGCGTAGCCGAAGTTGTGGGCGTCCACGCTGGTGTTGGCGATGTAGAGGGGCAGGGTCGTGGTCTCGCCGGCCGGTCCGCCGCCGGTGAGGGTGTAGAGCAGGTCGACGTTGTTGAACTCCCACACCGCGCGCAGCAGCGTCGACAGGACGATCGCGTCCTTCAGGTGGGGCAGGGTGATGTGCCAGAACTGCTTGACGCGGCTGGCGCCGTCGACCTCGGCGGCCTCGTAGAGGTCCTTCGAGACGGACTGGAGGTCGGCGAGGATGAGGATGGCGAAGAAGGGGACGCCTCGCCACAGGTCGGCGACGATCGCCGCGGGGAAGACGGTCGAGGTGTCCGACAGCCAGCTCGTGCCGTAGGAGCCGATGCCCATGTCCGCGAGGTAACGGGTCATTCCCGTCTGGGAGTTGTACAGCAGCACCCAGATCGCGGAGGTCAGCACGCCGGAGACGGCCCACGGGGAGAAGACCAGCGCGCGGCCCAGCGCGCGGCCCACGAAGGTCTGGTTGACGATCAGCGCGAGCGCGAGACCGAAGAGCAGCTGCAGACCGACCTCGACGACGACCCACTTGGCGCTGAAGGTCAGCGTGTCCCAGAACTGGGTGTCCTTGGTGAAGATCTGGACGAAGTTGTCGAGCCCCGCGTAGCCGTTCCGCCACGGCTTGGTGGGGTTGTAGTTCTGCAGGCTGTAGTAGAAGACGCTGATGACGGGGTAGGCGATGAAGCCCAGCATCAGCAGGGCCGCCGGTGCGATCAGCAGGTACGGGAGCCTGCGCGGCGTGGCGGAGGCACGGCGCCGCCGGGGTGGCGCGGGCGGTTTCGCCACGGCTGCGGCTTGGGCCATGACAGGGTCTCCGTTCTCGGTACGTCGTACGGGAAGCGCTTTCTCGATATGCGGAGGTCGGCCCCTGTTCGCGGTACGGGGTGCCTCTTGCTGTGGTGCGGCGGGTGCGGGTGCGTTGCGGCTTGTCGCGCAGTTCCCCGCGCCCCTGGGTGGGGACGGGTCAGCCGGCGTAGGGGTCTGGCGCCTTGCCCGGCCTGGCGAGGAACTCGAAGTCGCAGCCGGTGTCCGCCTGGGTGATCTGCTCGTTGTAGAGCGCGCCGTAGCCGCGCTCGTAGCGGGTGGGCGGCGGTGTCCACTCCGCCCTTCGGCGTTCCAACTCGGTTTCGTCGACGTCGAGTCGCAGAGTCCGGGCCTCGACGTCGAGGGTGATGCTGTCGCCGGTGCGGACGAGGGCCAGCGGTCCTCCGACGTACGACTCGGGCGCCACATGCAGGACGCACGCGCCGTAACTCGTGCCGCTCATCCGGGCGTCGGAGATCCGCACCATGTCCCGCACGCCCTGCTTGAGGAGGTGGTCGGGGATGGGCAGCATGCCGTACTCGGGCATGCCGGGGCCGCCCTTGGGCCCTGAGTTGCGCAGCACCAGCACGCTGTCGGCGGTGATGCGCAACTCCGGGTCGTCGATGGTGCGTTGCATGGTCCTGTAGTCGTCGAAGACGACCGCGCGGCCGGTGTGCTTCAGCAGGTGCTTCTCGGCGGCGATGTGCTTGATGACGGCGCCGTCGGGACAGAGGTTGCCGCGCAGGACCGCAACTCCGCCCTCGGGGGCGACCGGGTTCTCGCGGGTGCGGATGACGTCGTCGTCGTGGACGACGGCGCCCTCCAGCTGCTCGCCCAGGGTGCCGTTGACGGTCGGCCGGTCCAGGTGCAGCAGGTCGGTGATCCGGGACAGGAAGGCGGGCAGACCGCCGGCGAAGTAGAAGTCCTCCATCAGGTAGGTCTGTCCGCCGGGCCGGACGTTCGCCAGCACCGGCACGGTGCGGGCGACGCGGTCGAAGTCGTCCAGGGTGAGCTTGACGCCCGCCCGGCCGGCCATGGCGATCAGGTGGATGACGGCGTTGGTGGAGCCGCCGAGCCCGAGCACCGTGGTGACGGCGTCCTGGAAGGCCTCGGGGGTGAGGATCTCCGACGGCTTCAGCCCGGTCCAGGCCAGCTCCACGGCACGGCGCCCGGAGGCGGCGGCCATCCGTTCGTGCCCGGAGTCGACGGCCGGGATCGAGGAGGCGCCCGGCAGGGTCATGCCGAGGGCCTCCGCCGCCGCGGTCATCGTGGACGCGGTCCCCATGGTCATGCAGTGGCCGGGGGAACGGGCCAGCCCGCCCTGGAGTTCGCGCAGTTCGCAGTCGGTCAGGTTGCCGGCGCGGTGCTCGTCCCAGTACTTCCACATGTCGGTGCCGGACCCGAGGGTCTCCCCGCGCCAGTGCCCGGGCAGCATCGGCCCGGCGGGCACGAAGAGCGACGGCACGTCGGCCGAGGCCGCGCCCATCAGCAGCGCCGGCGTCGACTTGTCGCAGCCGCCGAGCAGCACCGCCGCGTCGACCGGATACGACCGCAGCAGCTCCTCCGTCTCCATCGCGAGCAGGTTGCGGTAGAGCATCGGGGTCGGCTTCTGGTACGTCTCGGACAGCGTGGCGACCGGGAACTCCAGCGGAAAACCGCTGGCCTGCCACACACCCCGCTTGACCGCCTCGGCGCGCTCGCGCAGATGGACGTGGCAGGGGTTGATGTCGGACCAGGTGTTCAGGACGGCGATCACCGGGCGGCCCCGGTACTCCTCCGCCTCGTAACCGAGCTGGCGCATCCGGGCGTTGTGCGACCAGGTGCGCAACTGGCCCTCGGTGCCGTACCACTGGTGGCTGCGCAGTTCCTCCGGACTCAGGCGCTCCCGGGCGGTCATATGGACCACCCGGCGGCTATCGCGGCGACCTCGGCGCGCTCGTCCTCGGGCAGCGTCCGGCTCGGCGGCCGGACGTCGCGGCGGCACAGGCCGAGGGAGGCGAGGGCCTCCTTGACGACGGTGACGTTGTCGGCGGAGCCGTGCGCGGCGCGCAGTTCCTCGAAGCGGCGGATCTGCTCCCAGACCTTCATGGCGGCCGGGTAGTCGCCGGACCGGAGCGCCTCGATCATGTTCAGCGAGACGGAGGGGGCGACGTTGACCAGGCCGGAGGTGAAGCCGGTGGCGCCCGCGGAGAAGTAGGAGGGCGCGTACGGCTCGGCGAGTCCGGCCACCCAGACGAAGCGGTCGAGCCCCGCGTCCCGCGCGAAGGCGGCGAACCTGGCGGCGTCCGGGACGGCGTACTTGACGCCGATGACGTTCGGGCAGGCCTCGCCGAGCTGGGCGAGCCGGGCGCCGGACAGCTGGGCGTTGCGGATGTACGGGACGACGCCCAGCTCGGGGACGGCCTCGGCGATGGCACGGTGGTAGTCGACCCAGCCGGCCTGGGAGACGTAGGGGTGGACGGGCTGGTGGACCATGACCATCTGGGCGCCGAGTTCGCGGGCGTGCCGCGCGGAGGCGATGGCGGTGGGCACGTCGTGGCCGACACCGACGAGGATCGCCGCGCCGGCGCCCGCCTCGTCGATCGTCAACTCGGTGACCAGGCGGCGCTCCTCGGGGGTGAGGGCGTAGAACTCGCCGGTGTTGCCGTTGGGGGTGAGGATGCGGACGCCGCCTTCGAGCAGCCGACGCAGCAGGGCCCGGTGGGCGACGGTGTCGACGGAGCCGTCCTCGGCGAACGGGGTCACCGGGATCGCCACCACGTCGGCCAGGGCCGCCCGCTGGGTCTCGAACGTCACGCCGCTCATTCCTGACCTTCCTCTTCGGTTGCCGGGGCCGGTTCCGCGGCCTGCGGGAACGCCCGCCGCACGAACGACGCGATGTGGTCGTGCAGGGCGCGCGCGGCACCGTCGGCGTCGCCGTCCAGGGCGAGCCGCAGGATCTCCCGGTGCTCGCCGGCCTCCCGCTCCCAGGAGGGCGAGGCCGCCCAGGCGACCGCGGAGACCAGGGCGGCCTGGTCGCGGACCTCGTCGAGCATCCGGCCGAGCAGCGGGTTGCCGCAGGGAAGGTAGAGGGCGCGGTGGAACTCACGGTTGGCGAGGGACCGTTCGGCGGTGTCGGTTGCCGCGTCGGCCCGGGTGAGGGCGTCGCGCGCGGCGCTCAGGGAGGCTCCGCGGCGTACCGCGCGCTTCAGCGCCTCGGGCTCCAGCAGCAGCCGTACGTCGTAGACCTCGCGCGCCATGTCCGCGTCCACCATGCGCACCGTGACGCCCTTGTACTGGTTCATCACGACGAGCCCGGTGCCGGCCAGGGTCTTGAGCGCCTCCCGCACGGGGGTCTTGGACACCCCGAACTGCGCGGCGAGCTCGGTCTCGACCAGAGCCTGTCCCGGCGTCAACTGCCCGGTGAGGATGCGGTGTTTGATCGCGTCCAGCACGTACTGCGTGCGGGACGGGATCGGCGTGGGCACAGAGGTCATGCGGCCCTCTCGATGTCGCGTATCTGATCTCGCGTATCGCGTCTCATATATGACGTACGAAGTACGACGCGTTGAAGGTAGGAGAGGGCGAAGATTTCGTCAATGCTTCCGGCAGGGGAAGTTGAGGTTGCCGAGGTCGGACTGAGTGCGTCGGGTGCGGGTGGTGGTGGGCCACCCGCACCCGGCATCACGGCTGAGCCGTCCAGGCCGGATCCCGGCCGCTCAGCCCCACCGCCCGGTCCAGCAGCGGTGCGTCCGCCGCGACCGGGACGACGGGGCCGAAGATGCCGCCGCCCCGGCTCGGGTCCTCGGCCGCCGCGAACAGGAAGTCGTACGACATCCGCAGCGCGGCCGGGTCGGGGGTGTACGGCCGGCCGGTGGCGCGGGCCAGGTCCCAGCCGTGGATCACCAGTTCGTCGACGGCCACGGCGGCGGCGACCGCGCCGGGCATGTCCAGTCCGCCCGCCCTGGTCATGCCGGTCCAGGCAGCCGGGTCGCGCCAGGCGTCGGCCAGTTCGTCGAGGGCCTTGGGCAGTTCCTCGCGCCAGCCCGGGGCGAGCTCCGGGGCGGCGGCGCCCGGGTTGCCGTCGGTCGTGACGCCGAGGTCCTTGCGGGCGGCGTCGCGGAAGGCGACGGACAGAGTCAGCACGTGGCCCAGCATGTTGCGCACCGCGGAGCCGGGGCAGGGCGTCGGCGCCGCCAGCTGCTCGTCCCGCACGCCCTCCACGAGCCGCGCGATGATCCGTGCCTGTGGTCCGAGGTCCAGGATCGTGTCGGTCATTCACCGCTCCTCACAGTCGTGTCTGAGAGGCAGACCGGCACGGCCCCCGAAACTCATCGCCCGGTGCCGGCGGGCTCCCTCGCGTCCGGGTTTGTAAGGCACCTGCCCGATCCCGGCGCCCCGGCCTTAGGCCCACGATGAGCAGGCATGACGACATCGACCTGGCCGCTGGTGCGCGTGGTGCGGGACCGTGGCGCGCGGCTGTGTCTCGCCGCCCTGCTGGTGTCCGGTTTCGGCACCTCCGCGCTGTGGCTGGCCTCCGGCGTGTGGGTGAAGGACCTGACCGGTTCGGACGGGCTCGCCGCCCTGTGCATGCTCGCCCTGTGGGCGCCCACCCTGGCCGGCCCGGCGCTGGGCACGCTCGCCGACCGGATCCGCCGCAAACCGCTGCTGATCACGCTCAACCTGCTGCCGGCGGCCCTGCTGCTCGCCCTCCTCGCCGTCGACTCACCCGGCCGGCTGTGGCTGCTGTTCACCGTGCTGTTCGTGTACGGCACCGCCTCGGTCGTGCACGAGGCGGCCAAGGCCGCGCTCGTCGCCGCCGCCGTCGCCCCGGAGCTGCTCGGCGACTTCAACGGCCTGCGCACCACGGCCGTCGAGGGCATGAAACTGCTGGCCCCGCTGGCGGGCGCCGGCGTCTACGCGGCCTACGGCGGTCCGAGCGTAGCCTTGCTGGACGCGGCGACCTTCGTGTGCGCGGCGGCGTTCTACGCGCGCGTGCGGGTGCGCGAGAGGCGGCCGGAGCCGGCCACGCGCGCGTGGCGTGCGCAGACCGCCGAGGGCGCCCGCTTCCTGTGGGGGCACCGCGGGCTGCGCCCCCTGGTCCTGGCGGGCGGGACGACCATGCTGTTCGCCGGCCTCAACGGCGCGCTGGTCTACGCCGTCATCGACGCTCTGGGGCACTCCCCCGCCTACGCGGGCGCGCTCTATGCGGCGCAGGGCGCCGGTTCGGTCGCGGTCGGGCTGGTCTCCGGGGCGGGGCTGCGGCGGCTCGGGGAACGCCGGTTCGCCGCGTGCGGGATCGCCCTCACGGCGGTCGGGGTGGCGGGGCGGGCGGTGCCGTCCGACCCGGTGGCGCTGGTGTGCGGCGCGGCGATCGGGGCGGGGCTGCCCTGTGTGCTGATCGCCGCGATGACCGCCGTACAGCGTGGGACCGCGGACGCGCTGCTCGGTCGGGTCACCGCGACCGCCGGCACCCTGCTGTACGCCCCGAACGTCGTCGGCCTCGCCCTGGGCGCCGGCCTGGTCGGAGTCACCGGGTTCCGGCCGCTGTTGCTCGTCCTGGGCGCGGGGCTGCTGGCGACGGCGGTCTCACTGCGTCAGAGGGAGCCCAGTGCCGAGCGCACCGCCTCCAGGTCGTCGTCCGAGGCCAACCCGGCGTGATAGAGCCGCAGTTCGGTGGCGCCGTGCTCCCGGGCCGCCGCCGCGTCCGCGGCCAGCGTTCCCGGGCTGCCGCCCATGCCCGCGACCACGGGGAGGTTGGCGGCGATGACGGCGCCCTCGCGCCCCTGCTCGGCGAACGGCGTCAGCAGGCCGGGGCCGCCCGCGCAGGGCACGACCACGCCGTCCGCGACACCCAGGATGTGCGCGGGGTCGACGCCCGGGTTGGCGCCCACGCGGTACGTCATCGGGTCGGCGTGCAGCAGCACCTGGAAGCCGTCGGGGGCGGCCTCGCGCACCGCCCGCACGGCGGTCTCCTGGAGCGTGCGGGCGGTCTCGTCGCGCCACGCGCGCGTGGCGGCCGCCTTCTCCTCGCCCAGCAGCTTCTCCACCCCGGCCCAGCCGCCGTCGTCGGGGGCGCCCCGCCACAGCGGCTCCAGCGCGTCGCGTACGGCGGCCGCCAGTTCGTCGGGGTCGAGGCCCTGGGCGCCGTACCCCGTCCGGCAGGAGGGGCAGAAGCAGAGTGCCATCAGGTAGTACCCGGCGTCCCCGAGGCCGACCGCGCCGGTCTTGTCGTGGGCGTGCAGGTGCTGCAGGCCGTACCAGCCGAGGGACTCCAGCTCGGTGCCGCGGGCCCCGGGCCGTACCGCCGCCTCGGCCGCGAGGTCGGTCAGGTACGCGCGCGTGGCGGGCTGGGCGATGCAGGGGGCCCAGGGGTAGCGGTCGCCGTAGGCGTTGACGACGGAGGTGTCCGGGTGCTCGGCGCCCATGCGGGAGTTGTGGGCGAGGACGACCCAGGTGTGCACCTCCAGGCCGGCGTCCGCGAGGGCCACCGCGGCCTCGCCGTACGCGTCGCCGGGCGCCCAGTCGCCGGCCGCGTGGGGGCGCAGCTCCCGCCCCTCCCAGCGCGCGTCCGTGGGGTACAGCACGGCGGCATGCTCGGCGGTGACGATGCGGTGGCGCGGGTGACGGGGGGTCAGGGCGCGCGTGGAGTGGTAGGCGGCGGCCAGCGTCACCTGCCGCACGCCGAGGCCGGCGATGCGCCGCGCGGCCTCGGGATCCCCGTTGACGTCCCAGGGGTAGACGAACGTCGACGCCTTCACTTGCCCTCCTCCAGCAGCGCGTAGCCGCGCTCGATCAGCCGGGCCAGTTGCTTCACATGGTCCTCGGTCGGCTCGTGGAGCGGCGGGCGGACCTCCCCGACGTCCAGTCCGCGCAGGCGTACCCCGGCCTTGACCAGGGAGACGGCGTATCCGCGGCCCTGGGCGCGCAGTTCGACGAAGGGGCGGTAGAAGCCGTCGAGGAGCCTGCGGACGGTGGTGTCGTCGCCGGAGTTCAGGGCCGCGTGGAAGGCGAGGGCGAGCTCCGGGGCGAAGCAGAACACGGCGGAGGAGTACAGCGGGACGCCGATGGCGCGGTAGGCGAGCTGGGTCTGCTCGGCGGTCGGCAGGCCGTTGAAGTAGAGGAAGTCGCCGGAGGTCTCGGTGCGTACGGCGCTGATGACGCGCTGCATGAGGTCGAGGTCGCCGAGGCCGTCCTTGAAGCCGATGATCCCGTCGGTGCGGGCCAGTTCGACCACGGTCTCCGGGGTGAACACGGCGTTGTCGCGCTGGTAGACGATCACCGGCAAGGCGGTCGCGGCGGCCACCTCGCGGTAGTGCCGCAGCAACCCCTCCTGCCCGGCGACCACCAGGTACGGCGGCATGGCGAGCAGCCCGTCGGCGCCGGCGGCCTCGGCCAGGCGGGCGTAGCGCACGGCGAGTGCGGTGCCGTACCCGGCGCCGGCGACGACCGGCACCCGCCCCGCCGTCTCCTCGACCGCCGCCCGCACGCACGTTTGGAACTCCTCCGGCGTGAGCGCGTGGAACTCGCCGGTGCCGCAGCAGGCGAACACGGCGGCGGCCCCGGCCTCGACGCCCCGGCGCACATGGGTGCGGTAGGCGTCCAGGTCGAGCGAGCCGTCCGGGCCGTAGGCGGTGACCGGGAAGAACAGCGGCCCGCTCGGGATGCTGAGGCGAGCGGCGAGGGGGGCAGGCGTCACGGGCTCTCCCTGAGACAGGCGCGTACGTTCTTGTGATCGGCGTCTATATTTCTGAACACTGCCACCCTAAGGAGCCCTCTCCGGGCCGGTCAAGCGCGCGATTCGGCGCGAGACCGACCGAAAGTCACTGGAAAAGAGGTGAATACGGCGGCTGCGCGGGACACTTGACGGAGCGTGGCACCGCTCCCTAGCGTGTCCACGAATGTGAATACCGTCCATACATGTGCCTCAAGGAGACCGAGGATGCCCGCTCCCCGCACCGTTCTGCTCACCGGCGCCGCCGGTGGGGTCGGCACCCTGATGCGGAATCTGCTCCCGGCCTTCGGCTACGAACTGCGCCTTCTCGACGTACGCCCGATCGAGGGCGACCCCGACGCGGTCACCGCCGACCTCTCCGACCGTGCGGCCCTGCGCGAGGCCGTCCGGGGCGTCGACGCGATCATCCACCTCGCGGGCATCTCCCTGGAAGCCCCGTTCGAGAAGATCCTGAAGGCGAACATCGAGGGCACCTACAACCTCTACGAGGCGGCCCGCGAGGAGGGGGTGGCCCGCGTGGTGTTCGCCTCCTCCAACCATGCGGTCGGCTTCACCCCGCGCCCGCAGGGCGACGACCCGCTGATCCCGATCGACACCCCGCGCCGCCCGGACACCTTCTACGGCCTGTCCAAGAGCTTCGGCGAGGACCTCGCGCAGCTGTACTGGGACAAGTACGGCCTGGAGACCGTGTCCGTCCGCATCGGCTCCTGCTTCCCGGAGCCGACCAGCGTGCGCATGCTGTCGGTGTGGATGAGCCCGGCCGACGGCGCCCGCCTCTTCCACGCGGCCCTGTCCGCCGAGAACGTCGGGCACACGGTCGTCTACGGCTCCTCCGCCAACACCCGCCTGTGGTGGGACCTGTCCTCCGCGCGGGCGCTCGGCTACGAGCCGCGGGACGACTCCGAGGAGTTCGCGGAGAAGCTGATCGCCGAGCAGGGCGAGCTGGAACCGGACAACATCGCGCACGCGTACCTGGGCGGTGCCTTCGTCAGCGACCCGCCGATCTGGCCGTACTGACCTGACCGGAACAGATCGTTCGCGCGGCGGGCGGGCACCGAACGGGCCCGCCCGCCGCCGTATTCGGGCACGGACTCTGCCCGCTCCCACGCCCGCGTGCACAGCCGCGCAGGTCCGAGGCGGACGCTCCGTTTGCGTGAACGGGCACACACGGGCAGCATCGGGCCGGCAACAGGCCTGGTCAGCGCCGAGCACCGGTTGTAGAACTTCCTGCATGGGTCCCACCGGGCCCGAACGGGCAGCCCGAGACACGGCAGGGAAGCAGGTGACGGCGATGACGGCGAACACCGCGCGGACGGCGGAGGAGCGCCAGCGCGAGATCGTGCGAGCAGCGCGCGCCACCGGCTCGGTCGACGTCACGGCGCTCGCCGCACAGCTGGGCGTGGCCAAGGAGACCGTACGACGGGACCTGCGCGCCCTGGAGGACCACGGGCTGATCCGCCGCACCCATGGCGGGGCCTATCCCGTGGAGAGCGCCGGCTTCGAGACGACCCTCGCGTTCCGGGCCACCAGCCATGTGCCCGAGAAGCGCAAGATCGCGGCCGCAGCGGCCGAACTGCTCGGGGACGCCGAGACCGTCTTCGTCGACGAGGGCTTCACCCCGCAGCTCATCGCCGAGGCGCTGCCGAGGGACCGGGCGCTCACCGTCGTCACCGCGTCCCTGCCCGTCGCCGGAGCCCTCGCGGAGGCGGAGAACACCTCCGTCCTGCTGCTCGGCGGCCGGGTCCGCCCGGGCACACTGGCGACCGTCGACCACTGGACGACGAAGATGCTGGCCGGCTTCGTCCTCGACCTGGCCTACATCGGCGCCAACGGCATCTCCCGCGAACACGGCCTGACCACCCCCGACCCGGCCGTCAGCGAGGTCAAGGCGCAGGCGATGCGGGCCGCGCGCCGCACGGTGTTCGCCGGCGTGCACACCAAGTTCGGCGCGGTCAGCTTCTGCCGGTTCGCGGAGATCGGCGCGCTGGAGACGATCGTCACCAGCACCCTGCTGCCGTCCGCCGAGGCCCACCGGTACTCACTGCTGGGACCGCAGGTCATCCGCGTCTGATCCCCGAAAACCCGACCGACAGGCACCACCGGGGACCGTCGCGCCGAGCGGCGCCCCCTATACCCCCCTATGTCCAGGAGCGATCCATGCGAACCCCGAGCCGACGACGGCCACCGCGAGCCACGCTCGCCCTGGCCGCCGCAGGGACGCTGCTCGCCCCGCTGCTCTCCGGCTGTTGGGTCGGGGCGGGCGGGTCCGGTTCCGGCGGCGACTCCATCAACGTCCTGATGGTGAACAACCCGCAGATGGTTCAGCTGCAGAAACTGACCAAGGCGCACTTCACCGCGGAGACCGGCATCAAGGTCAACTTCACCGTCCTGCCGGAGAACGACGTCCGCGACAAGATCAGCCAGGACTTCGCCAACCAGGCCGGCCAGTACGACGTCGCGACGCTCTCCAACTACGAGATCCCCATCTACGCCAAGAACGGCTGGCTGCGCGAGATGAACTCGTACGTGGCCAAGGACCGCTCCTACGACGAGCAGGACGTCCTCAAGCCGATGCGCCAGTCCCTGACGGCCGACGACGGCAAGCTCTACGGGCAGCCCTTCTACGGCGAGTCGTCGTTCCTGATGTACCGCAAGGACGTCTTCGCGGCGAAGGGCCTCACCATGCCCGCCCACCCCACCTGGACGCAGGTGGCCGACCTCGCCGCGAAGGCGGACGGCGCGAAGCCCGGCATGAAGGGCATCTGCCTGCGCGGACTGCCCGGCTGGGGCGAGCTGATGGCACCGCTCACCACCGTCGTCAACACCTTCGGCGGCACCTGGTTCACCAAGGACTGGAAGGCGCGACTGGACTCCCCCGCCTTCGAGAAGGCGACGAGGTTCTACGTCGACCTCGTGCGCCGGCACGGCGAGTCCGGCGCCGCCCAGTCCGGCTTCGCCGAGTGCCTGAACAACATGACCCAGGGCAAGGTCGCCATGTGGTACGACGCCACGTCCGCGGCCGGCTCCCTGGAGGCCAAGGGCTCACCCGTGAAGGGCAAGCTCGGCTACGCGCCCGCCCCCGTGGAGAAGACCGCCGGCTCCGGCTGGCTCTACACCTGGGCCTGGGGCATCCAGAAGGCCTCCCGCAACCCCGACAAGGCCTGGAAGTTCGTCTCCTGGGCGTCCGGCAAGGGCTACGAGCAGCTGGTCGGCGAGACCAGCGGCTGGTCCGACGTGCCCGCCGGCAAACGCGCCTCGACCTACACCAACGCCGAGTACGTCAGGTCGGCCGCCGCCTTCCAGGAGATGACCAAGGAGGCCATCGAGGGCGCCCGGCCCGACGACCCGGGGGTGCAGCCGCGCCCCGCGCCCGGCATCCAGTTCGTCGGCATCCCCGAGTTCACCGATCTCGGCACCAAGGTCTCCCAGGAGATCAGTGCCGCCATCGCCGGACGCCAGTCCGTCGACTCGGCGCTGAAGAGGTCCCAGCAGCTCGCCGAGAAGATCTCGAAGGAGTACGAGGGACGATGACCGCCACGACGACGGCCCCGATCGCCGCAACTCCCGTACGCGCCCAGGGCGCCCCCTCCACCCGGCTGCGCGCCTGGGCCACCCGCGCCCCGCTGCTGCCCGCCCTGGTGTTCATGATCGCGGTGACCCAGCTGCCCTTCGTGGCCACGCTGGTGATCTCGTTCTTCGACTGGAACGCCCTCTACCCGAAGGCCCGCCACTTCACCGGCCTCGACAACTACCGGCAGGTTCTCACCGACGCCGACCTGCGCCACTCGGTGTGGACGACCGTCCTGCTGACCGTCACCGTCGTCCTGGTCAGCCTGGTCCTGGGCCTGGTGCTGGCCCTGCTCCTGGACCGCAGGTTCAAGGGCCGCGGGGTGGTCCGCACCCTGCTGATCGCCCCCTTCCTGGTGGTCCCGGTGGCGGCGGCCCTGCTGTGGAAGCATGTGCTCTACAACCCCGAATACGGCTTGTTCAACGGGTTGTTGCATTATGTGGGCGGCCCCCAGCCGGACTGGATCTCCAACACCCCGCTGATGGCGGTCGAGGCCTCCCTCGTGTGGCAGTGGACGCCGTTCATGATGCTGATCCTGCTCGCGGGCCTGCAGAGCCGCGACCACCAGCAGATCGAGGCGGCCCGCGTCGACGGCGCGAGCGACTGGCAGATCTTCCGCCACCTGACGCTGCCGCACCTGCGCCGCTACCTCGAACTCGGCGCGCTCCTGGGCTCGATCTACATCGTCCAGAACTTCGACGCCGTCTTCACGATCACATCGGGCGGCCTGGGCACCGCCAACCTCCCCTACACCGTCTACCAGAGCTTCTATCAGGCCCACGAGAACGGCCTCGCCTCCGCCGCGGGCGTCCTGGTGGTCATCGGCTCGATCGTCATCGCCACCTTCGCGCTGCGCGTGGTGTCGTCCCTGTTCCGCGAGGAGGTGTCCCGCGCATGAGCACCGCCGCCGTACGAACCCGCCCCCGCCGCCGGGGAGCCGGCCTGGGGCTGCTGGCCTGGCTGGTCGGGATCGCGTTCTTCCTCCCCATCGCGTGGATGGCGCTGACGTCCTTCCACTCCGAGTCGGACGCGGCGACCAACCCGCCGTCCTTCGCGGCCTCCCTCACCCTGGACGGCTACCGCGAGTTCTTCGGCACCGGCGGCGGGGCGAGTCCCTGGCCGGCGCTGATCAACTCGACCGTGGCGTCGGTGGCGTCGACGCTCTGCGTCCTGCTCCTCGCCCTGCCGGCCGCGTACGCGCTGTCCGTGCGGCCGGTGCGGAAGTGGACGGACGTCCTGTTCTTCTTCCTGTCGACGAAGATGATGCCCGCGGTGGCGGGCCTGCTGCCGATCTACCTGTTCGCCAAGAACGCCGGACTGCTGGACAACATCTGGCTGCTGGTCCTGCTCTACACGGCCATGAACCTGCCGATCGCGGTGTGGATGATGCAGTCGTTCCTGGCCGAGGTCCCGGTGGCGGTGATCGAGGCCGCGCAGATCGACGGCGCCCGGCTGCCGACGATCCTCACGCGCGTGGTCGCCCCGATCGCCCTTCCGGGCATCGCCGCGACCGCCCTGATCTGCTTCATCTTCAGCTGGAACGAACTGCTCTTCGCCCGGGTCCTGACCGGCGTGGTCGCCGAGACCGCCCCCGTCTTCCTGACCGGCTTCATCACCAGCCAGGGCCTGTTCCTGGCGAAGGTGTGCGCCGCGTCGCTCGTCATCTCCCTGCCGGTGCTCGCCGCGGGGTTCGCCGCCCAGGACAAGCTGGTCCAGGGCCTGTCGCTTGGAGCCGTGAAATGAAGGCCGCCGTCATCGAGTCCGTGGGCCGCGCCGTCGTCACCGAGGTCCCGGACCCGGCACCCGGCCCCCGCGAGGTGGTCGTGGAGGTCGCCGCCTGCGGCCTGTGCGGCACCGACCTGCACATCCTCCAGGGCGAGTTCGCGCCCAAACTGCCGATCGTGCCGGGGCACGAGTTCGCGGGCGAGGTGGTCGGCGTCGGCACCCAGGTCACGGAGGTCGCGATCGGCGACCGGGTGGCGGTCGACCCGTCGCTGTACTGCCACGAGTGCCGGTACTGCCGTACAGGCCACAGCAACCTCTGCGAGCGGTGGGCCGCCATCGGCGTCACCACCGGGGGCGGCGCGGCCCAGTACGCCGTCGCACCGGTCGCGAACTGCGTGAAGCTGCCCGACCACATACGCACCCAGGACGCCGCCCTGGTCGAGCCGCTGTCCTGCGCGATCCGCGGCTACGACGTCCTGCGCTCCCGCCTGGGCGCACACGTCCTGATCTACGGCTCGGGCACGATGGGCCTGATGATGCTGGAGCTCGCCAAGCGGACCGGCGCGGCGAGCGTCGACGTGGTCGACCTGAACGCGGAGCGGCTTCAGACCGCGCGGCGCCTGGGGGTGTCGGCGTCCGCCGCGAACCCGGACGAGCTGGACCGCCCGCTGGGCTGGGACCTGGTGATCGACGCGACGGGCAACGCCGCGGCGATCCAGGACGGCCTGGGGAGGGTGGCCAAGGCGGGGACGTTCCTGCAGTTCGGGGTGGCGGACTACGCCACACGGGTGACGATCGACCCGTACCGGATCTACAACCAGGAGATCACCATCACCGGCTCGATGGCGGTCCTGCACAGCTTCGAGCGGGCGGCGGAACTGTTCGCGAACGGCGTCCTCGACCCCGACGTCTTCATCAGCGACCGCATGCCGCTGGAGCGGTACCCGCAGGCGCTGGACCAGTTCGCCGCCGGAGTCGGGCGGAAGATCGTCGTGGTGCCGTAGAAGTTTAAGGGAACGGTAAAGCGGGTCCGTTCGTTCACCGGGCATGACAGCTATGACCCCGGGCTCGAACATCCCTCTGTCCGTCTCACGCGTGGCGGTGGACGTCGCCGCCCCCGTGCGGCTCGACGTGTCGGGCCTGCTGCTCACCGGAGACGGCAAGGTGCGCTCCGACGACGACTTCATCTTCTACAACCAGCCGGCCGGACCGGGCGTGACGTACCGGTCCGGCGGCGGTACGTCCCCGGACGCGATCACCGTCGACACCGCCGCCGTCCCGCCCGGCATCGAGAAGATCGTCGTCACCGCGAGCCCCGACGCCGCGGGCCAGACCTTCCAGGGCATCGAGCCGACGGCCACGATCCGGGACGCCGACAGCGGCGCGGTCCTGGCCACGTTCACGCCCCCGCAGCTCGGCACCGAGACCGCCCTGGTGGTCGTCGAGATCTATCTGCGCAACGGCCAGTGGAAGGCCCGCGCGGTCGGCCAGGGGTACGCCAACGGGCTGGCGGGCATCGCCACCGACTTCGGCGTCACGGTGGAGGAACCGGCCGCCGCCCCGGCCGCCGCCCCGCCCGTGTCCACCCCGCAGCCGGCGGCGGCCCCGCCTCCCCCGGCCGCCCCGCCCGCCCCGGCGCCCGGCACCGGGAAGATCAACCTCGACAAGGGCCGGGTCAGCCTGCAGAAGAACCAGACCGTCTCCCTGGTCAAGAACGGCAGCCCGCTGCTCTCCCAGGTCAAGATGGGCCTCGGCTGGGAGCCCGCCTACCGCGGCAAGGACATCGACCTGGACGCGTCGGTCATCGCCTACGGCCCGCAGCGCAACCACATCGACAGCTGCTACTTCGGCAAGCTGTCGATCCTGAACGGCGCGATCAAGCACTCCGGCGACAACCTCACGGGCGAGGGCGGCGGCGACGACGAGGTGATCGCGGTCGACCTCGGCCGCATCCCCCAGGAGGCCACCGGCCTGGTCTTCACGGTCAACTCCTTCTCCGGCCAGAAGTTCACCGAGGTCGCCAAGGCCTACTGCCGCCTCCTGGACGCCACCACCGGCGAGGAACTGGTCCGCTTCGACCTCACCAACGCCGAACCCCAGACAGGCGTGATGATGGCCAAGCTCATCCGCCAGTACTCCGGCGAATGGGAAATGACAGCCCTGGGCAACTTCGTGAAGGCCCGCACGGTGAGGGGAATGGTGAAGCCGTCGGCCGAGGCACTGTGACACGGGATGGTGATGCCCGGCCTGTGAGGCCGGGCAGTCCCGTCAGAAGAGTGCGCTGTAGGCGTTCAGGGCCGGTTGGCCGCCCAGGTGGGCGTAGAGGACCGTGGAGTCGGGGGTGATCTCGGCTCGGGTCACCAGGTCGATCATGCCTGCCATGGACTTGCCCTCGTAGACGGGGTCGGTGACCATTCCCTCCGTGCGGGCCGCCAGGCGCATCGCCTCCAGGGTGGTGTCGTCGGGGATGCCGTACGTCCCCGCGTGGTACCGCTCGTCCAGCTCCACGTCCGCCTCGGTCAACTCCCGCTTCACTCCAATGAGTTGGGCGGTGTTGCGGGTGATCCGGGTGATCTGCTCGTGGGTGGTGGCGGGCTTGGCCGAGGCGTCGATGCCGATCACCCGGCGGGGACGCTCCCCGGCCTCCTCCAGGGCGGCGAAACCGGCGACCATGCCCGCCTGGGTCGAGCCGGTCACCGAGCAGACGACCACCGTGTCGAAGAAGACGCCCAGTTCGCGTTCCTGTTCGGCCACTTCGTGGGCCCAGCGGGCGAAGCCGAGGCCGCCGAGGGGGTGGTCGGAGGCGCCGGCCGGGATGGCGTACGGCTTCCCGCCGGACTCCTCGACCTCCCTGAGCGCCTGCTCCCAGCTCTCCTTGAAGCCGATGCCGAAGCCGGCCCTGACCAGGCGCACGTCGGCCCCGGCGAGGCGGCTGAGGAGGATGTTGCCGACCTTGTCGTAGACGGAGTCGGGCCAGTCCACCCAACTCTCTTGGATCAGCACGCACTTGAGCCCGGCCCGGGCGGCCACGGCGGCCACCTGGCGTGTGTGGTTGGACTGCACGCCACCGATGGACACCAGCGTGTCGCAGCCCTGGGCGAGCGCGTCGGCGACCAGGTACTCCAGCTTGCGGGTCTTGTTGCCGCCGTAGGCGATCCCGGAGTTGCAGTCCTCGCGCTTGGCCCAGAGGGAGGCGCCGCCGAGGTGCGTGGTGAGGCGCTCCAGAGGGTGCACCGGGGAGGGCCCGAAGAGGAGGGGGTAACGGTCGTACGAGGAAAGGGACAGGGACACGGGTCCTCCCGGAAGGGTCGGGATCAGTCGCCGTCGGTGAGATCGACGAGGTCGGCGAGGCTGCGCCAGATCTCGGCGGTGACGCGCACCGCCGCCTCCGCGTCACCGGACGCGCAGGCCTCGATCAGCTGTTCGTGCAGTCCGGCCGAACGGCAGCTGCTCTCGCCGAAGCGGCGGCGTTCGAGGCGGCGGACGAGAGGGGTGTAGCGGACGATGGTGGCGGCGGCCGCCCGGTTGCCGGCGACCCGCACCAGGACGTCGTGCAGGGCGTCGTCGGCCGCCAGGGCTCCGTCGACGTCGCCCGCGCCGACGGCCGCTGCGAACCGTTCGTTGGCCGTGCGCATCGCCTGGACGTCGGCGGCGAAGAGACGGGGCACGGCCACTCGGGTGACCAACTCGTGCATGGCGCCGACCACGGCGGCCGCGTCCCGGACGTCGGCGGCGACCAGCGGGGTGACCCGGGTGTAGCTCTGCGGCTTGCTCTCCAGCAGCCCTTCGTCCACCAGCCGCGAGAACGCCTCCCGCACCGGGGCCCGGGACAGCCCGAGCCGCTCGGCGAGCTCGGCGTCCCGCACGACGGCACCGGGCTCGATCTCCCCGGTCACGATGGCGTCCCGGATGGCCTCGTAGGCACGGTCCCTGAGGAGGGTGCGGCCGACCGGCCGGATGGCTTCCACGACTGAAATGTTAGATGTCAGTCGGATGCGGGGCAAGGGTCCGGGCCGAGGGTCGGGCAGGGGTGGGCAAGGGTGTGGCCCGCACCCCCCGTAGAAGTGCGGGCCACGATCGGGTGGCTCAGGCGGCCCAGGGCCAGTCGGCGTCCTGGGCGGCCTCGAGCAGCGGCACCATGCGGAAGGCCGCGTCGCTCAGGCCGCCGAAGGTGTGCCGGTTCGCCCTGCCCGACGGGCCGTGGCCCGCCCGGTACCCGGCCAGGTTCCAGGTGTAGACCGGCACGTTCGCCGGGACCTGCTCGGTCGGGTCGCCGTAGTGGCTGAAGGCGTACTGCTCGTCGGTGACGATCAGCACCCGGTCCTGGCCCCGGTAGTGGGCCCGGATCGCCCCGGTGGTGTCCGTGCCGCCCAGGTCGCCGAAACGCTCCAGGATCTTCAGCACCGACTCCCCCTTGCGGAAGGACAGCCGCCGGCTCGTGGATCCGAACTCCACCAGGTCCGCCTTCCGCGCCCGCAGCGCCAGCGCCGTACCGAAGATCGCCGCCGCGTCCGCCCGGTTGAGCTCCGAGCGGTCCGACAGCCGCGCCCACATCGAACCCGAACGGTCGACGAGGACCAGCGTGCGACCGGGCAGCGCGGGCACATTGGCCAGCGAGTGGCCGAGCGCCTGCTCCAGCGGGTACGACCAGCGCAGCGACGGCGCGTGCTGGTACGCGGCGAGGTACCGGAACGGGAACTGCCGCGAGCGCGCGACCTCCGCCGGATCGCTGATCTTCGCCGCCACCTGCGCCGCGACCTCGTCGGACACACCGGCCTGGTCGAAGTTGCGCAGGTTGCGCACCAGCGCCATCGAGCCCATGGACGGGATCACGGCCTCCCAGGCCGCCTTGTCCATCGGCCCCTGCAGCCAGCCCGCCAGCGCCTCCCACGTGATGCCGGCCGCGGCCAGCCGCTCGGCGCCGTCGGGCGCGGTGACGACCGCGCGCCGCTCGGCCACCGGCAGCGCCATCAGCTCGCGATGCGCGGTCAGGACACGGTCGGACGCGGGCGGCACCGCCGTGTCCGGGTTGTGCCGGCGGTCGAGGGCGTATCGGAACAGCTCGCCCTGCCACGGCTTGTCCGGGTCGGGCGCCGCGTGCACCAGGTTGAGGATGTCACCGAAGCGGTAGCCCTTGGACGCGGTGTCGTACTTCAGCAGCGACTTGCCGCTGTACAGACGGCGTACGGCGTCGGCGACACCGCGCTTGACGGGCTTGGGCACGCTGCGGCCGTACATCGCCGTCCAGTAGCCGAGCAGCTCGCCGGGCTCGTCGGGACGCCGCAGCACGGAGGCCACGACCTGGCGGTTGGACGGGCCGTCGGTGGCGCCCGCGTCGAGGCGCGCCTTCACGTACTCGGCGGCGCCCACCACGGAGGCGGTGCGGAGGTTGCCCTCGCCGCGCAGCCAGCCGAGCAGGCCGGCCGTCCACACCGGGTCCTCGACGGCGAGCCGCCGGACCAGACGCGCGAAGCGGTCGTCGCGGTCGGCGCCGGTCTCGTAGAAGGTCTGCTGCGACACGAAGTTCGCGACGGCGAGCAGAAAGAGCTCGGAGCGCGCGTCCCGCTCCCGGCCACGGCCGCCCTCGTAGGTGCGGAGCACGCGGCCCGTGGAGGTGACACGCGAAGTGGGCTGCGCCTTCGCGCCCTTGGTGTTGAATCGCGCCATGGTGAATTCCCCCGAATTCTGGATGGGTTTCGGAGGGAGGCGCGGCAGAAGGAGGGTGCCCGAGGTCGGAAATCGGCGACGGCCTTATCACCTGGCGCGTCTTCCATTTCCGCCACGCCGGCCCTTGGCCGGCGACGGGATTCGAACCCGCACGCTCGCCTGGAGCACCAGGTCCCTGAAGTATCCGCTGCCTTCGCACCGGGCACCCACCATGAGCTGCGCCTCCCGAGATCAAGGTCGGCGGCGGCACTGATTCTCTGAGAAAGGGAAGTAGCCGCAGCCTGCGCACCGGGAGGTGCATGAAGTTGTGGTGTCCAGAGATCGAGGTCGGCGGAACCGACGTAGGTGCTCTAACCCCTGAGCTACACCGGCGCGTTGTACCGGTGGCGGGACTCGAACCCGCGGCCGCCCCATTATCAGTGGAAGTAGGTCCTGCCTTCGCACCTGGACGTTCATCACTCTAGGAGGCGGGCCGCGGGACGAGCGAACGAATTAATTCATGAAGGGATTTCAGCCGCGCTTCTGGCGCTTCCAGGGGCCCGTGATGGCGAGCATGATGCCCGGTTCCTGGATGTTGGCGAACAGGGTGGCGCCGTCGGGCGAGAAGGTGACGCCGGTGAACTCGCTGTACTCCGGCTCCTCCTCGGTGCCGATGTTCAGTTCGTTGCGCGCGATGGGGTAGGTGCGGCCGCTGTCGGTGGCGCCGAACAGGTGCTGCAGGCCCTCGCCGTCCTCGGCGATGACGAGGCCGCCGTACGGGGAGACGGTGATGTTGTCGGGGCCGTCGAAGCGGCCTTCCTTCGACGGGTCGGGGTTGACGCCGAGCAGGACCTTGAGAGTGAGGGTGCGGCGCTTGGGGTCGTAGAACCAGACCGCGCCGTCGTGCTGGACGGGGCTCTCGTCACGGGCGTAGGAGGAGACGATGTAGGTGCCGCCGTCGCCCCACCACATGCCCTCCAGCTTGCGGGCGCGGGTGACCTGTCCTTCGGTGAACTGCTTACGGACCGAGGTGGTCTTCGCGTCGCGGTCGGGTACGTCCACCCAGTCGACGCCGTAGACCGTGCCGATCTTCGTCGCCCGGGAGAGGTCGTCCACGAACCGGCCGCCGGAGTCGAAGCACTTGAAGGCCTGCAGGACGCCCGCGTCGTCGGCGAGGGTGCGCAGTCTGCCGCGGCCGTGGTGGAAGCCGGCCGGCGGGGTCCAGCGGTAGAGCAGGCCGTTGGGGCCGGAGGCGTCCTCGGTGAGATAGAGGTGGCCTCGCTTGGGGTCGACGACGACGGCCTCGTGGGCGTAACGGCCCAGCGCCTTGACGGGCTTGGGGTCGCGGTTGGCCCGGCGGTCGGCGGGGTCGACCTCGAAGACGTAGCCGTGGTCCTTGGTCATGCCGTTCTGTCCGGCCTTGTCCTCGGTCTCCTCGCAGGTAAGCCAGGTACCCCAAGGAGTGTTCCCGCCCGCGCAGTTGGTGGAGGTGCCGGCGATGCCGACCCACTCGGCGACGTGGTCGCGGCGGACCTCGACGACCGTGCAGCCGCCGGAGGCCGCGGGGTCGTAGACCAGGCCCTCGGTGAGCGGGACCGGGTACTTCCAGTTCGAACGCGGGCCCTTGAGCTCGTGGTTGTTGACGAGGAGGGTCGCGCCGCGGGGGCCGTCGAAGGTGGAGGTGCCGTCATGGTTGGACGGGGTGAACTCACCCGACTCCAGCTTGGTCCGGCCGCTGTAGGTGATGATCCGGTACTTGAAGCCGGCGGGCAGGGCGAGGATGCCGGCGGGGTCGGAGACCAGCGGCCCGTATCCGACACCGCCGTGGCCATGGGCCGTCCCCTCCTCGGCGCTCTCGGTGTCGGTGGACGCGAGGGCGTTGGGGGCGGTGGCGAGGGCGCCGACGCTGCCCGCCAGCGCGACACCGGCACCGGTGATCGCGGATTTTCTGGCGAAGTCCCTGCGAGTGAGCGACATGGTGTCTCCTGTGACGGTGGGTGTGCCGTGGAGGGTGGCGGACCTCGGGTCGGCGCCACCGTCCCGCCCACGCCTGAACGGGAGTTGAACACCGGGCGACGCCACCGGACGCAGTTCCATGAATCCGTACACGGCGACCCACGGGAAGCAAAAGTCCCCCGCGTCCGGGTAATCGCTCGGCGCGCCCTCACGGACGAGGCTGGCCGATGCCCCCGAACGGCATTAGGGCCGGGGAGACGGCAGTCGCGCCGCCGGGACAGCACCGGTGGATGCGGCGGCACCCCGTCGCGCCGGGTGGGCTGCGCCTGGCCATCATCCCGGCGCGCCGTCCGAAGACGCCCGGCGAGGGGCCATCAGCCCGCAGCAACGCCGACGCTTCGCGGTCCGCGCGGAAGGAACCAGCCCACGACCACGCGCCCAGAGAGCCGTCGGTTTCGTCACCCGCCCGGCACACACCTCCGCCGCAGCACACCGTCCGCCGTGGCCGAGCCGATCGGGCCAGCCGCTCTCAGCCCGAACCCCGTCGCGACCCCGAACCGGAACCCGCCCCGGCCCACAAAGGGCCCGCGCCCCGGCAGGGGCCCAGCCCGGCAGAGCCCCCGGCCCCCAGCCCCCGGCCCGCTCAACCCCCCTGCTGCGACCGCGCCTTGAACGCCGCCTTCCGCGCTTCCTTCGCCACCCTCTTGTCCGGGTGCAGTCGGCCCATCGCCTCCAGGACGTCCGCGGTGGCCGGGTGGTCCACCCGCCAGGCCGTGGTGAAGAACTCGCCGTGCTGTGCGGCCAGTCCCTGCACCAGCTCGCGCAGTTCCTCGGAGTTGCCCTCGGCGGCGAGCTGGGCGGCGACCGTGTCGATGGTGAGCCAGAAGATCATCGCCTCCGACGGGGCCGGCACGTCCGGCACGCCGCGTTCGGCGAGCCAGACGCGGGCCAGGCCGCCCAGTTCGGCGTCGTCGAGGACCTCCCGCAGCGCGGACTCGGCCTCGATGCCGACCAGTGACAGCGCCTGCTGGCAGCGCAGCCGCCGCAGGGGGGCGCCGGCGTCCCCGCCGCGGGCGGCCGCCAGCAACTCCCGTGCCGCGGCGAGGGGTTCGCGCCGGGCGAGCCACTGCTCGGTCTCGGCCTGTGCGGCTCCCGCGGGGAACGTCGCCGTGCCGTCCAGCAGCGCGTCGGCCCCCTTGTCGGCGAGGTCGCCCACGGCCGGCGCGATGAATCCGGCCTCCTGCAGCCGCGCCCGCAGCCCGTACAGCCCGAGCGGGGTCAGCCGCACCATGCCGTAGCGGGAGACGTCCGTGTCGTCGACCGGCGCGGCGGGCTCCTCGTCGGCGTCGGCCATCAGCGCCTCGTCGACGGGCTGGTACTCGACGAGCCCCACCGGCTCCAGCAGCCGGAACTGGTCGTCGAGCCGCATCATCGCGTCGGAGACCTGTTCCAGGACGTCGTTGGTGGGCTCCCCCATGTCGGAGGGCACGATCATCGACGCGGCGAGCGCCGGCAGCGGCACGGGCGAGTCACCGGGGCCGTCCTCGCTGACGCTGAGCAGGTAGAGGTTGCCGAGGACGCCGTCGAGGAACTCGGCCTCCGCCTCCGGGTCCCACTCCAGTTCGGAGAGGTCGAGTTCGCCGTCGGCGGCCAGGGCCTCCTCCAGTCCCTCGATGTCCGGGACACTGGCGTCGGCGAGCACCGTCTCCAGTGCGCCCTGCCACACGGCGAGCACGTCGTGCGGGGAGCCGGCGGTGAGCAGTGCCAGCTCCTGCCCGGCCGTGACGGTGCCCGCGTCCTCGTCGACGATCTCCACCAGGCCGGTGTCCACGGCGGCCCGCCAGGCCTCGCTCGCGTCGGCCGCGGCGTCGTCCCCGCTCAGGCCCAGCACCTCGGCGGCGGCCGGCACCTGCTCGTCGACGAGTTCTCCCCCCGCGTCGACACGGGTGTCCGGGCCGGCCCAGCGGGCCAGCCTCGCGGCCCGGGACAGCAGGGGCGTGGACAGCGCGTCTCGCGCCAGCTCCGCTTCGGGGTGCAGCCGCACGGGCGGCAGGGGGGAGCTGTCTGACATCGGCTCGGTTCTCCTCGGGCGCCTCGAAGACCGTACGACCACCTGGACGACGTACGACTCAGTGGCTCAGCCTAGACGGATTTCCACCTATGCCGCCCGGTTCATCTCCTCGTCGGCGCCCGTACATGGCCGAAACCTTGACAACTGGCCGGAGCAGGCAGGAGATTGACGCGCGTAGAAACTCGGGGGACAACTGTTCACTGTTTTCTACGCGCGTCACCCTCCCCCCACAGCCCACCCTCGTCCCGGCACTCACGAACATCCCCGGAGGGATTCCGTTGCCGAGCAAGTCCTCCGCGCGTCTCGCCGCGCTCACCGTCGCCGCCGTGTGCTCCGCGGCGTCCGCCGTCGCCCTGACCTCGCCGGCGCACGCCGACTCCGTGCGCATCCACGACGTCCAGGGCACGACCCGAATATCCCCGTACGCAGGCCAGAAGGTGGCGGACGTGCCCGGCATCGTCACGGCCACGCGCACCTACGGCTCCTCCAGAGGCTTCTGGATCCAGGACCCCACCCCGGACGGCGACCCGGCCACCAGCGAGGGCGTCTTCGTCTTCACCAGCTCCACCCCGAAGGTCGCGGTCGGCGACTCGGTGACGGTCTCCGGCACGGTCTCCGAGTACGTCCCGGGCGGCACCTCGTCCGGCAACCAGTCGGTCACCGAGATCACCAAGCCGACGGTCACCACCGTCTCCACCGGCAACGCGGTCCCGGCGCCCACGGTGATCGACGCGAAGTCGGTGCCGGGTGAGTACACCCCGGCCGGGGACGCCGCCGCGAACGGCTCGATCAACGGCCTGCCGCTGCAGCCCTCGACGTACGCCCTGGACTACTACGAGTCCCTGGAGGGCATGAACGTCCAGGTCGCCGACGCCCGCGTGGTCACCGCCACCGACCCGTACAGCGAGCTGTGGGTCACGGTGAAGCCGCACGAGAACCGCACCCGCCGCGGCGGCGCGCTGTACGGCTCCTACGACTCCCAGAACACCGGCCGGCTGCAGATCCAGTCGCTGGGCGCGACCGCCGACTTCCCGGTGGCGAACGTCGGCGACACCCTGACCGGCACCACCACCGGCCCGATGGACTACAACCAGTTCGGCGGCTACACCCTGGTCGCGAGCCAGTTGGGCACGCTGAAGAGCGGCGGGCTGCAGCGCGAGACCACCCGCAAGCAGTCGCGGGGCGAGCTGGCGGTGGCGACGTACAACGTCGAGAACCTCGACCCGTCCGACGCCACGTTCGCCGCGCACGCCGCCGCGATCGTGAACAACCTGCAGTCGCCCGACATCGTGTCCCTGGAGGAGATCCAGGACAACGACGGCGCGACGGACGACGGTGTCGTCGACGCGAGCGCGACCGTGAACAAGCTGATAGACGCGATCGTCGCGGCGGGCGGCCCGAAGTACGACTGGCGCTCGATCGACCCGGTCAATGACCAGGACGGCGGCGAGCCCGGCGGCAACATCCGCCAGGTGTTCCTGTTCAACCCGGAGCGGGTGTCCTTCACGGATCGCGCGGGCGGCGACTCCACGACGGCCGTCGGCGTCACCAAGGTGCACGGCAAGGCTCAGCTGACGGCCTCTCCCGGCCGGATCGAGCCGGCGAACGACGCCTGGAAGTCCAGCCGCAAGCCGCTGGCCGGCGAGTTCGTCTTCCGCGGCCGTACGGTCTTCGTGATCGCCAACCACCTCAACTCCAAGGGCGGCGACCAGGGTCTGGCCTCGCAGTACCAGCCCCCGACGCGCAGCTCGGAGACCCAGCGCCACGCGCAGGCGACGCTGGTCAACGCGTTCGTCAAGAGCATCCTCGACGTCCAGAAGAACGCGGACGTCATCGCGCTCGGCGACATGAACGACTTCGACTTCTCCGGCACCGCCCAGATCCTCGAGGGTGACGGCGAGCTGTGGTCGGCGATCAAGTCGCTGCCGAAGAGCGAGCGTTACACCTACGACTACCAGGGCAACCAGCAGGTCCTGGACCAGATCCTGGTCAGCCCGTCGATCCGGCGCGGCTGCGACCTGGACTACGACTCCGTGCACATCAACTCGGAGTTCCACGACCAGATCAGCGACCACGACCCGCAGGTGCTGCGCTTCCGTCCGTGACTCCCCCGCCCGGTCAGGGCTGGTCGAACACGCCGTTCAGCCAGCCCTGCCAGGCGCTCTCGCACTCCTTGATGTCGGTGCCCGGGGTGAAGTCGTGCAGCGAGATGCCGACCGGGTGGCCCCAGTGGTTGCGGCCGAAGACGCGGGTCAGGCCCCGGTCGGTGCGCAGCCCGATGAAGTACGGGTTGCGGAAGTCGACCACGGCGTCGAAGTCGTCCGGCCCGTGGACCGTCACCCGGGTGCCGGCCGTGACGTCCTCGCCGACGCCGAGCGCCCGTCCCACGACGGCCAGGGCGTCGGCGGCCTTGGAGGCCTCGGGCCCGTCGAAGGTGGCGAACGCGGCCGGCCGGGGCGCGAAGTGGACCAGGTACTCGCGCAGGGTGTGCAGATAGAAGTCGGTGTGCTTGGCGGCGCCGTCGTACTGGTTGTCCCAGTCGTCGACGAAGATGCCGCTGTGCACGTACCGCACCCAGGCCCGGCGCCCCTCGTCGCGGGGTTCGATGGTGTAGTCGAGCTGGTTCATCGTCTGCTCGGCGATGCCCTCGACGTCCGCGACGCGGTTGGTGTACCGGTGCGGCGGGTCCCAGGCGGTGACCGTGGACCCGAAGGGTCCCGTGCCGCCGACCTTGGGCTCCGGCGGGTCCATCGGCCACAGATACCCTCCGGTGCCGGTGGTGACCGCCTCCCACACCTCCTCGGGAGTGGCGTCGACCTCGAACTCCCGGGCGATCTCGAACTCTTTGGACATGGCGGTCTCCTGACTACGGCAGAGCCTGTTGCGGCTCGGTCTGCTTGAGCGTGGGGTGGACGGCCACGACGATCCGGTGGTCACGGCCGCCCTCGGCGTCCGGGGCGTCGTACCTGCGGATCAGGGCGGTGACACCGGCCGTCAACTCCTCGATGAACGCGGCCCGTTCGGCGGCCGAGGCGAAGCGGACCTCGCCGTCCAGGGCGTAGGTGGCCAGCCCTTTGCGGGCTTTGGCCGCACCGGTGATCAACGACCCGACGTCGCGCACCAGCCGGGCCCCGAGGGCCAGCAGCCAGCGGGCGGAGAGCTGGTCGCGGAAGCGGTCCGGGTCCGGCTGCACGGCGGCGAGGGCGAGCGGTGAGATGACGTACGACGCCGCGGTCGCCCGCATCAGCCGCTCGGTGACGTTTCCCTTGCGGCGCTCGCCGGCCAGCTCGACCAGGCCGTGCCGCTCCAGCGCCTTGAGGTGGTAGTTCACCTTCTGCCGCGGCAGACCGACCTGGCCGGCGAGCATGGCCGCCGACGCGGGCCCGGCGGCCAGTTCGGCGAGCAGCCGGGCCCGTATGGGGTCCAGGGAGACGGCGGCGGCCTCGGGGTCCTCGATCACGGTGACGTCCAGCATGCGTCCACCGTCCCACCGAAAACTTTTTTTGTCCAGACGGTTCGAGTGTTCGGTGACGCCCGCGACCGCTCCCGTACTACGACGTGCTTCCTGGTGTGGCCGTGGCTCACCGCCGCGAAGCCGCCGGTGCGGCCATGAGACCGCGGTGGCCGGAGAAGCCGCCCGAGAGCCGGAGACCCGGAAGCAGCTCGGAAGGTGCTCGGAAGGTGCTCGGAACAGCCGGACGCCGGACGGGTTCACCACCCGCCCGGCGTCTCCGCGACCCGTGGTCGCACGTCGCACTCCCCTGCCGGTTACTTCTTGGGGTACCTCCACGACACCACCGCGATCGCCAGCACCGCCGCGCCGATGAGCAGTGTCGGCCGCGGGTGGCGCACCGCAGCCTTCACGACGGGTCCGGCCGGCCACGGCATGCCGTGGTCCGCCCTGTCCTCCAGGGTGTGCCGGGTCCGTGTCGTCCTGTCCTGGGCGGTGTGGCCGGCCTTCAGGGCCCGCTCGTGGGCCTGGTGACCGGCCCTGGTGGCCGTGTCCTGGACCTTGTGGCCCGCCTTCGTGGCCCGTTCCTGCACGGTGTGACCCGCTTGGGCCGCCGAGCTGCGCAGCTGCACGGTCATCGCGCCCGCCTTGTCCCTGAGGTCCGCCGCGCGGGCCTGTGCGCGACCCTTGACGTCCATCTTTCCTGCCAACTCCTCGACCGTGTCGCCGAGTTCACTGCGGGTCTGCTCGATCTGCCGCCGCAGCTCCTCGGCTCCCTCGGCGCCCGTCTCCCCGGCCGCCTTGTTCGTCATCGGTGTGCCCTTTCCTTGATCTCCTCGACGTCGGCCTTGACGCTGCCGAGGACCTCCTCCGGGGTGGGAGGCGCGGCCTTGCGCAGCTGGGCGCGGCCCGTCGCGCCGAGGACGGCGGCGATCACGAACAGCACCGCTGTGACGATGAGCGCCGCGGCCCACACGGACAGCACCAGCGAGAGAGCGGCGATCGCCGTCCCGGCCGTGGCGAGCAGACCTGCGTAGGCGAACGCGCCCGCCGCCCCGAGCAGTCCGCCGCCGCGTCCGGCTCGCCGCCCCTTGGCGGCGAGCTCCTCCTTGGCGAGGGCCAGTTCCTGACGTAGGAGCCGGGAGAGCTGTTCGGTGGCCTGGTTGACGAGTTCGCCCACGGAGTGGTGCTCGTCGCGCACCGGCCCGGGGGTGGTGGTCCCGGTCACGGTCGCCTCCTCTCGTGTTCCTGTCGTTCGAAACGTTCGGAACACTGCGGGTACCCGTCCCGTCTCCGGCTACCCCTGCCGCCCTCCCCGGCCGCCGGGCTCGCCGAGCCTGGCCAGCTGGGTCTGGAACCAGTCGAGCCGGGCCTGCAACAGCGCCGCCTCCGCGACCAGTTCGGGCACTCCGAGGTGTTCGGCGGGCGGACCGGTCCCGGCCGCACGCGGGGCGCCCTCGGCCCCGGCGACGACCCGCAGGCCCTCCCCCGCCAGCCGGGCGAACGCGGCGAGCGAGACGGACGTACGGGCCCGGACGCAGCCCGCGCAGGAGGGGGCGAGGACGCGCCAGCCAGGGCGTCCCCGACCCGCGTCGGCCAGGGCTGCGGCGGCGGCGCCGCAGGCACAGGGGCCGACCGTGGCGGTGCGCACCCGCTGGCGGGCGTAGCGGAAGCCGCGCTCGAAGCGGATGTAGCGGCCGAGGACCACCACCTCGAGCAGGACGGCGTCCCGGTGCTCGGCCGTGCACAGCAGCGCCTCGGCCGTCGTACGGTCGTGCACGCAGTGGAAGCCGCAGTCGCAGCGGCGGTGCGGTGCGCCGTGCCGCAGCCCGTAGACGCAGGACGCGTCGGCCAGGACCCCGTACGGCAGCGCACCGCCCAGCGACACACCGGTGAACCCGGCCCGGCGCCCGTCGTGGGACAGCACCGGGTGGGCGATCTTGTATCCGGTCGGCGGCTCCGCAGTGCGTTCCTCCGGAAGCCGCAGTCTCATCGGGCCGCCGGGACCTCTTCGGGGGCCTTCAGTTCCTCGGTGATCTCCTCGGGCAGTTCGGGCTCTTCCTCATGGATCTGCGGGCGTTCCTCCGCGACTCCGGTCGCCAGTGCCTTGCCGAGCTTCATGACGCCTCCCATGACCAGCGGTCTGTCACCGTTCTGCCATGGTGACTCAAGACGGCCGCGAGGGACATAGGGCCCAAAGCCGAACAGCGTAGGAAGCCTTATCCATATCTCGTAGAAGATTTAAGTGGAGCTTCACTGTCGTTGTGCCGAAGACTGCTGCCATGACGACGACCGCACGCTCCGCACCGCCCTTCGGCCGTGCCCTCTGCGCGATGATCACGCCGTTCACCGACGGCGGCGCGCTCGACCTCGGCGGGGCCCAGCGGCTCGCCGACCGTCTGGTCTCCCTCGGCTGCGACGGCCTGGTGCTCTCCGGGACCACGGGTGAGTCGCCGACCACCACGGACGCCGAGAAGGCGGCGCTCGTCGAGGCGGTGCGGGAGGCGGTGGGCGGCCGGGCGTCGATCGTGGCGGGCGTCGGCACCTTCGACACGCGGCACACCGTGGAGCTCGCGCTGGCGGCCGAGAAGGCGGGCGCCGACGGCGTGCTGGTGGTCAGCCCCTACTACAGCAGGCCTCCGCAGGACGCGCTGGAGGAGCACTTCCGCACGGTCGCCGACGCCTCGGGACTGCCGGTCGTCCTCTACGACATCCCGGGCCGCACCGGCACCCGTATCGAGCCGGACACGATGCTCCGGCTCGCCGAGCACCCGCGGATCGTGGCGGTCAAGGACTGCTCCTACGACTTCCTCGCCGCCCAGAAGGTGCTCGCACGCACGGACCTGGCCTATTACGCGGGCTGCGACGAGCACAACCTCGCGCTGTACGCGGTGGGCGGTGCCGGGTACATCAGCACGGTCGCCAACGTCGTGCCCGACCGGCTCCGCGCGGTCCTGGACGCGTTCGAGGCGGGCGACACCCCCGTGTCCGCCCGCCTCCAGCAACGCGCCACGCCGCTCATCGAGGCGATGATGTCGGCGGGCCTGCCCGGCGCGGTCACCGCCAAGGCCCTGCTGGGCGAACTCGGCCTGCCCGCGGGCCCGGTCCGTGCCCCGCTGCGGGCCGCCGGCCGCGAGGCGGTCGACGGGCTGCTGACGGCGTACCGGGAGCTGACCGAAGGCTGAACCGGCGGCCGCTCAGCGGCGGGCGAAGACGGGCTCCCACTCCTGCCGGTCGTAGTGCTCGTCGCGGGCTCCGCTCAGGGGTACGACCTTGTCGCTGCCCAGCGTGACCAGCACCAGCCGGGCCCGGTACGGCTCGTCCAGGGTCGTCACCCGCTCCCAGGCGATGAGCCGCCGGTCGTCGGCCCAGGCGAGCAGATGGGCGCCGCGGACCTTGGTGACCTCCTTGCCGGTGCGGGGGTCACGGATCGAGGAGTACGACTTCCCGGGCGGCACCTCCCTGGTCAGGCCGAGGGCAGCGAGCCGGCCGTCCGGGGACAGCCTGGCGGGGACGTCCGAGCGCAGGTACTTCTCGTCCGCCGGGGCGGCGACCTTGGCGCCCTGGTGGTCGTAGAACTGCTGCATGCCGTCCCGGCCGCCGATGACCTGCGCGTACATCAGGTCGCCGGAGCGGCTGAACGCGAAGTCCTGACGGGAGTTGGTGTTGCGGTCGAACGCGACCGGCGTCCAGGCACCCTGGCCGGACAGCACGTCGAGGTCGTAGAAACCGGACCGGCTGGAGTCACCGAACCCGGATTCCCAGTCCCACACCACCTTGTTCTGACCGGTGCGTACCTTCATCTTGGTGCGCAGATCGGGATTCGCGTCGTACGTCGTGGCCACGAGCCTGCGGCCGTCGTACGAGAACGCGAGCCCGCCGACCCCGTGCTGGACGGGGATCCACCGTTCCACCCTGCCCGTGGCGAGGTCGAGCAGACCGATCCGCTGGGCGGGAAGGTTCCGCTCCAGCACGGCGGCGGTCTTCAGGCCCGGGGCGACGGCGACGATCGACCACCGTGCGTCCTTCTCGTACTTCCCGGTCTTCTGGTCGAGCAGCCAGTAGGTGCGCTGCTGGACGGCGGTGTGCTCTGTTATGGGCCGGTCGCGGACCGTGTAGTAGGCGGCCAGTACCGCGTTCCCGGCCGCCACCGGCTCGCGCGGCGGCGACTGGTCCGGGTGACCGACGACACCGTCCTTCTGCATGACGCCCGACGGACGCACATCGCTCTTGCCGGCCTCCAGCAGCGGTACCCCGACCGCGACCGCCACCACGGCGGCCGTGGCCGCGGCGACGGAGGCGAGCCTGCGGGCGCGGCGGCGCCGGCGGGCGGCCAGCACCCGGTCGGCGAACCCGCCCCCGGGCGGCGGCTGTTCGGCGGCCAGTTCGCGCAGGGAGTCGCGCAGCAGTTCCTCGACGTTCACGGACGCACCTCCACGGGCGAGTAGTCACGGGACGGCACTTCCGCGGCGTCCGGCGGGCCGAGCGCGGCCAGTTCCGGCGCGAGGGCGCGCAGCCGGGCGAGCGAGCGGTGGGTGGTGGACCGTACGGTGCCCACCGTGCAGCCGAGGATCCGGGCCACGTCGGCCTCCGGCAGGTCCTCGAAGTAGCGCAGCACCAGTACGGTGCGCTGCCGGGCGGTGAGACGGGCGAGCGCACCGCGCATCAGCAGCCGCAGGTCGGCGTCGGCGGCGCCGTCCCGGCCGGCCCCGGTGTCCGGCGGTTCGGCGACCGTCAGCTCCCGTCTGCGCCACTTCAGCCGCCAGCGGCTGATCTGCTGCCGGTAGAGCACCTGCCGTACGTACGCCTCCGGTTCCTCGATCCGGCGCCACCGCCCCGCCGCCTTGATCAGGGCGTTCTGCAGCAGGTCCTCGGCGGCGTGCCGGTCGCCGCCGCTCAGCAGCACCGCCGTCTTCAGCAGCGCGGACGACCGGTGTTCCACGAACTCCCGGAAGCTGTCCTGCGCCTCGGCATCCATCGTCACCTTCGCCTTCCCCCGGGCGGACCGGTCGTCCGCCCCTGTGCCCCTTGTGACGCGTGCGGCCGCCGGGCGCTATGCCTGCGCTCCGGAAGATTCTCCGCCGGTCACGCGGAGATCTGCCGTACGTTGTCCGTGTGCGCCGTCCACTGCTCTTCCTCGACGTCGACGGTCCCCTCAACCCGTGGGCGGCCCAGCCGTACGGGCGCCCCGAGGGCTACACGACGATCGTCGTCGCCCTCCAGCCCGGCCGGGCACTGCCCGTGTGGCTGAACCCCGGGCACGGCGAGGCCCTCCTCGCCCTCGACTACGACCTGTGCTGGGCCACCACGTGGATGGACGCGGCCAACCGCTGGATCGCCCCCGTCGTCGGACTCCCCCCGCTGCCGTACGTCGACTTCGGCGCGGGCCTGTTCGCCCTGCGCCCCGACGGGGTGCACTGGAAGACGGAGGCGATCGTGGCATACGCCGCCGGGCGCCCGTTCGCCTGGGTGGACGACGAACAGAGCCCGGCGGACGAGGAGTACGTGGGCCGCGCCCACCCGGGCGCCGCGCTGCTGCACCATGTCGACCCGCGCGTCGGCCTGCGCGAGGAGGACTTCACGGCACTGGCGGGGTTCGCGGCGGGGCTGCGGCCCTGACGGGAACAGCGCCGCGGCGTTGTCATCCCACGCGTGGGTGCCTCTCGCACGAACGCCCTCCCGGGCCGTCCTCGGCCGCGGAAGGGCGTTGTCCACCGGGACGACCGCGGTGCGCGGTCGCCGACGGTCAGTTGTGGCTGTGCAGGATCTCGTTCAGGCCGCCCCAGACCGCGTTGTTCGGGCGGGCCTCGACCGTGCCGGTGACCGAGTTGCGGCGGAAGAGGATGTTGGAGGCGCCGGAGAGTTCACGCGCCTTGACGATCTGGCCGTCGGGCATGGTGACGCGGGTGCCGGCGGTGATGTAGAGCCCCGCCTCGACCACGCACTCGTCGCCGAGCGCGATGCCGACGCCGGCCTCGGCGCCGATGAGGCAGCGCTCGCCGATGGAGATGATCACGTTGCCGCCGCCGGAGAGGGTGCCCATGGTGGAGGCGCCGCCGCCGATGTCGGAGCCGTCGCCGATGACGACGCCCGCGGAGATACGGCCCTCGACCATGGAGGTGCCGAGGGTGCCGGCGTTGAAGTTGACGAAGCCCTCGTGCATGACGGTGGTGCCCTCGGCGAGGTGGGCGCCGAGGCGGACGCGGTCGGCGTCGGCGATCCGGACGCCCTTGGGGGCCACGTAGTCGGTCATGCGCGGGAACTTGTCGATCGAGGTCACCTGCAGGTGCAGGCCCTCGGCACGGGCGTTGAGCCGCACCTTCTCCACGTCGTCGACGGCGACGGGGCCGAGGGAGGTCCAGGCGACGTTGGCGAGGAAGCCGAAGATGCCGTCCAGGCTCTGGCCGTGCGGCCTGACGAGCCGGTGCGACAGGAGGTGGAGGCGCAGGTAGACGTCGTGCGCGTCGATCGGCTTCTCGTCCAGCGAGGAGATGACCGTACGGACCGCGACGACCTCGACGCCACGCCGGGCGTCCGGGCCGATCGCCTTCGCCGCACCCTCGCCCAGCAGTTCCGCGGCCTGCTGCGCGGTCAGCCGCTCGGTCCCGGACGGGCCGGGCTCGGCGGTGAGCTCGGGCGCGGGGAACCAGGTGTCGAGGACGGTGCCGTCGGCGGCGATCGTGGCAAGCCCGGCGGCCGCGGCGCCGGTCGTACGAGGAGCAGTCGTGTCGGTCATGAGGGCAACCTAACCGCCCGAAGGGCACCCAGGCCAACCAGCACCCCGGACATCTCAGGTGCCGAACGCCCCACGCCACCGCCCGGACGTACCCGCCCCTTCAGGAGGTGCTCACCCTCGCCGGACCGGCCGTCCGGGGTTCCGGGGGTGTGTCGGTGGGCGAGGTGCGGGCAGCTCGTGGGCCGGCGGCCAGCAGGACCGCGCAGCCGGCCAGCGCGCCCAGGCCGGCGCACAGCGGCCACAACACCCCCGGTGCCGCCTGGTACACCGCCCCGCCCAGCGGTGCCGCCAGCACCACCCCGCTGATCGACGCCCCCGCGTACAGCGACTGGAACCGCCCGAGCACATGCTCCGGCGCCTGGTCGGCGACGTACGCCGTGGCGGTCGTCTTGTACAGCGCCTCCCCGAGGGTCAGCGCCGCCATCATCACCACCGCCGTGCCGACGCCCGCGCCCAGCAGCAGCACCGCGTACCCCGCGGCGACCAGCAGCAGGCCGGTCCCCACGATCCGCAGCGGCGACCTCCGCCGCAGCGTCAGCGCCACCGGCAGCTCCAGGCACAGGAGCAGGCCCCCGTTGACGGCGAGCAGCGCCCCGTACACACGCGCGTCCATGCCGTGGTCGGCCAGGAAGACGGGGAAGGTGGAGTACTGCTGCCGGTAGACGACGTCGATCACGACGATCGCCGGCAGCAGCACCAGCACCGCCGGCCGTGCCCGGAGCGCCGCCCACACCCCGCCCCGCCGCTCGGCGTGGGCGCGCGGCCGGCCGCCCGGCACGGCCGACGGCGGCACCACCCGGGCCGTCCAGAGAGCCAGTGCCAGGCTGCCGAGCCCCTCGGCCAGGTACAGCCAGTCGTAGGAGTACCGGGTCGCGACCAGGGCCCCGAGCAGCGGGCCCAGCGCGAACCCCCCGTTGGACGCGGCCCGCATCACCGCGAACGCCGGTCGCCGCGCCCCCTCCGGCACGACGGCCGCGACCAGGGCGGACGCCGCGGCCCGCTGGACCCCGGACACGTACTGGGCCGTCGGCAGCGCGGCGAACAGCGCGGCCGTGGGCAGCAGTGGCACGGCGGCCAGCAGCAGTCCGGAGGCCGCGGCCGCCGCGAGCAGGACCCGGCGATGGCCGAACCGGTCGCCGTACCAGCCGCCCGTGAAGTTGCCCGCGACGAGCCCGGTCCCCGCGATGCCGCTCAGCACTCCCGCCGCGCCCGCGTCCAGCCCGCGCGGCCCGGTCAGGTACAGGAACGTGAAGGCGAAGCTCACGCTCACGACCATGTTCACGAACGTCCCGCAGGCCAGCAGCCAGACCGGCCTCGGCACTTCTCGCAGACCTCGCACCCGTTCCCCCGTCATCGACCGACACCCCAGTGAGTTCCTTTTGGGAACTTACTATGGACGCATGACAGCCTCGGGTCAACGACGACCTGTGCACGAAGGGACGGCACACCATGGCCCGCAGGACGAGCCTCGAGGACGCCACCTGCGCCATCGCCCAGGCCCTGGACGTCGTCGGCGACTGGTGGACCCTGCTGATCGTGCGGGACACGGCCCGCGGAGTGCACCGCTTCGACGCGCTGCAGGCCGAACTCGGCGTGTCCCGCAAGGTGTTGACCGAGCGGCTGCGCCTCCTCGTCGAGGCGGACGTACTGACCCGCGTGCCCTACCAGGAGCGCCCGCCGCGCTACGAGTACCGCCTCACCCCGCGCGGACGCGCCCTGCTCCCCGTCCTGGTCGCACTCCAGGACTGGGGCGACACCTGGGTCCTGGGCGACGGCAGTACGACGGCCACGGCCGAGGAGGCCTCGGCGGAGGCGCGGCGGGTGCACGAGCTGGTGGGCACGCGGGTGCCCGAGCTCCGACTCCTCGACGACAGGGGCGAGTTGCGCGATCCCGTCGCCGCCGACAGCCCGTACACCGTGCTCTACTGCTTCCCCGGCGCCTACGCCCGCGCCGACTCCTATCCGCCGGGCTGGACGGACATCCCGGGCACGGCGGGCTGCACCCTGGAGTCGTGCACCTACCGCGACCGGCTGGAGGAGTTCACCGCGGCCGGTGCCGCCGTGCACGGGGTCTCCACCCAACGCCCGGACGAACAGCGGGCGTTCGCCGAGAAGGAGGGGTTGCGGTTCCCGCTGCTGTCGGACGCCGAGCTGTCGCTGGTCGCGGCGCTGCGGCTGCCGACGTTCCGTGCGGCGGGGGCGGGCCGGCTGAAGCGGCTCACGCTGGTCGTGGACCGCGAGCGCGTGGTACGCGACGTGCAGTATCCGGTGACGGACATCGCGGGGAGCGTGGCGGCCGCGCTAGAGGCGGTGCGCGGCGGCGGGGCGTGAACGGCCCGGGCGGCCCGCACTCCCCTCGTGGTGCGGGCCGCCCGGGCCGGTGGCGTCAGCTCCGGTCGCCGGCCTCGTCCACCACGGCCGTGGCGACGAGCGAACTGCCGCCGAGGACCTGGTCGCCGGAGACCATCCGCATGCCCACGATCCGGTAGGTCCGCGGGTCGATGAGCCACTGGTCCCGCATGACCTTGCCGATCTTGGCGTCGCCGGTCCGGCCGTAGTCCAGTGCGACGGCCCGGCGTCCGGCCGCCGTGTCGACCAGATGGTCGGTCAGTTCACCGCCGGGCAGGGTGGCCAGGGCCCGGTAGAGCGAGGCGAGCCCCTTGGCCGGCATCACCTTGGCGTTCAGAAGGACGCTGATCTCGTTGTAGTCCGCCTTGGCCTGTGATTCGCCCTTGTTGTCGGCGATGGCGTTCTTCTCGCGCAGGTACTCCAGCGTCCCCTCAGCGTCGGCGGGCAGGGCTGCCAGCACCCGGTACATCTCCCGCGGCGAGCGGTCGTCGCCCTCCGCGCCGTTCTCCAGGTGCATCGGGGTGATGGTGAGCTTCCCGGTGTCCTCTCCCTTGGCGTCCCACCGCGGGCCCGCCGTCGCGGTGCCGTCGTAGCGCAGCCAGGACTCCTGTACGGGCCCCAGCATGCCCCCGGCCTTCGCACGCTTCTCGTCCAGCGGCTCCCGCGCGTCCTTGGTGTAGACCCACTGCTTGGCCCCGGGTACGGCGCCGTCCGGCTCCGCCGCGAGCACGTCGGCGGCCCGCCTGAGGAACTCGGCCGCGCTCACCCCCTTCAGCCGCGGGCCCGGCGTGGCCGACGGCGAGGACGCGGGCTGAACCCGGTGCCCCGCACCGCCGCCCACCAGCAGGGAGACCGTGACGGCGACGGCGGTCACCGCGGCCACCACCCCGACGATCACGAACTCCCGCCGTCGCCACAGTTCCCGGCGCCGCTCCCCCGCCCGCGCCGCCTCGATCAGCCGCGCGCGCCCCGGCGCGAGTCGCGCCCGGTCGGGCACCGGCGCGTCGGCGCGCAGCTCACGCACCTTCGTCAGCTCGTCCATCGTCACGCCACCTCCGCCGTGTCGCTCACGAACGCGGGATCGGCGCCCAGCGCCGTACGGACCTTGCGCCGCGCCCGGTTGAGCCGGGAGCGGACCGTGCCGACCGGGATGTCCAGGGCCTCGGCGACCTCCTGGTAGGTGAGTTCGGCCCAGGCCACGAGCAGCAGGACGTGCCGGTCACCGGCGGACAGCGCGGCGAGCGCGCCGGCCAGAGGCCCTTGTGCGGCGATCCGGCTGTCGGTGTCCTCGACCCAGGAGGCGCCCCAGGACTCGGTGACCGGGTCGTGCCCGGTGCGGGCCAGCGCCTTGAGTGCCCGCACCTCGGAGCGGCGCTGCTTGCCGATGAGGTTGCCCGCGATGCCGTAGAGCCAGGGGCGGGCGTTGGGGCGCGTCCGGTCGTAGCGGGAGCGGATGCGGAAGGCGATGAGAAAGGTGTCCGAGGTGATGTCGTCGGCGGCGCCGTCGCCCAGGCGCCGGGCGGCGTACCGGTGGATGTCGGGCGCGTAGCGGTCGTAGAGGCGGGCGAAGAGTTCGGGCTGCTCCAGCGACTGCGCGACGACCTCGGCGTCGTCCTCCGTCCGTGCCGTGGACGGCGGTGGTCCGCTCACGAGGCTCCCCCTGGGTTCGTCGGTGCGTGCGTGTCACCCCCTGTTCCCCGCTGGGCGGCGCGGAGTTCACGGTTTCCGGAAGAAGGCCCGCGGGTCAGGGAATCATCCGCGCCAGCACCTCGCGCGCGTATTCCTCGTCGTACGGCGTCCCGGCCAGCAGCACCTGCAGGCATATGCCGTCCATGAGGGCGACCAGCGCCCGGGCCGTGACGGTGTCCGTGCGGCGGGCGAGGCGGTCGGCGAGGGCCGTCATCTGCTCGGCGACGACGGGACGCAGGGCGGGGCGGCGCAGGGCGGCGAGGTAGAGCTCGTACTCCAGCTCGATGCCGGTGGGGTCGCCGGCGAGCCAGTCGCCGAGCAGGCCCGCGAGTTCGGCGGCCAGGTCGCCGCCCGGGTCCGTCAGACCGCCGCGGGCGGCGACCGCCTTGCTGAAGCCCTCGTCGGCCTGGCGCAGAGCGGCGACCATCAGCTCGTCGAGGGTCTTGAAGTGGTACGTCGTCGAGCCGAGCGGCACGTCGGCCTCGGCGGCGACCGTGCGATGGGTCAGCCCGGCGAGCCCCTTGTCCCCGACCACCCGGATCGCGGCGTCGATGATCCGCTGGCGCCGGTCGGGGTCGTAGCGGCGGGGCATCAGTGCGCGCCCCCCAGGTTGAGCACCACCACTCCGACGATGATCAGGGCCATCCCGGCGGCCTTGGTCACCGTCATCCCCTCACCGAAGAAGAGCAGGCCGATGACGGCGATGGCGGCGGTGCCGACGCCCGCCCAGATGGCATAGGCGGTGCCGACGGAGAGGGTCTTCAGGGTCTGCGCGAGCAGGACGAAGGAGACGACGTATCCGACGACGGTCACCAGCGACGGCACCAGCCGGCTGAAGCCCTCGCTGAACTTCATGGCGGTCGTGGCGCCGACCTCGGCGGCAATGGCGACGCCGAGCAAGAGGTATCCCATGTGTACGAGCGTACACAACAATGCGTACGCGCGTACACAGGAGGGAGTCGAGGCGGGAAGTCGAGGCGGCGATGGGAAGGCACCGAGGAGGGCGTGTGAAGTCTCGTGCGCGGCGGGGGGCGCTTCACTATCCCGTAAGCAGGTTTTCGCAGGGACGTTGGATATTCGCGGAAATCGCTTGCCGAAACATCTCCCCCAACTCGCCCTGGCTCCACTAGTGTTTCACCGCTCAATCACCCCACCCTCACACCCCCGGCCGCCGCCATGGGCGCCGCTGGAGGAACAGCGCATGCCAGAAACCACGCCCGAGCCCTCTCGCGAACCCTGGGAGAACGGCTGGGCCCCCGACACGTCCCGCGCACCGGGCACCCGAAGACTGTGGCTGGCCGGCGGACTCGCCATAGCCACCGTCATCACCTGTGTGATGGCGATGGCCGTGATGGACACGGGCGCCGACCGTGACACGAAGGCGTCGCAGGACCCGTCGTCCGCCCAGACCGTCCCCGGCCTGATCTCGTTCGCCTCGCCCTCCGTCAAGAACGCGACGGCACCGCCGAGCGGCAAGAGCGGCATGTCGTCGACGCATCCCAGCACCTCCGCCGAGCCCCAGGAGAACGGCTCGCCGTCCGCGGCCCACAGCGCCAAGCCCTCCAAGTCACCCGGCTCGCATGCGAGTTCATCCTCCAAGCCGAAGCCGTCGGCCACCTGGCGGTCCGTCGAATCGGTCAACTACCCCGACCGCTACTGGCATGTGAGCGGCGGTTACGTGAAGCTCGACCCCCTCGGCGGCTCCGAGTCTCGCCAGGACTCCACGTTCAAAGTGGTCAAGGGCCTGGCCGACGGCTCCTGTTACTCGTTCGCCACGCACGACGGCACCTACCTGCGCCACCGCAACTTCCTGCTGCGCGACGAGCCGAACGACGGCTCGGCCCTGTTCCGGCAGGACGCGACCTTCTGTCCCCGCGCCTCCGCCTACTCGGGCGCGGTCATGCTGGAGTCGGTGAACTACCCGGGCCGCTTCCTGCGCCACCAGAACTTCCAGCTGAGGCTCGACCCGTTCCAGAACAGCTCGCTCTACCTGGCGGATTCCGCGTTCCGGCTGGTGGGCGGGGTGGCCTGACAGCAGGAAGCGGCGACACCCTTCAAGGTGCCGCCGCTTCTTGTCTGGGGGGTCTCAGACGTTGAACCCGAGCGCCCGCAACTGCTCCCGCCCGTCGTCCGTGATCTTGTCCGGGCCCCACGGCGGCATCCAGACCCAGTTGATGCGCAGCTCGTTGACGAGGCCGTCCGTGGCGGACTTGGCCTGGTCCTCGATGACGTCCGTCAGCGGGCAGGCCGCGGACGTCAGGGTCATGTCGATCGTCGCGATGTTCGCGTCGTCGATGTGGATGCCGTAGATCAGGCCGAGGTTGACGACGTCGATGCCCAACTCGGGGTCGACGACGTCGTACAGCGCCTCGCGGATCTCCTCCTCCGAGGCCGGCTTCATCTCAACGGTCTCGCTCATGCCGTCTTCCTTTCGGCGTCGGCGTCGGCGCCCAGCGCCTGGGCCGTCGCGTCCTTCCACGCCATCCAGCTGAGGAGGGCGCACTTGACCCGGGCCGGGTACTTGGAGACGCCGGCGAACGCGACCGCGTCCTCCAGCACCTCCTCCATCGCGTCGTCCGGCTCGATCCGGCCCTTGGACTGCATCAGCTCCAGGAAGGTCTCCTGGATCTTCTGCGCGTCCGTCAGGTCCTTGCCGACCAGCAGTTCGTTCAGCACCGAGGCCGAGGCCTGGCTGATCGAGCAGCCCTGGCCCTCGTACGAGACGTCCTCGATCCGCTTGCCGTCGTACTTGACGCGGAGGGTGATCTCGTCGCCGCACGTCGGGTTCACGTGGTGCACCTCGGCGTCGCCGTCCCGGAGACCACGCCCGTGCGGGTGCTTGTAGTGGTCCAGGATGACTTCCTGGTACATCGAGTCCAGCTTCATGCGATCGCTCGTCCCATCAGCCGAAGAAGTTCCGTACGTGCTCCAGCCCCTCGACCAGTGCGTCGATCTCGGCCGGCGTGGAGTACAGATAGAACGACGCTCGCGTGGTCGCGGGAATTCCGTACCGGAGGCAGACGGGGCGGGCGCAGTGGTGGCCCACGCGGACCGCGATGCCCTGCTCGTCCAGTACCTGGCCCACGTCGTGCGGGTGGATGTCGCCGAGCGTGAAGGAGATCGCCGCGCCCCGGTCCTCGGCCGTGGTCGGGCCGATGATCCGCAGGTCCGGGACCTCCGACAGCCGCTTGACGGCGTACTCGGTCAGCGCGTGCTCATGGGCGAGGATCTTGTCCATGCCGATGGCTTCGAGGTAGTCGATCGCCGCGCCCAGGCCCACGGCCTGGGCGATCGGCGGGGTGCCCGCCTCGAACTTGTGCGGCGCGGGAGCGTAGGTCGAGGAGTGCATCGACACCGTCTCGATCATCTCGCCGCCGCCGAGGAACGGAGGCAGGTCCTCCAGCAGCTCCTGGCGTCCCCAGAGGACGCCGATGCCGGTCGGGCCGCACATCTTGTGGCCGGTGAAGGCCACGAAGTCGGCCTGCAGGGCCTGCACGTCCACCGGCATGTGCGGGGCGGCCTGCGAGGCGTCGATGCAGACGAGGGCACCCACCTCCTGCGCGCGCCGGATGATCGTCTCGACCGGGTTGACCGTGCCCAGGATGTTGGACACCAGCACGAAGGAGACGATCTTCGTCTTCTCGGTGATGATCTCGTCGATGTTGGACAGGTCGAGGCGGCCGTCGTCGGTCAGGCCGAACCACTTCAGCTTCGCGCCCGTGCGCTGCGCGAGCAGCTGCCACGGCACGATGTTGGAGTGGTGCTCCATCTCCGTGATGACGATCTCGGTCTCGTGGTCCACCCGGTAGGGCTCGTCGGCCCAGCCCAGCATGTTCGCCACGAGGTTGAGCGACTCGGAGGCGTTCTTGGTGAAGATCACCTCGTCGCGGCTCGGCGCGTTGATGAACGCGGCGACCTTGTCGCGCGCGCCCTCGTACAGCGCCGTGGCCTCCTCGGCGAGCACATGCACACCGCGGTGGACGTTGGCGTTGTAGCGCTCGTAGTACTCGGAGAGGGCGTCCAGCACCTGGCGCGGCTTCTGCGAGGTCGCCGCGTTGTCCAGGTACACGAGCTTCCGCCCGTCGTGGACCTGACGGTCCAGGATGGGGAAGTCCTTGCGGATCGCCTCGGTGTCGAGGAGGCCCGGCAGCTGTGTCACGCGGATACGCCACCCTTCGTGTAAACCTCGTAGCCCTCGTTCTCCAGCTTGTCGGCGAGCTCGGCGCCGCCGGACTCGACGATGCGACCGCCGGAGAAGACGTGGACGAAGTCGGGCTTGATGTAGCGCAGGATGCGCGTGTAGTGCGTGATCAGCAGGGTGCCGACCTCGCCGGACTCGCGGACGCGGTTGACGCCCTCGGAGACGACCCGGAGCGCGTCGACGTCCAGGCCGGAGTCCGTCTCGTCGAGGATCGCGATCTTCGGCTTGAGCAGTTCGAGCTGGAGGATCTCGTGGCGCTTCTTCTCACCGCCGGAGAAGCCCTCGTTGACGTTGCGCTCGGCGAAGGAGGGGTCCATGTGCAGGCGCTCCATGGCCTCCTTGACCTCCTTCACCCAGGTGCGCAGCTTGGGGGCCTCGCCGCGGATCGCGGTGGCGGAGGTGCGCAGGAAGTTGGAGACCGAGACGCCGGGGACCTCGACCGGGTACTGCATCGCCAGGAACAGGCCGGCACGGGCGCGCTCGTCGACGGACATCTCCAGGACGTCCTCGCCGTCGAGGGTGACGGTGCCGCCGGTGATCGTGTACTTCGGGTGGCCCGCGAGGGAGTAGGCGAGGGTCGACTTGCCGGAGCCGTTGGGGCCCATGATGGCGTGCGTCTCGCCCTGCTTCACGGTCAGGTCGACGCCCTTGAGGATCTCCTTCGTGGCGTTGTCGGCCTCGACGGTGACGCGCAGGTCTCGGATTTCAAGCGTTGCCATGGGTGCCTCAGGACTCCTGGTTGAGGGAGACGAGAACGTCGTCCCCTTCGATCTTTACGGGGTATACGGGGACGGGGCGCGTCGCGGGAAGGCCGGACGGCTTGCCGGTGCGGAGGTCGAAGCTGGAGCCGTGCAGCCAGCACTCGATCTGGCAGTCCTCCACCTCGCCCTCGGAGAGGGAGACGTTCGCGTGCGAGCAGATGTCGTGGATCGCGAACACCTCGCCCTCGGTCTTCACGACCGAGACCGGCGTGCCGTCGAGTTCCACCCGCTTCGGGGTGTCCTCCTCCAGCTCGCTCAGCCCACAGGCGCGTACGAACGCTGACATCAGACCGACGCCTCCAGCTCCTCGTCGATCTTCTCCAGCAGTCGCGCCTGGATGTCGTCGACGCCGATCTGCTGGACCAGCTCGGCGAAGAAGCCGCGGACCACCAGGCGACGGGCCTCGTCGGCGGGGATGCCGCGGGCCATCAGGTAGAAGAGCTGCTCGTCGTCGAAGCGGCCGGTGGCGGAGGCGTGGCCGGCGCCGACGATCTCGCCGGTCTCGATCTCGAGGTTCGGCACCGAGTCGACGCGGGCGCCGTCGGTCAGCACGAGGTTGCGGTTCATCTCGTACGTGTCCGTGCCCTCGGCCTTGGCCTCGATGAGCACGTCGCCGATCCACACCGCGTGGGCGCCCTCGCCCTGGAGCGCGCCCTTGTAGGCGACGTTCGACTTGCAGTGCGGGGTGTTGTGGTCGACCAGGAGGCGGTGCTCCTGGTGCTGGCCGGCGTCGGTGAAGTACAGGCCGAACAGTTCGGCCTCGCCGCCGGGGCCCGCGTAGGCGACGCGCGGGTGCAGGCGTACGAGGTCGCCGCCGAAGGTGACCACGAAGGACTTGAAGGTGGCGTCGCGGCCGATCAGCGCGTTGTGCTGGCCGACGTGGACGGCCTTGTCGTCCCAGTCCTGGACGGAGACGACGGTCAGCTTGGCGCCGTCGCCCAGGATGTAGTCGACGTTGGCGGCGAGCACGGCGTCACCGGTGTGGTCGATGACGACGACCGCCTCGGCGAAGGCTCCGAGCTCGACGACCTGGTGGCCGTAGGCGACCCCGCCCTCGCCGTGCACGGCGATGCGGATCGGCTCGGTGAGCACCGTCTCCTTGGGGACGGTGACCACGCCGGCCTTCTCGAACGCCGAGTACGCCTGGGCGGCGACGCGGTCCACCGGGGTGCCGGCCTTGCCGATCCGGGCGTCGCCGCGGTCGACGGTCTCGACGGTGACGCCCTCGGGGGCCTCGACCGCGACCTTCACGCCCTCGCCGGTGGCGACGGCGGTGCCGTCGTGCAGGCCGCGCAGGCGCTCCAGCGGGGTGAACCGCCACTCCTCCTCGCGGCCGTGCGGGACCGGGAAGTCCGCCACGTCGAAGGAGGGGGGCGCGCTCATGCGCGTGGCGACGGTCGACTCGGCGGCCACCGCGATCTGGCCGGCGGTCGTGCTGCCCACCGGGATGTTCTGAGCCTCAGCCATGGCTGTCGGTCTGCTCTCTTCCTACGTCAGAATTGCTGGCTGCTTACCTGGAGACCGGTCCTAACCGACCGCGCCCTCCATCTGCAGCTCGATCAGCCGGTTGAGCTCGAGGGCGTACTCCATGGGCAGCTCCTTCGCGATGGGCTCGACGAAGCCGCGCACGATCATCGCCATCGCCTCGAACTCGCTGAGGCCGCGGCTCATCAGGTAGAAGAGCTGGTCCTCGGAGACCTTGGAGACGGTCGCCTCGTGGCCCATGGACACGTCGTCCTCGCGGACGTCCACGTAGGGGTACGTGTCGGAGCGGGAGATGGTGTCGACGAGCAGCGCGTCGCACAGCACGTTCGACTTGGAGCCGTGGGCGCCCTCGCCGATCTCGACCAGACCGCGGTAGGAGGTACGGCCGCCGCCGCGCGCCACCGACTTGGAGACGATGTTGGAGGAGGTGTTCGGCGCCATGTGGACCATCTTGGAGCCGGCGTCCTGGTGCTGGCCCTCGCCGGCGAAGGCGATGGACAGGGTCTCGCCCTTGGCGTGCTCGCCCATCAGGTAGACGGCCGGGTACTTCATCGTCACCTTGGAGCCGATGTTGCCGTCGATCCACTCCATGGTGGCGCCCTCGTAGGCGACGGCGCGCTTGGTGACCAGGTTGTAGACGTTGTTCGACCAGTTCTGGATGGTCGTGTAACGGCAGCGGGCGTTCTTCTTGACGATGATCTCGACGACCGCGGAGTGCAGCGAGTCCGACTTGTAGATCGGCGCGGTGCAGCCCTCGACGTAGTGCACGTAGGCGCCCTCGTCGACGATGATCAGGGTCCGCTCGAACTGGCCCATGTTCTCCGTGTTGATACGGAAGTAGGCCTGGAGCGGGATCTCCACGTGCACGCCCTTCGGCACGTAGATGAAGGAGCCGCCGGACCACACCGCGGTGTTCAGCGACGCGAACTTGTTGTCGCCGACCGGGATGACCGTGCCGAAGTACTCCTTGAAGAGCTCCGGGTGCTCCTTCAGAGCGGTGTCGGTGTCCAGGAAGATGACGCCCTGCTCCTCCAGGTCCTCGCGGATCTGGTGGTAGACGACCTCGGACTCGTACTGGGCCGCGACACCGGCGACGAGGCGCTGCTTCTCCGCCTCGGGGATGCCGAGCTTGTCGTACGTGTTCTTGATGTCCTCGGGCAGGTCCTCCCAGGACTCCGCCTGCTTCTCCGTGGAGCGCACGAAGTACTTGATGTTGTCGAAGTCGATGCCCGACAGGTCCGAGCCCCAGTTCGGCATGGGCTTCTTGTCGAACAGCCGCAGGCCCTTGAGGCGGAGCTTGGTCATCCACTCCGGCTCGTTCTTCTTGGCGGAGATGTCCCGGACGACTTCCTCGCTGAGACCGCGCTTCGCCGAGGCACCGGCTTCGTCGGAGTCCGCCCAGCCGTATTCGTACTTGCCCAGGCCCTCAAGCTCAGGGTGGGCAGTCTCCTCGATGGGGAGAGTCATGCGGGGTTCCTCCCGGCCGTGCTTGCAGATGCGTTGTGAGTGATCTCGGAAATCTTTGGGATGAACGTCGTGCAGACGCCGTCGCCGTGCGCGATGGTCGCCAGTCGCTGGACGTGGGTACCCAGCAGCTGGGAGAAGATCTCGGTCTCCGCCTCGCAGAGCTGCGGGAACTTTTCCGCCACGTGGGCGACGGGGCAGTGGTGCTGGCACAGCTGCTCGCCGACCGGTGCGCTGCGCGCCGTAGCAGCGTACCCGTCCGCGCTCAGGGCCTTGGCCAGGGCTTCCGTGCGCTCTTCGGGGGCGGCGGCCTCGATCGCCTTGCGGTAGGCGTCGGCCTGCTCGGCGATCCTCGCGCGAGCGAAGGCGACGACGGCCTCGTCCCCGCCGAACCGCTCCTGGATGAAGCGCAGGGCGTCCGCGGCGAGCTTGTCGTACGACTGGTCGAAGGCGTCGCGGCCGCAGTCGGTGAGCGCGAACACCTTCGCGGGGCGGCCACGCGTGCGCGTGCCGTACACCCGCTGCTCCCGCGCCTCGACGACGTCGTCGGCGACCAGCGCGTCCAGATGCCGTCGTACGGCGGCCGAGGTCAGGCCCAGTCGGCCGGCCAGCTCGGTGACGGTCGACGGCCCGTGGTCCAGGATGGACCGCGCGACGCGGTTGCGCGTGGAACGGTCCGAGCGCACACCGGCCGCGAGCTCCTCATGGGGGGTCCCCGTGGGGGTCTCCCGAGCCTCGCCGACGTTTTTCACAACGCCATTGTTGCGTAATTCCTCTGGACCGGGCAAGCGGCGTCCGGGCGACCCGACGGTGCCCTGCGTCACTTAGGCTCACCTAAGATGACCTGCGGGAACGATCTTTGATCGATCAAACAGGTGGCATACGGCAGACCCGTGGGTAAGACTCCCGACCATGGCGACACCCCCTCCGACCGGCCCACTTGTCACGCGGGACACACTGGCAGCAGAGCTGCGCGGGCTCGGCGTGCACAGCGGTGAGACCCTCCTCGTGCACTCCTCCCTCAGCAGTCTCGGCTGGGTCTGCGGCGGTGCCGTCGCGGTGGTCCAGGCCCTGCTCGACGCGGTCGGCCCGGACGGCACGATCGTCGTTCCCACCCAGACGGGCGACATCTCCGACCCGGCACTGTGGAACAGCCCGCCGGTACCCGAGGAGTGGTGGGCGCGGATCCGGACCTCGATGCCCGCGTACGACTCCCTGGTCACCCCCACGCGCGGGGTCGGTGTCGTCCCGGAGACCGTGCGCACCTGGCCGGGCGCCCTGCGCAGCGCGCACCCCCAGACGTCCTTCGCCGCGCTCGGCCCGGACGCGGCGCGGATCGTCGACGGGCACGCGACGGACTGCCGGCTGGGCGAGCACAGCCCGCTGGCCAGGCTGGAGGAGATGGGGGCCCGGGTGCTGCTCCTGGGCGCCGGCTACGGCTCGTGCACCAGCTTCCACCTGGCCGAGTACCGCATCCCCTCCCCACTCGTCGGCGTGGGCCGGCCCACGCCCGGCGGCGGCTGGGAGACGGTGATCGAGGTGTCGATCACCTCGGCCCGCTTCGACGAGCTGGGCCACGACTTCGAGCGGGACCGTCCCGTCGTACGGGGCAAGGCGGGCGCGGCCGACGTGCGGCTGTTCCCCGTGGCGGACGCGGTGGCCTACGCCGAGCGGTGGCTGCCGCTGCACCGCTCCCGCGAGGAGGAGATGGCGACGGGTGCAGATCCTGCACCCGCCCGTCGGAGCCGGGCGCCCCGTACCTAGACTCGGGCCCATGCGAAGTGAGCCCGTGGTCCAGGTTCAGGCCCTGGTGAAGCGGTACGGCACGAAAACCGCCGTGGACGGCCTCGACCTGGTGGCCGAGGCGGGCGTGACCGCCGTACTCGGTCCGAACGGCGCGGGCAAGACGACGACCGTCGAGACCTGCGAGGGATACCGCAGACCGGACTCGGGTTCGGTGCGTGTCCTCGGCCTCGACCCGGTGCGCCAGGCCCGTGAGCTGCACCCCCGCATCGGCGTGATGCTCCAGTCCGGAGGCGTGTACTCCGGCGCGCGGGCCGACGAGATGCTCCGGCACGTGGCGAAGCTGCACGCGAACCCGCTGGACGTGGACGCCCTGATCGAGCGCCTCGGCCTCGGCTCCTGCGGCCGTACGACGTACCGCCGCCTCTCCGGCGGCCAGCAGCAGCGGCTGGCGCTCGCGATGGCCGTGGTCGGCCGCCCCGAGCTGGTCTTCCTCGACGAGCCGACCGCCGGCCTCGACCCGCAGGCCCGCCACGCCACCTGGGACCTGGTCCGGGACCTGCGCGCCGACGGCGTCTCGGTGATCCTCACCACGCACTACATGGAGGAGGCCGAGCAGCTCGCCGACGACGTCGCGATCATCGACGCCGGCCGGGTCATCGCGCACGGCTCCCCGGAGGAGCTGTGCCGGGGCGGGGCCGAGAACACCCTGCGCTTCGTCGGCCGTCCCGGCCTCGACGTGGGGTCGCTGCTCAAGGCGCTCCCGGCCGACTGCTCGGCCGCCGAGCTGACGCCGGGCTCGTACCGGGTGGTCGGCAAGGTCGACCCGCAGCTGCTCGCGACGGTGGCGTCCTGGTGCGCGCAGCACGGCGTGATGCCGGACAGGATCTCGGTGGAACGGCACACCCTCGAAGACGTGTTCCTGGAACTGACGGGCAAGGAGCTGCGCTCGTGACGACGGTCACCGGTACCTACGCGCCGAAGCCGGGCGCGGCCCCCCTGCCCCGCATGATCGCGGCCCAGGCGGCGCTGGAGACGAAGATGCTGCTGCGCAACGGCGAGCAGCTGCTGCTGACGGTCGTGATCCCGACCCTGCTGCTGGTCCTGTTCAGCTCGGTGGACATCGTGGACACGGGCGCGGGCGAGGCGGTGGACTTCCTCGCCCCCGGCATCCTCGCGCTCGCGGTCATGTCCACGGCCTTCACCGGCCAGGCGATCGCCACGGGCTTCGAACGCCGCTACGGCGTCCTCAAGCGCCTCGCCTCCTCTCCGCTGCCCCGCTGGGGCCTGATGACGGCGAAGACGGCGTCGGTGCTGGTCACGGAGGTCCTGCAGGTGATCCTGCTGACGGTGATCGCCTTCGCCCTCGGCTGGTCCCCGCACGGGAACCCGCTCGCCGTCGCCCTGCTGCTCGTCCTGGGCACGGCGGCCTTCTCGGGCCTGGGCCTGCTCATGGCGGGCACCCTGAAGGCCGAGGCGACCCTGGCCGCCGCCAACCTGGTCTTCCTGCTGCTGCTCGTGGGCGGCGGGGTGATCGTGCCCCTCGACAAGTTCCCGCAGGGAGCGCAGGACGTCCTGGGCCTGCTGCCGATCTCGGCCCTGTCGGACGGCCTGCGGGACGTGCTGCAGCACGGCGCCGGCATGCCGTGGGGCGACCTGGGGATCCTGGCCGCGTGGGCGGTCGTGGGGCTGGCCGCGGCGGGGAAGTTCTTCCGCTGGGAGTAGCAGGGAGGTGAGCGGTCATGGACCCTCGTGAAAGCGTGCACAAGCGGCGGCCTACGATGGTTCCCGTGCCAAACGTGACCCGCGCCGACGCCCTCGCGGCCGTGCGCAACCCGCTCGCCCTCATCGCCGCACGCTGGACCCCGACACCCCGGACGGTTCGGCGAGCGGCCCTTTCCGCGCTCGTGATGTCGGTGGTCATCGTGGTCACCGGCGGCGCGGTACGCCTCACCGGTTCCGGGCTCGGCTGCCCGACCTGGCCGAAGTGCACCGCCGACTCGCTCACCACGACCAGTGCGATGGGCTTCCACGGCGTGATCGAGTTCGGCAACCGCATGCTGACCTACGTGCTCTGCGCGGCCGTCGGCTGGGCGATCGTCGCCGCCCGCTCGGAGAAGCCGTACCGGCGCAGTCTGACCCGGCTGGGCTGGGCGCAGTTCTGGATCGTCATGGGCAACGCGATCCTGGGCGGCATCGTGGTGCTGGTCGGCCTCAACCCGTACACGGTCGCCGCGCACTTCCTGCTCTCGTCCGCCCTGATCGCCGTCGCCACCGTCATGTGGCAGCGCACCCGCGAGGGCGACGGGGCGCCCCGGCCGCTGGTCGGCAAGCCGGTGCAGCAGATGGTGTGGTTCCTGGTGCTGGCCGCCACGCTGCTCATCGCGGTCGGCACGGTGGTCACCGGCGCGGGCCCGCACGCCGGTGACTCCCGCGAGGTCGAGCGGATGCCGCTGGACTGGGAGACGGTCAGCAAACTGCACGCCGTACTGGCCTGGATCGTGGTCACGCTGACGTTCGCCCTGTGGTTCGTCCTCAAGGCGGTCGACGCTCCCACGGCCCCCCTCGCCCGCACCCGCGAGCTCTTCGTGATCCTGCTCGCCCAGGGCGTCATCGGTTACGTCCAGTACTTCACCAAGCTCCCCGAGGCCCTGGTCGGCCTGCACATGCTCGGCTCGTGCCTGGTGTGGATCGGCGTACTGCGGGTGCTGCTGGCACTGCGCGAACGGCCGGAGGTGGTGGCCGACCTGCCGGGGCCCTCGGCCGAGGTGACGGTCGGCACGCGCGCGTAGGCCGCACCGCTCACTCCAGCCCGTACACCCGCCGGGCGTTGCCCGCCGCCACCAGCCCCGCCACCCGCTGGGCGTCCGCCAGCGACCACGCCCCTTCGGCCACCCAGCGGCCCAGCACCCGGCCGAGCGCCTCCCGGAACAGACGGGCGCCCACCACGTGCAGTTCGGGCAGCCCGTGCGCCCCGCTGGAGAAGAGGATCTTGCCGAAGGGGGCCAGTTCCAGGATCTCGGCGAGTACGGTCGCGGCGCGGGCGCCGGTGCGCACCAGGGCGGCTCCCGAGTCGGCGAAGACGTGCGGGAAGGCGCCCGCGAGGTGGGCGGCGTGCCGGTGGTACGGGTAGCCGTGCAGCAGGACCAGGTCCGTGCCGAGGCCGGCCGTGGCCCGGACGAAGTCGGTGAGCAGCACGGGGTCGGTGCGGTCGATGCGCTGGCCCGGTTCGCCGAGCCCCGCGTGCAGCTGCAGCGGCAGGCCCGAGGCGATGGCGATCCACAGCAGGTGCCGCAGCAGGACGGGGTCGGTCAGCTGGCCGCCGACCCGACGGCCGGACAGCCAGCGGCCCGCCGCGCCCCGCACCTCCCCGGGCCCCGGCGGCTCGGGCGCCAGGGCCAGTCCATGGCGGGTGCCGGCGACCGAGGTGAAGGCGACCGCGCCCGCGGCGGCGCCGTGCACCGATTCGGCGAGGTTGGCGAGGAAGGACTCGACGGTGCCGGAGGTGTCGGCGACCTGCTCGGCCAGTAATTCCAGGCGCACGATCTCCCGGGCCTCGGCCGCGCTCGCGGAGGCCAGTTCGTCCGGCCCGGTGAGGTCGCCGGGCAGGCCCGTGTCGACCAGGTACGTCGTGATCCCGCTGCCGCGCAGGAGTCTGCGGCCCGCCTCCAGGACGCCGAGTTCACGACGGCGGGCGAGGTAACGGGCGGGATGACAGTGCGGTTCCATGCCCAACAGGGGCGGGCACCAGCGCCGTACGGCGAAACCCGTCTGGGTGTCGAAGAGCGTGGTGCCCGGGGCGGGCGGGCCCTCGGTGCGGGCCAGCTGGGCCTCGAAGGTGCCGAGGCCCAGCTCGGTTCTCAGTACGCCGTGGCAGTACTGGTCCACGAGGGACGGCGTTTCGATCATCCGGGCTCTCCGTTTACTGGACCGTTGCTCCTTAACAGGTCCTAACGGGTGAACCGGTCATGAGGTGTTGGTGCGACACACCCCGTGCGAAATCGCCGGAAGCGGTCAGCTGTTCGCCGGACCGCCGAGCTGGATGCCCGCCATCCGCGTCCACTCGTACCGCCCGGTGCGCACCTTCGCCGCGAACTCCCCGTCGAAGTCCTCGTGGACCGTGATGCCGGCCTTCTGGACGGCCTTCTCGGCGAGTTCGTACGAGGGCGCCACCAGGTCGCCCCAGCCGCCGTCCTCGCCGACGAGGACGATGCGCGCGCCGCGCTCGCCGATGTGGGCCACCTGCCCCTCGGCCCCGCCGTGCGCCTTGGAGAAGGCGCCGATCCGCTTGGCGAGCTTCGCCACCTTGCGCTCGGCCTTCGCGTCAACCTGCTGCGTGTCTGCCATAGCCAGGATGCTACCGACGAGTAGATCGAACGGCGACGGGCGGGGTGCGTGGCCTTGACCACGCGCCCCGCCCGTCGGGCGTCACAGGGGTGTCAGCGCAGGAAGGGGTCCACCGCGATGGCCACGAACAGCAGCGACACATAGGTGATGGACCAGTGGAACAGGCGCATCTCCTTCAGCTTCGCGCCGGTCGCCTGCGCCTTCGCGCGGGTCTGCAGCGCGTGCGCCTCCCACAGCCACCAGCCGCCCGCCGCCAGGGCCACCAGGGTGTAGAACCAGCCCGTGTAGCCGAGGGGGGTGAGCAGCAGGGAGACGGCCACCATCACCCAGCTGTAGATCACGATCTGCCGGGCGACGACCTTGTTGGAGGCGATGACCGGCAGCATCGGCACGCCCACGCGCGCGTAGTCGTCCTTCACCTTCATCGACAGCGGCCAGTAGTGCGGCGGCGTCCAGAAGAAGATCACCAGGAACAGGACGACCGGGGCCCAGGAGAGGGAGTCGGTGACGGCCGACCAGCCGATCAGCACGGGCATGCAGCCCGCGATGCCGCCCCACACGATGTTCTGCGAGGTACGGCGCTTGAGGATCATCGTGTAGACGACGACGTAGAAGAGGAGCGCGCCGAGGGAGAGCCAGGCCGACAGCCAGTTGACGGTGAGGCCGAACAGGAGCGTGGAGACGACCGCCAGGGTGACGCCGAAGGCGAGGCACTCGCGCGGACTCACCATGCCCGTGACCAGCGGCCGCTGCGAGGTGCGGTCCATCAGCGCGTCGATGTCGCGGTCGATGTACATGTTCAGCGCGTTGGCGCCGCCCGCCGACAGGTAGCCGCCCACGCAGGTGAGCAGCACCAGCGTCAGGTCCGGTACCCCCCGCTGGGCGAGGAACATCACCGGAACGGTGGTGATGAGCAGGAGCTCGATGATCCGCGGCTTGGTCAGCGCCACGAACGCCTTGACACGGGCCCCGAACGGCCGGTGACGCGGGCTCTCGCTCGCACCGATTACCCCCGCTGGACGGGATTCGACGGCCGTCACGCACACCCCTACAGAGACATCCCAGCGAGCCTTCCCCGTGTGAAGCACGGGTAAAGGCTCGCGCGTACCACGCCACTGTAGACGTTGCCCATACCCCGCCCTTCGCGGGGGTGGGGTCGTGTTGGCGAGGGCCCACAGAAGGTCGTACGCGAGCTCGATTGAGCAGTCAGATGAGCGGCTGCGTATTCAGTTGCCGAACGGCCTCCAGGCCAGTCGGGAGGCGGATGCCGCGCAGGCCCGGCAGTCTGGAATGACTCGAAAAAATGCACGTTCTTACAGGGGTAGGCTCGACAACGGCCGGTGGGCGTCCAGTGCGCCGGCATTCGACATGCGTGACATGTGGAGAGGAGCCCTGACTCAGGGTGAGCACCAAGCCGACCACCACAGACCTCGAGTGGACCGAGTTGGACCAGCGGGCCGTGGACACCGCCCGCGTCCTGGCCGCCGACGCCGTACAGAAGGTCGGCAACGGCCATCCGGGTACGGCCATGAGCCTGGCGCCCGCCGCCTACACCCTCTTCCAGAAGGTGATGCGGCACGACCCGGCCGACCCGGACTGGGTTGCCCGCGACCGCTTCGTGCTGTCCGCCGGCCATTCGTCCCTGACCCTCTACACGCAGCTCTACCTGGCCGGCTTCGGCCTGGAGCTGGACGACCTGAAGGCCTTCAGGACCTGGGGCTCGAAGACCCCCGGCCACCCGGAGTACGGCCACACCAAGGGCGTCGAGACGACGACCGGGCCGCTCGGCCAGGGTGTCGCCAACGCCGTTGGCATGGCGATGGCCGCCCGCTACGAGCGCGGTCTGTTCGACCCGGAGACCCCGCAGGGCGAGTCCCCCTTCGACCACTTCGTCTACTGCATCGCCGGTGACGGCTGTCTGCAGGAGGGCATCTCCGCCGAGGCGTCCTCGCTGGCCGGCCACCAGAAGCTCGGCAACCTGATCCTGCTGTGGGACGACAACCACATCTCGATCGAGGGCGACACCGAGACGGCCGTCTCCGAGGACACCGTCAAGCGCTACGAGGCGTACGGCTGGCACGTGCAGCGGATCGCCCCGAAGCCGGACGGCGACCTGGACCCGCACGCGATCTACAACGCGATCGAGGCCGCCAAGCAGGTGACGGACCGCCCGTCCTTCATCGCGATGCGCTCGATCATCGCCTGGCCCGCCCCGAACGCGCAGAACACCGAGGCCGCCCACGGCTCCGCGCTCGGCGACGACGAGGTGGCCGCCACCAAGCGCGTCCTGGGCTTCGACCCGGAGAAGAGCTTCGAGGTCTCCGACGACGTCATCAAGCACACCCGGCAGGCGCTGGAGCGGGGCCGCGAGGCGAAGGCCGAGTGGGAGAAGTCGTTCCAGCTGTGGCGGGAGAACAACGCCGAGCGGGCCGCCGAGTTCGACCGCGTCGCCAAGGGCGAGCTGCCGGCCGGCTGGGAGGAGAAGATCCCGGTCTTCGAGCCCGGCAAGGGTGTGGCCACGCGTGCCGCGTCCGGCAAGGTGCTGCAGGCGCTCGGCGCGGTGATCCCGGAGCTGTGGGGCGGCTCGGCCGACCTGGCCGGCTCCAACAACACGACCATCGACAAGACGTCGTCGTTCCTGCCGGCGGACAACCCGCTGCCCGAGGCCAGCCCCTACGGCCGGACCCTGCACTTCGGCATCCGCGAGCACTCCATGGCCGCGGAGATGAACGGCATCACCCTGCACGGCAACACCCGTGTCTACGGCGGCACCTTCCTCGTCTTCTCCGACTACATGCGCAACGCCGTACGCCTGTCGGCGCTGATGCACCTGCCGGTGACGTACGTGTGGACGCACGACTCCATCGGCCTCGGCGAGGACGGCCCCACCCACCAGCCGGTCGAGCACCTCGCGTCGCTGCGCGCCATCCCCGGCCTCAACGTCGTGCGTCCGGCCGACGCCAACGAGACCGCGATCGCCTGGCGCGAGATCCTCAAGCGCTGGACCAAGGAGTACGGCAAGGGCGCCCCGCACGGACTGGCGCTCACGCGTCAGGGCGTGCCGACGTACGAGCCCAACGAGGACGCGGCCAAGGGCGGTTACGTCCTGTTCGAGGCCGAGGGCGGCGAGGCCCAGGTGATCCTGATCGCCACCGGTTCCGAGGTGCACGTCGCCGTCGAGGCGCGCGAGCAGCTTCAGGCCGACGGGGTGCCGACGCGGGTCGTGTCCATGCCGTCCGTGGAGTGGTTCGAGGAGCAGGACCAGGGGTACCGGGAGAGCGTTCTGCCGCCGAGCGTGAAGGCGCGGGTCGCGGTCGAGGCCGGTATCGGTCTCACCTGGCACAAGTACGTGGGGGACGCCGGCCGCATCGTTTCCCTGGAGCACTTCGGTGCTTCCGCCGACGGCAAGGTGCTCTTCCAGGAGTACGGCTTCACCGCCGAGAACGTGGCCGCCCAGGCCCGGGAATCCCTCGCCGCCGCCCAGCGCTGACGCCCACATACGACACGTAGGAGATGTAATTCCATGACAGACGCACTCAAGCGCCTCTCCGAGGAAGGCGTGGCGATCTGGCTGGACGACCTGTCGCGCAAGCGGATCACGTCCGGCAACCTCGCCGAGCTGATCGACCAGCAGCACGTCGTGGGCGTCACCACCAACCCGACGATCTTCCAGAAGGCGATCTCCGAGGGCGACGGCTACGACCAGCAGCTGTCCGACCTCGCCGCCCGCAAGGTCACCGTCGAAGAGGCCATCCGCATGATCACGACGGCGGACGTCCGCGACGCCGCCGACATCCTGCGCCCGGTCTTCGACGCCACCGACGGCCAGGACGGCCGCGTGTCGATCGAGGTCGACCCGCGCCTCGCCCACAACACCAAGGCGACGGTCGCCGAGGCCAAGCAGCTGGCCTGGCTGGTGGACCGGCCGAACACGCTCATCAAGATCCCGGCCACCGAGGCGGGCCTTCCGGCGATCACCGAGACCATCGGCCTCGGCATCAGCGTCAACGTCACGCTGATCTTCTCCCTGGAGCGTTACCGCAAGGTCATGGACGCCTACCTCTCCGGCCTGGAGAAGGCCAAGGAGCGCGGCCTGGACCTGTCGAAGATCCACTCCGTGGCGTCCTTCTTCGTCTCCCGCGTGGACACCGAGATCGACAAGCGGCTCGACGCGCTGGGCACCGACGAGGCCAAGGCGGTACGCGGCAAGGCCGCCATCGCCAACGCCCGTCTGGCGTACCAGGCGTACGAGGAGGTCTTCTCGTCCGACCGCTGGCAGGCGCTGGAGAACGCGGGCGCCCGCAAGCAGCGCCCGCTGTGGGCCTCCACCGGCGTGAAGGACAAGGCCTACAAGCCGACCCTCTACGTCGACGAACTGGTGGCGCCGAACACGGTGAACACCATGCCGGAGGCCACGCTGCACGCCACCGAGGAGAGCGGCTCCATCACCGGCAACACGATCGCCGGGACGTACGAGCAGGCCCGCGCCGACCTCGACGCGCTCGAGAAGCTGGGGATCTCCTACGACGAGGTCGTCCAGCTGCTGGAGGAGGAGGGCGTCGAGAAGTTCGAGGCGTCCTGGAACGACCTGCTGAAGTCGACCGAGGCGGAGCTGGAGCGCCTCGCCCCCGCGGAGGGCTGAGACCTTGGCTCCTCTTTCCGGTTCCGGAGCGAACCCGCTTCGTGACCCCATGGACCGACGGCTCCCGCGCATCGCGGGGCCGTCGGGCCTGGTCATCTTCGGCGTCACCGGCGACCTGTCGCGCAAGAAGCTGATGCCCGCCGTGTACGACCTCGCCAACCGGGGTCTGCTGCCGCCGGGCTTCTCTCTGGTGGGCTTCGCCCGCCGCGAGTGGGAGAACGAGGACTTCGCCGCCGAGGTCCACGACGCGGTCAAGGCCCATGCCCGCACGCCGTTCCGCGAGGAGGTCTGGCAGCAGCTCATCCAGGGGATGCGCTTCGTCCAGGGCACCTTCGACGACGACGACGCGTTCGAGCGGCTGCGCTCCACCATCGAGGAGCTCGACAAGGCACAGGGCACGGGCGGCAACTTCGCCTTCTACCTGTCGGTGCCGCCGCGCTCCTTCCCGGTGGTCATCCAGCAGCTGAAGAAGCACGGACTGGCGGACCAGACCGGCGGCTCCTGGCGGCGCGCGGTCATCGAGAAGCCCTTCGGCCACGACCTGAAGTCGGCCGAGGAGCTCAACAAGGTCGTGCACGAGGTCTTCGCCCCGGACCAGGTCTTCCGCATCGACCACTACCTGGGCAAGGAGACCGTCCAGAACATCCTGGCGCTGCGCTTCGCCAACACGATGTTCGAGCCGATCTGGAACCGGTCCTTCGTGGACCATGTGCAGATCACCATGGCCGAGGACATCGGCATCGGCGGCCGCGCCGGCTACTACGACGGCATCGGCGCCGCCCGTGACGTCATCCAGAACCACCTCCTGCAGCTGATGGCCCTGACGGCCATGGAGGAGCCGGCCTCCTTCGACGCGGACGCGCTGGCCGCGGAGAAGACCAAGGTGCTCGGGGCCGTGCGGCTGCCGAAGGACCTGGGCCGGGACACCGTGCGCGGGCAGTACTCGGCGGGCTGGCAGGGCGGCGAGAAGGCCGTCGGTTACCTCCAGGAGGAGGGCATCGACGCCAACTCCAAGACCGACACCTACGCCGCCATCAAGCTGGGGATCGACAACCGCCGCTGGGCGGGCGTCCCCTTCTACCTGCGCACCGGCAAGCGCCTCGGCCGCCGCGTCACCGAGATCGCGGTCGTCTTCCAGCGGGCGCCGCACTCCCCCTTCGACCACACGGCGACGGAGGAGCTCGGCAAGAACGCGATCGTCATCCGCGTCCAGCCGGACGAGGGCGTGACGGTCCGCTTCGGCTCGAAGGTGCCGGGCACCTCCATGGAGATCCGGGACGTTTCGATGGACTTCGCCTACGGCGAGTCGTTCACCGAGTCCTCCCCGGAGGCGTACGAGCGCCTGATCCTGGACGTGCTGCTGGGTGACTCGAACCTCTTCCCGCGCACCGAGGAGGTCGAGCTGTCCTGGAAGATCCTCGACCCGATCGAGGAGTACTGGGACAGGAACGGCAGGCCCGCGCAGTACCCGTCCGGCACCTGGGGTCCCGTCGAGGCGGACGAAATGCTCGAGCGAGACGGACGGAGCTGGCGCCGGCCATGAAGATAGACCTCACGGACACCACGGCCAGCAAGATCAACAAGGCACTGGTGCAGGGGCGGCGCGCCATCGGCACGCCCGCCGTCGGCATGGTGCTGACGCTGGTCATCGTGACGGACGAGGAGAACGCGTACGACGCGCTGAAGGCCGCGAACGACGCCTCGCGCGAGCACCCCTCGCGCACGCTCGTGGTCATCAAGCGCGTCTCGCGCACCCCCCGCGACCGCACGTCGTCCCGGCTGGACGCCGAGGTGCGGGTGGGCGCGGACGCGGGCACCGGCGAGACGGTCGTACTGCGGATGTACGGCGAGACCGCCGAGCACGCGCAGTCCGTCGTCCTGCCGCTGCTGCTGCCGGACGCGCCCGTCGTCGTGTGGTGGCCGGTGAACGCGCCGCTCGACCCGGCCAGCGACCCGCTGGGCGCCCTGGGCCAGCGACGGGTGACGGACACCTACGCCGCCGAGCAGCCGGTGCGGGAGCTGACGGCCCGCGCCGACACCTACACGCCCGGCGACACGGACCTGTCCTGGACCCGCATCACGCCGTGGCGCTCGATGCTGGCCGCCGCTCTCGACCAGGTCACCTGTGAGGTGGAGGCCGTCGAGGTGGAGGGCGAGGAGTTCAACCCGAGCTGCGAGCTGCTGGCGATGTGGCTGGCGGACCGGCTGGACGTGCCCGTGAAGCGGTCGCTGTCCGGCGGGCCCGGTCTGACGGCGGTGCGTATGCACACCGACAGCGGACCGATCGTGCTGGACCGTGCGGACGGTTCGCTCGCCACCCTCTCCATCCAGGGCCAGCCGGACCGTGCGGTGGCGCTGAAGCGGCGGGAGACGGCCGAGCTGATCGCCGAGGAGCTGCGGCGGCTCGACCCGGACGACACCTACGCCTCGGCGCTGCGGTTCGGGGTGGAGCGGCTGAACGCACCCGCGTCGGCGGCTCCCTTTCGGGAACCGGCTGCCAAAGGAGAGCCGGCCGCCGACGTCCCCGGAGGATCCGAGTCCGGCAGCGGAGAACCCCTCGCCGTCGAAACGCCTGTCGAGGACGCTGCGAAAGCTCCCGCACAGGAAGCGGCGGCGGCGGAGCCGGTGAAGCAGGAGTCGAAGAAGGCGGCCGCGAAGTGAGCACCCCGCAGCTGGTCGTGCACCACGACAAGGACCTGATGGCGCAGGCCGCCGCGGCCCGTCTGATCACGAAGATCGTCGACGCTCAGTCCTCCCGGGGCTCCGCGTCAGTGGTCCTCACCGGCGGCCGCAACGGCAACGGCCTGCTGGCCGCCCTCGCCGCCGCGCCGGCCCGGGACGCGATCGACTGGGGCCGGCTGGACCTGTGGTGGGGAGACGAGCGCTTCCTGCCCGAGGGCGACCCGGACCGCAATGTCACGCAGGCCCGCGAGGCCCTGCTGGACGCGGTCCCGCTGGACCCGAAGCGCGTGCACGCCATGCCCGCGTCGGACGGCCCGTTCGGTGGCGACGTCGACGCGGCGGCGGCCGCCTACGCGGAGGAACTGGCCCGTGCGGCGGGTCCGGAGAACCACGGCGCCGTTCCCACCTTCGACGTGCTGATGCTGGGCGTCGGCCCGGACACGCACGTGGCGTCGCTGTTCCCGGAGCTGCCCGCGGTCCGGGAGACGGACCGCACGGTGGTGGGCGTCCACGGCTCGCCGAAGCCGCCGCCGACCCGGGTGACGCTGACGCTGCCCGCGATCCGGGCGGCCCGCGAGGTGTGGCTGCTGGCGGCCGGCGAGGACAAGGCGGAGGCCGCGGCGATCGCCCTGTCCGGCGCGGGCGAGATCCAGGCGCCTGCGGCGGGCGCGCGCGGCAGGCAGCGCACACTGTGGCTGCTGGACGCGGCGGCCGCCTCACAACTGCCGAGGTCGCTGTACCCACCGGCGTCGCCGTGAGCGCGCGGTGGGGGTTCCCGACGGGAGCCCCCACCGCCTCACTTCACGGACCCGGCCATCACGCCCTGCACGAAGTGCCGCTGGAAGGCGAAGAACACCACCAACGGCACCACCAGGGACACGAACGCGCCCGGCGCCAGGACGTCGATGTTGCTGCCGAACTGCCGTATCTGGGACTGGAGTTCCACGGTCAGCGGCTGTGACGAGGGGTCCGCGAACAGCAGGGCGACCAGCATGTCGTTCCACACCCACAGGAACTGGAAGATGGCCAGGGAGGCGATCGCGGGGCGGCCGACCGGGAGCACCAGCCGGGTGAAGATGCGCCACTCGCTCCCGCCGTCCATCCGGGCCGCCTCCAGCATCTCCTTCGGCATCTCGGCGAAGTAGTTCCGCAGCAGGAACACCGCGAACGGCAGCCCGTACGCCACGTGGAAGAGCACGACGCCGGGGATCGTGCCGAACAGCCCCAGCTCGCCGAAGAGTTTGGCGACCGGCAGCAGGCCGATCTGCACCGGCACCACCAGCAGGGCGACCACGACCAGGAAGACGGCCTCGCGCCCGGGGAAGTCCAGCCAGGCGAAGGCGTATCCGGCGAGTGCCGCGAGGACCACGACCAGGACCGTCGCCGGGACCGAGATCAGCACGGTGTTCCAGAACGCCTGGGTGATGCCCGCGTTCTTCAGCAGCGCCGAGTAGTTGTCGAAGGACAGCCGGCCGGGGCTCGCGAGCGCCGTCCACCAGCCGCTGCTCGCCGAGTCCTCGGACGACCGCATCGAGGACACGAACAGCCCCGCGAGCGGTGTCAGCCACACCAGGCCGATCAGGACGAGGAAGGCCTGCACCAGACCGCTGGACAGAGCGCGCCGCACCGCGTTCATCGCTGACTCCTTCGGAATCGACGGACGTTGAAGACCATGGCGGGGACGACCAGGAGGAGGAGCAGGACGCCGAGCGCGCTGCCCAGGCCCTGGTTGTTGCCGCCGCCGAAGGACACCAGCCACATCTGCGTGGCGAGCACGGTCGCGTCCTCCGCCACGTCGCCGGGCGCGATGATGTAGACGAGGTCGAAGACCTTCATCACGTTGATCAGCAGCGTCACGAAGACCACGGTGAGGACGGGGGCGAGGAGCGGGACGGTGATGCGACGGAAGATCTGCCACTCGTTGGCGCCGTCCATCCGCGCCGCCTCCAGCGCGTCCCGGGGAAGGGTGGCGAGCCCCGCCCCGATCAGCACCATCGCGAATCCCGTCCAGATCCACACGTACGCCCCGATGATCGCCGGCGTCACGAGCGCCGGTCCGAGCCAGGAGACGCCCTGGTACGGCTGCGCGAAGTTCGAGGCCGGCAACTTCACCGTGTAGGAGCCAGACTTGAGGCCGCTGAAGCGGAAGGAGCCGTCGGCCGCGGTGGTCGTCCCGGCGACGGTCCTGCCGTCGTCGCGCACCGCCTCGACCTTCATCTCCGGCAGCCCGCTCTCCCGCCGGTCGACCGCCCCCGGCTTGCCGCCTCCGCCGGGCGTGAAGTCCAGGTAGACGACGCCGCTCAGGTCGCCGGCGGCCGCCTTGCGGTGGGCGGCCGGGTAGGCGGGGCGGGCGCCGTCCGGCAGGTCCTTGGGGGCGACGCCGACCAGGCCGAGGGTGACCGAGTCGCCGGGCTTCGCGGTCGCGCTCGTGCGGTACGAGCCGTCCTTGCCCGCCGTCAGGCCCTGGTCCGGGCGGGCCCGTGCGGTCGGGTAGTGCGATGTGCCCGCGAAGGCGTCGTGCACCCCGACCACGGCCGCGTTCAGCACGCCGCGGTTCGGGTCCGCGTCGTAGGCGAGGCGGAAGATGATGCCGGCGGCCAGGAAGGACACCGCCATCGGCATGAACAGCAGCAGCTTGAAGGCCGTCGCCCAGCGCACCTTCTCCACCAGTACGGCGAGGATCAGACCGAGGCCGGTCAGCAGCGCGGGGGCGACCACGACCCAGATGGCCGTGTTGCGGACGGCCTTGAGGGTGGCCGGGTCGCGGAACATCTCGGTGTAGTTGTCGCCGCCCACGAAGCGGGTGCCGGAGGCGTCGAAGAAGCTGCGGCCGACCGAGAACAGCACCGGGTAGACGACCAGCGCGCCGAGCAGGAGCAGCGCCGGAAAGACGAAGAGCAGGGCGACGATCCGGGCCCGCCGCCGGGAGCGCCGGGCGCGCTCGACCAGGCCGGCGGCGGGTGGGCTCGTCTCTTTCACCAGGGTCGCGGTCATGGCGCGTCAGCCCTGGTAGGCCTTGGCCGCCGCGGACTCCAGGCGGGCCGCGGTCCCCTTCGGGTCGGACGGGTCGCGCAGGAAGTCCTGCAGCAGCTTCCACTCGCCCGCGCCCTTGGTGCCGCCGAAGGCCGCCGGCGCCTGGTCGGACATGTCGAAGCGGACCGAGTCCCCGGCCGTGACGAGGGACTTGGCGGTGGCGCGGGTGACGTCGTCGCCGTACTGGGCGAGGTCGAGCTTCTTGTTCGGGGACAGGAATCCGCCCGCCTTCGCCCACACGGCCGCGGCCTCCGGGGTGGCCAGGTACTCCAGGAGCTTCATGCCGGCCTTGGCGTTCTTGCCGTCCTTCAGGACGACGGCCGCGTCACCGCCGCTGACGACGGGCGCCTTGCCGCCGTCGACCGCGGGGAAGGGGAAGAAGTTCGCGTCGGTGCCGATCGTCTTGCCGAACTGGTCGTGCGCGACCCCGGCGACGAAGTCGCCCTCGTAGACCATGCCGGCCTCGGGCTTGGGCCCGAACACCTTCTCCACGGAGCCGGGGAAGTCGGTGTTGAGGGCCTCCTTCTGGCCTCCGGCCACCAGGCGCTTGTCCTTGAAGAGCTTGCCGAGCGTGCCCAGTGCCTTGACGACGCTCGCGTCCGTCCACTTCAGCTTGTGGGCGGCCAGGGCGTCGTACTTCTCGGGTCCGGCCTGGGAGAGGTAGATGTTCTCGAACCAGTCGGTGAGGGTCCAGCCGTCCTGGCCGGCCACCGAGAACGCGGCGAGCCCGGAGTCGGAGACGGTGCGGCCGGCCTTGAGCATCTCGTCGTACGTCTTCGGCGGCTTGACGCCGGCCTGGTCGAGGGCGTCGGGGCTGTACCAGACCGTCGACTTGTGGGCGGCCTTGAAGTAGAGGCCGTAGAGGCGGCCGTCGACGCTGCCGTACTTCTTCCAGACGGGGGCGTAGCCGGCGTCCACCGTCTTCTCGGTGGTGGCCGACAGCGGGGTGAGCCAGCCCTTCTTGGCGAACTGCTGCAACACGCCGACCTGCGGGACCATCACCACGTCGGGCGCGTTGCCGCCCTCGATCTTGCTGCCGACGACGGTGGAGACGTTGTCCCCGGTGGAGATGAACTGGGTCTTGGCCCCGGTCTTCGCGCTGAAGGCGTCGAGGACCTTCTGGAAGTTCTTCTGCTCGCTGCCGGTCCACACACCGGCCACGGTGACCGTCTGGCCGCCGAGGGCCTTGTCGCCGCCGCCCGCGGAGACCGGGCCGCCGCCTCCGCAGGCGGTCGCGCCCAGGGCCAGGGCGAGGGCGGTGCAGCCGGTGAGCAGGGTGGTACGTCGCATCATCGTTGATGTCCCTTCAGGGGGTGAATAACTGACGAGCGGTCAGGTAGAGAGGGGCCGTGCCCGGTCAGCGGTCGGCCAGCCACCAGGCGGCCGTGGAGCCGGGCAGCACGCCGGCCGGGCACGGGCCGCTGGACAGCAGCGGGGTGCCGGAGACCGGCGCGGGCGTGGGCGCCGTACCGAAGTTGACGGCGCAGACCAGGCCGTCGCCGCGCTCGAAGGCGAGGACGCCGGGCGGGGTGTCCAGCCAGCGGAGGGTGCCCTCGCCCAACTGGGGCAAGGAAGACCGAAGTTGCAGGCCGTCGCGGTACAGGTGCCAGAAGGAGCGGGTGTCGGCGAGGGCGCGGTCGGTGGCGTACTCGGCGAAGTAGGAGGGCTGCGGCAGCCACGGGCGGGCGCTCTCGGCGCCGGAGGTGAAGCCGAAGGGCGAGGCCTGTCCGGACCACGGCAGCGGCACCCGGCAGCCGTCGCGGATGCGGGCCCGGCTGCCCGTGCGCCGGAAGATCGGGTCGGTGAGCACGTCGTCGGGCAGGTCGACGACCTCGGGCAGACCCAGCTCCTCGCCCTGGTAGATGTACGCGGCGCCGGGCAGCGCCAGCATCAGCAGGGCGGCGGCGCGGGCGCGGGCGGCGCCGAGACCGCTGCCCTCCGTGGCGGGTTCGCCGTAGCGGGTGACGGTGCGAACCTGGTCGTGGTTGTTGAGGACCCAGGTGACCGTGGAGCCGGTGCCGGCGATGTCCTGCATGGCCTCGGAGATGACCTTGCGGAAGGCGCCCGGGTCCCAGGGGGCGCTGAGCAGGTCGAAGAAGAAGGCCTGGTGGAGCTCGTCCGGTCGGACGTACAGGGCGTGCTCGCGGGCCGTCGGCACGGACACCTCGCCGACCAGCAGCCGCTCGCGGCCGTCCTGCGCGGTGTACTCCTCGCACACCGACCGCCAGTGCCGCCACACCTCGTGCACCTCGGGCTGGTTCCAGGCCAGCGGATTGACCGAGTCGCGGGTGCGGGCGTCGGCCTCGGGGTCGTCCGAGTCGGGCAGGGCGGGGTGCTTGAAGAGGCCCGCGGCCACGTCGATGCGGAACCCGTCGACGCCCCGGTCCAGCCAGAAGCGCAGCACCCGGTCGAACTCGGCGCCGACCTCGGGGTTGCGCCAGTTCCAGTCGGGCTGCTCGGAGGCGAACATGTGCAGGTACCACTGGCCGTCGCCGACCCTGGTCCAGGCCGGGCCGCCGAACATGGAGTGCCAGTTGTTGGGCGGCTCGGCGCCCTCGGGGCCGCGGCCGTCGGCGAAGTGGAAGCGGGCGCGGGCCGCACTGCCGGGCTCGGCCGCCAGCGCCTGGCGGAACCACGGGTGCTCGCTGGAGCAGTGGTTGGGGACGATGTCGAGCAGCACCTTGATGCCGAGCCGCCGGGCGTCCGCCATCAGCAGGTCGAACTCGGCGAGGTCGCCGAAGAGCGGGTCGACGTCGCAGTAGTCGGCCACGTCGTAGCCGTGGTCGTGCTGCGGGGACGGGTAGAAGGGGCTCAGCCAGATCCCGTCGACGCCCAGCTTCTTCAGGTACGGCAGCCCCGCCCTGACTCCGGCGAGATCGCCGACGCCGTCGCCGGTGCTGTCCAGGAAGCTGCGGACGTACACCTGATAGATCACCGCGTCCCGCCACCAGCGGTACTTACTCAACATGCATGCATGTTATGTAGGGGCTTCGCGCGGGTGTCAACGATGAGAACAGAAGCTACCGCCGAGTTGGCCTGCGAAATACGGACCAACTAGGACAGAGCGAGGAGAGATGAGATGTGCGCGTTACCTAACAGGTAACTACCGGCCGGGGATCGCGGCCAGTTCCCGCGCCAGGCGGCGCACCGCCGCCGCGGGCGTCTGGTGGCCCGTCAGGGCGTCCTGCACGACGGCCTGCACCACCAGGCTGACCTGGTCGTAGCGCGGGCTCTTGGGGCGCGGCATGGCGGACAGCACGCTCTTGCGCAGGGTGGGGAGGTAGGGGAAGCGCCGGATCAGCTCGGGGTCCTCGTACAGCGCGGCCCGTACGGGCGGCAGCGCGCCGCGGGTGAGGACCTGGCGCTGCACGGGCTCGCTCGTGAGGTAGGCGATCAGGCGCGCGGCCGAGTCGGGGTGCCGGGCGTGGGTGTTGACGGCCAGGTTGGAGCCGCCGAGGACGCTCGTCCCGGGGCCGTCCGGGCCGGGCAGTGGCACGGCGCCTATCTTCCCGGCGACCGGGGAGCCCTTGGCCGAGGCGAGGACATAGGCATAGGGCCAGTTGCGCAGGAAGAGCAGCCTGCCGCTCTTGAAGGCCTGCTTGGACTCCTCCTCCTTGTACGTCAGCGCGACCTTCGGGATCCAGCCCTCGCGGACCCCGCGCGCGAGGAAGCCGATCCCCTCCCTGGCCGCCGCCGAGTTCACGGTGACCCGCGCGCCCTCGTCGCCGAGGATCGTGCCGTGCGCCGAGTAGACGGCCTCGGCCGCGTTGACGGTCAGGCCCTCGTACGGCAGGAACTGGCCCGCGTAGCCGTCGAGCCCGTACTTGGGCGCGATGGTCTTCGCGTCGTGCTCCAGTTCGGCCCAGGTGCGCGGGGGCGGGACGCCCTCCTTGGCGAGGATGTCCTTGCGGTAGAGGAGCAGGCCGGCGTTGGTGACGTACGGGACGGCGTACAGGCGGCCGTCGTAGGTCGCCGTGCTCTTGACGGGCCTGAGGAAGGCGTCGAGCGGGAAGCGGTCGCGGGGCAGCGGGCGTATCCAGCCCGCGGCCGCGAACTCCGAGGTCCAGTTGACGTCGATGTTGAGGACGTCGAACCGGCTGCGGTCGCCGCCGCGCAGGTCGGTGACCATCTGCGCGTGGGTCTCGTCGGCGGAGTCCGGGAGTTCCACGAGCCTGACCCGCTCGCCGGGGTGGGCGCGGTTCCAGCCCTGGAGGAGGGGGCGGAGATAGCCCGTCAGGTCGCCCGCGGTGGCCAGGGTCAGGGGGCCGCGACCGTCGGCCGGACCCGTGTCGTCCCGGGCTCCCGCGGCCACGTAACCGGCCATGACCACGACGAGAACGAGGAGGCCCCTACCCGCGGCACGCATCCACCGCATAGGTTCCTCCTTGCACACCCGGCGCCGGGCGTCTTCGCCCGGAGTCAGAGGCCATGTATACCTGTTAGGTATGGGCGATACTAGGGCCTGGAGCACATTGACCCGACAGGAGGACTGCACACGTGCGCCTGCCCCTCCTGGCTCTCCTGGCGCGCGGCCCCGCCCACGGCTACGAGCTCAAGCAGCACCTTGAGCAGACGCTGGGCTCCGCGTACCCTCAGCCGAACGTCGGCCAGATCTACGTAACCCTCGGCCGCCTCGAGAAGCAAGGCCTGATCGAGGGCGAGGACGTCGAGCAGTCGAGCCGGCCCAACAAAAAGGTCTACCACCTCACCGAAGCCGGGCGGCAGGCGCTGCGCGTCTGGTTCGAGGATCCCGAGGACGAGCCGCGGGTGCGGGACGAGTTCTTCATGAAGCTGGCACTCGCTCCGCAGACCGGCCTCGCCGACCGGATCGCGCTGATCAACAAGCAGCGGCGCCAGTATCTGAACACCATGCGGCAGCTGTCGAAACTGGCGGCCGCGGAAGACCGGGACAACCGCATCGCCCAGCTGCTGATCGAGGGCGCGATGCTGCACCTGCAGGCCGACCTCGACTGGCTCGAGCGGTGCCAGGAAGAGCTGGAGGAGCTGGAGTGAACGACGGTCCCGCTCCCGTGCTGCGCGCCGAGAGCCTGGTCAAGACGCACTACGGCGAGGGCGCCCCGGCGCACGCGGTGCGCGGGGTCGACCTGTGCGTACGCCCCGGCGAGTTCGTGGCCGTCACCGGCCCGTCCGGTGCCGGGAAGTCGACACTGCTGCATCTGCTGGGCGGCCTGCAACGGCCCGACGGCGGGCGTATATGGCTGGACGGCGAGTGCGCGGACGCCTGGAGCGAGGCGCGCTGGGCGGTGGAGCGCCGCAAGCGGATCGGGATCGTCTTCCAGTTCTTCAACCTGGTCTCGAACCTGTCCGTCGCCGACAACGTGGAGCTGCCCGCACTGCTCGCCGGGGTGTCGCCGAAGCGGGCGCGGGCCGAGCGGGAGGAACTGCTGGCCGAGCTCGGCCTCGACGGCAAGGAGCGCAGCCTGCCGGGCGAGCTGTCCGGCGGTGAGCAGCAGCGGGTCGCGCTGGCCCGCGCCCTGGTCAACCACCCTCCCCTGCTGCTCGCCGACGAACCCGCCGGCAGCCTCGACAGCAAGGGCACCCGCGAGGTGATGCGGCTGCTGTCCCGCTTCCACGGGCGCGGCCAGACGATCGTGCTGGTCACCCATGACGCGCGGCTGGCCAGCGCCGCGGACCGGGTGATCTCCTTCTTCGACGGCCGCATAGCCGACGACGCGGAACTGGACGCCGCCCCGAAGTCCCGCAAGAGCGGCATATCCGGGGTACTGGAGCTCAGGGACTGACATGCGGACGCACGACGCTCCCGGGAGGCACTGATCCGCATGCGAGCCACCCTGCGCTGGGCGCACTCCGATCTGCGCACGCACCGCGGCGAGGCGCTGTTCCTGGTCCTGGCCACCGCCGGGATCGTCGTCTCGCTGCTGCTGGCCACCGCCCTGTTCGGCTACGCCACCAACCCCTGGCAGCGGGTGTTCGCCGAGTCGCGCGGCGCGCACGTCTGGATCCACACCAGCGAGTCCGCCAAGGTGGGGCGGCTCACGGGGCTGGACGGCGTCGACTCCGTCGCCGGCCCCTACTCCACCGCCTCCGCCACCCTCGCCTCCCGCGGCACCCGGGCCGCCGTCGAACTGCGCGCGACACCCGACCGGCCCACCGTCGGCCGGCCCCTGATCACCTCCGGCCGCTGGCTGAACACCCGGACCCCGGACGGTGTGGTTCTGGAGAGCAGCCTGGCCCGCACCCTGCTCGCCGAACCGGGCGACTCGCTCACCCTGCCGGGCACCGGGCGGACGGTGACCGTCCTCGGCGTGGCCGACGCGGCCGAGCCGCGCTATCACGCGGGTGAGCGGCCGGGCCTGGTCTGGGCCCTGCCGTCCGCCGTACCCCACCCGACCGGCCGGGTCATCGGCCTGCGCCTGACCGACCCCGCGGACACCGACTACGTCGTCCAGCGCGCCGTCACCGTCCTCGGCGCGGGAGCCGTGGGCGAGGTCTCCACCTGGCAGCAGGCGCGCGCCGAGGCCCAGGGCGACTACCGGCTGCTGGGGCAGGTGCTGGGCCTGTTCGGGCTGGGCGCGCTGATCGCCGCCGGCCTGGCGGTCCACGGCGCGATCGCCACCCGTATCCGCGGCCACCTGCGGGACATCTCGGTCCTGAAGGCGATCGGCTTCACACCGGGCCAGGTCGTACGGGTCTTTCTCTCGCAGCACCTCGCCTACGCGCTGCTCGGCGCGGTGGCCGCGGCAGCGCTGACGGAGACACTGGGCAGCCGCTTCCCGGGCGGCCTCGGGGACGCGGTCGCCGTCTGGCAGGGGCTGCCCGGGTACACGGCGGCGCTGTTCGCGGTCCCGGTGGGCGCGGTGCTGTTCATCGGCGCGACGACGGGCCTGGCGGCCTGGCGTGCGGGGCGGGTGCCGCCGGTGCCGGGGGTACGGCCCGTCGCGGCTCGGGGAGAGCGTGTCCCGGGCGGAGTACGAGCCGTGCCGGGCGCGCGTGCCGTGTCCCTGCCGGGCGGGCAGCTCTCCGGACTCTCCCGGCGCGCGCTCGGCACCCGGCTGTCGCCCGCACTGGTGCTGGGCTGGCACACGGTCGTCAGCCGTCGGCTGCGGTCGGTGACCACCGTGGCCCGGCTGGCGCTGCCCCTGCTGCTGATCGTCGTCGCGATGTCCGCCTGGACCACCATCGACCGCTTCCACAGCAGCCCGGAGCGGATCGGTCTGCCGGCCGCCCTCACCGTCCACGCGAACGACGGCCTGAGCGAGCGCGGCACCCGTGCCCTGCTGGACCGTGACCCGCAGGTCGCCGCCGCCTACCCCGGCCTGGAGGTGGCCGCCCTGGTCCCCGGCCAGACCGCCACCATCGCCCTGCGCGGCCTCGGCACCCGCCAGGACCCCTACCCGTACGCACTCGCCGAGGGCCGCCCCGCGCGCGGGGACGACGAGGCGGTGGCCGGGCAGGGCCTGCTCGACCTGCTGGACGTCCGGATCGGCGACTGGGTCCGCCTGACCGTCGGCGACCAGCCGCAGATCCTGCACATCGTCGGCCGCAGCATCGAACCGGAGAACGCCGGCCGGGTCGTCTCCACCTCGCTCGACACCCTCCGCCAGAACGACCCCCGCCTGACCCCGACCCTCTACCAGGTACGGCTGCGCCCCGGCGCCGACCCCCACGCGGTCGCGGCCCGCCTGACCGCCGCCGGGCACGGACGGCTGGACGTGCACGCCGTGACCAACCCGGCCGACGGGCTCTCACCGCTGCGCGGAGTCGTGGCCGGCCTGATCGCCGTCCTCGCCCTGATCGGCCTGATCGAACTGCTCACCGCGATCGGCGGCACCGTCCGCGAGGGCGAACGCGATCTCCTCGCGCTCAAGGCCATCGGCCTCTCCCCCCGCCAGATCACCGCGATCACCGTCACCGCCAGCGGCTGCACGGCCCTGGCCGCCGCCCTCGTCGGCACCGCCCTGGGCACACCCCTCGCGCACTGGCTGATCAACGCCCAGGGCAGTTCGAGCGGCATCGGCTCGGGCATCGCCCAGGCTCCGTCACCGGCGCTGCTGGTGCTGCTCGGGGCGGCGGCGGTGCTGGGCGCGACGGGACTCGCCGCCCTCCCGGCGGCCCGAGCGGCACGACGACGCCTGGCGGACACGCTGAGCGCGGTGGCCTGAGCGGGGTGGTCTTGTGGCTCGGCCTCGGTGCCTGAGCGGGATGGCCTGAGCGCGGCGACCTTGTGGCTCGGCCGCGGTGCCTGAGCGGGCGATCACGCACCGCCCGCTCCAGGCACCGAGGCGGTCAGCCGCGCCCGCGCAGCTCCCGGTACTTGGCCACGAGCGCCTTGCTGGAGGCGTCCAGACCCGGCACGTCCGCGCCCTCCGTCAGCGCGGGCTCGACCCGCTTGGCCAGCACCTTGCCCAGCTCCACGCCCCACTGGTCGAAGGAGTCGATGTTCCACACGGCACCCTGGACGAACACCTTGTGCTCGTACAGGGCGACCAGCTGCCCCAGCACGGACGGCGTCAGCTCGCGCGCGAGGATCGTGGTCGTCGGGTGGTTGCCCTTGAACGTCTTGTGCGGCACCAGCTTCTCCGGCACGCCCTCGGCCCGCACCTCGTCCGGCGTCTTGCCGAAGGCCAGCGCCTGCGTCTGCGCGAAGAAGTTGGCCATCAGCAGGTCGTGCTGCGCCTTCAGCCCGTCGCTCAGCTCCGCGACCGGCTCGGCGAACCCGATGAAGTCCGCGGGGATCAGCTTCGTGCCCTGGTGGATCAACTGGTAGTAGGCGTGCTGCCCGTTGGTGCCCGGCGTGCCCCACACCACCGGCCCGGTCTGCCAGTCGACCTCCTGCCCGTCCCGGTCCACGTACTTGCCGTTGGACTCCATGTCCAGCTGCTGCAGATACGCCGTGAACTTGGAGAGGTAGTGGCTGTACGGCAGCACCGCATGGGACTGGGCATCGTGGAAGTTGCCGTACCAGATGCCCAGCAGCCCGAGCAGCAGCGGCACGTTGGCCTCGGCGGGCGCGGTGCGGAAGTGCTCGTCGACCAGCCGGAACCCGTCGAGCATCTCCCGGAAGCGGTCCGGGCCGACGGCGATCATCAGCGACAGGCCGATGGCGGAGTCGAAGGAGTAGCGGCCGCCGACCCAGTCCCAGAACTCGAACATGTTCGCCGTGTCGATGCCGAAGTCGGCGACCTTCTCGGCGTTCGTCGACAGGGCCACGAAGTGCTTGGCGACCGCCTCCTGACCGGCCTTCAACTCACCGAGCAGCCACTCGCGCGCCGAGGTCGCGTTGGTGATCGTCTCGATGGTGGTGAAGGTCTTGGAGGCGATCACGAACAGCGTCTCCGCGGCGTCCAGGTCACGGGTGGCCTCGTGCAGGTCGGCGCCGTCGACGTTCGACACGAAGCGGACCGTGAGGTCGCGGTCCGTGTAGGCGCGCAGCACCTCGTAGGCCATCGCGGGGCCGAGGTCCGAGCCGCCGATGCCGACGTTGACCACGTTCTTGATGCGCTTGCCGGTGTGGCCGGTCCAGGCGCCGGAGCGGACGCGGTCGGCGAAGCCGGCCATCTTGTCGAGGACGGCGTGCACGCGCGGGACCACGTTCTCGCCGTCGACCTCGATCACCGCGTCGGGTGCCGCGCGCAGGGCGGTGTGCAGGACCGCGCGGTCCTCCGTCGTGTTGATCTTCTCGCCGCGGAACATGGCGTCGCGCAGCCCGAACACGTCGGTGGCGGCGGCGAGTTCACGCAGCAGCCGGAGGGTCTCGTCGGTGACCAGATGCTTGGAGTAGTCGACGTACAGGTCTCCCACCTGCAGCGTGTACCCACTGCCGCGGCCCGGGTCGGCGGCGAACAGCTCCCGCAGATGGGTGCCGGAGAGTTCCTCGCGGTGCTTGGCCAGCGCGGTCCACTCGGGCATCTGGTCGAGCCTGGTACGGCCGTCTGCGTTCATGTGCGACTTCAGCCTTCTTTCGTGCCTGTCCCAGCTGTTCCAACCTAGTTGATCAGCGCGGCGCGTGAGCCGTCGTGGCGTCGTCGTGCGGCGCAACAACAGGTACGTTCACCTTGAGCGCGGGTATCAGCGCGATGACGGCGAGGACGAAGAAGGCCGCCGTCAGCAGGGGCGGGGTGTTGAGGCCCCAGGCGGTGGCGACGGCACCGCCGAGGAGGGCGCCCAGCGGGACCCCGGCGTAGGACAGGGTGCGGAAGGCGGAGCTGATCCGGCCGAGCATGCCGGCGGGACTGCGCTCCTGCATCAGGGTCGTGGTGTTGACGTTCCACACCATGCCCATCAGCCCGAAGCCCGCGATCGCCGCGACCAGGACGGGCAGGCTGCGCACGCTGCCCATGACGACGAGGGCCGCGGTCTGCGCGGTGCCGGCGGTCAGCACCGCCCGCAGCCGGCCGACACGGGCGACGAACCGGCGGTTCACCACTCCCCCGACCAGGCTGCCCAGGGTGGCCGCGGTGCCGGCCGCGGCGTATCCGACGGTGCCGCCGTGCAGCCAGCCGGTCACGAGGACCACCAGGGTGGCGAGCTGGGCGCCCATGCCGATGTTGCACAGGGCCGTGGCGGCACACAGTCCGCGCAGGGCGCGGTCCCGGGCCAGGGTGCGCAGTCCCTGCGCGATCTCCCGGCGCAGGGTGCTGCCCGCCACCGCCGCCCTGCGCCGCGGAACGGCGGTCCGCAGCGAGGCGACCAGGGCTGCGGCCACCAGGAAGGTCGCCGCGTCGACCGCGAACGGCGCGGCGGCCCCGGCCGCCAGCAGCAGGGGGACGGCCGGTGCGCCCAGCAGTCCGCCGGCGATGCGCTGCCCCGTCAGCAGCCGGGCGTTCGCGCTGCCGAGGACCTCGCGGTCCACCAGGACGGGCAGCAGGGCCGTGGAGGCGTTGTCGAACAGGGTCTGGAGCGTGGTCAGGGTGAACGCCAGGGCGATCAGCAGCCCGATGGAGGCGTGTCCGAGGGCGACGGCGACCGCGAAGGACGCGACCAGCAGTCCTCGTAACGCGTCCACCGTCCACATCGCCCGCCGCTGGTCCACCCGGTCGGCCACCGCACCGCCGAGCAGCCCGAAGGCGAGCCAGGGCAGATAGCCGCAGGCGGTCACCGTCGCGACCAGCAGCGGCCGGTCCGTGAGCCGCACGGCGAGCAGGGGCAGCGCCGCATTGCGCAGAGCGTCCCCGAAGCTGGAGAGCACGGCGGCGCTCCACAACCGCCCGAACCCCCCGCGCCACGCCGGCGCGCGCACCCCCGCGGACTCGACCGTCGCCACAGCTCCCCCTTGCGATTCGTCCGTATCGAGACGATGCACAAACCGTAGAGGGTGCCACTGACAATCGATGCGGAGCGGGCGGGCGGCCGGTGCACAGAGGCCGTAGAGGCAGGAGGGCAGCCGGTGCACAGCCGCCGTGGAGGCAGGAGGGCAGCCGGTGGGAAACAGCTCCGGCCAGGCGCCCTATCGGTGCCCGGCCGGCTTCAATTCCTAGATCTCGCCCCGCAGTTTGGCGAGCGCCTCGGCGAGGATGGCCTCGCCGTCCGCGTCGCTGCGCCGCTCCCGGACGTACGCGAGGTGCGTCTTGTAGGGCTCGGTGCGCGGCGGGTCCGGCGGGTTGTCCCGGTCCTGTCCGGCGGGAAAGCCGCAGCGCGGGCAGTCCCAGGTCTCGGGAACCTGCGCGTCGCTGGCGAAGCTGGGCTGCGTCTCGTGCCCGTTGGAGCACCAGAAGGAGATGCGCAGACGCGGCGCGGACTCGCCGCGCTCGGCCTCGCCCATCGGCCCCGCCCCGACCCGACTTCCTCGGATCGCGTTGCCACTTGCCACGGTCGTAACTCCCTGCGTGATGGTGCCGCGAAGCGAGTCGGCGTTTCGCTTCGTTGCGAGCGCCTCAGTCTACGTAAGGCCCAACGCACGTCCAGTGGTTGGAGTTACAGCCCCCACACCTAGACGCAAGCCCCATGATAGGCCGCGCTCAGCTGCGCGTACCGAACATGGGGCCTTACGTGCGGAATGGAGGTGCTGTGTGCGTGTTGTCGCTCAGCTGTTCGAAGTCAGGACGTCTTCATGATGAGGCCGAGTACGACAATGCACGCGAACCACAGCAGACCGATCACCAGGGTGATGCGGTCGAGGTTGCGCTCGGCGACCGAGGAGCCGCCGACGGACGACTGCATGCCGCCACCGAACATGTCGGAGAGGCCGCCGCCCTTCCCCTTGTGCATCAGCACCAGCAGCATCAGCAGCAGGCTGAAGACGATCAGGGCGATCGAGAACCCCAAAACCACGGCTGGACCAACTTCCTCGGATTCGGATGGACGACGCGGGGTCCGGCACAGTGCTGGACCCCGCAAGGGTACGACGGATCGGGCCTAGCGCATACTCACTGGTCGCGGAAGCGCACGATCTTGACGAACTCGTCGGCATCCAGGGACGCGCCGCCCACCAGGGCGCCGTCGATGTCGGCCTGGGCCATGATCTCGGCGACGTTGCCGGCCTTGACCGAGCCGCCGTACTGGATGCGGACCTTGTCGGCCAGCTCCTGCGTGTACAGCTCGGCGATCTTGCCGCGGATGGCCGCGCAGACCTCCTGGGCGTCCTCGGCGCCGCAGACCTTGCCGGTGCCGATGGCCCAGACGGGCTCGTACGCGATCACGATCGTCTCGGCCTGCTCGGCCGGGAGGTCCTTCAGACCGCCCTCGACCTGGGTGAGGGTGTGGGTGACGTGGTTGCCCGCCTCGCGGACGTCCAGCTCCTCGCCGACGCACAGGATCGGGGTCAGACCGTGCTTGTAGGCGGCCTTGACCTTGGCGTTGACGATCTCGTCGGTCTCGGCGTGGTACTGACGGCGCTCGGAGTGGCCGACGGCCACGTACGTGCACTTCAGCTTGGCCAGCATGGCGCCGGAGATCTCGCCGGTGTAGGCGCCGGAGTCATGGGCCGAGACGTCCTGGGCGCCGTACTTGATCTTGAGCTTGTCGCCGTCGACCAGGGTCTGCACGGAGCGCAGGTCGGTGAAGGGCGGCAGGACGGCGACCTCGACGGCCTCGTAGTCCTTGTCCGCGAGGGCGAAGGCGAGCTTCTGGACGTGCGCGATGGCCTCGAGGTGGTTGAGGTTCATCTTCCAGTTGCCCGCCATCAGCGGCATGCGCGTGCTCATGCTTGGTCAGTCCTCCAGTGCGGCGAGGCCGGGGAGCGTCTTGCCCTCGAGGTATTCGAGGGAGGCGCCGCCACCGGTCGAGATGTGGCCGAATGCGGTCTCGTCGAAGCCCAGGAGGCGCACGGCCGCGGCGGAGTCGCCGCCGCCGACGACCGTGAAGGCCGGGGAGTCGATGAGGGCCTGGGCGACCGCCTTGGTGCCCTCGGCGTAGTCGGGGTGCTCGAAGACGCCCATGGGGCCGTTCCAGAAGACGGTGGCGGCGTCGGCGAGCTTCGAGGCGTACAGCTTGCGGGTCTCCGGACCGATGTCCAGGCCCTCCTGGTCGGCCGGGATGGCGTCCGCGGCGACGGTCGTGGGGTTGGCCGGGGCCTTGGTCTTCAGGTCCGGGAACTCGGTGGCGACCAGCGCGTCGACCGGCAGGACCAGTTCGACGCCGGTCTTCTCGGCGCGCTCGATGTACTCCTTGACGGCCGGGATCTGGTCCTCCTGCAGGAGGGACTTGCCGACCTCGTGGCCCTGGGCCTTGAGGAAGGTGTAGGCCATGCCGCCGCCGATGAGGAGGCGGTCGGCCTTGCCGAGGAGCTGGTCGATGACGGCCAGCTTGTCGGAGACCTTGGCACCGCCGAGCGCGACGACGTACGGCCGCCGGACCTCGTCGGTGAGCTTCTTCAGGACGCCGACCTCGTTGGCGATGAGGTAGCCGGCGTAGTGCGGCAGGCGGGCCGGGAGGTCGTAGACCGAGGCGTGCTTGCGGTGCACCGCGCCGAAGCCGTCGCCGACGTAGACGTCCGCCAGGGCGGCGAGGCGGTCGGCGAACTCGCCGCGCTCGGTGTCGTCCTTGGAGGTCTCACCGGCGTTGAAGCGGAGGTTCTCGATCACCGCGACCTGGCCGGGCTGCAGGCCGTTCACCGCGTCGTGGGCGGCGGGGCCGACGGTGTCCTGGGCGAACGCCACGGGGGCGCCGAGGAGTTCACCGAGCCGCTCGGCGGCGGCCAGCAGGGAGAAGGCGGGGTCCGGGGCGCCCTTGGGGCGGCCCAGGTGCGAGGCGACGACCACCTTGGCGCCCGCCTCGGCGAGGGCCTTGACGGTGGGCAGTACGGCGCGGATGCGACCGTCGTCGGTGATGAGGCCGTCGGCGAGCGGCACGTTGAGGTCGGCGCGGACGAAGACCCGCTTGCCGTCCACGCCTTCGGCGAGAAGTTCGTCGATCGTCTTCATGAAGGGGCTCCTAGAAAGGGCTCGGGAGGCTCGGAGGTCCGAGTGGGCTGCTCTTGTCCGTGAGGCTGCTACCTGTGCGAGGCGGGCGCGAGGGCCGGTCGGGCCCCAGCCACGCGACACAGGGCTCGGACAGCGCGGCCGTGCGCTGCCCGAGCCCTGCACTCACACCGAGGTGCTGCCTGCTGCGGCGATCAGAGCTGGTTGCCGACGAAGACCGTGAGGTCGACGAGGCGGTTGGAGTAGCCCCACTCGTTGTCGTACCAGCCGAGGATCTTCACCGTCGTGCCCTCCTGGACCATGGTCAGGGAGGAGTCGAAGGTGCAGGACGCCGGGTCGCTGACGATGTCGGAGGAGACGATCTCGTCCTCCGTGTAGGACAGGTAGCCCTGCAGTTCGCCCTCGGAGGCCTTCTTGAAGGCGGCGTTGACCTCGTCCTTGGTGACCTCGCGCGACAGCTCCACGACGAGGTCGGTGGCCGAGCCGGTCGGGACCGGGACGCGCATCGCGATGCCGTCCAGCTTGCCCTTGAGCTGCGGCAGGACCAGGGCGGTGGCCTTCGCGGCACCGGTCGTGGTCGGGATGATGTTCTCGGCGGCGGCACGGGCGCGGCGCAGGTCCTTGTGCGGGAAGTCAAGGATGCGCTGGTCGTTCGTGTACGCGTGCACCGTCGTCATCAGACCCTTGACGATGCCGAAGTTCTCGTCGAGGACCTTCGCCATCGGCGCCACACAGTTGGTGGTGCAGGAGGCGTTGGAGATGACGTGGTGGTTCGCCGGGTCGTACTTGTCCTGGTTGACGCCCATCACGATGGTGATGTCCTCGTCCTTGGCCGGGGCCGAGATGAGGACCTTCTTCGCGCCGCCGGCGATGTGCTTCTCGGCGTCGGCCTTCTTCGTGAAGATGCCGGTCGACTCGATGACGATGTCGACGCCCAGCTCGCCCCACGGGATGTCGGCGGGGTTGCGCTCGGACAGGACCTTGATGGTCTTGCCGTCGACGGTGATGGTGTCGGCGGTGTGCGAGACCTCGGCCTTGAGGCGGCCCAGGATGGTGTCGTACTTCAGCAGATGGGCGGTGGTCGCGGTGTCACCCAGGTCGTTGACAGCCACGATCTCGATGTCAGCACCCTGCTCCAGCAGCGCGCGGAAGTAGTTGCGACCGATACGACCGAAGCCGTTGATGCCTACGCGGATCGTCACGAACCGATCTCCTCGTTGGTACGCCGGCCATGCGGTGCCGGCGAGCTCTGTTTGGGATGTCCCCGACCACCCCCGACCCTACCTCCCTGAGGCCCCCGGAGTGACATCGAGACGCCCCATACATGGGCAGGCGGTCCGTACCCGCCAGTAGGGGTACGGACCGCCCGGCCCGAAATTCCGATCACTCTTTTTGACTACGGTGACCTAGTCATCGTTGACCAGGCAGTTCACCCTTCCAGGGCCGCGAGTGCCTTCTTGAGGAGGGCGGTGCGGTCCGCCGCCGCGGTGACGTGCTCCAGGCCGAAGCCCAACAGCACGGTGCGGTCGGTGGTGACGGCGCCGTAGGTCCGGAAGAGCGCCCCGGTGCGCGTCCAGTCCTTCAGGACCGCCGGGCTGCCCGCGGGCGGCCCGGACACGCTCCAGGCACCGAGCGAGGTCTCGAAGCCCTCGGCCTGGGTGGCCGTGCCACCGAGGACGAGCGAGGTGTCGTCGGCGAGCACGCCGCGGCCGCCGGTGCCGGGGTCGGTGACGTAACTGATCGAGACCTCGACGGACTTGCCGGCGTAGGGGCTCAGGTCGTAGCCGACCTGCTGCCAGCCGCTGGAGGAGCCGGTGAGGCTGTTCCAGGAGCCGCTGCTGCCGGTCGCGGTGCAGCCGGAGGAGGCGACGGTCAGGTAGTGCTTGAGCCACGGGTGCTCGTTGACCAGGAAGCCCGCCTCGCACTCCGCGGGTACGGCCGTGGTGGTCGCGCCGCCCGCCTCCGGGAGGGTGGTCCAGTCGTCGGCGCCGGTGGTGTGGGCCTCGACGATGACGTGGTCGTAGCCCGGTTCGGTGTCCCACAGCAACTGGCTGCGCAGGGTCGGCTTGTCGGCCGCCGCGACACCGGTGAGGTCGATGGTGCGGGTGAGGCGCTTGTAGGAGTCGTCGGTGTGGACGGCCGCCGCCATGTACGAACCCGAGTACGGCCCGTACGGGTTGACGGTCCCCGCGAACTGGCCGGCCCCGGCGCTCGCGAACTGCGGGTACCTGTCCGCGGGCAGCGAGTCGGAGGTGACGGCGTAGGTGCCCGCCTTGTCGAGCGGGTTGCCGGGGGCCGCGCCGAGCGCCCCGCTGAAGCCGGCGAGTTCACCGGAGCCGGTGAAGCCGGTGGCGCCCGGGGTCGACGTACGCGAGTAGGCGCCCAGGTAGTACTGGCTGAAGTCGTTGGACAGGGTGCCGCCGCCGAGGTCGACGCTGCCGCCGGCCTGCTCCCCCGCCTCGATCAGCTTGCCGCCCTCGTTGAGGTAGGCCCGCAGTTGCAGCTGGGTGGCGTTGCCGGGGGTGCTCGCACCCGTGTAGTGCACGACGGTCCTGAAGTGCTTCAGCACGCCGAGCGCGTCGGGCGCGCCCTGGGTGGCGACGTCCCAGACGACCGCCTTGCGTCCGTTCGCCTTCAGCGCGTCCACGTAGGTCTGCGCCTGCGTGGCCGCCGCGCCCTCCTCGGCCACGACGAGCGTGTCGGCCTTGGCCCGCTGGGCGACGGTGTAGGTGAAGTGCTGACTGGAGACCTTCTTGCCGCTCCTGGACCGGCCGGTGAACCACACCTCGACCTTGTCGCCCGGGTCGCCGTCGCGGACGTTGGCGCGGTACTCGTCGAAGTGCAGGTTGTCGTCGCCGCCGTAGGTCTCGCCGCCCTTCCAGGCCCTCAGCGGCCGGTCCTTCGTACGGCCGCCGTTGACGCGGTAGTTGAGTTCCTTGTCGCGGACCGCCTTGCGGACGACGACCGAGACCTCCTGGTCGGCGCCGCGCGAGTACGAGGTGGTGAACTTCGCCGGGGTGAAGTCGGCGGCCTTCAGGCCCAGCGACGAGGACGGCGTGTCGGGGTGCCGGGCGGTCTCGGCGACCGACAGCGCGAACGGGATGTTCTTCGCGAACTCCTGCTGGATGAGCTTCTCGTCGTCCGGGAAGTTGAAGACGGACTGGCAGTCGGCCGCGTTCCACTGGTCAGTGGGGTCGAGGTTCGACGCGGTCTGGCAGGTCGACATCTCCGGGGTGAACATCGACATGCCGTTGACGTTGGCCGCGTGGCCGTCCGCCTCGCCGTTGGTGGTGTACAGCTCCGAGGAGACCTGCGGACGGTAGCCGGGGATAGCGGAGTTGTCCGGGGTGCCGGCGAGGGCCTTGTAGACCACGTCGTCCGGGGTCGGGGTGGCGACCTGCCAGCCGACGCCGTAGAGGAGGAGTTCGGCGGCGGAGTGGTAGTTGATGCCGTACGAGAACCCGATCCGCTTCTCGAAGGCGTCCAGCGCCTTGGTCTCGGGCTCGGATCCGGGGCTCGCGCCGCGGTAGGTCTCGCTGGTGGGGTTGGGGGACGAACCCTCGTCGTCGTATCCCCACTTGTAGGCGAAGTTGCGGTTGAGGTCGACGCCGTCGCCGGTGGAGATGACGCCGTCGCCGTTGACGTCCCGCAGGTTCTTGCGCCACAGGCGGGTGTCGGAGTCCTTGAAGGTGTAGTCGTAGCCGTCGGGGTTGGCCGAGATCACGAACCACAGTTCGGTGCTGTCGACGATCCGCTTGACGCGCTTGTCGGTCTTGTAGTGGTCCAGGTAGTAGTGCATCAGCCGGCGGGTCATCTCCGGCGTGATCCACTCGCGCGCGTGCTGGTTGGACATGTAGAGCACGGAGGGCCTGGAGCCGTCCTTGGTCTTCTTCGCGTCCTTGGTCAGTTTGACCGCGAGGATGTCCTGGCCGTTGACGGTCTTTCCGATGGAGACGACCTTGGTGAGGCCGGGGTTGAGCTGCCCGGTCCGGACGATCTCCTCCTTGAGACCCCCGCTGCCGCTGTACGGGCGGAAGACACCCTGCGCGGCGGTGTCCACCCGTTTCTCGGCCTTGGCCGAAAGTGTGTGCTCGGTGAGGTGGACGCCCTGCTTCCGCAGTTTCCCGGCCTGCCGGCCGGTGAGATAGACCTCGACGGTGGCCTTCCCCTGCGCGGGGACCTGCTCGCCGAGTTCCTGGCCGTCCTGCCCGGCGGCCAGCAGCAGGGGTACCTGCTGGGCGCTGACCTCCGCGCGGTAGACGTCGACCTCGTTGGGATCGGAACCCTGTGAGGTCCCGTTCTGTGCCTGGGCGATGGGTGCGAGGCTCGCTCCGCCGAGCAGAAGCGCGCCGACAGCGAGGATCGATCTCGCTCTGGGTCTCATGTACCCCCCTAGCAGTCCTTCGTCACGGTGACGAAGTGCTGCCAGGCTCATGTCAGTTCACAACCCAGTCAAGGGCGACACAAAGACAGTAAAAGGCGGTGCCGGCGCCCAAGTGGACGCCGGCAGCCAGAGGTTGTCGGAGGGTCAGCCGACCTCGGTGTCGGGGGGTCAGCCGACGAGGTTGTCCGCCAGCTCCTCGGTGATGCTGGACTCCGTGCCCGGGATGCCGAGGTCGGAGGCGCGCTTGTCGGCCATCGCCAGCAGGCGGCGGATACGGCCGGCCACGGCGTCCTTGGTCAGCGGCGGGTCGGCGAGCGCGCCCAGCTCCTCCAGGGAGGCCTGCTTGTGCTCCATGCGCAGGCGCCCGGCGGCCGCGAGGTGCTCGGGGACCTCGTCGCCGAGGATCTCCAGCGCGCGCTGGACCCGGGCGCCGGCGGCGACGGCCGCGCGGGCGGAGCGGCGGAGGTTGGCGTCGTCGAAGTTGGCGAGACGGTTCGCCGTGGCCCGCACCTCCCGGCGCATCCGGCGCTCCTCCCAGGCCAGCACCGACTCGTGGGCGCCGAGGCGGGTGAGCAGAGCGCCGATCGCGTCGCCGTCGCGGACGACGACACGGTCCACGCCCCGCACCTCGCGGGCCTTCGCGGCGATCGACAGCCGGCGGGCCGCGCCGACCAGGGCGAGCGCCGCCTCGGGGCCCGGGCAGGTCACCTCCAGGGAGGAGGAGCGGCCGGGCTCGGTGAGCGAGCCGTGCGCCAGGAACGCACCGCGCCAGGCGGCCTCCGCGTCGCAGGTGGCCCCCGAGACCACCTGCGGGGGCAGACCGCGGATCGGGCGGCCGCGCCCGTCCACCAGGCCGGTCTGGCGCGCCAGCTGGTCACCGCCGGCGACGACCCGGACGACGTAACGCGAGCCGCGGCGCAGTCCGCCGGGCGCCATCACGATCAGCTCCGAGGAGTGGCCGAAGATCTCCAGGATGTCTCTCTTCAGGCGTCGGGCCGCCATCGCGGTGTCCAGCTCCGCCTCGATCACGATGCGCCCGCTCACCAGGTGGAGGCCGCCGGCGAACCGCAGAATGGCGGAGACCTCCGCCTTCCTGCAGCAGGTCCGGGTGACGGGGAGCCGGGAGATCTCGTCCTTCACCGCTGCCGTCATCGCCATGGGCCGATCCTTCCATGCATCCGAAAAATACGGTCGTACGCGGCGGCCAGCAGCTCCGGGTCGTGCCGCGGAGTTCCGTCTCTCCGTGCCACCGGGGCGAGCTCGACCGCGGCCCCGAGCCGCTTGGCGGCCTCGGTCAGCACGTCGCGGTCGGGCACGGCGGCCTCGTCGGCCAGCACCACGTCCAGGGCGAGTTTAGGGGCGTGTCGTCCCAAAACCTCCAAATGACGCTGCGGGGAGAAGCCCTCGGTTTCTCCGGGCTGCGGGGCGAGGTTCAGCGAGAGTACCCGGCGCGCCTTCGTCTGGGTGAGGGCGTCCAGCAGTTCCGGCACGAGCAGGTGCGGGATCACCGAGGAGAACCAGGAGCCGGGGCCGAGCACCACCCAGTCCGCGTCCAGGACCGCCTCGACGGCCTCGGGGACGGCCGGCGGGTCGTGCGGCACGAGGTGCACGGACTGCACCTCGCCGGGTGTGAGGGCGACGGTGGCCTGTCCCCGGACCGTGTCCACCTCCTCGGGCCGGTCCGGGTCGTGCCCCTTGACCAGGGCCTGCAGCTCCAGCGGTACGGCGGACATGGGCAGCACGCGCCCGTGCGCGCCGAGGAGCCTGCCGACCAGGTCGAGGGCCTGGACGTGGTCCCCCAGCTGCTCCCACAGGGCGACGATCAGGAGGTTGCCGACCGCGTGGTCGTGCAGGTCGCCCTTGGAGTGGAAGCGGTGCTGGATGACCCGGGCCCAGGTCTGGCCCCAGTCGTCGTCGCCGCACAGCGCGGCCAGCGCCTTGCGCAGGTCGCCGGGCGGCAGCACGCCCAGCTCGTCGCGCAGGCGCCCGCTGGAGCCGCCGTCGTCGGCCACGGTGACGACGGCGGTGAGGTCGCCGGTGATCCGGCGCAGCGCGGCGAGCGAGGCGGACAGGCCCATGCCGCCGCCGAGGGCGACGACCTTGGGCTGTGCACCGCGCCGGCGCGGCCGGGCTCCGCGGGCCTCGACCGGCCGGCCCGCGCGTGACTCGGGCACCATCCGGCGCAGCCTGCTCAGCCGCACAGAGCGTTCCGTCATTCGCGTCCCATGTCCCGGTGCACGACCACCGTCTCCACGCCCTCGGCCGCGAGGCGCGCGGCGAGCTTCTCCGACATGGCCACCGAGCGGTGCTTGCCGCCCGTGCACCCGATGGCGATGGTCACGTACCGCTTGCCCTCGCGGCGGTAGCCGGCCGCGATGAGGCGCAGCAGCTCGGCGTAGCGGTCCAGGAACTCCTTGGCGCCGGGCTGGTTGAAGACGTAGGCCGCCACCTCCTCGTTGAGGCCGGTGAAGGGGCGCAGCTCCGGGACCCAGTGCGGGTTGGGCAGGAAGCGCATGTCCGCGACCAGGTCTGCGTCGACCGGGAGGCCGTACTTGAAGCCGAAGGACATCACGGTGGCCCGCAGCTCGGGCTCCTCCTCGCCGGCGAACTGGGCGTCCATCTTGGCGCGCAGCTCGTGCACGTTCAGGCTGGAGGTGTCGATCACCAGGTCGGCGTCGCCGCGCAGCTCGCGCAGCAGCTCGCGCTCGGCGGCGATGCCGTCGACGATGCGGCCGTCGCCCTGGAGGGGGTGCGGGCGGCGCACCGACTCGAAGCGGCGGACCAGGGCCTCGTCGGAGGACTCCAGGAAGACGATGCGGCGGGTGACGTGCCGGGTTTCCAGGTCGGCCAGGGACTCGCGCAGATTGTCGAAGAAGCGCCGGCCGCGTACGTCGACGACGACCGCGATCCGGGCCACGTTGCCCTGCGAGCGGGCGCCGAGCTCCACCATGGTGGGGATCAGCGCGGGCGGAAGGTTGTCGACGACGAACCAGCCGAGGTCCTCCAGGCACTTCGCGGCCGTCGACCTTCCGGCGCCGGACATGCCGGAGATGATCACCAGCTCGGGGATGGCGACTTCGGGAAGCCCACCCGTCTCGCCGGTCGTGCCCGTACTCACCTGTGCTCCGTCTCCGCCTTGGCCCGTCTGGTCGTGTTGCTCGTCGTGATTGTTCACATTCATGTCTCCTGCCCCCGTCGTTCGTCCGGGGCTCCCGTCGTCACGGGATCCCCACCGGAACCCATGGTGCCGGGTTCCTCCTCCATGATCTCTCCGGTGGCCGTGTTCACGGCGGGTGCGGCCGGAGCCGCCTGGGCGAGGGCCACGGCGATCGTCTCGGCCGTCTTGCGGCCTATGCCGGGCACCTCGCAGATCTGGTCGATGGTGGCGGATCGCAGTCTCTTCAACGAACCGAAGTGCTTCAGAAGTGCCTGCTTGCGGGTGTCGCCGAGGCCGGGCACGTCGTCCAGCGGGCTGGAGCGGAAGCGCTTGGCCCGCTTGGTGCGCTGGTAGGTGATCGCGAAGCGGTGCGCCTCGTCGCGGACGCGCTGGAGCAGGTAGAGGCCTTCGCTGGTACGGGGCAGGACCACCGGGTCGTCCTCGTCCGGAAGCCAGACCTCTTCCAGCCGCTTGGCGAGACCGCAGACGGCGACGTCGTCGATGCCGAGCTCGTCCAGGGCCCTCTTCGCCGCCGCGACCTGCGGCTGTCCGCCGTCGACGACGACGAGCTGGGGCGGGTAGGCGAACTTCTTGGGCCGCCCGTCCTCGTTCTTCAGGCCGTCCATCTCCAGGTCAGCCTGGAAGCCTGCCTGCGTCCCGTCCGCCTGGAGGGCCGCCGTCGCCTCACCCGCGAGGCCGTCCTCGTGGCCGTCCTCCACCCACTCGCCGGTCTTCTCCTTCTCAGCGAGGTAGCGGCGGAAGCGGCGGGTGATCACCTCGTGCATGGAGCGGACGTCGTCCTGGCCCTCGAAGCCCTTGATCTGGAAGCGGCGGTACTCGCTCTTGCGCTGCAGACCGTCCTCGAAGACGACCATGGAGGCGACGACGTCGTCGCCCTGGAGGTGCGAGATGTCGTAGCACTCGATGCGCAGGGGGGCGCTGTCGAGGTCGAGTGCCTCGGCGATCTCCTCCAGGGCACGCGAGCGCGTGGTGAGGTCGGAGGCGCGCTTGGTCTTGTGCAGGACGAGCGCCTGCTGCGCGTTGCGCTGCACGGTCTCCATCAGGGCCTTCTTGTCGCCGCGCTGCGGGATGCGCAGCGAGACGCCCGAGCCGCGCCGGTCGGCCAGCCACTCCTGGACGGGTTCGACCGGGTCGGGCAGGGCGGGGACGAGGACCTCCTTGGGGACGGAGTCGCCCTTCTCCTCGCCGTAGAGCTGCTGCAACGCGTGCTCGACGAGGGCGCCAGTGGTGATCTCCTCGACCTTGTCGGTGACCCAGCCGCGCTGGCCGCGCACGCGTCCGCCGCGCACGTGGAAGATCTGGACGGCCGCCTCCAGCTCGTCCTCGGCGACCGCGATCAGGTCGGCGTCGGTCGCGTCGGCCAGCACGACCGCGTTCTTCTCCATGGCCTTCCGCAGGGCCTCGATGTCGTCGCGCAGGCGGGCGGCCCGCTCGTACTCCATCTCCTCGGCCGCCTCCGTCATCCGCTTCTCCAGGCGGCGGAGGTAGGTGCCGGTGCGGCCGGCCATGAAGTCGCAGAACTCCTCGGCGAGTTCGCGGTGCTCCTCGGGGTCGACGCGGCCCACGCAGGGTGCCGAGCACTTGCCGATGTAGCCGAGCAGGCAGGGGCGGCCGGTGCGGGCGGCGTTCTTGAAGACGCCTGCAGAGCAGGTGCGGACGGGGAAGACGCGCAGGAGGAGGTCGACGGTGTCGCGGATCGCCCACGCGTGCGCGTACGGGCCGAAGTACCGGACTCCCTTCCTCTTGTGACCGCGCATCACCTGCACGCGCGGGAACTCCTCGTTCATCGTCACCGCGAGGTACGGGTAGCTCTTGTCGTCGCGGTACTTGACGTTGAACCGGGGGTCGAACTCCTTGATCCAGGAGTACTCCAGCTGCAGCGCCTCGACCTCTGTGGACACCACGGTCCACTCGACGGACGCGGCGGTGGTGACCATCGTCCGGGTGCGGGGGTGCAGATTCGTCAGGTCCTGGAAATAGTTCGCCAGGCGCTGACGCAGGCTTTTCGCCTTTCCGACGTAGATCACCCGGCGGTGCTCGTCACGGAACCTGTACACCCCGGGGGAGTCGGGGATCTGTCCCGGCTTGGGGCGGTAGCTGGAGGGGTCGGCCATGTCTCACACCCTACTGGCGGGGGGTGACAGTACGGCGAGGCTGTGGACAACGTCTACCGAGCCTGCGCGCCGCGGGGAAGCCCGGCACGCTCGGCAGGTGGCACACCACGCGGCGCTCGCCGACGGCTCCGGAGCGTCCCCACGCCGACGATCATGAGATCGGGGCGTACTGCGATGCCCGGGCCCGCGCGGGCAGGGCGGATCCGCTCCGGAAGCCACGGGGCGGACCGCTCGCGCGGGCGGCCGGACAGGTGGTGGGCTGCGACGGCACGGCCGCGCGGGCGTGGGGCCACCGATCGTGTCTCGGCCAGGTGTACGCGGCCGTCGGGCATCAGGTGTTGTCGGGACTTGGTCAACACGCTTCAATGCGGGGGAACTCGGGGCCGTGAACGACGGCGTACGGATGTGAAGACGCCCCCGACGCCGACGGGGTGGCCCCGACCTTCGCACGAAACCGGCCCGACCAGCCGTAGCGAGCATTCACAGAAAGGCCCCCTGCATGCCGCACGCCACACAGCACGCGGACGTCGCCGCCGTCGTCGGCGCGGAACTGGAATCGGCCCTGCGGGGCGGGCCCTTCCACGTCGCGTTGCGCGCCGCCATCGCCGCCCGCGGGCTGCCGCTGCAGCGTGTGCAGCACCATCTGTCGCGCCACGGGGTGAAGGTCGGCGTCACCAGCCTGAGTTACTGGCAGCAGGGCGCCCGGCGGCCGCAGCGCCCGGAATCACTGCGGGCCGTGCGGGCCCTGGAGGAGATACTCCAGCTGCCGGAGGAGTCACTGATACGGCTGCTCGCCGAGACCGACGAACGGACCGGTGGCGAACGGCCCGCCGCCCGCTCCTACCGCTCCCTGGTCGCCGCCTCGGACGTCCTGGACCGGATGCTGACCGAGCTGCGCCTGCCGCCGGACGGCGGCCTGCACACCCTCGGGCACCACGAGCGGGTGCGCATCGGCCCGCGGCGCGAGCTGTCGGGGCGCGAGTCGCAGCACATCGTGCGCGCCCACAAGGACGGCATCGACCGTTTCGTCGCCGTCCACCAAGGTGACCCGGGATGCGCGCCGGAGCGCATGCGGGTGCACGCCCTGGAGAACTGCCGCACAGGACGCGTGCGCGCCCACCACGACGCCGGGGTCCTCGTGGCCGAACTGCTCTTCGACACCCGGCTGCGGGCCGGGGACACCTTCCTCTTCCGCTACTGCGTCGAGGACGGCACGGCCGGCGTCTGCCGCGAGTACGTCCGCGGATTCGGGCCGGCCGGCGGCCAGTACGCCCTCCAGGTGCGCTTCGACGAACGCGCGCTGCCGGTGCGCTGCCATCGCTTCGCCCAGCATTCCGCCGCCGCTCCGCGCGGCGGTCGCCAGGAACTCGCCCTCAGCGGCCACCACCACTCGGTGCACCTCGTCGAGCCCCGGGTGCGCACGGGGATCGTGGGCATCGGCTGGGAATGGGAGTGAGCCCTCGACGAGGGTTGCCAGGCAGCTGCCTCGACGCGGCCGGGGCGCGCTTCCTCAGCTGAGCGGGCCCGCGACGATCTTGCCGTTCGCGGTCCTGACCGACAGTTCCCGCAGCGGCTCCGTGGCCGGGGAGCGCAGCACCTTGCCGGTCCTGGCGTCGAACTCGCTGCCGTGGCACGGGCAGATCAACGTCGTCCCCTCCAGCTTGTTGATCGGGCACTGCGCGTGCGTGCAGATCGTGCTGTACGCCTTCAGCGAGCCGTCCTCGGCCCGGCTGACCACGACGTTGTGATCCCGGTAGAGCTCGGCGCCGCCCTTGGCGACGTCCGATCCCGGGCCGAGTTCGACGGGCGCCGTCGGTGTGGCGGGCGCCCCTTCCGCCCCGGCCCCCGTCGAACAGGCGGCGAGTCCGAGACCGGCCACAGGTGTGAGGGCAGCGCCTCGCAGGACGGTACGACGGCTCGGGGAAGGGCGGGCAGGCATACGGGGCTCCGCTGGTGAGGGGGTGGTGCACGGCGACGATACTCCCGGGCGACCGCTGGCCCGCGGGTCGGGGTGGCGTTGAGTTAAACGCTTGCGTAAGCGTTTACGTCGGGCAGGGAATGAGGTACGTTCCGGCCTGGAGCATGTGGTACGGAGAGGAGGACGCGGTGCCGACCATGGCCGATGTCGCGCGGAGCGCCGGGGTGTCCGTGGCGACCGTCTCGCACGTCCTCAACGGCACCCGGCCGGTGCTGCCGCACACCCGGCAGTCCGTCCTGGACGCGATCGAGCGGCTGGGCTACACACCGAACACCCTGGCCCGTTCCCTGGTGACCTCCCGCACCCGGTCGATCGGGCTCGCGGTCTCGGCGATCAGGAACCCGTACTTCACGGAGATCCTCCAGGGCGTGGAATCGGCCGCCCTGGACGCGGGCCACGGCCTGCTCATCGCCGACCCGCACGACGATCCCGCGCACGAGCGCACGGTCGTCCAGCTGCTGCACGAACGGCGGGTGGACGGCATGATCGTCGCTCCCTCGGCCGACCCTCGTGAACTCGTCGCCTACCTCGCGCGCCATGAGGTACCGACCGTGTTCCTCGACCGGCTGGTGGAGACGGCCGCGGCTTCGCCCGAGGGGGCTCCGGCGTCGGGTGACGGCGGCCTGCGTTTCGACCAGGTCTGTGCCGAGAGCGCCGAACCGACCGCACGGCTCGTCGCCCACCTCGCCGGACACGGCCACCGCCGCATCGCCCTGATCGCCGGGCTGCCCGGCCTCAGCACCACCCGTGAACGCATCGCCGGCTACCGGGAGGGGCTCGCCGCCGCGGGCCTCCCCCACGACGAGCGTCTCCTGGTGCACGGCGACTCGGAGTCGGCCGGTGCCGAACGGGCCACGGCCGCCCTGCTCTCTCTCGCCGCCCCGCCCACCGCACTCGTGACGGCCAACAACGCGATGACCCTCGGTGCCCTGCGCGCCCTGCGCGACCGCGGTCTGTCCGTGCCCGACGACATCGCCCTGTGCTGCTTCGACGACTTCCCCTGGGCCGATCTCTTCTCCCCACGGCTCACCGCGATCGCCCAGCCCGGCAGGGAGATCGGCACCCAGGCGGTACGGCTCCTGCTGGACCGCCTCGCCGCACCGGACCGGCCCGCCCGCACCGTGCGGCTGCCCTGCGCCTTCGTCCACCGGACTTCGTGCGGGTGCCCGGAACCCGAGAGGTCCGGTGAGGCGGAGCGGTCCGCCGAGTCAGAGCGGTCCGGTGAGGCGGAGCTGTCCGCCGAGCGCGGCAGGTCCGCGCAGTACCCGCAGTCCGTGCAGTTCGAGAGAGGAACCGTCTCGTGATCGTCGTCGCCGGTGAGGCCCTGATCGATCTGGTACCGCAGGGCACGGGTGCCCTCGCCGGGCTGAAGCCGGCGCTCGGCGGCGGCCCGTACAACACCGCCGTGGCCCTCGGCCGCCTCGGCTCCCCCACGGCGTTCTGCTCCCGTACCTCGCTGGACGCCTTCGGCGAGGCCCTCCTCGACGGGCTCCGGGAAGCCGGCGTGGACGTGTCGGCCGTACAGCGCGGCCCCGAGCCGACGACGCTCGCGGTCGCCACGATCGACGGGAACGGCTCGGCCGCCTACTCCTTCTACGTCGAGGGCACCGCCGACCGGCTCTTCACCGCGCCCGAGGCCCTCCCCGCCGGGACACGCGCCGTGTCCTTCGGGACGTGCTCGCTCGTCCTGGAGCCCGGTGCGAGCGCCTACGAGGAGCTGATGCGAACGGCCGCCGAACAGGGTGTGTTCACCGCGCTCGACCCGAACATCCGGGCGGGACTGATCCCGGACGCGGACGCCTACCGCGCGCGCTTCAAGAGCTGGCTGCCGTCGGTGTCGCTGCTGAAGCTCTCCGAGGAGGACGCGCTGTGGCTGGGCGGCACCCCGCGCGAGTGGCTGGCCGCGGGGCCTTCGGCGGTGGTGATCACCCATGGCGGTGACGGGCTGAGCGTCTACACCGCGGACGGCGCGGTGCATTCCGTGCCGGGCGAGAAGGTCGAGGTCGTGGACACCATCGGTGCCGGCGACACCGTGAACGCGGCTCTGCTGCACGGTCTGGCCGCCCGGGACGCCCTGTCCCCCGAGGGGCTCCTGGGGCTGGGCGCCGACGGGTGGACGAGGCTGCTGCGATTCGCGGCGCGGGCGGCCGCGGTCACGTGTTCCCGGGCGGGCGCGGAGCCGCCGTACGCCTCCGAACTCGGAGACGCGTTCGGCGACCTGTGACGAACGGCGCCCCGCAGGGACTCCTGCGGGGCGCCGTGGCTTCTCCGTCGTCCGGCGACCTCAGGCCTTGCGTGCCCGTGTGGTCTTCTTCGCGGGCGTGGCCTTCTTCGCGGCCGTGCTGTCGGCGGTCTTGGCCGTCGTGCTCCTGGTCGTCGCGGCCTTGGCGGTCGCCGCCTTCTTCGCCGTCGACTTGGCCGCGACCGTCTTCTTCGCCGCCGTCCTGCGCGGGGCCTTCACCGGGGCCGCGTCGCTGATCCGGTCAGCGTTGAGGATCTCGCGGAGGAACTTGCCGGTGTGGCTGGCCGGAACTCCGGCGACCTCCTCGGGCGTGCCCTCGGCGACGACGAGTCCGCCGCCGGCGCCGCCCTCGGGACCCATGTCGACGACCCAGTCGGCGGTCTTGATGACGTCGAGGTTGTGCTCGATGACGATGACGGTGTTGCCCTTGTCGACCAGGCCGGACAGCACCTTGAGCAGCTTGCTGATGTCCTCGAAGTGCAGGCCGGTGGTCGGCTCGTCGAGGACGTAGACGGTGCGTCCCGTGGAGCGCTTCTGCAGCTCGCTGGCGAGCTTCACGCGCTGCGCCTCACCACCGGAGAGGGTGGTCGCGGACTGGCCGAGGCGGACGTAGCCGAGACCGACGTCGTTCAGCGTCGAGAGGTGACGGTTGATCGCCGGGACGGCCTCGAAGAAGTTCATCGCCTCCTCGATGGGCATGTTCAGGACCTCGGCGATGGACTTGCCCTTGTAGTGGACCTCCAGCGTCTCCCGGTTGTACCGGGCGCCGTGGCAGACCTCGCACGGGACGTAGACGTCCGGGAGGAAGTTCATCTCGATCTTGATCGTGCCGTCGCCCGCGCAGTTCTCGCAGCGGCCGCCCTTGACGTTGAAGGAGAAGCGGCCGGGCTGGTAGCCGCGGACCTTCGCCTCGGTGGTCTCGGCGAACAGCCTGCGGATGTGGTCGAAGACACCGGTGTAGGTCGCCGGGTTGGACCGCGGGGTGCGGCCGATGGGCGACTGGTCGACGTGCACGACCTTGTCGACGAGGTCGTCGCCGTCCACGCGCGTGTGCCTGCCGGGGACGTTGCGCGCGCCGTTCAGCTCGCGGGCCAGGTGCGTGTACAGGATGTCGTTGACCAGCGTCGACTTGCCTGAACCGGACACACCGGTGACGGCCGTGAAGACGCCCAGCGGGAACGAGACGTCGATGTCCTGCAGGTTGTTCTCGCGGGCCCCGTGCACCGTGAGCCGGCGGGAGGGGTCCTGCGGGCGGCGGATGTCGGGAAGCGGGATCGCCTTCTTGCCGGACAGGTACTGGCCGGTCTGCGACTCGGCGTTGGCGAGCAGCTCCTTCAGGGAGCCGCTGTGCACGACCTTGCCGCCGTGCTCGCCCGCGCCGGGGCCGATGTCGACGACCCAGTCGGCGACCTTGATGGTGTCCTCGTCGTGCTCGACGACGATGAGCGTGTTGCCCATGTCGCGCAGCCGGACCAGGGTCTCGATCAGCCGGTGGTTGTCTCGCTGGTGCAGGCCGATGGACGGCTCGTCGAGGACGTACAGGACGCCCACGAGGCCGGAGCCGATCTGGGTGGCCAGGCGGATGCGCTGGGCCTCGCCGCCGGACAGGGTGCCGGCCGCGCGGTTGAGGGAGAGGTAGTCCAGGCCGACGTCGACCAGGAAGCGCAGCCGCTCGTTGACCTCCTTCAGCACGCGCTCGGCGATCTTCTTGTCGCGGGCGGTCAGCTTCAGTTCGCCCAGGAAGTCCGCGCAGTCGCTGATGGACATCGCCGAGACCTCGGCGATCGACTTCCCCATGATCGTGACCGCGAGGACGATCGGCTTCAGGCGGGTGCCCTCACAGGTGGGGCAGGGCACCTCGCGCATGTAGCCCTCGAAGCGCTCCCGGCTGGAGTCGCTCTCGGCCTCGCTGTGCCGGCGCTTGACGAAGGGGACGGCGCCTTCGAAGGGCGTCGTGTACACGCGCTCGCGGCCGTACCGGTTGCGGTAGCGGACCTCGATCTGGGTCTTGTGGCCGTAGAGGAGGGCCTTCTTGGCGCGCTGCGGCAGGCCCGCGAAGGGGATGTCCGTCCGGAAGCCCAGCGCGTCCGCCAGGGCACCGATGAGGCGGCCGAAGTAGTCCTTGGTGTGGCCGTGCGACCAGGGGTGGATGGCGCCCTCGTCGAGGGACTTGTCCTCGTCGGGGACGATCAGCTCCGGGTCGACCTCCATGCGCGTGCCGATGCCGGTGCACTCGGGGCAGGCGCCGAAGGGCGAGTTGAAGGAGAAGGAGCGGGGCTCCAGCTCCTCGAAGGACAGGTCGTCGTACGGGCAGTACAGGTGCTCCGAGTACATGCGCTCGCGCTCGGGGTCGTCCTCGGGAAGGTCGACGAAGTCGAGCACGACCATGCCGCCGGACAGGCCGAGGGCGGTCTCCACGGAGTCGGTGAGGCGGCGCTTGGCGGAGTCCTTCACCGTGAGGCGGTCGACGACCACCTCGATGGTGTGCTTCTCCTGCTTCTTCAGCGTCGGCGGGTTGGAGAGCTGGACGGTCTCGCCGTCCACGCGCGCCCGGCTGTAGCCCTTGGTCTGCAGGTCGGCGAAGAGATCGACGAACTCTCCCTTGCGCTCCCGCACCAGCGGCGACAGCACCTGGAAGCGGCTACCCTCCGGCAGCTCCAGGACCCTGTCCACGATGGCCTGCGGCGACTGGCGCGTGATCGGGCGCCCGCACTCGGGACAGTGCGGCTTGCCGATGCGCGCGAAGAGCAGCCGGAGGTAGTCGTAGACCTCGGTGATCGTGCCGACCGTCGAGCGCGGGTTGCGCGAGGTCGACTTCTGGTCGATGGAGACAGCCGGCGACAGACCTTCGATGAAGTCGACGTCCGGCTTGTCCATCTGGCCGAGGAACTGGCGGGCGTACGAGGAGAGCGACTCCACGTAGCGGCGCTGCCCCTCGGCGAAAATGGTGTCGAAGGCCAGCGAGGACTTGCCCGACCCCGACAGGCCCGTGAAGACGATGAGCGAGTCGCGCGGCAGGTCGAGCGAGACATTCTTCAGGTTGTGCTCGCGCGCGCCACGGACGATGAGACGGTCGGCCACGCCGGTCCGCACCTTTCTTGAGAGAAGTGACAGGGGCGAGGCCCCCGTGTCTTCTCACACTAGGGGGAGCCACTGACAACGCCGGTCGGATTCCGGGTTGCATAACAATCCCCGACCATCCAGCATGCCCGACGCCACTCCCGACCATATAGCACGTGCTTTCGATTTACGGCACTGCTTCACCACCTTCACCCAAAGGTGTGGCGAGGCTAGGGTCAGCACCATGATTGATCACGGTCATGACCTGGCGTCTGTACGTGACGCGACGGACCGGCTGCTCACCGCAGCCGCCGAACTGGACAACGCGTCGGTGGCCGAGCCGTCACGGCTGCCGGGCTGGACCCGCGGCCACGTCCTCGCGCACCTCGCCCGCAACGCCGACGCCCTCGTGAACGTCCTGGAGGGCCGCCCCATGTACGTCTCCGGGAAGGCCCGCGACGCCGACATCGAGCGTGACGCGCCGCGCCCCCTGCAGACGCAGCTCGCCGACCTGCGCGAGAGCGCGGCCCGGTTCCAGGCTGCGGGGGCGGCGCCCGCGGACTGGTCGCGGACGGTGGAGCTGCGCAACGGGGTCACCGACTCGGCGTCGCGGGTGCCCTTCCGACGGTGGGTGGAGGTGGAGCTGCACCACGTGGACCTCGGCATCGGATACGAGCTGGAGCACCTGCCGGAGCAGTTCACGGAGCGGGAGATCGCCTTCCTGGCCGACCGCTTCTCGGGCCACCCGGACGTGCCGCCGACGCGCCTCACGGACGGTACGCGCGCGTGGCGGACCGGCCGGGAGGCGGCGGACGCGGAGATCACGGTGACGGGTCCGGCACCCGAGCTGCTGGGCTGGCTCGCGGGACGCCGGGACGGCTCCGGGCTGACGGTGCGAGGCGGCTCGCTTCCCGGACTGCCGCCGCTGTAGGGGCGAGGGCTCCCCTCGTCCGCGGGCGCGGCCTTCGGCGGGGAGTCCGGCACCCTCCCCCGCTATAGGCTGACCGCCATGACGTACAGCGGACAGGTGACGGTCGGCGGCCCGGCGGACGTGCACGAGCTCAAGGACCTGATGATCACCAAGATCGCGGTCGGCCCGATGGACAACAACGCCTATCTGCTGCGCTGCCGGGCCACGGACGAGCAGTTGCTGATCGACGCGGCCAACGACGCGGACACCCTCCTCGGCATGATCGGTGACGACGGCATCGCGTCCGTCGTCACCACGCACCAGCACGGGGACCACTGGCAGGCGCTCGCCCAGGTCGTCGCGGCCACCGGGGCGCGCACGTACGCGGGCCGGGACGACGCCTCGGGCATCCCGGTGCCGACCGACGTCCTGGTCGACGACGGCGACACCATCCGGGTGGGGCAGGTGGAGCTCACCGCGCGCCATCTGGTCGGGCACACGCCGGGCTCGATCGCGCTCGTCTACGACGACCCGCACGGGCATCCCCATGTGTTCACGGGCGACTGCCTCTTCCCGGGCGGGGTCGGCAACACCCGTAAGGATCCGAAGGCGTTCGCGAGCCTGATCCGCGACGTGGAGACGAAGATCTTCGACGTGCTGCCGGACGAGACCTGGGTCTATCCGGGGCACGGCAACGACACGACGCTGGGCGCGGAGCGGCCCCATCTGCCGGAGTGGCGTCAACGAGGCTGGTGACCCCGCAAGGACACTGCCCGGCGAGTGAACGATCAGACTCGGTCGGGAATGACCGCCTCGATGATCTCCCGGACACGGTCCTCGATGTCCTCGCGATTGCACTGGACCCACGAGATGTGCTGCGCGCCGAAGAAGGCGGCGACCAGGACCCGGGCGTAGCCCCCGGGGGAGAGACGGCTCTGCAGCGCGCCCTCCTCGCTGGCCTGGGAGAACAGTTCCTCGATCATGGACTGGAAGGTGGTGTACGGCGCCGGCAGCTCTGTGCCGATGTACGACCGCTCTATCTGCAGCCGGGCCCCTGCCTGGATCACCCGGTCGTCCTTGAAGGCGAGGGCCGTGCGGATCAGCACCTCGGCGACCGCCTGCAGAGGAGGCAGGCCCAGATCGCGTACCGGCGCCACGATGAGCGGCAGCCTGCGGTAGAACTCGTCGACCACCGCCTCCGCGAGCGCCTCCTTGTTGGTGAAGTGGAAGTACACCGCCCCCTTGGTCATCTCCGCGCACTCGGCCACGTGCATGACGGTCACCGCGGGAAACCCGTGTTTCGCGAACATCTCAGCAGCCGCCGCCAGCACCGTCTGCCGGGTCTGCAGCGCGCGTTCCTGCTTCAGCAGCGCACCCTTGGCATTGGTCGCTCCTGCGCCTTCGTTCTTGGCCGTCTGAAGTGCCACGGCAACTCCTTTGTCCTGCACCTCGTGTCACGGCTCCCCGGGGGACGGAGGGGGGTCCGGAACATCTTGTAGATACCTTCGCGAAGGTATATTCTCACTGCCACCGTGTCGGATGACAACGGTCCTGCACCACGCTAATCAAATGGGGGAGTTATGCGTGACAGGTCAGTCATGCCCGTGAGGGGCATCCACATATCCGAGGCCTCGGGCCACCGCCTCAGCCATCTTCAGACCGTGCCCCGGCACATGGTCCACCGCGCCGCCCTGTCCGAGGTGTTCCTCACAGACGCGCAGGCCCTCGGTGGAGACCGGTTCCTGGTCGCGGCCCAGTGGCCCCGAGACCACGCCCTGTACTACCCGGACGGCGACGGCCTGAGCGATCCGCTGCTCTTCGCGGAGACCATCCGGCAGTCCATGGTCTATCTGGCGCACGCCTATTACGACGTACCGCTCACGCATCACTTCATCGGCAGTGACTTCCACTTCGAGATAACCGACCCCGAGATGTTCCGGGTCACCGGCGTGCCGCTCCAGCCGGTCCTGGAGGCGCGCTGGACCGAAGTGGACAGCAGGCCGCCGAACCGGATCTCGCTGCGCGTGGACGTGGAGCTGACCATCGCCGGACGGGTCTGCGGCCATGGCTCGATCTCGGCGATCGCCGTGGACGCCAAGCGGTACGGCATCCTGCGGCGTCGCGGGGCGGCGCCGGCCGCCGGGACTCAGACGCTGGTCACACAGCAGGGGACCAGGATTCCCGCCGCGTGCGTGGGCCGCCTGCGGGAGAAGGACTGCGTGCTGGAGCGTGCCGGTTCCTCGGACTGGCAGATCCGCGCGTCGGTGGGGCATGCCGTGCTGTTCGACCACCCCACCGATCATGTTCCCATGATGGTGATGCTGGAGGGCTTCCGTCAGCTCGGGCATCTCCTGAGCCGTATGTCCACCGTCTACACGGAAGCGGGCGTCTCGGCCTTCCTGACGGCGGTGAGCATCGACTGCGTGGCGTTCGCGGAACTGGACGCACCCATCCGGCTCGAGGTGCAGAACGGCTATGAGCCCGCCGCACGCGGCGGAGCCGGTGAGCTCCGCGTGGACGCGGTGCAGTCCGGCCGGGGCGTTGCGACGGCCGCGATGACGTGGGCGGCGTTGCCAGTGGCCGAGCGCGAGGGCGTCGCCTGACGCACCGCCCCGTGCCCCGTCGGGGCACCGTGTACCTCCGTTCCGGAGTCCACTTCACCGAGGTCTCGCCGCAGGCGTTCCGCCATGACGGAATGCCCGTGCGCGTGCGGTCCTTTCCGGCGGTCGTCCGTGCGACGCGCTCCGTGGCCGTCGCCATGACCGTTGCCTCGTTCTGCGCGTTTCCTCGACCCAGGCCGCCGTTGCGGCCCACGGTCGTCCGGTCGTGATCCCGACTCGACCGCATAGCCATCAGTTTGCCAAGAAGGGCATGGCATGACTGTCACAGAGCTTCCGCCCGCGCGGCCCACGATTTCGCGCGGCTCACCCTCCGACACCCTGGAAAGCGCGGTCGTGGCCGCCGCGTCCAGGGCGACCGCGGCGGACCTCGACCGCTGTCTCGACCCCGAGGTCGTCGACGCGCTGACCCGCGCGGGGTTCAGCCGGCACTTCGTGCCGCGGCGATGGGGAGGCGACGAGGGGACCTTCGGGGAGTTGCTGACCCGTGCGGCGGCGGTCGGGGAGGCCTGTGCGTCGGCCGCCTGGGTCGCGGCCCTGTACGCGGCGCATGGCCGGTTCGCCGCGTGTCTGCCGTACGAGGGGCAGCGTGACCTGTGGGCCGCCTCCCCGGACGTCCGGATCGCCGCGGGGATCATGCCGCCGACGGGCACCGCGGTCCGTGAGCGCGCCGGATGGCGGTTGCGCGGCCAGTGGTCCTGCGTCAGCGGTGTCGGCTCCGCGGACTGGGTGCTGCTCGCGGCCGTCGAAGAGGATCGGGACCCGGCGGCAACCGCAGCCGGTCGAAGACGCGTCGAGGTGGACGGCCGGGACGACACCTCCGGTGGGTCCTCGGCAGCCGACCGACGGCGCGCCGACCAGGACGCCGCGGACGACCGGCCTGCCGTACGGGTCTTCGCGGTACCCACCGCGGACGTACGGGTGCTCGACAGCTGGCACCCCACGGGTCTGCGCGGCACCGGCAGCCACACCGTCGCCGCGTCCGGGGTCCTGGTGCCACACCGTCGCACCTTTCCGCTGGCGGAGCTGCTCGCCGGTACGCGGGGGGCGGGACACGCCCGCTGTCACGCCCTGCCGGCCATGCTCGGCGGGGGACTGATCTTCGCGGCGGCCGGTCTGGGCGCCGCCCGCCACGCGTTGGCGGCCTGGACACGATGGGCCCTCCGGCCGTCCGGGCCGGAGGGTGTCGCGCCCCTGCCTGTCGACGGCCCGGCGCGCGCGGCGCTGGCCCGGTCCTCCGCCGAGGCCGAGGCGGCCCGGCTGCTTCTGGAGGCGGCCGCCGGCCGGGGCGACGAGGTCGACCCGGCCGACGCCCGGGCCGTGGCGACCGCCGTGGCGCTCAACCGCCGTGACACGGCGGTCGCCACGGACCTGCTGGTCGGCGCGGTCGAGCGGCTGTTCCGCACGGGCGGGGTCCATGCGCGGGAGGACGACGGTGAGCTCCAGCGCTGCTGGCGTGATCTGCACACCATCGCCGCCCACGGCGTGTTGCGTCTCGGACCGGCCGCCGACGCGTACGCCGACGTGGCCACGGCGGCCGTCCGATGAGCACTCATCGGGCCGGCCGTGGTGCCGCCACCCTGTCCCGGCCGGGTGAACCCGCGTATCTGGTCTTCTCCGACGTGGACGAGACATTGATCCACTGCAAGAGCCTGCTGGAGTTCCTCGACCACTACTTCGCCGAGCGCCATGGCCCCGACGGCCGAGGACACGCCACCGCCGTGCGGGCGCGGCTCGCCTCGGCGACCGCCGCCGGAGCGGGGCGGGAGGAGGCCAACGCCCTGTACTACAGGGCCTGGCGCGGTGAGCTCCTCGGGGAGGTCCGGCAGGCGGGGCGGCGCTGGTACGCCGCCCGCCGGTCGGCCGGCGGCCTCTTCGTCGAGGCCACGTACGCCGCACTGCGCCGCCACCGGGACGAGGGTGCCGAACTGGCCCTGGTCTCCGGCTCGTTCGCCGCCGTCCTTGATCCGCTGGCCGAGGAATGCGGCGCCGCCCACGTCCTGTGCACCCGGCCCGCCGTGGCGGACGGGGTACTGACCGGCGAGGTGGCCGGCGAGCCGGTGATCGGGGAGGGCAAGCGGCGGGCCGTGCGCGCGCTACTGGCCCGCCATCCGCACATCGACCCCGCCGACTGCCATGCGTACGGCGACCATGTCTCCGATCTGCCGATGCTGCTGGAGGTCGGGCACCCCACCGTGGTGGGGGACTCCCCCGAGCTCCTCGCGCGGCTGCCGAACGCCCGCCGGACGGCTCCGATGTGAGCGGAGGCGGCGGCCTGTCGAGGGAGCCGACGGACCCGGAAGGACCGTCGGCACACCTCTGACCACAAAGAATACCTTCATGAAGGTTTTTAGCTGAGAGGACGTCATGAGCGACCACCAGAAGCAGAACCCCGTGACCGACACCGTCCCGCGCCCTGCGACGGGCAGCCCGGCACCCACGTACTGGGTGATCTGCCGTCAGTGGCCGAGTGGCGAGGCCGGGAGCGAGGACGCCACCGACATGGAGCGGGCGTCCGGACCCCTGGCGGCCCTGGAGGCCCTGACCGCCTGGCGGCGCACCGCGCCCGCCGACTCGCTGGCCTGGGTCGTCCGCACCACCGCGACCTTCCCCTACGACGTTCCCGCCCTCCAGGCGGAGGAGTTGGTGGCCGCCGCCCGCGCGGAAGCCGAGACCATGGGCCCCCGCGGTGCCCGCCGCCTGTCGCGTGCTCTGACCCGTCTCACCGCCTGAGCCGGCCGACCGCGCCCCGGGCGGCAGCGTCGCCGTCCCGAAAACCGCCTCAATTCCGGCCACCTTAGGGGGCTCTAGGGGTGGTAAGGGGTAGGGGACATCAGTTCCCGCCCCGTAATGTTTTATTGCAAACGGAAGTTCGGGGGATCGTCCGTAGGTGTTCCCGGCGCCCGAGTGCACCGGATTCCGACCCAGCGACGTGCCGGATTCCGGCCCTTTTCCCCAACGAGAACCGAGCAGCCCGATATTCACGGCGGCGCCGTCCGCCATCGGCTGCGGCTCGGCTTCCCTTTCTCGATTGCCCGCTGCCGGCCTGTGCGCGTTTCGCCCTGCCGTGCGGCGGACATCCGCCGATGACGAAGGACTGGCATGGACTCTTTGGCTGATGCTCTGCTCAACGGAGCCGGCGCCGAGATCCTGGAGCGGGAACCCCTCCCGGAGGACTACCTCGCCGTGCACACCCGAGCCGAGGACGTCGACATGTTCCGCGGCGACGCGGATCCCGACGTACGCCGCTCGATCCACGTGGGCCGGGTGCCGATGCCCGAACTGGCCCCCGACGAAGTACTCGTCGGGGTCATGGCGAGCTCCATCAACTACAACACCGTCTGGTCCGCGACCTTCGAGCCCGTGTCCACCTTCCGCTTCCTGCGGAAGTTCGGCGCGCAGGGCGGCTGGGCGGAGCGCCACGACCAGCCGTACCACGTGCTCGGCTCGGACGCCGCAGGCGTCGTCGTCCGAGTGGGCGCGGGAGTGCGCCGCTGGCGGGCCGGCGACCACGTCACCGTCAGCTGCGTCCAGGTGGACGACCAGGAGCCGGCCACCCACGCCGACGGCATGCTCGGCACCGAACAGCGCATCTGGGGATACGAGACCAACTTCGGCGGGCTCGCCCACTACACCGTCGTGCGGGCCAGCCAGCTGCTCGCCAAGCCCACCCATCTGACCTGGGAGGAAGCGGCGAGCACGATGCTGACCGCCGCCACCGCCTACCGCATGCTCGTCAGTGACCGCGGTGCCCGTATCAAGCAGGGCGACATCGTGCTGATCTGGGGCGCCACCGGCGGACTCGGCGGCTTCGCCGTCCAGCTGGTCAAGAACGCCGGCGGTATCCCGGTCGGTGTGGTCAGCTCCGAGGCCAAGGCCCGGCTGCTGCGCGGGCTCGGATGCGATGTCGTCATCAACCGCGAGGAGATCGGACTCGGCGGCGACGAGGAACTCACTCCCGAACGCGCGGCCGAACTCGGCCGCAGGCTCGGCCGGGTCATCCGCCGGGAGACCGGCGAGGACCCGCACGTCGTCTTCGACTTCATCGGCGAGGCCACCTTCCCGCTGTCGGTGTTCGTCGTGCGGCGCGGCGGCACCGTGGTCACCTGCGGTTCCAGCACCGGCTACTGGCACCGGTACGACAACCGCTACTTGTGGATGAACCTCAAGCGGATCATCGGCAGCCACGCGGCCAACCTCCAGGAGCAGTGGGAGTGCAACCGCCTGTTCCAGCTCGGGAAGCTGATGCCGATCCTCTCCGAGGTGTATCCCCTCGCCGACACCGCCGAGGCCGCCCGGCTCGTGCAGAACAACCGGCACATCGGGAAGGTGGGCGTCCTCGCCCTGGCACCGGAGACCGGTCTTGGTGTCACCGACCCCGAACTGCGCGAACGCATCGGCGCCCAGACGCTCAACCCCTTGCGCGACCTGTCGCAGCAGACCCGAATACCGGCGCTGGCCGGCTGACGCCCCGCGGGAGACATGACCGACATGGTGAACCAAGCGATAGGCATCCTCGGAACGGGCTCGTACCTGCCCAAGGACGAGGTCAGCAACGAGGAGGTGGCACGCCGGGCCGGTGTGACCCCCGAGTGGATCGAGCGCAAGACCCAGATCCGCTCCCGCCGGTACGCGGCACCCGACGAGGCCACCTCCGATCTGGGCGTCAAGGCGGCCGAGAAGGCCCTGGAACAGGCCGGCCTCCCGCCCGAGCGGCTCGACTACCTCGTCGTCTCCACCTCCACCGGGGACTTCCCCCAGCCCCCGACCGCCTGCCTGATCCAGCACCGGCTGGGCGCGTACGGCGCCGCCTGCCTCGACGTCAACGTCGTCTGCAGCGGCTTCGTATACGCCCTCGAGGTCGCCCGCAGTCTCGTCGCTTCCCGGCCCGGCGCGCACGCGCTGGTGGTCGCCGCCGACGTCTACTCCCGGATTCTGGACCTCACCGACCGCAAGACCGCGGTGCTCTTCGCCGACGGGGCCGGTGCGGCCGTCGTGGGCCACGTCCCCGAGCCGTACGGGATCCTCGACACCGACCTCGTCAGCCGGGGCGACGCCCATGCCCTCATCCGGGTCGAGGCGGGCGGCAGCCGGCGGCCCGCCTCCGCGGAGACGGTCGCCGACGGCGGCCACCACTTCCGCATGGACGGCCGCGGAGTACGCGACTTCGTCGCCGAGAACGTTCCGGGCGCTCTGCGCGGCATCGTCGACCGCGCCGGGTTCGCGATGACGGACGTCGACCACTTCGTACCCCACCAGGCCAACGGCGTGATGCTGACCGACCTGGTCGAGGTCAGCGGGCTCGGCCGGGCCACCACCCACCGCACGCTGGAACGCTACGGCAATGTGGGCAGCGCCTCCGTGCCCGTCGCCCTCGACGACGCCAACCGCTCCGGGGCGCTGCGCGACGGCGACCTGGTGCTCATGGCCGGGTTCGGCGGCGGCATGGCGATGGGCACCACGCTGATGCGCTGGGCGGTGACGGCATGACCACTACGGCACCCCACAGCACCTACAAGGGCCCGGTGATCGAACGGGTCGGCATCGTCGGCTGCGGCACCATGGGCGCCGGAATCGCCGAGATCAGCGCCCGCGCCGGGCTCGATGTCCGCATCGCGGTCTCCTCCGACGCCTCCGCCGCGCGCGGCCGCCGCCGTATCCTCGGCTCGCTCGACCGCGCCGTGGCCAAAGGACGCGTCGACGAGGCCGACCGCGACGCCGCCCTGGCCCGCATCGACTTCACCACGGATCTGGCGGGCCTCGCCGACCGGCAGTTGGTCGTGGAGTCGGTGAAGGAGGACGAGCAGGTCAAGCGGGAGGTGTTCACGTTCCTGGACAAGGTCGTCACCGACCCCGAAGCGATCCTGGCGACCAACACCTCCTCGCTGTCCGTGGCCCGCCTCGCCCGCGTCACCGAGCGCAGCGGCCATGTCGTCGGCATCCACTTCTTCAACCCCGTCCCGGTCCTGCCTCTGGTGGAGATCGTCCCTTCCGTGCTCACCGAGCGGGACATCACCGAGCGCGCCGCCCGCTTCGTCACCGACACGCTCGGCAAGACCGTCATCGAGGCACCCGACCGGGCCGGCTTCGTCATCAACGCCCTGCTGTTCCCCTACCTCCTCTCCGCGATCCGGATGGTCGACACCGGCCTGGCCACCGCCGAGACCATCGACCGCGGCATGGAGCTCGGCTGCTCGCACCCTCTCGGACCGCTGCGGCTCGCCGACCTCATCGGCCTCGACACCACGGCGGCCATAGCCGAGGCCATGTACGAGGAGACCAAGGAACCGCTGTACGCCCCGCCGTCATTGCTGCTGCGCATGGTCGAGTGCGGAATTCTGGGCAAGAAGTCGGGCCGGGGCTTCTACAACTACGCCTGAACGCCGGTCGTCCGTCGTTCCGTCACGCGGCGGAATGCAATTCCCCCTTGCCCCTCCCCCGAATTTCCCTCCCCTTCACGCCTGAACGGGCCTGTTTCCCCTGCCCGGCTGCCCCAGTACTCGCATGCCCCCACACGGCAGGCCACCCCGTATTTCCGGAAGGAAGAAAATGTCCCTCGAAACCGAGGTCGGAAAGACCGTCCGGCACGACCTGCCGCGCGATGCGGTGGCTGTGGTCGGAATGTCCTGCCGATTCCCCGGCGCCGGCGACCCGGAAGCCTTCTGGCAGCTTCTGCGCGGCGGCCAGGACGCCCTGTCGGGCCCACCCGCGGACCGGACGGACCTGCGGGCCGGGAACCGGGCACCCGCCGGATACCTCGACGACGTCGCCCACTTCGACCCCGAGTTCTTCGGTATCTCCCCGCGCGAGACCGCCGGAGTCGACCCGCAGCAGCGGCTCGTCCTGGAACTGGTGTGGGAGGCCCTGGAGCACTCCGGGATCGTCCCCGCCACCCTGCGCGGTACCCGCACCGCCGTCGTCGTGGGCGCGATGTGGGACGAGTACGCCAAGCTCGCCCACGAACGCGGCGCCGACGCCGCGACCCACACCACGATCACCGGCGTCAGCCGCGGCGTCATCGCCAACCGCGTCTCCTACGCCCTGGGCCTGCGCGGCCCTTCCCTCGTCGTCGACACCGCCCAGTCGTCGTCCCTCGTCGCCGTCCAACTCGCCTGCGAGCAACTCGTAAGCGGCGAGGCCACGCTCGTCCTGGCCGGCGGGGTCAGCCTCAACCTCACCTCCGAAGGCTTCGCCGTCGCCGAGAAGTTCGGTGCGCTGTCCCCGCAGGGCCGGGCCTTCACCTTCGACGAACGCGCCGACGGCTACGTCCGTGGCGAGGGCGCGAGCATCGTCGTCCTGAAGCTGCTCAGCCGGGCCCTCGCGGATGGCGACGTCATCCACGGCGTCATCCGCGGCGGCGCCGTCAACAACGACGGCGGCGGCGCCACTCTGACCGCTCCCAGCGCCGAGGCCCAGCAGGACCTGCTGCGCCGCGCCTACGACCGGACGGGTGTCGACCCCGCCGCGGTACGGTTCGTCGAACTCCACGGCACCGGCACCCCCGTCGGCGACCCTGTCGAGGCCGCCGCCCTCGGCGCGGTGCTCGGCCGCGCCCGTCGTCCCGGAAACCCGCTGCCCGTCGGATCGGTGAAGACCAACATCGGCCACCTGGAGGGCGCGGCCGGGATAGCCGGACTCCTCAAGGCCCTGCTCTGCCTGCGCGAGGGCACCCTTGTGCCGAGCCTCAACTTCCGGGCGCCCAACCCGGCCATCCCGCTCGACGAGCTGAACCTCACCGTCAACACCGAATTGCTGCCCCTGCCCGACGGAGAGGTGTACGCAGGGGTCAGCTCTTTCGGTATGGCCGGCACCAACTGCCATATCGTGCTGTCCCGTTGGCGGAACGCACCGGCACCCACCGATCAAGACCGCACCGGATCCGTCCTGCCGTTCACGCTGTCGGGGCGTACCGAGCAGGCAGTGCGCGACCAGGCGGCACGCCTGCGTACGCATCTCGCGGAGCGGCCCACGACGCCGCTCACGGACGTGGCGTACTCGCTCGCCACCACCCGAACCCACTTCGCACAGCGCGCCGTGGTCCTGGCCGACGGTCACGACGAACTGCTGAGCGCCCTCGACGCGCTGGCGCAGGGCACGCCCGCCGCGCCGCCGGTACGACGAGTGCGGGGTGAGGCCGGTTCGACGGCGTTCTTGTTCACGGGTCAGGGCAGTCAGCGGGCCGGTATGGGACGGGAGTTGTACGAGTCCTTCCCCGTGTTCGCGGCCGCGCTGGACGAGGTCTGCACAGAGCTGGACACCCACCTGGACCGCCCCCTGCGCGAGGTGATGTTCACCGACGACACCGAAGGACTGCTGCACCAGACCCGCTACACCCAGTGCGCCCTGTTCGCCTTCGAGGTGGCACTCGCCCGCCTGTGGCACAGCTGGGGGGTACGACCCGACTACCTGACCGGCCACTCCGTCGGCGAGATAGCGGCCGCATACACGGCCGGGCTCTGGTCTCTGCGGGACGCCTGCCGCCTGGTCGCAGCCCGCGGCCGGCTCATGCAGAACCTGCCCCCGGGCGGAGCAATGCTGTCCCTGCAAGCCTCGGAAGCCGAGGTGCTGCCCACCCTGGTGGACGGCGTCCAGATCGCCGCACTCAACGGCCCCGCCTCCACCGTCATCGCAGGAGACGAACCGGCAGTCCACACCATCGCCGAACACTGGCAGACCCAAGGACGCAGGACCAAACTCCTCCAGGTCTCCCACGCCTTCCACTCCCACCACATGCAACCCATGCTGGCCGAGTTCCGGCAGGTCACCGAAAGCCTCACCTACCTGCCACCCCAGGTGCCGCTGACATCGAACCTGACCGGACGCACCGCGACCACCGAAGAGATCACCTCCCCCGAATACTGGGTCCGCCACGCCCGCCAAGCCGTCCGCTTCGCCGACGGCATCAACGAACTGCACACCCTCGGCGTCACCACCTACCTCGAGATCGGCCCCGACGCCGTCCTCACCGCCATGACCCGCGACACCCTCCCCCCAGACGCGAAGCCGACGGTCGTGCCGTCCGCGCGGCGCAACCGGCCCGAGGTGCGCACACTGCTCGGCGCCACGGGGGAACTGCACGCCATGGGCGCCGCCGAGCCGGACTGGGCGGTGCTCCTGACCGACGCGGGCGGTGGCCGTGCCGGGCACCGGGTGGCGCTGCCGACCTACGCCTTCCAGCGGGACAGGTACTGGCTCGCCGCCGCCGTCCGGGAGCGGGCGGACGTCGGTGCTGCCGGGCTGGACGCCGTACCGCATCCCCTGCTGCGGGCCGTCGTGGAGCGGGCCGAGGCGGATGAACTCCTGCTGACCGGACGGCTGTCGGCACAGGACCCGCATGCCCCGCTCGACCGCACGCTGCCGGACGCACCACTGGTCTCGGCGGCCGCCTTCGCCGAACTGGCCCTGCAGGCAGGGGCAATCGCCGGAGCCGAGCGTGTGGAACGTCTCACGGTCCTTGCACCGCTGGTCCTGCCCGACGACGGCGCGGTCCAGCTCCAGGTCGTCGTCGGCCCGGCGGACGAGGCCGGACGACGCTCCCTCACCCTGCACGCCCGTCCCGAGGACGCGGGCCGGAGTGCGCGCTGGACCCGCCACGCCCACGGCACGCTGTCCCCCGCAGCCGACGTCCCGGAGGCGGAGGCCCTCGGCAGGGAGCAGCCGGAGCCCTGGCCGCCGCGGGACGCCGTGGCCGTCGACGCGCCCGCCGGCGCCCGGGCGGCCTGGCGGCGCGGTGCCGAGATGTTCGCCGAGGTCGTGGTCGACCGGGAGCAGACGGAGGAGGCCCATCGGTACGGGCTCCACCCCGCGCTCGTGGACGCCGCGCTGCGGCTCCTCCGCGCAGACGGCGAACCGTCCCACGGGCCCATGTCGCCGGCACAGCCCGTCGAGTGGCACGACCTGCGGCTCCATGCGACCGGCGCGGATGCTCTGCGTGTGCGGGTGAGCGCGGCCGCGGACGAGAGCGTGTCCCTCACCTTCACCGACGGCTCGGCCCGGCCGGTCGCCGCCGTCGGCTCCCTGACCGTCCGCACGGTCACCGCCGAACAACTGGGCGCGGCCCGTGCGTCCGTACATGACGCCCTGCACCGGGTGGAGTGGCGGCGCGCCGAGGGGCACGCCGGGTTCCGGCACCGGTGCCCGCAGGGCCGGGTCGCGCTCGTCGGCGCCGATGTGCTCGGCCTGTCCGCCGCGTTGACCACCGCCACAACCGGCGTCCGACTGCACCTGGACGCGGCCGGGTTCGTCGACGCCTGCGCCCAGGACGTTCCCGACCTGGCGCTCCTGTCGTGCCCCGGCGCTTCCGTGGACACCGCCGACGCCGTGGAGGCGACGGTGAACCGGATCGCCGGGACGCTGAGCGCCTGGCTGGCCGACCCGCGGCTGAACGGCACCCGGTTCGCCCTGATCACCCGCGGTGCCGTGACCACGGGTTCGAACAACGAGGCGCCCGATCCGGTGGCCGCCGCCGCGCGAGGCCCGGTGCGGTCGCTCCAGCGGCGGCACCCCGGCCGCATCACCCTGGTCGATGTCGCGGGTGGCAACGAATCGCTCAAGGGCCTGCCGGCGGCGCTCGCCTCGCCGGAGCCGGAGATCGCGCTGCGCGGCGGTGAGCCGCTGGTGCCACGGCTGGTGCCGGCCGTTCCGCCGGTGAGTCCCGTCCCGGTGTGGGAGACCGGCGGCAATGTGCTGCTCACGGGTGGGAGCGAGGGACGGATCACGACCGTCGCCCGGCATCTCGTCACCACGCACCGGGTGCGCAGAGTGGTGGTCGCCGCGCCCGGCGCGGACGTCTCGGCCGAGGTCGCGGAACTCGCCGGCGAAGTCGGCGCGCTGGGCGCCGAGGTGGTGGCGGAGCCCTGCGACCCCGCCGACCGGCGCGCCCTCGCGGGCCTGCTGGAGCGGGTGACCACCGACCGGCCGCTGACCGCGGTGGTCCATGTGGACTTCCCGTCCGGGACGGGTGCCACGACCGCCACCGACGCGGACGGACCATCGGTGCGCGACCGGATCGCCTCCGTGCTGCACTTGGAGGAGCTGACCAGGCCGCTGCGGCTGTCCGCGTTCGTCCTGCTCACCTCCACCGCCGCGGCCCTCGGCGGCGGGTCGCCGCAGGATGCGGCGACGGGCGCCTTCCTGGCCGCGCTGGCCGAGCGGCGACAGGCCGCGGGACTGCCCGCCCAGGCCGTGGCCCTGGGTGACTGGGACGAGGACGACGACGGCTTCCTGCGGCCGCTGTCCGATTCCGAGGCCCTCGGGCTGCTCGACCTTGCACCCCGGGTCCCCGCCGTGCTGGCCGTCGCGGCCCGATTGGACCGCGCCGCCATCGACGCCGCCGATCCCGCCACCGTCCCGGCCGCACTGCGCGGCACCGCCGGCACACCGGTACGGCGCGTCGCAGCATCGCTGCCCGAGCCGACGGCGACCACACACCCGGGCGACGGCAACGAGGCACGGACCGGGCTCGCCGCGCTGTCCGGCGAGCGGTTGGCTCAGGCGCTGGAGGAACTGGTGCGCGGCACCGTCGCCGCGGTGCTGGAGCACGGCGACCCCTACGGCATCGACACCGGCCGCCCGTTCAAGGAGCTCGGCTTCGACTCGCTGATGGTCGTGGAACTGCGCGACAGGCTCGCCCGGGCGACCGGCCTGGACCTGCCGTCCGCCCTCGTCTTCGACCATCCCACACCGGACGCCGTACTCGCCCACCTAAAAGAGCGACTGACGGACGTGGATGCCGACACGCTGCCGGCCGAGGACGGCACGGCGAAGCGGCCGCGGCCCGCCCCGGCAGGCGAGGACTCGGAGGGCGCAGAGGACGACCCCATCGCCATCGTCGGCATGAGCTGCCGCTTCCCCGGCGGGATCGACTCGCCGGAGGAGCTGTGGCGCACGGTCGCCGAGGGCCGGGACGTCATCGGTGCCTTTCCCGCCGACCGCGGCTGGGATCTGGAGGGCCTCTACGACCCCGAGGGCAACGCGCCCGGCAAGCACTACGTACGCGAGGGCGGTTTCCTCGACGCGACCGGCTTCGACGCCGAGTTCTTCGGCATCAACCCGCGCGAGGCGCTGGCCATGGACCCGCAGCAGCGGCTGTTCCTGGAGGCCTCGTGGGAGGCCGTCGAGCGCGCCGGCATCGACCCGAGGTCCCTGGCCGGCAGCCGGACCGGCGTGTTCGTCGGCGCCACCTTCCAGGACTACGGTCCCCGCCTCGACGAAGGCACCCAGGCCACCGAGGGATACCTGATGACCGGCAGCACGCCGAGCGTGGCGTCCGGCCGGGTCGCTTATGCCCTCGGGCTGGAAGGCCCGGCGGTGACCGTCGACACCGCCTGTTCGGCATCCCTGGTGGCCCTGCACATGGCCGCCCGGTCGATCCGGGACGGCGAGTGCACCATGGCCCTGGCCGGAGGGGTGACCGTGATGTCGACGCCGGGCATCTTCGTCGAACTCACCCGCCAGCGCGCCCTGTCGGCCGATGGCCGCTGCAAGTCCTTCTCGGACGCGGCCGACGGCACCGGCTGGTCGGAAGGTGTCGGCGTCCTGGTCGTCGAGCGGCTGTCGGACGCCCGCCGCAACGGGCATCGGGTACTCGCCGTGGTTCGGGGCAGTGCGATCAACCAGGACGGTGCCAGCAACGGCCTCACCGCCCCCAACGGCCGCTCCCAGCAGAAGGTGATCCGCGCGGCCCTCGCCTCCGCGGGACTGGAACCGGGCGACGTGGACGCGGTGGAGGCGCACGGCACCGGCACCAGGCTCGGTGACCCGATCGAGGCCGGCGCGCTGCTGGCGACGTACGGCCAGAACCGCCCGGAGGACCGACCGCTGTGGCTGGGCTCGGTCAAGTCCAACATCGGCCACACGCAGGCCGCCGCGGGCGTCGCCGGCGTCATCAAGATGACGATGGCGCTGCGCGAGGGGAAGCTGCCGCGCACGCTGCACGTGGACGTCCCGTCCTCGCACGTGGACTGGACGTCCGGTGCGGTGGAGCTGCTGACGCGGGAGCAGGCGTGGCCCGAGTTCGTCCGTCCGCGCCGGGCCGGTGTCTCGTCGTTCGGGATCAGCGGTACGAACGCCCACGTCATCCTCGAGGAAGCTCCCGAGCCCGTCGGGGAGCCGACGGGAACGGACATCCCGTCGGACAGCGAGACAACTGTTGCCTGGCTGCTGTCGGCACGCACCGAGCCGGCGTTGCGGGATCAGGCGGTGCGGTTGTTGGCGCATGCCCAGGCGCACCCCGAGGTGTCGGTCGCGGACCTGGGCCTGTCCCTGGTCACCACA
>NZ_JBITSP010000013.1:0-286892 GCF_044540925.1 Streptomyces sp. NPDC085900 | reverse complement strand
ACGGCACCACCGTCGACTGGACCCAGTCCTTCACCCACCACCCAGCCCACACCGTCGACCTCCCCACCTACCCCTTCCAACACACCCGCTACTGGACCACGGCACCCGTGGTCCAGCAGCCCGACGCGACCCACGCGCCGTTCTGGCAGGCCGTGGAGGCGGGTGACACGGCCGCTCTCGCGGAGCTCGTGGGCGCCGAGGACGGGAACGCGGTCGCCGCGGTACTGCCCGTCCTCGCCGACTGGCACCGTCGGCGTACGGAGCACAGCCGGCAGGCGTCCTGGCGCTACCTGGACGGCTGGCGTCCGCTGCCGGGACCCGCCGTTCCCGGTCTGAGCGGGAGCTGGTTCGTCGTGGCGGGCCCGGAGCAGGAGGAGTTCGCGTCCGCCGCCACGCGGATGGTCGAACGGCACGGCGCCCGTGCGGTGGCGCTGCCCGTGGAGGAGGGCGGCGTCGAACGGGCCGCGCTGGCCCGCCGTATCAGCGCTCAGGCCGCGGACGTAGCGGATCTGTCCGGTGTGCTGTCGCTGCTGCCCGCCCGGTACGGCGCCGATCCCGTCGGCGGCCGACCGGCCCTCGGCACCCTCGTGCTGGCGCAGGCGCTGGCCGACGCCGAGGTGACCGTGCCGCTGTGGGCGGTCACCCGCGGTGCGGTCACCACCGGAGACGGGGACCCGGTCACCGCCCCCGCCCAGGGGCAGGTCTGGGGCCTCGGCCAGTCCGCCGAGCTCGAACTGCCGAACTGGGGCGGCCTGATCGACCTGCCGGCCGACCTCGACGACCGTGTGCTGGCCCACTGGGCGGCGGCGCTGGGCGGACTCGGCGAACACGGCGACGAGAACCAGTTGGCCGTGCGCGCGAACGGGCTGCTGGCGCGCCGGCTGCTGCCCGCGCCCGCCCGGGACACCGGCCGGGTGACCCGCTGGTGCCCGCACGGTTCCGTCCTGATCACCGCCGGAACCGAGCCACTGGGCGCTCGCGTGGCCCGTGCGCTGGCCGACGCCGGCGCCGGGCATCTGATCCTGACGACGGCCCCCGGAACCACCGGCGGCTCCGAGGCCGCCGCCCTCACCGCCGACCTGCGGGCCGCGGGCGCCAAGGTCACCCTCGTCCCCTGCGATCTCGCCGACCGCGCGGCGGTGGCGGCCGTCCTGGACGCCGCGCCGGCCGACGCCCCGCTCACCGCGGTCGTGCACGCCGCCGGTACGCGCGAGGAGGCGACGCTCGGGTCGCTGACGCCGGAGCATCTCGAACGTGCCGTACGCGAACGGGTCACCGGGGCCTGGCATCTGCACGAGCTGACCGCCGACCGCGATCTGACGGCGTTCGTGCTCTTCTCCTCCATCGCCGGACGGTTCAGCGCGGGCCTCGGCCTCGGCTCGTACGCCGCGGCCGCCGCCCACCTCGACGCCCTGGCCGCCCAGCGGGCCGGTCTGGGGCTGCCGGTCACGGCCATCGGCTGGGGACTGTGGGAGGACGAGGTGGTCGCGGGAGCCGACCCGGACACCGCGGCCGACCGTCTGCGCAGGCTGCGTGACCGCGGTACGCCCGCCCTGCCCGCTCCGGCCGCCGTCGCCGCGCTCGACGGTGCCCTGGATCGCGGTGACCGTCTCGCGGTCGTCGCGGACGTCGACTGGGAGCGGCTGCTCGGCAAGCTGGCGGTGGGCCGGCCGGCGCCCCTGCTGTCGGAGGTGCCCGAGGTCCGCCGACTGGTCCGGGCCCCGGCCGTGGCCGAGGGACCGTCCGCGGGATCCGCACTGGGCGGACTCGCCGGGCGTCCGGACGCGGAGGTCCGGAAGCGCGTGCTCGACGCGGTGCGGGCGGCGATCGCGGCGGTCCTGGGCGTCGACCCGACTTCCGTGTCACCCCGGCGCGGGTTCCTCGAACAGGGACTGGACTCCGTCACCACTCTCGAGCTGCGCAACCGTCTGGTCGCCGTCGGCGCGCCCGGCGTCACGGCCCGCACGATCTTCGAGCTGCGCACTCCCGAGGCCTTGGCCGACCATGTCACGGCACGCTTGACCGGCGAACCGGCCCAGGTGTCCGGCGCCTTGCGGGAGACCGGCCCCCAGGCCGAGGCCGCCCCCCAGGACGCCGCCGCACAAGACGCCGAGACCGAGGACACCGGCACCGCGGACCGTACCGGGATCGGCTCCGCCGGTGCATCGGACCGTCCTCCGGTCACCCCCGCGGGCCGCCCTCTCGCCACCCTCTTCACCGAGGCCGGGCAGCACGGCCGGACCGCCGAGTTCGCCGCGGCCCTGCTCGACTTCTCCCGCTCCCGTCCCGCCTTCACCGACCCCGACCCCGCCGACCTGCCCCAGCCCGTACTGCTCGCCGAGGACGCCCGGCGGGACGACGGTCGGCCGGTCCTCCTGTGCTTCCCGTCCGTCCTCGCGAACTCCGGCCCTCACCAGTACGCCCGGTTCGCCGCGCAGTTCGCCGGAACCCGGGACGTGACCGCCTTCGCGCTGCCCGGCTACCTGCCCGGACAACGGGTCCCCGCGGACCTCGGCCCGCTGATCGAGGCCGCCGCCCGGGCCGTACGCGCACAGGCCGCCGGCCGGCGCTACGTTCTCGTCGGCTACTCCTCGGGCGGGCTCCTGGCCCACGCGGTCGCCCGTCACCTGGAGACGCACGACCCGAGGCGCCCCGACGGACTCGTCCTCATCGACGCCGGCGGCCCCGAGGCCCTGACGACCGCTGCCGGGCCCGCGCTGCTGCGCGGCATGGCCGAGCGGACCGGCGAGCTGATCGAGCTGGACGACACCCGGCTCACCGCGATGGGCGCCTACCTGCGGGTCCTCGGCGACGCCGAACCGCAGCACTCCCGGACGGCGACGCTGCTGCTGCGGGCCGAGGCCCCGGTGCCGGGTCTGCCGGCGGAAACCGAGTGGCGGGCCCGCTGGCCGCACGCCCACTGGTCCGTCGATGTGCCGGGCAACCACTTCGACGTCATCCAGGACTCCGTGGAACACACCGCGCGGGCCGTCGACCACTGGCTTGCCACGGCGCTTGCCCAGGCCTGAGCCGGTCCCGTTTCTGATCCCCTCCGCAGGCGAACGCCTGACGGCGCACCTCGACGCGCACACCTCAAGCCGAACAAGGAGCCACCACCATGACAACACCGGTGCTGATCGTCGGCGCCGGGCCGGTCGGCCTGGCAGCGGGCTGCGAGCTGCTCAGACTGGGCGTACCCGTCCGGATCCTGGACGCGGCCGCGGACCGGCCCAAGGGCACCCGCGCCCTCCAGCTGTGGCCGCCGGCCCTCGACGTACTGCGCGGTCTGGGCCTGCTCGACTCCGCGGAGAGCCGCGGGCTGCGGGTACGGACCATGAGCTACCACCTCGCCGGCAGCCGACGGCTGCAGGTCGCCCTCGGCTCCGCCAACGAACCCCTGCTGCTGCCCCAGGAACAGACCAACGCCCTGCTGGAGGAGCGCCTGGAGGAACTCGGCGGCAAGGTCGAACGGTCCGCCGAGGTCACCGAGGTCCGCACCCGCGCCCACGGCGTCAGCGTCGAGGTGCGGGGGCCGGCCGGCACCGAGACCCTGCATGCCGACTGGCTGATCGCGGCGGACGGCGTGCGCAGCCGGGTCCGCGAGCAGCTCGGCATCGAGTTCGCCGGCGACCGCGTCCCGATGACCTTCCTGCTCGCCGAGGGCAGCATCGTAGGCTCCTACGAGAGCGGCCACGTGCACTACTTCTTCGGCCGCACCGGCGCGCTGGTCTTCGCGCCCATGCGGAACGGGAACGTGCGGATCGCCGCCGCGGTCCCCGAGGACACGCCGCTGACTCCCGAGTCGGTGCAGACGCTGCTCGACGAGCGGGGCCCGGGCGGGCTGCGTGTCGGCCGTCTGGACGCGCTGCGCACCTTCACCAGCTCCGAGCGGATCGCCGTACCGCTGCGCCGGGGCCGCTGCTTCCTCGTGGGCGACGCGGCACACACCCACTCGCCCGTGGGCGGGCAGGGCCTCAACCTGGGGCTCCAGGACGTGCACAACCTGGCGTGGAAGCTCGCCGCGGTCATCCACGGACGGCTCACGCTCGCCATCCTCGACAGCTACGAACGCGAACGGCGACAGGCCGCGGAGCAGATCGTGCACACCACCCACCAGATGATCCGCATGTTCACGCTCGGCCCCGCCGCGGCCCGGGTGCGCAATCTGTCCTGGCGCGGGCTGGACGCCACCGGTGTGCTGCGCCGCTGGTTCGTACCGTTGCTCGCGGGCTGGCGGATCCGCTACTCCGGGTCGCTGTCCGCGGACGGCTCGGCCTCCCGGCTGCCCAGCCGCGGCCCCGCGCTGCTGCTGAAGAACCTCCCGCCGGCCGGCGCCCGCACCCCGCACTGGGTGCCCCGCACCGGTCCCGACGTCCAGTCCGCGTTCCGGCTGCTGACCCTGGGCTCGCCGGCCGGCGAACTGGTGCGCAGGGGACGGGCGATGGCGTCACGCCGTTCCGGACTGCTCACCCACGACCACCTGCCGCGCCGCGGCGCCGGCTTCCTGCTGCTGCGGCCCGACGGCTATGTGGCGGTCAGCGGCACCACACCGTCCGGCCTGGACCGGGTCGAGGACCTGCTCGACCGGCTCGCCGCCGCAGAGAGGAGTGAGGCCTGATGGGGACGGGCACGATCACGACCGAGACGTCCGGCGAGGGTCCCGTCGAGGAGCTTTTGCGGCTCAAGCGCACCGCCCGCGAGGGCGGCGACCCCGCCGGCACCGAACGCCAGCACGCCAAGGGCAAGCTGACCGCGCGTGAACGCATCGACCTGCTGCTGGACGAGGGGTCGTTCCAGGAGATCGAGCAGCTGCGCCGGCACCGGGCCTCCGGGTTCGGCATGGAGACGAAGAAGCCCTACACGGACGGTGTCGTCACCGGCTGGGGCACGGTCGAGGGCCGTACGGTCTTCGTCTACGCGCACGACTTCCGTATCTTCGGCGGTGCGCTGGGCGAGGCCCACGCGGCCAAGATCCACAAGCTGATGGACCTCGCAGCGGCGGCCGGCGCGCCCCTGGTGTCCCTCAACGACGGCGCCGGCGCCCGCATCCAGGAGGGCGTGACCGCGCTCGCCGGCTACGGCGGGATCTTCCAGCGCAACACCCGCAACTCCGGGGTCATCCCGCAGATCAGCGTGATGCTCGGCCCGTGCGCGGGCGGAGCGGCCTACAGCCCCGCCCTGACCGACTTCGTGTTCATGGTCCGCGAGACCTCGCAGATGTTCATCACCGGCCCGGACGTCGTCCAGGCCGTCACCGGCGAGCAGGTCTCGCAGAACGGGCTCGGCGGCGCGGACGTGCACGCCTCCGTCTCCGGCGTGTGCCATCTGGCCTACGACGACGAGGAGAGCTGCCTGACTGACGTCCGCTACCTGCTGTCCCTGCTGCCCGCCAACAACCGTGAACTTCCGCCGTACGTCCCCACCGACGACCCCGCCGACCGGCGCACCGACCGGCTGCTGGAGCTGGTGCCGGCCGACCCCGGAATGTCGTACGACATGCGCGCCGTCATCGAGGAGATCGTCGACGACGGCGAGACGTTCGAGGTGCACCCCACCTGGGCGACCAACATCCTGTGCGTGCTCGCCCGGCTGGACGGCAATGTCATCGGCGTCGTCGCCAACCAGCCAAGTGCGATGGCCGGAGTCCTCGACATCCACGCGAGTGAAAAAGCCGCCCGCTTCGTGCAGATGTGCGACGCCTTCAACATCCCGATCCTCACCCTGGTCGACGTCCCCGGCTTCCTGCCCGGTGTGGACCAGGAGCACGGCGGGATCATCCGGCACGGCGCGAAGCTCCTGTACGCGTACTGCAACGCGACCGTGCCCCGGGTCTCCCTCATCACGCGCAAGGCCTACGGCGGCGCCTACATCGTCATGGACTCCCGGTCCATAGGCGCGGACGTCGCCCTCGCCTGGCCGTCGAACGAGATCGCGGTGATGGGTGCGGAGGGCGCCGCGAACGTCATCTTCCGGCGGGACATCGCCGCCGCCGACGATCCCGAGGCGGTCCGCCGACAGAGGATCAAGGAGTACAAGGCCGAGCTGATGCACCCCTACTACGCGGCCGAGCGAGGGCTCGTCGACGACGTCGTCGACCCGGCGGAGACCCGTGCCACGCTCGTCGCCACGTTCACGATGCTGCGGACGAAACACGCCGACCTGCCCTCGCGCAAGCACGGGAACGCGCCCGCATGAGCGGCGCCGGCGTCCCCACGGACCTTACGTCGGTGCTGCGGGTCACCCGGGGCAACCCCACCGCGACCGAGCTGGCCGCCGTCACCGCCGTGCTGCTCGCCGCACGAGCACGGGCGAGTGACCTCGTCGAACCTCCCAACCCGTCCGCCGCACAGGCGGGTTGGGAGCGGGCGCCGCTCCCCGGCGGCCCCCTCGCGGCCCATCGCCCGGCCGCATCCTGGCAGGCGTCCCGCCCGGTGCCCCGTCCCTGATCAGGGGCCCCGTCTGCCGGGTCAGGGGTTGGAAGTAGGGGTCGGCCGTTTCTAGCGTCGCTTTCCGGAAGTCCCGGAACGCATCCCGGACGTGACAAGGAGTCCACTCATGAACTCGGGGTCTGACGACCGTTCGAGCGCGCCCGCTCGCGGAATCCTCCCCGGCCTCCTCTCCGGCCGGCTCCGCTGGGACGCGCTGGACCCCTTCCCGGAGCGCACCCCCGAGGAGCGGTCGGCCGACGACAAGACCGTCGCCGACATCACCACCTTCTACGAGCGGCGCGTCGACCCGGAGGAACTCGACCGCACCCGCACCCTCCCGGAGGGCTTCCTCGACGCCCTGCAGCTGCAGGGCTACCTCAGGCTGGGCGTCGGCCCCGACCTCGGCGGTCTGGGCCTGTCCCCGTACGCCGTCTTCGAGGCCGTGGCCCGCGCCGCACAGCGGTCCGTGGCCGCCGCCCAGATCATGGCGATCCAGGCCGGTGTCGGCGCCCCCGCCATGCTGCCCGCCCTGCCGGAGGGCCCGTTGCGCGACCATGTGCGCCGGCGGATCGCCGAGGGCACCGTCTCCGGGTTCGGCGACACCGACCACGCCGGGCAGAACAACTCCCGGCCCGCGCTCACCGCGACACCCACCACGGACGGCACGGCCTACGAGCTGACCGGCGACAAGCTCTTCATCGGCAACGGCCCCGTGGCCGACCTGCTGCCCGTCTCGGCCGTGCTCGACGACCCCGACCGGCGGCGCGTCGGGGTCTGCTTCGTCGACACCCGCACCCCGGGCTTCCAGGTCACCTCCCGCATCGAGTTCATGGGCAGCAGGGGCCTGCCGAACGGCGCGCTGCGGCTGGAGAAGGTACGGGTGCCCCGCGAACACGTCCTGGTCGAGGGGGACGGAGACCGGCTGCCCGCCGCGATCGGCTTCCTCGGCCTGGTCGGCCGGCTGCACTTCACCGGCGCTCCCGCCCTCGCGATCGCCCGCAACTGCGCGGAGTGGTCCCGGGACTTCGTCGTCCGGCGCACCGTCGACGGGCGCCCGCTCGGGGGCTACGACGAGATCCAGCGGCTCGTGGCCACCACCGTCGCCGAGGTGTACGCCATGGAGAGCGTGGCCCGCCTCAGCCTGATCGGTGCCGGTCCGAGCGACCGCTGGCTGGAGCAGTTCCTCGCCAAGAACGTCCTGGTGCGCACGGCCGGGCGAATCGCGGACCGGACCGTGTCCCTGCTGGGCGCCGAGGGCTTCGAGACGGTGGCCAGCAAGCGCCGCCGCGGGGCCCCGGACCTGCCCGTGGAGCGCGCCTACCGGGACGCCCGCGGGCTGCGCATCGCGGGCAACGTCGACTTCCAGCTCGACAACCAGGGCGCCCAACTGCTGCTCGCCGCCTTCCACCGGGCGCCGGACACCGGCCGCGCCGACCCCCCGGCCGACCTGGGCCTGTCCACGGCTGTGGACGCCCAGCTCACCGATGCCAACCGCGCCCATCTCGCGGCACTGGCCCGGTACACCGCCGGCCTCACCCGTACCTGCCGGGAGCTCTCCGACAGCCACGGCGACCTCACCGACCTCTACGAACACGAGGGCGCCCTCGTCCTCGTCGCGCGGATCGCAGCCGAGCTGCTCACCATGAGCGCCGCCCTGGCCCGCGCCTCCCACATCACCCGCACCGGGGCGGACGACGGCGCCCAGGCCCTGGCCGACCTGTACTGCACAGGCGCCCGGCACCGTCTCGAGGCCGCCCGGCGCCGGCTGAGCGCCGTGCGTTCCGGCACGGAACCCGACCACGCGGCGATCAGCCGCGCCTGGCTGTCCGCCCCCGGACGCGACCGAGAGGCACCCCAGCGATGACCACCGAGACCACCGCACGTCAACTGCCCGACGTCCTGGGCGGATTCGACCTCACCGACCAGTCCGGCTACGCGGCCGGCCTGCCCTACGACCTCTTCGCCCGGCTCCGCCGCGAGGCACCGCTGCTGTACCACCCCCCCGGGCACAGCGCCGACCGCGAGGGCTTCTGGGTGCTGACCCGCCACGCCGACATCGCCTTCGTCACCACCGACCCGGCGTTCTCCGCCCAGGGCGGCGGTGGACGCAAGGGCGGCGGCACCCATCTCGACGACATGCCCGTCGGCGTCCACGCCGGAGTGCTGCTGCCGATGATGGACAACCCCCGCCATGACGCGATCAAGCACCTGCTGACCCCATCCGTGACCGGACGCGCCGTCGCCGCCCTCGAAGCACGCCTGCGCGCCCTTGCCTCGGAGCTCGTGGCGGACGCCGTGGCCCGGGGCAGCGCCGAGTTCGTCGAGGACGTGTCCGTGCCCTTCGCCCTGGGCGCCATGGCCGTCCTCCTCGGCGTGCCCGAGAGCGACTGGGAGCTGCTCACCGGCTGGGTGCGCGAGGTCCTCGGCTTCACCAACCGGCGCACCGGCGAACCCGACGCCAGGTCGGCGGCGGTCTTCCGCGCCATGCAGGAGTACTTCACCGACTTCGTCGGCGCCCGACGTGACACGCCCGGCGACGACCTCGGTGCCCTGATCTCCGCCGGCGACCTCCCGCCCGGGACGGGCCTGCCCCCGCTCACCGACGCCGAACGGGCCGGCAACGCCGTGCTGTTCCTCGTCACCGGCTTCGAACAGCCCCGCAACACCATCGCCGCCGGCGTCCAGGCGTTCACCGACTTCCCCGACCAGTGGCGGCTGCTGCGCGCCGACCGCGGCCTGCTGCCCGGCGCCGTCGAGGAGATCCTGCGCTGGGCCCCGGCCAACCCCTACAACCGCCGTACCGCCGTACGCGACGTACGACTGCACGGCGAGACCATCCGGGCGGGCGACAAGGTGACCGTGTGGTGGCCCTCGGCCAACCGCGACGAGGCCGTCTACGACGAGCCCGACCGCTTCGACATCCGGCGCACCGTCAACCCGCACATGTCGTTCGGTCACGGCCCGCACTACTGCCTCGGCGACGAGGTCGGCCGGCTCCTCATCCGGATGGTGCTCGAGGAACTGCTCGAGCGCGCCCGCGAGATCCGTCCCGCCGGCCCGGTGCGCTGGGGCGCCAACAACAAGCACACCGTCCTGCTCGACTTGCCGGTCGAGTTCACCGCTGACTCCAAGGGAACCCCGTCATGACCGAGACGCTGTCCGAACTCACCGGCACCGGACCCAGGGTGCTGCCGTACGACCCCTTCGACCCGGCCTTCCACTCCGACCCGTACGCCGTCTACCGGGCGCTGCGTGAGACGAGCGGCAACGTCATTCCCACCGAGGCCGGCTACGCCGTGCTCGGTCACCGGGAGCTGTCCGCCGTCCTGCGCGACCCGCGCTTCGGCCGGGGCGACGGCGCCGGCGTGCAGGACACCTACATACCCACCTCGGAAGGCCAGTCCCGGGTGGTGATGTTCATGGATCCGCCGGATCACACCCGGCTGCGCTCCCTGATCAACAAGGCCTTCACGCCCCGCATGGTGGAGGCCGTACGGCCCCGGGCGGAGGAGTTCGCAGCCGGTCTCCTCGACCGGCTGCGCCGGGAGAGCGACGGCGCGCCGGTCGATCTGGTCGCCGAGTACTTCCGGCCGCTGGGCGCCTACGTCCTCAACGTCCTCGTCGGTGTCCCGGACAAGTACCTGGAGCGCTGCATCGAGTACGGCAACGACGCCGGCCGTGGACTCGACCCCAACTACACGCTCTCCCCCAAGGAGCTGGAGGCGCGGATCGCGGCCCGCGAGGGCTACGTCGAGATATCCCTGGAGCTCATCGCCGCGCGCCGCGCCAAGCCGGAGAACGACCTGATGAGCCAGCTGGTCGCGGTCGAGCAGGACGGGGACAGGCTCACCGAGGTGGAGTTGCTGACCACCGCCGCCAACATCTTCCTCGCCGGCTTCAGCGCACCCCAGGCCATGATGGGCGTCTCCGCGCTGGCCCTGCTGCGCCATCCCGGGCAACTGGCCTGGTTCCGCGCCCACCCCGAGCACACCGCGCGCTCCGTCGAGGAACTGATGCGCTACGACTCCGCCGTCCAGCTGATCAACCGCACCGTCCTCGAGGACGCCGAGATCGGCGGCACCGAGGTCAAGGCCGGCGACGAGGTCTTCATGGTTCTGGGCGCCGCGAACCGCGACCCCGAGGCCTACGACCGTCCGGAGGAGCTGGACTTGACCCGCCCGTCGGTCCGGCACCTCGGCTTCGGCCACGGCATCCACTTCTGTGTCGCGGCCCCCATCGCACGCCTGGTCACCCAGGTCGCGCTGACCACACTCTTCCGGCACGAGGTGGACGCCGTCACGCTCACCCCGCCCACCAACGGCGCGGTGGCCGTGCGCAGTCTCGCCGAACTGCCGGTCCTCCTGGGTCCGACCAGGTAACTCCCCCATCCGAACAGAGAGGTACCCATGAGCCACGACTACCAGGCGATCGTCGACAAGTTCATCGACGTCGCCAACGAGGCGGACGACACCCGCCGACGGGCCCTGATCGACGCGCTGTTCACCGAGGACGCCGAGTACTGTGACCCCGACGCCCAACTGGTCGGCCGGGACGCCATCGACGCCTATCTGGGCCGGCTGAGCAAGAACTTCCCGCCCGGTCTGTCGTTCGCGCTGACGGCCAAAGTCAACGGCCACCACGACCAGGCGCGCTTCTCCTGGCAGTTCGGCCGCCCCGGAGCAGCGGTCGCGGGCGGCACCGACGTCATCATCCTCGAGGGCGACCGCGTCAAGCGCCTGCACGCCTTCTTCAACTGATCCGGCCCGCAGAACGTGCCGTCCCGGCTTCCCGCCGGGGCGGCCCTTCGCCGTACCCGCACAGCGCCGCGACACCCCGCGGACATAGGGGTTCCACCCCTCCGACCTGGGGTTGTCGGTAGGGGGCGACCGTTCCTACGGTCATGGTCAGAGCCGCTCGCCCGCTCATCCCCCGCGTGGGCGAGCGGCCGTCACACTCCCGTCCCTTGGGGCACCCCCTCTCTCCACCCGGCCCGGAGTCCGCCACGCGGGCCCGGATGCCGTCCCCGCCGCACCGGCGAGGAGAGACCGAACGGTGTGTTCCTCCACGAGCGCCGCACCGCCCCGCATCCTCAGAAAGAAGGCAGACCGTGGTCACTTCCGACACCCGATCGCCACGGTGGTCCGGGCTGACGCTCGCCCTGCTGGCGTTCACCCAGTTCATCGTCACGATCGACTACAACATCGTGTACGTCGCCCTCCCCGACATCGGGCGCGAACTGGGCTTCACCGCCCAGACGCTGCAGTGGGTCGTCAGCGCCTACGCCGTCGCCCTCGGCGGCCTGCTCCTGCTCGGCGGCCGCGCGGTCGACCGCATCGGCCCGCGCCGCATGCTCGTCACCGGCCTGGTCATCTACGCCGTCTCATCGCTCACCGGCGGGCTGTCCGGCGACCCGGAGCTGCTCGTGGCCGCCCGGGCCGTGCAGGGCGTGGGCGGCGCGCTGCTCACCCCGGCGACCCTGATGCTGATCTTCACCCACTTCGCCGCGGGCCCCGAGCGCAACCGGGCCACCTCCGTGTGGGGCGCCATGGGCGGCGCCGGCCTCGCCGCGGGCTCGCTGCTCGGCGGTGTCCTCACCAACTCGCTGGGCTGGGAGTGGGTGTTCTTCGTCAATGTCCCGCTCGCCCTGATCGCCGCCCTCGCCGCGCCGAACATCCTGCCCGCCGACCGGCCCGGCAGCGGCCGCAGCTTCGACGCGGTCGGCGCGATCATCGCCACCGTGGGCTCCACGCTGTTGGTGTTCGGCCTGGTCAGCGGCCCCGACAAGGGCTGGGGTTCGATCGAGGGCGCCGGCGCCCTGGTCGCCGGTCTGGTGTTGCTGGCCGTCTTCGTCCTGGTCGAGAAGGCCACCGACGACCCGCTGGTCCCGCTCCAGCTGTTCAAGCTGCGCGGCCTGAACGTCGCCATGCTCGCGATGATCGTCTTCCAGGCCTCGCTGGGCGGCACCTACTACCTGCTCACCACCTACCTCCAGGACGTGCTCGGCTACAGCCCGCTCGCGGCGGGCCTCGCGTTCCTGCCGCCGACCGTGGTCTCCATGGCCGTCTCCATGAAGCTGAACGCCAAGGCCCTCGGCAAGTTCGGTGTCCGCACCACGCTGTTCTGGGGCACGGTGGTCACCGGTCTCGGCCTGGCCGCGATCATCGCCGGCATGACCGCCGACGGCTCCTACTGGACCGTCCTGCCGGGCATCGTGATCTGGGGCTTCGGCGGCGGCTTCGCCTTCCCGTCCCTGTTCGTGGCCGTCGCCATGTCCGGTGCCGCACCCGCCCAGCAGGGCGTCGCCTCCGCGCTGGCCTCCACCTCCCGCCAGATCGGCGGCGCGCTGGGCCTGGCCGCCCTGGTCGCCATCGTCAACGCCGGACTGCACACCACCGCCGCCGTGCCCCCGGCCGCGGACCTCGTCGACGGCCTGCGCACGGCCGGCTGGGTCGCCACGGTCGCCACGTTCGTCGGCGCGGCCATCGGCCTCGGCCTGAGGAAGCAGCCCCGCCCGGCCGCCGCCCCGGCCCCGTCCGGCAAGGCCGATGCCAAGGCGGTCGCCGCCGCCGAGTGACGGCATCCCGACCACGCCCCCCAGCAACCGAGGAGAACCTGTCATGAAGTGGAACGACATATACGTCAGCGCGTCGGCCGCCTGGCTCGGCCGCCCCGAGGACGTCGACGTGGCCGTCGCCGAGGGCCGCTACGACGCCGAGGAGCGCCGCGACGACGACTACCGCAGTGTGCGGGTCGCCGGTGACGAGACACCGGCCGACATGGCCGTCGCCGCCGCGCGGCGTGCCCTGTCCCGCTCCGCGGTGCCGCACGAGGACTTCCACCTCGTGGCGCACGCCAGCGTCGGCTTCCAGGGACTCGACCACTGGGCCCCGCCGTCCTACATCCAACAGCGCACCGTCGGCGGCAATGGCTCGGCGCTGGAGGTCAAGCAGGCCTCCAACGGTGGCATGGCGGCCATCGAGCTCGCCGCGGCCTACCTGTCCGCGCGCACCGGCCCCGCCGCCGCGCTGGTGACCACCGCCGACAAGTACCACCTGCCGGTCTTCGACCGGTACCGCTCCGACAAGGGCATGCTGCGCGGTGACGGCGCCAGCGCGGTCGTCCTCACGCGCGGTTCCGGCGTGGCCCGGCTGCTGTCGACCACGGTGATCGGCGACGCCAGCCACGAGGGCGTCTACCGCGGCGGACAGGGCTTCGCCGACCACATCGGCTCCGAGGGCTGGCCGGTGGACCTGCGCAGCCGCCTGAAGACGTACCTGCAGAGCGGCGCCGACGTCCGGGAGATCGTCCATCTGCTGACGGTGCGTCAGCAGGAGGTCATGCAGTCCGCGCTGGCCGACGCCGGGGTCAAGGTGGAGGACGTGGCACGCTTCGTCTTCCCCAACGCCGGTCGCACGGTCGTCGACTGGGACTTCCGCAAGCGGGAGTTCGGCATCGACGAACCTCGCACCACCTGGGAGTGGGGCCGCGGCATCGGGCACATCGGCGCCGGCGACCAGGCCGCGGGTCTCAGCCACCTCCTGGAGACCAAGGCGGTCCGTCCGGGCGATGTCGTCGTCCTCTCCGGCATCGGCGCCGGGTTCACATTCAGCTGCGCCGTCCTGGAGATCGTCGAACAGCCCGAGTGGGACAGCAGCACCGACTGACGCCGGGCCGCCAGGGGGCGGGCGGGACGGCCGTGACCGATCTGCCGAGTGCCGGTCCGCCGCCCGGCCCGCCCCGGGCCGTCGCTCACGACAGCGGCACGCACCCGCACACCCCGCGAACCGCTCCGCGCGCACCTCGTTTCCCACGCGCCCGGTACGCATGAAGGAGACCGCATCATGCATCAGGAAGCCGACAACCCGTGGGTCCGGCTCTTCACGCCGTGTCCGCCGAGCGCCCCCCGGCTCATCTGCTTCCCGCACGTCGGCGGAGCCGCCAGCGCCTATGTCGCGCTCTCGCGTGCCCTCGCCCCCCACGTCGAGGTACTCGCCCTGCAGTACCCCGCCCGGCAGGACCGCCGCCACGAGCCGCACCCGGGCAGCATCCCGGCCCTCGCCGAGGGGGTCGCCGGTGCCCTGCGCACCGCCCTCGACGGCCGGCCGTACGCCTTCTTCGGCCACAGCATGGGTGCGCTGCTCGCCTTCGAGACCGCCCGCCGGATGACCGCCGCAGGCGCCCGCGGCCCCGTCCGTCTCTTCGCCTCGGCCCGTCGCGCGCCGAGCGTGCCGCGTGCCGAGGCCGTGCACCTGCGCGACGACGCCGGACTGCTGGCCGAGCTCCGCCGGCTGAGCGGAACCGGCCGGCAGATCCTGGAGGACGAGGAGTTGCTCGCCCTCGCCCTGCCCGTCATCCGCGCCGACTACCGGGCCGTGGAGACCTACCGGTACGCCCCCGGGGCGCCGCTCGACTGCCCCGTCACGGTCTTCGCGGGGGACCGCGACACCGAGACGGACACGCCGGACCTGGTCGCCGAATGGGCCGGCCTCACGACCGCCGAAACCGACCTGCGCGTCTTCTCCGGCGGGCACTTCTACCTCGACGGCCGGGCGGAGGAAGCCGCCGCCGAGATCGTCGCGCGCCTGCGGACCGTTGCCGCGGACCGGAGCCCGGTGTGAACGGGGCGCGCGGGCGGCTGCTGGCCGTCAGCGACCTGCACGTCGCCAAGGACGCGGGCCGCCCACTCGTCCAGCGCCTGCGCCCCGGTACGGACGACGACTGGCTGCTGGTCGCCGGGGATGTGGGCGAGCGGTTCGCCGACGTGGAATGGGCGCTGCGGCTGCTGCGCGACCGCTTCTCCCAGGTCGTCTGGGCCCCCGGCAACCGCGACCTGTCGACCGGGCCGGACGACCCGGTCCAGCTGCGCGGCGAGGAGCGCTACCGGGCCCTGGTGGCGCTGTGCCGCACTCTCGGAGTGACCACCCCGGAGGACCCGTACCCGATCTGGCCCGGACCGCACGGCCCGTTCGCGATCGTCCCGTTGTTCCTCCTGTACGACCACAGCTTCCGCGATCCGGCCACCGCGAGCGTCGGCGAGGCGGTCCTGCAGGCCCACGAGGCGGGCGTGGTCTGCCCGGACGAGTTCCTCCTGCACACGGAGCCCTTCGCCGGCCCCGTCGACTGGTGCCACGCACGTGTCCGCGCCACCCGCGCCCGCCTCGACGCGCTGGACCCGTCCCTGCCCACCGTCCTGGTGAACCACTTCCCCCTGATCAGGGAGCCGACCGAAGCCCTGCCCTGCAGGGAACTCGCGCAGTGGTGCGGTACGGACCGCACCCGCGACTGGCACCGCCGCTACCGAGCGGCAGCCGTCGTCTACGGCCACCTGCACATCCCGCGCACCTCCTGGCACGACGGCGTCCCGTTCCAGGAGGTCTCCCTGGGTCACCCCCGCGACTGGCGCCACCGCGCGGGCGACGTGACGGGCGTGCCACGGATCGTGCGGCTCGCGGAGCCGGACCGGCAGACGGCCGGCGGTACCGCGGGGCGGGCCGGGGAGCCGGTCGCCGACGTCAGCCGATACCGGCGTCGACCAGTGGATACACCGTGGTCAGCTCGCCGCGCCGGGTGACGCCCAACTTGCGGTAGATCCGCGTCAGATGCTGCTCGACGGTGCTGACGGTGATGAACAGACGGCTCGCGATACGACGGTTGCTGAACCCGGCGGCGGCCAGTGCCGCGACCCGGTGCTCCGCCTCGCTCAGCCCGGCCGCCGCCGACTCCGTGCCCTCCTCGGCCTCAGCTCCGACCGCGGTCAGCTCTGCGGAGAGAACCCGGTCGACGTCCCGCACCCCGCACGCGCGTGCGAGCCGGTGACTCTCGGCGAGCGTTACAGCTGCGGCCGCCGTGTCTCCCGCCGCCCGTTGCGCATCGGCCAACCCGGCCAGCGCGTGCGCCAGTTCCAGCCGCGTTCCCGTGGCCCGCAGGACCTCGCACGCCTGCTGGTACAACTCGAGCCGGTTCACTCCGTCGGCGGCCGCGGCGAGCAGCCGCAGCGCCGGCCCCCGGCCCCGGGCGTCGTCCCCGCCGGTCTGGCCCAGCTCGGCGTAGACCAGCTCCCGGGCCCGCATCGGCTGCCCCGCCGCCAGATGGGCCCGTGCCATGTCCAGCCGCCACGCCATGTGCCCGGGCAGGGCGACACCCCACTGGGCGGCCAGCTCGCCCATCAGTTGGAACTCCTTCAGCGCGGCCCGGTGTCCGCCCACGGCGAGCAGGTAACGCCCGCGCGCCTGGAGGTGGTAGAAGGCGATCGGGCTCTGGAACAGCGCGTCGGGTACCTCCGCGCCGATGAGCGCGTCCACCTCCTCGTAGTCGCCACGTGCCACGAGCGCCTGCACCAGGATGCCCAGCGGCACCGCGATCCGGACCCCCCAGGCTTCCGCGGGCACCACCTCGAGGGCGGTCCGCGCGAACCGTACGGCGTCGTCCAGATCGCCGCCGTACAGCGCGATCTCGGCGCGCAGCGCGGCAAGCAGTCCGTGCCACATCGGGATGCCGCGTCGAGCCGCCTCGGCGGCCAGCCGGTCGCAGGAGCTGCGAGCCAGATCCAGCCGCCCCTGGTGGATGAGGGCGACGAGCGCGCTGACGCACAGCATGACCGTACGTTCGTCGAGTGCGCCCCGGCGCAGGGCGCGCTCCGCAGCCATCTCGGCTCCGGCCGGGGACTCCGGGCAGAGCACCAGCGCCAGCAGCAGGGCTGCCTCCGCCTGGGAGTCGGCGCCGGCCGGACCCGAGGCCACCTCCTGCCGGCCGAGCTCGCGCACCGCTGCGGGATACAGGGCGGACAGCCACAGCCGGGACGCGTACAGCAGGGACCGCTCGGTGTGCGTGAGCCGGTCCTGCTGTGCGGCCACTCGCTGGATGGCGTCGAAGGCGTCCTCGAAATGGCCGAACCACAGCAGCGGAGAGACGAGTGACAGGGTGTCACGGGCGCTGAGACGCCCCTCGCGGGAGGCGTGCACGACCTCGGGCAGATGCCGCAGGGCCTGCACCGGATCGGCCTGCCATTCGGCCCGCACCCGCAGTGCCGACGCGGCGGCGAGCTGCCGCTCGTCGGAGGACGAGCGGCCGAGCAACCGCACGTAGTCGACCGCCTCCTGCGGTGCGCCCTCGGCCGTGGCGCGTTCGGCAGCCTCGTGGAGCAGGGGCAGGGCCCACGGATCGTCCGTGCCGCCGGCCTCGACGAGGTGCCGCGCCACCATGCGCGGGGGTGCTCCGTCCGCGTGCAGCACCCGCGCGGCACGTGCGTGCAACCGCCTGCGTTCCTCAGGGGCCGTCTCGCCGAGCAGCAGACGGGGGACGGCGGGGTGCCGGAAGTCGTCGTCGCGCAGCAGTCCCGCGCTCTCGGCGAGCCGCAGATGCCAGGCACAGGTGAGTTCGTCCAGCCCGGCCAGTTCCGCCAGCACCTCGGGCCGCGCACCCGGTTCGAGTGTGGCGAGCGCCCGCAGCACGCCGGCGGTGGTCTCACCGCAGCCCCTCAGCAGCGCGGTCAGCGCCCGCCGGAAGCCGTGTCCGGTCATCGCGCGGGACACGTCGTGCGGTTCCGGCGCTGCCCCGAGCTCCGTCGACAGTGCCTCCAGAAGCAGGGGATGACCACCCGTCACCGCGACCGCCTCGGCGGCCACGGCGCGGGCCAGACCGAGCTGCTCGGCGACGTTGTCCACCGTCAGCAGAGGCAGGTCGACGGTGTGGCACTGCGACTCCAGGGTCCGCAGGGAACGGCGCAGCGCATCGGGGTCGGCACCCTGGCCGGAGTCCCCGACCAGGAGAAGGGTGCGTGGCCGCCGGAGTCGTCGCAGCACCGCGGTCAGGCAGTGCCAGGACGGGCCGTCGACGAATCGGGCGTCGTCGAGGACGACGACGAGCGGTCGTCCGCTGCCCGCCACCAGGGCGGTGAGCGCCAGCGCGGCTTCGTGCAGCAGCCGCTCCGGCGGCGCCCCGGCCGGCACCGGCTCCCGCAGCAGCCGCCGCAGCTCCTGTTCGTCCCCGAGGCCGCCGTCCGCGCTGCCGTGCAGCAACTGGCGCAGCACGCCGAAGGGCACCGACCGCTCCTCCGGATCACCGGATCCCGTCATCACCAGCGGCGAGGGTCCCCCGTCGCGGGGCTCGGCGGCGCGCTCGGCGAAGGCTCGCAGCAGTGTCGACTTCCCGCTGCCCACCGGCCCGGCAACCACCGCTACTGGTCCCGCACCCTGGCGGGCCTGCTCCAGCAGGTTCGTCAGCCGCTCCAGTTGGTCCTCATGCGCGACGAACATATTCGCCCCCGTCGAGTCTGTACGCCTGCCCCCATTAAAATACCTTCATGAAGGTATTGCAACTGAGTGGTCGAGGCGATCCGGCACCGCGGTGACTGCCATCAGGGGGTTGTGACACCGGGGTGAACGGTCCCCTGACAGCGCGCAGGGGCGGAGGGCCGGTCGGCCCTCCGCCCCTGCGCGCCTCGGCCCGCTTGCCGCCTCGAGAGGACGGGCCCGTGACCCATGGGAGTCATGCCGTACAGCGCACGTAACGGCGAATGCGTCACGCACCCCTGGGTCGAAGTCCCGCACCCGGTGCCCGAAGTCGCGCAGCCCCCGGCTGAAGTTCCGCGCGCCCGCGCCGAGTCGGTGCGCGCGCCCCGTGTGAACCGTTCGCACGCGCCGGGGCCATGCGCGCGCTCCCGGCGCACTTGGTTGCGCAGTCAACTGGAAACCGCCCCGCTCAGGACGACGGCTCCTGCGCGGTACGGGCCGCCGGTCCACCCAACCCCGCCCTCGGCCGGCGGCCCCGGCGTTCCAGCGCGTGCGGCCGGAGCGTGTTCACAGGAATGCAACACCCGTTCCCAGTATGCGGACAGTTGCCGACGTGACCTCGACAAACGAGACGTCGGGCTGTCAATCTCCCGCCATGCACCTCGCCCCTCGCGCACTGCGCCGCGCCGTCGCCGCGGCATCCATCGCCCTGCTCGCCACGGCCGCCGGCTGCGCGCCGCAGCCGGAGGAGAAGGCGAGCGACAACGCCTCGGGATCGACCGGCAGCACTTGCGCCAAGGGCAAGTTGGCCACCAAGACCTCCGGCAGGCTGACGATCGCCACCGACGAGCCCGCGTACGAGCCCTGGTTCAAGGACGACAAGCCGGCCAACGGCAAGGGCTTCGAGTCGGCGGTCGCCTACGCCGTCGCCCAGCAGCTCGGGTACGGCAAGAGCGCGGTCGTCTGGCAGAGCGTCCCCTTCAACAAGGCCTTCGCTCCCGGCGAGAAGACCTTCGACTTCGACATCAACCAGGTGTCGATCAGCGCCGAGCGCAAGAAGGCCGTTGACTTCTCGTCCGGCTACTACGACGTGCGTCAGGCCGTCATCGCGCTCAAGGGCAGCAAGGCCGCCAAGGCGACCGGCATCGCGGACCTCAAGGGCCTCAAGCTGGGCGCCCAGGTCGGCACGACCAGCCTGAACTACATCAGCGACGTGGTGAAGCCGTCGCAGCAGGCGGCCGTGTACTCCAAGAACGACCAGGCCGTCTCCGCCCTCAAGAACCGCCAGGTCGACGCGATCGTCACCGATCTGCCGACCGCGTTCTACGTCACCGCGGCCCAGGTGACCAACGCCAGGATCGTCGGCCAGTTCGAGAACCAGGGCACCACGCCCGAGCAGTTCGGGCTCGTCCTCGACAAGGGCAGCGCCCTCACGTCGTGCGTGTCGTCGGCCGTGGACGCCCTGCGCAAGGACGGCACGCTGGCGAAGCTGGAGAAGCAGTGGCTGTCCGACGCCGTCGACGCTCCGGTGCTCAAGTGACGCTCCTGAAGGACGACTCGGGCCGGGAGGGCGCGGACGGCGGGGGCGGCACGCCGGGCGCGGACGACGCGTACGTCCCCTCGGAGCGGCGTCTGGACCGGGAGCGCCACAAGCGTGCCCGGGCCCGCCGCGCGACCGCCATCGCCGCCCTGTCCACCCTCGTAACGGCCGTCGTGCTGTACGTGGTCGTCGTCAACGCGCCCGGCTGGCCGCGCACCAAGGAGACCTTCTTCGACGCGCACTACGCGCGCGAGGCCTTGCCCAAGGTCCTCGAAGGGCTGTGGCTCAACGTCCGGTTGCTGCTGATCTGCGGCGTGCTGGTGCTGGTACTGGGCATGCTGATCGCCATCGCGCGCACCCTGCCCGGGCCGGTGTTCTTCCCGCTGCGGGTGCTCGCGGCCGCGTACACGGACTTCTTCCGCGGTCTGCCGCTGATCATCAACCTGATGATCGTGATCTTCGGCGTGCCCGCGCTGCGGCTCCAGGGCGTGACGGTCGACCCGGTGCTGCTCGGCGGTACGGCGCTGACGCTGACGTACTCGGCCTACGTCGCCGAGGTGTTCCGCGCCGGCATCGAGTCCGTCCATCCCTCGCAGCGGGCCGCGGCCCGCTCCCTGGGCCTGACCAACCGGCAGGCGCTGCGGTACGTGGTCCTCCCCCAGGCCGTACGCCGTCAGGTGCCGCCCCTGCTGAACGACCTCGTGTCCCTCCAGAAGGACACCGGTCTGGTGTCGATCGGCGGCGCGATCGACGCCGTGCGCGCGGCCGACATCATCGCGCAGCGCAGCATGAACTACACGTCGTACATCGTCGCGGGTCTGGTCTTCGTGGCGCTGACGATCCCCATGACGCGCTTCACGGACTGGGTGACGGCGCGGATGGACCGGCAGCGCGCCCAAGGAGGAGCGGTATGAGCGACGCCCCCGTGCTGCGCATGGAGTCCGTGCGCAAGACCTTCGGCGGCTCCGTGGTGCTGCGGGACGTCGACCTGGAGGTCGCCCCGCACACGGTGACCGCGCTGATCGGTGCCTCTGGTTCGGGCAAGTCGACGCTGCTGCGGTGCGCGAACCTGCTGGAGGAGATCGACGACGGCGCGATCTGGCTGGACGGCGAGGAGATCACGGACCCGCGCGTCGACCAGGACGCTGTACGGCGCCGTATCGGCGTGGTCTTCCAGGCGTACAACCTGTTTCCGCACATGACCGTGCTGGAGAACATCACCCTTGCCCCGCGGCGGGTCCACGGCGCGTCCCGCGAGGAGGCCGAGGAGCGTGCCGGAGAGCTGCTGGAGCGGCTCGGGCTCGGCGAGAAGGCCCACGCTTACCCGGACCGGCTGAGCGGCGGCCAGCAGCAGCGTGTGGCCATCGTGCGCGCCCTCGCCGTGCGGCCCCGGCTGCTGCTGCTCGACGAGATCACCGCCGCGCTCGACCCGGAGCTCGTCGGCGAGGTGCTCACCGTCGTGCGCGACCTGAAGGACGACGGGATGACCATGGTGCTGGCGACGCACGAGATGGGCTTCGCCCGGGACGTCGCCGACCAGGTCTGTTTTCTGGACGGGGGTGTGGTCCTGGAGCGTGGTACGGCCGAGCAGGTCTTCGGCGACCCGCAGCAGGAACGCACACGGCGTTTCCTGCGACGGATCGTCGAGGCGGGGCGGCTGTAAGGAGGGCTGTAAGGGGCGCCCTCCTGGCGAGCGGGAGTTACGCCGGGAGCGTTCGTTACGCCTCGGCCTGCGCGGGACCCGCCAGTGCCGCCACCCGCTCCACGCCGAAGACGTATCCCTGGACACCACAGCCGGCGATGACGCCGTCGGCGCGCAGCGACACGTAGGAGTGGTGCCGGAAGGACTCACGCTTGTGGATGTTGGAGATGTGGACCTCCAGCACGGGCAGTCCGTCACAGGTGTTGAGTGCGTCCAGGATTGCCACGGACGTGTGGGAGTAGGCGCCGGGGTTGATGACGATCCCGCAGTGGTTCAGCCGTGCCTCGTGGATCCAGTCGACCAGCTCGCCCTCGTGGTTGGACTGCCGGAAGTCCACCGTGCCGCCGTGCGCGGCCGCGGCCTTGGCGCACAGGGCCTCCACGTCGGCCAGGGTGTCCTTGCCGTAGATCTCGGGCTGCCGCTGGCCGAGCAGGTTCAGGTTGGGCCCGTTGAGGATCATGATCGGGGCGTTGGCCAGGGTGCGGGGCACGGTTCCTCCGGTCCGGTCGGATGAGGCGATCCACCTGGACCGCTGTTCGGACCCGGTCTATCACGGCGTCCCGGGAGCGGGTCTGCCGGGACGTTTCTACGGGTTGATCGCCAGCTCCAAGTAGGCCGCGAACAGCACGAGATGCACGCCTCCCTGCAACGGCGTGGCCCGTCCGGGCACCACCGTCAGGGAGGCCACCACCACGGTCAGGGTGAGCAGCACCATGTGGGTGGCGCCCAGTCCGAGGACGAGCGGGCCGGAGAGCCAGACCGAGGCCAGGGCGACGGCGGGGATGGTCAGGCCGATGCTGGCCATGGCCGAGCCGAGCGCGAGGTTCAGGCTGGTCTGCACGCGGTCGCGGCGGGCGGAGCGCAGCGCGGCGATGGTCTCGGGCAGCAGCACCAGGAGGGCGATGATCACGCCGACGACGGCATGGGGCAGCCCGGCGGCCTCCACACCGGACTCGATCGTCGGGGACACGCCCTTGGCCAGGCCGACCACGCCGATCAGTGCGAGGCCGAGCAGGCTCAGGCTGATCCAGGCGGTGCGGGCGGTGGGTGCGTCTGCGTGGTCGTCGGCGGTGATCACGTCGCCCTGGCGGGTGATGGGCAGGAAGTAGTCGCGGTGGCGCACCGTCTGGGTCGCGACGAACAGGCCGTAGAGGATCAGGGAGGAGATCGCGGCGAAGGTGAGCTGGATGGCGGAGAACTCCGGGCCGGGCTTGCTCGTGGTGAACGTCGGCAGGACCAGGCTGAGCGTGGCCAGGGTCGCGACGGTCGCCAGGGCGGCGCCGGTGCCCTCGGGGTTGAACACGGCGGTGCCGTGCCGAAGCGAGGCGACGAGCAGACTGAGGCCGACGATGCCGTTGCACGTGATCATCACGGCCGCGAAGACCGTGTCCCTGGCCAGGGTCGAGCCCTTGTCGCCGCCGTCCGCCATCAAGGTGACGATGAGGGCGACCTCGATGATCGTGACGGCGACCGCGAGGACGAGGGAGCCGAAGGGTTCGCCGACCCGGTGGGCGACCACCTCGGCGTGATGGACGGCGGCCAGCACGGCCCCCGCGAGGACCAGGGTCACCAGCGCGACGACCACGCCGGGGAGGTCACGCCCCCAGGTGAAAATCAGCAGGACGACCGCCAGAACCGGCACGAGAGACGTCCACTGGGTGGTGAGCGACCTGAGCCGAGCGATCATGGAGCGATCCTCGCAGAGGGGCTGGGGCCCCGCATTCCGGTGGTACAGGGCCCGGATCGTGTCATGTGACCACGGGTTCCTCCACCGGGCCACGGCCCTCCCGGGGCGGGATCGCCTGGCGACCAACGCGGCACCGGGAGCGATATCTTGCAATTCATCCTGTCTCGCTCCCGGTGCTGGTTGCTCTTACGTCGGTCGTGCTCAGACCTGGACGTCGTCCTTCGGAGCGCCTTCGCTCCCGGTCCGCGCCGCCTCGGCCGCCGTCTGCTTCTTGGAGGCCCGCAGGCTGGTGATCGTGGTGACGATCAGGACCGTGCAGATCACGCCGAGGGAGACCGGTATGGAGATCTCCGGGACGTGGACGCCGGACTCGTGCAGGGCGTGCAGCACCAGCTTGACGCCGATGAAGCCCAGGATGATCGACAGGCCGTAGCTGAGGTGGACCAGCTTCCTGAGCAGGCCACCGATGAGGAAGTACAGCTGCCTGAGGCCCATCAGGGCGAAGGCGTTGGCGGTGAAGACGATGTACGGGTCCTGCGTCAGGCCGAAGATCGCCGGGATCGAGTCGAGGGCGAAGAGGACGTCCGTGGTGCCGATCGCCAGCATCACGACCAGCATCGGGGTCATGACCCGCTTGCCGTTCTGCTGGATCCACAGCCTGGTGCCGTGGTAGCGGTCGGCCACGCCGAAGCGGCGCTCGGCGGCCTTGAGGAGCTTGTTCTCCTCGAACTCCTCTTCCTCCTCGTCGGCCCGGGCCTCCTGGATGAGCTTCCAGGCGGTCCAGATCAGGAAGGCGCCGAAGAGGTAGAACACCCACGAGAAACTCGCGAGGATCGCGGCACCCGCGGCGATGAAGATCGCCCGCAGGACCAGGGCTATCAGGACGCCGATCAGCAGGACCCGCTGCTGGTACTGCGAGGGCACGGCGAACTTCGCCATGATCAGGACGAAGACGAAGAGATTGTCGACGCTCAGCGACTTCTCGGTGATGAAGCCCGCGAAGAACTCGCCGGCGGGCTGTCCGCCCGCGAAGACGAACAGACCGAGTCCGAAGAGCCCGGCGAGGGCGATCCAGACGATCGTCCAGATCCCCGCTTCCTTGATCGACACGTCGTGCGGTTTGCGGCCGATGAAGAAGTCGACCGCGATCAGGGCGGCAAGGCCCACGATGGTCAGAACCCACAGGTTCACGGAAACATCCACTGCGCCTCCGGCAGGACGGAACGGCCAATTACCAGCGTCGTCGCGCTGCCGGAGGTCTCTTCCACCCACGGTGGGCCGGCGCCCCGGGATCCGATCGGATCCGTATTGACGGGTACGCCGCAGTCGACAGGGAGTACTCCCCTCCGTGGGAACAACCGTACCCCAATCACCAAGGAAAGGTAAAGTGATTGGCAAAAGAAAGGTCAAAGCAGCAGCTCAGTGCTGCTTTACGGGTACTTGGTACGGGCTGCCGCCACCAGAGTGAGCACCTGCTGGAGGACCTGGCTCCCGGGCGGTACGAGCGCGGGCTCGTACGTCCAGGCGTGGCCGACCCACGGGTCGGCGAGGTGGTCGTCGGGCACCGGCGTCAGTCGCAGCAACGAACGCCACAGGGGGTCGAGCAACGGCCCGTAGCTCGAGGCCTCCTCCCGGTCCGCGACCATCATCAGGTGGACACCGACGGCGGGGCCCTCGTCCGCGAGGTAGCGCAGCTGGTTCACGGCCCGGTCGTCGAAGCCGTGCGGGAAGTCGTTGACGATCAGCAGCTGCTCCGACGTGTCGAAGCCCGGCGGCAGCGCGTCGGGGGCGCCGCCGCGCACCGCCATCTGCACCAGGTCGACGCGCTCGGTGAGACGGCCGAGGACGTCCGCCACACCGGCGGCTCCCAGCGCGGGCGGGGCCGCGAGCACACCGGTGCGCACCAGCGGTGCGAGGGCCTGCGCGCCCGAGCCCGCCGGATCGACGACGTGCACGCTGAACTCGCCGGCCGGATAGACGGCCAGCAGACGCGCCGCGAGCGCGACCGCCGTCTCCATGGCGAGGTGCCCCAGTCCCACGCCGTCGGCGAACGACTCGTCGAACAACTCGGAGCGTCCGCTGTCGATCCACAGACCTCGTTCCAACGGCAGCCGCACCAGCATCGGGATGCGCAGCAGCCCGCTCTCCGGCAGATGCAGATCGCCCACGCGGACGGCCATCGGGAGCTCCATCGGCACCCGGTAGCCGTGCCACACGGGGTTGTCCCAGCGCGCGTACGCGGGCGGCAGCGCGGGCTCGACGACGTCGGCCTCGGCGGAAAGCTGGGCGAGGTCGCGGTCCAGGGCCGCCCGGGCCTGGTCGACGAGGTGCGCGTGCTTGGCCTGCGCCGCTTCCCGCGCGGCGTCGCCCTGTCCGCCGATCCTGCTGCGCGGGTCGGACAGGGCCCGGTCGAGCTCCTTCTCCATACGGGAGTCGGCGAAGTCGACGGCGCTGCGGTACGCGGCGGTCGTACGGGCCAGGTCCTCGAACATGCCCCAGACCTGGTTGTAGAGCCGCTCGTCCATGGACCAGCCGGTCGCGTCGCCCGCGACGGGCTGCGCCGGCTGTCCCGGAGGGGCCGGGGGCGCCGTCGGGGCGGGCGGCGGGGGTGCGGCGGGCCTGCGGCCCGGGTGGCTGTAGTCGATGGGGCCGGAGACGGTGGGCGCGGACGGCTCGGTGAGCGCCGAGGAGTCCGGGGGCGTGAGGCCCTGCGGCACCGTGGGCTGCGCGGCGCCGGACGCGGGCGTGCTCTGCGGGCCGTAGGGAGAGGCCTGCGGTCCCGCGGCCTGCCGCGTACGGTCGCCGTCCGCGGTCCGCTGCGGAGGTGCCTGGACCGAGCGGGCCAGGCTCTGGGCGACCGCCTCGTCGATGTGGCCCGCGAGGTGGTGGGCCTCGGGCAGGCCCTGGTCGGTGAGGAGTTCGGCGAGACCCCCGGCGTACCCCTGCCCGACGGCGCGCACCTTCCAGGCGCCCTGCCGGCGGTAGAGCTCCAGGGCCACGACGGCCGACTCGGCGTCCAGACCGGTGATCGTGTACGTGGCGACCTCGGTGCCGTCGAGGCCGGTGACGGCGACGAAGGGGGCGGCCACGGCGCCGAAGCGGGCCGGGCCCGCGCCGCCCGCCGTGGGCAGCGCGAGCAGGACGTTGACCCGGTGGACGGCCTCCGGCATGGCGTCCAGGTCCACCGCGAGACGGTGGTCGGCGGCCGCCTGCCGGGAGACCTCCAGGCCCGGCAGGGTCGGCGCACCCGGGTGGGCGACCCACTCGGTGCTCCGCGCCTTGCCGTTCTCGTCGCCGAGCGTGGCCGAGGCCACGACCGGCGCACCGGCCGAGACCCGGATCTCGAGTCGGGCCTGGGAGAGCGGGTGGTTCTGCCCCCGCACCAGCTCGGCCGCCATCGCCTCGTCCCCCTGTGTCGCCGGTGTGCCGTGTGTCGCTCTTCGGGTGGTCCTACAGGACCGGCAGGATCGTCGGCATCAGGTCCTGGAAGGTGCGGCCGTTGGCCGGGGCGCCGATGGCCGTCATCGTCCAGCCCGCGCCCGAGCGGTGCACCTTCGCCATGATCTGGGCCGTGTAGGCACCGCCGCCCGCGAGCGTGTAGCGGGCCAGCTCCTGGCCGTTGGTCTCGTCGACGAGGCGGCAGAAGGCGTTCTGCACCTCCTGGAAGGTCTGTCCCGTGAAGGAGTTCACGGTGAAGACGATCTGGTCGATGTGGACCGGGACGCGCGCGAGGTCGACGAGGATGGCCTCGTCGTCGCCGCCCTGGCCGACACCGCCGACGAGGTTGTCACCGGTGTGGCGCACGGAGCCGTCGTCGCTCACGAGGTGGCGGAAGAAGACGACGTCCACGGGCTGCTTGTCGGCGAACAGGACGGCCGAGGCGTCCAGGTCGATCTCCCGCGTACGCGAACCGAACAGGCCGCGCCGGGGAGCCGCCTGCCAGCCGAGACCCATGCGCACCGCGGTCAGGCTGCCCCCGTCGTTCTTCTGCAGACTGATGGCCTGACCCTTGGTCATGTTGACGGTCACGCGCTGATTCCCCTCTCGAGCTGTCCCCTGTTGCCGCGGAGTCCGCGGTTGAGCAGAACCCTACGCAGGGGGACCGACAGTGCCGTACCCCGGCTCCCGCTTTGTGTCGGTCTTGCAACACAGTCGGAGGGCCGGGGCACGGGGAGGACCGGCGAGGTCAGGCCAGTCCCGCCTCCTTCATCTGGCGCAGTTCCTTCTTCATCTCGGAGACCTCGTCGCGCAGTCGGGCGGCGATCTCGAACTGCAGGTCCGCCGCGGCGGCGCGCATACGCGCCGTCATCTCCTCGATCTGCTCGGCGAGATCGGCCGCGGGACGGTCGGTCGGGACCGTCTCCCTGGCCTTGCCCTTGGCGGACTTGGCACCGCCGGCAGCCTTGCCGCCGAGCGCGGGCACGGGAGCCTTGGCGCCCTTGCCGTCCTTGGACTTGCGGTAGCCGGAGCCGAGCAGCTGCTCCGTGTCGACGTCCTCGCGGGCGATCTGCGCCACGATGTCGTTGATCTTCTTGCGGAGCGGCTGGGGGTCGATGCCCCGCTCCTTGTTGTAGGCGACCTGCTTCTCCCGGCGGCGGTTGGTCTCCTCGATGGCCTTCTCCATCGCCGGGGTGATCTTGTCGGCGTACATGTGGACCTCGCCGGAGACGTTGCGCGCCGCGCGGCCGATGGTCTGGATCAGGGAGGTGCCGGACCGCAGGAAGCCCTCCTTGTCGGCGTCGAGGATCGCCACCAGGGACACCTCGGGCAGGTCGAGTCCCTCACGGAGGAGGTTGATGCCGACCAGGACGTCGAACTCGCCGGAGCGCAGTTCGCGCAGCAGCTCGACACGGCGCAGGGTGTCGACGTCGCTGTGCAGGTAGCGCACCTGGATGCCGAGCTCCAGGAAGTAGTCCGTGAGGTCCTCGGCCATCTTCTTGGTGAGCGTGGTGACCAGGACGCGCTCGTCCTTCTCCGTACGCGTGCGGATCTCGTGCACCAGGTCGTCGATCTGCCCCTCGGTGGGCTTGACGACGACCTCCGGGTCGACGAGGCCGGTGGGGCGGATGATCTGCTCGACGACGCCGTCTCCACGGGAGAGCTCGTACTTGCCCGGGGTCGCCGACAGGTACACCGTCTGCCCGATGCGCTCCTGGAACTCCTCCCACTTCAGCGGGCGGTTGTCGAGGGCCGAGGGCAGGCGGAAGCCGTGGTCGACGAGGGTGCGCTTACGGGAGGCGTCGCCCTCGTACATGGCGCCGATCTGCGGGACGGTGACGTGCGACTCGTCGATGACCAGGAGGAAGTCGTCGGGGAAGTAGTCCAGCAGGGTGTTCGGCGGGGAGCCGGGCGAGCGTCCGTCGAAGTGCATCGAGTAGTTCTCGACGCCGGAGCAGGAGCCGATCTGGCGGAGCATCTCGATGTCGTACGTCGTGCGCATCCGCAGACGCTGGGCCTCCAGGAGCTTGCCCTGCTTCTCCAGCTCGGCCAGGCGCTCGCCGAGCTCCTTCTCGATGTCGTTGACGGCCCGCTCCAGGCGCTCGGGGCCCGCGACGTAGTGGGAGGCCGGGAAGACGTACAGCTGCCGGTCGTCGCTGATGATCTCGCCGGTGAGCGGGTGGAGCGTGGAGAGGGCCTCGATCTCGTCGCCGAACATCTCGATGCGGACCGCGAGCTCCTCGTAGACCGGGAAGATCTCGATCGTGTCGCCGCGGACCCGGAAGGTGCCGCGGGTGAACGCCAGGTCGTTGCGCGTGTACTGGATGTCCACGAAGCGGCGCAGCAGATCGTCGCGGTCGATCTCGTCGCCGACCCGGAGGGGGACCATGCGGTCCACGTACTCCTGCGGCGTACCGAGGCCGTAGATGCAGGACACCGAGGCGACCACGACGACGTCGCGGCGGGTGAGCAGCGAGTTCGTCGCGGAGTGGCGCAGGCGCTCGACCTCCTCGTTGATCGAGGAGTCCTTCTCGATGTAGGTGTCCGACTGGGGGACGTAGGCCTCGGGCTGGTAGTAGTCGTAGTACGAGACGAAGTACTCGACGGCGTTGTTCGGGAGCAGCTCGCGGAACTCGTTCGCCAGCTGGGCGGCCAGCGTCTTGTTCGGCGCCATCACGAGGGTGGGGCGCTGGAGCTTCTCGATCATCCACGCGGTGGTGGCGGACTTGCCGGTGCCGGTCGCGCCGAGCAGTACGACGTCCTTCTCACCGGCCTCGATGCGCTTGGCCAGGTCGGCGATGGCCGCCGGCTGGTCGCCGCTGGGCTGGTAGGGGCTGACGACCTCGAAGGGCGCCACCGTGCGTTCGATGTTGGAAACGGGCCGCATGGCATCAACCGTACGACCCCCCACTGACAAAGCGGTCCGATCAGCGGTTCTGCGGGGTACGGGAGGCGCGGCGGCCCAGGGGCCGGACCGGACGGTGGGGGTGGTGGGCCGGGTGGTGGACGGAGGGATGGGCCGGGACGCCCGGCTTGTGCTCGACGGGACTCCAGTCGGGCTTGCCCATGACCATCAGCGGGTCGAACATCACCACCACGGCGGCGATCAGGAGGAAAGCGAGCGGTCCGATCAGCATCGGCCACAACAGGGCCGCGGGCGTCTCGCCGGACGTGGGGGCGGACGTGCCGTGGAGGTGGACGGTGAGGGCGGCCATGCCCGTGTAGTGCATGCCGCTGACGGCGAGACCCATGACGAGGCTCGCGCCCACGCTCCACAGGAACCCGCGGACCTGTCCCGCGGCCCACAGGGCGGCGGTGGCGGCGCACATCGCGATGACGACGGACGCGGCGACCGTGAAGGTGTTGTACTCCAGCTTTCCGTTCAGGCGCATGGCGGCCATGCCCAGGTAGTGCATGGACGCGATGCCGAGGCCGGTGATCGTTCCGCCTGTGAAGAGGGCCGTCCCCCTGGCCCCGCGATATCCGACGATGAAGATCCCCACGCCCACCATCACGATGGCGACGCCCAGGCTGGCGAACGTCATCGCCTTGTCGTAGTGGATGGGCGCCTGTCTGACCGTGAACCCCATCATCGCGACGAAGTGCATGGTCCATATGCCGGAGCCGATCGCCGCCGAGCCCAGGGCGAGCCAGGCCGGGCGCGAGGAGTGTGTAACGAGCATGGATCTGGTGGTGCAGCGCAGGCCGAGGGCGCCACCCAGGCAGGCCATGAGGTAGGCCACCAGCGGTGTGACGAGTCCGTAGCTGAATCCGTCGACCGTGCCTTGCATGCGCGGCTGCCCTTCCCGCCCTTTGCGTACCGGAACTACTTGATTGCGCCCCCTCCCCCGACCGGCCGAGCGGTCAGGGCTGAGGCAGAGAGTATGACCCCCACCGGAACGGTCGAACGATTTTCCGGCAAAGAAACACGTCGTTGCCCCAGTTGTGCGGCACCGGTGAGCGGACTTGGGCAACTCCATTCAATGTGTGGCCATTGTGTACCCCGCCGGCGCTGACTCACTGCTGTCACAGTTGAGCTGTTCGTGATCGCTCGACGCGAGGAGTGCGTATGTACGCGCGCGCAGTTGCCGCCATCGTCACCGCGCTGCTGGGGGTCGCCGCCTTCCTGCTGCCCGGTTCCGACGCCCGGGCGGGCGACGGCGAGCCGCCCCTGGTCATCGCGCACCGGGGCGCCTCCGCATACGCGCCGGAGAACACCCTGGCCGCCATCGACAAGGCGGCCCGGATGGGCTTCTCCTGGGTCGAGAACGACGTGCAGCGCACCAAGGACGGCGAGCTCGTCGTCCTCCACGACGACAGCCTGCGGCGGACGACCGATGTGGAGGACGTCTTCCCGAACCGTGCGCCGTGGAAGGTGAAGGACTTCACCGCGCCCGAGATCGCCCGCCTGGACGCGGGCTCCTGGTTCGCGCCCCGGTACGCGGGCACGCGCGTGCCGACGCTGGAGCAGTACATGCGCCGGGTCGAGCGCAATCACGAGAAGCTGCTGCTCGAGATCAAGAACCCGGAGCTGTACCCGGGCATCGAACGGCAGATCCTGAAGCTGCTGGGCAACGACGGCTGGCTGGACCACCGGCACCTGGCCGGCCGGCTGGTCGTGCAGAGCTTCAGCGCGGACAGCCTGAAGATCGTCCACGACCTGAAGCCCGCGGTCAGGACGGCCTACCTCGGTGCGCCGACCGTGGCCCACCTGCCCGGGTACGCGCAGTTCACCGACGGGATCAACCCCTCCCTCGGTTCGGTCTCGACGGGCTACGTCTCCACGGTGCACGCGTTCACGGGGCCGCACGGCAGGCCGCTGTCGGTCTTCGCCTGGACCGTCGACGACGCCGGCGCCGCCCGTCGGGCGGCGCGGTACGGGGTGGACGGTGTCATCACCAACAAGCCCGACGTCGTCCAGGCGGCACTCCAGTCGCCCTGAACGGCGGCCGGGCGGGCGTTGTCAGTGCCTGGTCGTACGGTGGGCGCATGGACAGCGATGGGCGGTACGAACAGCAGGTCGTGTGGGCGGTGGTCGGCACCGGGATCGGTCCGCTGCTGCTCGCCGCGACCCGCGAGGGTCTGGTCAACGTCGTGTTCCACGCCACGGACGCGGTGCGCGACAAGGCGCTCGAGCGGCTCCGGTCGCGGCTGGGCGGCGAGCCCGTCGAGGCACCGGACTCGCCCCTGCTGGCCGAGGCGATACGACAGGTGGAGGCCTACTTCGCTGGCCAGCGGCACGACTTCGACCTGCCGCTGGACTGGTCGCTGATCTCCGGCTTCAACCGGCAGGTGCTGCGCGAGCTGGCGTCCGGCGTGCCCTACGGCGCCGTCGTCGGCTACGGCGACCTGGCCGGGCGAGTGGGGCAGCCGGGCGCGGCGCAGGCCGTGGGGGTGGCGATGGGCTCCAATCCGCTGCCGGTCGTGGTGCCCTGCCACCGGGTCGTGGAGAGCGACGGAGGCATCGGCGGGTTCGGCGGCGGGCTGGAGACCAAGCGGAAACTGCTCGCCCTGGAGGGTGTGCTGCCCGAACCGCTGTTCTGATCCGCCCCTCCCTGAAGCGACCGGTTCGGCCGCCCGAAAGGCGCACGCACAGGGTGGCCGGGTGGGTACGGCGGGAGCAGACTCGAACATGCGCACAGCCACTGGCATCCGAGGGCTCGGAAGCCGAAGGGACGGCGATCACGCATGAGCGGAAACAGGGCAGTCGCGTATCTCAAGCCGGGCGCGGTGGAAGTCCAGACCATCGACTACCCGACGCTTGAAGTGAAGGACGGGCCGGGGGTCGCGCCCGAGAACGTCGGCCGGAAGTGCCGGCACGGGGTGATCCTCAAGGTGCTCGCCACCAACATCTGTGGCAGCGACCAGCACATGGTGCGCGGGCGGACGACCGCGCCCGAGGGGCTGGTCCTCGGACACGAGATCACCGGAGAGGTCGTCGAACGGGGTCCGGACGTCGAGTTCATCGACGTCGGCGACATCGTCTCCGTACCGTTCAACATCGCCTGCGGGCGGTGCCGCAACTGCAAGGAGCGCAAGACCGGCATCTGTCTGAACGTCAACCCGGCCCGCCCGGGAGCGGCCTACGGCTATGTCGACATGGGCGGCTGGGTCGGCGGTCAGGCGGAGTACGCCATGGTCCCGTACGCGGACTTCAACCTGCTGAAGTTCCCGGACCGGGACGAGGCCCGCGAGAAGCTGCTCGACCTCACCATGCTGTCGGACATCTTCCCAACGGGGTTCCACGGCGCGGTGACCGCGGGCGCGGGCGTCGGCTCGACGGTCTACGTCGCCGGGGCCGGTCCGGTCGGTCTGGCGGCGGCCGCGTCGGCGCAGTTGCTGGGTGCAGCCGTGGTCATCGTCGGCGACCTCAACACCGAACGCCTCGCCCAGGCGAGGAGCTTCGGCTGCGAGACCGTCGACGTGTCGCAGGGCGACATCGGGGAGCAGATCGAGCAGATCCTCGGCGAGCCCGAGGTGGACGCGGCGGTCGACGCCGTCGGCTTCGAGGCCCGGGCCCACGGCCCGGACGCCCAGGAGGCGCCGGCCACGGTCCTCAACTCACTGATGTCGATCACCCAGGCGGGCGGCGCCCTGGGCATTCCGGGGCTCTACGTCACGGACGACCCCGGCGGGGTCGACGAGGACGCGAAGTCGGGGACGCTGAAGGTGCGGCTGGGCCTCGGCTGGGCCAAGAGCCACCGCTTCACGACCGGGCAGTGCCCGGTGATGAAGTACCACCGGAATCTGATGCGGGCGATCCTGCACGAGCGCGTGCACATCGCCAAGGCGGTCAACGCGACCGTCATCGGTCTCGAGGACGCGCCGCGCGGCTACGCCGAGTTCGACCAGGGCGCCAGCCGCAAGTACGTGCTGAATCCGCACGGGGTGCTGGACGGCGTGCAGCGCGTCTGAGGACCGGCGAGAGGGACGGTGCCCACGTCACGGCCACGCGCGCGTGGGCATCGCCCTCCGCTCCCCCCGGTCGCGGTCCGCTAGTCGTAGTGCCGGGCCTCGAAGACGTTCCCGTCGGGGTCACGGAAGTAGAAGCTGCGCCTGGCCTTTCCGCGGGCGCCGAACGAGTCGTGGTCGATGTCCGACACGGGCACCGAGCTCTCCTGGAGTCGGCCGCGCAGTTCATCGAAGTCCTCGGCGGGCATGGCCAGGCAGACGTGGTTGACCGGGTGCCCCGAGCTCTCCACGGCTCCCGGGAGCATCCGCATCCGCTCCGCCATGGTGAGCGGCATGAGATCGAGGATGGTGTCCTCGTTGAGCCGTACCGAAGGGAAGGGCGCGCTGCCCTCGGCGAAGTCGGTGAGCCGCACTGTTTCCATGCCGACGGTCTTCTCGTAGAAGCCGGCCGAGGCCACGGGGTCGCGTACCCAGAGGACGACGTGGTCGAGACGTGCCGTGTTGTCCGTCATGCACCCCAGGCTGGTGTCGTCCTCGACCGACCGCAAGGGTTTGACCGGGCACGCCGCTCGCCAGAGATGAGGGAAGAACGAACGACAGGAGGCGGGCTCGTGGTGCTGGTGGTGTCGGAGGAAGTACGCGAGGCGGTCGACGCGCGTCGACCGGTGGTGGCCCTGGAGTCCACGATCATCGCGCACGGGCTTCCGCGTCCGCGGAATCTGCAGGTGGCGCTGGAGCTGGAGGACGTCGTACGACGGGAGGGCGCCGTTCCGGCGACGATCGCCGTGCTGGACGGGCGGCCCCATGTCGGCCTCGACAAGGAGCAGTTGGAGCGGGTCGCGAACGAGGACGGCATCCGCAAGCTGGGCCACCGCGATCTGCCCCTCGCGGTGGCTTCGGGGGCCAGCGGGGCGACCACGGTGTCGGCCACGGCTCTGCTGGCGGCGCTGGCGGGAGTGCGGGTGTTCGCCACGGGTGGCCTCGGCGGGGTGCACCGGGAGTGGACGGTGACGCAGGACGAGTCGGCCGACCTGGGGCTGCTGGCGCGGACGCGGATCACCGTGGTGTGCGCGGGTGTGAAGTCGATCCTGGACGTGCCGGCGACCCTGCAGCGTCTGGAGACGCTGGGCGTCGCCGTGGCCGGATATGGCACGGACCGCTTCCCCGGCTTCTATCTGTCCGACTCGGGGCATCCGGTGGAGTGGACGTTGGAGAGTCCCGGGCAGGTGGCGGACGTCATGCGGGCCCAGGACGCGCTCGACGGACCGGAGTCTGCGCTGATCGTCGCCAATCCCGTGCCCGAGGAGGAGCAGCTCGATCCCGAGTTGCACGCGCGTGTGCTGGCCGACGCGCTGCACGCGTGCGAGGCTGAGGGTGTCACCGGGCAGGCCGTCACGCCGTTCCTGCTCGACTATCTGGTGCGGCACACCGACGGCGCCTCGCTCAGCGCCAATCTGGCAGCGGTGCGCGGCAACGTGAGGCTCGCGGCTCGGATCGCGGCGGCCTGGGCTGGAGCGTGACGACGACGCCGGAGGGGGCCGGATCCGACGGTGCGCGGGCGGCGGGGGCCGGATTCGACGGTCCGCGGGCGGCGGGGGCCGGGTCCGACGGTGCGCGGGCGGTGATGACCTCGGCGGGCGGTGCTCTGCTGGTCGTCGGTGACGTGATCACGGACGTCGTCGCCCGGCACGGCGGGCCGCTGGCGCCGGGGACCGACACGGCTGCCACGATCCGCACGGTGCCGGGTGGCGCCGGCGCCAATGTCGCCTGCTGGGCGGCACATTGGGGCTGCCCTGAGGTGCGGCTGCTCGGTCGGGTCGGCGCGGACGCGGCGGACTGGCACGAGCGGGAGCTGACCGCGTGCGGCGTGCGACCGCGGCTCGTCGTCGATCCGCAGGCGGCCACGGGGACGGTGATCTGCCTGGTGGACACGGGCGACGCGGCCGAGCGGACGTTCCTGACCGACAGCGGGGCATCCCTGCGCCTGGAGCCCGACGACTGGTCGGACACGCTGCTGGACGGCGTGGCCCGACTGCACCTGTCGGGCTATCTGCTGTTCTCCGAGCCAAGCCGCGCGTTGGTCGCGGTCGCGCTGAGGGCGGCACGCGCGCGGGGTGTACCGGTGAGCCTGGACCCCGCGTCGGCGGGGTTCCTCGCGCGGCTCGGAGTGGACCGTTTCCTGGGCCTCGTCGACGGACTGGACCTGCTGCTGCCGAGCCGGGACGAGGCGTGCCTGCTCACCGGGCTCTCCGACGCGTCGGACGCGGCCGCGAAGCTGAGCCGGCACGTGCCGCTGGTGGTGACCAAGCAGGGCCGGGACGGTGCTTTGGTGGCCCGCTCCGGTGCGGTGTCCGCCCATGTCCCCGCCGTACCGGCGACTCCCACCGACACCACGGGAGCCGGTGACGCGTTCACCGGCGCCTTCCTCGCCGCGCTGGTCGCGGGCGCGGAGCCGGAGGACGCGGCGCGGGAAGGGTGCAGGGCCGGGGCGCAGGCCGTCGAGCGGGTCGGCGGGAGGCCGCCGGGGAGGGACTGAGCGGACGCCACGGTCGGGCTTCGTGTAATCGGTCCGCGGATCTCCCGGCCCTCCGCACCTCTACGCCGCCCGGCGCCCCCACGCAGAGATCATCGGAGCCGTGGCCAGGTCCATTCCCCCGGCGGCCACATTGGCGAGATGGTTCTCGATGTCCTCGTCCGTGGCGAGTCCGGCGTCGACGAGCCTGCCGCGGATCTGGCGGATCGTGGCGGACTCCAGGGCCGCGCAGGCGGGTGAGGCGAGCGGGAAGTAGGCGTCGGCCTCGACCTGGCGCAGGCCCGCCTCGCGCAGCAGTCGGGGCAGGCGGCGGCCGTAGGAGAGGTCGGCGCCGCGGTCGGCGAGGAGTTGGCGGAAGCCTTGCCGCAGACGGTTGGCGAGGCGCTGCTCGGGGCCGTGTTCGTCGGGGCAGACCAGGGGCTGCAGGGCAGGGTCGGCGTCCTCGATCAGGAGGCGGCCGCCCGGGCGCAGGGCCGCGATCATCGACCGCAACGCACGTTCGCGGTCGGGGACGTGGACGAGTACGAGCCGGGCGTGCACCAGGTCGAACCCCTCCCCCGGCGGTTCCTCGGCGCCGACGTCGTGGACGCGGACGTCCACCGGGGGGCGTGCGGCGGCGGCCAGGAGGGAGGTGTCGATGTCGGTGGCGACGACCTTCCCGGTCGGTCCGACCTTCTTTGCCAGCCAGGACACCACGGAGGTGCCGCCGGCGCCGACCTCCCAGCAGCGCCAGCCGGCGCCGACGCCGAACCCTTCGAGATGCCGGAAGGTCGTGGGGTCGAAGAGCCTGGCGAAGGCGTCGAAACGCTCGGCCGCCTCGCTCTGCCGGTTGTCGAGGAGATACCCGTCGGATCGCGTCATGCCGCGATCATCCCAGTTGCCCGGCTTGCGACGAGCGGTCGACGCGGCGACCGCACGTTCCTACGGCGGAAATGGCGCGGAGCCTTCGGCCGATGCCGGACGACGGAAGAAACGTCCCGGCCATCGGCCGATGTCGTCTGCGGAGGAAGCGCCCCGGCCATCGGCCGCTCTCGGCGAACCGGTCGGCCACCCATCGGCGTCCGTCCGGGAACCATCCGGAAACAATGCGAGAACCAGTCGGCGCCTCCCGTCGTCCACATAGGCGAACCCCCTCGTCCACAGGCGGGAACAAAGCGGAATCCACTGTTCCCACAGGCTCACCCGGCGCTCACGAAGACCTGGCAGACTGGCGCGCCACGACGCAGGAATGCGGCGCAGCGCGAACGAGCAGACGGAGCTGGAGGGCTCCTGACGCGAACGGCGCGTCACGCACGAGGAGATCCACGCGAGGAGATCCAGATGTCCATGGCAGGGAATCTGCGGAAGGTCACGAGCCTCGGCAGGGTCGGTGGCCTCCGCAAGGTGGCACGGCTGGCTCGACGGCGCCCGCGCGTCGACCTGAGCCATCCGGCCCGCTCCCCCCTGGGCTCCTCGGTGGTGAACTGCGTGAGCTACCGGGACGGTGTGCGGGTGCCGGGTGGCAGCGATCTGGTCGACACGGTGGAACGTGTGCGCAAGAACCGGGACGGCTTCGTCTGGCTCGGTCTGCACGAGCCGACGGACGAGGAGTTCGCGGGCATCGCCGAGCTGTTCGACCTGCACCCGCTGGCGGTGGAGGACGCGGTCGAGGCGCATCAGCGTCCGAAGCTGGAGCGGTACGGCGAGACGCTGTTCGCGGTGTTCAAAACGGTCTGCTACGTCGAGCACGAGCAGTTGACGGCGACCAGCGAGGTGGTGAACACCGGCGAGATCATGGTGTTCGTCGGCGAGGACTTCGTGATCACCGTCCGGCACGGCATGCACGGCTCCCTCGGTCCCCTGCGCGAGGAGCTGGAGGCCGACGCGCAGCAACTGGCCAAGGGGCCGGCGGCGGTGCTGCACGCGATCGCGGACCATGTGGTCGACGACTATCTGAACGTCACGGACGCGGTACAGGCGGACATCGACCAGGTGGAGACGGACGTGTTCGCGGAGAGCGGCGCGCGGACCGACCCCGGGCGCATCTACCAGCTGAAGCGCGAACTCCTGGAACTGAAGCGGGCGGTGGTGCCGCTCGCCCGCCCGGTCGAGGACCTCGCGACACGACCGATCCGGGTGGTCGACCCGGAGATACAGGCGTACTTCCGAGACGTCCTCGACCACCTCATGCGGGCGAAGGAGCAGATCGCCTCCTTCGACGAGCTGCTCAACTCGATCCTGCAGGCGCACCTCGCGCAGGTCACGGTCGCGCAGAACGAGGACATGCGCAAGATAACCGCCTGGGCCGCCGTGATCGCCGTACCGACGATGGTCTGCGGGGTGTACGGCATGAACTTCCAGTACATGCCGGAGCTGCACTGGAAGTTCGGCTACCCCCTGGTCATAGCCGTGATATCGGCGGCGTGCCTGGTCCTCTACCGCGGGTTCAGGCGCAACGGCTGGCTGTGACGCCCCCCTCCCGGGGCCGGGCCGGGCGGGGCGGCACGGCGGGTACGCGGGTACGGCGGGTACGGCGGTCAGCCGGTCGTCGTCCTGGCGTAGACGCCGTGGGCGAAGTCGGCGATCTGGTCCTCCGTCAGGTGCTGGGCCAGGTCGGCCTCGCTGATCATGCCGACCAGCCGCTTGTTCTCGATGACGGGGAGCCGGCGGATCTGATGGTCGCGCATCTCCCGCAGCACGTCTCCGACATCGGCGTCCGCGTCGATCCAGCGCGGGGTGCCCTTGGCCATCTCGCCGGCGGTCACCTTGGCCGGGTCGTGGCCCATGGCCACGCAGCCGATGACGATGTCGCGGTCGGTGAGGATGCCGCACAGCCGCTCGTCCTGGTCGCTGATGGGCAGGGCTCCGACGTTCAGCTCGCGCATGAGCTGAGCGGCGCGGTCCAGGGTCTCGTGGGCGGGGATCCACTGGGCGCCCCGGTGCATGATGTCTCCGGCGGTGGTCATGGAGTACCTCCCGATGCCGGGCGGCCGGCGCGGCACGGGACGCACCGCGGAAACCGGCGCCCTACATTCTCGCCGCGGCCCATGACGGCCGCATCCGCAGCCGGGCGGGTCTCGCTCAGACGGAGAAGCCCACGATCCTGCGCGGCGTGACACGGATGATCACGCGGACCTCGTCCTCCTTCTCCGCGGGCGGGTCGATGCCGAGGTACTTGTGCGAGAGCTCGTACGGCAGGCGCTTGCCCTCGTCGGGGAGGATCTCGGCGGTGCCGCGGATCTCGACCGAGGTGTAGGGGTCGGCGAGGTCGAAGACGGTGAGGCTGACACGGGGGTCGCGGCGGAGGTTGCGCACCTTCTGGCGGCCGTCGGTGGAGGAGAAGAGCACCGTGTCGCCTTCGCGCTTGATCCACACCACCGAGTTGTGCGGAGCCCCGCCGGGGCCGAGCGTAGCGACGCTGGCGAAGTTCTTGCCGTCGAGGAGGGCGCGGACGGGATCGCCGAAGGAGACGGGATCCGTGGAGGAGATCGTCATGCGGCCAGGATAATTAAATGCGCGTGCATAGAAAAGGGGTTTGCCGGGGCAAGCGCTCCGCGCTCACCCGCTCCACGCCGGATGGCGAGGGTCGTCCGCGCGTACGAGCACGTCGGCCGTGCCCGCCGGGTCGGTCTCGGCTTCGTAGCGCTCGTAGGCGGGGAGTGTCCAGTGGTCGGCCTCAGGGGTGCGGCGGCGCAGGGCACCGGGCGAGAGGAGGACGTGGACGGTCAGGTCGAAGGGGAACCAGTGGCGCAGCAGGAGGGGGCCATGGAGCAACAGGAAGCCGCCGGGCGGGAGTCGGACGTAGTCGCTGCGGGTGGCCCGGTCGGTGGTCGGGTCCCACAGGTCGGGCAGGACGCGTCCGTCGGCGCCGGGTTCGAGGGGGCCGAACACCTCGCGCCACAGTGCGCCGGTGTCCAACCAGCCGTTGTAGTAGGCCTCCACGTCGTGGCGGCCGTACTCGAGGCGGACCGAGGCCGGGCGCAGGAAGCCCTGGGCGCCGACGACCAGCGAGGGGCGGCCGCGTGTGCGCAGGGACGCGGCGACGCGTTCGGCGAGGTCTCCCGGGCTGGCCGCCGGGGCGCCGTCGAAGGCGACACGGGGCCAGGGGCTGCCGTCGGCGGGCTTCAGGTCGAGCAGTCGCTCGGCCAGGAGGTCGCCGAGCCGGTCCCAGGTGATCGCTTCGAGTCGCACAGGGCCCATGATGCGTCAGGCACCGGTCGGCGTGCGTCCGGGCCCGGGAGTCCTGCGCCGACGCGGCGGACCGAACCCACCGGAACACGCTGGCATTCCCCGGGGCCGGTCGATGCCGTCGCCGGTGTGGTGCGAAGGGCGGGATATCGGAGTGGTCCGTGGATGAGGCGGGGGAAGGAAACATGTATGGCGCACCTCGCGACTCCCCCGCCCCGCACCGGACTTCTCGTGATCCAGCCGCTCAAGAGACGCCACTGCGCGGACTGCCAGGCGGGGCCGCTCGCCATGCTCGTGCTCGAGGAGGGAACGCCACGCTGTCTGGACTGCGCCGACCTGGGGCATCTGGTGTTTCTGCCCCGCGGCGACACGGCGTTGACGCGGCGGTCGCGGGAGGAGAGCACGCTGTCGGCGGTCGTCGTGCGGTTCAACCGGCGGAAGTCGCGTTACGAGCGGCAGGGCGTCCTGGTCGAGGAGGCGGGGCTGGTCCGGGCCGAGGAGCGGTGCCTGGCGGACGCGGAGGCGCGGCGCCGGCGCCGGGCCCGGGACGCGCGGCGGCGGGCCGCCGAGGACGTGCGGTTCGCGGAGGCGTTCGCGGCCGAGATTCGGCGGCTGTTTCCCGGGTGTCCGGAGGAGCGGGCGCGGGCCGTCGCCGGTCACGCGTCGGTGCGGGGCAGCGGGCGGGTCGGCCGGAGCGCGGCCGGGCGGGCGTTGTCGGAGGGGGCCGTGGTCGCGGCGGTGGCGGCGTCCGTGCGGCATCTGGAGACGCCGTACGACCAGCTGCTGATGAGCGGGGTGCCGCGGCACGAGGCGCGACGGCGGATCAGGGCGGGGGTGGAGACGGTGCTGCGGAGCTGGCGGTCCGCGGGGGCGGGTGCGGAGGCGGGTTGAGGGATCGGGAGCGGGGCCGGTGGCCGTGCCGTGGGCTTGGACGCTCGCGCATGGGCCCGCGTTCCTCGGCCATGGTCCCGGTGCTCGGACGGGGTTCGACTTGTGGTGACGGGGGCGCCGGGCGAGGTACCGGCCGACACGGGGAGTTGACGTTGTGGTGATCGATGGACCGTACTTCTGGCTGACGGTGCTGGGGGTGCTGGGGACCGGTCTGGTGGCCGGGGTGTTCTGCGGGTTCTCGACGTTCGTGATGAGGGCACTGGCCACGCTGCCGCCGGCGCAGGGGGTGGCTGCGATGAACGCGATCAACACGACGGCGGTGATGCCGGCGTTCATGATCCTTTTCGTGGGGTCGGCGGTGCTGTGCGCGGTGATCGGCGTGGTGACGTTCGTGCTGTGGCCCGAGAGCGGCACGGCGGAGCTGCTGGTGGGCAGCGCGCTGTATCTGTTCGGCTGCTTCGGGGTGACCATGGTCGCGAACGTGCCGCGCAACGAGATATTGGGCAGGCTGGAACCGGGCACCTCGGAGGCGGCGAACTACTGGCCGTCGTATGTGCGCGAGTGGACGTTCTGGAACCACGTCCGGACGGTGGCCTCGGCCGGGGCGGCGGTGGCGTATGTGCTGGCGATCACCTGAGTGCGCCCTGAGGGGGCGAGGGTGAGCTGAGGACGCCCTGAGAGGTTTCCGGGACGGGCTGGGCGGCTCCTGAGAAGGCCGGCCGGAAAGCGCTGTCCGCCCACTCTGCGCCACTGGCCGACCCGTCGTATCGTGGCCGAAAGAGTGCCGCCCGATGACGCACGGCCGCCGTACCCGTACGCAAGGAAACCGGCCATGGCCGATCCCAAGGGTTTCATGACCACGCCCCGGCAGGAATGGCCCCGCCGGCCGGTCGAGGAGCGCGTCCGGGACTGGAACGAGGTCTACGTCCCCGGGGCGTTGCTGCCGATCGTCAACCGGCAGGCAGACCGTTGCATGGACTGCGGCGTACCGTTCTGCCACGAAGCCTGTCCGCTCGGCAACCTGATCCCGGAATGGAACGACCTGGTCAGCCGGGACGACTGGCGGCAGGCGGCCGACCGCCTGCACGCCACCAACAACTTCCCCGAGTTCACCGGGCGGTTGTGTCCCGCGCCCTGCGAGGCGGGGTGCGTGCTGGCGATCAACCAGCCCGCGGTCACCATCAAGAACGTCGAGGCGGCCATCGCCGACCGGGCCTGGGAACTGGGGCTGACGCCGCCGCGGCCGCCGGAGCGGCTCTCCGGACGGACCGTCGCGGTGGTCGGCTCGGGGCCGACCGGGCTGGCGGCGGCACAGCAGCTGACGCGGGCCGGGCACACGGTCGCGGTGTACGAGCGGGACGACCGGCTCGGCGGGTTGATGCGGTACGGCATCCCGGAGTTCAAGATGGAGAAGCACCATCTGGAGCGGCGGATCGAGCAGATGCGGGCCGAAGGGACGAAGTTCCGCACGTCGACGGCGGTCGGCCGGGATGTCGGGGCGGCCGAGCTGCGCACACGCTACGACGCCGTGGTGATCGCCACCGGGGCGACGGCGTGGCGCGAACTGCCCGTACCGGGACGCGAGTTGGACGGCATACATCAGGCCATGGAGTATCTTCCGCTGGCCAACCGGGTGTGCGAGGGGGACATCGAGAGCTCCCCGGTGTCCGCCGCCGGGAAGCATGTCGTCATCGTCGGCGGCGGTGACACCGGCGCCGACTGCCTGGGCACCGCGGTGCGTCAACGGCCCGCCTCGGTCACCCAGTTGGACATCTACGCGCAGCCGGGCGCCGAGCGGGACGAGGACGCCGAGCCGTGGCCGACGTACCCGAAGATCTACCGGCTGTCGGCCGCCCACGAGGAGGCGCGTGATCTCCGGACGGCGCCGGCGGCGAGCGCGGACGCGCGACTGTTCGCGGCGTCCACGCTCCGCTTCACCGGGGACGCGGGCGGGCATGTGCGGTCACTGCATCTGGTCGAGGTCGACGCGGCCCGGCGCCCGTTGCCGGGCACCGGGCGGACACTGCCCGCCGACCTGGTGCTGCTGGCGCTCGGCTTCTCCGGGCCGGACCGGGGCGACGGGCTGATCGACCAGCTGGGGCTTCAGATGGAGCCGCGCGGGACGATCAGGCGGGACGCCGGGTTCGCGACGAGTGTGCCGGGCGTGTTCGCCGCCGGGGACGCCGCTCGCGGGCAGTCGTTGATCGTGTGGGCGATCGCGGAGGGGCGGGCGGTGGCGGCGGCCGTGGACCGGCACCTGACGGGGAGCTCACAACTGCCGGCGCCGATCGGGCCGTTCGACCGGCCGATGATGGTGTAGCCGTAGGGCGAGCGGAGGGGCCTCAGCGGCGTCGCTCGTCCGTCCCCGCCACCTTGCCCGTCGACAGCGCCACCCTGTTCCACGTGTTGATCGTGAGGATCAGGGCCAGTACGTGGGCGAGTTCCTCCTCGTCGAAGTGGGCGGCGGCCTCGGCGTAGACGTCGTCGGGGACGCCGCCGTCGGACACGAGGGTCACCGCCTCCGTCAGGGCGAGGGCGGCCTGCTCCTTCTCGGTGAAGAAGTGGCGGGCCTCGCGCCAGACGGCGACCATGTGCAGCCGGTCCTCGCTCTCCCCTGCCCTGCGGGCGTCGTTGGTGTGCATGTGCAGGCAGTACGCGCAGTGGTTGAGGAGTGAGGAACGGATCTGGACCAGTTCGACGAGCGCCGGGTCGAGGCCCTCGCGGGCCGCGGCGTCGAAACCGACCAGGGCGCGGAAGACCTTCGGGGCGGACTTCGCGAAGTCGAGGCGCGTGCGGGGCGAACCGGCCGCGGCCGCCGGGCCGGCGGGAGCCGTCGAGGAAGCGGTGTGCGTCGCGTGCGTCGTTCGTGTCGTGTGCGTCGTCATGTGATCGACCCTACGGACTCGAAAGACCCGCTGTAGGGTGCATTTCCATGGCGAAATCGTGGGTCAATTCCGCGGAGCGGGTCGGGGCCGACCTGCATCTGGAGCTGTCCGGGACGGGCGGGCGACGGGCCGCGCTCATCGCCGCGTTGCGCGAGGCCGTACGCGACGGGCGGCTCGCGCCCGGCACCCGGTTGCCGCCCTACCGCTCGCTCGCCGCCGACCTGGGCGTGGCCCGCAACACGGTGGCCGACGCGTACGCGGAGCTCGTCGCGGAGGGATGGCTGACCGCCCGGCAAGGATCGGGCACCCGTGTCGCGGACCGCGCCGCACCACTGCCGCGCGCCGGGCGAGAGTCCCCGAAGACACCCCCACGCACGCGTGCCTCGGCACCGACCTCCCGCACGCGTACCTCTGCGCCGACCCCACCCGCGCACGCCTCATCGCCAACCGCCCCCGCCCATGTCCGCATACCCCCGCGCCCCCCGCTGCACGACCTGCGCCAGGGCACCCCGGACGCCTCCGCGTTCCCCCGTGCGGCCTGGCTGGCCTCCTACCGGCGGGCTCTCCAGCAGGCGCCCAACGAGGTGTTCGGGCCCGGCGATCCGGCCGGGCGCGTCGAGTTGCGGGAGGCGCTCGCGGAGTACCTGGCACGCGCGCGTGGCGTGCGGACCGATGCGGACCGGATCGTGGTCTGCTCCGGGTTCGCGCACGCCCTGCGGCTGCTGTTCGGCGGCGGAGTGCTGCGCGGGCCGCTGGCGGTGGAGGCGTACGGGCTGCCCTTCCACCGGGAACTGCTCACGGCCGCGGGCGTAAGGACCGTACCGCTGCCCCTCGACGAACACGGGGCGCGGGTGGACCGGTTGGGGCGGGAGCGGGCCGTACTGCTCACGCCCGCGCACCAGTTCCCGACGGGCGGCCCGCTGCACGCCGAGCGCCGGACGGCCGTGATCGACTGGGCACGCGCGCGTGGCGGTGTGGTGCTGGAGGACGACTACGACGGGGAGTTCCGCTACGACCGCAAGCCCGTCGGTGCCGTGCAGGGACTCGACCCCGAGCGGGTGATCCTGCTGGGCTCGGTCAGCAAGAGCCTGTCACCGGCCGTGCGGCTGGGGTGGATGGTACTTCCCGAGCGGTACGTCGACGGGGTGCTGGCGGCCAAGGGCGAACGCGAGGCGTGGGCGAGCGTCCTCGACCAGCTGAGCCTCGCCGACTTCCTCGTGAGCGGGTCCTACGACCGTCATGTGCGGCGGATGCGGCAGCGGTACCGGAGCCGGCGCGACCGGCTCGTGGCCGCCCTCGCCGCGCAGGCGCCGCACGTCGAGGTGACCGGGGTGGCGGCCGGCCTGCACGCCGTGCTGCGGCTGCCGCCCGGCACCGAGCGGTCCGCCGTCAAGGCCGCGGCCTGGCAGGGCGTCGCGCTGGACGGGCTGGCCGGGTTCCGCCATCCGGAGACGGACATGGAGGCCGCCGACGGCCTGGTCGTGGGATACGCGACACCCGCGGAGCACGCGTACGAGACGGCGTTGGAGGCACTGTGCCGGGGGTTGCCCGGCGCGCTATGAGGGGGTCCCGCGCCGTGCGGGTCGACGCCCGAGGTGAGGGGTCGGTCCGCACGGCCGGCGCGGACTTCGTCAGATCCCTGTGCGGGACGGTCCGGTTGACACGTGCCACGAGCGGCATGCGGAGGTCCGGGGCCGGCATCTGCCGGGTCCTGCCCACGTTCTGCCGTCGATCTCGACCATCGTCTGATTGCCCATCAATTCATAACCACGGTAAGGAAAACGGGAAGAAAAGTCGTTCGAGCGCCGGACCATCGCGTCACGACAGCAGAAAGTCGGCCTCCCCCGCCTTGGCGCCCTCGATGAACGCCGTCATCTCGTCGGTGGTGTAGATCAGCGCCGGGCCGTCCGGGTCGGTGGACTGGCGGACGGCGATGCGGCCGTCGGCGAGTTTCATCGCTTCCAGGCAGTTGCCGCCGTTGCCGCCGCTCCAGGGCTTGTGCCAGCCCTCGCTGCCCAACTCCCGCGCGGGCATGCCGTTGTAGACGTGTTTGCGCGGCTTGATGCGATCCATTCACAGCTCCTTGCGGAGATCCCGGAGGATCTCCTTCGTGCGATGTGCCGTAGCGGCCTGCGCCGCCATGCGGTCCATGACCTCGAGGTGGGTCGCCACCTCGGCGCGCGCGTCCAGGTAGACGGCGCCGGTCAGGTACTCGCTGTAGACCATGTCCGGCAGTTCTGACATGGCAAATCGGAACAGCACGAAGGGCCCGAACGTGCCGGGGTGCGGGCCGCTCAGGAACGGCGCGACCTGCAGGGTGACGTTGGGCAGCTTCGTGGCGTCGAGCAGCTTGTCGATCTGGGCACGCATCACCTCCGGGCCGCCGACGGGGCGGCGCAGCGCGGTCTCGTCGAACACGGCCCAGAATCGGGGCGCGTCCGGGCGGGTGAGCAGTTCCTGGCGTTGTATGCGCAGCGCGACATGACGCTCGATGTCCTCGGGCCGGGTCTGGCCGATGGCGCCCGATCTCAGCACACCGCGCGCGTAGTCCTCGGTCTGCAGCAGGCCGGGGACGAAGTGCGGATCGTAGGAGCGGATGAGGGAGGCCGCGCCCTCCAGGCTGACGTACATGGAGAACCAGCCGGGCAGGATGTCGTGGAACCGCTGCCACCAGCCCGGTTTGTTGGCCTCCTCGGCCAGCTGCACGAAGGTGTCGGCCTCCTCGTCGGAGACGCCGTAGGACTTCAGCAGCAGTTGCAGGTAAGGGATTTTCAGGCCGACCTCGGCCATCTCCATGCGGCGGACGGTGGCGGGGGCGACGCGCAGGACCTTGGCGGCCTCCTCACGCTTGAGCCCGGCGCGTTCCCGCAGGTCCAGCAGGCGTCGGCCGAGGACGACCTGACCGACCGTCGGCGCGGACCGCGGCTCGCTCACCCTCCACCTCCCTCGACCCCTGGGAATCCACAAGCATGCTGACAGCCATACGGCGCCATTCGAAGACCTATTCGAAGATCTGTACGGTTCGGTACCGATCCACGCTGATCTCAACTGGCGCCGTTCGACGTGCTGTTGCGAGCAGTGTGCCACGCCGTTCCACAACGTCACACCGCACTCTGCAATTTTCAGAGTGACACTTGCCAAGTGTTCACGCCGGGGCGATAGTGGCAAGCGTGATTCCGTCCGCGCCCTTAGGAACAGACGCCGCCGAAGGCCACCCCCACAGCCTCGGTGCCGCCCCGGGAGCAGACCCCGCAAGGGTCGCCACCGAGCGCCGGTTCCGATTCGAGCTGGCCGCCCACCCGGGCTCTCCCGCGCAGGCCAGACGCATGACCCGGGCGCGGCTGAACGGCTGGTCGGTGTGCGAGGACATCTGCGACACCGCCGCCCTGGTGGTCACCGAGCTGGTCACCAACGCCCTCGTCCACACCGCGAGCAGCCTCATCGTCTGCGAGCTGCACGACGGCGAGGACCTGGTGCGGATAGCCGTGCGTGACGAGGGCTGTGCGCCGGGTGTGCCTCATCCGGCGCGGGCTCGGCCCGAGGAGGAGCACGGGAGGGGACTGCTTCTCATCGACGCCCTCTGTCACGCGTGGGGAGCCCACGAACACGGCCCCGGCCTGCTGGTCTGGGCGGAGCTGCCGCGCCAGGCCGACGAGCCGTGGCACGACTGCGGCCCATGCAACGACCTGGGCTGGGGAGCCCGTCCCAAGCCCGGCTCGGCCGGCGGCTCGGGGGACGGCGACGAGGCGGACGCGCGGCACGGGACGGGGGCCGTGGGGGCCGATCCGACCGCGCGTCTCCGAGAGGGGGGACGGGAGTGAGGGCCGCATCCGGCGGCCAGGTGCTGAGCCTGGACACGTTGGTCCGCCTCAATCGCGGACTGCACGGCTCGGGCAGGCCCCGGCGGCTGCCCGTGCCCGAGGGGATGACGGCCCCGCTGGGCTGCGACGCGGTGGCGGTGCCCGCCTGCCTCGGGCCGCTGCTGATGCCCCGGCTGCCACGGGTGGGGTGCGTCTACGCCGATGAGGCGCACTGGTGGTGGCTGGTCCCGTCCGACTCCGACTACGCCCTGGAGTGGCCGGCCCCCGCCCTGTACGCCGCCGGGGCGGTAGTTCCGGACGCCCCGGCGGTCCCCGGCCTGATCCACAAGCCGGACGGCACACTCCCGTACACCCCGCCGATACCGCTGTACCTGGCCCTGTGCCGGGTCACGGGAACGACGCCGACGTGGTCCCGCCCGGTGATCGCGTGACGGGCTGACGCCCGTGGTTGCGTAAACATCGGGGCGGGGGGCTGGGCGGGCAGCCGGTGGCCGGCCGGCCGGTAGCGGCCCTTGCGCCGCCTGGGGCGTACGCCCGCGCGCTCGGCCTTCTCCCACCCGCGCCCTGCCCTCGCGGACGCCGTCCCGCGATAGTGGCCGTCCGGCGAGATGAAGGGGGAAGCCGGCGGTGGGGAAGACGCGGGACTCGGACGGACTGGGGGACGCGCGACGCGCGCAGGGCACCGAGGAGCGGGGCGGGACGCAGGGCGCGGAGGAACGACGCGGGGCACAGGGCACTGAGCAGCGGGGCGGGGCTCAAGGCGCGGGCGCCCGCGAGGAAGCCCGGAGCCCGGACGGCGGCGCAGGAACACAGAACCCCGCAGACGGCACGGCAACACAAACTTCCGACACACACCAAAAGCCCCGCCCCCCAGCCCCCCGCAGGAGGAGGCGTCTCCTCGGTCGGAGGAAGAAACCTGCCGGCGCCGCCCAGCCCGGGGTGTCCGAGTCGGAGCAGCTGCTGTTCGGTGGCCCGCTGCGTTACGACATGGGCTGGAACCAGCACACCGACGCGTTCCTGGAGCTGAGCCTGCGGGCCATGGTGACGCGGCTGCCGGAGCTGCTGGGGGCGAGCTGCCGGCTGGCCTGGGAGGCCGACCCGCGGGCGGCGCGCGCCGTGCTCGCGGCCGAGGTGGGCCGGGGCGTGGCGCAGGCGGTGGGTCTGCTCGCCATGAACAGCGTGCTGGGGCGGCTGATCGCCGGGGGCGCGATCGGGGACCGGTTGCGCGACGCCGTACCGGTACTGGCCGTGATGGCCGCCGTGGCCCTGGTCGGGGCGCTGCTGCGGGCCGCGTCCACCTGGGCGACCGGGCGTCTGGAGCCCAAGGTGGAGCGGGTGGCCACCGAGCTGTATCTGGAGCGGGCGGCCGCCGTGGAGCTGGCCGCGATCGAGGACCACGCCTTCCACAAGCTGCTGGACACCGCCCAGTACGGCGCCGGATCGGCGCGGCGGATGATCTCGTACGCCACGCGTGTGGTGAGCGCCCTGATCTCGCTCGTCGCGGCGGCGAGCGTGCTGACCGTGCTGCACCCGGTGCTGTTGCCGCTGCTGGCGACCATGACGCTACCGACGGCCTGGGGCGCGCTGACGAACGCCCGGCGGCGTTACGAGTCCTGGCACACCTGGGTGCAGCACGCGCGGGCGAGCCGCCTGGTCAGCGGTCTGCTCACCGAACCGGAGGCGGCGCCCGAGATCCGGGTGCACGGCGTCGGCCCCTTCCTGCTGCGGCACTACCGGGCCATGGCGGAGACCGCGGAGGCGGAGCAGGCGCGGCTCGCCCGGCTCGCGGCGCGCACCGGGGTGATCGCCTCGGCCTGGACGGGCATCACGACCGTGGCGACGTACGCGACGCTCACCGGGCTGCTGCTGGCCGGGGCGATGGCGCTGTCGGTGGCGGGTACGGCGGTGATCGCGATCCGGACGGGCTCGTCGAGCCTGGACAACCTGGTCGTGGCGGTCAACTCGCTGCACGAGGACGCGCTGTTCGTAGGCGACCTGCAGAGGCTGTACGTCGAGGCGGCCGAGCGGGCGATCCCGGTGGGCGGCGAGGCCCTGCCCGAGGACCCGCGGGAGGTTCGCTTCGAACACGTCAGCTTCAGCTACCCCGGCGAATCCGCGCGCCCGGCCCTCGACGACGTCACCCTCAGCCTCCCGCTCGGCCGGATCGTGGCCCTGGTCGGCGAGAACGGCTCGGGCAAGACCACCCTGGTCAAGCTGCTGGCGGGCCTGTACCGGCCGGACAGCGGCCGCATCCTGTGGGACGACGTGGACGCCGCGACCGCCGACCGGTACCAGCTTGCCGAGCGGGTCGCGATGGTGGCCCAGGACTTCAAGCGCTGGCCGTTCACGGCCCGCGTCAACGTGGCGATCGGCCGTTCCTCGGCGCCGCTGACGGAGGACCGTATGGCCTCCGCGCTCGCCGAGGCGGGTGCCGAGGACGTGGTGGCCGGTCTGCCGCGCGGCCTGGACACGCTGCTCGCCCGCCAGTTCAGCGGAGGGCACGAGCTGTCCGGCGGTCAGTGGCAGCGGCTGGGAATCTCGCGGGCGGCCTACCGGCGCGGCCGGATCCTGGTCGTGGACGAGCCGACGGCGGCCCTGGACGCCCGGGCCGAGCTGGAGGTCTTCGAGAAGATCCGCGCGCTGGCCTCGACCGGCCAGACCGTGATCCTCATCACCCACCGGCTGGCGTCCGTGCGCCACGCCGATCTGGTGCACGTGCTCGACCAGGGGCGGCTGGCGGAGTCCGGCACTCCGGAGGAGCTGCTGGCCGGTGGCGGTATCTACGCGGAGCTGTACTCGCTCCAGGCGGAACAGTTCACTGCGCCCGTGCCCGCCCCCGAGGCGGGCTGACGCACCTCAGGCGACCGCGTCCGCGGCCGTGTCACCGCGCACGATCACCAGGAACATGTCCGTCGCGAGGTCCATGACGACCTCGGCGGCCAGTCCTTCCAGTCGTCGCGCGTGCGCGAACTCCTCCGCCGGCCACGAGCCTCGCGGCCCACCTGCGGGAAAGGCTTCGAGCACCATTCGCCCGTTCACCATCTCGCACCTCCAGAAAGCGTTGTGCTTGTAGGAGTTAACGCCTTCGGGGGCCGAAAGGCCTCGCTCAGTTGCGGGACTGAGACGTAGTTGACACTTGTTCAGCGCGGAGTGTGAGGATCCGGTAACTTTGCGATCATCTCGGTCGCTTTCCGTATCAGTCCTCGTACTCATCGTGATAGCGGACGCGTGCGCTGCTCACAGGCGCCCCAAGAGACGACGCACGTCCCTTCGGTTCCTCCCACTCCTCCTGCCGGCCCAGCGCGGTCAGGTCGAGCAGGCTCGTCGTGGACCCGAGTCCGTCGAGCCCGCGCCCGTACGTCGAGTACGTGTGCCAGAGGCGCTCCCCGTCCCGCAGGAAGCAGCTGACCCCGGGTCGCTCGACGAGCTCGCCGTCCCGCTCCAGGGTCGCCTCGAAGTCGTGATTGAAGTCACTGTCGAAGGACGAGTACCAGGGCAGCATCCAGCCCATCCGCGCCTTGAACGGCAGGATTTTGGTGTACGGCGCCCGGGAGACGGCCGCGAACGTCGTACCCCGTGCGGCAAGATGCGCCAGATGCCCGATCTGGTCCAGGAATGCGGAGCAGTTGCGGCAGCCGGCGTCCCACTCCGGCGCGAACATGAAGTGGTGGACGACCAACTGGGGCCGCCCCTCGAAGAGGTCGTACAGGGTGGCCTTGCCGTCGCCGCCCTCGAAGACGTACTCCTTGTCCACCTCGACCATCGGCAGTCTGCGCCGCTCCGCGTTGAGCGCGTCACGCGCGCGCGTGGCGGCCTTCTCCTTGACGAGCAGGTTCGCGCGCGCCGCGCGCCACTGCTCACGCGAGACGATCTCCGGAAGCGACATAACCCCTCCTGTACAACGGTCCGTTCGGTGTGGTGACCGCCGGAAGAGGCTGAACTCATCGCCGCCGCACGGACTTTCTCGACCGCCCGGGCCGGCGGTACGTCGAGGGGGCCGTCCCGTACGACGACGGCCGCGGCCTCTTCGGAGCCGATCCGTCCTTGATCGTCGTGCGCGAGGGCGGTGCATCCGGTGATGATGAGTTCGGCGGGATTCTCGGTCGTCCCGTCGACGTATGCCCCGGTTGTCGGGGCGCGTGAGCCGAACCGCGCATTCTGTCGTCGCTCTACCGCGGAATCGGCCGGACGAGGATCCTTGGCTCACCCGGCTCGCCCGACGGCTCTGGAAAGGGGCCTGTCATGCTCCTCGGCACCTGGAACCTGGAGAATCTCTTCCGTCCCGGCGACCCCGGCGGCCCCCCGGACGAGGCGACGTACCGGACGAAGCTCGCCGCGCTCGCCGCCGTCGTCACGGAGCTCGATCCGGCGCTGCTCGGTGTGCAGGAGGTCGGCGACCCGGACGCGCTGCAGGACCTGCTGGACCTGGTCGGCGGTGACTGGCACAGCGCGCTCTCCAAGCACGAGGACGGCCGGCACATCCGGGTCGGCGTCATCAGCCGCGCGCCCCTGCGGGTGCTGGCCGACACCAACGCCTTCCCGCCGGGGCTGCACCCCGTGCAGGTGAACGACTCCGGCACGGAACTCTCGGCGGCGGGGCGCGGCTTCCTGGCCGTGGAGGTCACGACGGACGCCGGTCCGCTGCGGGTGGCCGTGGCCCACCTGAAGTCGAAGCTGCTGGAATATCCGGGGAACCGTTTCTTCCCCCACGACGAGGGTGAACGCGCCCGCTACGGCGCCTACGCCCTGTACCGCCGCGCCGCCGAGGCCGCCACCCTGCGCGCCCTCGCCGACGAACTGCTGGACGGGGACGGCCGCGCGCGGGACGTCGTCGTGCTGGGCGACATGAACGACGAGGTGCAGGCGGCGACCACGCAGATACTGCTCGGGCCGCCCGGGTCCGAGATCGGCACCCCTGGCTACGACCGCCCCGACCAGGGCGACGCCGAACGGCTGTGGGACGTGGCCCCGCTGATCCCGCCCGAGCAGCGCTACTCCCGGGTCAACTCGGGCCGTCGTGAGCTCATCGACCACATCCTGCTGAGCCATCACCTGGTCCACCGGGTGACGGCGGCCGGCACGGGCCTGCCCGGCGACGGCGCCCCGCACCTGCCGTCGGTGGGCCCGGACCCCTCGGAGCGACGCGGGAAGCCCGGGTCGGACCACGCGCCGGTGTGGGCACGGGTGGCGCAGTAGCGGCGACGGCCGGCCCCCGCCGGCTCAGCCCTCCGTCACCCTTATCTTCGACTGCCCGTGCGGCAGGGCCTCCCAGTCGTCCATGAACCGTGCCCGCAGCCCATACTTCCCGGCCAGATCCACCAGCGTCTGCGTCCGGTAGTAGAAGTCCTCCCTCAGTACGTGGTGTTCCTCCCCCTCGGTGCGGTCGAAGGTGAAGTCGAACCAGCCGCCGGGCGCGAGCACCCGCCCGACGTGGGCCAGGCACTCCTCGATGACGTGCAGGGGCGAGTGCGAGAAGACACTGTGGGCGTGTACGACGTCGAAGTGCGCGTCGGGCAGGAAGCGGAAGGTGAGGTCGCGGACGGGGGTCAGCGTGGGCAGCCGCTTCTCCAGGCCCATCTCCACGACCGTTTCCTGGGCGGCGAAGAGGATGTCCGGCGAGATGTCGATGCCGTGGTAGTGCCCGGGCTCCAGGTGCCGGATGAACCGCCAGCCGCCGCGCAGGTTGCCGCAGCCGATCTCCAGCATGCGGTGCTCGGGGCGCAGTCCGTGGCCGACGAGGTAGTCGAACTGCATCGCGCCGAGTGCCAGCCAGCGCTCGCGGGTTCGGCTGCCGACGGCCGCGTCCGGGCTGTCGCGCGTGTCCGACCGCATCACGGCCCGGTAGTAGTCGACGTGGTCGGGGTGGCGGTGGCTCAGCCACAAGTCCCGTGCCGCGCGGGCAAGGTGGCGGGGCACCCGGTCGGGGTGGCGCAGCGCGTAGCCGAGGCGGTGGCCGAGGGCGGCGCGGTTGGCGGTGAGATTCCTGGCGGGCATGGTCCGGCCTTTCCGAGGCGGAGGAGGGAGGTAGTGCCGTAAGCCTCGGGGCGGGGACGGGGTCTCCGGATCGGCCGACGGCAGCCGTCCGCCGGGCGGTTCGGGCGAGCACGATGTCAGCCGATCGGTTGATGCGGGGCGCGGCCGGCCGCGTTAGACACGGAACATGGAGAACACCGAAGGCCCGGGCACGGGGATCGTCGAGGGTCCGGGACCGGGTCAGGGTCAGGGTCCGGGTCCGGGTCCGGGTCCGGGTCCGGGGCAGGATTCGGGTCCGGGTCCGGGGCAGGATTCTGGTTCGGATCGTGGCGCCGTTCCCGATCCGGACGAGCGTCGTCTGGCCGTCGTCGTGCACGGTGCGTTCCTGCTGCTACTGGCTTCCTCCATCGCGCGTTTCCTCAGCCGCGACCAGGGAGGGGCCCGTACCGCCTGGGTGGCGGGGCTCTTCGCGGGCTTCGCGCTGTTGTACGCCCTCGGCCACCTGCTCGCCCCGCCCCCGCGCGCAGGCACCCCGCCCACCGCACGTCATCTGGTCTGGCTGGCCTCGGTGTCGGCGGTCTGGGTGGCCCTGCTGGCCGTCGCGCCGAGCGCCACCTGGTGTGCGATGCCGTTGCTGTTCGCCGGCCTGTACGCACTGCCGCCACGGATCGCGGTGCCGTTGGCCGCCGTACTCACGGCGTTGGTCGTGGTGTCCGAAGTCCGGGCGTCGGAGGGCCCGTTGAACCCGAACATGGTCGTGGCGCCGATCGCCGTCGCCGCGGTGGCCACGGCCGTCTTCGTCCATCTGCAACGGCAGGGGGCACGGCAGCGGGCACTGATCGACGACCTGGTCCGCACGCGCCGCGACCTGGCGGCGACGGAGCGGCGCGCGGGTGTCCTGGCGGAGCGGCAGCGGCTGTCGGCGGAGATCCACGACACGCTCGCGCAGGGGCTGTCCAGCCAGCGGATGCTGTTGCAGGCCGCGCAGCGGGTCTGGGCGACGGACCCGGAGACGGCCCGTACGCATGTGCGCGAGGCGGCCGCCGTCACCGCGCGCAGCCTCACCGAGGCCCGCCGGTTCGTCCACGACCTCGCCCCCGCCGACCTGGCCGGGCAGTCGCTGCCCGCGGCCCTCGCCGCCCTCGCCGCACGGGAGAGCGGCCCGGGCCTGACCGTCGGCTTCCGCCTCGACGGCGACCTTCCCGGCCCGCTGCCCGAACGCACCGAGGCGGCCCTGCTGCGCATCGCCCAGGGGGCGCTGGCCAACGTACGGGAACACGCGGCCGCGACCCGGGCCGTGCTGACCCTGACCTGCCTGGACGAGCAGATCTCCCTCGACGTCGCCGACAACGGACGGGGCTTCGAGTCGGCCCCGACCGCCCTGCCGCCCCCTTCCGCCCGGCCGGCCGCCGACCCCGGCCCGGCCCGCGGCCACGGGCTGCCCGCCATGCGCATCCGGGCAGGGCAGGCGGGCGGCACCCTCACGGTGGAGTCGGCACCGGGCGAGGGGACGGTCGTGACGGCGGCGATCCCGCTGGCCCCGAAGGAGGCGGCCGTATGAGCACGGTGTACGACTCGACGCAGGAGCCGGCCGCGTGAGCGGGCCCGTCCGGCTGCTGCTGTGTGACGACCACGCGGTGGTCCGCGCCGGGCTGCGCGCGCTGGTGGCCAGCGCCGAGGGGATCGAGGTGGTCGGGGAGGCGGGCAGCGGCGAGGAGGCGCTCGCCCTGAGCGCCCGGCTGCGCCCCGACGTGGTCCTGATGGACCTGCAACTCGGCGACGGCATGGACGGAGTGACTGCCATCCGGCAGCTGACGGCAGGTCAGTCACCGCCGCGCGTCCTGGTGTTGACGATGTTCGACACCGACGCCGACATCACCCGGGCCATCGAGGCGGGCGCCACCGGCTACCTGCTGAAGGCCGAGCGCCCCGAGGAACTCTTCGCGGCCGTCCACAGCGCGGCCCGCGGCCGTACGGCTCTGTCGACCCCCGTCGCCGACCGCCTCCTGGCGCGGATGCGCAGCCCGCACCCGATGCTGTCCGCCCGTGAACGAGAGATCCTCGGCCAGCTGGCCCGCGGCATCGGCAACCGGGAGATCGCCCGGGCGCTGTTCATCAGCGAGGCGACGGTGAAGACCCATCTGGGGCGGATCTACGGCAAGTTGGGGGTGGAGACACGGGCGGGCGCGGTCGCGGTGGCGAAGGAGCGACGGCTGTTGGGCTGACGGCTGCTGGGCTGACGCCCCTACCCGGCGAGCGGCAGCTCGGGCAGCCGTAGCCGCGCACGTTCGCCGTCCTTCGCCAACTCCGCCAGCAGGGCGGCGATCTGCTCCCTGTCGTGGGCCGAGAGGTGTCCCGAGTCGTCGAGGTGGACGGCGCAGGCGGTTGTGGCGTCCGCGAGCCGTTCGAGCGAGGCGACGACCTCGTCCGCGCCCTCCGAGTGCCGGGCGAGCGGGGGCAGTTCGGCCGCGGTGAGGGCGATGGCGGTACGGGCCTCGGCGAGCGCCCGGTAGGCCTCGCGGCGCAGCGTCCAGCGGGTGGCGCGGTCGTCCGACTCGCTCAGCACATGGGCGAGATAGGCCTGCGTGGCCTCGCCGGCCGCCGCCAGCCGCGCCCGCACTCCCCCGCCGCGCTGTCCCGGCATCGGCAGATGGCCGAAGACCAGCACGATCGCGCAGGCCAGCAGCGTCTCACCGATCCGGCTGACGGAGGCCTGCGGCTCCCCGCCGACCATCACCAGGGCCAGCACCAGGACGGTGACGACGGTGGTCTGCGCGGCGAAGTGCCGGGTGGCGACGGGGATGAGGGCGCCGCAGAGGGTGACGAGGGCGATGAGCCCCTCGGGTCGGGGCAGCACGGCGGCGAACCCGGCGAACAGCAGCGCCCCCAGCACGGTGCCGGCAGCCCGGCTCAGCACCCGGGAGGCGAGCGGCCCGAGGTCGGGCTTGACGAGGAAGACGGCGGTGGCGGGCAGCCAGTACCAGTGGGTGTGCTGCCCGTACCAGCGGGCGTGGTGCAGCGCCTGCGCGACGGCGGCACTGGCGCCGAAGCACAGTCCGACCCGCAGGCCGTACTCGCGTCCGCCGGCCCCGAAGGCGACCCGGAGAAGGTCCCGGACGGACCGCCTGCGCGTGTGCAGATCGCCGCCGCTGCCCCGATCGAAGGCGTCGGCGGCGTGCAGCAGGGCGTCGTCGAGGGCGCGCAGGGCGGGCACGGACCGGTGCGGTGCGGGCAGGGGCCCGGTGTGCGTGTTCTCCCGTACGGCGCCGGCGAGCCGGCGGGGCCCTTCGGAGGTCCGCCCGGCGACGGGCTCCCCGGCCCAGGCGAGCGCGGTCGCCGCCTCGGCCAGCGGCAGCGCGGCGGCGTACTGCGCGTGCAGCCGCCGCTCGGCCGAGGAGCTGGCGTAGCGCCGCAGCCGGGGTCCGGCGAGGGCGTCCTGCGCGTGGTCGAGGGCGGCGGTCAGCGCGACGCGGCGTGCGACGGCCTCCTCGGTGCCGGCGGCGTCGAGCAGGTCGGCGACGGCGTCGTACACCGCCGCCACGGCGGCCCGCTCCCCGTCGAACCGGAAGTCGCCGGCGGTGGCGCCGGGGGTGGGCAGGAGCAGCCGCAGACCGAGCAGCCAGCCGGCGCCGACGACGAAGGCGAGCGCCCGCGCCCAGCCGGGCTCGGGCGCCGGCATCCCGGCCCCGACGGCCGACGCGACGAGCAACTGCGTCCCGGCGCTGGAGGCCACGGGCCCCACGGCGCTGACGCCGCCGGCGAGGAGCCCGATCCCGGTGAACAGCACCGTGAGCGCGACGGGGTCGGCGTGTACCTCGGCGTACGTCCCGACGAGCAGCCCACCGGCCCCGGCGAGCGCGGGCACCCCGAGCCGCTTCACCGACGCCCGCCGACTGCCCGGGCGGTCGTTGATCCCGGCGAGCATGGCGGCGATGGCGGAGAGGACGCCGAGCGCGGTGCGGTCGAGGAGGACGGTGATCAGGAGCAGTGGCCCGGCCGACAGCGCACCGCGCGTGACGGCACTCCAGGAGACGGGGCCGCGCTGGGCACGCAGGGCATGCGCAAGCCAGGGCGGAGGACGAAACGCGACGGCGGGGCGGGACACGGGGCTCCTGTCCGGACGAGGGCGGGGTGTGCCTTCGGGCGACGGTGGCCGGGCTGGTGGGGTGTGGTGTCCACGGTAGATCGCTTGCCTGGAGCAGACGGGACAATTGGGTTTCAGGACTGTGACGGCTGCCCCGGGAGGTGCATTCTTTATGAACGCAATTCGTCACGGGCAATCACCACCTGCGATCGACCGTCACGCTGCGTCAATTGAGCACGATCTCGACGGGACTCTCGAAGAACAGCTCGCGCGGGTCGGCCTCTTCCTCCCCCATGCGGCGACCCTACCGAACGGTTCGCCGGATCCTTGTCGACGAGGGAACGCATCAGGGGAACAGCGCCTGGATGGCGTCCCGCAGCTTCTCAGCGATCGCGATCACGTCAGTTGCACCGCCGATCGCGGCGAGGAGTCCACTCAGGAACACTCCCAGCAGGGACTGCTGAGGCCGCCCGCTGTCCAGCTGCTGCCCGATCATGGCGACAGCCGCGTCGCACTGGGCTGAGTCTTCCAGCTCTTCGGCATGGTCTTTCAGTACCGTGCGCAATTCGTCGAGCAGTGTCTTCGCCTCATCGAGCTTCGTCGGCGCGGGGGATGTCCCCGCGACCGTCACGTCCTGATCAACCGTGTCACCAGCGGCGGCGGCGACGGTCGTATTGCCCGTGCCGATCGTGTACGAGACCGTGCTGACCCCCTGCTGCGGCTCCTGCCGTCGTGCAGCCATGATTCACTCCTTCGTCTCCGTCGACGCCTTCCCCGAGGCGGTCTGACCGGTCTTTTCGCCCGCCGCAGCCGTCATGACGTTGTTGTTGTTGCCGATGGTGATCGTCTGGTTGATGACGTTCGACACCTGCTTGTCGAACTCGGCAAGGTCGGCCCCGTGTTTCTTGAGAAAGACCCGCACCCGGGCAAACATCCAGGTCTGGAGGATCGACACGTGGCGCAGGACGTCTTCCCACTGATGCATGTCCTCGACGCTCATCCGTGAGCAGTACTCCCGCAGGCTCACGGGTTTTTCGTACTGGTCGCCGACCGTCACCGGGGATACGGCCCAGTGATCATCGTTCCCGCTCTGCCGGAGGCTGCGGCGCACCACCTGGTACACGCGGTGAGCGAGGTCCACCGTGTCACCCACGGCGTGGAGCGGTGCCGCCAGGAGATCGCGGGCCAAGGCCCACCCGGTGCTCGCCGCGACCGCCGTCTCCTTCCGGAGGGGCGTCATGACGTGGGGCCGTGTGACGAAGTGCAGGGTGCGGCCCTCAAGTGCCGCGTGGGCGAGCACGGTAACGACGATCTGCCCGTCCCAGCTGACCACCTGCGCACAGAGATAGCGGCGGGCCACCGCGCTAGTCGGCGCACCACGCGCCCCGCGGATCATCTCGTCCGCCTCGGGCCATTGCCCGGCCCCGGCGAACGGCAACTTCGCCCACTGCTCCTCAGGTACGGCGAGCATCTCCGAGACATCGCAGTTGGGCAGGGAGTGGGTCTCGATGAGGACTTCACGCAGTTGTTCAAGCTCGTCCCGCAGGTGATCCATCAGCTCGTCGGCCTCGAACTCGCGCAGCCCCTCGAGCTCGTGGTGCTGCCGTTTCTCCCCGTTCTCCCCGACCTCCGCCCCGGCCGCCTTGAGCTGGATGCGTGACGAGCCCTTCTCGAAGAGGAGCGGGCCCGCGCCGACGAACCGGTCTCGGCGGTACTCCCGTTGGTAGGCGATGGTCTGCCAGGTCTCGGTCACCTCGATGCCGCGGATCCGCCGGGCGGAGAGCGGTGCGGCGTACGGCTGGTCGCCGATCTCCTCGCGTCCCGGCCGGACCGCGAGGACGTAGCCCCAGGCGAGCCATCGGTCCAGGACATGGACAAGAGTGATGGCCAGGGCCAGCAGGACCATTGCCCGCTCCCCCTGCCGCACTGCGTCACGGAACAACGGCGCGTGCGCGCCCGCCAGCTTGTAGAGGCCGAAGAGTGCACCACCGAGCAGGATGAACGAGACGACCGACGTCGTCCCCCATTTCAGAATCCTCATAAGCTTGCCGCCCCTGAGCCATATGTGCAGCAGGCCCAGGACGGCGATGGTCCCCACGCCGAACGGATACCGGAAGCCGGTCAGTACCACCACCGCCACGAGTACGGTGGCACGCACACGCCACTGCCTGCGCGCGGCAACACAGTGACTGAGCACGGGCGCCAGCTCGTATCCGAAGGACGGCACGGGCCGCTTGTCGGCGAACAGCACCTCCCGTAAGGCCCAGCGTGCCAGTTGTTCGCCCGCGAACTGACTGAGCTGCGGGATAGCCCGCTTCGGTCGGCCGAGCGCACGGTCCTGCATCCGGCCCAGGAATGCCTTCAGTTGCTTCAACCGGTGCGGACGATCGTGAACGGACGCGGCCAACTGGCGCGTGACCGCGGTGTCGGGTATGGGATCCCGCTCCGCATAGACGGTGCGCCACGGGTTGGGTTGGGTAACCGGCACAGCGGGCATCGGCTTCGCGCTCTGCGCCTTGGACAGCCTGCGCGGTCTCCCGCTCTTGTCGTTCTTCCACGACGGCAGAACCACACGCCACCCCCCGCCCCCGGACCAGCCCGCAGGTGAGTATTTTCCCGACTGCCGAGGGTCCGCGCCAGACCGCAAAAGCGATGTCAGATCCAGGCTCCTATAGGCTCATTGAACCGACGGATACGACATACGCCGGTCAACCGGGCCCAGATCCAGCTCGGCGCGGACGGTCTTGTCAGGCAGCACGAGGCGGCCCAGCGACACAACGGTAACCACCTCCCGCAGATGGGCGAGCGCGTTGACGAGGAGAAGTTCCCGGCCGCACTCGGCGAGGGGCTCGGGACTTGCAGTCCACTCGGGGCCGCGAGGCCGACGCTCATCCGGTCCCGCACTGTGTAGCCGCTGATGACCACCGGGTCGTCTTCCTACAGTGGTTCCGCGGGCGGTCGGCCTCCCCCTTGTCAAGTGCGTCGCTCATGTCACGCCTTTGCGGCAGTCTAGTGAGCTGCGTTCTCGTACTCCGTCCCCGTGGTGTCAAGGAGCCCGTCGTTGAGCACACCGCCCACCTTGTTGTCACGCGCCAAGCCCCGCCTGCGTCGGGCGATGGAGATCCTCGCGGCGGAGGAGGGCGGGCTGCACTTCAGTGAGCTGTGGCAGCGTGTGGTCACCGAATTCCCGCTCGATCCGGACGAGACGGAGATACGCCAGGCGTCGAACGAAACCAAGGGCCAGAACACGTGGATGTGGCAGACGTCCGACTGTGTGTACGCGGGGATGGTCGTCAAGCGCAATGGCATCTGGTCGGCCACCAGCCTGGCGCGGCACCAGTTGGAGGCTCACGGGGACCCTCTGACGTTCCACGAGGTTCCACGGCAGGCCTTCTCCTACTGGCAGTCCCATCGAGCCGGCTACGCCTTCGCAGCCCGGCTCTGCGGTGCCGTCCGCCCGGGGCACTGGGTGGAGCTCGGAAGCCTCGCCGCCGAAGCCGGACTGGACCGGTCTCGGCTCGCAGCCTGGCTGTGGGGTACGCGTCCCAAGGGATGGCACCGAGTGCTCGACGAGGACGGCCGCGTACCGGAGGAGATCCACGCGAGCGATCGCGAAGTGGAGGAGTACGCGAGCCACTTCCGCAGCGAAGGAGGGGCGACTGGTGCCGGGACCTGGGGCACCGAGGTGGCCATCGCTGATCTGAAGCACGTACTGGCAGCTGAGAATGCGCGCCGCGGCAGCGGTCAGAGCGCCTGGCTGATCAGCGCAGACACCTTGTCGGGTGCAGAACAGGTCCAGGAGTGGCTGGACGAAGGCTTCTGTTCGCTCTCCGCCGACCTGGACGGGTTGCCCGGGACCATCTCGCCCGAGGAACTGGCGGTCATGGTCGAGAACCGATACGCGCGTATCCGCTCGAAGCCGCAACGCGCTCGCCTGGCACAGGACTTCGACCGGTTCCTCAACCTCATGCACCCTGACGACCACATCGCCGTCGTCGGCGACGACAAGCTCTGGCTGGGCACGATCACAGGTGATGCGGAGATCGAACATCACCCCAAGGAGGACGGCAATCGACTGCGGCGCCCTGTGCAGTGGCTCACCGTTCCCTTCGACGAGAACGCATTGCCGGAGGAACTTCAGGCCCAACTCTCCAGTGAGCACGACGTCGTGGATCTGACCCAGCTCCTAGACAAGGTCCAGGCCCTCGCCGACGCCGCCGACGTCGGACCGGAGGAGGAGGCACCCAAGCCCCTTCTCGCTCCCGGTGTCACCCTGCCCCTGCCGACCGAGGCCCTCGCCAACGAACTCCTCGTGACCACGGACTGGCTCGAGGAAGTGGTGGAACTCCTGGCTGAGCGCAAGCAGTTGATCTTCTACGGCCCTCCCGGCACCGGAAAGACGTTCCTCGCCCTCCACATCGCCGAGCACCTGGCAGGCGACCGGCGCGCGGTCAAACTGGTGCAGTTCCATCCGTCGTACGCCTACGAGGACTTCATCCAGGGCTATCGCCCCGTCCCGTATTCCGCAGGAGAAGCTGGGCAGGGGGCACTTGGGTTCGAACTGCGCAACGGTCCTTTCCTCAACCTGGTCGAAACGGCCAGGGCGAATCCGAGCACCGCGCATTTCCTCGTCATCGACGAGATCAACCGGGCCAACATGGCGAAGGTGTTCGGTGAGCTGTACTTCGTCCTGGAATACCGCAAGCGACCGATAGACCTGCAGTACTCGGGCGAGTTCACGATGCCGTCCAACGTCTTCGTCATCGGCACAATGAATACCGCGGACCGTTCCATCGCCCTCGTGGACGCAGCGATGCGCCGTCGCTTCGCCTTTCTTCCTCTCCACCCGGACGACGCCCCGACCCGCGATCTGCTCACGGGCTGGATCGCTCGCGAGCATCCCGATTTCGGGGAGGACGTGGCGTTGCTACACCGCACCCTTAACTCCCGGATCGAGGACAAGGACTTCAAGATCGGCCCGTCGTACCTCATGCATGCCTCGGTCTACCAGGACGGCGGCCTCGAACGGGTCTGGCGTACCGCGATCCTGCCGCTCCTCGAGGAGCACCACTACGGCGACGGTACCGATATCGGCCGGCGCTACGGCCTGGCGGCGATCCGCCGCGCCGCGGCAACGGAAGCCGAGCCCCCTCAGTGACCTACACCGAGCGCCTCGACCTCACGGAACGCGGCGGTTGGGTCCCTGCCCGGCTGACTCCTGAGACCGGACAGCTCCTCGCGGACTCCGGCGTCGTCGAGGTGCGGCCCGAAGCCTTCGATCCCACGCACTGGCAGGTGCGGGCGCTGACCAAGGTCGGAGCGGTACGGATCGCCGGAGTGGAGATGTCCATCGCGCCGAAGATCCCGATCGGGCGGCTGTTCTTCCTCCTCGGCTACGCGGCCGATCCGACGCGCGGGTGGCGCGTCGAAGACGAACCCGTAGATGCCGGGGCGCACAAGGGAGTCGTACCGGCCTTGGCGCACGTCTTTGAGCGACTCGCCGACCGTGCACTGCGACAGGGGCTACTGCAGGGGTACCACGCGGTTGAGGACGCGCTTCCCATCGTTCGAGGACGCATCCGCACCGCCGACCAGATGCGCCGCCGGCACGGTATTCCGCTCCCGATGGAAGTGGGCTACGACGAGTTCAGTACCGACATTCCGGAGAACCAGCTGCTCCTCGCCGGAGCCGATCGTCTGCTGCGGCTGCCCGGGGTCCCCGTTCCCGTGCGGCATCGGCTGTTGCGCCTGCGCACCCGGCTCGCCGAGGTCAGCCGGCTGGTGCCCGGCCGCCCCCTGCCCAGATGGCAGCCGAACCGCCTCAATGTCCACTACCAGGCGCCGTGCCGGTTCGCGGAACTGATCCTCAACGGCATCTCTGTCGAGCACCGGCGCGGTGACGTCCGTATTGACGGCTTCCTCTTCGACCTCGCCAAGGTCTTCGAGGATTTCGTCTGCACCGCCCTCTCGGAGGCACTGCGCCCCTACGGCGGCAGGTGTCGAACGCAGGCGCGACATTACCTGGACGAGGCCGGTGACGTCCTTCTGAAACCCGATCTGGTGCACTATGCGGATGACGGGACTCCACTCGCCGTGGCCGACGCCAAATACAAAGCAGTACGACCGGAGGGCTATCCCGAGGCGGACCTCTACCAGATGCTCGCCTACTGCACTGCACTCGGCCTGTCTGTCGGACACCTGATCTACGCGAAGGGCAACGAGCCGCAGGCTCGGCACATGGTCCGCGGCGCCGGCACGATGATCATCCAGCATGCGCTGGAGCTCGACGAGGACCCGTCGCGCATCCTGAGGGCGGTGGAGCGCATCGCCGGATGCTTGGGAAGCGGCAATAAGCCGTAGGACGACAGTCACTCGGAGGCCAATGCGGGAAGTCTCTCGGACCAGGCTCGGTCTCATCAACATCCTCCGCTGCTCGGCAACGAGCAGGCTGTCATACCGCGGTTCAGTGAATTCCACCTCGTGGTCGACCGTGTCCGCCCAGTGGCGCCGCGTCTCGGGGCTGCCATACGACGGTGATATGAGAACCCGCAGCATGTGATCCATTCTCGCCTACAGGTCCAACTCCTCTTCCAGCCACGTCGTTTCGAAGAGTTCCCGGGCTTCCGTGATCAGGCGGGTGAGGTTGCCGTCTGCCTCCGCCGACAGCGACGCGATGATGCCGTCCACGGTTCGCAGTCCCGCCCGCTCCAGCAACCGCTTCTCGTTCGTCACCCACTCCCCCCGCGCCGCGAGCACCGCATGTGCCATCTGCGCCGCGGCCGTCGCGATGGCGCCGGCGGCCTCGGTGAGGCGGCCCGCCGGGGCGTGGTTGGCCTCGGCGTAGGCGAGGGTGGCGAGGGCGGTGCCGCGCCAGCGGTCGGCGGCGCGGGTGCGGAGTCTCTCCGGGTACGCGGCCGGACGAGGGAGTTCTCCGCGCAGCACCCGATTGATCGCGAGCTCCGCCACGACCAGGTAACTCGGAATCCCGGCGAGATGGAACATCAACGGCTCCACCCGGAACCGCCCCTCCTCGGCCTCCGCCAACTCGTGCTCCACGACGTCGAGATCGCGGTAGTGCACGTCGACGCGCCGACCGTCGATCGTCAGCCAGGCTCCGCCGTTGAAGACGCCGCCGCCCCAGCCGCCGACCTCGGAGACCTCGCCCTGCCAGCCGATGGCGCGGAGGTCATCGGGGTCGAAGGGGCCGCGGTAGTAGACGGCCAGGTCCCAGTCGCTGTCGGGCTTGTGCGTGCCCTGGGCGCGAGAGCCGCCGAGTGCGACGGCCCGGACCGTGGGAAGGGCGGCCAGGCGGTCGGCCACGGTGTCGAGGAATTCCTGGTCGTCGTCTCTGTCCGTCCCGGGCATGTGGGCCAGCCTGCCCCACGCTCCCCCGCCGACGCCACGCTTTAAGGGGCCGCCGCCCGTGAGCCGGTCACCACGCGTGAGCCTCGGACGAGCGAACCTCGCCCATCCACAGGGTGGATGAACGTGATCCGGGAATGCGATGGCGCAGAGGGTAGGCACCGGGAGCGCCCTGTCCCATAGTCGTGCAAGTCCTGACGCCCCTCTCGAAGGGCGCATTCCCCTCGGGGCCGGCGAGCGTGCATCGGTGCTCAGCCGCGTAGCCCGTCACCGCCCTTGTGGAGGCCCTGCGTGCCCGGTTTCGCGTACCCATCCGTGCCCGCCGACGGTTTCGCCGCCCAGAGCACCGAGCCCGTGCCCGGGGCCGGACCCGGATCCGCATCCGGGGGCCGGCTGCGCCTGGTGGTCCTGATGGCCGGCAGCTGTCTGCCCGTTCTCGGCGCGGTGCTCCTCGCTCCGGTGCTGCCGAAGCTCCAGGACCAGTTCGCGACGGTGGCGGACGCGGACGCGCTGGTCCCGATGATCCTGACGATCCCCGCGCTCGCGCTCGCCCTGCTGGCACCCCTGGCGGGTGTCCTGATCGACCGTCTGGGACGCAGAGCCCCGCTGGTCGTGGCGAGCGTCCTGTACGCGCTGTTCGGCACGGCCCCGCTGTGGCTGGACTCGCTCGATGCCATCGTGGTCGCCCGCGCCCTCCTCGGTGTGGCCGAGGCGTTCATCATGACCTGCTGCACCACACTGATCGGCGACTACTACACGGGCCGTGCGCGCGACCGGTACCTGGCGCTGCAGTCGGTGTGCGCCACCGTCTCCGCCACCGCCTTCTTCATCCTCGGCGGCGGGATGGGCTCCTCGGACTGGCGGGCCCCGTTCCAGCTCTACGCCGTCGGGCTGCTCCTCGCCCCCGCGATGGCCGCGTTCCTGCGGCAGCCGCTGCCGGACGTGACCGCGGACGAGGCGGCCGCGGTCGGCCGGCGAGGCTCGTCGGGGCTACGGCTGGCAGGCATCTGCCTGCTCTCGGTGTTCGGCGGCATCGTCTTCTACATCGTCCCGGCGGAAACGGCCTATCTGATGAACGGCCTGGGGGTGGGGTCCAGCGGCCTGATCGGCATGGTCACCGCGATCGCCAGCGCCGCCACCGTCACCGGATGCGTCATCTTCGCCTCGCTGATCGGGCGGCCCGAGCGCAGACTCCCCGCGATCTTCGCCCTCTGCGGGGCGGGGCTCGTGGTGATCGGCCTGGCCCACGACGTGGCGGTTCTGATCATCGGTACCTTCCTCAGCGGCATCGGCACCGGTTTCCTGCTGCCCTCGCTGGTCACCTGGGCGATGTCCAAGCTGGAGTACGGCAACCGCGGCCGCGGCACCGGCCTGTGGACCGCGTCGTTCTTCCTCGGGCAGTTCCTCTGCCCGCTCGCCGTCATCGCCCTGGAGTCCGTCACCGGTGGCCTCACCGCCGCCGTCGCCGCCGTCGGTCTCGCCTCGGTGCTCGTGGCGATCGGGCTGCTGCCGCTCCTTCGCCGGACGACGGACGCGAAGGGCGCCCGGCACGCGTGACCCGTGCGGTCCGGACTGAGGCGGGCGGGAAAATGGGATGCGCTGTCGGCAATTGAGCCTCGACCATCGATGCGGCCGTCCCGTGTCCACCCCAAGGAGCCGACCTAGTGATCCGCCGCGTCACCGTCCCCGCCCTCTTCCCCCCACCCCGCTACTCCCACGCATCCGTCGTCGAGGCAGGGACGAGGCTCGCGTTTCTCGCCGGAACCGTGCCGCTCGACGCCGCCGGCAAGCTGGTCGGGGAGGGGGACGCCGTGCGGCAGGCCGAGCAGGTCCTGGCGAATCTGGGGGAGCAACTGCGCGCCGTCGGCAGCGACTTCGCGCATGTCGTGGCGACCGACGTGTACGTGGTGAGCGATGACACCTCCGTGCTGTCCGCCGTCTGGGAGGTCGTGGAGGCGTCCGGGCTCAGCCTCGGACCGCACTCCTCGACGCTGCTCGGCGTGAACTGCCTGGGCTACAGCGGCCAGTTGGTGGAGATCACCGCCACGGCGGTCGTGCCCGAGGCGGTGTCTTCGTGAGTGCGTCGCAGGCGCCCGCGGTCCTCCGCCGGGCCACCGCTCCCGATGCCCGCGCCGCGGCCGACGTCTGGCTGGAGTCCGTCGCCGCCGCGCTGCCGACAGTGGTCAGTCCGCGTTCCGCCGACGAAGTGCGGGCGTACTTCCGGGACGTGGTGGTGCCGTCGCGCGAGACCTGGGTGGCCCAGGTCGCCGACCGGATCGTGGGAGTCATGGTGCTCTCGGGTGACGAGCTCTCCCAGCTCTACCTCTCCCCCGACTGGCGGGGGCGCGGCATCGGCGACCGTTTCGTGGCGCTGGCCAAGGAGCGCAGTCCCAAGGGCCTGGAGCTGTGGACCTTCCAGGTCAACAAGCCCGCCCACCGGTTCTACGAGCGGCACGGCTTCGTCGCCGTCGAGTACACGGACGGCAGCGGCAACGAGGAGCGGGAGCCGGACGTGCGGTACGCCTGGCGGCCGTGAGTCAGAGGGCGACCTCCGGACGCCCTAACGCCTGACGGCGTGAGTCCGGGTGCGCCCCCCGACGCCCGAACGCCTCACGACCGTGACTCAGGGCGCGACCTCCCGGCGCCCGAACGCCCAGCCCGCGGCCTGTGCCGCCAGAGCCACGAGGTCCGGTTCGCCGGTCTCGCCGTTCAGGTGCCGGTACTCGACCGCGGTGAGGATGACGATCCGTTCCCGCAGGCCGAGGTCGTCGTAGAAGCCGGTGTCCAGGATGTCGGCGGCCGCGTCGCCCGCCGGGACACCGGCCGCGTGGCGGGTGTGGACGAGGGCTTCGAGCCGCCGTAGGTACGTGATGTGGTCCCGGACGTCCTGGGGGCTCATCACCGGACCGTGGCCGGGGACGATCGTGTCCGGATCCAGCGCCAGGATCGTCTCGCAGGCCGCGGCGATCCGGGCGAGCGGGCCGTCCCAGTGCACGGGGTGGTCGTCGGCGAACAGGACGTCCCCGGCGCAGACCACCCGCTGCGCGGGCAGGTGGACGATGAGGTCGCCCGCGGAGTGCGCGGGGCCCACCTCGATGAGTTCGACCTCGATGTCGCCGACCCGGAGGTCGTGGCGGCCGCTGAAGGTGACCGTCGGCGGCACGGTCTCGGTGTCCTCGTACCGGTAGCGGCCGAAGTGTTCGCGGGCGTACCAGCCCAAGGGCTGGTCGGCGGGCGTCCCATGCGTCAGGAAGTGCATCTGCTGGGGCGAGGGCTCCCGGCACAGGTGCTCCGCGCTCGCCTTGGTGGCGATGATCTCGGCGCCCGGGAAGAGGCCGTTGCCGAAGGTGTGGTCGCCGTTGACGTGGGTGTTGACGATCGTCCCCACCCCCGCGGCGCCGGCCGGCAGGACCGGGCGGGCGGCGGCGATCAGCGCCTCGGTCATCGGCCGGTCGTAGGGCGTGTCGACCAGGGCCGCCTGCTCGCCGGAGGTGATGAGCAGGCAGTTGGCGAAGCCCCAGGTACCCGTGTGCGGCGGGGCCCACAGGTGGAGGCCGTCGGCCACCGGGGTGAGTGCGTCGGGAAGGTTCATGCCGCTCATTGTGGGCGAGGGTGATCACCCGCCGGGGGCCACCCCCATTGCCACCCCTGCGGCCGCCCCCGGACCCCACCACCTCACTCCCCCGCCCGCCCCCACACCCGCCGCTTCGGCACCGGCTTCGCGTAGCTGCCCGCCCGGCTCGTCGTCAGGCCCAGCCCCACCAGCGACTCCGCCAGCTTCACCGCCGCGCCGACCCCGTCCACCACCGGCAGCCCGAGCTTCTCCCCGACCGCCCGCTGCAGTCCCGTCATCCCCGCGCACCCGAGCACCAGCACCTCGGCGCCGGCCTCCCGCACCCGCTCGGCGGCCGTCAGGAACGCGGCCTGCGTGCGGTCGGCGTCGCCGAGGTCGAGCACGCCGAGGCCGGTGCCGACGACCGCCGCGCAGTTGCGGGCCACGCCCGCCAGTTCGAGGCTGTCCTCGATCTGCCCGCAGGACCGCTCCAGCGTGGTGACGACCCCGTAGCGCCGCCCGAGCAGGCAGGCCAGGTGCGCCGCGGCCTCGGTGATGTCCACGACGGGCACGTCCACCAACTCCCGGACACCTTCGCGCCCGTGCTCCCCGAAGCCGGCCATCACGACGGCGTCGTACGCCGGGCCCTCGTACGTCCGCAGCAGGTCGATGACGGCCGCGGCCGAGAGGTGGCTGTCCAGCCAGCCCTCGGCGGACTCCGGTCCCCAGGCGGGGGTGAGTCCGAGCACGGTGGTGCCCGGGCCTGCGGCGGCCCGGGCACCTCGTACGATCTCCTCGGTCATCTCCTGCGTGGTGTTGCAGTTGGTGACGACGATCCGCACGTCCGTCAGACCTCCACGGCAGCGGGCTCGGACGCGCGCTCGGCCCGGCAGATCAGCAGGTACAGCCCGGCCGCCAGGGCCGTGCCGATGAACCACGAGTACGGGGCGACGTCGCTGAAGGTCTTCACCAGCGCGAGCACCGCCGCGACCCCGGCCGAGGGCAGGAACGCCCACAGCGCCTTGGGGTTGACGCCCTTGCGGTAGTAGTAGCGGGAGCCGGGGCGGGCGTCGAAGAGCTCGTCGACGTCCACGCGGCCGCGCTTGACCAGGTAGTAGTCGACCATGATCACGCCGAACAGCGGGCCCAGGAAGGCGCCGAGGCCACCGAGGAAGTAGTTGACGACGGTCGGGTTGGAGAAGAGGTTCCAGGGCGTGACGACCAGCGCGGCGACCGTGCTGATCATGCCGCCGACCTTGAACGTGATCTTCTGCGGCCACACGTTGGCCAGGTCGTACGCCGGTGAGACGAAGTTGGCGACGATGTTGACGCCCATGGTGGCCACGGCGAAGGTGAAGGCCGCGACGACCAGCACCCAGGTGTTGCCGATCTTGGCGACGAGTTCGGCCGGGTCGGTGATGGCGGTGCCGAACACCTTCAGCGAGCCGGCCGTGACGATCACCGAAACGACCACGAACGCCGTGGAGTTGACGGGCAGGCCCCAGAAGTTGCCGCGGCGCACGGTCCGGTAGTCCGGCGCGAAGCGGGAGAAGTCGCAGAAGTTGAGCATCAGCGTGCCATAGGTCGCGAGGATCAGGCCGATCGCGCCGAACCACTGGCGCCACTGCTCGCCGACCGGCACCGGGTGCGGGGTGGAGGTGAGGGAGATGCTCCAGTCGGCCTTCCACAGCACCCACACCGCCAGCGCGATCATCACCAGCCAGATCGCGGGACCGCAGAAGTCCTGGAACTTCCGTACCGATTCCATGCCCTGACTGATGATCAGCGCCTGGATCAGCCACAGGGAGACGAAGGAGCACCAGCCGAGGGCGTCGAGCCCCAGGAAGGAGTGGTGCGTCCAGGACTCCAGGCCCGGCCAGGCGGCCAGCAGCATGACGTTCACGGCGACGGAGGCCAGATAGGTCTGGATGCCGTACCACATGATGGCGATCACGGCGCGGATCAGGGCGGGGATGTTGGCGCCCCAGACGCCGAAGCTGATGCGGCTGACGACCGGGAAGGGCACGCCGTGCCGCTGGCCGATCCGGCCCATCCAGTTCATGCCGATGTAGATGAGCACGAAGCCGATGAGCAGGGCGGTGAAGACCTGCCACACGTTCATGCCGAGGACCAGCAGGCCGGCGGCGAAGGTGTAGTTGCCGAGGTTGTGGACGTCGGACATCCACATGGCGAACAGGTCGAAGACCTTCCAGTTCCTCTTCCCGGCGGGCGCGAGGTCTTCGTTGGTGAGGCGGGGATCGGGGACGAACGCTGGGGCGCCGGTGGCTGCGGCGCGGTCGGCGAGGGACACGGGGCCTCCAGAACGGGGGAGGGAGGAACGGGTGCGGCCGTTTGGTATACCAAACTGCGGTCATGGTCCCCCCGTCAAGGGTTCCGACCGATGTCGCCGTCGTTAACGCTCCGTAAAACACCCCATGGCCCGGAGCGGGCGCCGCCACGAGGACAATGGCTCCATGAGCTCCCCCACGAAGATCGAACCCCTGGGCGCGGTCCGTGAACGCGTCCTGGCGAACCTGCGGCAGGAGATCATCGCGGGCCGCCTCCTGCCCGGCGACCGGCTGGTCGAGCGGGAGCTCGCGGACCGCTACGGCGTCTCCCGGGTGCCGGTCCGCGAGGCGATCCGGGCGCTGGTCGCCGAGGGGTTCGTGCACTTCGAGACCCCGCGCCGCACGGTCGTGCGCAGACTCACGCCGAACGACGTCCGGGAGCTGTTCGAACTGCGCGAGGCGCTGGAGGTCTACGCGGCCGGGCTCGCCGCGTCGAACGCCACCCCGGAGGATCTGGCCGAGGTGGAGGAACTCCTGGAGCGCGCGGCCGCCGCGACCGAGGCCGGGGACGCCGAGCTGATCACGGACATCAACAGCCGTCTGCACGACCGCATCGTGGCGATGGCGGGCAACAGCCTGCTGACGGCCGCCCTGGAGCCGGTCGCCGGTCGGCTGCGCTGGATGACCCGGCGGAACGAGGAGTGGCCACAACTCCTGGTGGAACACCGCGAGTTGTACGAGGCGATCGCCTCCGGCGACCCCGAGCGGGCCCGCACGCACGCGCTGGCCCATGTGCGCACCAACTACCGCTCCACGGTGCGGCATCTGTTCGGGGACGCGGAGGCCTGACCCGCAGTCCCGGGATCAGCGGCGGGCGTACTTGTCCGTCGCCGCCACCAGTGCCTCGGCCATGCCGGGGCCGCCCACGCTGTGGCCCACGTCGTCCACGATCACCAACTCGCTTCCGGGCCAGGCGTGATGGAGCCGCCAGGAGATGCCGAGCAGGTTGCCGAAGTCGAGGCTGCCCTGGACGAGGGTGCCCGGCACGCCCTTCAGCAGAGGGGCGTCCCGCAGGACGACGCCCTCGTCGTTGCCCTCGCCGAGGAAGTGGTCGTTGCCCCAGTAGTGCGTGACGGTGCGGGCGAAGCCGTAGCGGAACGCCGGGTCCTCGAACCGCGGGACGGACCTCGGCGGCGCGGGTATCGTCGCCGTCTCCCAGTCGGTCCAGGTCCGTGCCGCCCTCGCCCGCACCTCCGGGTCGGGCGACTCCAGCAGCCGGTTGCAGGCGGCGGCGAGGTTGCCGTCCCGTTCCGCGGCGGGCAGGCCGGCGCGGAACCGGTCGAAGGCCTCCGGGAAGAACCGGCCGACTCCCCTGGTCAGCAGGGCTACTTCGGCGTCGGAACCGGTCGCGACCCCGGTCACCACCACCTCCGACACGGCGCCCGGATGGGTCTGCGCGTACCGCAGCCCCAGCACCGAACCGAACGACACCCCCCACACCAGCCACCGCCCGATCCCCAAGTGCCGCCGCAGCAGCTCCAGATCGGCGACGAGGTGAGCGGTCGTGTTGACGCTCATGTCGGTGTCGTAGGCGCTCGCGCTCGGTGTGGAGCGTCCGCTGCCACGCTGGTCGAGCAGAACGATCCGGTAGGCGGCCGGGTCGAACAGGCGCCGGTAGTAGGGGCTGGAGCCGGAGCCGGGTCCGCCGTGCAGGACCAGGGCGGGCTTGCCCCTCGGGTTTCCGCAGGTCTCCCAGTACACGCGGTTTCCGTCGCCGACGTCGAGCATGCCGTGCTCGTACGGTTCGATCTCCGGGTAGAGGGGCATCCGGGCACGGTAACTCCCCCGCGGCCGTGACCGCCTCCTCATTTCACGGGCAGGCCGGCCGCCTCCCCCGCCGTGCGCAACACGTCCCGCAGCATGTCCGGGGTGAGCTTGCCGGTGAAGGTGTTGCGCTGGCTGACGTGGAAGCAGCCGAAGAGGTCGAGGCCGTCCAGCGGCACGCGGGCACCGTGCGTGAAGACGGGCCGTGGCCGGGGAACCGCCCAGCCCGCCTCGGCGAACGCCGGCAGCGCCGCCTGCCAGCCGAACGCGCCGAGCACGACCACGGCGCGGAGCGTCGGCCGCAGCAGCCGCAGCTCCTGGACCAGCCAGGACCGGCAGGTGTTCCGCTCCGCGGGCGTGGGCTTGTTCTCGGGCGGGGCACAGTGCACCGGCGAGGTGATGCGGACACCGTGGAGTTCGAGGCCGTCGTCGGCGGTGACAGAGGTGGGCTGGGAGGCCAGCCCCACGTCGTACAGCGCCCGGTACAGCACGTCCCCGGAGCGGTCCCCGGTGAACATGCGGCCCGTGCGGTTGCCGCCGTGGGCCGCGGGTGCGAGGCCGACGATCAGCAGCGAGGCGTCGGAGGGACCGAACCCGGGCACCGGCCGCGCCCAGTACGTCCAGTCCCGGAAGGCCGCCCGCTTGGTCCGCCCGACCTCCTCCCGCCACTCCACGAGCCGAGGACACGCGACACATCCGGCGATCCGGGAGTCGAGCTCGACCAGGCTGTCCATGGATCAACGGTACGTCGCCGGTCCCGTCGGAAATCCGCGCGGAACACCCGGCCCGAGGGAGCTAAGGTCGGGGACATGGCTCCGCACGCTGACCAGGACGACACCGCCGATCCGAAGAACACCGTCCACAAGGCCGACGCCGAGCAGGCCGCCGAATCGAATGCCGACACCGGGCAGGCCGCCGATCCGAAGGTCGCCGCCGCGATCGCCGCGGCCGAGGCGGCCGGGCCGGCGAGCGGCGAGAGCGTCCGCGTCGACAGCTGGATCTGGGCCGTCCGCCTGATCAAGACCCGTTCGCTCGGCGCCTCCGCCTGCAAGGGCGGGCACGTGCGGGTGAACGGCCAGAACGTGAAGCCCTCGCACAGCCTCCGCGTCGGCGACGAGGTGCGGCTGCGCCACGAGGGCCGGGAACGGATCGTGATCGTCAAGCGGCTGATCCGCAAGCGGGTCGGCGCCCCCGTGGCGGTCCAGTGCTACGTCGACAACTCGCCTCCTCCGCCGCCGCGCGAGGCCGTCGCCCCGATCGGCATCCGCGACCGCGGCACCGGGCGCCCGACCAAGCGCGACCGCCGGGAGCTGGAACGGCTGCGCGGGATCATGGGCGGCGGCACGGGACGACCGGGCGGGCACTGACTCCGGGGCACACGGAGGGGGGCGTCCGGCGCGGGCCGGACGCCCCCTTCGCCGCCGGGGCTCACCCCCGTCGTCGTACGAGATCCAGCAGATCCCTGTTCGAGTCGCGCCGCGCCCAGGCGATCACGGCGAGCGGCACGATCAGGATCAGCGGCGTCGCGGCGTTCTCACCGCCGAAGACGATCATCTGGACGAAGAACGCGCCGACCATCAGCGCACTCAGCGCGACCGCGGCGACGGACTGCAGCACCGGGATCAACAGGGCCACGGCACCGGCGAGTTCGAGCGCGCCGATGGTGTACATCCCCACGCCGCCCCAGCCGATCCTGTCGAAGGCGTCGACGGCGTACTGGTTGCCGATCAGCTTCGGCAGGGCGCTCGCGACACCGTAGAAGAGGGCGAGCAGGACCTGCACGGTGCGCAGGGCGATCCGGGCGCGGCGGCCGCGGACGGAGCCGGAGGCGGCGGAAGCGGTGGAGGTGACGGGGACGGTGGTCTCGGACATGAGGTTCTCCTGCGGTGAGCGGTGAGCGGTGGGTGTCGCTGTCGCAGGGGTAGACCCCGGCGCCCGCCCGAACTCATCGCCGTCCGCGCCGCTTTCACAGTTCGAACCAGCCGTGCCCGTGGTACCAGTGGCCGCCCGCCCGCAGATGGTCTCCGACGGCCCGTTCCAGGGCGCTGCGCCGGGGCAGGGTCTCCACCGGCAGTCCCGGGTCGCCGAACACGAACTCCACCGGGTCGGTGTCCGCCGGTTCCTTGTCCTCGCGGGCGAGCCGGAACCGCTGCTGGAAGCGGACGATGTTGGAGCCGGCCGGCAGGTAGTGCGTCAACTGCCGGTCCAGCAGCCAGGAGTGGCAGGTCGCGACCCGGTACTTCTCCTCGGGGAAGCAGCGGGCGAAGAACTCCGCGGCGAGCGCCAGCGAGCGGTCACAGGCGGCCGGGGTGAGCGGGCCGAGGAAGTCGGGGATGTGGAGGTTCAGACACGGTGTGCCCGGACCGACGTCGAGTCCCGCCGCCGCGAGCGCGGTGCCCGTGCGCCGGCCCAGCCGTGCCCGTTCGAACTGGAGCCGGCCCAGCTGGTACAGCTCGCCGCGGAAGTGGTGGCCGAACCACCAGACGGCGTGCACGCCCGCCACGCCGTACCGCCGCCGGTGCACCGCCATGTGCCGCCCGAGGTCGGCCAGGGTCCGCCGGGACACCTCGTCCGGGACGCCCCGCTCGCGGTGGTAGGCGCGCGTGTACGGCAGTGCCGCCACGAACACGTACACGGGGAAGCAGCGCTGCAGCGGGCCCGAGGCCCAGTCGAGCTCGGGCAGGTCGAGGCCGGTGCCGATCTCCCCGACCCCCCGGACGAGCTCCGCCACGGACGCCTCCAGCGCCTGCCGCAGCTCGGGGTCGTCGGTCACCCGTCGGCTCATCCGTACGAGTTCGCCGATGTCCTCATGGGGTACCGCGAGATCGAGCAGCACCTCGGCCAGTTCGTCCGCAGCCGGCAGCACAGGAACCCCCTTTGGTGAACGTCCGCATCGAAGAGTACGTTGCAGGAAGGAACGGTGATCAGGCGATGCGTACCGGCAGTGAACCCACGACCGCGCGCAGTGCCCTGCGGGCGCGGTTCTGGCTGAGCGTGTGGGGGCTGGTCTGGGCGGTCTTCGGCACGGTCGCCTTCGCGCTCGTGGGACGGCCCGGATGGGCGGCGGCCTGCGGAGTGCTGTGGCTGGTGATCACCGTCGACCTGACGTTCATCCTCAGGCACATGCGCCAGGGCCCGCACTACCAGCCGGGCCCGGACGTCCCGCCGTACCGGCCGCCGGGCAGGCGATAGGACGCGCGAGCCGAGCCGAACGGCAGGCCCTGGCTCAGGCCGACTCGTCGAAGCGGGCCGCCTTCAGGTACTGGGGGTTGGGGTCCAGCGCGGCCGCCAGGCGGAAGTGGCGCTTGGCCTGGTCGCCCCGGCCCTGGCGTTCGTAGGTGCGGGCGAGCGCGAAGTGCGCGAACGAGTTGTCCGGCTCGCGCTCCAGGACGATCGTGAACTCCAGCTCCGCGGGCCGCAGTTGCGCGGCGGCGAAGAAGGCACGCGCGCGCAGCAGTCGAGCGGCGGTGTTCTCGGGGTGCGCGGCGATGACACCGTCGAGCAGCTTCACCGCGCCCCGCGGGTCCCGTGCGTTGAGCAGTTGCTCGGCGGCACGGAAGTCGATGACGTGCGTCTCCGGAGTACGTCCGGTCGAACCGCTGGTCTCGGGCACGGCAGAGTCCTTCCCTCACTGGAGGGGTTCAACGCGCCTGGAGGGGCGTGCTATTCCCGGGGCTGCCGGGACGAGTCCCCCGCGGCGTGCGCCCGACGCTCGAGATCGGCCCATACGTCCCGCACCCGGCGCCGCAGCTCCTCCAGCGGTACGTCGTTGTCGATCACGACGTCCGCGATCTCCCGGCGCTTCTCCCGGGTCGCCTGGGCGGCCATACGGGCGCGGGCGTCCTCCTCGGTCATGCCGCGCAGCCGCACGAGCCGGTCGAGCTGGGTCTCGGGGCTCGCGTCGACGACGATCACGACGTCGTACAGCCCGGCCAGGCCGTTCTCGGCGAGGAGCGGCACGTCGTGGACGACGACGGCGTCCTCGGCGGCGGCCTCCTCCAGTTCCCGGGACCGCGCGCCCACCAGGGGGTGCACGATCGAGTTCAGCACCGCCAGCTTCTCCGGGTCCGCGAAGACGATCGAGCCCAGCTTGGGACGGTCCAGGGTGCCGTCCGCGGTGAGGACGTCCGGGCCGAAGGCGTCGACGACATCGGCCAGTCCCGGCGTGCCCGGCTCGACGACCTCGCGCGCGATGCGGTCCGCGTCGATCAGTACGGCCCCGCACGCCACGAGCAGCCGCGACACCTCGCTCTTACCGGCACCGATGCCCCCGGTCAGGCCCACCTTCAGCATGCCCAGAAGCTTACGGCCCGCCGCCGGCGCCGCGTGCCGGACCCTGGGGAGTCAGTTGTCGCCCTCCCGCTCCGCCAGGAAGCGCTCGAACTCCTGCCCGATCTCGTCGGCGGACGGGATGTCCACCGGCTCGGCGAGCATGTTGCCGCGGCTCGCGGCGCCGGCGACGGCGTCGTACTGGTTCTCCAGGCCCTGGACCAGGGTGGTGAGCTCCTCGTCGCCCTCGCGGATCTGCCGTTCGATCTCGGTCTGGGTGCGGTGGGCGTCGGTGCGCAGGCCGTGCGCGATGCCCGGGAGGACCAGGCCGGTGGCGGCCGTGATGGCCTCCAGGACGGTCAGGGCCGCGTCCGGGTACGGGGAGCGGGCGATGTAGTGCGGGACGTGCGCGGCGACGCCCAGGACGTCGTGCCCGGCCTCCATCAGGCGGTACTCCACGAGGGACTCCGCGCTGCCGGGAACCTGCGCCTCGTCGAAGGGGCTGCGGTGCCCGGGGACCAGGTCGCCGCGGTTGCCGTGCGGGGTCAGGCCGACGGGGCGGGTGTGCGGGACGCCCATCGGGATGCCGTGGAAGTTCACGGCGAGGCGGACGCCGAGCCGCTCCACGATCTGCTCGACGGCCTTGGCGAAGCGCTCCCACTCCACGTCCGGCTCGGGGCCGGAGAGCAGCAGGAAGGGCGCCCCGGTGGCGTCCTGGACGAGCCGCACGTCGATGCTCGGCTCCTCGTAGTCGGTCCACCGGTCGCGCTCGAAGGTCAGCAGCGGACGGCGGGCGCGGTAGTCCACGAGCCGGTCGTGGTCGAAGCGGGCCACGACCTGGTGGGGCAGCGAGTCGAGCAGCCGGTCGACGATCTGGTCGCCGGTCTCGCCCGCGTCGATGTATCCGTCGAAGTGGTAGAGCATGACAAGGCCGGCCGACTCCTGGGCGAGCGCCATGTCGACGACTGCCAGGCCCTTCGGCTCCCATGCGTACAAACCCTGCGGATCAAGCACAGTGACCGCTCCTCCTCGTGTTCGTACACATCAACGCCCCCTGGAGCAGGGGCATTCCCGCTCAGGCCCCTGATCAGCCGCATCTCAGGCCCTTTTCATGGCGGGGCTGCGGTGGAAGGCGCCCCAAGGGGGCGCGGGGAACTGCGCGACAAGCCCCCACCGGCCGGCAGCCGAACTCCGAGCCGGGACAACGCCGAGGGGCCGCACCTCGAAAGGTACGGCCCCTCAGTTACCAGCTATGCCTCAGCGGCAAGCGTTCAGCTCTGGCCACCCGCGAGCTTCTCGCGAAGCGCGGCAAGCGCCTCGTCGGAAGCCAGCGCACCGGAGGTGTCCGCACCCTCGGAGGAGTACGAACCGCCACCCGCGGCCGGAGCCGCACCGGCGGTGTCGCCACCCTCGGCGGCAGCGGCAGCGTCGGCCTCGCGGCTCTTGATGACCTGCTGCTGGTGCTGCTCGAAGCGGGTCTGCGCCTCGGCGTACTGGCGCTCCCACTCCTCGCGCTGCTTCTCGTAACCCTCGAGCCAGTCGTTGGTCTCGGGGTCGAAGCCCTCGGGGTAGATGTAGTTGCCCTGGTCGTCGTAGGACGCGGCCATGCCGTACAGGGTCGGGTCGAACTCGACCGAGGCCGGGTCGGCACCGAAGGACTCGTTGGCCTGCTTCAGCGAGAGGCTGATGCGACGGCGCTCGAGGTCGATGTCGATGACCTTGACGAAGATCTCGTCGTTGACCTGGACGACCTGCTCCGGGATCTCCACGTGGCGCTCGGCCAGCTCGGAGATGTGGACCAGACCCTCGATGCCCTCGTCCACGCGGACGAACGCACCGAACGGAACCAGCTTCGTGACCTTGCCGGGCACGACCTGGCCGATCTGGTGGGTGCGGGCGAACTGCTGCCACGGGTCTTCCTGGGTCGCCTTCAGCGACAGGGAGACGCGCTCGCGGTCCATGTCGACGTCGAGGACCTCGACCGTGACCTCCTGGCCGACCTCGACGACCTCGGAGGGGTGGTCGATGTGCTTCCAGGAAAGCTCGGAGACGTGGACCAGACCGTCGACGCCACCCAGGTCCACGAAGGCACCGAAGTTGACGATCGAGGAGACCACACCGGAACGGACCTGACCCTTCTGCAGGGTCGTGAGGAACGTCTGGCGGACCTCGGACTGGGTCTGCTCCAGCCAGGCACGGCGGGACAGGACCACGTTGTTGCGGTTCTTGTCCAGCTCGATGATCTTGGCCTCGAGCTCCTTGCCCACGTAGGGCTGGAGGTCGCGAACGCGGCGCATCTCGACCAGGGAGGCCGGGAGGAAGCCACGGAGGCCGATGTCGAGGATGAGACCACCCTTGACGACCTCGATGACGGTACCGGTGACGATCCCGTCCTCTTCCTTGATCTTCTCGATGGTGCCCCAGGCACGCTCGTACTGGGCGCGCTTCTTCGAGAGGATCAGGCGGCCTTCCTTGTCTTCCTTCTGGAGGACAAGGGCCTCGATCTCGTCACCGACGGCGACGACCTCGTTCGGGTCGACGTCGTGCTTGATCGAGAGCTCGCGGCTCGGGATAACGCCTTCGGTCTTGTAACCGATGTCGAGCAGGACCTCGTCCCGGTCGACCTTCACGATGACGCCGTCGACGATGTCGCCGTCGTTGAAGTACTTGATCGTCTCGTCGATCGCGGCGAGGAAGGCTTCCTCGTTACCGATGTCGTTGACCGCTACCTGCGGGGTGGTGGCGGTGGTCTCGGTGCTGCTCGTCATGTGGGAAAGGGCTCCGGTACGGACATTGAAGTCGTAGGTACTGCTTACGCCGGGAGCCCGTTTCGCTCTGAAGAAGCCGGACAGCCAAGGAAGCGCCCCACCGGAATCGGTGATGGCGCCTCGACAACCGAGGGGACATACAACAGATGCGAGCGCAGCCTGCTACGTCTGAGGTGCGCAGGCCCGCAGCGCAACTTGTAGCATACGGGGGCAGCCAGGCAGGGTCAATGCGCGAAGGCGCACACCCGGGGCGGATCGCCCCATACCCGGCACAAGAACTGTCTCGCGAGGCCACGCAGGCCTGCGACACCCCTTCCGTGACACCCGTGGGCGTCGGGTTGGAGGGAAGAGTACGACGAGGGAGCCGATCATCCAAGAGTCCGTTTCTTCCGAGCACGAGTACGGGCCCGAGGCGGGGCACGAGTCCGGGCACGACGCGGAGCACGACGCCGAGCCCGAGGCCACCCGGCGCACTGCCGGTGTCGCGGAGAGCGCCCGGGCCAACCGGGGCTGGTGGGACCGGAACGCCGACGAGTACCAGGTCGAGCACGGCACGTTCCTCGGCGACGACCGGTTCGTGTGGGGCCCCGAGGGCCTCGACGAGGTGGAGGCCGAGCTGCTGGGCCCGCCGGAGGACCTGAAGGGCCGGGACGTACTGGAGATCGGCGCGGGCGCCGCCCAGTGCTCGCGCTGGCTGGCCGCGCAGGGCGCCCGCCCGGTGGCCCTGGACATCTCGCACCGCCAGCTGCAGCACGCCCTGCGCATCGGCGGCGCGTTCCCCCTGGTGTGCGCGGACGCCGGCGAGTTGCCCTTCGCGGACGAGTCGTTCGACCTGGCCTGCTCGGCGTACGGGGCGCTGCCGTTCGTCGCCGAGCCGGTACGGGTGCTGAAGGAGGTGCGGCGGGTGCTGCGTCCGGGCGGGCGTTTCGTCTTCTCGGTGACCCACCCGATCCGCTGGGCCTTCCCGGACGAGCCGGGGCCGGAGGGGCTGAGCGTGTCGGCCTCCTACTTCGACCGCACTCCGTACGTCGAGCAGGACGAGGAGGGCCGCGCGGTCTACGTGGAGCACCACCGGACGATCGGCGACCGGGTGCGGGACGTGGTGGCGGGCGGCTTCCGGCTCGTCGACCTGGTCGAGCCGGAGTGGCCGGCCTGGAACACCGCCGAGTGGGGCGGCTGGTCGCCGCTGCGCGGGAACCTGATCCCGGGGACGGCGATCTTCGTCTGCGTACGAGACTGAGCGTGTGATCCGTTACGACGCCCTGGACGCGCTGCCCGTACGCGCGGCGCTGCCCGCTCTCGACGACGCCCTTGAGGGGCACGGCACGGCCGTTCTCGTGGCGCCTCCGGGCACCGGCAAGACGACGCTGGTGCCGCTGGAGCTGGCCGGGCTGCTCGGGCGGGGCGGGGCCCGTCGCGTGGTCGTGGCGGAGCCGCGCCGCATCGCCGTCCGGGCCGCGGCGCGGCGGATGGCGTGGCTGCTGGGCGAGAAGACGGGCGAGAGCGTCGGCTACACGGTGCGCGGCGAGCGGGTGGCCGGGCGACACACGCGCGTGGAGGTCGTCACGACCGGTGTGCTGCTCCAACGGCTGCAGCGGGACCAGGAGCTGGCCGGGGTGGACGTGGTGGTGCTCGACGAGTGCCACGAGCGGCACCTGGACGCCGACACCGCGGCGGCGTTCCTGTGGGACGTCCGGGAGACGCTGCGGCCGGAGCTGCGGCTGGTGGCGGCGTCGGCGACCACGGACGCGCAGGGCTGGGCGCGGCTGCTGGGCGGGGCGCCGGTGATCGAGGCGGAGGGCGTGTCGTATCCGGTCGAGGTGATCTGGTCGCCGCCGGCCCGGCCCGTACGGCCGCCGCACGGCATGCGGGTGGACCCGGCGCTGCTGGCGCACGTGGCGTCGACGGTACGGCGGGCGCTGGCCGAGCGGGACGGGGACGTGCTGTGCTTCCTGCCGGGCGTGGGCGAGATCGCGCGCGTGGCCGGGCAGCTGGGGGACCTGGGCGGCGCCGAGGTGCTCCAGGTGCACGGGCGCGCGCCTGCCGCCGTGCAGGACGCGGTGCTCTCCCCCGGCACCCGGCGCCGGGTGGTGCTGGCGACCTCGGTGGCGGAGTCGTCGCTGACGGTTCCGGGCGTACGGGTGGTCGTCGACTCCGGGCTGTCGCGTGAGCCGCGCGTCGACCACGCGCGCGGGCTGAGCGCGCTGACGACGGTACGGGCCTCGCAGGCCGCCGGGCGGCAGCGGGCGGGGCGGGCCGGACGGGAGGCGCCGGGCGCGGTGTACCGCTGCTGGGCGGAGGTCGAGGACGCGCGGCTGCCGCGCTTCCCGGCACCGGAGATCAAGGTGGCCGACCTGACGGCGTTCGCGCTGCAGACGGCGTGCTGGGGCGACCCGGACGCGTCCGGGCTGGCGCTGCTGGATCCGCCGCCGGGCGGGGCGATGGCGGCGGCGCGGGCCGTCCTGACGGCGGTGGGCGCGGTGGACGCCGACGGCCGCGCCACGCGGCGGGGAGCCGCCCTGGCCCGCCTGGGCCTGCACCCCCGACTGGGCCGGGCACTCCTGGACACCTCCGGACAGGGCGCCGAGGCGGTGGCCCTCCTGTCGGAGGAACCGCCCCGCGAATACGGCGACGACCTCACAGCCGCCCTAAGAACCGCCCGACGAGGCGGCGACCCGTACGCCGCCCGCTGGCGCACGGAGGTACGACGCCTGCGGACGAGCGAAGCGAGCGCCTCGACGACGACTGCGGATGACCGGACGCGAACGACCGACGAGACCGCGCCGCCGCCCGGCACGAGCAATGGCGCCCGCGCGGGCGGTAAGGCCACGCGGACGCCCGGCACGGGCACCGGCACCAGTGCGGATGGCAAGGCCCCAGCGGCGCCCGGCACGGACGACCGCACGCGAGCGGGCGGCACGGCCACGCCGACGACCGGCACGGGCAACGGCACCCGGCCGGACCGCAAGGCCACAGCGACGCCCGGCACAGACGACCGCACACGCCCGGGCGCCCCGGGCGTGTCGGTGGTGGGGGTGGAGGACCGCCTCGTGGGGCTCGTGGCCGCGCTTGCGTTTCCCGAGCGGGTTGCCAAGGCCGATGGGGGTTCCTATCTCATGGCCTCCGGTACCCGGGCCGAGCTCGCCGACGGCAGTCCGCTGCGGGGGGCGCCCTGGATCGCGGTCGCCGTGGCGGATCGGCCCGTCGGCAAGGGGCACGCGCGTGTGCGGCTCGCGGCCGTGATCGACGAGGACCTGGCCCGGCGGGCCGCCGGCTCCCTGTACTCCGAGGCGCAGGAGGTCCACTGGGCCGACGGGGACGTCGTGGCGCGGAGTGTGCGGCGGCTGGGGGCGATCGAGCTCGCGGTGCGGCCCTTGCCGGACGCCGACCCCGGTCTCGTACGGGATGCGCTTCTGGAGGGGCTGCGGGAGGAGGGGTTCGGGCTGCTGCGGTGGTCGCCCGAGGCTGTCGTACTGCGTCGGCGGCTCGCCTTTCTGCGGCTGCGTCTCGGGGAGCCGTGGCCCGACGTCGGCGACGACGCGCTCCACGCGCGCGTGGACGAGTGGCTGGAGCCCGAGCTGGGTCGGGCCCGGCGGCGGGCGGACCTGGGGCGGATCGACGCGGGGCAGGCGCTCGCCCGTCTGCTGCCCTGGGCGTCCGGGGAGGCCGGACGGCTCGACGAGCTGGCGCCGGAGCGCATCACCGTACCGAGTGGGTCCAGGATCCGGATCGACTACGGCGATCCCCGACAGCCCGTTCTCGCCGTGAAGTTGCAGGAGATGTTCGGTCTGCACGAGTCGCCCGCGGTGGCGGGCGTGCCGTTGCTGGTGCATCTCCTCTCCCCCGCCGGGCGGCCCGTCGCCGTCACCGCCGACCTCGCCTCCTTCTGGAAGGACGGCTACAAGGGCGTGCGCGCCGAGCTGCGCGGCCGGTACCCGAAGCATCCGTGGCCCGAGGACCCGGCGACCGCCGAGCCGACGCGGCACACCAACGCGCGGCTCAGGCGCTGACGGGTTCCGGCGCGGCGGACTCGGCGCGTGCCGGGTCGGCCGGGCGGCGGCTGCGGGCCTCCAGCCACAGGGAGAGGGCGAGCAGCAGGGTGCCGAGGATCAGGAAGCCCCACGGGAGGTACGACACCATCAGCAGGACGAGGGTGCGGTTGGACTTGACCAGCGCGACGGTGTGTTCGATGTAGTCCTCGCGCATCTTCACGTGGCCGGCGAAGGCCGTCACCTTGTCCCGGCCGCCGAGCAGGGTGCCGCCGCGCAGCTCCTCCTTGTGGATCTCCTCGCCGTAGACGGGGGCTCCGGTGACGGGCTCGACCCAGAACTTGCGGACGGTGGTGTACCAGCGGGTGGTGCCGGTCTTGGCGACCGATTCGGGGGTGATGCCCTTGACCGGCATGGTCTTGGGAAAGGCGACCTTGGTCCAGGGGATGGTCTGCTCGAAGTAGTAGACCTTCACGCCACGGAAGTCCTGGGTGCCCTTGTAGTGGATGGGGTTGGTGGTGCGGGTCTGCGCGTCGAAGTACTCGTAGTCCCGTTTCTGCGTCAGGAAGGGCCACTTGAACTCGATGCCGGTCCGCTTCACCGGGTCGCCGTCGACCATCTCGCCGGTGGCGTGGACCGGGGCCTGGCTGTGGGCGTCGAAGATGTAGCGCTCGGGGATCTCGGAGACCATCTTGCCGTCGGGCCCCTGGACGTAGGACAGGCCGTCCCAGACGACGACGTCCCGGCCGGCCGTCTTCCCGATCTTCTTCGCGGCCTCCACGTCGCCCTTGAGGGTCTGCACGATGGTGACCTTGGAGACCTTCCTCGCCTTCATCGTGCCGTAGTCGAGGAGGGTCGCGTCCTTCGCCTCCAGGACCATGTCCTGGTACTGGCCGGCCGGGATCTTGGCCAGGCGCGGGAAGGCGTACCAGCGCAGCAGCGGGGACAGTGCCGCGAAGAACACGGCGAAGGCGAGCAGGACCAGACTGGCCTTGCGGCGCATCTCGGCCTCCCGGGCGGACGGCTACGGGTGTGCGGGCACCGTCGTCAGCAGCGGCTTCGGCGACGTCTTTCCCGGCGGGGTCCCCATCGCGGTGATCGTGAGGACCAGCGCGAACGCGACGGCGAGACCGGTCGCGGCGGCGATCAGGGCGCGCATGCCTGCCTCCCGACGGACTGCAGAGGAACCTGGAACTGATACCTCGTCAGATCCGGCACCGTAGCAACGGGCGGCCGAGATGAGAACAGGTCGCACACGACTACGGCGCCCCTCCGCAGAGGGACGCCGTAGTCGTCGTGGAGGAACGGGCCGGTACGCCGCTTACGAGCTCGCGCTCGCCGACGGGCTGGGCGACGGGCTCGGGGAGGTGTCGGCCGCCGCCACCGTCAGCTGGACGTCGAGCGTGGCGCCGCCCGCGGTGGTGACGCGCAGGACGAAGGTGCCGGTGGTGTCGTCCGCGTACATCTTGGGCAGCTGGAGCTTGCCGTCGGCGTCCGTCGTCAGGCCCGTGAGGGTGCGTACGGTCTTGCCGTCCGCGTCCTTGAAGTAGGGGCCCTTGTCGTTCGCGGTCGCGTCGTCCTTGGACTTGATCAGCGTGGCGGTGACCGCGACCTTGTCCGCGACCTCGCTCTTGTAGGTGGCCTTCACCTCGACCCGGTCGGCGAACTCGCCGCCCGGCGTGCAGGTGAGAGGTGTGTCGCCGGTGCGGACGAGCGTGTCGGCGACGCGCTCGGTGACGGTGGCCGCGTAGTCCAGGGCGGCGACCGCGCGGCCGACGACCGTCGCGCGGACGGTGAAGTCACCGGTCTTCTCACCGGCCTGCAGCGCGGGTGCCACGGCCACGCCGGAGCTGTTGGTGACGACCGTGGCCACGCTCTCGCCGCCGGCGAAGGTGGTGTCGGTGTCGCCGACGATCGTGAAGCGGACCCGGACCTTGGCGACGGCCTTGCCCGCCTTGGTGACGGCCTTGGTGCTGATCTTCTTGGCGAACTCGTCGCCCGCCGTCGCGGTGAGCTTCGCGGTGCCCGCGTCCGCCAGGTGGTCCACCGTGTCGGTGGGCGTGGCGGGCGGGGACGGCGGGGTGGACGGGCTCGGGCTGCCGCCGCTGTCGCCGCCCGGCGTCGGGCTGGGGCTGGTGCCCGGCGTGGAGGGCTTGTGGGTCGGCGGCTTGGACGTCGGCGGCTTGGAGGGGCTCCCGCTGCCGCCGCTGTCGCTGCGCTTCGACGGAACCGTGCCGGTGCCGTCCGGGATGGAGTGCGTGCCCTTGCGGTAGAACTCCAGCCACGAAAGGACGGTGTTCAGGTAGTCCTGCGAGTTGTTGTAGCTGAGGATCGCGCTGTTGAGGTCCGTCTGGTTCGACAGGTCCCAGTTGTCGCGGCACAGGTAGTGGGCGGCGGCGAGGGCGGCGTCGTAGACGTTGTTGGGGTCCTTCTTGCCGTCCCCGTTGCCGTCGCGGCCCGCCCACGCCCAGGTGGACGGGATGAACTGCATGGGCCCGACGGCCTGGTCGTAGGAGCTGTTGCCGTCGTACTTGCCGCCGTCGGTGTCCTTGATCAGCGCGAAGCCGTTGCCGTCGAGCTGCGGGCCGAGGATCGGGGAGAGCGTGGTGCCGTCCGCGCTGACGCGGCCGCCGCGGGCCTGTCCCGACTCGACCTTGCCGATGGCGGCGAGGAGTTGCCACGGCAGGTTGCAGCCCGGCTTGGCCGCGCGCATGGCCGTCTCCGCCTTCTTGTAGGCGTCGAGGACGGTGGCGGGGATGCCCGCCTCGCCGCTGCCCTGGACCACGGGAGTGCCGGACGCGGACGGTGAGGGGCTGGGGTTGGGGCTGTTGAGCGGCGGCAGGTCCGTGTAGTACGGCGAGTTGCCGGTCGCCGAACCGGCGTCGGCGGTCGCGTCGGGTGACGGCGTGGCGTCCGAGGCGGTCTGTCTGCCGTGGCCGTCGACCGTGACTCCGGGCGCCTGCGACGCGGACAGGGCCGCGACCGCCAGCGCTGCCACGGCGGTGGTCGCCGCTCCCTTGGCCAGCCTCCTGCCGAATTGCGCCGCCATAGAGTGAACCCCTCCCGTGGACGCCCGAGCGCCCTTCTCTGTCTGCCTGCTCGCCTTGATGTGACGATCGACCCACGGGGCTGGTTGCCCTTGTGGGGCGATTGCTTGTTCTTTTTTCGTCGGCTCGGTGTCGGCGTTCTGTGGTTCTGTTGTGTTTTCCGGTTCCTTGTTCTGCCGAGCAGCCCGGTGCCCCGTGCTGTGACCCAGGCGACCCTACGACAACTTGCTTGCCATGGGCACCCGTTCGTGCCCGCCATTCACCAGATGGCCATCTACGGCCGGTGGCAGACCGGTCGACGTCACTCAAGAGGAGCCCTGTTGCCGTTCACCCTGAGCCATGCGGCGGCCGTACTGCCCGTTGTGCGCGGCGACGGAAGCGGGCGGGGGCGGCTGGTTCCGGCTGTGCTCGTGGCCGGATCCTTCTCCCCCGACATGACCTACTTCGCGGCGAGTGCCGTGCCCGGTGCGATGGAGTTCGGCGGCTTCACCCATTCGTTCGCCGGTGTGTTCACGGTCGACGTGGTCGTGGCCTGGGTGCTGGTCGGGCTGTGGCTGCTGGTACGCGAGCCGGTGGTGGCGTTGCTTCCGCGGGCCTGGCAGGCGCGGCCGGCCGTGCTGCTGCGGTGCGGGGTGGCGCGCTCGCGGGTCGGGACGGGGGCGGCGGTGCGGTGGTACGCGTCGGCGGTCCTGGGGGCGCTGACGCATGTGGTGTGGGATGCGTTCACGCATGCCGACCGGTGGGGGATGCGGTGGTTTCCCGCGCTGGGGACGGAGATCGCCGGGTCGCCGCTGTACTGGTACCTGCAGTACGGGGGGTCGGTGGTGGCGGCCGTCGTGATCGGGGTATGGGGGGCTCGGGCTCTACGGCGGGTGCGGGTCGATGTTCCCGGTCCGGTGGGGGTGCCTGTGCTGGCGAGGCGGGATCGGTGGTGGGCCGCGGGGTTGATCGCGGGGTGCGCGGTCGTGGCGGGGGTGCGGCGGGCGACCGTGTGGTGGGGGGAATGGGGGGCGCGGGCTCGGCCCTGGGAGCTGGTTCCGACGCTGTGCTTCGGGGTGGGGGCCGGGCTGGTGCTGGGGGTGCTGCTGTACGCGGTCTGCGTGCGGGTGCGGCGTCCGGTCCGGGGCGGGGACAGCGGCCCGGAGCCGGTCAGCGTGGGGCCCAGCGGTGCCGAAGGCGGCCGGTGAGCGGGCCGGTGAGACGTGCCGCGGTGCGGTGCAGGGTTGCCACGAGGTCCGTGGGGATGCGGGCGGTGCTCGCGTCGGCCGCGAAGACCGGGACCGGCGTGGACGGCTCGGCGGCCGCCGGTTCGGCATCAGCCTGCGCTTTCGCCGTGCGGCGGTTGAGCATGCGTATACCCATGCCCGCATCCTGACTGCGGGGGTGGCGGAGGGCGTGTTCGCGGGGGCCACGTGGGTGACGGTGGGGCTGGGGGTGGGTCGGGGTCGGGGCTGCGCCGCACCCCACGGCCCGCCGCACCTCCGCGGCCGGTCGCACCTCCGCGGCCGGTCGCACCCCCGCGACCCGCTGCCCCCCACGACCGCCGCACCCCACGACCCGCACCCGCCCGTGGGCGAGTGCGGGTCGTGGGGTGGGGTGGGTACTGCCTCTGTGACCCGGTCTCGTCAGTGGGCTGCCGATTCCCAGTCCGGGCCCGCGCCGACCGAGACGCCCAGGGGGACCCTGAGGTGGACCGCGTCGGACATCTCGCGGCGTACCAGTTCCTCGACGCGGGAGCGCTCGCCGGGGGCGATCTCCAGGACGATTTCGTCGTGGACCTGGAGGAGCATGCGGGACTTGAGGTCGGCCTCGCGCAGGGCACCGTCCACGCGGAGCATGGCGATCTTGACGATGTCGGCCGCCGTCCCCTGGATGGGGGCGTTGAGGGCCATGCGCTCGGCCGCCTCGCGGCGCTGGCGGTTGTCGCTGTTGAGGTCGGGCAGGTAGCGGCGGCGGCCGAACAGGGTGGCCGTGTAGCCGGTGGCCCGCGCCTCGTCGACGACCCGGCGCAGGTAGTCCCGGACACCGCCGAAGCGCTCGAAGTAGGCGTCCATCAGGGCCCGGGCCTCGCCGGCCTCGATGTTCAGCTGCTGGGAGAGGCCGAAGGCCGACAGGCCGTAGGCGAGGCCGTACGACATCGCCTTGATCTTGCGGCGCATCTCCGCGTCGACCGCGGACTGCTCGACCGCGAAGACCTGGGAGGCGGCCGTGGTGTGCAGGTCCTCACCGGAGGTGAAGGCCTCGATGAGGCCCGCGTCCTCGGAGAGGTGCGCCATCACCCGCAGTTCGATCTGGCTGTAGTCGGCCGTCAGGAGGGACTCGAAGCCCTCGCCTACGACGAAGCCCCGGCGGATGGCCCGGCCCTCGTCCGTGCGGACCGGGATGTTCTGCAGGTTCGGGTCGGTGGAGGAGAGGCGGCCGGTCGCGGCGACGGTCTGGTTGAAGGTGGTGTGGATGCGGCCGTCCGCGGCGATGGTCTTGATCAGGCCCTCGACCGTGACGCGGAGCTTCGCCTGCTCGCGGTGGCGGAGCATGATCACCGGGAGTTCGTTGTCCGTCTGGGTGGCGAGCCAGGCGAGGGCGTCCGCGTCGGTGGTGTAGCCGGTCTTCGTCTTCTTGGTCTTGGGCAGGGCCAGTTCGCCGAAGAGGACTTCCTGGAGCTGCTTGGGCGAGCCCAGGTTGAACTCGTGTCCGGCCGCCGCGTGCGCCTCCTTCACCGCCTGCTGGACGGCGCCCGCGAACATCTGCTCCATCGTCTCGAGGTGGGCGCGGTCGGCCGCGATGCCGTGCCGCTCCATGCGGGCCAGCAGAGCGGAGGTGGGCAGCTCCATGTCCTGGAGGAGATCCGCGGCGCCGACCTCCTGGAGGCGGCCGGTGAAGGCCTCGCCGAGGTCGAGGACGGCGCGGGCCTGGATCATCAGGGCCTCGGCCTCGGCGCCGTCGTCAGCGCCGAAGGCCAGCTGGCCGTCGGCGGCCGCGGCCGGGGCCAGCTCGCGGCCCAGGTACTCCAGGGACAGCGCGTCCAGGTCGAAGGAGCGGCGGCCCGGCTTGACCAGGTAGGCGGCGAGCGCGGTGTCCATGGAGACGCCGGCGATGCTCCAGCCGTGCTCGGCGAACACGCGCATGGCGCTCTTGACGTTGTGCAGGACCTTGGGGCTCGTGTCGCTCGCGAGCCAGGCCGCGAAGGCCCGCTCGTCGGCCTCGTCCAGCTGGGAGGGGTCGAACCAGGCGGCGGGGCCGTCGGCCGTCGCGAGGGCGACCTCGGCGACCGAGCCGGTGCCGAGCGCCCAGGTGTCGACGGTGGCCACACCGAGGGGCCCGTCCGCGTGCCCGGCGAGCCAGGGGGCGAGCTCGCCGGTGCCGAGGACCGTGCCGTCCAGCTCCACGCCGTCGGCGATCACCGGCGTCTCCTCCGCCTGGGCGGCACCCGGGTCGACGGCCAGCAGCCGCTCGCGCAGGGAGGGGTTCCTGATCTCCAGGGTGTCCAGGACCATCGCGAGGGCCTTGCGGTCGTACGGGGCCCGCTCCAGGTCGGTGACCGCCTTGGGGAGCTCCACCGTGCGCACCATCTCGGTCAGGCGGCGGTTGAGCTTGACGGACTCCAGGTGGTCGCGGAGGTTCTGCCCGGCCTTGCCCTTGACCTCGTCGACACGCTCGACCAGGTCGGCGAAGGAGCCGAACTGGTTGATCCACTTCGCGGCCGTCTTCTCGCCGACGCCGGGGATGCCCGGCAGGTTGTCGGACGGGTCGCCGCGCAGGGCCGCGAAGTCCGGGTACTGCGCCGGCGTCAAGCCGTACTTCTCGAAGACCTTCTCCGGAGTGAACCGGGTCAGCTCCGAGACGCCCTTCGTCGGGTACAGCACGGTGGTGTGCTCGCTGACCAGCTGGAAGGAGTCGCGGTCGCCGGTGACGATCAACACGTCGAAGCCCTCGGCCTCGGCCTGGGTGGCGAGCGTGGCGATGACGTCGTCGGCCTCGAAGCCGTCGATCGCGAAGCGCGAGACGTGCATGGTGTCCAGCAGCTCGCCGATGAGCTCGACCTGGCCCCTGAACTCGTCCGGCGTCTTGGAGCGGTTCGCCTTGTACTCGGTGAACTCCTCGGAGCGCCAGGTCTTGCGGGAGACGTCGAAGGCCACCGCGAAGTGCGTGGGCTCCTCGTCACGCAGGGTGTTGGCCAGCATCGACGCGAAGCCGTAGATCGCGTTCGTCGGCTGGCCCGTCGCCGTCGTGAAGTTCTCCGCGGGCAGCGCGAAGAACGCGCGGTACGCCAGCGAGTGCCCGTCCATGAGCATGAGGCGGGGCCGCTTGCCGCCGGAGGTCGTCTCGGTCTTCTTCGATGCTGTCTCTGCCACGGACCCGATCCTGCCACGTGCCACTGACAGTCGGCCGCCATCGGGGGTGGCCGCACCTTCGGCTGCCCTGTCGGCGGCGCGTGCGAGGATCGAAGGCATACCCACATGCGCAGGTGAAGGAGATGGCGTCATGGCCTCGAAGCCGCCCAAGAGCGATCCGGTTCAGGACGCGCCGCAGGTCGCCGAGCCGCAGCACGCGGCGGCCGGCCTTCCGGCCATCGGGCACACCCTGCGCATGGCACAGCGGCAGATGGGCGTGCGGCGCACGATGCTGACGCTGCTGAACGTCAACCAGAAGGACGGCTTCGACTGCCCGGGCTGCGCGTGGCCGGAGCCGGAGCACCGGCACACGGCGGAGTTCTGCGAGAACGGCGCGAAGGCGGTGGCCGAGGAGGCCACTCTGCGCCGGGTCACCCCGGAGTTCTTCGCCGCGCACACCGTGGCCGACCTGGCGGGCCGGAGCGGGTACTGGCTGGGCCAGCAGGGGCGGCTGACGCATCCCGTGTACCTGCCCGAGGGCGGGGACCGCTACGAGCCCGTGAGCTGGGAGCGGGCCTTCGACATCGTCGCCGAGGAGATCGCCGCGCTCGGCTCCCCGGACGAGGCCGTCTTCTACACATCGGGGCGCACCAGCAACGAAGCGGCGTTCCTCTACCAGCTGTTCGCGCGCGAGCTCGGCACCAACAACCTGCCGGACTGCTCGAACATGTGCCACGAGTCGTCCGGGTCGGCGCTGTCGGAGACGATCGGCATCGGCAAGGGCAGCGTCCTGCTGGAGGACCTGTACAAGGCGGACCTGATCATCGTGGCCGGGCAGAACCCGGGCACGAACCATCCGCGCATGCTCACCGCCCTGGAGAAGGCCAAGGCGGGCGGTGCCCGGATCATCACCGTCAACCCGCTGCCCGAGGCCGGTATGGAGCGGTTCAAGAACCCGCAGACGCCGCAGGGCGTGCTCAAGGGGGCCGCCCTCACCGATCTGTTCCTGCAGATCCGCATCGGCGGCGACCAGGCCCTGTTCCGGCTGCTGAACAAGCTGATCCTCCAGACGCAGGGCGCGGTCGACGAGGAGTTCGTCCGCGAACACACGCACGGCTACGAGGAGTTCGCGGCCGCGGCCGAGGCCGCCGACTGGGACGAGACGCTCGCCGCGACCGGTCTCACGCGCGAGGAGATCGAGCGGGCCCTCGGCATGGTGCTCGCCTCGAAGCGCACCATCGTGTGCTGGGCGATGGGGCTGACCCAGCACAAGCACTCGGTGCCGACCATCCGTGAGGTGGTCAACTTCCTGCTGCTGCGCGGCAACATCGGCCGCCCGGGCGCGGGCGTGTGCCCGGTGCGCGGTCACTCGAACGTGCAGGGCGACCGGACCATGGGCATCTTCGAGCGGCCCGCGCCCGCCTTCCTGGACGCGCTGGAGAAGGAGTTCGGCTTCGCGCCGCCGCGGGAGCACGGCTTCGACGTCGTCGAGGCCATCCGGGCGCTGCGCGACGGCCGGGCGAAGGTCTTCTTCGCCATGGGCGGCAACTTCGTCTCCGCCTCCCCCGACACCGAGGTCACGGAGGCCGCCATGCGGCGCGCCCGCCTCACGGTGCACGTGTCGACGAAGCTGAACCGGTCGCACGTGGTCACGGGCGCGCGTGCCCTGATCCTGCCGACCCTCGGCCGTACCGAGCGGGATCTGCAGGGCGGCGGGGAGCAGTTCGTGACGGTCGAGGACTCCATGGGCATGGTGCACGCCTCCCGCGGCCGCCTGGAGCCGGCGAGCGGGCATCTGCTGTCCGAGCCCGCCATCGTGTGCCGGCTGGCCCGCCGCGTCCTGGGCGAGGGCAGCACGGTGCCGTGGGAGGAGTTCGAGAAGGACTACGCCACCATCCGTGACCGCATCGCGCGCGTGGTCCCCGGTTTCCAGGACTTCAACGCGCGCGTGTCCCGTCCCGGCGGCTTCGCGCTCCCGCACGCCCCGCGCGACGAGCGCCGCTTCCCGACGAAGACGGGCAAGGCCAACTTCACCGCGGCCCCCGTGGAGTACCCGGAGCTGCCCGAGGGCCGGCTGCTGCTGCAGACGCTGCGCTCGCACGACCAGTACAACACCACGATCTACGGCCTCGACGACCGCTACCGGGGCATCCGCAACGGCCGCCGGGTGGTCCTGGTCAACCCGGAGGACGCCCGGAGGCTGGGGGTCGCCGACGGTTCGTACGTCGATCTCGTCGGCGAGTGGCGGGACGGCGTGGAGCGGCGGGCGCCGGGCTTCCGGGTGGTGCACTACCCGACGGCGCGGGGATGTGCGGCCGCTTATTACCCGGAGACCAATGTCCTGGTCCCGCTGGACCATACCGCCGACACCAGTAACACCCCGGCCAGCAAGTCCGTGGTGGTGCGTCTGGAACAATCGTCGACCGACTGAGCGTTTGCTCAGTCAGGCCGCACGACTGATCACGGACGAACGGAGCACGGCCCATGGGCGAACAGCAGCATGTGAGGTTCCCGCAGGAGGTCATCGACGAGTACGCCGCCCTCGGCGTGGACCTGCCGGCCCTCTTCTCCGCGGGACATCTCGGGACGCGCATGGGCGTGGAGATCGTGGAGGCCTCCGCCGACCGTGTCGTCGGCACCATGCCGGTGGAGGGCAACACCCAGCCGTACGGGCTGCTGCACGGTGGCGCCTCCGCCGTGCTCGCCGAGACGCTCGGTTCCGTCGGCTCGATGCTGCACGGCGGCAGCTCCAAGATCGCGGTCGGCGTCGACCTGAACTGCACGCACCATCGGGGCGCGCGGTCCGGGATGGTGACCGGGGTGGCCACGCCCGTGCACCGCGGGCGGTCGACGGCGACGTACGAGATCGTGATCAGCGACGAGGAGGGGCGGCGCGTGTGCACCGCGCGGCTGACCTGCCTGCTGCGGGACGTGCGGCAGGGCGACGAGGTGCCGACGGGCACCGCGGGCTGACGGCGGCCCGCCTCTGGCCGCACCCGGCGATCAGGCCATAGCGTCGTGCCATGAGAACGGGAGGAGCCACCCGGCCGGGGCTCGTGCTCGGCTGCGGGCTGGCGCTGGTACTGGTGACGGGCGGGCTGTGCGCCGGGTGCGGCGGGTCGGGCTCCGCGGGAGGTTCGGCCGCCGGGCGCACGCCCTCGTCCACGCCGACCCCTGCGACCACCTCGCCCGAGGACCTGTGCACCCGCGTCGTCGCCCACTGGTCCCGCGAGGTGCTCGACAGCGGCACCTACGGTGATTATCAGACGATGGGCCTGTCCAACGGGCAGTACGACATCCTGCGCGAGGTCGTCGACTCCGCCCGGGCGGAGAAGAAGGCGCACGGCGCCCGCGCGGCCGACCAGCTGATCGGCCGCGAGGCGCGCGCGGGCTGCCGCGACTGGTACCGCACCGGCGGCCCGAGCAACGGGCCCTGGTCATGAGCGGCGTCGGCCCCGTCGAGCCCGGCGAGGGCACCCGGGCCCGGGACCTCGCGGAGGAGTACTCCCCCTCGCTTCCCCGCCGCCCGCGTGGCCGGTTCGGGCAGTGGTACGACCGGCACCGCCGTGGGGCCCTCGCCGCGGCCGCGGCGACGGTCCTGCTCGCGGCCGGCGGGTATCTGTATCTGACCCGGCCGCACGCACCGGCGCCCGCGGCGGCGCCGTATCCGTCTCAGGTCGTGGACGTCACCTACCTCGAACCGGTGGCCACGCCGAAGGGGGTGCGCCCCCGCAGCTTCAGCTTCGCGGTCGCTCTGAGTGTCGAGTCCGGTCCCCCGGTGACGGTGCGCTCCATCAGCCAGCCCTACCCCGGCATCTCACTGACCTCGGAACCGCTTGCCCCCTTCCGCGCCCGGGCGGGCGGGACACGGAACGTCGTGATCACCATGCACGTCACGGATTGCCGGAAAGCGCCAGAAAGCGCCGGACTGCCTTTCCTGGACGTAACTCTGCGTAATACGCGCGCAATAGAAGTCCACAGTTACATCCTCGGACAGCGCTATGCACAGCATCTCTCCACCGCCCTGCAAGGCATCTGCAAGCACACTTCCAGGTAATTACCAAAACCCTCGAAGCGCATGACAGATCCCGTCGGGTCCTGCAGGTTCTCAGAATGCGGACTGGGCGAATCGGCCTGAATTCTGCTGTACTGCCCACAGAGCACCGCTCTGCATTACCTCGTGTCATAACGAAGGAGTCACAGCCTCCCCCAGACCCTCCTCCCGGGTTCCCCCACCCGCTTAGAGTCACGGCCAGTCACCGTGCAGCCGAAAAAGCACTTCGGCAGGGCGCAGGGACTCGGCCACTTCCAGGGGGAAGGGCCGTGCCAGGGAAAGGACTGATCGTGCGTCAACGTTCGCTCATCGCCATCACCGCCGCGCTGGCGGCGGGAGCACTCACCCTCACCGCCTGCGGCTCGCGCGACAGCGGCGACAAGAGCAGCGGCAGCGGCGGCACCACCGTCACCATCGGAGTCGACGCCCCGCTGACCGGCGACCTGTCCGCGCTGGGCCTGGGTATCAAGAACTCCGCCGACCTCGCCGTCAAGACGGCCAACAAGGACAAGACCGTCAACGGGGTCACCTTCAAACTCGTCGCCAAGGACGACCAGGCTCAGGCGTCGTCCGGCCAGCAGAACGCCTCGGCCTTCGTCGCCGACAAGAGCGTCCTGGGCGTCGTCGGCCCGCTGAACTCCTCCGTGGCACAGTCCATGCAGAAGGTGTTCGACGACGCGAAGCTGGTCGAGGTCTCCCCGGCCAACACCAACCCGGCGCTCACCCAGGGCGACGCCTGGCAGACCAAGAAGGCCCGCCCGTTCAAGTCGTACTTCCGCACCGCGACCACGGACGCCATCCAGGGCCCGTTCGCCGCCGAGTACATCTACAACACGGCCAAGAAGAAGAAGGTCTTCGTCATCGACGACAAGAAGACCTACGGCGCCGGCCTCGCCGCGACCTTCACGCAGGAGTTCAAGAAGCTCGGCGGTACGGTCGTCGGCACGCAGCACATCAACCCCGACACCAAGGACTTCTCCTCGGTCGCCACCCAGGTGAAGAACTCCGGTGCCGAGGCCGTGTACTACGGCGGTGAGTACCCGCAGGCCGGCCCGCTCAGCAAGCAGATCAAGGCCGCCGGTGCCAACATCCCGCTGGCCGGCGGCGACGGCATCTTCGACCCGACCTTCATCAAGCTGGCCGGGGCCAAGGCCACCGGCGACCTCGCCACCTCGGTCGGTGCCCCGGTCGAGACCCTGCCCTCCGCCAAGAAGTTCGTCTCGGACTACAAGGCGGGCGGCTACTCGGAGGAGTACGGCGCCTACGGCGGCTACTCCTACGACTCGACCTGGGCGATCATCCAGGCCGTGAAGAAGGTCGTCGACGACAACAACGGCAAGCTGCCCTCGGACGCCCGTGCCAAGGTCACCGCCGCCATGCAGAACGTCTCCTTCGACGGAGTGACCGGCAAGGTCTCCTTCGACGAGTTCGGTGACGCCACCAACAAGCAGCTCACCGTCTACGCCGTGAAGAACGGTGCCTGGGCGGCCGTCAAGTCCGGTACCTTCACCGGCTGACCCCACTCCCGCACCACTCACGAGCCGCGCGGGGCGCTGTTCCACTGGCGCCCCGCGCGTTCTCGCATCCGGCTCCATCCGTCGAAAATCATCCGAATAGTCTCGGAGGACATGCGGTGAACGAACTGCCGCAGCAGCTGGTCAACGGCCTGCTACTGGGATCCATGTACGGGCTGGTCGCCATCGGCTACACGATGGTCTATGGCATCGTCCAGCTCATCAACTTCGCCCACGGCGAGATCTTCATGACCGGAGCGTTCGGCGCTCTGACGGTCTACCTTTACGTCCTGCCGGACGGCACCTCCATGGGGGTCGCACTGCCGCTGATGATCGTCGGTGCCATCATCGTCGCCGTCACGGTCGCCGTGGGAGCGGAACGGTTCGCCTACCGTCCCCTGCGCAACGCGCCCCGTCTCGCCCCGCTCATCACCGCCATCGGCCTCTCGCTCGCCCTCCAGCAGGCGGTCTGGGCCTGGTACCCCGACGCGAAGTCCTCCGTGACGTTCCCGCAGATCGACGGCGGACCGTTCCACATCGGTGACGTCACCATCCAGACCGGCGACATCTTCCTGCTGGTCGCCGCGCCCATCAGCATGGCCGTCCTCGCGTACTTCGTCATGAAGACCCGCACCGGACGCGGTATGCAGGCCACCGCCCAGGACCCCGACACCGCCAAGCTCATGGGTGTCAACACCGACCGCATCATCGTGATCGCCTTCGCCCTCGGCGCCACCTTCGCCGCCATCGGCGGCGTCGCGTACGGCCTGAAGTACGGCGAGGTCAACTTCCGTATGGGCTTCATCCTGGGCCTCAAGGCGTTCACCGCGGCCGTGCTCGGCGGTATCGGCAACATCTACGGAGCCATGATCGGCGGAATCGTCCTCGGCATCGCCGAGACCCTCGCCTCCGCCTACATCTCCAACATCCCGGGCATGGAAAAGTTCGGCAGCCAGTCCTGGGCCGACGTCTGGGCCTTCGTACTCCTCATCCTTGTGCTCCTCTTCAGGCCTCAGGGTCTGCTCGGCGAGCGCGTCGCGGACAGGGCGTGACACCGATGACCACACAGACCACCGCGCCCGAGACCCCGGGCACCCCCGCCGCTCCCGCCCCGGCCGGCCTCATCGGCATCCCGCCGCACATCGGCCGCGCACTCGCCGTCGGCGGCGGCGTCCTCACCATCATCTCCACCTTCATGTCGTGGACCTGGACCTCCGCCTTCCCCGGCGACCTCACGGTCTACGGCTACCCCGGCGGCCTGCAGGTCCTCGTCCTCATCGGCGGCCTGCTGACCACCCTGTTCGCGCTGGCCGGCTACGGCGTCAAGGGACTGCGGTACATCGTCCCCTCCGGTGGTGACGCGGCGCTCAAGTTCGCCGCGTTGGCCGCCTTCGCCACCGCCTGGTACACGGTCATCGCGATCAGCGTCGAGCTCGGCGGCGTCGTCAACCTCGACCCGGGCGGCTACCTGGTGGCGATCGCCACGCTCGCCGCGTTCGTCGGCGCCCTGGCCCTGCCCTTCGAGCAGCCCGAGCCCGACCCGATCGACCCCGACGACGACTCCTGGGAGAAGTTCAAGAACAAGTCCTCCCACAAGTGGGAGACCGTCAAGGCCGCCTTCTCGGCCCGCCCCCCGCGGCCCGTGGGCAAGCTCCCGACCTACGTCGAGATCCTGGTCATCGCCGTCGTCATGGCGCTCGGCCTGCTCGTCTTCACGTACGGCATCGGCACCCAGTACGACGAGCTCTTCGTCGGCTTCCTGATCACGGCCGGCTTCGGCTTCGCCGCCCTGAACAAGTCCGGTCTCGTCGCTCAGGCCACCGAGATCACCTCGCGGCACCAGACGATCACCGTCTGGGGCGCCTTCATCGCGGCGGCGCTGTTCCCGTTCACGCAGACCGACGACCAGTACGCGACCATCGGCGTCTACATCCTGATCTTCGCCACCGTCGCCCTGGGCCTGAACATCGTCGTCGGCCTCGCCGGCCTCCTCGACCTCGGTTACGTCGCCTTCCTCGGTGTCGGCGCCTACGCCGCGGCCCTGGTCTCCGGCTCCCCCAGCTCGCCGTTCGGTGTGCACTTCCCGTTCTGGGCGGCCGTCCTCGTCGGCGCCGTGGCCTCGCTGGTCTTCGGTGTCCTCATCGGCGCCCCGACCCTGCGACTGCGCGGCGACTACCTGGCCATCGTGACGCTCGGCTTCGGTGAGATCTTCCGCATCACGGCGAACAACCTCGACGGCACCTCCGGACCGAGCCTGACCAACGGCTCCAACGGCATCTCCTCGATCCCGAACCTCACCATCCTCGGGTTCGACCTCGGTGCGCCGCACACCATCGCGGGCTTCACCATCGGCCGGTTCGCCAACTACTTCCTGCTGATGCTGCTCATCACGGCCGTCGTCGTCCTCGTCTTCCGGCGCAGCGGCGACTCCCGTATCGGCCGCGCCTGGGTCGCCATCCGCGAGGACGAGACCGCCGCGCTGGCCATGGGCATCAACGGCTTCCGCGTGAAGCTGATCGCGTTCGCCGTCGGCGCCTCCCTCGCCGGTCTCGCCGGTACTGTCCAGGCCCACGTGACATACACCGTCACCCCCGAGCAGTACCAGTTCGCCGGGCCCATCCCGCCGAACTCCGCCTTCCTGCTCGCCGCGGTCGTCCTCGGCGGCATGGGCACCATCGGCGGTCCGCTGATCGGCGCCTCCCTGCTCTACCTGATCCCGAACAAACTCCAGTTCCTCGGCGACTACCAGCTCTTCGCCTTCGGTGTCGCGCTCATCCTGCTCATGCGCTTCCGCCCGGAGGGCCTCGTCGCCAACCGGCGCCGCCAGCTGGAGTTCCACGAAGAGGCCGAAGCGCCCACAGTCCTCAGCAAGACAGGGGCCTGACCACACATGACCACCGACACCACCACCCAGGGCACCACCCCGGGCGCCACCGCCCCCGGCCAGGTCGTCCTCGACGCCCGCGGCGTGACGATGCGCTTCGGCGGTCTGACCGCCGTGCGCAATGTCGACCTGACCGTCAACAGCGGCGAGATCGTCGGCCTCATCGGCCCCAACGGCGCCGGCAAGACGACCTTCTTCAACTGCCTGACCGGCCTCTACATCCCCACCGAGGGCGAGGTCCGCTACAAGGGCGACGTCCTGCCTCCGAAGTCCTTCAAGGTCACCGCGGCCGGTATCGCGCGCACCTTCCAGAACATCCGTCTGTTCGCCAACATGACGGTCCTGGAGAACGTGCTCGTCGGCCGTCACACCCGGACGAAGGAAGGTTTCTGGTCCGCGGTCCTGCGCGGCCCCGGCTTCCACCGGGCGGAGAACGCCTCCCGGGAACGGGCCATGGAGCTGCTGGAGTTCGTCGGCCTCGCGAGCAAGGCGGACCACCTCGCCCGCAACCTCCCCTACGGCGAGCAGCGCAAGCTGGAGATCGCGCGCGCCCTCGCGAGCGAGCCGGGACTGCTCCTGCTCGACGAGCCGACCGCCGGCATGAACCCGCAGGAGACGCGGGCCACCGAGGAACTCGTCTTCGCCATCCGTGACATGGGCATCGCCGTCCTGGTCATCGAGCACGACATGCGGTTCATCTTCAACCTCTGCGACCGCGTCGCCGTGCTCGTCCAGGGCGAGAAGCTCGTCGAGGGCGACAGCGCGACGGTGCAGGGCGACGAGCGCGTGATCGCCGCCTACCTCGGCGAGCCTTTCGAGGGCTCCCCCGACGACGAGGCCGCCGAAGTACCCGCCGACGCCCCGACGGACGCCGCGCCCGGCAAGGAGAACGACCGATGACCGCACTCCTGGAGGTCGAGGACCTCCGCGTCGCCTACGGCAAGATCGAGGCCGTGAAGGGCATCTCCTTCAAGGTCGACGCGGGCGAGGTCGTCACCCTGATCGGCACCAACGGCGCCGGCAAGACCACCACCCTGCGCACCCTGTCCGGGCTGCTCAAGCCGGTGGGCGGGCAGATCAGGTTCGACGGCAAGTCACTCAAGAAGACCCCGGCCCACCAGATCGTCTCCCTCGGCCTCGCGCACTCCCCCGAGGGGCGGCACATCTTCCCCCGCATGACGATCGAGGACAACCTGCGCCTCGGCGCGTTCCTGCGCAGCGACCGGGCGGGCATCGAGAAGGACATCCAGCGCGCCTACGAGCTCTTCCCGATCCTGGGAGAGCGTCGCAAGCAGGCCGCGGGCACCCTCTCCGGCGGTGAGCAGCAGATGCTCGCCATGGGCCGGGCGCTGATGTCCCAGCCGAAGCTGCTGATGCTCGACGAGCCCTCCATGGGTCTGTCGCCGATCATGATGCAGAAGATCATGGCGACGATCGCCGAGCTGAAGTCCCAGGGCACGACCATCCTGCTGGTCGAGCAGAACGCTCAGGCGGCGCTCTCGCTCGCCGACCACGGCCATGTCATGGAGGTCGGCAACATCGTCCTGTCCGGCACCGGTCAGGACCTGCTGCACGACGAGTCGGTGCGCAAGGCCTACCTCGGCGAGGACTGAGGCCTTCGGGCGGTACGACGAGGCCCGCGCCCCCGGTTCTCCGGGGACGCGGGCCTCACCGCTGTCGTACGGAGGTCAGCCCTTGCCGGCCTTCTTCTCGTCGGCGTCCTGGATGACCGCCTCGGCGACCTGCTGCATGGACATGCGGCGGTCCATGGAGGTCTTCTGGATCCACCGGAACGCGGCCGGCTCGGTCAGGCCGTACTCGGTCTGCAGGATCGACTTGGCGCGGTCGACGAGCTTGCGGGTCTCCAGGCGCTGGGTGAGGTCGGCGACCTCCTTCTCCAGCTCCTTCAGCTCGGTGAACCGGGACACGGCCATCTCGATCGCCGGTACGACGTCGCTCTTGCTGAAGGGCTTGACGAGGTAGGCCATGGCGCCGGCGTCCCGGGCCCGCTCGACCAGGTCCCGCTGCGAGAAGGCCGTGAGCATCAGGACCGGGGCGATCCGCTCCTCGGCGATCTTCTCGGCGGCGGAGATGCCGTCGAGGCGGGGCATCTTCACGTCCAGGATGACGAGGTCGGGCCGGTGCTCACGGGCGAGTTCGATGGCCTGCTCGCCGTCGCCCGCCTCGCCGACGACGCTGTAGCCCTCTTCCTCCAGCATCTCTTTGAGGTCGAGCCGGATGAGGGCCTCGTCCTCGGCGATGACGACACGGGTCGTCAGCGGAGGCACGTGCGACTTGTCGTCGTCGGGCGCGTCTACGGGCTGGGGCGACTCGGGGGAGGTCACGGGGGCTCCTTGTTCAGGGCAGGGGTACTGCTGACAAGAGCGTACCCAGCTGCGGTAAGGTGGGGGCACGGCGGGTGACCGCCGACCTTTGTTTCACAGGGAGCCCCGGTAGCCCAGCGGTAGAGGCAATGGTCTCAAACACCATCCAGCGTCGGTTCGAATCCGACCCGGGGTACTTTTCCTTCTATTCCAAGGTCGCCTTTTCGGGCGCCTTTTCTATTTGGGACTGTCGTCCTCTCCGATGTGATGCACCCGCACCATGTTCGTAGCGCCCGAAACACCGGGCGGTGAGCCCGCGGTGATGACCACGATGTCGCCCTTTTCGCAGCGGCCGTATTTCAGCAGAAGTTCGTCCACCTGGTCGACCATGGCGTCCGTCGAGTCCGCGTGGGGGCCCAGGAAGGTCTCCGCGCCCCAGGTCAGGCTGAGCTGGGAGCGGGTGGCCTGTTCCGGGGTGAAGGCCAGCAGCGGGATCGGCGAGCGGTAGCGGGAGAGGCGGCGGGCCGTGTCGCCCGACTGGGTGAAGGCGACCAGGAACCGGGCGCCCAGGAAGTCCCCCATCTCGGCGGCCGCGCGGGCCACCGCGCCGCCCTGGGTGCGGGGCTTGTTGCTCTCGGTCAGCGGCGGCAGGCCTTTGGCGAGGACGTCCTCCTCCGCGGCCTCGACGATCTTCGCCATGGTCCGGACCGTCTCGACGGCGTACTTGCCGACGCTGGTCTCGCCGGAGAGCATCACCGCGTCCGTGCCGTCGATGACCGCGTTGGCGACGTCCGAGGCCTCCGCGCGCGTCGGGCGGGAGTTGTCGATCATCGAGTCCAGCATCTGCGTCGCCACGATCACCGGCTTGGCGTTGCGCCTGGCGAGCTTGACGGCCCGCTTCTGGACCATCGGAACCTGCTCCAGGGGCATTTCGACACCCAGGTCGCCGCGGGCGACCATGACCCCGTCGAAGGCGGCGACGATGTCGTCGATGGCGTCCACCGCCTGCGGTTTCTCCACCTTGGCGATGACGGGCAGCCGGCGCCCCTCCTCGTCCATGATGCGGTGCACGTCCTCGACGTCCCGGCCGCTGCGCACGAAGGACAGCGCGATGACGTCGGCGCCGGTGCGCAGGGCCCAGCGCAGGTCCTCCTCGTCCTTCTCGGACAGGGCGGGGACGGAGACCGCGACGCCGGGGAGGTTGAGGCCCTTGTGGTCGGAGACCATCCCGCCCTCGACGACCCTGGTGCGGACGCGGGGGCCGTCGACGGAGGTCACCTCCAGGCAGACCTTGCCGTCGTCGACGAGGATGCGCTCACCGGCGGTGACGTCGGCGGCGAGGCCGGCGTAGGTGGTGCCGCAGGAGTGGCCGTCGCCCTCGGCACCCTCCTCCACGGTGATGGTGAAGGTGTCGCCGCGTTCAAGGAGTACGGGACCTTCGGCGAAACGGCCGAGACGGATCTTCGGGCCCTGAAGGTCGGCGAGGATGCCGACGCTGCGGCCGGTCTCGTCGGCGGCCTTGCGGACGCGCCGGTACCGCTCCTCGTGCTCGGCGTGCGTGCCGTGGCTGAGATTGAGCCGGGCGACGTCCATTCCGGCTTCGACCAGGGCCTTGATCTGGTCGTACGAATCGGTTGCGGGTCCCAGAGTACAAACGATCTTTGCTCGGCGCATGATTCGACCCTAGGCCTTACCGGCGGGTAGGGAATTGGTCGTGGATGACTACTCAACAACCTCTGAGTGAAAGGTCGTTGACAAGTATTGAATTGTGCGCGGGGATGCTCCGATGAGCATTCCGCGGCCTTCTAGAGCGTCGGCGGAGACATGGTGAACCGGGCGTTCACCATGGCCTCGACGGTCTGCCGCTGCGGTTCGAGGTCGAGCGCGGCAGGGGCGTCCTCGGCGCCCGCCGCGTAGGCCATGGAGCGCATCCGGCCGCGGTAGGGCTGGGCCTCCTCGGCGCCGATGTCCGCGAGCTCCACCAGGGCGACGAGCGATGTGCCGAGCGCCTCGGCGTACTCCCTCGCCCGCTGCACGGCCTCCCGCACCGCCTGCTGCCGGGCCTCCCGGTGGGCCGGGGAGCCGGGACGCAGCGCCCACCAGGGGCCGTCCACCCGGGTCAGTTCCAGGTCGGCCAGTCGGGTGGTGAGTTCGCCGAGGGCGGTGAAGTCGGTGAGCTCGGCGGTGATGTGGACGCGGCCGTGGTAGGCGTGGACGCGCTCCCCGCGCCCCTTTTCCTTCAGTTCGGGGCTGATGGAGAAGGCGCCGGTCTCGACGCGCTCCACGGCCTCGCCGTAGGACTTGATCAGGTCCAGGGCCGTGGCGTTGCGGCGGGTGAGGTCGTCGAGGGCGGCGCGGCGGTCCTTGCCGCGGGAGGCGACGGTGACGCCGATGCGGGCGATCTCGGGGTCGACTTCGAGGTGGGCCTCGCCGCGGACGGCGATGCGGGGGGCGTCCGGGGTGCCGTAGGGGGCGGGGCGCGGGTCGTCCGATGCGGGCGTGGTCATACGCCCCACTCTGTCACTCCCCCGTCCGCCGCCGGGGTGGGTCGGGGCGAGAGAGGTCACCGGATCGAAACCTGGCGGGCCTGTTGCCGGTTGCCATGCTCGGGTCAGAATCTACGCGCGTTGTTGACCGTTTCCCGAGGAGATCGAGACATGCCCTTGAACCGGCGGAAGTTCCTGAAGAAGTCGGCCGCGACCGGAGCGGGGGTGGCGATCGCGAGCGCGGTGGCGGCTCCGGCGGCGCAGGCGGCGCCCGGCACGCCGGCGAAGAAGCCCGCCAAGCGCTACTCGCTGACCGTCATGGGCACCACCGACCTGCACGGGCACGTCTTCAACTGGGACTACTTCAAAGACGCGGAGTACTCCGACAAGGCCGGCAACGCGCAGGGCCTGGCCCGGATCTCGACGCTCGTGAACCAGCTGCGCGAGGAGAAGGGCCGCTGCAACACCCTCCTGCTGGACGCGGGCGACACCATCCAGGGCACCCCGCTGACGTACTACTACGCGAAGGTGGACCCGATCACCGCCGAGGGCGGACCGGTGCACCCGATGGCGCAGGCCATGAACGCGATCGGCTACGACGCGGCGGCACTGGGCAACCACGAGTTCAACTACGGCATCGAGACCCTGCGGAAGTTCGAGGAGCAGCTGCGCTTCCCGCTGCTCGGGGCGAACGCGGTGGACGCGAAGACGCAGCGGCCCGCCTTCCCGCCGTACTTCATCAAGAAGTTCCGGGTGCCGGGGGCGCCGCCGGTGAAGGTCGCGGTGCTCGGTCTGACGAACCCGGGCATCGCGATCTGGGACAAGGCCTATGTGCAGGGGAAGCTTCAGTTCCCTGGGCTCGAGGAGCAGGCCGCGAAGTGGGTGCCGAAGCTGAAGTCGATGGGCGCCGACGTGGTGATCGTGTCCGCGCACAGCGGCTCGTCCGGCACGTCCTCCTACGGTGACCAGGTGCCGTACGTCGAGAACTCGGCCGCGCTGGTCGCGCAGCAGGTGCCGGACATCGACGCGATCCTGGTGGGCCACGCGCACGTGGAGATCCCGGAGTTGAAGGTCACCAACACCACCACCGGGAAGCCGGTGGTGCTGTCGGAGCCGCTGGCGTACGCGGAGCGCCTGTCCGTGTTCGACGTCGAGCTGGTCTTCGCCAAGGGCAGCTGGGCCGTCGAGTCGGTGTCGTCGAAGGTGCTGAACTCCAACACCGTCGCCGACGACCCGAAGATCACCAAGCTGCTGACCGACGAGCACGCGAAGGTCGTCGAGTACGTCAACCAGGTCGTCGGCCGGGCGACCGAGACGCTGACGACGGTCGAGGCGCGCTACAAGGACGCGCCGATCATCGACCTGATCACCAGGGTGCAGGAGGACGTGGTCAAGTCGGCGCTGGCGGGCACGCAGTACGCCTCGCTGCCGGTGATCGCACAGGCCTCGCCGTTCTCGCGGACGTCGGAGATCCCGGCCGGCGACATCACCATCCGGGACCTGTCGTCCCTCTACGTGTACGACAACACGCTGGTCGCCAAGCTGCTGACGGGTGCTCAGATCCGGGCGTACCTGGAGTACTCGGCGGAGTACTTCGTGCAGACCGCGCCGGACGCGGTCGTCGACGTGGAGAAGCTGACCAACGCCGGCAACCGCCCGGACTACAACTACGACTACGTGTCGGGGCTGTCGTACGACATCGACATCGCCCAGGCGGCCGGTTCGCGGATCAAGAACCTCACGTACCGCGGCGCCGCGCTGGACGACGCGCAGCAGTTCGTGTTCGCGGTCAACAACTACCGCGCCAACGGCGGCGGCGCCTTCCCGCATGTGGCGTCCGCGCAGGAGCTGTGGTCGGAGTCGACGGAGATCCGTACGCGGATCGCGGAGTGGGTGACGGCGAAGGGCGTGCTGGACCCGGAGGACTTCGCGTCGGTGGACTGGAAGCTGACCAGGAACGGCACGCCGGTCTTCTAGATCGTCGTCCGGAACGTCTCCTGCCTGCCGTCCACGAGCGGGGTGAGGACCTGCGCCTGTCGGGCCTGCGGCACGACGGGCGTGGTCGGCCGCTGTTCGTCGAGTCCGAAGGTGGTGAACGCCGTCCGCCCGGGCAGCGGGTAGGCCTCCTCGCCGCTCAGGGCGTTGAGGATGGCGGCGCTGCGCCAGGCGGCGAGGCCGAGGTCGGGGGTGCCGACGCCGTGGGTGTGGCGTCCGGCGTTCTGGACGTACACCGAGCCGGTGACCGAGGGGTCGCAGACCAGGCGGAAGGACTCGTCGACGCGGGGGCGGTCGCGGCTGTCGCGGCGCAGGTAGGGGTCGAGGCCGGCGAGGATGCGGTCCAGGGGGCGTTCGCGGTAGCCGGTGGCGAGGACCACGGCGTCGGTGGTGAGGCGGGATCGCGTGTTCTGCTGGGTGTGCTCCAGATGGAGTTCGACCTTGGTCGTGGCGATCCTGCCCGCCGTGCGGACGCGGACGCCGGGGGTGAGGACGGCGTCGGGCCAGCCGCCGTGCAGGGTGCGGCGGTAGAGCTCGTCGTGGATGGCGGCGAGGGTGTCGGCGTCGATGCCCTTGTGCAGCTGCCACTGGGTGGTGACCAGGCGGTCGCGGACGCCTTCGGGGAGGGCGTGGAAGTAGCTGGTGTAGTCGGGCGTGAAGTGTTCGAGGCCGAGCTTGGAGTACTCCATCGGCGCGAAGGCCTCGGTACGGCCGAGCCAGTGCAGCCGTTCGCGGCCGGCGGGGCGGGTGCGCAGCAGGTCGAGGAAGATCTCGGCGCCGGACTGGCCCGCGCCGATCACCGTGACGTGACCGGCGGCGAGGATCGTGTCGCGGTGGGCGAGGTAGTCGGCGGCGTGGAACACCGGGACGGCCGGGGCCTCGACGAGCGGCCTGAGGGGGTCGGGCACGTACGGCTCGGTGCCGATGCCCAGGACGACGTTCCGCGTGTAGGTACGGCCGAGGGCCTCGGCCTCCCCGTCGCTGTCGAGCTGGGTGAAGTCGACCTCGAAGAGGTCGCGTTCGGGGTTCCAGCGGACGGCGTCGACCTGGTGGCCGAAGCGCAGGCCGGGCAGCCGCTCGCTGACCCAGCGGCAGTAGGCGTCGTACTCGGCGCGCTGGATGTGGAAGCGCTCGGCGAAGTAGAAGGGGAACAGGCGGCCGCGGTCCTTGAGGTAGTTGAGGAAGGTCCACGGGCTGGTGGGGTCGGCGAGGGTCACCAGGTCGGCGAGGAAGGGGACTTGGATGCGGGCGCCGTCGATGAGCAGGCCCGGGTGCCAGTCGAAGGCGGGGCGCTGGTCGTAGAAGACCGTGTCGAGTCCGGTGAGGGGCTGGGCGAGGGCGGCCAGGGAGAGGTTGAAGGGGCCGATGCCGATGCCGACCAGGTCGCGGGGGGCGTCGGGCTCGTGGTGCGGGGGGTGGGGGTTGGGGGTGGTGCTCATCGGGGGGTGTTTCCTTCCGCGAGGTCCTTCGCGCGTGCTTGGCTTGCTTCTCCTGCTCGGAGGGCTTGCGCGACGGCCGTGAGCAGGCTGGTCAGGTCGGCCGGGCGGGTGTGGGGGTTGAGGATCGTCGCCTTGAGCCAGAGGCGGCCGTCGAGGCGGGCCCGGCCGAGGACGGCGCGGCCCTGTTCGAGGAGGTGCCTGCGGACGGCGGCCACCGCGTCGTCGGGGGCGTCGGCGGGCCGGAACAGGACGGTGCTGATGGTGGGGCGGTCGTAGAGCTCGAAGCGGGCGTCGTTCCGGACGAGCTCCGCGAACTCCCCTGCCCGCTCGCAGACCTGGTCGACAAGGGCGCCGAGACCGGCGCGGCCCAGGGCCTTGAGGGTGACGGCGGTCTTCAGGACGTCGGGGCGGCGGGAGGTGCGCAGGGAGCGGCCGAGGAGGTCGGGGAGGCCGGCTTCGGTGTCGTCGGCGGCGTTGAGGTAGTCGGCCCGCTGGTGCAGGGCACCGAGGTCGCGGGCGTCGCGTACGGCGAGGAAGCCGGCCGGGACCGGCTGCCAGCCGAGCTTGTGCAGGTCGAGGGTGACGGTGTGGGCGGCCGCCAGGCCGGTGAGCAGGCCGCGGCGGCGGGCGCTGAACAGCAGGCCTCCGCCGTAGGCGGCGTCGACGTGCAGACGGGCGCGGTGCGCCCGGCACAGGGCGGCGAGCTCGGGGAGGGGGTCGATGAGGCCGGCGTCGGTGGTGCCGGCGGTGACGGCGACGAGCCACGGTCCGGGAACGGCGGTGAGGGCCTCGTCGAGGGCGGCCGGGTCGAGGGCGCCGGCGGGGGCGGGCACGATCACCGGCTCGGGCAGGCCGAGCAGCCGGGCGGCGCGGGGCAGCGAGTGGTGGGCGTTGGCCCCGCAGACGAGCCGGACGCCGGCGCCGAGGGTCTCGCGGGCGAGGAGCAGGGCGAGCTGGTTGGACTCGGTGCCGCCGGTGGTGACGAGGGCGTCGGGGCCGTGCGCCTCGGGCGGGCCCGGGTAGACCTCCCGTGCGAGCGCCCCGGTCACGAGGGCTTCGAGTTCCGAGGCCGCCGGCGCCTGGTCCCAGGAGTCCAGGGAGGGGTTGAGCGCGCTCGCGGCGAGGTCGGCGGCCACGGCGACGGCCAGCGGCGGACAGTGCAGATGGGCGGCGCACAGCGGGTCGGCCGGGTCGGCGGCGCCCTCCGCGAGGGCTTGCACGAGAGTGTGCAGGGCGTCCGGATCGCCGTCCCGCGGCAGTACGTCGCCCACGGCGGCCCGCACCCGTGCGGCGACGGCGTCGGGCCCCCCGGCCGGCAGCGGTCCGCCGCGTGCGCGTGCGCCGAGGGCGAGTGCGTCGAGCACGGTCTCGAGCAGGGGGCGCAGGGCGTTCGGGCCTCCGGGACCCGAGGCGAGGCTCGGTGTGCTCATGGGTTCCTCCGGGACGCGCGAGCAGAGGGAGTTCCAGCTTGTACGTGGATGGGTGCGCGTGCCCGAAAAGTTCAACGATCGGAACCCGAAAGGGGGTACTCCCGTGCGGGGAAAAGGTGTTGGACCGGCGGCGGGAGGTGGGGAGGTTCGCCGCCCTCCCGCCGGCGTCCGCCTGTGTTACCCCTCCCTCACCCGCAGTGCGCGGCGCAGGTCGTCGAGTTGGTCGACGAGCTTGCGGCGCAGTGCCGGGATGGGCTCGGCGTCGCGCAGGCACGCCTCGCCCAGGCGCAGCGTCTCCGCGTCCACCGCGTGCACCGGGAAGGCCGAGCGGCCGGCGGCGTCGGCGATGGCGGGGCCGCGGCGCGCGGAGACGGCGACGGCGTCCTCGTAGTAGCGAGGGACGTACGCGCCGACAAGGTCGGCCTGTTCCGGCTGCCAGAAACCCTGCGCGGTGGCGATGAAGAGGTAGTTGGACAGGTCGTCGCTGCCGAACATCGCCTCCCAGGCCTTGGCCTTGCCCGCCTCGTCGGGCAGGGCGGCCCGGCAGCGGGCGGCGCCCTCCTGGCCGGTGGCCGAGAGGTCGCGGTCGAGTTCGACGGCGATCCGGGCCTCGTCGACGGCGCCGAGGACGGCGAGGCGGGCGAGGACCCGCCAGCGCAGCTCGGGGTCGAGTTCCGGGCCGCCGGGGACGGTGCCGTCGGCGAGCCAGGCGGCGATCGTGTCGGGCTGGGCGGCGACGTCGATGAAGTGGCGCACGGCGATCAGGCGCAGGCCGGGGTTGTCGCCGTCCTCGGTGCGGCGGATGAGGTCGCGGCAGAGGGAGGAGAGGGTGGCCAGGGCCGCGGGGCGGCCCTCGGGGGTCACGTAGCGGCCGGCGATCTGGGCGGTGGCGAAGGCGAGGACGCCCTGGACGAGGGCGAGGTCGGTCTCGTGCGGCAGGTGGGCGCGGGCCGCCTCCAGGTAGGCGGTGGGCGGGAGTTCGCCGTCGCGGACGCTGTCGCGCAGGGCGTTCCAGACGACCGCGCGGGTGAGCGGGTCGGGCAGGCCGCACAGGTTGGCCCGCACCGTCTCGAAGGACTCCGCGTCGAAGCGGATCTTGGCGTAGGTGAGGTCGCCGTCGTTGAGCACGAGCAGGGCGGGGCGCTTGCCGAGGGGGTGGGGCTCGGTCTGCGGGACGTCGAGGTCGAGGCGTCGGCGCAGCACCAGGTGGCGGCTCTCGTCGGCGACGTCCTGGTCGTAGAGGCCGACGGCGACGCGGTGCGGGCGGCTGCCCGTGTGCTCGATCTCCAGGGTGTACGTGCCCTCGTCGCCGCGGGTCACCACCGGCCTGAGGGTGTCGACGCCGGTGGTGCGCAGCCAGGCGTCGGCCCAGGCGTGGACGTCGCGCTCGGTGGCGGAGGCGAGGGAGTCGATGAAGTCGGCGAGGCCGGCGTTGGCGAACCGGTGGCGGGCGAAGTGGGTGTTGATGCCGGCCAGGAAGTCCTTCTCGCCGAGCCAGGCGACCAGTTGGCGCAGCGCGGAGGCGCCCTTGGCGTAGGAGATGCCGTCGAAGTTGAGGAGGGCGGAGGCCGTGTCGTCGACGTTCTCGGGGGCGACGGGGTGGGTGGAGGGGCGCTGGTCGGCGTCGTAGCCCCAGGCCTTGCGGGCGACGCCGAAGTCGGTCCAGGTGTCGGTGAAGCGGGTGGCCTCGGTGAGGGTCTGGTAGCCCATGTACTCGGCGAAGGACTCGTTCAGCCAGATGTCGTCCCACCAGCGCAGGGTGACCAGGTCGCCGAACCACATGTGGGCCATCTCGTGGGCGACGACCATGGCGCGGGTCTGGCGCTCGGTGTCGGTGACGGCGGAGCGGTAGACGAACTCGTCGCGGAAGGTGACCAGGCCCGGGTTCTCCATGGCGCCGGCGTTGAACTCGGGGACGAACGCCTGGTCGTAGGAGTCGAAGGGGTAGGGCTCCTCGAACTTCTCGTGGTAGCGGTCGAAGCACCGCCGGGTGATGTCGAACAGCTCGTCGGCGTCCGTGTCCAGGTAGGGGGCGAGCGAGCGGCGGCAGTGCAGGCCGAAGGGCAGCCCGCGGTGCTCGGTGCGCACGGAGTGCCAGGGGCCGGCGGCGACGGCGACGAGGTAGGTGGAGATCAGGGGTGTGGGGGCGGCCTGCCAGCGGCCGTCGTCGAGGCGCTCGGTGATGCCGTTGGCGAGGACCGTCCAGCCGTCGGGGGCGGTCACGGTCAGCTCGAAGACGGACTTGAGGTCGGGCTGGTCGAAGGCGGCGAAGACGCGCTGGACGTCGTCCATGAAGAGCTGGGTGTAGACGTAGGTCTCGCCGTCGGTGGGGTCGGTGAAGCGGTGCATGCCCTCGCCGGTGCGGGAGTAGCGCATGCGGGCCTCGACGCGCAGCTCGTGCTCGCCGGCGGCGAGGCCGTCCAGGGGCAGACGGTTGCCGTCCAGGCTCTCCGGGTCCAGCGGCTGACCGTCGAGGGTTGCGGCGAGCAGCTCGGCGGGCTTGAGCTCGACGAAGGTGGCGGCGTCCGTGCGCGCGGTGAAGCGGATGACGGTGCGGGAGTCGAAGGTCTCGTCGCCGGTCGTCAGATCGAGCTCGATCGAGTAGCGGTGGACGTCGAGGAGCCTGGCACGGGTCTGCGCTTCGTCGCGCGTCAGTACGGACATGCGGGTAATGCTGCCCGATGGCGCTGACAGGGCACAGAGGCGGACCGGTACGCGACCTATGTCCGGTCCTGCTCGAGCTCCCCGTCGTGCGCCTCGGACGCCCGCTGCGGGGGCACCCGGGCGTCCGGGTGGGGCAGGGCGGCGCCGGGCGCGGGCTCGTCCGTTCCGGTGGTGCCGGGGTGCTCCTTGACGAGGGCGCGCAGTTCGCGGATCTCCTGTTCGAGGGCGAGCCGGGCACGGTGGGCGTCGTAGAGGTAGCGGACCTTGGTGCGCAGGGCCCACGGGTCCACCGGTTTCATGACGAGGTCGGCGACCCCGAGGCCGAAGGCGGCGGCGGTCAGCTCGTGGTCCGGGCCGAAGCCCGTGACCAGGATGACCGGGATGTGCTGGGTCTGCTCCACGCGGCGCATGTAGCGCACCACCTCGAGGCCGCTGACCCGGGGCATGCGGACGTCGAGGACGAGGAGGCCGACCTGCCCGCGCAGCACCTGCTTGAGCGCCTCGTCGCCGCTGGTGGCGCGGCCGAGCTGGTAGCCCAGCGGGGCCAGGGCGCTCTCCAGCGCGTACAGCGTGTCCTCGTGGTCGTCGACGATGAGGATCTTGGCATCCGGCATGGCCCGACGTCCCTCCCGCGTGGGACAACCAGCTTAGGACCGAACCGCTGACGGGACGTGTCCGTCAGCTGACATGCAGTGCACAGCGCAGCATGCCCCCCGGCGGCCCGCCTGTCACCTCCTTTGCCGCATCGACCGAGGTCAATTCGCCGTTTTTGCGCTGCCGTTGACGGCGTCCTCCGCGATGCGCTCGTGGTGGCGGATGACTTCCGCGATGATGAAATTCAGGAACTTCTCAGCGAAGCCCGGGTCGAGCTTGGCGCTTTCGGCCAGGCCCCGCAGACGCTCGATCTGGCGGGCCTCGCGGGCCGGGTCGGCGGGGGGCAGCTGGTGGGCGGCCTTGAGGTGGCCGACCTGCTGCGTGGCCTTGAAGCGTTCGGCGAGCATGTGGACGACGGCGGCGTCGATGTTGTCGATGCTGGCGCGCAGCCGGGCCAGTTCGGCGAGGACGGCCGGGTCGACGTCGCCGGCCGCGTTGTTGCTGGTGGTCATGGGCGCACAGCCTACGGGGCGGGGGCGCGTTCGATCATGGGCGGATCCTCGGGATCGGGCACCTGGTCGCTCCAGCCGCCGGGGACGGCGCGGTACTGCTGCGCACGGAAGCGGATCGGCGCGGTGCCGACGCGGCGGGTGAACAGGCGCGAGAAGTAGGCCGGATCGTCGTAGCCGACGCGGCGGGCGACGGCGGCGACGGGCAGTTCGGTGGCGGCGAGGAGTTCCTTGGCGCGGCCGAGGCGGATGCCGAGCAGGTAGTCCTTGGGGCTGCACCCGGCGCCGCGCCGGACGGCGGTGCGCAGTTCGGCGGGGGTCATGCCGTGCCGGGCCGCGTGGTCGGCGACCGTCAGCGGCAGGCAGGCGTCGCGGGCGAGAGCCCCGAGGACGTCGTCGCCGTCGGGCGCGAGGTCGGCGCGGGCGCGGCGCAGGGCCACGAGGAGTTCGTGGACGGCGGCGCCGGTCTCGACCTCCAGGAGGGGGTTTCCGCGGCGGGCGGCGCGGGCCATGCGGCCGATCACGGCGCGCGGGCCGGTGGCGTCGGAGAGGGGCACCACGGGACGGTGCGGCTCTATGTAGCCGAGTTCGGTGTACGTGGCGGCGGCGGGCCCGGTGAAGTCGACGAAGCCCTCGTCCCAGCCGCCGTCGGGGTCGGGCGCGTAGTGGTGGGGCACTCCGGGGGTGAGCCACAGCAGTGCGGGTGCGGTGACGGTCGTACGGCGTCCGTCGGGGGCGCGGTACCAGCCGGTGCCGGCGTTGATGACGACGGCGACGTGGTGGTCGAGGGTACGGGGGCCGACGGTGGGCAGCGCGCCGTACTGGAGGCCGACGCCGAGGCAGACCAGGCCGAGCCGGTGGTGGGCCGGGCCGGGGCTGAAGAACCGCATCCAGGTGTGGTACATCGGCGCGCTCCTCCCGCTCCCCCGCCGGTGGCGTCGTTTTCGTCCAAGCAGCGTCGATCTTTGTCCATGGACGTGATCGCCGCCAGGGGTGAGGCTGGGGCGCATGAGCGAGTTCACGGTGGGGGAAGCGGACTTCCTGCTGGACGGTCGGCCGGTGCGGGTGCTGTCGGGGGCGCTGCACTACTTCCGGGTGCACGAGGCGCACTGGGGGCACCGGCTGGCGATGCTGCGGGCGATGGGCCTCAACTGCGTGGAGACGTACGTGCCGTGGAACCTGCACGAGCCGAGGCCCGGCGTCCACGACGACGTGGCCGCCCTCGGCCGGTTCCTGGACGCGGCCCGGGAGGCGGGGCTGTGGGCGATCGTGCGGCCGGGGCCGTACATCTGCGCCGAGTGGGAGAACGGCGGGCTGCCGCACTGGCTGACGGGCGAGCTGGGCACGCGCGCGCGTACCCGCGACGAGCGGTTCCTGGAGCATCTGCGGCGCTGGTTCGCCGCGCTGCTGCCGCAGATCACGTCCCGGCAGATCGACCGCGGCGGCCCCGTGATCATGGTCCAGGTCGAGAACGAGTACGGCAGCTACGGCTCGGACGCCGTCTATCTGCGCCGGCTGACCGAGTTGCTGCGCGAGTTCGGCGTCACGGTCCCGCTGTGCACCTCGGACGGTCCCGAGGACCACATGCTGTCCGGTGGCTCGGTCCCGGGCGTCCTCGCCACCGTGAACTTCGGCTCCCACGCGCGCGAGGCGTTCGCTGCCCTGCGCCGGTCGCGCCCCGAGGGGCCGCTGATGTGCATGGAGTTCTGGTGCGGCTGGTTCGACCACTGGGGCGGCACGCATGTCACCCGGGACGCCGGGGACGCGACGGCCGCGCTGCGCGAGATCCTGGAGTGCGGCGCCTCCGTCAACCTCTACATGGCGCACGGCGGCACCAGCTTCGCCGGCTGGGCGGGCGCCAACCGGGGCGGCGGCGCCCTGCACGACGGCCCGCTGGAGCCGGACACCACGTCCTACGACTACGACGCCCCCGTCGACGAGTTCGGCCGTCCGACCGAGAAGTTCCGGCGGTTCCGGGAGGTGCTCGCCGAGTACGCCGGGGGCCCGCTGCCCGAGGTGCCGCCCGCTCCCCCGGTCCTGGGCGCGCCGGCCGAGGTGCGGCTGACCGGCCGGGCGTCCCTGGACGCCGTACTGGAGGCGCGCGGCGGCCCGGAGACGGCGACGCCCGTGCCGCCCACCTTCGAGGAGCTGGACGTGGACCGGGGCCTGGTGCGGTACGCGGTGACGGTGCCCGGGCCCCGGCAGCCCCACCCGCTGATCGCGCGCGGCCTGCGGGACCTGGCCGTGGTGTACGTCGACGGGGAGCGGGCGGGGGTGCTCGCCGAGGGCGACGAGCAGCTCAAGGAGCCCGTCGCCGGGCACGCGCGCGTGGAGCTGTGGGTGGAGTCCCTGGGCCGCGTCAACTACGGGCCCCGCAGCGGTGAGCCCAAGGGCATCACCGGGGGCCTGCTGCACGAGCGGCAGTATCTGCACGGGGTACGCGCGCGTGGGCTGCGCCTGGACGCCCTGGACGACATCGGGGACGTGCCCTTCGAGCCGTACGCCGGAGACGGCGCCCCCGGCCTGTACCGGGGCACCGTCACGGTGCGCGGCGCCGGGGACGCGCTGCTCGAACTACCGGGCCGCACCCGCGGCTTCGCGTGGATCAACGGCTTCTGCCTGGGCCGCTACTGGTCGGTGGGCCCGCAGCGGTCCCTGTACGTGCCGGGACCGGTGCTGCGCGAGGGCGAGAACGAGGTGTGGCTGCTGGAGCTGGAGGAGGCGTCCGCGGAGGCCGTACGGCTGGGGCCGGTCCCGCCGCCCGGCACCGGGAACCCGACCAGCGAAAATCCGCTCTCCTCACCGTAGAGTGGAATCGGGTTCAGGGCGTCTTGGGGGTTCAGGCGTGGCGAACGGCGGACCGGTCGAGCACGGCTACCCACACCTGGAGACGGTGCGGGCCGCCGTCACCGCGCTCTACAAGCGGTTGTCCTACGACACCATCCAGACCTTCTCGGCCAGCGTGCTCCCGGCCGACGTGGCCTTCAGCGACACCGACGACCTCCATCTGGGCACCCAGCGCGTGGCCCGCGAGCTGGTGCGCCACTACCGGCTCCCGGACGCCCGGATGATCGTCGGCTTCCGCGAGATGACACACGCGGCGAACGTCGAACTGGCCGCGGGCCCGGAGTACTTCGTGGAGCTGAACGACCGTTTCCGCACCCACCGCCGGGACATCGGCGCCGCCCTGGCCCACGAGATCATGCACGTCTATCTGCACCGCCTGGACCTGTCCTTCCCCGGCACGCGCGACAACGAGATCCTCACGGACACGGCGACGACCTACCTGGGCGCGGGCTGGCTGCTGCTGGACGCCTACCGCGAGGACGCGGCCTCCTCGCAGAAGCTGGGCTATCTGACGCCTGAGGAGTTCGGCTACGTCCTGGCGAAACGGGCCCTGGTCTTCCACGAGGACCCGTCCGTGTGGTTCACCAGCCCCCAGGCCTACGAGGCCTACACCCAAGGCATGGCCCGGGCCCGCCGCGACGAGCAGCAGCCCCCGCTGACGGCGGCCGGCTGGGCGGGCCGCCGCCGCTACGCCCGCGACCGCCGCCACGCCCAGGACCGGGCCGACGGCCCCCCTCCCCCGGAGGTCCCCTACAGCTTCACCCCCGACGGCCACGGCCCCCTGCGGGTGTCGTTCCCCTGCCCGACCTGCCACCAGCGGATCAGGGTGCCGGTGAAGGGGCGGGTGCGGGCGCGGTGCGGGTTGTGCAGGACCGTTCTGGAGTGCGACACGTAGGCGTCAGGGGGCGACGGACCGGCGTGGCAGCGCCCCGCTCAGTGCCGCGCTCACCACGAACCCGCCGACCACCCAGGGCATCGCCGCCCCGAGCACGTCCCGCAGGCCCGAGGCGGCGTGGTCGAAGAACACGGTCCCCACGACGGCCGCCCCGAGCGCACCCCCGAACTGCTGGGCCGTGGCGAAGATCCCCGACGCCCCGCACGCCCGGCACCGCGGACAGCACCACGTCCACCAGCGGCACCACCAGCAGCCCCAGCCCGGCCCCGGCGAGCACCAGCCCCGGCACCAGCGGCCGGGCGCCGGTGCAGGGCCGCCGCCCGGATGTCCGGCCGAGCGCGCTCAGGCGCCGTACACCGCCCCCGGCGCCTCGGCCAGCGCGAGCAGCTTCAGAGCCTCCTCCCCCGCCTCGGCGGGGGTCCGGCGCGCCCCCTTGTCGGCGCTCGGTCCCGGCCGCCAGCCCTCCATCACGGTGATCCGGCCGCCCTCCGCCTCGAAGACCCGGCCCGTCACCCCGGCGCTCGCGGCGGAGCCGAGCCAGACGACGAGGGGTGAGACGTTCTCGGGGGCCATGGCGTCGAAGCCGGTCTCGGGGGCGGCCATGGTCCCGGCGAACGTGCGTTCCGTCATCCGGGTGCGGGCGGCGGGCGCGATCGCGTTGACCTGGACGCCGTAGCGGGCGAGTTCGGCCGCGGCGACCAGCGTCAGCCCGACGATGCCGGCCTTCGCGGCGCTGTAGTTGCCCTGCCCGACCGACCCCAACAGGCCCGCTCCGCTGCTGGTGTTGACGACCCTGGCCACCGGCGTCCGGCCCGCCTTGGCCTCCGCCCGCCAGTGTGCGGCGGCGTGCCTGAGCGGCAGGAAGTGCCCCTTGAGGTGCACGCGCATCACGGCGTCCCAGTCGTCCTCGTCGAGGTTGACCAGCATCCGGTCGCGCAGGAACCCCGCGTTGTTGACGAGGGTGTCGAGACGGCCGTAGGCCTCCAGGGCGGTCGTGACGAGCGAGGCCGCGCCCTCGGTGGTCGCGATGTCGCCGCCGTGGGCGACCGCCTCGCCGCCCGCCGCGCGGATCTCGTCGACGACCCGCCCCGCGGGGCTGTCGGGGCCCGGCGTGCCGTCCAGGCCGACCCCCAGGTCGTTGACGACGACTCGCGCTCCCTCGGCGGCGAACGCCAGCGCGTGCGCGCGCCCGAGCCCGCGCCCGGCACCGGTGACGGCGACGACCCTGCCCTGACAGATTCCGCTCATCTCACGTCTCCTTGTTGGCGGTCGCGGCATCGAGGAAGGCGGGCCGCTCCCCGCCCCCGTGCACCAGCAGGCTTGCGCCGGTGATGTAGGCGGCGGCGTCGGAGGCGAGGAAGACGGCGGCCGCGCCCACGTCGGCGGGTCTCGCCAGCCGGCCCAGCGGCACCGTGCGGGAGACCGCCTGGACGCCCTCCTCGCCGCCGTAGTGCAGATGGGACAGCTCGGTGCGGACCATGCCGACGACGAGGGTGTTGACGCGCACCTCGGGCGCGAACTCCACGGCCATGGAGCGGGCGAGGCTCTCCAGCCCCGCCTTGGCCGCCCCGTAGGCCGCCGAGCCGGGCGAGGGCCGGCCGCCGCTGACACTGCCGATCATCACCACCGACCCTCCGCTGCTCCGCAGTCGCCCGTACGCGGCGAGGGACGCGGTCAGCGGAGCGACGAGGTTCAGCTCGATCACCCGGGCGTGCCGCCGGGCGTCCGCGTCCGTCAGCCGCCGGTAGGGCGTGCCGCCCGCGTTGTTGACGAGGACGTCGACGCGGGCGAGCGCGGCGAAGAAGTCGTGCACGGCATCCGCGTCACGCAGGTCCAGCGGCATGAACTCGGCCCCTTTGAGGGGCATTTCGGGTGGTCTGCGGGCACAGACCACGACCTGGGCGCCGGCCTCCGCGAAGGCCCGCGCGATCCCGGCGCCGACGCCCCGCGTGCCGCCGGTGACGACCGCGACCTTCCCGTCCCACTCCATTCGCCGCTACCCTCCACCTAACAAACGTTTGGTGGAAAGGTAGCTGATGCTTCCATGGGTGTCTCCACCTCGTCCCCGGAAAAGGGGCCGGAAGGTTCGCACGGACCGGAAGACGACGCGATCGCCGTCGTCACGGTCGACTTCCCGCCGGTGAACGCCCTTCCGGTACAGGGCTGGTTCGCCCTGGCCGACGCCGTGCGCACGGCCGGGCGCGACCCGCGGGTCCGGTGCGTGGTGCTCGCCGCCGAGGGGCGGGGTTTCAACGCGGGCGTGGACATCAAGGAGATCCAGGCCCGGGGCGCGAGCGCGCTGGTGGGCGCGAACCGGGGCTGCTTCGAGGCGTTCGCGGCGGTCTACGAGTGCGAGGTGCCGGTGGTGGCGGCCGTGCAGGGGTTCTGCCTGGGCGGCGGCATCGGGCTCGTGGGGAACGCGGACGTTATCGTGGCGAGCGAGGACGCCACCTTCGGGCTGCCCGAGCTGGACCGGGGCGCCCTGGGCGCCGCCACGCACCTGGCCCGGCTGGTCCCGCAGCACCTGATGCGCGCCCTGTACTACACCTCGCGTACGGCGACCGCGGCGGAGCTGCACGCGCACGGCTCGGTGTGGCGGGTGGTGCCGCGCGCCGAACTCCACCACGCCGCACTGGAGTTGGCGCGGGAGATCGCCGCCAAGGACGGGGAGCTGCTGCGGCTGGCGAAGGCCGCCATCAACGGCATCGACCCCGTCGACGTGCGCCGCAGCTACCGCTTCGAGCAGGGCTTCACATACGAGGCGAGCACGGTCGGGGTCGCCGACCGGGTCCGGGACGGGTTCGGCAAGGAGGGCGGCTGAGTGGGCGACAAGACCATGACGGCGGACGAGGCCGTCGCGCGGCTGCGCAGCGGCATGACCCTCGGCATCGGCGGCTGGGGCTCGCGCCGCAAACCGATGGCCCTGGTCAGGGCCTTGCTGCGGACCGACGTCAGGGATCTGACGGTCGTCTCCTACGGCGGCCCCGACGTCGGCATGCTGGCGGCCGCCGGGCGGATCCGGAAGCTGGTCGCCGCCTTCGTCACCCTCGACTCCATCCCCCTCGAACCGCACTACCGCGCGGCCCGCGAGCGCGGCGCGATCGAACTCATGGAGATCGACGAGGCGATGTTCATGTGGGGGCTGCGCGCGGCGGCGAACCGGCTGCCCTTCCTTCCGGTGCGGGCCGGACTCGGTTCGGACGTGATGCGGGTCAACCCCGGCCTGCGCACGGTCACTTCGCCCTACGACGACGGGGAGACGTTCGTGGCGATGCCCGCCCTGCGCCTGGACGCGGCCCTGGTGCACGTCAACCGCGCCGACCGGCTGGGCAACGGGCAGTACCTGGGCCCGGACCCGTACTTCGACGACCTGTTCTGCGAGGCGGCCGACGAGGCGTACGTGTCGTGCGAACGGATCGTCGACACCGCCGAGCTGACCAAGGAGGCGCCGTCGCAGACGCTGCTGATCGGGCGGCATACGGTCACCGGGGTCGTCGAGGCCCCGGGCGGCGCGCACTTCACGTCCTGCGTGCCGGACTACGGCCGGGACGAGGCCGCGCAGAGGGAGTACGCCACCACACCCTGGCCCGAGTACGCCGAGCGCCTGCTCGACCCGCCCGCGAGGGAGGGATCATGACCGTCACCCGCGCCGAGTACTGCGTGATCGCGTGCGCCGAGGCCTGGCGGGGCGAGGGCGAGGTGCTGGCCAGTCCGATGGGCCTGATCCCCGCCCTCGGCGCCCGGCTGGCCCGGCTCACCTTCGCGCCCGACCTGCTGCTGACCGACGGCGAGGCGACGCTGGTCCGCCCCGACGGGACGCCGGAGGGCTGGCTGCCGTACCGGCGGCATCTGGAGTTCGTCACCGGCGGCCGGCGGCACGTGATGATGGGCGCGAGCCAGATCGACCGGTTCGGCAACCAGAACATCTCCTGCATCGGCGACTGGGAGCGGCCGAAGCGGCAGCTGCTCGGGGTGCGGGGAGCGCCGGTCAACACCCTGAACAACCCGACCAGTTACTGGATCCCCCGGCATTCGCGCCGGGTCTTCGTCGAGAAGGTCGACATGGTGTGCGGGGTGGGGTACGACCACGCGGGCGGCGCGCGTTTCCACCGGGTCCCGCGTGTCGTGTCCGACCTGGGCGTCTTCGACTTCGCGACCCCGGACCACTCGATGCGGCTGACCTCCCTGCATCCGGGGGTCACGGTGGAGGAGGTCAGGGAGGCGACCTCGTTCGACCTGGCCGTCCCGGACGACGTACCGCGCACGCGCGAGCCCACCGCGGAGGAACTGCGGCTCGTCCGCGAGGTCCTCGACCCGGCCGGCGCCCGTGCCCGGGAGGTCTCCTAGCCATGGACACGGCGCTGACCCGGCTGGTCGGGGTCCGGCATCCGATCGTGCAGACCGGCATGGGCTGGGTGGCCGGCCCCCGTCTGGTCGCCGCGACGGCCAACGCGGGCGCGCTGGGCATCCTGGCCTCCGCGACCATGACCGTCGACCGGCTGCGGGAGGCGGTACGCGAGGTCCGCTCCCGCACGGACGCGCCGTTCGGGGTGAATCTGCGCGCCGACGCGTCGGACGCGGCCGACCGGGTCCGCGTCATGATCGAGGAGGGCGTCCGGGTCGCCTCCTTCGCGCTCGCGCCCTCCCCCGGACTGATCGCCGAGCTCAAGGAGGCGGGCGTCGTCGTCATCCCCTCCGTCGGTGCCCGGCGGCACGCGGAGAAGGTCGCCGCCTGGGGTGCGGACGCCGTCATCGTGCAGGGCGGCGAGGGCGGCGGGCACACCGGCGAGGTCGCGACGACGGTGCTGCTGCCGCAGGTGGTGGACGCGGTGCGGATACCGGTAGTGGCCGCGGGGGGCTTCTTCGACGGGCGGGGGCTGGTCGCGGCGCTGGCGTACGGGGCGGCGGGGGTCGCGATGGGCACGCGGTTCCTGCTCACCTCCGACTCCACCGTCCCGGACGCGGTGAAGACGCGGTATCTCGCGGCGAGCGTCAAGGACGTCACCGTGACCAGGGCGGTGGACGGGCTGCCGCACCGGATGCTGCGGACGGACCTGGTCGGCGACCTGGAGGACGCCGGGCGCGCGCGGGCGCTGTTCCACGCGGTGCGCCGGGCGTCCGGCTTCCGGAAGCTGTCCCGGCTCACCTGGCGGCAGATGGTGCGCGACGGGCTCGCCCTGAAACACGGCAAGGAGCTGTCCTGGAGTCAGGTGCTGCTCGCCGCGAACACCCCGATGCTGCTGAGGTCGGCGATGGTGGACGGCCGTACCGACCTCGGGGTGATGGCGGCCGGGCAGGTCGCCGGGGTGATCGACGACCTGCCGTCGTGCGCCGAGCTGGTGGAGCGGATCATGAAGGAGGCGGACGGGGTACGGGAGCGGCTCACAGCCGTTCGATGATCGTCACGTTGGCCTGTCCGCCGCCCTCGCACATGGTCTGCAGGCCGAACCGGCCGCCGGTGCGCTCCAGTTCGTGCAGCAGGGTCGTCATCAGCCGGGTGCCGGTCGCGCCGAGGGGGTGGCCGAGGGAGATCGCGCCGCCGTTGACGTTGACCTTGTCCGGGTCGGCGCCGGTCTCCTTCAGCCAGGCCAGGACGACCGGTGCGAAGGCCTCGTTGATCTCGACGAGGTCGATGTCGTCGATGGTCATGCCGGTCTTCTTCAGGGCGTGGGCCGTGGCCGGTATCGGCGCGGAGAGCATGCGGATCGGGTCCTCGCCGCGCACGGAGAGGTGGTGCACGCGGGCGCGTGGCGTGAGTCCGTGCTCGCGCACCGCCCGCTCCGAGGCCAGCAGCATGGCCGCGGCCCCGTCGGAGACCTGGGAGGAGCAGGCGGCGGTGATGGTGCCGCCGTCGAGGACCGGTTTCAGCCCGGCCATCTTCTCCAGCGAGGTGTCCCGGCGCGGCCCCTCGTCGACGGCGGCCTCGCCGCAGGAGACGATCTCCCGCTCGAACCGCCCCTCGTCGATGGCGCGCAGCGCCCGCCGGTGCGAGCGCAGGGCGAACTCCTCCTGGTCGCGCCGGGTGATCCCCCACTTCGCGGCGATCATCTCGGCGCCCACGAACTGGTTGACGGGCTGGTCCCCGTACCGCGCCCGCCAGCCCTCGCTGCCGGCGAAGGGACCCTGCGTCAGTCCGAGGGGTTCCGCGGCCTGCCGGGTGGCGAAGGCGATGGGGATCATCGACATGTTCTGCACCCCGCCCGCGACCACCAGGTCCTGGGTACCGGACAGCACGCCCTGCGCGGCGAAGTGCACGGCCTGCTGCGAGGAGCCGCACTGCCGGTCGACGGTGACGCCCGGCACCTCCTCGGGCAGCCCGGCCGCCAGCCAGCAGGTCCGCGCGATGTCCCCGGCCTGCGGCCCGACCGCGTCCAGACAGCCGAGGACGACGTCCTCGACGGCGGCCGGGTCCACGCCCGCCCGCGTCACCAGTTCCTTGAGCACGTGCGCGCCGAGATCGGCCGGGTGGACCCCGCTCAGCCCACCTCCGCGCCGCCCCACGGGCGTTCGGACCGCTTCGACGATGTAGGCCTCGGCCATGGCGACTCCCCACTGGGTCAGGTGCGTACGGCGATCCCGTCCAGCACCATCGACAGGTACTGCCGGGCGATCTCCTCCGGGCTGTGCTGTCCGCCCGGCCGGTACCAGGACGCGGCCACCCACACGGTGTCGCGCACGAACCGGTAGGTCAGGCGGACGTCCAGGTCGGCCCGGAACACCCGGGCGGCGACTCCGCGTTCCAGCGTGGACAGCCACGCCTTCTCGAACCTGCGCTGCGACTCGGCGAGGAACGCGAACCGCTCCTGCGCCACCAGCTGGCGGCTCTCCTTCTGGTAGATCGCGACCGCGGCGCGATGCCGGTCGATCTCCCGGAACGACTCCGTGACCAGGGCCTCCAGCGTCTCCCGCGGCCCCGACTCGGCTTCGAGCACGGCGTCGTAGCCGGCCCACAGCTCGTCGAGGAAGGTGCGCAGGATCTCCTCCAGCATCGATTCCTTGGAGTCGAAGTGGTAGTAGAGGCTGCCCGCGAGCATGCCCGCGTGGTCGGCGATCTTGCGTACGGTCGTGGCGTTGTAGCCCTGTTCGGCGAACACCTCGGCGGCGGTGACGAGGAGTTCGCGGCGCCGCTCGGGAGCGGCGGTCACCTGGGGCTTCTTCTTGGTCGGCACGGGTACATTCTCGTCCTAGGCGTGCTGGCTGCTGACGGCGACGACCTCGCCGGTCATGTACGAGGAGTAGCCGGACGCCAGGAACACGATCACGTTGGCCACCTCCCAGGGCTCGGCGTACCGCCCGAAGGCCTCGCGCGCGGTCAGCTCCCCGAGCAGCTCGGGCGTCGTCACCTTCACCAGGTGCGGGTGCATGGCGAGGCTCGGCGAGACCGCGTTGACCCGTACCCCGTACTGGGCGGCCTCGATCGCCGCGCACCGGGTCAGCGCCATCACCCCGGCCTTCGCGGCGGCGTAGTGCGCCTGCCCGGCCTGGGCGCGCCAGCCCACGACGGAGGCGTTGTTGACGACGACCCCGCCCGCGCCCTGCTCGCGCAGGATCCGCAAGGCGGCCCGGGTGCACCGGAAGGTGCCGTTCAGGGTCACGTCCAGCACCCTCGACCACTGCTCGTCGGTCATGTCGACGAGGTCCGAGGTGCCGCCCAGACCGGCGTTGTTGACGACGACGTCCAGCCGTCCGTGCCGGCGCACGGCGGTGTCGAACAGCGCCCGCACCTGCGTCTCGTCGGTCACGTCGCACACGGCCGCGTCGACCGCGCGCGCACCGAACTCCCCGGCCAGCTCGGCCTCGTACTCCTTCAGCCGGCGCCCGTGCGCGTCGCTGATCAGCACGCGCGCGCCCTCCTCCAGGAAGCGCCGCGCGGTCGCGCCGCCGATGCCCGCGCCCGCCGCGGCGGTGATGACGGCGGTGCGGCCCGTCAGCAGCCCGTGCCCGGGCACGTAGGCCGGAGTCTCGACCGTTGTCATAGGGCCACGCTAATCTACCAAATGCTTGTTAGGGAAGGAGCGTGACGACCGTGGACCTCACCGCTTCGCCTGCCGACGAGGCCTTCCGCGCCGAGGCCCGGGCCTGGCTCGCGGCCCATGTGCCGCGTGACCCGCTGCCGTCCCTGGAGACGGAGGAGGGCTTCGCGGCCCATCGCGCCTGGGAGGCCGAACTGGCCGCGGACCGCTGGTCGGTCGTCGACTGGCCGGTGGAGTACGGCGGACGGGACGCGGGCCTGATCCGCTGGCTGGCGTTCGAGGAGGAGTACTGGGCCTCGGGCGCGCCCGGTCGGGTCGGCCAGAACGGCGTCAGCCTGCTCGCGCCGACCCTCTTCGACCACGGCACCCCCGAACAGCGGGCCCGGGTGCTGCCGCCGATGGCGACCGGTGAGGTGGTGTGGGCGCAGGCGTGGTCGGAGCCGGAGGCGGGCTCGGACCTGGCCTCCCTCAGGTCCAGGGCCGTGCGGGTGGCCGGCGGCTGGCGCCTGAGCGGCCAGAAGACGTGGTCCTCGCGGGCCGCCTTCGCCGACCGTGCCTTCGGGCTGTTCCGCAGCGACCCGGACACCCCGAAGCCGCACCAGGGCCTGACCTACCTGATGTTCGACCTGCGGGCCCCCGGGGTCACCGTCCGCCCGATCGGACGGCTCGACGGGAGACCGGCCTTCGCGGAGCTGTTCCTGGACCAGGTGTTCGTGCCCGACGAGGACGTGATCGGGGCGCCCGGCGAGGGCTGGCGGATCGCGATGTCGACGGCGGGCAACGAGCGGGGGCTGATGCTGCGCTCCCCCGGACGCTTCCTCGCCGCGGCGCACCGGCTGCACGCGCTCTGGAAGGAGCGGGGCAGCCCGGAGGAGACCCGCGCGCGGGTGGCCGACGCCCTGATCGGCGCCCGCGCCTACCAGCTCTTCACCCACGCGGCGGCCACCCGGTTCCTGGAGGGGGCCTCCCTCGGGGCGGAGTCCAGCATGAACAAGGTGTTCTGGTCCGAGTACGACATCGCACTGCACGAGACGGCACTCGATCTGCTGGGCGAGGAGGGCGAGTTGGCGGACACCGCCTGGTCCGAGGGGTACGTCTTCTCCCTCGCCGGCCCGATCTACGCGGGCACGAACGAGATCCAGCGCGACATCGTCGCCGAACGCCTGCTGGGCCTGCCGAAGGGACGCCGGTGATGCGCTTCCTCCTCGACGCCGAGCAACGCGCGTTCGCCGGGTCCCTGGACGCCATGCTGACGGCCGCGGACACGCCGTCGGTGGTACGGGAGTGGAGCCGGGGCGAGCACGGGAGCGGACACGCGCTGTGGGGCCGGGTCGCCGACGCGGGCGTGTTCGGGCTCGCGGTTCCCGAGGAGTACGGCGGACTCGGCCTGCGGCCCGTCGAACTGGTCGTCGCCTTCGTGGAGTTGGGCCGGCACGCGGTGCCGGGGCCGCTGGTGGAGACCGTCGCGGCCGCGGTGCTGCTCGCCGGCCTGGAGGACACCGGTCCCGCCAAGCGTCTGCTGCCCGCGCTGGCCTCCGGGGAGGCGATGGCGACGGTGGCGTACGAGGGGGCGCACGCCCTGGACGGTGACGTGGCGGACACCCGCCTCGCCCTGGCGTCCGACGGTCTGCGTCTCGCCCCCGGTCACGGCCCGGTCCGCCGCTCCCTCGACCCCGCCCGCCGCCTCACCCCCCTGACGGCGGGCGGCGAACTCCTCACCGACGGTCCTCCGCTCGGCCCGGCCCTCGTGCACGCCCGTCTGGCCACCGCCGCCCAGGCCCTCGGTGTCGGTCTCGCCCTCCTCGACCGGACCGTGGCGTACGTCGGGCAGCGCACCCAGTTCGGCGTCCCCGTCGGCTCCTTCCAGGCCGTCAAGCACCGGCTGGCGGACGCGAAGATCGCGCTGGAGTTCGCGCGCCCCCTGCTGTTCGGGGCCGCGCTCACCCTGGATCCGGCCGATGCCGCCGCCGCCAAGGTCGGCGCGTGCGAGGCGGCGTACGCCACCGCCCGGACGGCCCTCCAGCTGCACGGCGCGATCGGGTACACCGCCGAGTACGACCTGTCCCTGTGGCTGACCAAGGCCCGCGCGCTGCGCACCGCCTGGGGCGGCCCGCGCGAGTGCCGCGAGCTGGTCGTCAGTGGTGGTGGTCGCCGCCGGTGAGCTCCCGGTACTCCTCCCGCGTCGGCTTCTCGACATGCGACCCGGGCCCGAACATGGCGCGGGCCAGCTGGGCCCGGACCCGCTGGGACACGCTCACCGGCCTGCGCACCCCGTTGGCGTCCACGCGCGGCCCGATCTCGTAGGGCGGGTTCTGCTCGTGCTGGGTGAGGGTGAACAGCTCGTCCTGCGGAAGCGGCTCGTGCCCCTCGACGAACTCGCCGTGCGGCAGCCGGGTGATGGTGCCGGTCTCCCTGCCGTGCAGCACCTTGTCCCGGTCCTGGCGCTGCAGGCCCATGCAGACCCGTTTGGTGACGACGAAGGCGACGATCGGCGCCACGAAGAAGGCGACCCGCACGAACCAGGTGATCGCGTTGATGGACAGGTGCAGATGCGTGGCCACGATGTCGTTTCCGCCGCCGATCAGCAGCACCACGTACAGCGCCAGCCAGGCCACGCCCAGCCCGGTGCGCACGGGCGCGTTGCGCGGCCGGTCCAGGATGTGGTGCTCGCGCCGGTCGCCGGTGATCCACGCCTCGACGAAGGGATACAGGCCCAGGACGAGCAGGAGCAGCGGGAAGAGCGAGAAGGGGATGAGGACGCCCAGCACCAGGGTGTGGCCCCAGGCGTTGATCTCCCATCCCGGCATCACCCGGATCAGGCCCTCGGAGAAGCCGAGGTACCAGTCGGGCTGGGCGCCCGTGGTGACGAGGTCCGGGCGGTAGGGCCCGAAGGCCCACACGGGGTTGATGCTCGCGATGCCGCCCATGACCGCCAGCACGCCGAAGACGAGGAAGAAGAAGCCGCCCGCCTTGGCCATGTAGACCGGCAGGAAGGGCATGCCGACCACGCTCTTCTCGTCGCGTCCGGGCCCCGGGTACTGGGTGTGCTTGTGGTAGAAGACCAGGATCAGGTGGGCGACCACGAGTCCCAGCATCAGCCCGGGCAGCAGCAGGACGTGGACCGGGAAGAGCCGCGAGATGATGTCGTGGCCCGGGAACTCGCCGCCGAACAGGAACATCGACAGGTACGTCCCGACGATCGGGATCGACAGGATCGCGCCGTCGGCGAAGCGGATGCCGGTGCCGGAGAGCAGGTCGTCGGGGAGCGAGTAGCCGGTCAGGCCGGTGATGATGCCGAGCATCAGCAGGGTCCAGCCGAACAGCCAGTTGACCTCGCGGGGCTTGCGGAAGGCGCCGGTGAAGAACACCCGCATCATGTGCACCAGCATGCCGGTGACGAAGACCAGCGCCGCCCAGTGGTGGATCTGCCGGATCAGCAGTCCGCCGCGCACGTCGAAGCTGATGTCGAGCGTGGACTCGTACGCCCGGGTCATGCTGACGCCGTTCAGCGGCACGTACGAGCCGTGGTAGACGACCTCGACTCCGCTGGGCTCGAAGAACAGGGTCAGGTAGACACCGGTGAGGATCAGGATGATGAAGCTGTAGAGGCAGACCTCGCCGAGCATGAAGGACCAGTGGTCCGGAAAGACCTTGCGCATGTTGGCCTTGGCCAGCGCGTAGAGACCGAGCCGCCCGTCGGCCCAGTCGGCGACCTTCTCGCCCTTGCTCGCGGGCCCCCGGCCGCCGGAAGCCCTGTCGTTGTCCGCACGTGCGCCGTCCATACGTTCGTCGCCTCCCCGTCGGATCATCCTCAGGGTGGCACGCCCGGCCCCGCCGGGCCAACGGTGCGGTTCAGACCGGCGGCAGGATCCCCAGGTCCCGGGCGGCCACCAGCCACTTCGGGAACTCGGCCACAAGCCGGTCGTACAGCTCCGCGTCCGACACCTTCCGCGGATCCGCCCCCGCGTGGAAGAACCCGGCGTTGTCCACCACCCGCTTGTGCGGCACCGCCAGCTCGTCGAGCTTGCGCAGGAAGTCGAACTGCTTGCTGCCCGGGTCCCCGAAGCCCACGAACTGCCAGAACAGCGGGAGCCGGGCCGCCTTGCACAGATACCGCTCGGCGGCGAGCTTGTTGATCGGGCCGCCGTCGGTCTGGAAGACGACCAGGGCGGGGTGGGTCGAGCCGCTGTCGAGGTAGTGGTCGATGACCGCGTCCATGGCCAGGTGGTAGCTGGTCTTGCCCATGTGCCCGAGTCCGGCCACGATCTCGTCGATCCGGCCCCGGTGGCCGGCGAGCGCGATGTCGGTCTCGGCGTCGACGTCCGTCGAGAAGAAGACGACCGGCACCCGCCCGTCGTCGTCGAGGTGCGCGGACAGGCCGAGCACCCGGTCGGCGAGGGCCTGCACACTGCCGTCCTTGTAGTACGGCTTCATCGACCCCGAGTAGTCGACCACGAGGTACACCGCGGCCCGCAGCCCGCCCAGCCCGTGCTTCTCGAGCGACACCCCGGCGCTCTTGTAGAGGCTGACCAGGGCGGGGGCGGTCTCCTCGACCTTCTTCAGACTGATCGCAACCATGGCCCCTACTCTCCCATCCGTCACATCCGTTCGTTATTTTGTTCGCCGCCGACCCCACCGGCTCACCATCCGTCCCGTTGCGCTTCCGAGGAGCCGGCCGTGGAGTCCGAGTCCGCCGTCACCACCTGCTACCGCCATCCCAAGGTGGAGTCCCACGTCCGCTGCACCCGCTGCGACCGTTACATCTGCCCCGACTGCATGCGGGAGGCGGCCGTCGGCCACCAGTGCCCGGAGTGCGTGCGGGAGGGGGCCCGGTCGGTACGGCAGGCCCGTACGGCGTTCGGCGGCCGCGTCACCTCGGCGCCGACAGTGACGTACGTGCTGATCGCGCTGAACGTGCTGGCGTATCTGGGCGAGATGGTGCGGCCGTCGATCGTGGACCGGTTCGACATGCTGGGCACCGTGCCCGCCGGCTACCTCCCCGAGGGCGTCGCCCACGGCGAGTGGTACCGCCTGCTGACCGGAGCGTTCCTGCATCTGCCGCCCACCGACGGCACGTTCGGGATCCTGCACATCGTGATGAACATGGTGTCGCTGTGGAACATCGGCCGGGTGGTCGAGATGCAGCTCGGCCGGGTCCGCTACCTCGCCCTGTACCTGCTGTCGGCGCTGGGCGGTTCGGTCCTCGTCCTGCTGATCGCGCCGACCACGCCCACGCTGGGCGCGTCCGGCGCGATCTTCGGGCTCGGGGCCGCCTACTACGTCATGGCCCGGCGCCTGGGCGCCGACATGGACGCCGTCAACCGCTTCATGGCGGGCCTGCTGCTGTGGCTGGTGATCTCGGCGTGGCTCACCTCCTGGCAGGGGCACCTCGGCGGTCTGCTGGCGGGCGGCGTGGTGACACTGGCGTACGCCTACGCCCCGCGCGACAGCCGCCGCACCCTCGTCCAGGTCGGTGCCTGCCTCGCCCTGCTGGCGCTGCTGGTGATCCTGGCGATGGCGAAGGTCGCGGAGCTGACGATCTGAGCGTTCGGCTCAGGGCCCCCACTCCTCCCGCAGCACCTCCTCGGCCGGCTTTCCGCGAGGCGTGTAGGCGAGCTTCACCGGTGTCTCGCCGCTGTCCGGCCAGTCGTCCCACATCCACCAGCACACCCCTGCCCACCAGCGCGCACCGGTGAAGGAGTCCAGCAACGCCCGGTAGGCGGCGGCCTGTTCGGCGGGCGCGGGGTCATGGCTGACCGTCCACGAGTACGGGGCGGTCGTGGCTCCGCGCTGGCTGACGTACCCGGCCTCGGTGAACAGGATCCGCCGGTTCTGTGCGTGCGCGTACGCGGCGAGCTCGTCCTTGATCGGTTTCCAGGCGCGGCTCAGGCGTGCCGGGTCGGTGGTCGGTCTGGCGGACAGCGGCCAGTAGGCGTCGACGCCGATGAGGTCGAGGTCCTTCCAGAAGTGGATCCGGCGGTACTCGTCGTAGTTGGCGGCGTAGGTCAGCGGGCCGTCGTAGTGGTCGCGGACGGCCCGGATGACCGACCGCCAGTCGGCGCGGTCACCGGAGACACCGGCGAGTTCGGTGCCCACCGCGAGGCGTTCGGTACCGGTGTCGGCGGCCAGATCGGCGTAGTGGGTGATGAAGCGGCGGTACGAGGTGAACCAGGCGGCGCGGTCGCGGGGCCGGATGTCGGCGCGGTCCTCGTCGCCCGGCAGGTCGACGTGCGGCTTGATCATCACCTTCAGGCCGAGCGCGTGGGCGCGGCGCACGATCCGGCGCAGGCTGCCGTCGCTCGCGGTCTCCTCGGTGGTGTGCAGGGAGTCGTCGGTGTGGTGCTTCTGGTACCAGGTCGGGGTGAAGGTGACCCATTCGGCGCCGGTGGCCCGGATGCCGCGCAGATAGCGGTCGGCGGCCGGGCTGTCGTAGTCGGTGCGGTACCAGGAGGGCAGGGTGATGCCGCGCATGACCGAACTGCCCCTGCCGGAACCGCCGTTGCCCTTGGCGGCCCCGCCGTTCGTCGTGCACCCCGTCGCGGCGAGGAGGACCGCCACCGCGGCTGCGGCGACGGTCCTCCTCTTCGGGGCGTTCGCCCTCACAGGCCGCTCGGGCTGACGAAGGTGTAGCCCAGGGCCTTGATGCCGTCGATGGTGTCCTTCAACGGCTGGAGCGCGTAGTACGGGTGGTAGAAGAAGCTCGCGAACCCGTCCCGGACGGCCAGGTTGGCCTTGGCCGAGGCGACGAGGTCGGCGGGCAGCCGCGCCGGGTGGTTGTTGAAGGCCTCCGGTTCGTAGTTGCCGATGTTCTCGGGCAGCACCTTGGTGCCGTAGACGTCCTTCACCACGTACGGGAAGAACTGGCCGATGAAGGTGTTCGCACCGGCCGAGTTGCCGCTGAGCGTCCCGGAGAAGTACAGCGAACGCTCAAGACGGGCCGAGAAGTTGGAGCTGAACACCTTGTAGTCGGCGGCCGAGCCGGCGTAGTGCGGGGTGGTCCACAGCGTCGGCTTCGGCAGGCCCGCCTTGGTGAACTCGAGGAGCGCGCTGGTCACCCGGGCCTGCGCCCAGAGGGCGGAGTCCTCGGCGACCGGGCCGTCGTAGACGACGTTGTCCGCCGAGTCGACGTGCGCCCGGTAGAACTCGAAGTCGTCGCCCGTGACGCCGTTGTAGGGGTTGGCGACCTTGCCGTACTGGTGCGTGTAGCCGTGGTCCATCAGGACCGCGCCCCTGGCGAGCATGTACTTCAGGGCGCTGACCACCTGCGGGCGCTGCGAGAGCGTGATCGTCTGCGGGACGCCGTTGTTGTAGGTGCCGTTGGGGTCGGTGTAGACGGGGATCACGTTGATGCCGTAGGGGATGTTCTGCGACTTGAGGTAGTCGGCCATCGCCTTCAGCTGTGCCGGGTCCGCCTCGGGGCTGATGTCCTCCAGGCGCACCATCGCGCGGTGCCGCTCGGCGGTGGCCGGCGCGAGGGCGTCGAAGAGGAGGTCCTCGAAGGCGACCACGCGGTCGCTCTCGGAGACGTAGGCGAACGGGATCTCACCGATGTAGGTGAGGTTCGAGGAGCGCACGGCCCATCCGAAGGTGTGGCCGTTGGACGAGTCCAGGCCCTGGGCGAGCGTGGTGACCGCCGGATAGCCGGTACCGGTGAGGACGTTGGGGCGCAGCACACCGCCGTCCTGGCCCGCCGGGATCTTCCGGGTCAGGGCCTGGTTCTTGTACGTCACCTGCGTCACGGTGCCGACCGAGCCGCCGTCCTCGTAGTACGACGTCGTCGGGTCCCAGCCGTACTTCTGCGTGAAGGCGGCCACGCCCGTCGCGTTGGCCATGTTCCAGATGTTGGCGCCCATCCAGATCACCGGCTTGGCGCTCGCGGCCACGTCCGAGTAGAACGCGGCCGGCACGGCGTCCGGGATGCCGCCGCCGTAGTAGGTCGAGCCGATGTAGATCACGGCCGAGTAGGAGTCGATCATGCGGGCGGTGTACTGCTGGACGGGCTTGGCGGTCACGCTGCCGAAGTGACCGGCCAGGTTGGCGGCGGCCATGGCGTACAGCTCGCCCAACTGCCCGTACGGGCCCGCCGTGTCGTAGAGCACGAGGGCGCTCGGGTCTGCGGCCGCGTCCGCGGGCTTCAGCAGCGTCGTCTGCCGGGTCACGGCCTTCGCCGCGCGGACCGGTCCGACGGTGGTCAGCTGGGTGGACAGCGACGGGCCGGCGGCCGCCGGCGCCTTCGGATGCGGCTTGTCGTGCCGCGCCTTGTCGGCCTTGATCTGGGCGCTCGCCCAGCCCTTGAGGTCGACGTGACCGAGCCCGGACCCGGCGCCCACGGCCTCGTGTCCATGGCCGTGCCCCCGGCCCGCGTTCTGCGCCCCCTGGGCCCCCACGGCCAGGAAGGTGCCGCTGACCAGGGCGGCGACGAGCAGCAGAAGCACGGAGAGCTTCGAGCCTCGTCGCCTGCGGCGGTGAATCATTGATCTCACGGTTGTTCCCCCCACTTTGCCGATTCTTGGCAAAGGTTTTTCTTGCAGGAAGCCACTGATTCTCACGGCGGACCGACAAAGGTGTCAATGGGCCGAAGAGTGAATTCCAGCAGTGCCATCAGACCCTACTGGAAGATCGGACATGTCCTTTTTCTGAATAGTGTTCTGACCCGCCCTGGACATCTGCTAGGTTCACTTTCGCGCGATGGGGACGCGCGTTCAAATATGGGGGGACAACGTGTACGGACGACCCGCCCTGGGGGCACTGCTGCCTCTTGCAGGGGCGATGGCCGCGCCGGAAGCCATTCCAGGGCTACCTCTGGCCAAAACACTACAAGCCGCAGCCGGGGCCGGATTTCTGTTCTATTGCCTGACGGCATGTGTGATCCTGCTGGCCCGGATACGACTGCGCCGCCAGGCGCTGAAAGCGCAGCTGGAAGCCTGGAGCAGTCATGATCATTGAACTGCTGCTATGGTCGAGCATCGCTTTGATCGTGGCCGCCGGCTGTTACAACACGAGCCTATTCGTGCTCTCGAGACGCAGAATTCGCCGTTCTCGGATCGACCGGCGAGAGCGCTTCTACATATATCTGCTCGCCTGTCTCAACGAGGAGAAAGTCCTTTCGGAAAGCCTGGCGCGCATCACGTCACTTCCCGGCCGCAATTTCATGGCACTGGTGATCGATGACGGCTCGGACGACCGAACTTCCGAGATAGCCCTGGCCGCCGATCCGGAACTGGTCCGACTGCACCGGCGCAATCCGCCGAACGCGCGCCGCGGTAAAGGCGCCGCGCTCAACGACGGCGTGCGGTACATCAGGGAATCCGGGCTGCTCGACGGCCGCGCTCCCGAGGACGTGATCCTCTGCGTGGTCGACGCCGACGGGCGGCTCGATCCGCACATCATGCAGTCGGTCGACCCGTACTTCGACGACCCGGCGACGGGCGCGGTCCAGGTCTGCGTGCGGATGTACAACCGCCACCTCGGACTGCTCGCCCGCATGCAGGACATGGAGTTCGTCGTCTACGGCGATGTCTTCCAGAGCGCGCGCCGCTTCATCGGCAGCGTGGGCATGGGCGGCAACGGCCAGTTCATGCGGCTCGCCGCGCTGGACACCCTGGACGGCGACGGTCCGTGGAGCGACAGCCTCACCGAGGACCTCGATCTCGGCGTCCGGCTGATCGCCAAGGGCTGGACCAACCAGCACTGCACCACCGCCGCGGTCTCCCAGCAGGCCGTGCTCAGCCTGCGCCGCCTGGTGCGCCAGCGCTCCCGCTGGTTCCAGGGGCATCTGCAGTCGGCCGGGCTCGTCCCGCTCATCCTCAGGGACGTGCCGACCCGGGCCGCGCTGGACCTGCTGTACCACCTCTCCAGCCCGGTGCTGATCCTGCTCACCTCGCTGCTGCCGGTGTCGTTCCTCGTCGCTCTGGGCGCCACCACCGTGGCCTCCGTCCAGGTCGGCCACCCGCTGGTGTCGCCCATGTGGCTGCTGGGCCCGTATCTGCTGTCGTTCACCACCGCCTACGCGTACGGCTTCGTGTACGCCAAGCGTGAGCGGGACCTCGGACTCGTGCGCTCGGTGCTGATCGCCCATGTCTTCGTCCTCTACGGCTACATCTGGTTCGCGGCGGGCTGGTGGGGCTTCTGGCGGATGCTCACCGGCCAGCGGGGCTGGCTGAAGACGGCCCGTACCTGAACCGCGGCCGTACCCACGCACCTTGAGGCCGCGTAACGAACGCGGCCGCACCCGAGGACGTTCAGGCCGCGCCGGCACCCGCGCGGGTCCTCATCTCTCATCACGCACCACCTCTCATCACGCGGTCCACCGCTGCGACCGCGCACGCCCAAGGGGGGCACCCATGTCCACTCACCCGTCAGCCGTGCCCGTACGCGCCATGCTCGTGCTCGGCACCCGGCCGGAAGCGATCAAACTGGCGCCCGTGGCGCGGGCGATGGCCGCGAGCCCGCAGTTCGAGCCGATCGTCGTCACCACCGGCCAGCACCGCGAGATGCTCCACCAGATGCTCGGCATGCTGCGCGTCGACGCCCGCATCGCGCTCGACGTCATGCGCAGCCGCCAGCAGCTGTCCGACCTGACCGCCCGGCTCGTGCGGGAGCTCGGCGAGGTCATGCGGGAACACCGGCCGGACCTGGTCGTCGTGCAGGGGGACACCACGACCGCGCTCGCGGGGGCGCTGGCCGCCTTCTACGAGAAGATCCCGGTCGCCCACGTGGAGGCCGGGCTGCGCACCGGCGTCCTGGACAACCCGTTCCCGGAGGAGCTCAACCGCTGCCTGATCAGCCGGATGACCCGCTGGCACTTCGCGCCGACCCCGGCCGCCGCCCGGCACCTGACGGACGAAGGGGTCGCGCCGGAGCAGGTGTTCACCACCGGCAACACGGTCATCGACAACCTGCTGTGGGTGCTGGCCGAGGGCAACGGCACCTCGGCGTTCCGCACCGGCGCCAAACGCGTCCTGGTCACCCTGCACCGCCGGGAGAACCAGGGCGAGCGGATGCGCGGCATGGGCAGGGCGCTGACCCGGCTCGCGGCGCGCGGGGACGTCGAGATCGTGCTGCCGCTGCACAAGAGCCCGGCCGTGCGCGACGCCCTGCTGCCCGAGCTCGAGGGGCACGCCGGCATCCGGCTCGTCGAGCCCCTCGGCTACCTGGACTTCGCCGCCACGCTCGCCGAGTGCGACCTGGTCCTCACCGACTCCGGCGGCATCCAGGAGGAGGCCCCGAGCCTGAGCAAGCCGGCGCTGGTGCTGCGGACGACCACCGAGCGGCCCGAGGCGGTGGAGGCGGGCGCGGCCCGGCTGATCGGCACCGACCCGGAGGCCGTCGTCGGCAACGCCGTCCAGCTCCTCGACGACCCGGCCGAGTACCGGAAGATGGCGAGCGCGGGCAACCCCTTCGGCGACGGCCGGGCCGCCGCCCGCATCCTGGCGCAGCTGGCCGAGGACTTCGCGGCCGATGTCCCCGTCGGGCTCACGGCGTCCGGGCCATACTCGACGGCATGACGCGCAGGGGCCGTACCGTCACCAGGCTGGCACTGGCTCTCGGGCTGGCCGCGGTCGTCGCGATCACCGTGAGCCGGTGCCAGGGCGACGGCTCCCCGCCGCCGAGGCCGTGGGTCGACGGCACGACCCACGGCCGCTGGCTGTCGGTCTTCAACGGCATGGGCCGGAACGTCGGTGACGACTCGTCACTGTCCCTCTCCCCCATGACCGCCGAGGACCCGGGGACCACGCACGCCGGCCTGGTGGTGACCACCGCCTCCTACACGGACGTGACGTACGAGGCACGGATGCGGACGGTGAAGCAGCTGCGCTCCCCCAGGCCGAACCCGTGGGAAGTGCCGTGGCTGGTCTGGGCGTACACCGACCCGGAGCACTTCTACTACATCACCCTCAAGCCGAACGGCTGGGAGCTCGGCAAGCGGGACCCCGCGTATCCGGGCGGCCAGCGGTTCCTCGCCACGGGCCGGACGCCGTATCCGGTCGGCCGGTGGTACGACGTGACGGTCGAGCAGCGGGCCGCGGTGCTGTCGGTGTCGGTGGGCGGCAAGCCACTGGTGACGTTCACGGACACCGAACGGCCCTACAACCGGGGCAGGGTGGGGGCGTACACCGAGGACGCCACCGTGAAGTTCGATGGCCTGAAGGCGAGTTCGGGCTGAGAAAAGGCGACGGCGCCTGCCCTGAGTCCGGTCGGGGACTGGGCAAGCGCCGTCAGTGTTCCGCACGCCTTTGTGCGGGACGTTCTTGTGACGGACCGTCAGACCATCAGGGCGCGGTCCGTCGGGCGGATCGGGGCCGGCAGGTCGCTGGCACCGGTCAGGAAGCGGTCACAGCCGCGGGCGGCGGAGCGGCCCTCGGCGATCGCCCACACGATGAGCGACTGGCCGCGGCCGGCGTCACCGGCGACGAAGACGCCCGGCACGTTGGTCTGGAAGTCGGCGTCGCGGGCGATGTTGCCGCGCTCGTCGAGCTCCAGGCCGAACTGCTCGACCAGGCCGTTCTCCCGGTCGGTGCCGGTGAAGCCCATGGCCAGCGTCACCAGCTGGGCCGGGATCTTGCGCTCGGTGCCCGGCTTCGGGGTCAGCCTGCCCTCGATGAACTCCACCTCGGAGAGGTGCAGCCACTGGACGTTGCCGTCCTCGTCGCCCTCGAAGTGGGTCGTGGAGACGGAGTAGACCCGCTCGCCGCCCTCCTCGTGCGCGGACGTCACCTTGTACAGCATCGGGAACGTGGGCCACGGCTGGGTGACGTTGTTCCGCTCCTCGCCCGGGCGGGGCATGATCTCCAGCTGGGTGACGGAGGCCGCGCCCTGGCGGTGGGCGGTGCCCACGCAGTCGGCGCCGGTGTCGCCACCGCCGATGACCACGACGTGCTTGCCCTCGGCCGAGATCGGGGAGGTGACGTAGTCGCCCTCCTGGACCTTGTTGGCCAGCGGCAGGTACTCCATCGCCTGGTAGATGCCCTTCAACTCCCGCCCGGGGACGGGGAGATCACGGGCGGTGGTGGCACCGGCGGCGATGACGACCGCGTCGTACCGCTTCTTCAGATCGGTCGCCTTGAGGTCGCGGCCGATCTCGACGCCGGTACGGAAGCGGGTGCCCTCCGCGCGCATCTGCTCGATACGGCGGTTGATGTGCCGCTTCTCCATCTTGAACTCGGGGATGCCGTAGCGCAGCAGACCGCCGATGCGGTCGGCCCGCTCGTACACGGCGACCGTGTGGCCCGCCCGGGTCAGCTGCTGGGCGGCGGCCAGGCCGGCCGGGCCCGAGCCGATGACGGCGACGGTCTTGCCCGACAGGCGCTCGGGGATCTGCGCGGCGACGGTGCCGGCGTCCCACGCCTTGTCGATGATCGAGACCTCGACGTTCTTGATGGTGACAGCCGGCTGGTTGATGCCGAGCACGCACGCCGACTCGCACGGAGCCGGGCACAGACGGCCCGTGAACTCCGGGAAGTTGTTCGTGGCGTGCAGGCGCTCGGAGGCCGCCGTCCAGTCCTCGCGGTAGGCGTAGTCGTTCCACTCGGGGATCAGGTTCCCCAGCGGACAGCCGTTGTGGCAGAACGGGATGCCGCAGTCCATGCACCGGCCGGCCTGCTTGCTGATGATCGGCAGCAGGGAGCCGGGGACGTAGACCTCGTTCCAGTCCTTGACGCGCTCCTCGACGGGACGGGACTTGGCGACCTCGCGGCCGTGGTTCAGAAAGCCCTTCGGGTCAGCCATTGATCGCCGCCTCCATCATCTTCTCGGTGATCTCGGACTCGGAGAGTCCCGCCTGCTCGGCGGCGTCCTTGGCGGCGAGCACTGCCTTGTACGTGCTGGGGATGATCTTGCTGAAGCGGTCCACGGCGGTGTCCCACTCGGCCAGCAGCTTCTCGGCGACCGTGGAGCCGGTCTCCTCCTGGTGCCGGCGCACGACGTCGTGCAGCCACTGCTTGTCGGTGTCGTCCAGCGCCTCGACGGCGTCGACGTTGCCGACGTTGACGTTGTCGCGGTCGAGGTCGATCACGTAGGCGATGCCGCCGGACATGCCGGCCGCGAAGTTCCGGCCCGTCGGGCCGAGCACGACCGCGTGACCGCCGGTCATGTACTCGCAGCCGTGGTCGCCCACGCCCTCGGAGACCACCAGCGCACCGGAGTTGCGGACACAGAACCGCTCACCGGTACGACCGCGCAGGAACAGCTCGCCGCCGGTCGCGCCGTAGGCGATGGTGTTGCCCGCGATCGTCGAGTACTCGGCGAGGTGATCGGCGGCCCGGTCGGGGCGCACGATCACGCGGCCGCCGGAGAGGCCCTTGCCGACGTAGTCGTTGGCGTCGCCCTCCAGACGCAGCGTGACACCGCGCGGGAGGAAGGCGCCGAAGGACTGGCCCGCGGAACCGGTGAAGGTGATGTCGATGGTGTCGTCGGGCAGGCCCGCGCCACCGAACTTCTTCGTCACCTCGTGGCCGAGCATGGTGCCGACCGTGCGGTTGATGTTGCGGATCGCGACCTGGGCGCGCACCGGCTGGGCGTCGGTCGCGGAGTCCGCGGCCAGCGCGTCGGCGGCGAGCCTGATCAGCTCGTTGTCGAGCGCCTTCGCCAGACCGTGGTCCTGCTCGATCAGCTGGTGGCGCACCCCGCCCTCGGGCAGCTCGGGCACGTGGAACAGCGGCTCCAGGTCCAGGCCCTGCGCCTTCCAGTGGTTCACCGCGCGGGTCACGTCGAGCGCCTCGGCGTGGCCGACGGCCTCCTCGATGGTGCGGAAGCCGAGCTCGGCGAGGATCTCGCGGACCTCCTGGGCGATGTACTGGAAGAAGTTGACGACGTACTCGGCCTTGCCGGAGAAGCGGTCGCGCAGGACCGGGTTCTGGGTGGCGATGCCGACCGGGCAGGTGTCCAGGTGGCAGACGCGCATCATGACGCAGCCGGAGACGACGAGCGGCGCGGTCGCGAAACCGAACTCCTCGGCACCCAGCAGCGCGGCGATGACGACGTCACGGCCGGTCTTGAGCTGGCCGTCCGTCTGGACCACGATCCGGTCGCGCAGGCCGTTGAGCAGCAGGGTCTGCTGGGTCTCGGCGAGACCGAGCTCCCAGGGGCCGCCCGCGTGCTTGAGCGAGGTCAGCGGGGAGGCGCCCGTGCCGCCGTCGTGGCCGGAGATCAGCACGACGTCCGCGTGGGCCTTGGAGACACCCGCGGCGACCGTGCCGACGCCGACCTCGGAGACCAGCTTGACGTGAATCCGCGCCTGCGGGTTCGCGTTCTTCAGGTCGTGGATCAGCTGGGCCAGGTCCTCGATGGAGTAGATGTCGTGGTGCGGCGGCGGGGAGATCAGGCCCACGCCCGGCGTCGAGTGACGCGTCTTGGCGACCCACGGGTAGACCTTGTGGCCGGGCAGCTGGCCGCCCTCGCCGGGCTTGGCGCCCTGCGCCATCTTGATCTGGATGTCGTCCGCGTTGACCAGGTACTCGCTGGTGACGCCGAAGCGGCCGGAGGCGACCTGCTTGATGGCGGACCGGCGGGCCGGGTCGTACAGGCGGTCCGCGTCCTCGCCGCCCTCACCGGTGTTGGACTTGCCGCCCAGCTGGTTCATGGCGATGGCGAGGGTCTCGTGCGCCTCGCGCGAGATGGAGCCGTAGGACATGGCGCCGGTCGAGAACCGCTTGACGATCTCGGAGACCGGCTCGACCTCGTCGATGGAGATCGGCTGCCGGTCCGACTTGAAGCCGAACAGGCCGCGCAGCGTCATCAGGCGCTCGGACTGCTCGTTCACCCGCTCGGTGTACTTCTTGAAGATGTCGTAGCGGCCGGAGCGCGTGGAGTGCTGGAGGCGGAAGACCGTCTCCGGGTCGAACAGGTGCGGCTCGCCCTCGCGGCGCCACTGGTACTCGCCGCCGATGTCGAGGGCGCGGTGCGCGGGGGCGATGCCGGAGGCCGGGTAGGCCTTGGCGTGGCGGGCGGCGACCTCCTTGGCGATGACGTCGATGCCGACGCCGCCGATCTTGGTGGCCGTGCCGTTGAAGTACTTCTCGACGAAGGCGTCCTCGAGACCGACGGCCTCGAAGACCTGGGCGCCGCGGTAGGAGGCGACGGTCGAGATGCCCATCTTGGACATGACCTTCAGTACGCCCTTGCCGAGGGCGTAGATCAGGTTGCGGATGGCCTGCTCGGCCTCGATGTCCGACAGGAAGGTGCCGGCGCGGACCAGGTCCTCGACCGACTCCATCGCCAGGTAGGGGTTCACGGCCGCGGCGCCGTAGCCGATGAGCAGGGCCACGTGGTGGACCTCGCGGACGTCGCCGGCCTCGACCAGCAGGCCCACGTGGGTGCGCTGCTTGGTGCGGATGAGGTGGTGGTGGACGGCCGCGGTCAGCAGCAGCGAGGGGATCGGCGCGTGCTCGGCGTCGGAGTGGCGGTCCGACAGCACGATCAGGCGGGCGCCGTTGTCTATGGCCGCGTCGGCCTCGGCGCAGATCTCCTCGATGCGGGCGGCGAGGGCGTCGCCGCCGCCGGAGACCCGGTACAGGCCGGAGAGCGTCGCGGCCTTGAAGCCGGGCATGTCGCCGTCGGCGTTGATGTGGATGAGCTTGGCCAGCTCGTCGTTGTCGATCACCGGGAAGGGCAGGGTGACCGAGCGACAGGAGGCGGCCGTCGGGTCGAGCAGGTTGCCCTGCGGGCCCAGGGAGGAGCGCAGCGAGGTGACGAGCTCCTCGCGGATCGCGTCCAGCGGCGGGTTGGTGACCTGCGCGAACAGCTGGGTGAAGTAGTCGAAGAGCAGGCGCGGGCGCGAGGACAGCGCGGCGATCGGGGAGTCCGTGCCCATCGAACCGATGGGCTCGGCACCGGCCTTGGCCATCGGCGCCAGGATGACGCGCAGCTCTTCCTCGGTGTAGCCGAAGGTCTGCTGGCGGCGGGTGACCGAGGCGTGCGTGTGCACGATGTGCTCGCGCTCGGGCAGGTCGGAGAGTTCGATCTCCCCGGCCTCGAGCCACTCGGCGTACGGGTGCTCGGCGGCGAGGCCGGCCTTGATCTCGTCGTCCTCGATGATGCGGTGCTCGGCGGTGTCGACGAGGAACATGCGGCCGGGCTGCAGGCGGCCCTTGCGGACGACCTTGGCCGGGTCGATGTCGAGGACGCCGACCTCGGAGCCGAGGACGACGAGGCCGTCGTCGGTGACCCAGTAGCGGCCGGGGCGCAGGCCGTTGCGGTCGAGGACCGCGCCGACCTGGGTGCCGTCGGTGAAGGTGACGCAGGCCGGGCCGTCCCAGGGCTCCATCATCGTGGAGTGGAACTGGTAGAAGGCACGCCGGGTCGGGTCCATGGAGTCGTGGTTCTCCCACGCCTCCGGGATCATCATCAGCACGGAGTGCGGCAGCGAACGACCGCCCAGGTGCAGGAGTTCGAGCACCTCGTCGAAGGTCGCGGAGTCGGAGGCGTCCGGCGTGCAGATCGGGAAGACGCGCTCCAGGCCCTTGTCGCCGAACAGGTCGGAGACGAGCTGGGACTCGCGGGCGCGCATCCAGTTGCGGTTGCCCTGGACGGTGTTGATCTCACCGTTGTGCGCGACGAAGCGGTAGGGGTGCGCGAGCGGCCACGACGGGAAGGTGTTCGTGGAGAAGCGCGAGTGGACCAGGGCGATGGCCGAGGCGAAACGGCGGTCGGACAGGTCCGGGAAGAAGGGCTCCAGCTGGCCGGTGGTCAGCATGCCCTTGTAGACGATGGTGCGGGCCGACAGCGACGGGAAGTAGACGCCGACCTCGCGCTCGGCGCGCTTGCGCAGCGCGAACGCCTTGCGGTCGAGGGTGATGCCCTGCGACGCGCCGTCCGTGACGAAGATCTGCCGGAAGGCGGGCATCGTCGAACGGGCGGTGGCACCGAGCAGTTCGGGGGCGACCGGGACCTCGCGCCAGCCGAGCACGGTGAGGCCCTCGTCGGCGGCGATCGTCTCGATCTGTGAGACGGCCTCGGCGAGCCCGTCCTCGGGCAGGAAGGCGATGCCGACGGCGTAGCCGCCCGCCGCGGGCAGTTCGAATCCGGCCACCTCGCGGAAGAAGGCGTCGGGCACCTGGGAGAGGATGCCGGCGCCGTCGCCGGAGTCCGGCTCCGAGCCGGTGGCACCGCGGTGCTCCAGGTTGCGCAGGACGGTCAGGGCCTGTTCGACCAGGTTGTGGGACGCCTCGCCGGTGAGGGTGGCCACGAAGCCGACGCCGCACGCGTCGCGCTCGAAGCGGGGGTCGTACATACCCTGCGCAGCAGGGCGAGCATCCATGAAGGACCAGTTCTGGCCATTCGCGGAATGCTGGGACGGCTGGCGCGGCGTACGCATCGGCTCTCCCGTCGTCGTCTCAAGTGGCATGCAGATTGCCGAGGGACGACGTTGGCCCTCTGCGGAGTGCAAAATTTCGTGCAGGTTACATGATGGAGCGGTTCTCGGGAACCGGGATAGACCGTTCCAACATGCGGACACCGCGCGGCTGCGGAGCGGGTGCCGCGCCTGCGGTGGAGGCTATGGGGGGCCGAACGGGACAGATCGGTGTCCGTCGACCCGAAAGGCGGGGAGGGCTGCGTCGCCCTTCCCGCGAGTGCGCGGCAGGCTTCATTGCCCACAGCGCTTACGGCTCATGCCCGGTGGTTAAGCATTCGAAACCAGCGAGTAACGGGTACTTATGCGGTCCGACGCATAAGTACCAGCCGCCCTATCCTACGGCCGTTCCGAAGAAGCTGCCCAGGGCGTACGTCACACCCGCCGCGGCACCACCCAGGGCGAGCTGCCGCAGCCCGCTGTACCACCAGCTCCGCGCGGTCACCCGGGCCACCACCGCACCGCAGCCGAACAGCCCGAACAGCGCGAGCAGCAGAGCCGGCCACAGCGCGGTCGCACCGAGCAGATACGGCAGTACGGGCAGCAGGGCGCCCAGCGCGAAGGAGCCGAACGACGACACGGCGGCGACGAGCGGGGAGGGCAGGTCGCTCGGGTCGATCCCGAGCTCCTCGCGGGCGTGGATCTCCAGGGCCTGCTCCGGGTCCTTCGACAGCTGCCGGGCGACCTCGCGGGCCAGCGCGGGCTCGACCCCCCGGGCCTCGTACAGCGCGGCGAGCTCGGCCTCCTCGTCGGCCGGATGCTTGCGCAGCTCGGCACGCTCCACGGCCAGCTCGGCCTCGACCAGCTCGCGCTGGGAGGCGACGGAGGTGTACTCTCCGGCGGCCATCGAGAAGGCACCCGCGGCGAGTCCGGCGAGGCCGGTCAGCACGAGGGTGCTCGGGCTCACGGCCCCGCCCGCCACACCGGTCATCAGCGCGAGGTTGGAGACCAGCCCGTCCATGGCCCCGAACACGGCCGGCCGCAGCCATCCCCCGTTGACGTCCCGGTGCGTGTGGTTGTCACGGTGCGCCTCGTGGAGAGTGGCCTCGGTCTCGATGATCGCCATAGCGGGGGTCCCCCAAGGAAGCTAAGCCAAAGCTAACTTTGGACAATGTCTACTCTTCGACAACAGGGAACCTACGCCTTCGTATTCCCGTCCGCCAGCAAGGAAAGGCTCGGCTAACCTGCGCTTTTGCGGTGTCGACCGGGTGACATGAAGCCCTTGGAGGCTGGGGTCAACCGCCGATGGTGGGACTCATCCGCAAAGGGTTCCGCGTCCTGAACGGACGAAGGGCTCAGCGCCCTGTACGGACCCCCTCCCGGAGAGGCCCCGTATGGCATCTATCCGCGAACGCGCACGCGGCGCACTGCTCGGTCTGGCGGTCGGGGACGCCCTCGGGGCCCCCGCCGAGAACCTGAAACCCTCGGAGATCCGGGCCCGTTGGGGCCGTATCACCGGCTACGTCACGGACGAACCCGCCGGCACGGACGACACGGAGTACGCGATCTTCTCCGGTCTGCTCCTGGCCCGCCACGGCTCGGCCCTCACCCCGGGCCACGTGGAGGCGGCCTGGCACGAGTGGATCGCGGACCGCGCGGAGGGCCCCTTCCGCGGAGCGGGCTTCAGCGAACGCGGCACCCTGCAGAACCTCCGCCGCGGCCTCGCGGCCCCCATCTCGGCCCAGCACCGGCACGCCTGGAGCGACGGTCTGGCCATGCGCGCGGCCCCCTTCGGCGTCTTCGCGGCGGGCCGCCCGGCCGAGGCGGCCCGGCTGGCGGCGATCGACGGCTCGGTGAGCCACGAGGGCGAGGGCATCTACGGCGGCCAGGCGGTGGCGGCCGGGGTGGCCGCGGCGATGGCGGGAGCGCCGCCGACCGCCGTGGTGGCCTCGGCCCTGGCGGTCGTCCCCGACGATTCCTGGACGGCCCGCTCCCTGCGGCGCGCGGTCACGGTGGCCCACCGCGGCGAACGGGCGGTCCGCTCGGCGGTCGTCATCGGCGGCTACCCCTGGACCGACCTGGCCCCGGAAGCCGTGGCCCTGGCCTTCGGTGCGTACGCGGCGGCCGACGGCGACTTCCGCGACGCGGTCCTCACCGCGGTGAACATGGGCCGCGACGCCGACACCACGGCCGCGGTCGCGGGCGCACTGGCGGGGGCCACGCGGGGAGAGGCGGAGATCCCGCGGGAGTGGGCGGCGGCGATCGGCCCGGTACGGGGAAGCTGCCTGCCGGCGATGGCGGGCCACCACGTACTGGACGTGGCCGACCTGCTGACGACGACCTTGTCGGAGGCGACGCCATGACGCCACCGAGCCCTTGGGACGAGGGCACGATCACCACCGAGCCGACGATCGCCGCAAGGAGTCCCGAACCCGCGGCCGCCGACGGCGCGGACGCCCCGCAGGCGCCACTCGCATCCGACGACGAAAGTCGCGCGCGTGGCGCGGGTGGGTACCGATCCGCCGAAGGCGAAGCCGAGGCGGGCACCGGCGTCCCGGCCCGAAGGACCGTCGGCCTCCTCCTCGGCCTGGCCGCGGGCGACGCCGCCGGCTGGCCCGCCGCCCGCCACAGGGCCGCCCGCATGCCCGACTGGACCCGGCGCCTGACCCGCGAACTCGACACCTTCGCCGAGACCAACGCCACGACCACCCTCCCCGTCCCCCTCGCACTCAACCAGCCCCCCGAACCCCTCCACCTCGGGCCCTCCGACGACGCGGAGTGGGCGGCCTTCGCCGCGGAGGCCCTCCTCCGCGCCGGCGACGACACCGTCCTCGCCGACCTCGGCCGGGAACGCCGTACGAGGGCCGCCATCGACCTCACCTGGAACGCCCTGGCCGCCGAGGTGGCCGCGGCTGCGCAGCGCGCCCCCGAGGTCGAGTCCGCCGTGCTCCCCCTCCGCGCCCGCATCTCCGTCCGCGCCGGCCTCGGCAACCTCGCCGCCGGCCTGCGCCCACCCGCCACCGGCCACGACAACCCCCACTACTTCGACGACGCGGCCTGCGTCAGGGCCTGCGTCCTCGCCGTCGCCCACCGGGGAGACCCCCGACTCGCCGCGGACCTGGCCGAGTTCGACGCCCGCTACACCCAGGACGGCGACGGGGTGCACGGCGCCCGCGCGATGGCGGCGGCCGTCTCCCTCGCCCTGACAGGCGCGGACGCGGCGACCTGCGTCTCGGCTGCCCTGGCCCAGTTGCCCGAGGGCACCGAGATCGGCCGCAACGCCCGCCACGCCCTGAAGCTGGCCCACGACACCGAGTCGGCCTTCGCCCTGGTCCCCCTCCTGGAACACCAGATCGTCGACCACGTCTACAGCTACGGCATCGCGGCGGCCGAGACGGTCCCGGTGGCCCTGGCCCTGACCGTCGCCGCCCGGGGCCGTATCACCGAGGCCGTACCGGCCGCGGCCTGTCTGTCCCGGGTCGCCGACTCCGCCCCCGCGCTGGCGGGCGCCCTGACCGGCGCGCTGGGCGGCGGCGCGTCGATCCCCGCCGGCTGGCGGGACGCCTGCCGCACGCTCTCCGGCTGCGCGCTGCCCCGCCTCACCGGTACCGACCTCGTGGAACTCGCCGAACTCCTGGAAGCCGCACAACCGGCCCCGCCGGGTGGATGATTCGGGGCATGACGCCCAAACACCCAGAAACGAATCTAGAGGACCGCATCACCGGAGCCCTCGTGGGCGCCGCGGTCGGCGACGCGTTGGGCGGCCCGGTCGAGGGCTACTCCCCCGCCCAGATCCTCGAACGCCACGGCGGCCGCGTGCACGGCGTCGTCGGTCCCTGGAACGGGGACGCCTGGCGTACGGCCCGCCCCCTCGCGCCGTACCACAAGGGCGACGGCCACGTCACCGACGACACGTTGATGACCCACGCCCTGGTACGGGTCTACGCGAGCGTCCGCGACCACCTGGACGCCTACGCGATCGCCGACCACCTGGTCCCGGACCTGATGAACAACTCCCGCTGGATTCCGGAACTCGAGCAGGAGGCCCTGCCCCTGCACCGCATCTTCCTCGCCGAGAAGTGGCTGGTGACCCGCCTCCACTACGCCCACGCTGACCCGCGCGAGGCCGGCGTCGGGAACATCGTCAACTGCGGCGCGGCGATGTACATGGCTCCGGTCGGCCTGGTCAACGCGGCCAACCCGCCGGGCGCCTACGCCGAGGCGATCGACATCGCGGGCGCCCACCAGTCGTCGTACGGACGGGAGGCGGCGGGCGTCTTCGCGGCGGCGGTGGCCGCCGCCTGCGCCCCGGACGCCAGCCCGGACTCGATCGTCGCCGCGGCGCTCTCCCTGGCGAAGGACGGCACCCGCACGGCGATCGAGCAGGTCTGCGAAGTGGCCGCCCGGCACACGGACTTCGAGTCCGCCCTGGTCCCCCTCCGCGAGGCGATCACCCCGTACGACACCGTGGGCCCCGACTACCGCCGGCCCTCCCTCGGCGCACGCCGCCCCTCCCGCCTCCACGCGATCGAGGAACTCCCCGTCGCACTGGGCATGTTGCTGGTGTCCGGCGGCGACTACCAGCACGCGGTCCTCGGCGCCGTCAACTACGGCCGCGACTGCGACTCCATCGCGACGATGGCGGGCGCGCTGGCCGGTGCCCTCGGCTCCCCGGTCCCGGAGGCCTGGTCCAAGACGGTGGCGGAGGCGAGCCGGCTGGACCTGTGGGAGCCGGCCGCGGCCCTGACCGACGTCACCCGCGAGATCTTCCAACGGGACGTGCGCCGCCGCAGGGCCCACGAGTCGGCCTTCACCGAGATCGGAGGCCTGAGATGCTCCGACTGACCTGGGTCCAGCCGGAGGACCTGCTCGGCCACGAACTGAACCAGGCACGACTGGACGGCCGGGAGCCCGCGGCGATCGCCGCGCGCTGGAAGGCGGCGGGCGGCCCGGACGCCCCGGCCGCGGCGGGCGCCTCCGCCGACCGGCCCTCGCGCTACCTGAGACAACTCGCGGAGGACCTGCTCGACGAACTCGCCGATCTGCCCGACCGGTTGGCGGAAGACGAGCCGACGGACCTGGCGGCGATCAGAGCCCTGTGCCCGGACTGGCCGGCACCGGTGAGCGACCTGACCCCCACACCGACCGGCCTCGAAGCCGCCTGGCTCGGCCGGGCCGTCGGCTGCCTCCTGGGCAAGCCCGTGGAGAAACTCCCCCTCGAAGCCATCCGCCGCCTGGCCCGGTCCACCGGCAACTGGCCCCTCGGCACGTACTTCACGGCCAAGGGCGTCCCCGAGGACCTCCTGCGCGCCCACCCCTGGAACCGCCGCTCCGCCCCCACCTCACTGGCCGAGAACATCGACGGCATGCCGGAGGACGACGACCTGAACTACCCGCTCCTCAACCTGCTTCTGCTGCAACGCCACGGCCGCCGCTTCACCCTCGACGACGTGGCGCGACTCTGGCTCGACGAGCTCCCGGCCGGCCGCACCTTCACGGCCGAGCGCATCGCCTGCCGCAACCTCCTCAGCGGCATCGAACCCCCGCACACCGCCCGCCACCGCAACCCCTTCCGGGAATGGATCGGCGCCCTCATCCGCGCCGACGTCCACGGCTGGACCAACCCCGGCGACCCGGCCGCCGCGGCGGAACAGGCCCACACGGACGCCACCCTCACCCACACCGCCAACGGCGTCTACGCGGCGATGTTCACGGCGGCCGCCATCGCGTGTGCGGCGACCGGCACCCACGACGTCCACACCTGTCTGCGCACCGGCCTCACCGTGATCCCACCCCGCTCCCGGCTGTCCGAGGCGATCCGCCACGCCGTCCGACTCGCCCACGAGCACGCCGACTTCGACACCGTCGTGGACGAACTCCACGCCACCTACGGCGACACCCACCACTGGGTCCACGCCGTCCCCAACACCGCCCTGATCGCCGCCGCCCTCACCCATGCCGACGGCGACTTCACCGGCACCGTCTCCCGCGCCGTCGGCGGCGGCTGGGACACCGACAGCAACGGCGCCACCGCCGGCGGCATCGCCGCCCTCCTCGCCGGCACCCCCACCGCGCTCCCCCACCACTGGACGGCCCCCCTCAAGAACCGGCTCGCCACCTCCGTCGGCGACTTCAACGGCATCGGCTTCGACACCCTGGCCCACCTCACCCACCGGGAGGCATCCCGCCCATGACCCACATCGTCGTGCTGGGCAGCACGAACATGGACCTCGTCACCTACGTCGAGAAGCCGCCGCAGCGCGGAGAGACCGTGACGGGACGGGAGCTCCGCACGATCCCCGGCGGCAAGGGCGCCAACCAGGCGATCGCAGCGGCCCACGCGGGCGCCTCGGTCTCGATGATCGGCGCGGTCGGCACCGACTCCTACGGCCCCCGGCTGCGTGCCACCCTCGAACTCCCCCACCCTCGGCTTCGCTCGGGCGGGGGGACCCCCATGGGTGTCGACACCGATCTGCTGCGCACCATCGAGGGCCCCTCCGGCACCGCCCACATCGTCGTCGACGACGAGGGCGGCAACGCGATCGTCGTGATCCCCGGCGCGAACGGCACCGTCGACCACCTCGCCCCCGGCGACGAGGCCCTGATCGCCTCCGCCGACACCCTGCTGCTCCAGCTGGAGGTCCCGATGCCGGCGGTCGTCGCGGGCGCGCGGGCCGCCCGCGCCAACGGCGTCCGCACCGTCCTCACCCCCGCCCCCGCCCAGCCCCTGCCGGCCGAACTCCTCGCCGCCACCGACCTGTTGGTGCCCAACGAGTACGAGGCGATCACCCTCACCGGCCGCACCGACGCCGTCGAGGCGGCCGTCGCCCTGCTGGACAGCGTCCCGGCGGTGGTCGTCACGCTCGGCGCGGCGGGCAGCCTGTACGTCGCGCGCGGCGCCGAACCCCTCGCCGTTCCCGCGCCGCAGCTGACCACCGTGGACTCCACCGGCGCGGGCGACACCTTCGTCGGCGCGCTCGCCACGGCCCTCGGCGAGGAACGGCCGATCCGCGAGGCCCTGAGGTGGGCCGCCGCCGCGTCCGCCCTCTCCGTCCAGCGCCCCGGCGCCTCCGCGTCGATGCCGTACCGCTCAGAGATCGAGGCGCAGTACACGTCATGACCACGACCCCCGCCCCCCGCACCGCCCCGCTCACCGGTGTGCGCGTCCTCGACCTCGCCACCCTCTTCGCCGGTCCCCTCGCCGCCACCATGCTCGGCGACTTCGGCGCGGAGGTGATCAAGGTCGAGCACCCCGGGAAGCCCGACCCGTCGCGAGGCCACGGCCCGTCGAAGGACGGCATCGGCCTGTGGTGGAAGATCCTCGGCCGCAACAAGCGCACGATCACCCTCGACCTGTCCAAGCCGGGCGGCCGCGCCACGCTGCTGCGGCTCGCGGCCGAGGCCGACGTGCTGATCGAGAACTTCCGCCCCGGCACCCTGGAGAAATGGGACCTCGGCTGGCCGGAGCTCTCCGCCGCCAACCCCCGTCTGGTCCTCACCCGCGTCACCGGCTTCGGTCAGTTCGGCCCCTACGCCCACCGTCCCGGCTTCGGCACCCTCGCCGAGGCGATGAGCGGCTTCGCCGCGATCACCGGCGAGCCCGACGCCCCGCCGACGCTGCCGCCGTTCGGCCTCGCCGACTCCATCGCCGGTCTGGCGACGGCGTACGCCGTCATGACGGCCCTCGCCGCCCGCGACCGCACCGGTGAGGGCCAGGTCGTCGACATGGCGATCATCGAGCCGATCCTCACCGTCCTCGGCCCGCAGCCGACCTGGTACGACCAGCTCGGCTACGTCCAGCGGCGCACCGGCAACCGCTCGGCCAACAACGCCCCGCGCAACGCCTACCGCACGGCCGACGGCACCTGGGTCGCCGTCTCCACCTCGGCCCAGTCGGTCGCGGAACGCCTGATGCGTCTGGTGGGCAGGCCCGACCTGATCGACGAGCCCTGGTTCGCGACGGGCGCCGAGCGCGCCGCGCACGCCGACGTCCTCGACGAGGCGGTCGGCACCTGGATCGCCGCCCGCACCCGCACCGAGGTGCTGGCGGCCTTCGAGAAGGCCGAGGCGGCGGTCGCCCCCATCCAGGACGTGCGGGACGTGCTGACCGACCCGCAGTACCAGGCCCTCGACACCGTCACCACCCTCGACGACCCGGACCTGGGCCCGCTGCGCATGCAGAACGTCCTCTTCCGGCTCTCCGACACGCCCGGCGCGATCCGCTGGGCGGGACGTGCGCACGGCGCGGACACGACGGAGGTCCTCACCGAACTGGGCCTGACGGCGGCCGAGTTGACGGCCCTGCGAGAGGAGGGTGCCGTATGACGTCACCGACCCCGCTCACCTGGCTGTACGTGCCCGGCGACCGCCCCCGCGTGGTCGCCAAGGCGCTGGTCTCCGGCGCGGACGTCGTCATCGTCGACCTGGAGGACGCGGTCGCCCCGGACCGCAAGGCCTACGCCCGCGAGGCCACGGCCGACCTGCTGTCCTGCCGCCAGCCCGTCCCGGTCCACGTCCGCGTGAACGCCCTGGACGGCCCCCTGGCGGCCCGGGACCTGGAGGCGATCGCGCCGCTCCCGGGCCTGGCCGGTCTACGGCTGCCCAAGGTGACGTCCCCGGCCCAGGTGACCCGCATCGCCGCGGCCACCGCCCGCGCCTCGGTCTCCGGGGCGGCCCCCGCCCTGTACGCCCTGCTGGAGACGGCGCTCGGCGTGGAGCACGCCTACGCCATCGCCGCCTCCCACCCGTCCCTGCGCGGCATCTCCCTCGGCGAGTCGGATCTCTGCGCCGATCTCGGCGTACGCGAGGACGCGGGTCTCGACTGGTCCCGTTCCCGGGTGATCGTCGCGGCGCGGGCGGCGCGGCTGCCCCCGCCTCCCCAGTCGGTCCACCCGGACATCCGCGACCTGGAGGGCCTGGCCGCCTCCTGCACCCACGGCCGCGCCCTCGGCTTCCTCGGCCGCGCCGCCATCCACCCCCGCCAGCTCCCGATCATCGAACGCGCCTACCTCCCCACGGAGCGGGAGATCGAGGAGGCGGAGACGATCGTGAAGGCGGCGACACGGGAAAAGGGCGCCCAGGCGCTACCGGACGGCCGCTTCATCGACGCGGCGGTGGTGGCAGCGGCCCAGCGCACCTTGTCCCTGACGAACCGCCGCTGACTCTCGACCGTTCTTCCGCCGCGACGGCGAGAACCAAGACGGCGGGCCCCGGTGCCATACGCACCGGGACCCGCCGTCGAACAATCGGTTCAGGCCTTCTTGGCCGACTCGGCGTCGTCCTTGACCTCGTCCTCGGTCTCGTCCTTGACCTCGTCCTCGTCCTTGTCCCCGTCGGACGCCTCGTCCTTCGCCTCGACGTGGGCCTCACCGCCGGAGGCCTTCTCACCGCCGGAGGCATCAGTGGCGCCGTCGGTCACGCCCGGCTCGATCACCGCTTCCCGTCCCGGCCGCTTCTTCGCCGAGACCACGATGTACGTCACCGCCAGCAGGAACACGATCCCCGCGGTCCAGTCGTTCAGCCGCAGCCCGAGGATGTGGTGCGCGTCGTCGACCCGCATGTACTCGATCCACGCGCGCCCCACGCAGTACGCCGCGACATACAGCGCGAACGCCCGCCCGTGCCCCATCTTGAAGCGCTTGTCGGCCCAGATGACCAGCACCGCCACGCCGATGCACCACAGGGACTCGTAGAGGAAGGTGGGGTGGTAGTACCCGGGCACCCGGCCGTCCGTCGAGGACGTGATGTGCAGCGCCCAGGGGACGTGCGTCTCCTTGCCGTACAGCTCCTGGTTGAACCAGTTGCCCCAGCGGCCGCAGGCCTGCGCGAGGGCGATGCCGGGTGCGACGGCGTCGGCGTATGCGGGCAGCGGGATGCCCCGGCGGCGGCAGCCGATCCAGGCGCCCAGCGCACCGAGCGCGATCGCGCCCCAGATGCCGAGGCCGCCCTGCCACACCTTGAAGGCGTCCACCCAGTCACGGCCCTGGCTGAAGTACAGCTCGTAGTCCGTGATCACGTGGTAGAGCCGGCCGCCGACGAGGCCGAAGGGCACCGCCCAGACAGCGATGTCGGCCACCGTTCCGGCCCGCCCGCCGCGGGCGATCCAGCGCTTGTTGCCGAGCCAGACCGCTACGAAGACGCCGATGATGATGCAGAAGGCATAGCCGCGCAGCGGAATGGGGCCGAGGTACAGCACCCCGCGTGACGGGCTCGGAATGTAGGCAAGTTCTTCCATGGCAGGGTCGACGCTACCGTGCCGGACCGGGCCCACGGCAGGCAGCCCGGCTACGGGTCCATAACGGGCGGGTGTGAATGCGCCCGTCGCGACTTACCCCTTGTCGGCCTGCTGGACCAGCTGCTTCAGCTTCGCCGGGGTCATCGACTGGTCCTGGTAGATGTTCTTGCCGTTCAGCAGGACGGTCGGGGTGCCGGTGAAGCCGCTCGACTTGAAGGCGGCGTTCGACTTGTCCACCCAGCCGTCGTGCGTGCCCTTGTCGACGCAGGCGCGGAAGGCCGCCGTGTCGAGCCCGCCCACCTTGCCGGCCAGCTCGATCAGCTTGGCGTTGTCGCTGAAGGCGTCGTTGGTCTCCTCGGGCTGGTTGTCGTAGAGCACGTCGTGGAAGTCGCGGAACTTCCCCGCGTCCTGGGCGCAGGCAGCGGCGTTGCCCGCGCGCAGGGAGCCGGTGCCGCCGAGGTTGCCGTCGATCAGCCTGACCAGGTGGTACTCGATCCTGAGCCGGCCGGAGTCCGCCAGTTCGTGGAGCGTGGGGCGGTACGCCGTCTCGAAGGCCTTGCAGGCCGGGCAGCGGAAGTCCTCCCAGACGGTGAGCGTGGACTTGGCGCCGTCCTTGCCGACGGGGACCGCGAGGCCGTCCTTGCCCTGTGCCCCGGACGGCGCCGTGGCCGGGCCGGAGGCCTTGGAGCCCTTGTCCTTTCCGGCGTTCGCGGCGGCCAGGCCGATCACCGCCGCGAGCCCCAGCACGCAGACCACGCTCGCGCCGACGATCAGGGCCCGCCGCCGCTTCTCGGCGGCCTTCTGCTTCTCGCGCTCGGCCGCCAGCCGCTCCCGGGCGGTGCGCTTTCGCTCATGGTTCTTCTCGCTCACACCCCCAGAACGAACCGGGGAGGCGCAGCGCGCCTCCCCGGTCCCAGGTCCACCCGTTCGAGTGACCGAACGATCCCTTGCGTTCTGTTCCGGCCGGATCACGCCTGCCGGCGCACGCCCTTCGCCAGCTCCCCGGCGAGCTCGCGCACGGCCTCCAGGCCGGCCGCCTCGTCCGGCGCGTCGAGCATCCGCTTCACGAAGGCGGACCCGACGATCACGCCGTCGGCGAAGCCGGCCACCTCGGCGGCCTGTTCGGCGTTGGAGACGCCGAGCCCGACGCAGACGGGCAGGCCGCTGCCGGTGGCGCGGGTGCGCTCGACCAGGTCGTGGGCCTGGGCGCCCACGGACGCACGGGTTCCGGTGACGCCCATGAGCGAGGCGGCGTACACGAAGCCGCTGCCGGCCGCGGTGATCTCGGCGAGCCGTGCGTCCTTGCTGCTGGGCGCGACCACGAAGACCGTGGCGAGCCCGTGCTTCTCGGCGTGCTCCCGCCACAGCGCCGACTCCTGGACGGGCAGGTCGGGCAGGATGCACCCGGCACCGCCCGCCTCCGCGAGTTCGGCGGTGAAGCGCTCGACGCCGTAGCGGTCGATGGGGTTCCAGTACGTCATGACCAGGATCGGCTTGCCGGTGGCCTGGTGGGCCTCCCTGACCGTGCGCATGACGTGCGCGATCTTGACGCCGCCGCGCAGGGCGATGTCGTCGGCGGTCTGGATGACGGGACCGTCGAGGACGGGGTCGCTGTGCGGCAGGCCGACCTCGACCACGTCCGCCCCGCCGTCCAGGGCGGCCTTGATCGCCTCGATGCCGCCGTCCACGGTCGGGAAACCGGCCGGGAGGTAGGCGATGAGCGCCGCGCGGCCCTCGGCCTTGGCGGCCGCGAGGGTGTCGGACAGCAGCTGAATGTTCCCGCTCACTTGACGTCCCCCTCGATCTCGGCGGTGTCGGCGGCGTTGGCAGCGACCTCGGCGTCGGTGTCGTACAGGCCGAAGTAGCGCGCGGCGGTGTCCATGTCCTTGTCGCCGCGGCCGGACAGGTTGACGACGATCAGGCCGTCCTCGCCCAGCTCCCTGCCGACCTCCAGGGCGCCCGCGAGGGCGTGGGCGCTCTCGATCGCCGGGATGATGCCCTCGGTGCGCGACAGCAGGCGCAGCGCCTGCATCGCCGCGTCGTCGGTGACCGCGCGGTACTCGCCGCGACCGCTGTCCTTGAGGTACGAGTGCTCCGGGCCGATGCCCGGGTAGTCCAGGCCGGCCGAGATCGAGTACGGCTCGGTGATCTGGCCCTCCTCGTCCTGCAGGACGTAGGACCGGGAGCCGTGCAGGATGCCGGGCTCGCCCGCGGTGAGGGTGGCCGCGTGCTCGCCGGTCTCGACGCCGTGGCCGGCCGGCTCGCAGCCGATGAGGCGGACGCCCTCGTCCGGGATGAAGGCGTGGAAGAGGCCGATGGCGTTGGAGCCGCCGCCGACGCAGGCGATCGCGGCGTCGGGGAGGCGGCCGGCGCGCTCCAGCAGCTGGCGTCGGGCCTCCACGCCGATGACCCGGTGGAAGTCGCGGACCATGGCCGGGAAGGGGTGCGGGCCCGCGACCGTACCGAAGAGGTAGTGGGTGCGGTCGACATTGGCGACCCAGTCGCGGAACGCCTCGTTGATGGCGTCCTTGAGCGTGCGCGAGCCCGACTTCACGGCGATGACCTCGGCGCCGAGCATGCGCATGCGGGCCACGTTCAGGGCCTGGCGCTGGGTGTCGATCTCGCCCATGTAGATCGTGCAGTCGAGGCCGAAGAGGGCGCAGGCGGTGGCGGTGGCCACGCCGTGCTGGCCGGCGCCGGTCTCGGCGATCACTCGGGTCTTGCCCATGCGCTTGGTGAGCAGGGCCTGGCCGAGCACGTTGTTGATCTTGTGGGAGCCGGTGTGGTTGAGGTCCTCCCGCTTGAGGAAGACCCGCGCCCCGCCGGCGTGTTCGGCGAACCTCGGCACCTCGGTGAGGGAGCTGGGGCGGCCGGTGTAGTTGACCAGCAGGTCGTCGAGTTCGCGGGCGAACTCGGGGTCGTGCTTGGCCTTGTCGTACTCGACGGCCACCTCGTCGACGGCGGCGACGAGGGCCTCCGGGATGAACTTGCCGCCGAACGCGCCGAAGTAGCCCTCGGCGGTGGGCACCTGACCGGTGGGGTCAGGGAAGAAGAACTCGTTGGGCATGCGAAAACCTCACGGTGAGTGTGTGAAAAAGACACTGTTCGCCGTGGGGGCGGAGCCTGCCGTTGCGACCTCAGGCCGTGTGCGGCCGGTCGCGCAGTTCCCCGCGCCCCTGAGGGGCGCGCTGCCATCGGCGGCCGTTGACCTGCCCGGGTTCGTCACCGATGACGTAGCGGACCCTGCGGCCGTGCACCCTGCGGGCCGGGGCACGGCAGCCCCGAGGGCGGCAGCCGCGCGCGAGGCGGGCGTACCGGTCCACGGTCGTCAGGGTCAGAGTCATCGGCGCCACTCTACCGAAGGATCAGCCGCGCCCGTGCCGCAGAGCGGGGTGCTCGCCCGCCGCCACCAGGTCCGACACCGCGGTCTTGGGGTCCTTGCCGGTGACCAGGGACTCGCCGACCAGGACGGCGTCGGCGCCGGCGTTGGCGTAGGCGATGAGGTCGTGGGGTCCGCGGACGCCGGACTCGGCGACCTTGACGAGGTGGTCGGGGATCTCGGGGGCGATGCGCTCGAAGGTGGAGCGGTCCACCTCCAGGGTCTTCAGGTTGCGCGCGTTGACGCCGATGATCTTGGCGCCCGCGTCCACCGCACGCTCGACCTCGTCCTCGTCGTGCACCTCGACGAGCGGGGTGAGGCCGATGGAGACGGCGCGCTCGATGAGGGACTCCAGGGCGGGCTGTTCGAGGGCCGCGACGATCAGCAGCGCGAGGTCGGCGCCGTACGCGCGAGCCTCCCACAGCTGGTACGACGTGACGATGAAGTCCTTGCGCAGGACCGGGATGTCCACGCGCGCGCGGACGGCCTCCAGGTCGGCCAGCGAGCCGCCGAAGCGGCGCTGCTCGGTGAGGACGGAGATGACGGCCGCACCGCCCGCCTCGTAGTCCGCCGCGAGGCCGGCCGGGTCCGCGATGGCGGCCAGCGCGCCCTTGGAGGGGCTGGAGCGCTTGACCTCGCAGATCACCTTGACGCCGTCGCCCCGCAGGGCGGCCACCCCGTCCTTGGCCGCGGGTGCCTTCGCCGCGCGCTCCTTGAGCTCGTCGAGGCTGACGCGCGCCTGCCGCTCCGCGAGGTCGGCACGTACTCCGTCGATGATCTCGTCGAGCACACTCACGCGAGCGGCCCCCTTCCAGACGGTTGACAGTCAAAACATTCGACCGGCGGAAAACCGGTGGTCACTGCGATGGTATCCGCAGGAGGGCGAAGGCCTCGCATCCGGTTGACGCCGGTCCCTCTATCCGGACGCCCACAGGTCGATCAAGGGCGCAGCCAGCCACCCGACGGCAGGTTCCGGACAATGCTGAAGACCAGCAGCAATGCCCCCAGCGCCCACATGTGCACCGGGCCGAGCGTGAGCCGCGAGGGGCGCCCGCGCGCGGCGCGCACCACCCATACGGTCCACAGCACCGCGAAGAGCGGATAGCCGACGGTGGCCAGGGCGTTGTCGTGCAGCGCCGCCACGAAGTCCCCGTGGACGAACGCGTGGGCGCTGCGCAGGCCGCCGCAGCCCGGGCAGTAGAGGCCGGTGACGCGGTAGAGCGGGCAGACGGGGTAGTGGCCGGGCTCGTTCGGGTTCACCGCGCCCACGTACGCGAAGGCCCCGGCGACGGCCGCCATGATGCCGGCGGGCACGGCGAGGCGCGCGAGCGCGGATCCGGTGCCGGTCGGTGTCACGGTCTGAGTCTCGGCGTTCACGTCTCGCATTCTCCCCCCGGAAGGCCGCCACGCACGCGTGAGGGGCGATCCGGATGCGGATCGCCCCTCCGTCGGTCCGGTGCGCGGACCCGTGCGCGCGTCAGCCCTTGGCGACCGCGGTGGCCTGGCTGTCGGCCAGCGCGGCCTGGAACTTCTCGTGCGTGTCCTTGGGCTGGCCGAGGCCCATGGCGCTCATGACCCAGCCGACGATGCCGCCGATCACCACGAGCGCCATACCGGCCCAGAAGCCCACGGGCTGAGCCATCACCATGAAGGCACCCGAAACGCAGAAACCGATGAAGGCGATGATGACACCGGTCCAGGCGGCCGGGGTGTGACCGTGGCTGCTGCCCGCCATGACTTGCTCCTCGTTGCTGTTTACGTGTCTGAGCCGGATGCTCCACAACATTGTCCCGCACGCGCACGCGTGCGCTCCTCGGGGGTGGCCCCAGTGTCCCGGCCGGTCAAGTGACCCCCGAACCCCCACGGCCCTTCCGGGCGGACTCGACCCCCTAGGCCGCCGGCCACGCCGCCGACCGACGGGGCCTACATGGCCTCGTACTCCTAGTGCCTCTGCGGCTTCGGCCTGCGGCCACGGCGCGGGACCGCCCGGACGACCCGAGCGCCGGTTCCGCGGATCGCTACGCCCCCGTGGGGTCCTCGCCGCGGTCCAGCGCCTTCCACAGTTCCTCGGGCCGGTCGGGGTCGACCGCCGCGGCCGCCCGGCGCGGCCGGGGCGCGCCGCCCCGCTCGTAGCGGCCGGACATCGCCGGCCAGTGCCGCCCGTAGCGCAGCGCCAGCAGCCCGGCCAGCAGGATCAGCGCGCCGCCGCCGGCCGCGACATAGGGCCAGGCGGTGTGAGCGAGGGCGTGCACGGTCGCCGAGGTGTCGCCCGCGGCCCGCGCGGCCTTCTCGTCGAGCGCGGAGCTGTCGGAGACGCCCAGCAGGGCTGCTACGACGGTGCCCGCGCCGCAGAGCGCGAGCAGGGCCGCGACCAGCGTGCGGCCGGCCCCGCGGACGGCGAAGACGGCGACGAGCGCGGCGAGGCCCACTATGGCGAGGGCCGCGGGGACGCCCGTGACGTCGCTGCCCTTGGCGGTCAGCGAGAAGGGGGCGCCCGCCACGGTCGCGGTGCCCTCCGCCCAGCGCTGCCGGGTGGCCAGCAGTGCCACGGCCGCGCCGAGCGCGCCGGCCGACAGGGCCAGGGCGAGGGAGACGCGGCCGGCCCGGGCGGGTCCTGCGGCTTGGGAACGGGGGTGCGGTACGGCAGTCACGTACTCCACTATCGCCTGCCTTCGACCGGACGCGTCACCCGGGGCTGTCAACCCATGGCCAGGCCACGGTTCCGCCATGCACACCTCAGGCACGTCACACCGGCCCCGCTGATCGCGGCGACCCACGCGCCGGCGGGCGCCCCGTCCGCCGGCTCCTGCCCCGCGTCGTTCCCCTGTGCGCACACCTCGGCGCTGTACGACGTGACCAGCGGCTCCGACGGCATGCGGCGGCACCTACCGGTGCACCGGCACCACCGGATACGACGGGCCGTCCGGCCTCGGCGTGCCGAACGGGACCGCCGCCTTCACCGGCTGAACCGCCCTACGAGCCCAGCCTGTTCGCGGTGTGCACCGCGCGGAGGACCGCGGCCGCCTTGTTGCGGCACTCCTGGTCCTCCGCGACCGGGTCGGAGTCGGCCACGATGCCGGCTCCGGCCTGCACGTACGCGGTGCCGTCCCGCAGCAGGGCCGTACGGATGGCGATGGCGGTGTCGGAGTCGCCAGCGAAGTCCAGGTATCCGACGCAGCCGCCGTACAACCCGCGCCGGGACGGCTCCAGTTCGTCGATGATCTGCATCGCGCGCGGCTTGGGCGCACCGGAGAGGGTGCCCGCCGGGAAGCACGCCGTCAGGACGTCGAAGGCGGTGCGGCCGGCGGCGACCTTGCCGGTGACGGTCGAGACGATGTGCATCACGTGCGAGTACCGCTCGACGGACATGAAGTCGACGACCTCGACGGAGCCCGGCTCGCAGACCCGCCCCAGGTCGTTGCGGCCGAGGTCGACCAGCATCAGGTGCTCGGCGCGCTCCTTGGGGTCGGCGAGCAGCTCGTCGGCGAGGGCCTGGTCCTCCTGCGGGGTGGCCCCTCGGTGCCGGGTGCCGGCGATCGGGTGGACCATGGCGCGTCCGTCCTCGACCTTGACCAGGGCCTCGGGGGACGAGCCGACGACGTCGAAGCCGTCGAAGCGGAACAGGTACATGTACGGGGAGGGGTTGGTCGCCCTCAGGACCCGGTAGACGTCCAACGCGCTCGCCGTGCACGGCGTTTCGAAGCGCTGCGAGGGCACGACCTGGAAGGCCTCGCCCGCGCGGATGCGCTCCTTGACGTCCTCGACGGCCCGCTGGAAGTCGGGGCCGCCCCACAGGGCCGTGTACTCGGGCAGTTCCGACGGCGGCAGGTGGGCCGGGGGCTGGGCGACCGGGCGCGAGAGGTCGGCCTCCATGGCGTCGAGGCGGGCCATCGCGTCCGCGTGGGCCTCGTCCACGCCCGTGTCGAGGTCGTTGTGGTTGATCGCGTTGGCGATCAGCAGGACCGAGCCCTCCCAGTGGTCCATCACGGCGAGGTCGCTGGTGAGCAGCATGGTCAGCTCGGGCAGCTTGAGGTCGTCGCGCTCGCCGGGGCCGATCTTCTCCAGGCGGCGCACGATGTCGTAGCCGAGGTAGCCGACCATGCCGCCGGTGAAGGGCGGCAGGTCCTCCTGGTGCGGGGTGTGCAGCGCCTCGATGGTGGCGCGCAGGGCGGCGAGCGGATCGCCGTCCACGGGAACGCCGACGGGCGGGGTGCCCAGCCAGTGGGCCTGTCCGTCACGGGCCGTCAGGGTGGCCGCGGAGCGGACGCCGACGAAGGAGTAGCGGGACCAGGAGCGGCCGTTCTCCGCGGACTCCAGCAGGAAGGTGCCGGGCCGCTCGGCGGCGAGTTTGCGGTAGAGCGCGACCGGGGTGTCGCCGTCGGCGAGGAGCTTGCGCGTGACCGGGATGACGCGGCGGTCGGTGGCGAGCTTGCGGAAGGTCTCGAGGTCCATGGCGGATGACCTTACTGAGCCGGGCCGGGGACACCGGAGTCGGCGTCCTTGAGGAGTACGTCCGCGTCGAAGCAGGTGCGTGCGCCGGTGTGGCAGGCGGCGCCGACCTGGTCGACCTTGACCAGCACGGTGTCGGCGTCGCAGTCCAGGGCGACCGACTTGACCCACTGGAAGTGCCCCGAGGTGTCGCCCTTCACCCAGTACTCCTGGCGGCTGCGCGACCAGTAGGTGCAGCGGCCGGTGGTGAGGGTGCGGTGCAGCGCCTCGTCGTCCATCCAGCCGAGCATCAGCACCTCACCGGTGTCGTACTGCTGGGCGATGGCGGGGACGAGCCCGTCGGGGCTGCGCTTCAGGCGTGCGGCGAGCGCCGGGTCGAGGGGGCTGGGCGGGGGCGTACTGGTCATGGGGGCCATTGTGCCGTGCGCAACCGAATGACCGCGTGGTGTCCACTACGCGGACCCGTCGTCCGGTCGTAGGCTGGCTGCATGTCGACATTCGCCAAGCGTGAACGACTTCTTCTGGCCGACCTGTTGGAGGCGGAGGGCCCGGAGGCCCCGACCCTCTGCGAGGGTTGGCGGACCCGTGAACTGGCCGCGCACGTGGTGGTGCGCGAACGCCGCCCCGACGCCGCCGGCGGCATCCTGATCAAACAGCTCGCACCCCGCCTGGAGCGGGTGATGGCGGAGTTCGCGGAAAAGCCGTACGAGGAACTGATCCAGCTGATCCGCACCGGGCCGCCGCGTTTCTCGCCGTTCTCGCTCAAGCAGGTCGACGAGATGTCGAACACGGTCGAGTTCTACGTGCACACCGAGGACGTGCGCCGGGCGCAGCCGGACTGGACGCCGCGCGAGCTCGACCAGGTCTTCCAGGACGCACTGTGGTCGCGGCTGGAGCGGACCGCCCGGCTGATCGGCCGCAACATCCCCACAGGGCTGGTGCTGCGCCGCCACGACGGCCAGACGGTGGTGGCGCACCGCGGCACTCCGGTCGTGACGGCGACCGGGGAGCCGTCGGAGCTGATGCTGTTCTCGATGGGGCGGCAGAGCACCGCCAAGGTGGATCTGGACGGCGACAAGGACGCCATCAGCAAGCTGCACGAGGCCAAGCAGCTGGGCATCTGAGCCGGCCGGTCACCGGGGCAGCTCCGCCCGGCGCAGGGAGCCCGAGCACAGGGCGACGACTCCGCCGAGGGCGCTGACCGCGGCGCACACCGCGAAGACGGGCCCCACACCCCACAGGTCTGCCGCCCAGCCGACCACGGGGAAGGTGAGCGGCGCGACGCCGAAGCCGACGAGCGTGGAGGCGGCGGTGACCCGGCCGACGTAGGCCGGGCCCGCCGCGCTCTGTATGAGCGCCCCGGTCACGGCCCCCGCCAGCCCGGCGAGCAGTCCGATGCACACGGCCACGCAGGTCCCCGCGGCGACGGACGAGGTCTGGGCGAGCGAGCCGATGGCCACGGCGCCCAGGAGGTTCGTGCTCGCGGCCACGATGCCGGCCCGGGGCACCCGGCCGCGCCAGGTGAGCAGCAGTGAGGCGGTCCCGGCGCCGGTGCCGAAGCCCGCCAGCACCCAGCCCATGCCGGAGGAACCCCAACCGCGGTCCTGGGCGAGCAGGGTCAGGCCGAGGTTCATCGGGCCGACGAAACCGAGGTCGCTGAGGGCCGCGGCGAGCACCAGCGGGCGCAGCACCTTGTCCTGTCCGACGTGACACAGCCCGGCGCGCAGTTCGGCCAGGGCCGAGGCCCGCTCTTGGGTGTCGTCCGGGGCCGGTGTGCCGACCCGCACGGTCAGCAGCAGCGGCAGGGAGGCCCCGACCAGCAGCGCGGCCAGTCCGAACGCGCCCGCCGTACCGCCGAGGGCGACGCCCAGACCGCCCAGCGGACCGCCGAGGACGTTGGCGAGCCGGGTGGCGAGACCGCGCATCCCCTGGACGCGGGCGAGTTGGCCGCGCGTGGTGATCCGCGCGGGCAGGGCGCCGGCGGCGGGCAGGAAGACGGCGTCGACGACACCGAACAGCACGGCGACCGCACCCAGCAGCCACAGCCCGGGGCTGGCGGCGAGCAGCAGGGCCGCCGCGGTCAGCACGAGGGCGCCGCGCGCCACGGTGCTGACCAGGACGGTCGGGCGCGGGCCGTAGCGGTCGGCGATCACGCCTCCACCGAGCATCAGCACGGCGCGCGGCAGCGCACTGGCCGCGGTGACCAGTCCGGCCTGGGCCGGGGTGCCGGACTGGACGGCGGCCCAGGACAGGGCGATGTAGTAGACGTTGTCGCCGATCGCGGACGAGACGTACGCGCCGAGCCAGCGCAGCACGTTGGCGTCGCGGTGGGCCGGGCCGGTGACCGGGTCGGCCGTGGGGGCGAGGGTGGTGGGCACGCGGTCCGTCCTCTCAGACACGGAAAGGGAAGCCGTACGTGTGCACCGCGACGTTCTCGCGGCCCTCGGTGTCGCCTGCGGCGTCGGCGGCGCGGCCGCGCTCCTCGTACCTGCGGACGAGGGCGTGCATCTCCTTGGCCAGTGCGGCCAGTTCCTCCGGGGTGAGCTTGAGCAGCCACTCGGAGGACTCGTGGGCCGTGGCCCAGGCGGCGCTCCAATGGGCGCGCTCGTCGAGGAAGCGGCGGTACATGTCGGCGCGCTGCTCGAAGAAGAGGCGGCTGGCCGCGGTGTGCGCGGCGGCCTTCTCGGGGGCGTCGCGGAAGTCCTCGTCGCGGACGCTGACGCCGTCGGAGGCGGGCTGCCACCAGCGCTCCCTGCCGTCCGCGCTCTGGGTCTCGGCCCCCTCGATGAGGCCGTGCTCGGCGAGCTTGCGCAGGTGGTAGCTGACCAGGGAGACGGCCTCGTCCACCTGTTCGGCCAGTTGGGACGCCGTCGCCACGCGCGCGATGGTCAGGCCCCGGTACAGCTGCATCCGCAGCGGGTGGGCGAGCGCCTTGAGGGTGCCCACGTCCTGGATCCGGCGGTCTCTCTCCCTGTCTGCCATGCGCCCACCCTAGAAAGGAAAGGAAAATTGCACAACGAATTTTGCGCAACTTCTCTTTCGCATCTGGCCATGAGTAAGCCCCGATCACCTGGTGACCGGGGCTTACACGCCGCCGTGATCGGCGCTCACGCGCCGTCTTCCGGGGCCTCACCGCACGGGGTGCCCCGCCTCCTTCAGCGTCTGCTTCACCTCGCCGATCCGCAGATCGCCGAAGTGGAAGACCGACGCGGCCAGGACCGCGTCCGCGCCCGCCGCGATGGCCGGCGGGAAGTCGGACAGCTTGCCGGCGCCGCCCGAGGCGATCAGCGGGACCGTGACGTGCTTGCGGACCGCGGCGATCATCTCCAGGTCGTAGCCGTCCTTGGTGCCGTCCGCGTCCATCGAGTTCAGCAGGATCTCGCCGGCGCCCAGCTCGGCCGCCCGGTGCGCCCACTCGACGGCGTCGATGCCGGTGCCGCGCCGGCCGCCGTGGGTGGTGACCTCGAAGGTGCCCTCCGGCGTGCGGCGCGCGTCCACCGACAGCACCAGCACCTGCCGGCCGAACCGCTCGGCGATCTCCCGGATGAGGTCGGGACGGGCGATGGCAGCCGTGTTGACGCCCACCTTGTCGGCGCCGGCGCGCAGCAGCTTGTCCACGTCCTCGGCGGTGCGCACGCCGCCGCCCACGGTCAGCGGGATGAAGACCTGCTCGGCCGTGCGGCGCACCACGTCGTACGTCGTATCGCGGTTTCCGGACGACGCGGTGATGTCCAGGAACGTCAGCTCGTCGGCGCCCTCGGCGTCGTACACCTTGGCCATCTCGACCGGGTCGCCCGCGTCGCGCAGGTTCTGGAAGTTGACGCCCTTGACGACCCGGCCGTTGTCCACGTCCAGGCAGGGGATGACTCGGACCGCCAGGGTCATGAGGTTGCTCCTCGGAACGCCTCCACCTCGACCTCGACGACCAGGCTGGGGTCCACGAAACCGGAGACGATGATCATCGAAGCGGCGGGCCGGACGTCGTCGAACAGCTCCTTGTGTGCGCGCCCGACGTCTTCCACATCCCGGGCATGCGTGATGTACATGCGCGTACGCACGACGTCCTCACGGCCGAGACCCACCTGCCCCAGCGCCGCCAGGGCGACGTTGAAGGCGTTGATCGCCTGCTCGTACGGGCCGCCCCCGGCGATCTCGCCGTCCACTATGGACGTGCAGCCCGAGACCAGCACCAAGCCGTTCGGCAGCTCCACCGCACGGGAGTAGCCGAACGTGTCCTCCCAGGGGGCACCGGTCGCAACCCGGCGTACATCGCTCACTTGGCTACCGCCTCCAAGGCCTCTTCCAGGGTGAACGCCTTCGCGTACAGGGCCTTCCCGACGATGGAGCCCTCGACACCGAGGGGCACCAGTTCGGCGATGGCGCGCAGGTCGTCGAGCGACGACACGCCGCCGGACGCCACGACCGGGCGGTCCGTCGCGGCGCAGACGTTCCTCAGCAGTTCCAGGTTCGGGCCCTGCAGCGTGCCGTCCTTGGCGATGTCGGTCACGACGTACCGCGCGCAGCCCTCCTTGTTGAGGCGCTCCAGCGTCTCGTAGAGGTCGCCGCCGTCGCGGGTCCAGCCGCGGCCGCGCAGGGTCGTACCGCGGACGTCCAGGCCCACCGCGATCTTGTCGCCGTGCTCGGCGATGACCTTGGCGACCCACTCCGGGGTCTCCAGGGCGGCCGTGCCGAGGTTGACCCGGGTGCAGCCGGTGGCGAGCGCGGCGGCGAGGGTGTCGTCGTCGCGGATGCCGCCGGACAGCTCCACCTTGATGTCCATCGCCTTCGTCACCTCGGCGATCAGCGCGCGGTTGTCGCCGGTGCCGAAGGCGGCGTCCAGGTCGACCAGGTGCAGCCACTCGGCGCCCGACCGCTGCCAGGCGAGGGCGGCCTCCAGCGGGGAGCCGTACGAGGTCTCCGTGCCGGACTCGCCGTGGACGAGGCGGACGGCCTGGCCGTCGCGCACATCGACGGCGGGGAGGAGTTCGAGCTTGCTCACAGTGTTCCGATCCAGTTGGTGAGGAGCTGGGCTCCGGCGTCGCCGGACTTCTCGGGGTGGAACTGGGTGGCCCACAGAGCGCCGTTCTCGACGGCGGCCACGAAGGGCTTGCCGTGCGTGGACCAGGTCACTTTGGGGGTGTGCATGGTCGGGTTGTGCGTCTCCAGCGCCCAGTCGTGAACGGCGTAGGAGTGCACGAAGTAGAAGCGGGCGTCCGCGTCCAGGCCGGCGAACAGCTCGGAGTCGGCCGGCGTCTCGACGGTGTTCCAGCCCATGTGCGGCACGATCTCGGCCTGCAGCGGCTCGACGGAGCCGGGCCACTCGTCGAGGCCCTCGGTCTCCACGCCGTGCTCGATGCCGCGCGCGAAGAGGATCTGCATGCCGACGCAGATGCCCATCACCGGGCGCCCGCCGGACAGCCGGCGGTCGATGATCCAGTCGCCGCGGGCCTCCTTCAGGCCCTTCATGCAGGCGGCGAAGGCGCCGACGCCGGGCACCAGCAGGCCGTCGGCGTTCATGGCCCGGTCGAAGTCACGCGTTATCTCGACGTCGGCTCCCGCGCGCGCGAGGGCGCGCTCGGCGGAGCGGACGTTGCCGAAGCCGTAGTCGAAGACCACGACCTTTTTGGGTGCGCTCAATTCCACACCTCCAGCCTCATGATCCCCGCGACCAGGCACATCGCGGCGCCGATCGACAGCAGCACGACGAGCTGCTTGGGCATGCCCTGCTTGACGAAGGAGATGATGCCGCCGACCAGGAAGAGGCCGACGACGATCAGGAGGGTCGACAGGCCGTTCACAGCGCGCCCTTCGTGGAGGGGAGGATGCCGGCCGCGCGCGGGTCGCGCTCGGAGGCGTATCGCAGGGCCCGTGCCAGCGCCTTGAACTGGCACTCCACGATGTGGTGCGCGTTCCGACCGTACGGCACGTGCACGTGCAGCGCGATCTGGGCCTGGGCCACGAAGGACTCCAGGATGTGCCGGGTCATGGTGGTGTCGTACTCGCCGATCATCGGCGCCATGTTCTCGGGCTCGGTGTGCACGAGGTAGGGGCGGCCGGAGAGGTCGACGGTGACCTGGGCGAGGGACTCGTCCAGCGGGACCGTGCAGTTGCCGAAGCGGTAGATGCCCACCTTGTCGCCGAGCGCCTGCTTGAAGGCGGCGCCGAGCGCGAGGGCGGTGTCCTCGATGGTGTGGTGGGAGTCGATGTGCAGGTCGCCCTCGGTCTTCACGGTGAGGTCGAACAGACCGTGCCGGCCGAGCTGGTCGAGCATGTGGTCGTAGAACCCGACGCCCGTCGACACGTCGACCTTGCCGGACCCGTCGAGGTCGATCTCGACGAGCACCGAGGTTTCCTTGGTGACTCGCTCCACGCGTCCCACGCGGCTCATGAGCTCTGCTCCTTCTTCATCGCACGTACCGCGTCGAGGAACGCGTCGTTCTCCGCCGGGGTTCCCGCGGACACCCGCAGCCACCCCGGAATGCCGTTGTCGCGGACCAGCACACCCCGGTCGAGGATCCGCTGCCAGGCCGCGTGGGAGTCCTCGAACCGCCCGAACTGCACGAAGTTGGCGTCGGACTCCACGACCTCGTAGCCGGCCGCGCGCAGCTCGTCGACCAGCCGGTCCCGCTCCGCCTTCAGCTGCTCGACGTACTTCAGCAGCGTGCCGGTGTGCTCCAGGGCGGCCAGGGCGGTCGCCTGGGTGACCGCGGACAGGTGGTAGGGCAGCCGTACGAGCTGGACGGCGTCCACGACCGCCGGGTGCGCGGCGAGGTAGCCGAGGCGCAGGCCCGCCGCGCCGAAGGCCTTCGACATCGTCCGGGAGACGACCAGGTTCGGCCGGCCCTCGATGAGCGGCAGCAGCGAGCGGCCGTGGCTGAACTCGATGTACGCCTCGTCCACGATCACCATCGACGGCTTGGCCGCCTGCGCGGCCTCGTACAGCGCGAGGACCGTCTCGGGCGGGACCGCGTTGCCGGTGGGGTTGTTGGGGGTGGTGACGAAGACGACGTCCGGCCGGTGCTCGGCGATGGCCTTCTCCGCCGCCGCGAGGTCGATGGTGAAGTCCTCGTTGCGGGGACCGGAGATCCAGCCGGTGCCGGTGCCGCGCGCGATGAGCGAGTGCATCGAGTACGACGGCTCGAAGCCGATCGCCGTGCGGCCCGGTCCGCCGAAGGTCTGCAGCAGCTGCTGGATGACCTCGTTGGAGCCGTTGGCCGCCCACACGTTGGCCGGGCCGACCTCGTGACCGGAGGTGTCCGTCAGGTACTTGGCGAGCTGGGTGCGCAGCTCCACCGCGTCCCGGTCCGGGTAGCGGTTGAGGTTGCGGGCGGCCTCACGGACGCGCTCGGCGATGCGCTCGACCAGCGGCTCGGGCAGCGGGTAGGGGTTCTCGTTGGTGTTCAGCCGTACGGGGACGTCCAACTGGGGCGCGCCGTAAGGGGACTTGCCGCGCAGCTCGTCCCGTACGGGAAGATCGTCGATGCCGGTCACTTGCTCTCGGGTACCTTCCAGCCGAACCGTGCCTTGATCGCCGCGCCGTGTGCCGGGAGGTCCTCCGCCTCCGCCAGCGTGACCACGTGGTGCGCGACCTCGGCCAGCGCGTCCTCGGTGTAGTCCACGATGTGGATGCCGCGCAGGAAGGACTGCACGGACAGGCCGGAGGAGTGGCAGGCGCAACCGCCGGTCGGCAGCACGTGGTTGGAGCCGGCCGCGTAGTCGCCGAGCGAGACCGGGGCCCAGGGGCCGATGAAGATCGCGCCCGCGTTCTTCACCCGGTCGGCCACCGCGGTGGCGTCGGCCGTCTGGATCTCCAGGTGCTCGGCGCCGTAGGCGTCGACCACCCGCAGGCCCTCGTCGACGCCGTCGACGAGCACGATCGCGGACTGACGGCCCGCGAGCGCCGGGCGGATGCGGTCCTCGATGTGCTTGGTGGCGGCGACCTGGGGCTCCAGCTCCTTCTCGACGGCGTCCGCGAGCGCGAGGGAGTCGGTGACGAGGACGGCGGCGGCGAGCGGGTCGTGCTCGGCCTGGCTGATCAGGTCGGAGGCGACGTGCACCGGGTCGGCCGTGTCGTCGGCGAGGATCGCGATCTCGGTCGGGCCGGCCTCGGCGTCTATGCCGATCCGGCCGGTGAAGTAGCGCTTGGCGGCGGCGACCCAGATGTTGCCGGGGCCGGTGACCATGTTGGCGGGCGGGCAGGACTCGGTGCCGTGCGCGAACATCGCGACCGCGGTGGCGCCGCCGGCGGCGTAGACCTCGTCGACGCCGAGCAGCGCGCAGGCGGCGAGGATCGTCGGGTGCGGCAGGCCGCCGAACTCGGCCTGCGCCGGGGAGGCGAGGGCGATCGACTCGACGCCGGCCTCCTGGGCCGGGACGGCGTTCATGATCACGGAGGACGGGTAGACCGACCGGCCGCCCGGCGCGTACAGGCCGACGCGCTCGACCGGCACCCACTTCTCGGTCACCGAGCCGCCGGGCACGACCTGGGTCGTGCGGGACGTGCGGCGCTGCTCGCGGTGGACGATGCGGGCACGCCGGATGGACTCCTCCAGAGCCGCGCGCACGGCCGGGTCGAGTTCGTCCAGGGCCTTCGCCAGGGCCTCGGCGGGCACCCGCACCTGCTCGAGCCGGACGCCGTCGAACTTCTCGGCGAAGTCGATCAGCGCCGCGTCGCCCCGATGATGCACGGCCTCGCAGATCGGACGCACCTTCTCCAAGGCGGCCTGAACGTCGAAGTCGGCTCGGGGCAGCAGGTCGCGCAGGGCGGGGCCCTCGGGAAGGGCGTCGCCGCGCAGATCGATTCGGGAGATCACGGGGTCAATTCTCTCAGACCCGGGTCAGCCGTCGTCCGCGCGTATCAATGGCTGATACAGAACCACCGCTTCGCCTCGCACGGCACAGTACGTCCAGTGATTCGGGTGTGACGCAACGGGCATGAACAGTTGTGCGAACACGGGACTGGAGGAGCTGTGACCGAGGGGGCCGGCATCCACGCCGGAGACCTGCCGGACGACCTGACCGCGGCCGAGGCCGGCATGTGGCAGGCCTTCCGCAACGGCAGTACGTACGACCTCAGCAGCGGCGACGCGGCCGTCGACGATCCGCACGGCGGCCACCGCTGGGGACCGGAGCGGACCGTGCGGGCACGCATCGTGGCCTGGCTGCTGCTGGACGGCCCGCCCGCGCTCGCGGGCCGCGTCTCCGCGCTGAAGCTGCGCGGGGTGCAGGTCAGCGGCACCCTGGAGCTCTCCGGCGGCGTCGTGGTGCCGTACGTGGAGATGCGCGGCTGCCGGTTCGAGCGGGAGCTGCTGGTGCCGGAGGCCCGCTTCACCACCGTGCGGCTGGTGGACTGCTCGGTGCCGCGTCTGGAGGCGGCCCGGGTGCACACCGAGGGCGATCTGCACCTGCCGCGCTGCCGGTTCCCGGGCGGCGTACGGCTCACCGACGCCCACATCGGCACCGACCTGATGCTCAACCAGGCGATCGTCCATCCCGACCGCGCCGGCCGCTCGATCGCAGCGGACGGCATGACCGTCGGCCAGGACCTGCAGGCCGAGCTGTTGGAGGCGGAGGGCGAGCTGAGCCTGCGCAGCGCCAAGGTGGGCGTCAGCCTGAGCCTGCGCGGCGCCCGGCTGAGCAACCCGTACGGCCGGCACGCGCTGAACGCGCCCCAGCTGACCGTCGGGCGCACCCTGTACCTGACCCCGGCGGGCGTCGGCGCGTCGACGCCGAGCGGGGCGACGCCGGCGCGCGGGACCCGGATCCAGCGGTTCGAGTGCCGGGGCGGGGTGCGGCTGGACGACGGGCGGTTCGGGGACGCCGTCGACCTGGAGCGGGCGCGGTTCGCGTTCACCGACGACCAGGAGCTGTCGCTGCGCCGGGTGCAGACGCCGGAGCTGCGTTTCCTCGGCGAGCGGCCGCAGCGCGGCAAGGTCGCCCTGTCGGGGGCGCGGGTGGTCAACCTCGTCGACCGGGCGAGCGCCTGGCCGGGCCCGGGCAACCTGCACATGGGCGGTTTCCAGTACGAGAACCTCGTACCGCTGGGGCCCTTCCCGCTGGCGGAGCGGCTGGACTGGGTGGCCGCGGCGACCGCCGAGTACAACCCGGAGCCGTACGAGCGCCTGGCCGCCGTGCTGCGGGCCGGCGGCGAGGACGAGGACGCCCGCGAGGTGCTGCTGGCCAAGCAGCGCCGGCGCCGCGAGAGCCTGCCGCTCGCCGCGAAGCTGTGGGGGTACGCGCAGGACTGGACGGTGGCCTACGGGTACCGGCCGGGGCGGGCCGCGGTGTGGATGGCGGTGCTGTGGGCGGCAGGCTCACTGGCCTTCGCGCACGCGAGCCATCCGCCGCTGCAGCCCGGGTCGGCGCATCCGCCGTGGAACCCGGCCCTGTTCGCCCTGGACCTGCTGCTGCCGGTCATCGACCTGGGCCAGGTCGGCGTCTGGCAGCTCAGCGGCGGCTGGCAGTGGCTGGCCGCGGTCATGGTCCTGCTGGGCTGGGTGCTGGCGACGACGGTGGCCGCCGGGGCGACGCGCATGCTGCGCCGCAACTGATCATCACAAGGCCTGCACACATCGGCCATTTGTTCAACATTCGACCTTTACCGGCTCTTGACCGCCCGGCGTACAACTTTCCGTGAGTTGTCCCCTCCGGCTGGCGCACGCCTGACCTGCGGCCTTTCAATGGTCGACACCATGGCACTGCTGCACCCGTTCAACCGCGCGGCCCGGACCGCCCGCTCCGCGCCGCGCCACCGCTCCGCGCCGCCCGCGGACGCCCCCGGGCTGCCCGCCGACGACGAGGTGCTCCTCGACGCGCCCGACGACCGCCTCGGACCGACGCTCGTCGCGGCGGCGGACGGCGAGTACGCCCCCGTCTCCGCACTGCTCGCGGCGACCCGCGCGCGTGCCGAGTGGGAGTACCGCGACCGGTACGCCAGACGGCTGTCGGCCTTCGCCCGGGCCCGGGTCGAGTGGCTGGAGCGGTGGTACGCGGACGCGCCGCAGGACCCGGACGTGCTGCTGCTGCGGGCCCAGCTCGCGGTGGACCGCGCCTGGGACTCCCCGGCCCGCGCCGAGTTGCTGCGCGAGGTGAGCTCCCTGGTCACGGCCGCCGCGCGGGCCACCGACCGCGACCCGGTGCCCTGGCGGATCGCGCTGGACCACGCCCGCGGCACGGGCGCCGGCCACAAGTACTTCGGCGAGCTGTGGGAGGCGGCGCTGCGCCGCGCCCCGCACCACTACGGCTGCCATGTGGCCGCCCTGCGCTATCTGGCCACCTCCTGGCAGGGCTCGTACCGCGAGTGCTTCGACTTCGCCGACCGGGCCGCGCAGGACGCCCCCGACGACTCGCTCCTCCAGGCGCTGCCCTCGCGGGCGGCCCTCGCGTGCTTCACCGGTGGCGCCGGCCCGGCTGTGCCGCGGGAGCGGCTGCACGCGTCCGCCGACCGGGCGATCGCGTTCTCGGCCCGCTTCCCGGCGGCCACGCCGTGGCCTGCCGAGATCCGCAACAAGCTGACGTACGTCCTCGTCGGCCTGGAGCGCTGGCAGGACGCCCTCGGCCAGTTGCGGCTCATCGGCCCGTACGCCACGTCCTTCCCCTGGGGCCAGCTGTCGGAGGACCCGCTGGCCCTGTTCCTGAAGGTGCGCGCCGACGTCGTCGGCCGGTGCCGGGCGGGGGCCGGCCCGGTGCCGCGCGATCCACGAAGTGAGCGCGGCGGACGCGTCGGCTCCGGCGACCATTAGGCTCTTGCGCCGTGACCACCGTCCGTCTTCCGCTCTTCCCCCTGAACTCGGTGCTGTTCCCCGGGCTGGTACTGCCGCTCAACGTCTTCGAGGAGCGCTATCGCGCCATGATGCGTGAGCTGCTGAAGACCCCCGAGGAGGAGTCGCGCCGGTTCGCCGTCGTGGCGATCCGCGACGGCCACGAGGTGGCGCCGAGCGCCCCCGGCATGCCGGATCCCACGTCCGTGCCCGACCTCGGCCCGGCCGCCGGCTTCGGCGCCGACCCGGCGATCTCCTTCCACGACGTGGGCTGCGTGGCGGACGCCGCGACGATCCGGGAACGGGAGGACGGCACCTTCGAGGTGCTGGCCACCGGGACGTCCCGGGTACGGCTGCTCTCGGTGGACGCCTCGGGCCCGTTCCTCACGGCCGAGCTGGAGGGGCTCGAAGAGGAGCAGGGCGAGGAGGCGGGCGCGCTCGCGGAGGGCGTGCTGCGGGCCTTCCGCCAGTACCAGAAGCGGCTGGCGGGCGCGCGCGAACGCTCCCTGTCGACCGGCGCGGAACTCCCGGACGAGCCCTCCGTGGTCTCCTACCTGGTCGCGGCGGCGATGATGCTGGACACCCCCACCAAGCAGCGGCTGCTCCAGGCCCCGGACACCGCGTCCCGGCTGCGCGACGAACTGAAACTCCTTCGCTCCGAGACGGCCATCATCCGTAATCTGCCGTCACTGCCGGCCGCGGACCTGACCCGCGGCCGTACGAGCCTCAACTGACGTCACTGCGAAGGCCGGGATGGCGAAGAAGTCGAAGAAGCAACAGCAGGGCGGCACGCCCGCGACGGTGGCCCTGACCGCCGCGGGCGTCGCGTTCACGGTCCACGCCTACGACCACGATCCCTCCCACCCGTCCTACGGCGAGGAGGCCGCGGAGGCGATGGGCGTCTCCCCCGACCGCGTCTTCAAGACGCTGGTGGCCGACGTGGACGGGACCCTGACGGTGGCGGTGGTCCCGGTGGCGGGCAGCCTGGACCTCAAGGCGCTGGCCTCCGCGGTGGGCGGCAAACGGGCGGCCATGGCGGACCCGGCCCTCGCCGAACGCACCACCGGCTACGTCCGGGGCGGCATCTCCCCGCTCGGCCAGCGCAAGAGGCTGCCCACGGTCCTGGACTCCTCCGCCTCCGCCCACGGCACGATCTGCGTGTCGGCGGGGCGCCGCGGCCTGGAGGTCGAACTCTCCCCCGAGGACCTGGCGAGGCTCACCGACGCGGTGGTGGCCCCCGTCGGGCGTGCGTGACCCCTCGACGGCCGTCCCCCGCTCGGTTAAGAACGAGGGACATGTCGAAGAAAACCCGCAAACGCAAGTGGCGCGTCAAGAAGGGCCGCTCCAACCACGGCCACCGTCCGGCGTAAGTCCCTACGGCAGCGGGGTCCCGCGCTTCTACGACAGCGGGGCCCCGTACGGATCCTTCGGGAGGGGACCCTGCTGGTACGGCTCCGGGTCCCGGGGCCCGAACAGCGCGGTCAGGCCGAGGTGCACGATCAGCCCGGCCAGCGGCCAGGTCAGCAGCGCCCCCTTGGCACCCAGCTTGAGCGGCGCCGAGAACGTCACACCCTTGCCCACCTGCCGGGCGTGGGCGATGACGTCCTGCTCGGGGCCGAGCCAGACGCCGAGCCGCCAGGCCAGCAGGGACGCGAGCAGTCCCCCGACACCCAGGGCCACGACCAGCGGCACTCCGCCGCGCCGGCGCCACAGGAAGACGGCCAGGGCGCTGACGACGCCGAAGGCGAGCGCGAGCAGCGTGAACGTTCCGTCCACCCCGATGGCCTGCTCCCCCTCGCTGTCCGCGAGGTAGACCACCCAGCTCTTGTCGACGACGTCGCCGACCAGCGGCACGTGCGGCGCCAGCCACCACCACAGCAGCCCGAGCAGCACCCCGCCGAGCGCCACCGCCACCGTGACGACGGCGGCCTCGCGCACTTCCGTCTTCATTCCGGGCCCGTCCTGTCCGTACGTACCGTGCCAGGCGGCGTCATGCGGCGCGGGAGCCGAATGCCCGGCAGCCGGGGGCTGCCACGCGTTCTGCGCGGACTGTTCATGCGGCGGTGGAGGCGGCGTCAACGGTGCGGTCACCCTGACATCGTGCCAGGCCCGCCTGTGCGGCGCGTCACCGGACGGCCGCCCGGCGGTACGCCCAGGTGGCCGCGGCCAGCGAAGCGACGCCCACGCCCGCGCACACGGCGAGGTCACCGGCCACGAACGCCCAGTCGGGATGCGGCCCGAAGGTCCGCGCGAAGGCCTCGACGCCGTACGTCGACGGCAGCAGGTCCCGCGTGAACCGCACGGCCTCCGGCATCCGGTCGGCCGGCAGCACCCCCAGCAGCAGGGCGGCCGACATCCCCAGCTGGCCCAGCAGCGTGGCCAGTTCGGGGCGCGGCGCGAGCAGCCCGAGGGCCGCGCCCAGTCCGGACAGGGCGGCGCCCGCGAGCGGGATCACCGCCGCCAGCACCCACAGATGCGACAGCGGCAGCCCGAACAGCACCCCGCCGAAGACGGCGGTCACCACGGTCCCGGGCACCGTGAAGGAGGCGTAGGCGCCCGCCGCCCCGAGCACGACCGCCGCGGGCGGCACCGGCAGCGTCGCGTAGTGGTCGAGCCCGCCGCTGCCCCGCAGCTGCCCGAAGTACTGCGCGAGCAGGTTCAGCCCGACGTAGGCGACGACCAGCACCGACGACCCGGCGACCACGAACCGGGCGTCGTGGCCGCCCGCGTCCACGACCCCGCGCATCATGACCAGGATGCCGACCGACTGGAAGGTCGCCACGAACAGCAGCGGAATCCGCGCGACCCGGGCCCGCGACAGCTGCGCCCGGTAGACGGCGACGAGCGACGGCCACATCCGCGCGCGCGGACCGAGCTCGGCGGCCCCGCGCGCGGCGTCGTCCTCGTCGGCGACGGAGCCGGTCAGAATCTCGGCGGGTACGACACTCACGACGAGCTGCGCTCCTTCCCTGCGGCGCGCACGCCGTCCCCCACGGACGCGCTCTCTCGTACCTGTACGGACACGGTCTGTCTCCCGCTCACGCCTTCACCAGCCCTCGGGCGGCGCCGCCCAGCGCCAGGTACACGTCCTCCAGGCTGGGCGTCGCGAGCGTGAAGTCGTCCAGGGCGGCGAAGGCGGCCCCGCCGGTGACGGTGGCGACGGCCGCGCGGGCCTCCTCGGGCGCGAGCCGCAGCGTCCAGCGCCGCCCGGCCTCGACGGCCCGCTCGCGCAGCGCGGCGACCTCCGGGACGTGCAGCGGCGCCGTCTCGCGCCAGACCAGCTCGACCCGGACCTCGTCGGCGACCTGTTCCTTCAGCCCGGCGGGGGTGTCGCAGGCGATCACCCGCCCCTGGTCGAGCACGGCGACCCGGTCCAGGACCGTCTCCGCCTCGATGACGTTGTGGGTGACCAGCAGCACGGTCGTCCCGCGCTCGGCCCGCCGCCGGTCCACGGCCGCCCATACGGCCCGCCGCGCGACGGGGTCCATCCCGGTGGTCGGCTCGTCCAGCACCAGCAGCGGCCGCTCGCCGACCAGCGCGGCGGCGAAGCACGCCAGCCGGCGCTGCCCGCCGGACAGCTTCTTCAGGGCCCGCCCGGCGATGCCGGTGAGCCCGAGCTCCTCCAGGACGGCGTCCCGTTCGGCCCGGGCCCGCCGTGCCTCCAGGCCGCGCAGCCGCCCGGTCGTCTCGGCGGCCAGCGACACCGTCAGCTCGTCGAGGGCGGTCGACTCCTGGCCGAGGTAGGCGAGGATCCGGGAGGCCCGCTCGGGATGCCGCACGATGTCGTGCCCGAGGATCTCGACACTGCCCGCGTCGGGCCGCATCAGCCCGGTCAGCTGCCGCACCAGGGTGGACTTGCCGGCCCCGTTCGGCCCGAGCAGTCCGAAGATCTCACCGCGGCGCACGTCCAGGCGCACGTCGTCGGTGGCCCGCACCGCGGGCGCGCCGGGGACGCCCCTGCGTCCTCGGACGGCCGGATAGGTCTTGGTCAGCCCGCGCACCGCGCACACGACATCGCCACCGTGCCGATGTGCCTGTGCCGCGCGCGTACTCACAAAGGACGAGGGTACGGGGTCGAAGGCCTTTACCCGCCCTTGGGGCCGCCCGTCACCCCCCGCACCGCCGCCCGGGGTTCACTCGCCGGCGGGCGCGTGCTCGGCAGCCGTCCGTACGTCGATCTCCCGCCAGAACCCCGCCCGGATGGCGTAACGGTCGTGCTCGTCGATCTGGTCGTCCTTGTGGGCCAGCAGCCCGAAGCGGGCCGCGTACCGCAGCAGCTCGCCGTCGATGCGGTGCGGGATCCGCGGGTACATGGCCGACAGCTTCTGCAGATGGCTCTGGTCCCCCAGCCGCTCCATCCAGCGCCGCGCGAACACCTGACCGACCTCGAACGGGTCTCCGCCGACGGTCGTGATGTCCTCCTCCCGGTCGGCCCACCGCTGCTCGGCCGAGGTCAGCTGGGCCAGCGTCGGCATCGAGGCGGCCTCCGGGGGCTCGGCGACGGGCCGGTCGACCCACCCTTTGTCGGAGGACCAGCGCAGGGTCGCGTTGGCCGGTTGCGGGCTCGGCTGGACGCCGGGGGCCCGCAGGGCGGCGAGGTCCTTGGGGGTGGGCACGCCCTTGGGCGCGGGCACCCGCTCCTGCGTGCCGTTGTCGGCGACGGTGGCCGCCGCTGCGTGCTCGCGCTCCTCGGCGGGCCGCTCGGCGGTGAGCGCGGAGTCCGGCAGCGGCGCGGAGAGGATCGCGGCGATCTCGGGCCGGGGCACGGGCGGCGGCGCGCAGATCCCGCCGAGCTCCTTCGCCCGTACGGCCTTGGTGATCCACGTCCGGTCGAGCACCCGCCGCTCGTCCGCCTCGGCGACCAGGTCCTCCGACTGGTTGTAGTCCCCGTCGGCGGCCTGCACCGCCCACAGGTGTACGGCGACCCCGTGCTCCTTGGCCGCCATAATGCCCGGCAGCAGATCGCCGTCGCCGGTGACCAGGACGACGTCGGAGCAGGCGCGGTTGCGGGCCAGCTCGGTGAGCTCGGCGTGCATGGCCGCGTCCACGCCCTTCTGGGCCCAGCGTCCGTCGCTGCGGGTCAGAGCACCGAGCCGGACGGTGACGCGGGGCATCACCCGCAGCCGGCGGTGCTCGGGCTGGGGCACCCGGTCGGGGGCGCCGTCGAACCAGTAGATGCGCAGCAGGGGCCGTTCGGTGTCGGACTCGGCGCGTTCACGCAGGCCCTGGATGAGGGCGGTGTGGTCGACGGTGATACGGGATCGGGAGGGCTCCCCGGCAAGGAGACTGGCGGCGGCCCCCAGCAGATACCCGGCGTCCACCAGGACGATGCAGCGGTCCACGCGATCCACCCTCTTTCCGGGAGGTTTGCTTCGGGCTTCCTTCGAGTCTGCCCGACTACGCAGGTGTTAACGGCCCGAACTCGATCTTCGGCGTGGCGTTTCGGAGTGCGGCCCCCGACCTCGCTCCCCGACAAGCCCTGTCACACACGGTAATTATCCGACATGCGCTTGTTGTCAGCCTATGTGAATCTGGTCCCGGCCCTGGCCCCTAGATCCCCCACAGGAGGCAGATCACCATGGCCAAGAACAAGAAGCAGAACCGTAAGCAGCCGCAGACCGGGCGTGGTCAGCAGTCGGCCGAGCACATCTCGATGGAGTCGCCGGCCGAGCAGGACGTCCAGCAGGTCACCCCGAGCCACATGGCCCGCAAGGGGCGGCAGAAGAGCTTCGGTCACAACTGACATCTGCGTAACGGGTTGTTGAGACCCAGGCACACGTCGAGGGGCGCGCTCCGTACGGAGTGCGCCCCTTGCGCGTCCATGTCGTGCTCAGCCGGCCAGGCAGGACGGGCCGAGCAGCACCTTCAGATCGCCGAACAGCGCCGGGTCGGGCTTCACCCGGTGCCGGTCCAGCCGCAGCACGGTCGTCTTGGTCGGGCCCTGGAGCTTGATGCGGACCTCGCTCTCGCCCTTGTGGTGGGTGAGGATCTCGCCGAGGCGGCTGACCATCGGCGGGGTGACCCGGGTGGCCGGGATGGTGAGGATCACGGGCGCGTTGGTGCCCGCGTTGGACAGGTCGGGGACCTGCAGCTCCATCGCCACGAGCCGGGGCACGTCCTCGCGCTTGTCGAGGCGGCCCTTGACGAACACCACGGCGTCCTCGACGAGTTGGGTCGACACCAGCTGGTAGGTCGCCGGGAAGAACATGCACTCGATGGAGCCGGCGAGGTCCTCGACGGTGGCGATCGCCCAGGCGTTGCCCTGCTTGGTCATCTTGCGCTGCAGGCCGGAGATGATGCCGCCGATGGTGACGACCGCGCCGTCCGCGTGCTCGCCGCCGGTGAGCTGGGCGATGCCCGCGTCGGCCTTGTCGGACAGCACGTGCTCCAGGCCGAAGAGCGGATGGTCGGAGACGTACAGACCGAGCATCTCGCGCTCCTGGGCGAGCAGATAGGTCTTGTCCCACTCCTCGTCGGTGAACTGCACGTCGAGCCCGAAGCCGGGTTCGTTGCTCTCCTCCTCGCCCATCCCGCCGAAGAGGTCGAACTGGCCCTCGGCCTCCTTGCGCTTGACCGCGACCACGTTGTCGATCATCGGCTCGTACTGGGCCGTGAGCCCCTTGCGGGTGTGGCCGAGGGTGTCGAAGGCGCCGGCCTTGATCAGTGATTCCGTGGTGCGCTTGTTGCAGGCGGTGGCGTCGACCTTGTCGAGGTAGTCCGGGAAGGAGGCGTACTTCCCCTTGGCCTTGCGGGACTTGATGATCGACTCGACGACGTTCGTGCCGACGTTGCGGACGGCCTCCAGGCCGAAGAGGATCACGTCGTCGCCCTGCGCGGCGAAGTTGTGCACCGACTCGTTGACGTTCGGCGGGAGCACCCTGATGCCCATGCGGCGGCACTCGTTGAGGTAGATCGCCGACTTGTCCTTGTCGTCCTTGACGGAGGTCAGCAGGGCGGCCATGTACTCGGCGGGGTGGTTGGCCTTCAGGTAGGCGGTCCAGTACGAGACCAGGCCGTACGCGGCCGAGTGCGCCTTGTTGAAGGCGTAGCCGGCGAACGGCACCAGCACGTCCCACAGGGCCTGGATCGCCTCGTCGCTGTAGCCGTTCTTCTGGGCGCCGGCCTGGAAGATGGTGAAGTTCTTCGCCAGTTCGTCGGGCTTCTTCTTGCCCATCACGCGGCGGAGGATGTCGGCCTCGCCGAGCGAGTAGCCGGCGATGATCTGGGCGGCCTTCTGCACCTGCTCCTGGTAGACGATCAGGCCGTAGGTGACGTCCAGGACCTCCTTGAGCGGCTCCTCCAGCTCGGGGTGGATCGGGGTGATCTCCTGGAGCTTGTTCTTGCGCAGGGCGTAGTTGGTGTGCGAGTCCATGCCCATCGGGCCGGGACGGTAGAGCGCGGAGACGGCGGAGATGTCTTCGAAGTTGTCCGGCTTCATCAGGCGCAGCAGTGAGCGCATGGGGCCGCCGTCGAACTGGAAGACGCCGAGGGTCTCGCCCCGCTGGAGCAGTTCGAAGGTCTTGGGGTCGTCCAGCGGGAGGCTCAGCAGCTCGAGGTCGATGCCCTTGTTGGACTTCACCATCTTGACGGCGTCGTCCATGATCGTCAGGTTGCGCAGGCCGAGGAAGTCCATCTTCAGCAGGCCGAGCGACTCGCAGCTCGGGTAGTCCCACTGCGTGATGGTCACGCCGTCGGTGTGCCGCACCCAGACCGGCACGTGCTCGGTGATGGTCTCGCTGGACATGATCACGCCGGCGGCGTGCACGCCCATCTGCCGGACCAGGCCCTCCACGCCCTTGGCGGTGTCGATGACCTTCTTCACGTCCGGTTCGTTCTCGTACATCGCCCGGACCTCGCCCGCCTCCGAGTAGCGGGGGTGCGACGGGTCGGTGATGCCGTTGAGGTCGATGCCCTTGCCGAGGACGTCGGCGGGCATGGCCTTGGTGATGCGGTCGCCCATCGCGTACGGGTAGCCCAGCACGCGCGCGGAGTCCTTGATCGCGTTCTTGGCCTTGATCTTGCCGTAGGTGCCGATCATGGCGACCTTGTCGGCGCCGTACTTCTCGGTCACGTACCTGATCACCTCGACGCGCCGACGCTCGTCGAAGTCGATGTCGACGTCGGGCATGGAGATGCGCTCGGGGTTGAGGAAGCGCTCGAAGATCAGGCCGTGCGGGATGGGGTCGAGGTCGGTGATGCCCATGGCGTAGGCGACGATCGAGCCGGCCGCGGAGCCTCGGCCGGGGCCGACCGCGATGCCGTTGTTCTTGGCCCACATGATGAAGTCGGCGACGACGAGGAAGTAGCCGGGGAAGCCCATCGAGATGATGACGTCCATCTCGTAGTCGGCCTGCTTCTGGCGGTCCTCGGGGATGCCGCCGGGGAAGCGGCGCTCCATGCCGCGGCGGACCTCCTCCTTGAACCAGGTGACCTCGGTGTACCCCTCGGGGATGTCGAACTTCGGCATGAGGTTCTTGGCCTCGAACATGCCGGCGGTGTCGACCATCTCGGCGATCAGGAGGGTGTTGCGGCAGCCCTCCTGCCAGGCGTCCGAGGAGTCGATGGCGTACATCTCGTCCGTGGACTTCAGGTAGTAGCCGGTGCCGTCGAACTTGAAGCGGTCGGGGTCGGAGAGGTTCTTGCCGGTCTGGATGCACAGCAGGGCGTCGTGGGCGGTCGCCTCGTGCGCGTACGTGTAGTGCGAGTCGTTGGTGACCAGCGGGGGGATGCCGAGCTTCCTGCCGATCTCCAGCAGACCGTCACGGACCCGGTGCTCGATGTCGATGCCGTGGTCCATCAGTTCCAGGAAGTAGCGGTCCTTGCCGAAGATGTCCTGGTAGTCGGCCGCCGCCTTGAGGGCCTCCTCCTCCTGGCCCAGGCGCAGCCGGGTCTGCACCTCGCCGGAGGGGCAGCCGGTGGAGGCGACGATCCCCTCCGACCACTGGGAGATGGTCTCCTTGTCCATCCGGGGCCACTTCTGCAGCCAGCCCTCGGCGTAGGCGTCCGAGGAGAGGCGGAAGAGGTTGTGCAGACCCGTCGAGTTCACGGCCCACATGGTCTTGTGGGTGTAACCGCCGGAACCGGAGACGTCGTCCCGCTTCTGGTGCGGCTGGCCCCACTGGATCTTGCGCTTGTTGCGCCGGGACTCCGGGGCGACATAGGCCTCGATGCCGATGATCGGGGTGACCCCTGCGTTCTTCGCCGAGTGGAAGAAGTCGTACGCCCCATGGAGGTTGCCGTGGTCGGACATGGCGATGTGCGTCATGCCCATCTCGTTGCAGGCGTTGAACATGTCCTTGAGCCGCGCGGCACCGTCCAGCAGCGAGTACTGGGTGTGGACGTGCAGGTGCGTGAACGGCGGCTTTGACACGGTGTGGCCTCCATGGAAAACGGTCGGTGACGGGCGCTCGGACAGTTCTGGGGTCAGCGTCGAAGTCTATGCCTCGGCACTGACACTCGAGGGCCTCCCCCGCGTACCTTCACAGCGAGGGTCGCGGGCACTTCCGCGCACCCTCGACCGTTGGAGACGACAGAAACGCTGTCGTACACATCCATGCACCAGGAGGCACCTCGCGATGTCGGTACCCCAGCTCAACGACGAGCAGCGCGGCGACGAGATCCTCGCCGTCTTCGACACCGCCTTCGGCGAGCTCCTGGCCGCCGACCCGGCCGCGTTCCGAGTGAAGTTCCGCAAGATGGCGGCGTCCGCGTTCGCGTTCTACCGGGGCACGGCGTGCCTCTTCTACCACGACCTCGACGCCGACAAGCGCGGCGGCCCGTACCTCGACGAGCGCACCTCGCGCGTGTGGATCCACGGCGATCTGCACGCGGAGAACTTCGGCACGTACATGGACTCCAACGGCCGCCTGGTCTTCAACGTCAACGACTTCGACGAGGCCTACGTCGGGCCCTTCACCTGGGACCTGAAGCGCTTCTCCGCCTCCGTCGCGCTGATCGGGTACGCGAAGGCCCTCGGCGACGACCAGATCACCGAGCTGGTGCGGGTGTACGCGGGCGCGTACCGCGAGCGCGTCCACGCGCTGGCGACCGGCGCCAAGAGCGACGAGGTGCCGCCCTTCACGCTGGACACCGCCGAGGGCCCGCTGCTGGGCGCCCTGCGCGCCGCCCGCTCGCTGACCCGCTTCGAGCTGCTGGACTCCATGACGGAGATCCGCGACTTCGAGCGCCGCTTCGCCCCGGGCGGCGGTTCCATCGAGCTGGACGCGGCCACCCGCTACAAGGTCCTCGCGGCCTTCGACGGCTATCTGGAGACGCTGCCGGACTCCTCGCTGGCCCGCCCCGACTCCTACCGCGTCAAGGACGTGGTCGGGCGCCGGGGCATCGGCATCGGGTCGGCCGGGCTGCCGTCGTACAACATCCTTCTCGAGGGGCACAGCGACGCCCTGGAGAACGACGTGGTGATCTACATCAAGCAGGCCCAGACCCCGGCCGTCTCCCGGCACATCACCGACCCGGCGATCCGGGACTACTTCCAGCACGAGGGCCACCGCACGGTGATCTCGCAGCGCGCCCTGCAGGCCCACGCCGACCCGTGGCTGGGCTGGACCGAGCTGGACGGCGCGGGACAGCTGGTCGCCGAGGTGTCGCCGTACGCGGTCGACCTGGACTGGGGCGACATCGACGACCCGGAGGAGATCGCGGCCGTGGTCGCCGACCTCGGCCGGGCCACCGCGACGATGCACGCGGCGGCCGACGACACCTCCGGCGAGTCCCTGGTGCCGTTCTCCACGGAGCGGGCCATCGACGCGGCGATCGCCGCCGACGAGGCGGGCTTCGCGGACCTCCTGGTCGACTTCGCGCACGACTACGGCGCACGCGCGCGTGCGGACCACCAGACCTTCGTGGACCTGTTCCGCAACGGACGGATTCCGGGTCTGTAACCGACCGGCCGCTCACAGGGAGCCTTTAGGGGTCCCTTACCGCGGCACGTGACACACTCTCCACGCTATGGACATATCCGGGATCCAGCTCAGAGCCGCACGCGCGGCGCTGTTCACGGCACTCGTCGTGACGCTCAGCTCCGCGTCGCACGTGCTGCTGTCACAGGTCCCGCTGCCGGTGAACACGGTGGCCGCGGTCGCCGCCGCCGTGTTCGCGGCCGCCTACGCCCTGGCCGGCCGTGAGCGCGGATTCGCGCGGATCGCCGGCCTGCTGATCCCGCTGGAGCTGGCCGCCGACACCGTCTTCACCACCGGCCAGCACGTCTGCTACGGCCGCGCGGGCGGCCCCGTCGCCGGCCCCCTGCGCTCCGTCGGCTGGGACCTGCTCTGCGGCAGCAACACCCAGGTCGGCACCCCCCTGGTCCGAGTGACCGACACCGGCACCGACCGCCTGGCGGCCCTGCTCGCCCATGCCGACCCGGCGACCGCCTGGCTGCTGCTCGGCGCGCACGTCGGCGTCGGCCTCCTCGCGGCCGCCTGGCTGCGCCGCGGCGAGCGGGCGCTGACCCAGCTGGTGCGCGCGGTCGCCGCGACGACGTTCCGTCCGCTCCTGCTGGCCGTCGCCGCGGTGGCCGTCCGGACCGCCCCGGCGGTGCGGCGCATCCGGCGCCCCCGCCTGCCCGCCGCCGTCGTCCGCGACCGGCTTCTCGCGCACTCCCTGGGACGGCGTGGACCGCCGTGCTCGGTCGCTCTGGTCTGAGCGATCCGTCCCGGTCGCCTGAGCGACCTCCTGAGCACGATCAGTCCCCCACACGTATCCCGCGTACGACGTGTGCGCGTCCCACATGGAGTAGACGAACATGAGCAAGCGGAACAGCCAGACGGCGAAGACGGCGGCCCGAGAGCGGCTGCGGGTCGAGCGCGAGCGCCAGGCCAAGAAGGCCAAGGTCAAGCGGCAGGTCATCGTGGCCTGCTCGATCGTCGCCGTGCTGGCGGCGGCCGGCGGCATAGGCTACGCCGTCGTCCAGGCCAACAAGCCCAGCTACTGGGAGGGCCTGAAGGACGCCAAGGTCGTCGCCCCGGCCCACACCACGGGCACCAAGGGCACCACCGTGGTCATCGGCAAGTCGAACGCCAAGACCCTCAAGGTCTACGAGGACCCGCGCTGCCCGATCTGCGCCTCGTTCGAGCAGACCGTCGGTCCGACCGTGAAGAAGGCCATCGACGGCGGCAAGTACAAGATCCAATACATCGGCGCCACCTTCATCGACAACAAGGACAACGGACAGGGCTCCAAGAACGCGCTGAGCGCCCTGGGCGCCGCGTTGAACGTCAGCGACGAGGCCTTCCTCCAGTACAAGTCCGCGATGTACTCGGCGAAGTGGCACCCGGACGAGACCACCGACAAGTTCAAGGACGACAGCTACCTCATCAAGATCGCGAACACCGTTCCCGCGCTGAAGAACAACACCCAGTTCCAGAACGCGGTCAAGAAGGGCACCTACGACGCCTGGGCGGTGGCCATGTCGAAGACCTTCGACAACAACAAGGACGGTGTGACCGGCACGCCGGGCTTCGTCATGAACGGCAAGCAGCTCACGAGTTCCGACCCCAACCAGGGGTGGACCGTCGCCACGTTCACCCAGGCGGTCGACGCGGCCCTCAAGGGCTGACCCCACAGGGAATCTCACCTCCGCGTGAAGAGCGGGCGAACTTTCGGGGTTCGCCCGCTCTCCCGCGTACCGATCAGTAACCTGATCGCCCGTGACCAGTCGATACAGAACCTCCGAGGCGTCCCAGCCTCCCAACTCGCTCTCGCCCCGCCGCCGTACGGTCGTCAAGGCCGCGGCGGCGACCGCTGTCCTGGCCGGCCCGCTCACCGCCGCCCTGCCCGCCCGGGCCGCCGCGGAGACCCCGCAGTTCCTGCACGGCGTCGCGTCCGGCGACCCGCTGCCCGACGGCGTCCTGCTGTGGACCCGCGTCACGCCCACCTCCGAGGCGACGCCCGGCTCCGGCGTCGGCCCGGACACCGAGGTCGGCTGGGTCGTCGCCACGGACCGGGCGCTGACGAACATCGTCGCCAAGGGCTCCGTCACGGCGACCGCCGCCTCCGACCACACCGTCAAGGCGGACATACGGGGCCTGCGCCCGGCCACCGACTACTACTTCCGCTTCTCGGCCGGCGGCACCGACTCCCCGGTGGCGCGCACCCGCACCGCGCCGGCGGCGGACGCGGCCGTGGGCTCCCTGCGCTTCGGCGTGGTCTCCTGCGCCAACTGGGAGGGCGGCTATTTCGCCTCGTACCGCCATCTCGCGGACCGGGGCGACCTCGACGCCTGGCTGCATCTCGGCGACTACGTCTACGAGTACAAGTCCGGCGAGTACGCGGCCCGCGGCACGGTCGTCCGTCCGCACGCGCCCGCCAACGAGATCATCACGCTCGCCGACTACCGCACCCGGCACGGCAAGTACAAGACCGACCCGGATCTGCAGGCCCTGCACCTGAAGGCGCCGGTCGTCGCGATCTGGGACGACCACGAGTTCGCCGACAACGCCTGGTCCGGCGGCGCGGTCAACCACACCGAGGGCGCCGAGGGCGCATGGACCGACCGCAAGGCGGCCGCCAAGCAGGCCTACTTCGAGTGGATGCCGGTGCGCCCGGCGATCGCGGGCACGACCTACCGCCGGCTGCGCTTCGGCAAGCTGGCCGACCTGTCGCTGCTCGACCTGCGCTCCTTCCGCTCCCAGCAGGCGGCCTCCGGCTCCGGTTCGGTGGACGACCCGGACCGCACGATCACGGGCCGCGCCCAGCTCGACTGGCTGAAGGCGGGGTTGAAGGCCTCCGACACCACCTGGCGGCTGGTCGGCAACTCGGTGATGATCGCGCCGTTCGTCGTCGGCTCGCTCTCCGCGGACCTGCTCAAGCCGCTGGCCAAGCTGCTCGGCCTGCCCCAGGAGGGCCTCGCCGTCAACACCGACCAGTGGGACGGCTACACCGACGACCGGCGCGAACTCCTCGCCCATCTGCGGTCCAACGCGATCCGCAACACCGTGTTCCTCACCGGCGACATCCACATGGCGTGGGCCAACGACGTGCCGGTGGACGCCGGCACCTACCCGCTGTCGGCCTCGGCCGCCACGGAGTTCGTCGTCACCTCGGTGACCTCCGACAACCTGGACGACATCGTGAAGGTCCCCGAGGGCACCGTCTCCGCGGTCGCCGCGCCGGTCATCAAGGCGGCCAACCGGCACGTCCACTGGGTGGACACCGACCGCCACGGCTACGGCGTCCTGGACATCACCGCCGACCGCGCGCAGATGGACTACTACGTCCTGTCCGACCGCACGGACAGGAACGCGACCTCGACCTGGGTGCGTTCCTACCGCACGCGCTCCGGTACGCAGAAGGTCGAGCGGACCTACGACCCGGTGTAAGAAAAACCGGCGTCCGGAGCAACCGAGCGGATCTTGATTCCATCGAACAAACTGGCGGGCCGCTGAGCCGGTGGCCCGTCAGTTCCGTACAGATTGGAGTCACATGGCCACCCCCCAGAGTGTCCTGAAGAAGACCGCGGTGCTCGGCGCCGCCCTGGCCCTCGCCGGGATCACCGCCACCGCCCAGGCGCAGGAAGCCTCGGCGGCACCGGCGTACGTGAACCTGACGGTGTTGGACATTCACGGCGCGCCCCTGTACGCCAAGCCCACGTCCTCGTCGACCAGATTCCGCACGGAGCCGTTCAAGACGACCCTGCGGATCCAGTGCTCGACCACCAAGACCCCCTCGGGGGCACTGTGGTTCCGGCTCTACGACTCCAAGCCGACGACCTGGGTGTGGTCCGGGCACTTCGAGTCGCTGGTGCACAACCCCAAGGAGTGCTTCCCGGGCTGAGACCTCCGGCTAGAGCGTTTCGAGGAAGCCGAGCGCCACCCGCCAGGTGGCCTCGGCGGCCTCCTCGTCCCAGTCGGGCAGTTCGGGGTCGGTGTAGAGGTGGCCTGCACCCGCGTACCGGTAGATCTCCACGTCCGCGCCCGCTCTGCCCATCTGCAGATACCAGGCGCTCAGCCAGTCGTCCGTCTCGAACGGGTCCGGCTCGGCCACGTGCAGCTGGACGGGCAGCTCGTCCACCGAGGCGTTCGGCGCGATGTCCGACGTGCCGTGCAGAAGCAGCAGCCCGCGTGCCTTGTCGTCGCCGAGCGCGAGGGTCTGCGCGATGGAGGCGCCGAGCGAGAAGCCGGCGTACACCAGGCCCCGCTCCGAGTAGGGCGCGGCGGCCAGCACGGCCCGCTTGAGCAGTTCGTCCTTGCCGATCTCGTCCTTGAAGGCCATGCCCTCCTCGACCGTCTCGAACGTGCGTCCGTCGAAGAGGTCCGGGGTCCACACCTCGTGTCCGGCGCCGCGCAGCCGGTCCGCGGCCTCGCGCACCGCGGGCCGCAGGCCGTAGGTCGAGTGAAAGAGCATGATGTTCATGAGGCCATGGTGCCAGCCGGGACCGACGGCGCCGTCCGGCGGCCGTACCCGTTTCCCGCGGGAAGTCACATGTTCATGACCCCGCGAGGCCGGTTAGGTTCGCAGGCATGGAGAACGTACTCCGCCCTCTGATCGTGATCGGCGGGTCGGTCGTGCTCACGCTGCTCATCGGCTGGGCCACCGACCTGCTGCTGCGCAAGGCCGACGAACGTGACAGCGAGACACAACTGTGGGGACTGCTGCGGCGCGGCCGGTTCCCCTACCAGCTCGTGCTGTGCGCCGCCCTGCTCAGAGGCTCCTACGACCAGGCCCGGCTGACCAGGGAACACCGGGTGGCCGTCGGGCAGCTGCTGACCCTGGTGCTGATCGGGGCGGCGGCCTGGCTGGTGATCCGGATCGCGGCGGCGATCGTCGAGACGTCCTACACCCGTTACGCCCGCGCCCACCACGACGCCGCCCGGGTCCGCCGGGTGCGCACCCAGGTGTCCCTGATCATGCGGGTGGTCTCGGCGATCGTCGGCGTGGTCGCCGTGGCCGCGATGCTGCTGACCTTCCCCGCGATGCGCGCGGCCGGCGCCTCGCTGCTGGCCTCGGCCGGCATCCTCGGCATCGTCGCCGGTGTCGCCGCCCAGTCGACGCTGAGCAACATGTTCGCCGGGCTGCAGATCGCCTTCGGCGACATGGTGCGCCTGGGCGACACGGTCGTGGTGGACGGCGAGTGGGGCACCGTCGAGGAGATCACGCTGACCTTCCTGACCGTGCGGACCTGGGACGAGCGGCGGATCACCATGCCCGTGTCGTACTTCACCTCGAAGCCGTTCGAGAACTGGTCGCGCGGCACCCCGCAGATGACCGGCATCGTCTACTGGCACCTGGACCACTCGGCGCCGGTCGAGGAGATGCGTGACAGGCTCCGCGACATCCTGCGGGAGTGCCCCGCCTGGGACGGCCGCGACTACGGCCTCGCGGTCACCGACTCGACGCCGAACACCATCCAGGTCCGCGCCCTGGTGACGGCCAAGGACGCGGACGACATCTGGACGGTGCGGGTCAGCGTCCGCGAGCAGATGATCCGCTGGCTGAACGAACGCCATCCGCACGCCCTGCCCCGCGTCAACACGGCGGAGGCGGTCCTGCCGCCGGGTCTGCTGCCGTCCCAGGACGGCGCCCGTCACCGCCACTACGCCCACGAGACGCCGCGGACGGGACGCGGCTGACACCGCGCGTGGCACACCCGGCCGGCCCCGCGCGGGCCGGCCGTTCAGTGACCGCGCTCGGCGCCCCCGTTGACCTGGACGACCTGCGACGTCACATGGCCGGCTCCCGGTGACGCGAGCCAGTGCAGGGTCGCGGCCACGTCACCGGGGGTACCGGCGCGCTTGGTCGAGGTGTCGGCGACGAGCCGCTCGCGCCGGGCGGGGTCGATCCGCGGCCCGAAGAACTCGGTGTCCTCGATGTACCCCGGCGCGACCACGTTCGCGGTGATCCCGCGCGGCCCCAACTCCCGCGCCAGATCATGGGCGTACGGATGCAGCGCCGCCTTGGCACCCCCGTACGCCCCGCTGCCCGACCCCCGGTAGGCGGCGATGGAGCTGACGAACAGCACCCGCCCGCCCGGAGAGGCGAGGCGGTCCTTGAGAGCCTCGGTCAGGAGCGCGGCGGTCAGGGTGTTGATGCGGAAGTTGACGGTCCAGGCGTGGGCGACCCGGTCGAGCGGATCCCCGCTCTCGGCCGGCGGCTCCAACTGTCCGCTGCCCCCGGCGCCGTTGACCAGGACGTCCACCGTCCCGAACTCCCGTGCCACGAAGTCCGCGACACCACGCACGGCGGCCGGGTCACCGAGATCGGCGGCGTACGTCGAGGCGCCGGGCACGTCGGCCCTCTTCAGCACCTCGGCGCGCCGACCGAGCAGCAGCACCCGGTCCCCGTCCGCCGCGAACAACCGGGCCGCCGCGAGCCCGATCCCCGTACCACCACCGCTGATCACCACGTTGCGAGACATGATCCGACCCTAGGCACCGAACGCCCCCGTCCCGCAACCGCATTGCCGTCACCGCAGGCTGCGTACGTCGAGATGGCGCAGCACCCGGTCCACGACCTCCGGATCGGCCCCCGGCTCGTTCCGCGCCGCCAGCACCTCGTGCCGCGCCGCGCTCAGCAGCTCGGCCTGGATCCGCCGCATCCGCTTGAGCCTGCGCACCCGCATCTCGTGCGCCTCGCGCCGCTCCTCCTCGCCCAGATCCGGGCTGATCCGCACCCCGATCTCGAAGGCCCGCCGCAGCATCTGCTCGGACAGCTCCTCCGGCAGTTCCTCGACCTCCTCGATCTCCCGCAGCCGGTGCTTGGCCGCCTTGGCCGCACGCACGGCGAGTTCCCGCTCGAACTTCTTCTCGCGCTCGGTGTCGGCCTGCACGTCGAGCTTCTTGACCAGCCACGGCAGGGTCAGCCCCTGCAGCACCAGCGTCCCCATGATCACGCCGAAGGCGATGAAGATGATCTCGTCCCGGTCGGGGAAGGCCGAACCGTCGTCCGTCTTCAGCGGGATCGCCAGGGCCAGCGCGACCGAGGCCACGCCCCGCATGCCGGACCACCACATGACGACGGTCTCCTGCCAGCTCGTCGGAATGTCCTCGTCGTGGTCCCGCTTGGCGTGCAGCCGCCGGGCGAGCCATGTCGCCGGCAGCAGGTACACCAGGCGTACGAGGACGACCACGCCGAGGATCGCGGCCGACCAGGCCAGCAGCTCGCCCCACCGCCCGGACGCCGTGCGGATGGCGTTGTGCAGCTCCAGGCCGATCAGCCCGAAGGCGACGCCCGTGACGAGGGTGTCGACGATGTCCCAGAAGGTGTGCCCGGCGAGCCGGGTCATCACGTCGTCCGGGTCGGTGGCGTACTCGGCCAGGAACAGCGCGGTGGTGAGCACGGCGAGCACACCGGAGCCGTGCATCTCCTCGGCCAGGACGTACGAGGCGTACGGCACGAGCAGCGTCAGACTGACCTGGAGGGTCGCGTCGCCGAGCAGGTCGAGGAGCCTGTTGGCGCCCCAGCCCAGGCCGACGCCCACCGCGACCGCGACCACGGCGGACAGGACGAGGTCGAGCGCGGCCCGCCCCGCGTGGAACTCCCCGCTGACGGCGGCGGCCACCGCCACGTGATAGAGCACGATCGCCGTCACGTCGTTGAACAGGCCCTCGCCCTCCAGGATGGACACCAGCCGGCGCGGCAGCCCGAGCTGCCCCGCGACCGCCGTGGCGGCGACCGGGTCGGGCGGCGCGACCAGGGCGCCGAGGGCGACGGCGGCCGCGACGGGCAGCCCCGGCACGACGGCGTTGGCCACCACGGCCACGCACACGGTGGTGACGAAGACCAGCGCCACCGCCAGCAGGAAGATCGGCCGGCGGTTCGCCGCGAACTGCCGCCACGAGGTCCGCCGTACCGCCGCGTACAGCAGCGGGGGCAGCAGCAGGGGCAGGATGAGGTCCGGTGGGACATTGACGTCCGGGACGAAGTCGGCGACGGCGAGGACCATGCCGAGCAGGGTCATCAGGACCGGCGCGGGCAGCCCGAACCGGTCCCCCACCGGCACGCTCAGCACGGCCCCGAGCAACAGCACGAACAGCAGGGCCAACTGATCCACGGTCAGCGCTCCGAAAGATCGACGTCGGACGGGCAGACCTCCAGCCTGCCACGGCGCCGACCCCACCAGGTCTTTCGGCTGCCTGCTACAGCGCGCGCCGCATCGCCCGGTGCGGGATGCCCGCCTCCTGGTACTCCGGCCCGTACGCCTCGTACCCCAGCCGCTCGTAGAACCCCAGGGCGTGCGTCTGCGCGTGCAGGTCCACCGCCGTCAGTCCCAGCGCGCGTGCCGCGTCCTCGATGGCCCGGACCAGCGCGACGCCGACCCCCAGCCCGCGCGCCTCACGGGCGACCGCGAGCCGCCCGAGCGACCCCACGGACAGGTCGCCGCCGACCTTGGCCGCGGCCGCCTGCCCGTGCAGCAGTCGCCCGGTGCCGAGCGTGAACCCGTCCTCCCGAACGGCCAGCACATGCACGGCCACGGCGTCGTACTCGTCGTACTCGATGTCCTCGGGCACGCCCTGCTCGCCGACGAAGACCTCCTTGCGTACGGCGAAGCAGGCCTCCAGGTCGGCGGGGTCCTCGGCGACCCGCACCCGGTAGGCGGGGGTGCCGCTCATCCGTAGGTCTCCTCGCGGACCAGGTCCAGCGCCTTCTGCAGGTCCGCCGGGTAGTCGCTGGCGAACTCCACCCACTGTCCGTCGCCGGGGTGCTCGAAGCCGAGCCGGACGGCGTGCAGCCACTGCCGGGTCAGGTGCAGCCGCTTCGCCAGAGTCGGGTCGGCTCCGTAGGTGAGGTCGCCGACGCACGGGTGGCGGTGGGCCGACATGTGGACGCGGATCTGGTGGGTGCGGCCGGTCTCCAGCTTCACGTCGAGCAGGGAGGCCGCGCGGAACGCCTCGATGAGGTCGTAGTGCGTCACGGAGGGCTTGCCGTCGGCCGTGACCGCCCACTTGTAGTCGTGGTTGGGGTGGCGACCGATGGGAGCGTCGATGGTGCCGCTGGTCGGGTCCGGGTGGCCCTGCACGAGCGTGTGGTAGCGCTTGTCGACCGTGCGCTCCTTGAACTGGCGCTTGAGCGAGGTGTACGCGTACTCGGACTTGGCGACGACCATCAGGCCGGAGGTGCCGACGTCGAGGCGGTGCACGATTCCCTGGCGCTCGGCGGCGCCGGAGGTGGAGATGCGGTAGCCGGCCGCGGCCAGGCCCCCGATGACCGTCGGTCCGGTCCAGCCCGGCGACGGGTGCGCGGCCACGCCCACCGGCTTGCCGATCACCACCACGTCGTCGTCGTCGTGCACGATCTCCATGCCCTCGACGGGCTCCGCGACGACCTGTACGGGCGCGGGCGCCTGCGGCATCTCGACCTCGAGCCAGGCGCCGCCGTGCACCCGCTCCGACTTCCCGACCACCGATCCGTCGACCATGACCTTTCCGGCCGCGGCGAGCTCGGCCGCCTTGGTCCGGGAGAAGCCGAACATGCGGGAGATGGCGGCGTCGACGCGCTCGCCCTCCAGGCCGTCGGGCACGGGCAGGGTACGGATCTCGGGAATCGTGCTCACCCGTCGAGTATGCCGGACACCGCCGGGCGCCCCGACCGGGCCTGTGGAAAACCGGGGCTCAGTCCTTGTGGACGGTCCCGTCCGGGTCGAGCCCCCTGAAGGACAGCAGCACGATCAGCACACCGCCGCAGACGATCGCCGAGTCGGCCAGGTTGAAGACGGCGAAGCCCTTGGGCGCGATGAAGTCGACGACCGCGCCCTCGAAGACGCCCGGGGAGCGGAAGATCCGGTCGGTGAGGTTGCCGAGCGCACCGCCCAGCAGCAGGCCCAGCGCGATCGCCCAGGGCAGGCTGTAGAGCTTGCGGGCGAGCCGGATGATCACCACGATCACCGCCGCCGCGATCACCGTGAAGATCACGGTGAACGCCTCGCCGAAGCCGAAGGCCGCGCCCGCGTTGCGGATCGCCTCCAGCTTCAGCCAGTCCCCCACGACCTCGATCGGGGCGTGGTGCTCCAGCTTGGCGACCACGAGCAGCTTGCTGCCGAGGTCGAGGAGGTACGCGAAGGCGGCCACCGCGAACAGGACGGCGATCCTGCGCTTGCCCTCGGGGCGCGCGACCGTGTCCTGCCGCGATTCGGACCCCGCCGCCTCTGGGGTATCCGGCGTACCGATGATGCGCTCCGCCTCTGCCACGTGAGTCCCTCAACCTTGGTGTCCGACTGAGGACGAGGGTACGGCACGCGCGCGTACGCCCTCAGTACCGGCGTTCCTGCTTCTGCTTGCACTCCACGCACAGGGTGGCCCGCGGGAAGGCCTGCATACGGGCCTTTCCGATCGGGTTGCCGCAGTTCTCGCACAGACCGTACGTGCCCGAGTCCAGCCGCTGCAGGGCGTGCTCGGTCTGCGTGAGCATCTCGCGCGCGTTGGCGGCGAGCGCCATCTCGTGCTCGCGCGTGATGTTCTTGGTGCCGGTGTCCGCCTGGTCGTCGCCCGCGCCGTCGCCGGAGTCCCGCATCAGGCCCTGCAGGGCGGCCTCGGAGGACGAGATCTCGTCGCTCAGCCGCTGCTGCTCGGACTGCAGCTCGGCGCGCGCCTCCTCGACCTCCTCCGTCGTCCAGGGGTCCTCTCCGGGGCGCACCGCCAGCTCGCCCGGCTCCACCGCCGCGGCGAGGCGTGCCTTGGGTACGGCGGTCTTCGCCGCCGTGGCCGTGCCAGGAGTCTTCTTCGCAACCACCGTCGTGGCTCCCGTCTGCTCCGCGGCCTGCGCCGCGCCCGCCTTCTTGGCCGTGCTCTCGTTCTTGTCGCCCGCACTCACAGAGGCCGCCGCCTTCCCGGCGCCCCCTCCCCCACGCACCGCCTTCTTGACGGCACTTTTCCCACCCGACGCCGCTTTGGCGACGCCCTTGCCGGCAACCGCCTCCTCGGCGACGCCCTCCCCGCCCGGCGCCTCCTTGACGGCACCCTTCCCAGCCACCACCTCCTTGACGGCACCCTTCCCAGCCACCGCCGCTTTGGCGACGCCCTTCCCGGCCACCGCCTCCTCGGCGGCACCCTTCCCGGCCACCGCCTCCTCGGCGACGCCCTCCCCGCCCGGCGCCTCCTTGACGGCACCCTTCCCAGCCACCGCCTCCTTGACGGCACCCTTCCCAGCCACCGCCGCTTTGGCGACGCCCTTCCCGGCCACCGCCTCCTCGGCGGCACCCTTCCCCGAGGCGGCCTTCTTGGCGGCGCTCTTCCCGGCCCCCTCCTTGGCCACCGCTTTCTTCGCCACCGCTTTCTTCGCCGCGGCTGCCTTGGCCGCCGTCTTCTTCACCGCGGTCTTCTTGGCGACCGCCGCCTTACCAGGCGCCGCTTCCGCAGCCCCCGCGGCCTTCCCCGCAGCCATCTCGCCGACCGCCGCCTTCCCCGCGGCCGCCTTCCCGACCGCCGCTTCCGCAGCTCCGGCAGCCTTCGCCGCGGCGGCCTTTCCGGCCGCCGTCTTCCGCGCACTCGCCTTCCCGGCCCCCGTCGCCTCCCCCGCGGTCCGCTTCCTCGGCGTCCTCCCCGTGGGCGTCGGCTCGGCGCTCGCGGGCCGCTCGGAACCCTCCGCCTCGGCAGCCTTCCCCGGCGGGGCCGCCCTGGACGCCGCGGCCTTCGCCGAAGCGGCCACCTCGGGCTCCGCGCCCTTTCGGGCAGCCTTCGCGGCCGCGCCCTTCGCCGCCGCGGCCGCCCCCCGCACCCGCTTCACCGGCTCCGCGCTCTGCTCCGCCTTCGCCGCCCCGCCCGCACGCCCGCCGGCCCCTCCCCGCGCGCTCTTCTTCCCGCTCACATCCTTGGCCGCACCGCCCGAGGCCTGTGTGGACCTGCCGGACGCCGACTGCTGTACGGCGGTCTTCTTCGCCACCATGGCCGCGGCCCCTTCACATATTGTGATCTTGCACGCGAATCGTGCTGGGACGATAAATCGACTTGAGTCCCGCGGCAACGGGGCACACCGCCCGATTCGCCCGGCTCGCGCACGCCGCTCCGCGAGCCTGCATCCGTTGTGCCCACCTCCTCGCGGCATAATCCGCCGGACCGTGCGTCCCAGAATCCGAACACGCGTACCGCTCCATTCGGGTCATCTCCGCTCCCCCGGCACCCCCGCCACGGAAGCACCGAAAACCGGTCGGCCGCTGTCCGCGCGGCGCCGTACACTGGGCGGAGCGAAAAGCGTGGATGGGGACGAGTAGCGCCGTACGCAGCCCAGAGCGACCCGGGGACGGTGGAAGCCCGGGGGCGAGCGCGACGTGAAGATCACCCCGGAGCCGCCGGAAGAAAGCCGCAGCCGAGCAGCCGCGGCCGGTAGAACCGGCATCGCGACCCCAATGAGGGGGCTCATCGGCGCACACCCCGCGCCGGCGGGCCAAGGAGGGTGGTACCGCGGGAGCGCGCCGAAACCGGCGCAGGGAAGATTCGGCTCTCGTCCCTCCGGACGGAAGGCAGCAAGTCCGCCGGAGGAAGCTCGCTGATGACAACGCCGACGTACCGCCAGGTGCCCGCCCAGGTCGACCTGCCCGCCCTCGAGCACGCCGTGCTCGACTTCTGGCGCGAGCAGAAGATCTTCGCCAAGACCCTGGAGCAGTCCGAGGGCCGCCCCGAGTGGGTGTTCTACGAGGGCCCGCCCACCGCCAACGGCATGCCCGGCGCCCACCACATCGAGGCCCGCGTCTTCAAGGACGTCTTCCCCCGCTTCCGCACCATGCGCGGCTACCACGTGGGGCGCAAGGCCGGCTGGGACTGCCACGGCCTCCCGGTGGAGCTGGCGGTGGAGAAGGAGCTCGGCTTCACCGGCAAGCAGGACATCGAGGCGTACGGCATCGCGGAGTTCAACGCCAAGTGCCGCGAGTCCGTGACCCGGCACACCGACGCGTTCTCCGAGCTGACCCACCGCATGGGCTACTGGGTCGACCTGGACGACGCCTACCGGACCATGGACCCCGAGTACATCGAGTCCGTGTGGTGGTCGCTCAAGGAGATCTTCGACAAGGGCCTGCTGGTGCAGGACTACCGCGTCGCCCCCTGGTGCCCGCGCGACGAGACGGGCCTGTCGGACCACGAGCTGGCGCAGGGCTACGAGACGATCGTCGACCCGTCCGTGTACGTCCGTTTCCCGCTCACCTCCGGTCCGCTCGCCGGTGAGGCGGCGCTCCTGGTCTGGACGACGACCCCCTGGACGCTGGTGTCCAACACGGCCGTCGCCGCCCACCCCGACGTCACCTACGTCGTCGCCACGAACGGCGAGGAGAAGCTCGTCGTCGCCGAGCCGCTCGTCGGCAAGGCGCTCGGCGAGGGCTGGGAGACCACCGGCCAGACCTTCACCGGCGCCGAGATGGAGCGCTGGACCTATCAACGTCCGTTCGAGCTGATCGAGTTCCCGGAACCGGCCCACTACGTCGTCAACGCCGAGTACGTCACCACCGAGGACGGTACGGGCCTGGTCCACCAGTCCCCCGCCTTCGGTGAGGACGACCTCAAGGTCTGCCGCGCCTACGGCCTGCCCGTGGTGAACCCGGTCCGCCCGGACGGCACCTTCGAGGCGGACGTCCCGCTGGTCGGCGGCGTCTTCTTCAAGAAGGCGGACGAAAAGCTCACCGAGGACCTCCAGCAGCGCGGCCTCCTCTTCAAGCACATCCCGTACGAGCACAGCTACCCGCACTGCTGGCGCTGCCACACCGCGCTCCTCTACTACGCGCAGCCGTCCTGGTACATCCGCACCACGGCCATCAAGGACCGTCTGCTGCAGGAGAACGAGAACACCAACTGGTTCCCGGACACCGTCAAGCACGGCCGGTACGGCGACTGGCTGAACAACAACATCGACTGGGCGCTGTCCCGCAACCGCTACTGGGGCACCCCGCTGCCGATCTGGCGCTGCGAGGACGACCACCTCACGGTCGTCGGCTCCCGCGCCGAGCTCACCGAGCTGACCGGCACCGACCAGTCCGAACTGGACCCGCACCGCCCGTACATCGACGACGTCACCTTCGCCTGCCCGAAGTGCCGCAAGACGGCCACGCGCGTGCCGGAGGTCATCGACGCCTGGTACGACTCGGGTTCGATGCCGTTCGCGCAGTGGGGCTACCCGTACAAGAACAAGGAGCTGTTCGAGAGCCGGTACCCGGCGCAGTTCATCTCCGAGGCCATCGACCAGACCCGCGGATGGTTCTACACGCTGATGGCCGTCGGCACCCTGGTCTTCGACAAGTCGTCGTACGAGAACGTCGTCTGCCTGGGCCACATCCTCGCCGAGGACGGCCGCAAGATGTCCAAGCACCTGGGCAACATCCTGCAGCCGATCCCGCTGATGGATCAGCACGGCGCGGACGCCGTGCGCTGGTTCATGGCGGCGGGCGGCTCGCCGTGGTCCGCGCGGCGCGTGGGCCACGGCACGATCCAGGAGGTCGTCCGCAAGACGCTCCTCACCTACTGGAACACGGTCGCCTTCCAGGCCCTGTACGCCCGCACCTCCGACTGGGCGCCCAGCGAGGCGGACCCGGCCCCGGCCGACCGCCCCGTCCTGGACCGCTGGCTGCTGTCCGAACTGCACGCCCTGACCGACCAGGTGACACAGGCTCTGGAGGCCTACGACACCCAGCGCGCCGGCAAGCTCCTGTCGGCGTTCGTCGACGACCTGTCCAACTGGTACGTCCGCCGCTCGCGCCGCCGCTTCTGGCAGGGCGACAAGGCGGCGCTGCGCACCCTGCACGAGGTCGTGGAGACGGTCACCAAGCTGATGGCCCCGCTGACGCCGTTCATCACCGAGCGGGTCTGGCAGGACCTGATCGTGCCGGTGACCCCGGGCGCGCCGGAGTCGGTGCACCTGGCCTCCTGGCCCGAGGCGGACCTGACGGCGATCGACCCCGAGCTGTCGAAGCAGATGCTTCTGGTACGGCGGCTGGTGGAGCTCGGCCGCGCCACGCGCGCGGAGTCGGGCGTGAAGACGCGGCAGCCGCTGTCGCGGGCGCTGGTCGCGGCGGCCGGGTTCGAGTCCCTCGACACCGAGCTGCACGCCCAGATCACCGAGGAGCTGAACGTCTCCTCGCTGGCTTCGCTCTCCGAGGTCGGCGGCTCCCTGGTGGACACCACCGCGAAGGCCAACTTCCGTGCGCTGGGCAAGCGGTTCGGCAAGCGGGTGCAGGACGTCGCCAAGGCCGTCGCGAGCGCCGACGCGGCCGCGCTGTCGCTGGCCCTGCGCGAGGGCACGGCGTCGGTGGAGGTCGACGGGGAGACCATCTCCCTCGCACCGGACGAGGTGATCATCACGGAGACCCCGCGCGAGGGCTGGTCCGTGGCGTCGGACTCCGGTGCGACGGTGGCCCTGGACCTGGAGATCACGGAGGAGCTGCGGCAGGCCGGTCTGGCCCGTGACGCGATCCGGCTGATCCAGGAGGCCCGGAAGAACAGCGGGCTGGATGTGGCCGACCGGATCGCGCTGCGCTGGACGTCCACGGACCCGGCGGTCATCGCGGCGCTGAGCGAGCACTCCGATCTGATCTCGGACGAGGTCCTCGCGACGGACTTCGCCCAGGGCGAGGCGGACGACTCCTACGGCGAGACGTTCACCGACGAAGGGCTGTCGCTGACGTTCCGCCTCCGGAAGGCGTAGTCCTCAGCGTTCACGACCACGGGTCGCGGGGAGCTGGTCGCACAGCTCCCCGCGACCTTCGGGGCCGACGCGATCAACCCGCGTAAAAGGGGCGAGCCCCGGACCTGGGTCCGGGGCTCGCCCCTTTGAACGCTGCCGACGACTACGGCGTACTACTCACCGTGCCGCGGCCCTCAGTTGTCGTCCTCGTCGATCAGGAAGCCACGCATCGGCGACGGCGCCTGACCCATCGGGGACGGGCCCTGCGGGCGGACCGGAGCCATCGGCTGGGTCATCGCCGGGGACATCTGCTGCTGGCCGCCGTAGGACGGGGCAGCGGGGCTCGGCGCACCGCCCATGGACTGGTTGCCGCCGTAGGACGGGGCGCTCGCGCCGGCCGGTGCCATGGAGGGCGCCGGGGACGGCGGGAGGGAAGCCGTGGCCGGGGTGCGCGGCGGGGCGAGGGAGTCGTCGGCCTGGGTCTCCAGCTGGCGCAGCTGCGACTCCAGGTAGGACTTCAGACGCGTGCGGTACTCGCGCTCGAAGCCGCGCAGATCCTCGACCTTGCGCTCCAGCGTGGCGCGGGCGGACTCCAGGGAGCCCATCGCGACGCGGTGCTTCTCCTGCGCGTCCCGCTCCAGCGCGTCGGCCTTGGCACGGGCGTCACGCTCGAGACCCTCGGCACGCGAACGCGCCTCGCCGACGATCTTGTTGGCCTCGGAACGGGCCTCGGCGATCGCCTGGTCGGCGGTCTGCTGGGCCAGCGAGAGGACACGGGCGGCGCTGTCGCCACCGGGGCCCTGACCGGGGCCGCCCATCGGACCGCCCATGGGGCCGCCCATCGGGCCACCCATCTGCTGCTGCATGGGGGGCTGACCCATGGGGCCGCCCATCTGGCCCTGGCCCATGGGGCCCTGACCCATCGGACCCTGGCCCATCGGGCCGGGACCCTGCGGGCCGCCCTGTCCACCGGGACCGGCGGGCAGCTGCGGCGCACCGCTCGGCAGCTGGGGCGGGCCACCCATGGGGCCACCCATCTGCTGCTGCGGCGGGCCCGATATGCCCGCGGGCACCGGGGCGCCCGGGCCTCGCATGCCCTGCTGGGGCATACCGCCCTGCTGGGGCATGCCACCCTGCTGCTGCATTCCGCCCTGCGGCATACCGCCCTGCTGGTCCTGCGGACCGCCGGGACCCTCCGGCGGCTTGCGCATGTTCTGCTGGTTCTGGGCAGCAGCGCGCGTGGCCGCGGCCAGTTTGGCGCGCAGGTCCTCGTTCTCGCGGAGCAGGCGGGTCAGTTCGGCTTCGACCTCGTCGAGGAAGGCATCGACCTCGTCCTCGTCATAGCCTTCTCGGAGGCGGACGGTCGTGAACTGCTTGTTCCGCACGTCCTCGGGGGTCAACGGCATCTCTTCACCTCAACGTAGTCGTCGGCATTCGGCAAGACGGTAGGTCACATCGCTCACAGCCGGCTCACGATCGAGATCAGGATGTAGACGATGATCATCAGTACGAAGAAGGACAGGTCGAGCGCCACGCCCCCGAGACGCAGCGGCGGAATGAACCGCCGCAGAAGCTTGAGCGGTGGATCAGTGACAGTGTAGGTGGCCTCCAGAACGACCACCATCGCCTTGCCGGGTTGCCATGAGCGGGCGAACTGGAAGACGTAGTCCATGACCAACCGGAAGATGAGCACGATGAGGAAGCACATCAGCGCGATGTAGACGACATCCAGAACCACGCTCATTGCTGGTGCTTCCCTCTCCCCTGTTTCCGTGCTGCTGGGTCCTGCTCGTACTGCTGTTTCCGGTCGTGCGTCTCAGCTCTGGTTGAAGAACCCGCCCTCTGCGATGCGGGCCTTGTCCTCCGCCGTGACATCGACGTTAGCAGGCGACAACAGGAACACCTTCTGCGTCACCCGCTCGATGCTGCCGTGAAGACCAAACACCAAACCGGCCGCAAAGTCGACAAGTCGCTTCGCGTCTGTGTCATCCATCTCAGTCAGATTCATGATCACCGGGGTGCCCTCACGGAAGTGTTCCCCGATGGTACGGGCCTCGTTGTAGGTCCGCGGGTGAAGCGTGGTGATCCGGTAAGGCTCTCGTTCGGACACGACCTTGGGCATGATCACCGGTGCGTTCTTCTCCAGGCTTGCGCGTTCTTGTGTGATGGACGCCACGGGCGCGATGCGCGCCGGACGGCCGGATTCCGCGGGTAGCGAAGCGGAACGGGCGACCGGTTCGCGCGGAGCGGAAGGCTGCACGATTCGCACCTCTTCGTCCCTTTGGGACTGATGTGCGGCGTGAGACTGGTGCGACGGCTCGTGCCGTCGGTGGTCCCGCTCGGGCTCGGGGTCCAGTTCGGGCTCGAAGTCGTCATCGGGGTCGAATCCCCTGCCGTCGTACCCATCGTCCTCCACGAGGCCGAGGTAGACCGCCATCTTGCGCATCGCGCCGGCCATGCTCTGAGTCCTCCGCTCTGTGGTGGATCGACTGACGACTGCCAAGTGCCCGCGATCCACGAGGCCGTTGTGCCCGCCTTTCGGCGGCATTGACCATATTTTCTGCTGTGGTCCGACTTCCTGGCGACGTTACCCGAGCCGTGCGCGGACTCCGAGTACCGCAGTGCCGACGCGTACATGTGTCGCTCCGGCCGCCACGGCCTGTTCGAGGTCCGCACTCATTCCTGCCGAGACCATGTTCGCAGCCGGATGGGCCCGGCGCAGGTCGGTCGACAAATCCATCAACCGCTCGAACGCCGCCTGTTCGCGTCCCGCGTAGGGTCCGGTGAGCGGTGCGACGGTCATCAGACCCGCCAGCCGCAGCCCGGGCGCCCCTGCCACGAGTTCGCCCAACTCCTCGATTCCGTCCGGTCCCACACCCCCGCGCTCCCCGCGCCCGTTCTCCCCCGCGTCGAGCGCGACCTGGATCAGACAGCCCAGCTCGCGCCCCTGCCGCTCCGCCTCCCTGGAGAGTGCGGTGACCAGCCGGGCACGGTCGACGGACTGCACCATATCGGCATAACCGACCACGGATCGAACCTTGTTGGTCTGCAACTGGCCAACAAAGTGCCAAGTCAACGGCAGATCCGAACAAGCGGCGGCCTTGGGGGCGGCGTCCTGGTCCCGGTTCTCGGCGACGTGCCGCACGCCGAGCTCCGACAGGATCCGCACATCGCTCGCCGGGTAGGTCTTGGTGACCACGATCAGGGTCACCTCGTCCCGCCCCCGGCCGGCGGCCGCGCAGGCGTCGGCGATACGACGCTCCACCTTCGCCAGGTTCGCGGCGAGTTCGTCCTTACGGTCCGTCATGTCCCTCAGTCCAGCCAGACATATCCCGCGAGTCGCCCCGTGGTGCGGTCGCGTCGGTACGAGAAGTGATCGGCCGACTCCAGCGTGCACGCCGGGGACTGCCACCGGTCGCGCACCCCGAGCCGGTCGAGCTGCGCGTGCACTCCGGCGGTCACGTCGACCGCGGGCGTGCCCCAGCTCGTCTCGGAGTACGCCGCCGGTTCGACCGCGGCCACGTCGGCGCGCATCTCCTCGGGCACCTCGTAGCACCGGCCGCAGACGGCCGGTCCGGTGCGGGCGACGATCCGGGCGGGGTCGGCGCCCAGCTCGGTCATCGCGCGTAGCGCGGCCGGGACGACGCCGGCGACCATGCCGGGCCGTCCCGCGTGCGCCGCGGCGACGACTCCGGCGACCGGGTCGGCGAGCAGGACGGGCGTGCAGTCGGCGGTGAGGACGGCGAGGGCGAGGCCGCGCCGCGTGGTGACGATCGCGTCGACCTCGGGCACGGGACTCTCGCCCCACGGCCCGTCGACCACGGCCACGTCCGCTCCGTGCACCTGGTTCATCCAGACCACGTTCGCCGGGTCGAGGCCGAGGGACTTGGCCGCCAGCTCCCGGTTGGTGCGTACGGCGTCGGGGTCGTCGCCGACCGCTCCGCCGAGGTTGAGCTCCTCGTACGGAACGGCGCTCACCCCGCCCCACCGGTCGGTGAAGGCGAAGTGCGCGCCGCTCACGGTTTCGCGCTGCTTTGTCACGTCAGAAGGATCACTTGAGGAAGTCCGGTACGTCCAGCTCCTCGGCGGCGCTGTCGGTGTAGGACCGCGACGGCGGGACCGGCGGGGCGACCGGGAGGTCGGCGGCCGGCTCGGGAGCGGGCTCCGGGTCCTCCTTCGGCGTGACGCTGCCGAGCGAGCCGAAGCTCGGACGGGACTCGGGCTGCCGTACCGGAGTGGGCTCGTCGCGGCGGGCCGAGGACGCCGACGAGCCCATGACGGTCTCCCGGCGGGCCGGCGGCTGGCCGCCGTCGAAACCGGCCGCGATCACCGTGACCCGGACCTCGTCGCCGAGCGCGTCGTCGATGACCGCGCCGAAGATGATGTTGGCCTCGGGGTGGGCGGCCTCGCTGACCAGCTGGGCCGCCTCGTTGATCTCGAACAGACCGAGGTCGGAGCCGCCGGAGATGGAGAGCAGCACACCGCGGGCGCCGTCGATGGACGCCTCCAGCAGCGGCGAGGAGATCGCCATCTCGGCCGCGGCCACCGCGCGGTCGTCGCCGCGGGCCGAGCCGATGCCCATGAGCGCGGAACCGGCCTCGGACATGACCGACTTGACGTCGGCGAAGTCGAGGTTGATGAGGCCTGGGGTGGTGATGAGGTCGGTGATGCCCTGGACACCGGAGAGCAGGACCTGGTCGGCCGACTTGAAGGCGTCGAGCACCGAGACCTGGCGGTCCGAGATGGACAGCAGCCGGTCGTTCGGGATGACGATGAGGGTGTCGACCTCTTCGCGGAGTTCGGCGATGCCGTCCTCGGCCTGGTTGGCGCGGCGCCGTCCCTCGAAGGTGAACGGGCGGGTGACCACGCCGATGGTGAGGGCGCCCAGGGAGCGGGCGATGTTGGCCACGACGGGGGCGCCGCCGGTGCCGGTGCCGCCGCCTTCACCGGCCGTCACGAAGACCATGTCGGCCCCCTTGAGGACCTCCTCGATCTCCTCGCGGTGGTCCTCGGCGGCCTTGCGGCCGACGGCCGGGTTGGCTCCGGCGCCGAGTCCGCGGGTGAGTTCGCGGCCGACGTCGAGCTTGACGTCGGCGTCGCTCATCAACAGCGCCTGCGCGTCGGTGTTGATGGCGATGAACTCGACGCCCTTGAGACCGACCTCGATCATCCGGTTGATGGCATTGACACCACCGCCGCCGACACCGATGACTTTGATGACTGCGAGGTAGTTCTGCGGTGCTGCCACGTCGAAGGCCTCTCGCCTCGAGTTACGTGTCGCCGTTTCGCGGGTGAGTGCGATCCGACGACTGATGCCGATTGGGACGGTCCGTAGCGCCGACCCGAACCCTAACGTTGAAGTTTAGGGTTACCAGTGTGACTGTTCGCTGGAGTCTTCCGAACAGGACACTAAGTCGACAAGTGGCGCACGTTCAACGAACACGCCGAACCTCCCGTTTTTCTTTTCACCCTATGTGATCAGCCATAGCGGTGCCCAACCAGGGTGCTGGCCTGCGCGGATGTGCGTCAACTCCCCGATGACGCCGGGGCGGTGGGAACCGAGACGTCGAAGTGCCGCGCATCGGGCGCAGCTTTCATGAGAGCGGTGAGCGTACGGGCCTTCAGCGCGCCCCTCTCGGAACTCCCCCACGCCACGGTCCGGTCCCCGCTCAACACCAGCAGGATGTCGTCGTAGGAACGCACTTTGACGGTCGCGGCCTGCCGCGCGACGGCCGCCGGAATGGCGTCGGCGACCCGCACCGCCTCGCGCACCAGACGGTCCTCGCCGAAGCGCCGCAGGCTCGCGGCGGCGGAACCCCGGGAGAGCCTCAATTCCAGTGCCGGCACGCCTTTCGGAGCCCGGGAAACCGTGGCGAAACGGACACCTTCATCGTCCACTTCGACGAAGTTTCCGCCCTTTTGGACAATCAGAACCGGAGTGCGCTCAACCACTTTCAGGCCGATTCCGTGGGGCCAGGAACGGACTACGTCAACCGTGTCGATTCGGGGCAGTTTCGCGCGCAGCCTCGTCTCGATCTCGTCGGTGTCGACGGAAATCAACGGTGCCCCGACGGGAACCTCGGCGGCCGCCCGCACCTGCGCGGGCGTCAGGACCCTGGTGCCGGAGACGGACACCCGCTCCACCCGGGTCCACGAGGAGCCGTACAACACCCAGACGGTGCCCGCGCCGAGGAGGACCAGCACCACGGCGAGAATGATGATCGTACGAACGCGTGGCGGCTTCAGCCGCCCCCACCGCCGGGCGAGGGGCGGGCCGGACGACTCCTGCTGACGTTCACCACGCTCGGTGGTGGTCGGTCCGGCCACGCTCCCTGCCCTTCGCTCATGCGGTCCTAGTGCTGTGCACGGTGGGCGGCGATCGCCTCGTACACCATGCCGACGAGGAGGTCGTCGGCGTCCCGGCGGCCGAACTCGGCGGCGGCGCGGGACATCTCGTACAACCGGTGCGGGTCGGCGAGCACGGGCAGGACGTTCGCCCGGACCCAGTCGGGCGTCAGTTCCGCGTCGTCGACCAGCAGTCCGCCGCCGGCCTTGACCACCGGCTGGGCGTTCAGCCGCTGTTCGCCGTTGCCGATGGGCAGCGGGACGTAGGCGGCCGGGAGCCCGACGGCGGAGAGTTCGGCGACGGTCATCGCGCCCGCGCGGCAGAGCATCATGTCGGCCGCCGCGTACGCGAGGTCCATCCGGTCCAGGTAACTTACCGGGATGTAGGGGGGCATCCCCGGCATCTGCTGCACGTGCGGCAGTTCGTTCTTCGGGCCGACCGCGTGCAGGATCTGGATGCCGGCCTGCTGCAGCCACGGCGCGACCTGCTGGACCACCTCGTTGAGGCGGCGGGCGCCCTGCGAGCCGCCGGAGACCAGCAGCGTGGGCAGGTTGGGGTCGAGGCCGAACATGTGCCGGGCCTCGGGGCGGGCGGCGGCCCGGTCCAGGGTGGCGATGGTGTGGCGCAGCGGGATCCCGATGTAGCGGGAGTTGCGCAGCTTGCTGTCGGGGGTGGCGACGGCCACCTGGGCGGCGTACCGGGACCCGATCTTGTTGGCGAGGCCGGGGCGCGCGTTGGCCTCGTGGATGATGATCGGCACGCCGAGGCGCTTGGCGGCGAGATAGCCGGGCAACGCGACGTAACCACCGAAGCCGACCACGGCGTCCGCCTTGGTCCGCTCCAGGATCTGCTCGGTCGCCTTGATCGTGCCGCGCAGCCGGCCCGGGACGGTGATCAGCTCTGGGGTGGGCTTGCGCGGCAGGGGTACGGCGGGGATCAGCGCGAGCTCGTAGCCCCGCTGTGGAACGAGCTTGGTCTCCAGGCCGCGCTCCGTGCCCAGGGCCGTGATCCCCACGGTCGGGTCCTGCCTGCGCAGGGCGTCCGCGAGGGCGAGCGCGGGCTCGATGTGGCCGGCGGTCCCCCCACCGGCGAGTACGACATGCACCGAAATTCACCGCTCTCCGGACGAGCGCGCCGCCGAGGCACGCCGTCGCATCGTGTTCCATCTCCGAGGCCCCCGGTCCCGCACGGCGCCTCCCGCCCGCTTTCTACCAAAGCGGGGTTGCCGCATGGAAAGCGCCGCCCGCGCAGCGGGCTCGTCACGCGCGAACGCGATCAGCAGCCCGATGGCGAACATGGTCGGCAGCAGGGCGGATCCCCCGTAGGAGAACAGCGGGAGCGGGACTCCGGCGATCGGCAGCAGGCCGAGCACCGCACCGATGTTGATCACCGCCTGAGCGGTGATCCAGGTGGTCACGCCTCCCGCGGCATACCTGACGAAGGGGTCCTCCGTGCGTCCGGCCACGCGGATACCCGCATAGCCTAGAGCCGCGAAGAGGGCGAGTACCGACAGCGTCCCCGCCAGGCCCAGTTCCTCACCGGTGACGGCGAAGATGAAGTCCGTGTGCGCTTCGGGGAGTTGACCCCATTTTTCCACACTCGCACCGAGCCCGGATCCGAAGATTCCGCCGGATGCGAGCGCGTAGATCCCGTGCACGGCCTGCCAGCAGTCGGCGACGCCGGACTTGGGCTCCGTGGCGCCGATGCAGGCGAGGCGCGCCATGCGGTTCGGGCTCGTCTTGATCAGGATCACACCGAGGGTGGCGGCGATCGACAACACGCCGACGAAGAGCCGGGTGGGCGCCCCGGCCAGCCACAACAGGCCGAACAGGATCGCCGTGAGGATGATCGCCGTACCCATGTCGCCGCCGAGCATGATCAGCCCGAGCAGCAGGAAGGCGACCGGCACGAGCGGCACCAGCATGTGCTTCCACTGGTTGAGCAGGTTCTTGTCCTGCTTGCGGGCGAGCAGGTCGGCGCTCCACAGGACCAGGGCGAGCTTGCCGAACTCGCTGGGCTGGATCTGGAAGGAACCGCCGAGCGAGATCCAGTTCTGGTTGCCGTTGACCGACATCCCTATCCCCGGCACCTGCACCAGCGCCATCAGGAAGACGGCGCCCGCGAGGATCGGATAGGCCAGCGCGCGGTGCAGCTTGACCGGCATCCGGGAGGCGATGAGCAGCAGGACGCCGCCGATGACGGCCGCGAGCAGCTGCTTGCGGAAGAAGTAGGAGCCCGGCAGGGACATCTGCAGCGCGGTGATCTGGGAGGCCGAGTAGACCATCACCAGACCGAGCACGGTGATCAGGAAACTGCCGCCGGCGATCAGGTAGTAGGCGGTCAGCGGCCGGTCCCAGGCGCGCTTGGCGTTCAGGTACGCGCGCAGCACCGGGTTGTCGCGGGGCGGCCGCGGGCGGGCGGGGCGTCCGACGGCCCGCTGTACGGGCGGCCGTCCGGTACGGCTACTGGGCATCAGACGCCTCCGCTACGTCGGTCAGGCGCCGAGTTCGCGAACCGCCTCCGCGAACGCGTCACCGCGCTTGTTGTAGTTGGCGAACATGTCCATCGAGGCACAGGCGGGGGCCAGCAGCACCGTGTCGCCTTCGACCGCGAGCCGCTGGGCCTCCTGGACAGCCGCGAGCATCGCCCCAGTGTCGGTCCGGTCGAGGTCGACGACCGGTACTTCCGGGGCGTGTCGCGCGAGCGCTTCGCGGATGAGAGCGCGGTCGGCGCCGATGAGCACGGCGCCGCGAAGTCGCTTTGCCGACTTGGCGACCAGCTCGTCGAAGGTGGCGCCCTTGGCGAGCCCGCCCGCGATCCACACGATGGACTCGTACGCCGCCAACGAGGCTTCCGCGGCATGCGTGTTGGTGGCCTTGGAGTCGTCGACGTAGGCGACCCCGTCGACGTCGGCGACGTGCGCGATGCGGTGCGCGTCCGGCGTGAAGTTCCGCAGGCCGTCGCGTACGGCCTTGGGCGGCACCCCGAAGGCGCGCGCGAGGGCCGCCGCGGCAAGGGCGTTGGCGATGTTGTGCGGGGCCGGAGGGTTGACGTCGGAGACCTCGGCGAGCTCCTGGGCGTTCTTGTGCCGGTTCTCCACGAAGGCGCGGTCGACCAGGATGCCCTCGGCGACGCCGAGTTGGGAGGGTCCCGGGGTGCCGAGGGTAAAGCCGATGGCCCGGCAGCCCTCCTCGACGTCGGCCTCGCGGACCAGGTCCTCGGTGGCCTTGTCGGCGACGTTGTAGACGCAGGCGACCCGATTGCCCTCGTAGATACGGCCCTTGTCCCGGGCGTACGCCTCCATGGAGCCGTGCCAGTCGAGATGGTCGGGGGCGAGGTTGAGCACCGCCGCCGAATGGGCGCGCAGGGACGGCGCCCAGTGGAGCTGGTAGCTCGACAACTCCACGGCCAGGACGTCGTAGTGCTCCTCGCCGAGCACTGCGTCCAGCAGCGAGACGCCGATGTTGCCGACGGCGGCCGTGCGCAGGCCCGCCGCCTTCAGGATCGACGCCAGCATCTGCACGGTGGTGGTCTTGCCGTTGGTGCCGGTGACGGCGAGCCAGGGGGCCGCGTCGGGGCCCCGGAGCCGCCAGGCGAGTTCGACGTCGCCCCAGATCTCCAGGCCGGCTTCGCGCGCCGCCTCGAAGAGCGGCTTGTCCGGCTTCCAGCCGGGCGCGGTGACGACGAGTTCGGTGCCGTCCGGCAGGGTCGCGCCGTCGCCGAGGCGCACGGTGATGCCGAGCGCCTCCAACTCCGCGGCCTGTTCACGCGCGCGAGCGTCGTCGCCGTCGTTGACGACCGTGACGATCGCCCCGCGCGCGTGCAGCACCTTGGCCGCCGGGATGCCGGAGACTCCGAGCCCGGCGACGGTGACGTGCTTGCCCTGGAACTCCGAGAATCCTTCAGGCACCGAGGAGGTCACTTGTCCGCTGCCCATCCCGCGTAGAAGAGGCCCAGTCCGACGATCACGCAGATGCCCTGGATGATCCAGAAGCGGACCACGACCAGGACCTCGGACCAGCCCTTGAGTTCGAAGTGGTGCTGCAGTGGCGCCATCCGGAAGACGCGCTTGCCGGTGAGCCGGAACGAGCCGACCTGGATGACGACCGACATGGTGATGAGGACGAACAGACCGCCCATGATGGCCACCAGCAGCTCCGTGCGGGAGCAGATGGCGAGGCCGGTCAGGACACCGCCGAGCGCGAGCGAACCGGTGTCGCCCATGAAGATCTTGGCCGGCGAGGTGTTCCACCACAGGAAGCCGAGGCAGGCGCCCATCAACGCGGAGGCGATGACCGCGAGGTCCAGCGGGTCGCGCACCTCGTAGCAGGCGCCCGGGTTGGTGAGGGTCTGCGCGTTGGCGCAGGACTCCTGGAACTGCCAGACGCCGATGAACGTGTAGGCGCCGAAGACGAGCACGGAGGCGCCGGTGGCGAGGCCGTCCAGACCGTCCGTCAGGTTCACGCCGTTGGACATCGCGAGGATCATGAACAGCGCCCAGACCACGAACAGCACCGGGCCGATGGTCCAGCCGAAGTCCGTGATGAAGGACAGCTTGGTGGAGGCCGGGGTGTTGCCGCGAGCGTCGGAGAACTGCAGCGCGAGCACCGCGAAGCTGATGCCGACGATCAGCTGGCCGGCCATCTTCGCCTTGGCCCGCAGGCCCAGCGAACGCCGCTTGACGATCTTGATGTAGTCGTCCAGGAAGCCGACCAGGCCCATGCCGCACATCAGGCCGAGGACCAACAGGCCCGAGTACGTGGGCGGCTGACCGGTGATCACCTTGGACAGGAAGTACGCGGCGACGGTGGCCAGGATGAAGGCGATACCGCCCATCGTCGGCGTACCGCGCTTGCTGGCGTGCTCGCGCGGGCCGTCGTCACGGATGTACTGGCCGTAGCCCTTGCGCGCCAGCAGTTTGATCAGCAGCGGGGTGCCGACCAGCGTCAGGAAGAGACCGATGACGCCCGAGAACAGGATCTGCTTCATCATCGGGCATCAGCCCCACCCGCGGCACCGGTCTCGAGCAGCGCCTGCGCCACGCTTTCGAGCCCCACCGACCGGGACGCCTTCACGAGCACGACGTCCCCCGGGCGCAACTCGCTGCGCAACAGGTCGACCGCCGCCTGTGCGTCGGACACGTGCACCGACTCCTCACCCCACGAACCCTCGTTATATGCGCCCAGTTGCAGCCAGGACGCTTCCCTGCCCCCGACCGCGACGAGCTTGCCGACATTGAGCCGGACGGCGAGCCGTCCGACCGCGTCGTGCTCGGCGAGCGCCTCGTCCCCGAGCTCGGCCATCTTGCCGAGCACCGCCCAGGTCCGACGTCCCTTGCCCATGGCCGCGAGCGCGCGCAGGGCGGCTCGCATGGACTCGGGGTTCGCGTTGTAGGCGTCGTTGACGATGGTCACGCCGTCCGGTCGCTCGGTGACCTCCATGCGCCAGCGGGAGAGGGAGTCCGCCTCGGAGAGCGCGGTGGCGATCTCACTAGCGGACATGCCCAGCTCATGGGCGACGGCGGCCGCGGCGAGCGCGTTCGACACGTGGTGCTCACCGTACAGGCGCATGGTCACGTCGCTTGCACCGGAGGGTGTGTGGAGCCTGAACGCGGGCTGTCCCGTGTCCGTGAGTCGCACGTTCTCGGCCCGTACGTCCGCTTCGTCGGTCTCACCGAAGAGGATCACCTTGGCCTTCGTACGGGACGCCATGGCGCGTACGAGGGGGTCGTCCGCGTTGAGGATCGCGGCGCCGTCCTCCGGAAGGGCCTCCACGAGTTCGCCCTTGGCCTGCGCGATCTGCTCGCGTCCGCCGAACTCGCCGATGTGGGCGCTGCCGACGTTGAGCACGAGGCCGATCCGCGGCGGGGTCAGCTCGGTGAGGTAGCGGATGTGGCCGATGCCGCGGGCGCCCATCTCCAGCACGAGGAACTTCGTCTCCTCGGTGGCGGACAGGGCGGTGAGCGGCAGGCCGATCTCGTTGTTGAGCGATCCGGGCGTGAACACCGTAGGCGCCTTGCGCTGCAGGACCTGGGCGATCAGGTCCTTGGTGCTGGTCTTGCCCGCGGAACCGGTCAGGGCCACGAGGGTCGCGCCGAGCCGTCGTACGACGTGCCGCGCGAGGGCGCCCAGGGCGCTCTGGACGTCGTCGACGACGATCGCGGGGACGCCGACGGGCCGGGACGCGAGGACGGCGACCGCGCCCGCCTCCACGACCTGCCGGGCGAAGTCGTGGCCGTCGACGCGCTCGCCGACGAAGGCGACGAACAGGCTGCCGGGCCGCACCTCGCGGGAGTCCCGGACGACCGAAGCGGTGACCTGGACGGACGGATCCGGTATGTCGTGCGTCTGCCCGCCGACGACTGCTGCGATCTCGGCGAGAGAGAGGGCGATCACAAGTTCATCCCTGGGTCTGCTGGATGGCTTCTCGAAGCACCTGGCGGTCGTCGAAGGGACGGACCACACCGGCGATGTCCTGGCCCTGCTCGTGGCCCTTGCCCGCGACGAGCACGGTGTCACCGGGCTGCGCGCGGGCGACGGCTGCGGCGATCGCGGCGGCCCGGTCCTCGAAGACCTGCACCTCACCGCGTTCGTGTGCTGGTACGGACGCGGCGCCCTCGAGCATGGTTGCAAGGATCGAGAGGGGGTCCTCGGAGCGGGGGTTGTCGGAGGTCAGTACGGCGGTGTCGGCGAGGCGGGCCGCGGCGGCGCCCATCGGCGCCCGCTTGGTCCTGTCGCGGTCGCCGCCACAGCCGAGCACGACGTGCAGCCTGCCCTCGGTGACCTTGCGCAGGGCGCGCAGGACCGACTCGACGGCGTCCGTCTTGTGGGCGTAGTCGACGACCGCGAGATACGGCTGTCCGGCGTCCACGCGCTCCAGACGGCCCGGTACACCGGGTACGGCGGCGACGCCGTCGGCGGCCGCCTGCGGGTCGAGCCCGGCCGTGGCGAGGGCGGCGATCGCGGCGAGGGTGTTGGCCACGTTGAAGCCGCCCGGCAGGGGCGACCTGGCCTCGATCCGCTCGCCCTCGGGGCCGACGACGGTGAACGTCGAGTCCATCGGACCGACTCGGACGTCCTCGGCCCGCCAGTCGGCGTCCGGGTGGCCCTCGGCGGAGTACGTGACGACCGGGACGGTGGCCTCCCTGGCCAGCCGGCGGCCGTACTCGTCGTCGACGTTGACCACGCCGAGCCTGCTGCGGCGCGGCGTGAACAGCTGCGCCTTGGCCCGGAAGTAGTCCTCCATGTCGGAGTGGAACTCCATGTGTTCCGGGCTGAGGTTGGTGAACACACCGATGTCGAAGACGCAGCCGTCGACCCGGCCGAGGACCAGCGCGTGGCTGGAGACCTCCATGGCGACCGCCTCGACCCCGCGCTCGCGCATCACGGCGAACAGGGCCTGCAGGTCGGTGGCTTCGGGGGTGGTGCGCTCGGACTTGATGCGCTCGTCACCGATGCGCATCTCCACCGTGCCGATGAGGCCGGTGTTGTTCTTGGTCTTGAGACCGCCCTCGACGAGATAGGCGGTGGTGGTCTTGCCGGAGGTGCCGGTGATGCCGATCTGGAGCAGGTCACGGCCCGGGTGGCCGTAAATCGTCGCCGCCAGCTCGCCCATCCGCGCCCGCGGGTCGTCGACGACCAGGACCGGCAGGCCCGTCGCGGCGGCGCGCTCGGCTCCGGTCGGGTCCGTCAGCACCGCGACCGCGCCGAGGCCTGCGGCCTGTTTCACGAAGTCGGCGCCGTGCAGCCGGGCGCCCGGCAGGGCGGCGTACAGGTCGCCGGGGCGGACGGCGCGCGAGTCATGGGTGATGCCCGTGACCTCGGCGGCGCTCTCCGGCGCGGCGGCACCCAGCTGATCGGCGAGCTCCGTCAGGGGTGTGGCGGAGACCTGAACCGGTCGCGGCGGCCCCGGGTATGTCACGGAAACGCCCTTCTGGGTGGTTTGGGACTGATCAGCGTGTGGCACGGCGGTGAGCGTACCGGGCGCACCCGCCTGCGGGCGAAGCGAGGGGCGGGGGGTGTCCGGGTTGCCGGAGTCGGGAGTGATCATGGTCACGGAGCGTTCCTGACTGGTTGCGCTGATCAGGGAGTGAAGGTGACGGGCAGTCGCGCGGGCTGGGCGCCCGTCGGCGGGACCTGGAGGGTCTTGAGTGCGAACTCCATCACCTCCTTGAAGATGGGTCCGCAGATCTGGCCGCCGAAGTAGTTGCCCTTCGTGGCGTTCTGGATGGCGCAGTAGACGGTCACGCGAGGGTTGTCCGCGGGGGCGAACCCGGCGAACGAGGACGTGTATCCGCGGTACTTGCCGGTGGCCGGATCCACGCGGTTGGCCGTACCCGTCTTGCCCGCCACCCGGTAGCCGGGGATGCGCGCCTTGGCGCCCGTGCCCTCCTGGTCGTCCACGACCGACTCCAGCATCTGGGCGAGCGTCTTCGCCGTCTTCGCGCTCACGACCCTTGTCTTCCTGGGCTCCGCGGCCGGCACGAACCGTCCGTCGGGTCCCTTCGTGCCGCGTACGAGGGTGGGTGCGACGCGGACGCCGCCGTTGGCGATCGTCGAGTAGACCGACGCCGCCTGGAGCGCGTTGAGCGACATGCCCTGGCCGAAAGGAATCGTGTACTGCTGCGAGGTCGACCACTTGTCGGGCGGGGCGAGGATGCCCTTGGTCTCGCCGGGGAAGTCCAGTCCGCTGTAGCTGCCGAGGCCGAACCCGCGCAGGTACTTGTAGAGGACCTGGTTGGCCTGTGCCTGCGTCTTGCCGAGCTGGCCGGTGGCCAGGATGGTGCCGATGTTGCTGGACTTGGCGAGCACGCCGTTGAGCGTGAGGTCCCAGGTCTTGTGGTCGATGTCGTCCTTGAACAGACGGTCGCCGCGGTGCAGCCGGTTGGGCACGACGACGTGGGTCAGCGGCGTGGCCACGTTCTCCTGCAGCACGGCGGCCATCGACATGATCTTGGCGGTGGAGCCGGGCTCGTAGGCGTCCTCGACGGCCCAGTTGTGCAGGGCGTTCGGGTTCGCCTTGGACAGGTCGTTCGGGTCGAAGCCGGGCGAGTTGGCCATCGCGAGGATCTCGCCGGTGCGGGTGTCCTGCACTATCACGTACCCGCGGTCCGCCCCGGACTTCTTCACCTGCTCGCTGATCGCGCTCTGGGCGGCCCACTGGATGTCGCGGTCGATGGTGAGCTCGACGTCGCTGCCGGGCACCGCGGGGGTCTCCGTGGAGCCCGCGGTGGGCACCAGCCGGCCGCCGGACTGGGCGTAGCGGATCTTGCCGTCCTTGCCGGACAGTTCCCTGTTCAGCTCCTGCTCGATGCCGCCGCCGCCCTTGCCGTCGGCGTTGACCCAGCCCAGTATCCCGGCGGCGAGGGCGCCGTTGGGGTAGATCCGCTTGCTGCTGGGGGTGGAGAAGACGCCGGCCAGGACGTCGGCGGTGTCCGACTTCTTCGCCAGCGCGGCCTTCAGGTCCTTGATCTGCGTCCACACCTGCGGCGTCTGCCGCTGGGCGAGCAGGGTGTAGCGCAGCGCCTTGTTCTTCGGCCGGAGCTTCTTGACCAGGGCGTCCTGGTCCACGCCGAGGATGGGCGCGAGCAGTGCCGCCGCCTGCTCGGGCCCGTCGTCGATCTTCAGCTGCTCGCGGGTGAACATCGTGGGGTCGGCGGTGATGTCGTAGGCGTCCACGCTGGTCGCGAGGGCCACGCCGTCGCGGTCGGTGATGCCGCCGCGCTCGGCGGGCAGGACCTGGCCGACGTAGCGGTTCTGGTCGGCCATGGCGGCGTAGGTGCTCGCGTCGACGGCCTGGACCTGCAGCAGTCGTACGACGAAGGCGATCAGGACGATGGCGAGGGCCAGGCCGACCAGGCGCAGCCGGGGGCGCGGGCTGCCCAGGCGCAGCGGCTTGGGGGCCGCCGGGCGGGCCGGTGCCGGGCGGCGGGCGGCCGGGCGGGCGCCGGGGCCGGGGCGCTGCCGGCCGGCGGCGGGGCGGACGGGACGCGCGGGGCCGGGCACGCGGCGGCGCGGCGGTTCCCTGTCGGACACTTCCGTCACCTGCCGGGGATCGTGGTGGGGGTGAGCGCGGGCGTGGGGACCGCCGTGGGGGTGCCGGCCTGCGAGACGGTGTCGGCCGGTGACTGGGCGAGGGTCTCCGGCGGGCGCAGGACCAGCGGGATCTGTGCGGCGGACTGCTGGGCGGCGGCCGAGGGGACCCCCTTGACCGTGCCGTCGGGGGCGAGGAAGGCGGGGTCGCCGCCGGGGACCATGCCGAGCTCCCGGGCGCGGCGCTGGAGGGCGTCCGGCGCGGAGTAGGCGTCGATGTCCCGCTGGAGCGCCTGTTCCTCGTCGGTGAGGTTCTTGGTGTCCTTCTGCAGGTCGTCCAGCTTGAACGAGCCCTCGCTGAGCGCGGAGTTCAGCACCAGCAGACCGATCAGACCGCCGCCGAGGAGGAGCACGACGAGAAGCACGAAGGGGGTGCGGGCCGCCTGCCCGGAGCTTCCCGGGCCGGGGAAGAGCCGGGCGAGACGAGCGGCCCGCCCCCTCAGTTCGGGTTTCCTACTCACACGGCCTCCAGTGAGTGCGGTTTCCCAACTCACTCACGCCCCTCATTGTTCGGCGTCCTCCCTGATGCGCTCGGCCCCGCGCAGCCGCGCCGGTGCCGCCCGCCGGTTCTCGGCGACCTCTTCCTCGGTGGGAAGTTCGGCACCGCGCGTGAGCAGCTTGAGCCGGGGCTGGTACCGCTCGGGGACGACCGGCAGCCCGGGAGGCGCGGTGGTGGCCGCACCGGCCGCGAACACCTGCTTGACCAGCCGGTCCTCCAGCGAGTGGTACGACAGGACGGCGATCCGTCCGCCCACGGCGAGCGCCTTCACGGCCGCCGGGATCGCCCGCTCCAGCACGGAGAGCTCACCGTTGACCTCGATGCGCAGGGCCTGGAAGGTGCGCTTGGCCGGGTTGCCGCCGGTGCGCTTGGCGGCCTGCGGCAGGGCGTCCCGGATGAGTTCGACGAGCCGCGCGCTGTTGTCGAAGGGCTCCTTCGCGCGCTCGCGCACGATGGCGGACACGATCCGCTTGGCCTGCTTCTCCTCGCCGTAGGCGCGCAGGATGCGGACGAGTTCGCCGGGCGGGTAGGTGTTGAGGACCTCGGCGGCGCTGATCCCGGTCGTCTGGTCCATGCGCATGTCGAGCGGGGCGTCCTGGGCGTAGGCGAAGCCGCGGTCGGCCTCGTCGAGCTGCATGGAGGAGACGCCGAGGTCGAACAGGACGCCCTGCACGCGCGCGATACCGAGCCGGTCCAGTACGTCGGGGAGCTCGTCGTAGACGGCGTGCACCAGGGTGGCGCGCTCGCCGAAGGGCGCGAGCCGCTCGCCGGACAGGCGCAGCGCCTCCTTGTCGCGGTCGAGGGCGACGAGCCGGGCCTCGGGGAACCGCTGGAGGAGGGCCTCGCTGTGACCGCCGAGTCCGAGGGTGCAGTCGACGACCACCGCTCCCGGCCGCTCCAGCGCGGGCGCCAGCAGATCCAGGCACCGCTGGAGCATCACCGGGACGTGTCGACTCTGGCTCAAGGGGCCCTCTCAGGTCCGGCTGGGCCGTACGCACCGCCGGGTCCCCGCCCGCTCGTGAAGGGGAGGCCTGCCGGCGCCGGAAGCGTCAGCCGGCCGTGAGCGGGAGGAGGCCGAGCCGTACGTACGCGCCGCGCACGTGGGGAGAGCCCGGAAAATCGCCGGGTCTCCGGGGATGTCAGTCCAGCAGGGAGAGCCTCGCCTCCCGCTTCGCGCCACTTTAGTCCACGGTGTCTCGCGGTCAATCAACCGGCCTGCGCGTCGCGCCCCGAGGTGCGTGCGAAGCGGCATACCGGGGAAAATCACCCGTACGGCTTTCCGTCCGCCACCTATGTGGGTTACCTCACAAGAGGACCGTGATGACGCTCTTTTCCCACCCTCACACGCAGACCGAATCGGCGGTGACCAGTAACGTCATGACTATGACGACTTCCGCATCCGTTTCCACCGAATCCGAAGGCGCCATACGAGGCGGCACGGTCACCGACCGCCTGGTCGAGGCGAACGAACGCTACGCCGAGGCGTTCACCGACCCCGGGATGGACGCCCGCCCCGTGCTGCACGTGGCGGTCGTGGCCTGCATGGACGCCCGTATCGACCTGCACAAGGCGCTCGGTCTGCAGCTCGGCGACTGCCACACCATCCGCAACGCGGGCGGCGTGGTCACCGACGACGTGATCCGTTCGCTCACCATCAGCCAGCGCAAGCTCGGCACCCGCAGCATCGTCCTCATCCACCACACCGGCTGCGGCATGGAGACCATCACGGAGGACTTCCGCACCGAGCTGGAGGAGGAGGTCGGCCAGCGCCCCGCCTGGGCGGCGGAGGCCTTCGCGGACGTCGACCAGGACGTCCGCCAGTCCATGCAGCGGGTGCGCACCTCGCCGTTCCTGCTGCACACGGACGACGTGCGCGGCTTCGTCTTCGACGTGAAGACCGGCCTGCTGCGCGAGATCGACCCCGTGTGATCGGTCCCCGGCCCTTCTCGTTCTTCTCAGAACGCGCGCATGCTGGAGCCCAAGCTCCGTAAAACCCGACATATCGCGGCCACTTGTCCACAGTCGAGTGACACGAAACGGTAACGGCAGCAAGAATGCGGGGTGTGGCGCCGCGCGGAACTTTTCCCGCGTGGTGTCCGTGATTCGGGGTGGGCCGGGGCGTACGTCTGTGCATCGGCCCATGAAAGAACGGGCCGAGGAGGGCCGGGTGACGACCTATGACGATCGAGCGAGCCTTAGTGATCTGACTGCCACTGTGGAGCGGGTCCGCAGTTCGGTGGAAGGAGTGATCGAGGGCAAGCCCGAGGTCGTACGGCTTTCGCTGACCGTACTGCTCGCCGAGGGACATCTTCTGATCGAGGACGTCCCCGGCGTGGGCAAGACCATGCTCGCCAAAGCCCTGGCGAGGTCCATCGACTGTTCGGTGCGACGCATCCAGTTCACCCCGGACCTGTTGCCCTCGGACATCACGGGCGTGTCGATCTGGGACCAGCAGCGCCGCGACTTCGAGTTCAAGCCCGGAGCGATCTTCGCGCAGATCGTGATCGGCGACGAGATCAACCGCGCCTCGCCCAAGACCCAGTCCGCGCTGCTGGAGTCGATGGAGGAGCGCCAGGTCACCATCGACGGGCAGACGTACGAGCTGCCGAGCCCCTTCATGGTGGTGGCCACGCAGAACCCGGTGGAGATGGAGGGCACCTACCCGCTGCCCGAGGCCCAGCGCGACCGCTTCATGGCCCGGGTCTCGGTGGGCTACCCGAGCGTGGAGGCCGAGCTGCAGATGCTCGACGTGCACGGCGGTGTGTCCCCGCTGGAGGACCTGCAGCCGGTGGCGCACGCGCACGACATGGTCAAGCTGATCGAGGCCGTCCGCTCGGTGCACGTCGCCGAAACGGTCCGGCGCTACGCGGTCGACCTGGTCACGGCCACCCGTACCCACCCCGACCTCAGACTCGGCGCCTCCCCGCGCGCGACGCTGCACCTGCTGCGCGCGGCGAAGGCCTCCGCGGCCCTGAGCGGCCGGGAGTACGCCCTGCCGGACGACGTCCAGGCGCTCGCCGTGGCCGTCCTGGCACACCGGCTGCTGCCCACCGCCCAGGCCCAGCTCAACCGCCGCACCGCCGAGCAGGTCGTCCAGGAGATCCTGCAGCGCACGCCGGTGCCCGCGACGCCCCAGCAGGGCGCCCTCGGGCGTGGCACGCCGGCATACGGCCAGCAGCCGCCGCGGAGGCTGTGATGACCACCGGGGCGGGCGGGCCCGCGGACGCCGACCGCGGTGAGAAGGGCGGCATCCGCACCGCCCTGGCGGGTCTGACCACCCGTGGGCGCTCCTTCCTGGCGGCCGGCATCGCGGCCGCGATCTGCGCCTACGTCCTCGGCCAGAGCGATCTGCTGCGGGTCGGCCTGCTGCTCGCCGCGCTGCCCCTGGTCTGCGCGGTCTTCCTCTACCGCACGCGTTACCGGGTCGCGGGCAGCCGCCGCCTCTCCCCCGAGCGCGTGCCCGCCGGCAGCGAGGCCCGGGTCCATCTGCGGATGGACAACGTCTCCCGGCTGCCCACGGGCCTGCTGATGCTCCAGGACCGGGTGCCCTACGTCCTGGGCCCGCGCCCGCGCTTCGTGCTGGACCGCGTCGAGCCGGGCGGGCGCCGCGAGGTCTCCTACCGCGTCCGCTCCGACCTGCGCGGCCGCTACCCCCTGGGCCCGCTCCAGCTGCGCCTGACCGACCCGTTCGGCATGTGCGAACTGACCCGCTCCTTCTCCTCGTACGACACCCTGACGGTGATCCCGCGCGTGGAGGCGCTGCCGCCGGTGCGCCTCAGCGGCGAGTCCAAGGGGTACGGCGACGGGCGGCAGCGCTCGCTGGCCCTGGCCGGCGAGGACGACGTGATTCCCCGCGGCTACCGCTACGGCGACGATCTGCGCCGTGTGCACTGGCGCTCCACCGCCCGCTACGGCGAGCTGATGGTGCGCCGCGAGGAGCAGCCCCAGCGCGCCCGGTGCACGGTGCTGCTGGACACCCGGGGCATCGGCTTCCGGGGCGCGGGCCCCGACTCGGCCTTCGAGTGGGCCGTCTCGGGCGCCGCGTCCGTCCTGGTGCACATGCTGGAACGGGGCTTCTCCGTGCGGCTGTTGACCGACACCGGCAACTCCGTGCCCGGCGAGGGCGCCGACGGGTTCGCCGGGGCGAGCCAGGAGACGGCCGACGCGGCCGGGCTGATGATGGACACCCTCGCGGTAGTCGACCACTCGGACGGCGCGGGCCTGTCCAGGGCGTACGACGTGCTGCGCGGCGGCAACGAGGGGCTGCTGGTGGCCTTCTTCGGCGACCTGGACGAGGAACAGGCCACGATCGTCGCCAAGATGCGCCAGCGCAGCGGGGGCGCGGTCGCCTTCCTGCTGGACAGTGACGCGTGGGTGCGGGAACCGACCGATGTGCCCGGGCCGTTGAACCGGCGTGAGGAGCGGCTGCGGATGCTGCGGGAGGCGGGCTGGACGGCCCTGAGCGTGCCGCGCGGCACCGCGCTGAGCGAGCTGTGGCGGCAGGCGGACCGCGAGCGCGCGGGTCTGGGCGTGGCCGCGGCGAGCGGGGCGAACGGTGAGGGGGCGGGCTCATGAGCGGGCGGGCACGACTGGCACTGTGCACCTGGGCGGCCACGCTGATGGCGTCCTGCGCCCTGCTGCCCCTGGTCACGCCCGCCACCTGGATCCTGCAGGCGGCCCTCATGCTGGGCGTGCAGACCGGCGTGGGCGCGGCGACCCGGCGGGTGCCGCTGGCCCGGCCGCTGACGGTGGCGGCGCAGGCCCTCGTGACCCTGCTGATGCTCACACTGGTCTTCGCCCGGCAGCAGGCGTTCATCGGGATCGTGCCCGGGCCGGAGGCCTTCCGGCACTTCGCCGATCTGCTGCAGCAGGGCGGCGACGACATCGCGCGGTACGCGATACCGGCGCCGCTGGAGTCGCACGGCATCCGGCTGATGCTGCTCGGCGGTGTCATGATCATCGGGCTCGCGGTGGACACCCTCGCGGTGACCTTCCGCAGCGCGGCCCCCGCCGGGCTGCCGCTGCTCGCGCTGTACTCCGTCGCCGCGGGACTGTCCGACGGCGGTACCGACTGGCTGTGGTTCCTGGTGGCGGCGGCCGGCTATCTGATGCTGCTCCTCGCGGAGGGCCGGGACCGGCTCTCGCAGTGGGGGCGGGTGTTCGGCGGGGCGCCGCGCACCCCGGGCGGGGAGCCGGGCGCGATGGCGCCGGTGCGTACCGGACGGCGCATCGGGGTGCTCGCCCTGGGGCTCGCCCTCGTGGTGCCGGTCGTTCTGCCCTCGATGAGCGGCGGTCTGCTGGACGGCGCCGGGACGGGCGTGGGGGCCGGCAACGGCAGCGGGGGCACGATCTCCGCGGTCAACCCCCTGGTGTCGCTGCGCGACAGCCTGAACGTGGACGAGGACCGTCAGGTCCTGTCCCTGAAGACCAACGGCGACGTCGCCGACCTGTACTTGCGGATCGTGTCCCTGGACGACTTCGACGGCAGCACCTGGAAGCCGTCCAAGCGGCATGTCACCGGCGTGCCGGACAAGCTCCCCACCCCGACGGGCCTCGGCCCGGACGTCAAGCGCGCGGAGATCGAGACCCGTGTCTCGGCCGCGGACTGGTACGCCCAGGACTGGCTGCCGATGCCCTACCCGCCCAGCGGCGTGGAGGTCGGCGGCAAGTGGCGCTACGAACCGGTGGGCATGACGCTCGTCGGCGACCACGGCGAGACCACCCGCGGCAAGACGTACCTGGTCAAGAGCCTCGACGTGCAGCCGACGGCGGAGCAGCTGGCCGAGGCGCCGGAGCCGCCCAAGGCGCTGAAGGACGAGTACACCAAGCTGCCGAAGTCGCTGCCCGACGTGGTGCGGACGACCGCCCGCAAGGTCACCGAGGGCTCGACGAGCCACTACGAGCAGGCGGTCAAGCTCCAGGACTGGTTCGCCGTCAACGGCGGTTTCCAGTACAGCACCCAGGTGCAGGTCGGCACCGGCCCGCAGGCGATAGCGAAGTTCCTGAAGGACAAGGAGGGCTTCTGCGTCCACTTCTCCTTCGCGATGGCGGCGATGGCCCGCAGCCTGGGCATCCCGGCCCGGGTCGCGGTCGGCTTCGCGCCCGGCACCCCGCAGTCGGACCGTTCGGTGTCGGTGGGCCTGAAGGACGCCCACGCCTGGCCCGAGCTGTACTTCGAGGGCGTGGGCTGGACCCGCTTCGAGCCGACCCCCAACCGGGGCGTGACGCCGTCGTACACGCAGTCGGACACGCCGGGCAGCAGCCTTCCCGACCTGCCGCGGAGCTCGCAGTCGGCGGGCGCGTCCGCGTCGGCGGCGCCGTCGGCGAGCACGAGCTGCGGGGTGCAGCAGAAGAAGCTCCAGGAGTGCGGCAACGCCCTCCCGGTGGACGCGGCCAAGCCAGGAGGCGGCGGTCCTGCCTGGTACGTCGCCGGGTGGACGCTCCTCGGTCTGCTCGCGCTCGTCGTGCCGCTGCTGCCCATGCTGTGGCGCATCCGCCGGCGCACGGTGCGGCTGGCCTCGGCCCAGCACTCCGCGTCCGGCACGGTGTCGGCACGCGGCCGCAGGGAGCGGTCCGCGGACGGCCTCGCCGCCGGTGAGGTCACACTGACGGGCAGCTCCACGACGGTCGAGGCGGAGGCGCAGTACGCCGCCGAGGTCGCCGCCGGGCATGTGCTGGCCGTCTGGCGTGAGCTCACCGACACCGCCTGGGACTACGGCATCGTGCCGGACGACGCGCTGACCCCGCGGAAGGCGGCGGCGCGAATCGTACGGCTCGGGGAACTGGAACCGGTCGCCGCGGAGTCGGTGCACCGGGTGGCGAGCGCGGTCGAACAGGTGCTGTTCGCGCCACGGCCGCACGCCACGCCCGGGCTGGCCGACGACGTCCGCACCCTGCGGGCGGCACTGCGCTCACGGGCGAGCTGGACGACCCGGGTGCGCGCGGTCCTCGCACCACGGTCGGCGGTCCGCGCCCTCTGGGACACCTCGGACCGCTGGAACGCCTTCAAGAACCGCACGACGGAACGCTGGACCGCACTGCTACGACGCCCGTCGGGACAGCAGAGCGGCTGAGGCCCGGGGCCCCGGGCACAGGGCGAGCGAACGTCTTGTGCCCCGGGCACAGGGCGCAGGGCGAGCGTCCCGTGCCCGGGTCACGGGCACAGGGCGAGCGCCCTGCCGGTCGAGCCGCGGGCGCAGGTGAGCGCCTTGAGAGCCGGCACGCGGGGCGCAGGTGAGTGCGCTGAGGACCCACACGCGGGCGCAGGGCGAGCGCCGCTGCCACCCGACCCTCGGGCACAGGCGCGCGCCTTGAGAGCCGGCACGCGGGGCGCAGGCGGAGCGCGCCCTGCCGGTCGAGCCGCGGGCGCAGGTGAGCGCCTAGAGGGCAGCACGCGGGCGCCAGTGAGCGCCCGCCAGCCGCCCCGCAGGCGCAGAGCGGCACCCTGCCAGCCGCCCCACGGCAACAGGCGAGCGCCCTGCCAGCCGCCCCGCAGGCGCAGGACAGCCCCCTGCCAGCCGGCCCGCGGCCACAGCGCACCGCCTGACGGCCGACCGTCGGACGCAGATGGGTTGAGCCCTCCCGCCGGGCACCGGCGATGCGGGACCGTCGGGCACCGGCGTACATGCGAGGCCTCGTCGTCGGGCATACGTGAGGGGGTGACCACCCGTGGTGGTCACCCCCTCATCGGTATGGGGAGCGCTAGTGGCCCTGCTCGTCGCGGCGCCGCTGCCAGCGCTCTTCGATGCGGTCCATCACTGAGCGCTTCGGCCTTCCCTGGCGGCGCGCGTGCGGGGCGCCCGCGGCGGGCTGTTCACCCGGCTTGGGAGCCTTGCGCCAACCGGTCACGGCCAGTACGGCACAGCCCAGCATCACGAGGAAACCCACCACGCTGAGCCAGACCTGCTTGGCGACCATTCCAGCCATGAGGAGCGCGATACCCACGAGGAAGCCCGCGACCGCCTGGTAGACCCGCCGCCGGGTGTACGTACGCAGCCCGCTTCCCTCGAGCGCCGACGCGAACTTGGGATCTTCGGCGTACAGCGCTCGCTCCATCTGCTCGAGCATGCGCTGCTCGTGCTCCGAGAGCGGCACGGAGTCCTCCTCATCGTGCAGTCGCCGGGGCGACCCGGGGGTCCCTTCAGGATAGGCAGGGAATCGCCCCCGTGAAACCCGCCCCTCTGCGCCAATTGGCCAACCGGAATCCGCCATCGACGTCCCGGCTCGCTGAATCTTCCATTCCCCAGCGACCGGCCCGTCATGCCGGGTGATCTCCTTCGATCATACGGCTCCGAGCCCCCGAACGGGGGGCCTGTGGCGTACTCCATGCGCAGCCAACGCGCTGATCAGCGGCGCGTCTCGGGAGGAGACTCAGGCCTCGTCGGCCCCTCGCGTCTCACCGAGCACATGAAGCTGGGTCGCCACGGAGTGGAAGGCGGGGAGTTCCGCCGCCGCCTCCTCCAGCTTCAGCAGAGCCTCCAGGGCACCGGGCTCGGTGTCGACGAGCACGCCCGGCACAAGGTCGGCGAAGACCCGTACGCCGTGCACGGCGCCGACCCGGAGGCCCGCGCCCTCGACCAGGGCGGTGAGCTGTTCGGCGGTGAACCGGCGCGGCACGGGGTCGCCCTCGCCCCACCGGCCGTTCGGGTCGCCGAGCGCCTGCCGGGCCTCCTTGAAGTGGCCGGCCAGGGCCCGCGCGAGCACGGCGCCGCCGAGTCCGGCCGCCAGCAGGCTGAGCACGCCCTCGGGACGCAGGGCGGCGACCGCGTTGCGCAGGCCCTCGGCCGGGTCGTCGACGTACTCCAGGACGCCGTGGCACAGCACCACGTCGTGGCTGCCGCGCTCGACCACGTCGAAGAGGCCGTGCGCGTCGCCCTGGACGCCCCGCACCCGGTCGGCGACGCCGGCCTCGGCGACGCGGCGCTCCAGCGCGAACAGCGCGTTCGGGCTGGGGTCGACGACGGTCACGCGGTGGCCGAGGCGGGCGAGGGGCACCGCGAAGTTGCCGCTGCCGCCTCCGGTGTCGAGGACGTCCAGCGCGTCGCGGCCCGTGGCCTTGACCCGCCGGTCGAGGGCGTCCTGGAGGACTTCCCAGACCACGGCGGTACGGAGAGAGGCGCGAGGTCGTAGCGGGTCCGACACGGCAGTTGACTCCTCGGCGCGGCACCGCCTGTTGCACGGCGGAGCGAACGGGCTGCCTTCCCGGCCCGCACGCGCGGCGGGGAAGACTTCAGGCGTTCTCCACCCTATTGCCTCGGACGCCCTGCCTGGTCACCGTGCGGTGTGCCCTGCGGAACGTCTCGCGTGGCGGGCCCGGTCACCCGTGCCGGTCACCCGGTGTCGGGGAAGTCCCGGCCTGCGTCCGGGTCCGTCCCCGGGTGGTCCGCGTCCTGGCGGGGCTGCGGCAGGACCGGCTGGAGGACGAGCATCCGCTCGACGAGGCGCAGGAACATCGCCACGTCGCGTATGAGGTCGTCGGCGTCCCGGCGGGTGGCCGCGCCCTGGATGCCGGCCTCGGCCCGGGCGCGGCGCCGGGCCCCGGAGGCGAACAGCGCGCTCCACTCGGCGAGTTCGGGCGCGATCTCGGGGAGCACTTCCCAAGCGCTCCGGATGCGGGCCCGGCGCCTAGGGGTGGGCTCCGGGCGGCCTCGCGCGGCGAGGACCGCGGCGGCCGTGCGCAGGGCGGCGAGGTGGGCCGTGGCGTAGCGCTCGTTGGGCGTCTCGAGGACCGCCGCCTCGTCCAGTCCGGCGCGGGCCTGGGCGAGCAGGTCGAGGGCGGCGGGCGGGGCGGCGGCCCGGCGGAGCACCGGGTGCACGTCGCTGGCCGGTCCGGTCAGTGAGGGGGCAGGGCCGGTGGCGCGGCGCCGACGGGCGGCTGCTGCGTGGTAACTGGCCATGACGAACCTCCTGTCGTCTGCGTGACGGCATGCCCACATACGGGATGTCGTATGTGCCCATCGTGGGGTATGGCACTGACAATCCGTTCCGACCTGGGCTTTTGCTTCGATCGAAAGTTCGGAGTAGTTTTTGCACTGACCAGTCAGTTCAATTGAAGTACACATCCAGGGATGGGGGAAACCGTGCCCGGAATCGGTGTCACGGCCCGCGGACTCGGGCTCAAGGGCCCACGCGGCTGGGCCTTCCGCGACGTCACGTTCGACGCGGAGCCCGGCTCGCTGATCGCGATCGAGGGTCCGTCCGGGTCCGGCCGCACCTGCCTGCTGCTGGCACTCACGGGCCGGATGAGGTCCACCGAGGGAGTGGCCACGGTCGGCGACTCCAAACTGCCCAAGCATCTGGCGGCCGTCCGCCGCGTCGGCGCGGTGGCCAACGTCGCCGGGGTGACCGACCTCGACCCGGCCCTGACCGTCGGCGAGCACCTGCGCGAACGGGCCCTGCTGCAGCGCCGGTTCGGCGACTCGTTGCGGGAGCTGCTGCGGCCGCGGGCCGAGCGCCTGCTGGAGGCGCGGCTGCGGATCGACGCCGCCCTCGCCGCCGCCGGGCTGGACACGGAGACCCTGCCCAAGGGCTCCCGTACCGCCGTACGCGACCTGGAGCGGCTGGAGGCGCTGCGCCTGTCCGTCGCCCTGGCGCTCATCGGCGGCCCGCGGCTGCTCGGCGTCGACGACACCGACCTCAAGCTCTCGGACGCCGAACAGGCCGAGGTCTGGGCGCTGCTGCGGTCCGTCGCCGCGGCCGGGACCACGGTGCTGGCCGTCTGCAGCCAGGCCCCGGAGGAGACCGTGGCCGTGAGCACGTCGGGGAAGGAGAAGGCCGATGCGCTCGCCGAAACTGGCCGCTCTTGAGCTGCGGCGCTTCGGCAGGGGGAAACTGCCGCGCGCCGCGCTCGTCGCCCTGCTGGTGCTGCCGCTGCTCTACGGCGCCCTGTACCTGTGGTCGTTCTGGGACCCCTACGGCCGGCTCGACCGCATCCCGGTGGCGCTCGTCAACGACGACAAGGGGGCCACCGCAGACGGGAAGCGGATCACGGCGGGCGACGACCTCACCAAGGGACTGCGCGACAGCGAGGTCTTCGACTGGCACGAGGTCAGCGACGAGCAGGCACGCGCGGGCGTGGAGAACGGCACGTACTACCTCTCGCTGACCATGCCGGCCGACTTCAGCAGGCGGATCGCCTCCAGCGCGGGAGACTCCCCCGAGACCGGCGCGCTCCGGGTGCGCACGAACGACGCCAACAACTACATCGTCGGACAGATCTCCAAGACGGTCTTCAACGAGGTGCGCACGGCCGCGTCCACGAAGGCCTCGCGCTCCTTCCTGGACCGGATCTTCATCTCCTTCTCCGACATCCACGGCGCGACCGTGAAGGCCGCGAAGGGCGCCGACCAGCTCAACGGGGGCATAGGGAAGGCGAAGAAGGGCTCCAAGGACCTCGCCGACGGGCTGCAGGACGCCGAGAGCGGCAGCGGAAAGCTCGTCAAGGGGCTGACGAAGCTTCACAAGGGCGCCGGCGACCTCGCGGACGGCTCGCGGCAGGTCGCGGCCGGCACGCAGGCGCTCGCGGACAAGGTGAACGGGATCGACAAGAAGGTGGGCCCGTTCCTCAAGGACAACGAGCAGACCATCGGGGACACCGCCCGGCTGGTCGCCCACTCCGCCAAGGGCATCCGCGACAACCTCGACGTCCTCGTGCGGACGGCCCCGGCCGCCGCCAAGGGCGCCCACACCGCCTCCGACGCGCTCGACGCCGTCTACCGGGCGCGCTGCGAGGACCCCGTGCTGCCGGACCCGGCCTGCTCGGACCTGAAGAAGGCCAAGGTCGCCGCCGCCGACGTGGCGACGATCGCCGACGACCTGAACACGCTGATCGGCGACCAGGACGGCGACCTGAAGAAGCTCGACGCCAACCTCGCCACCCTCCAGAGGCAGGCCCAGGCGCTCGCCGACCGTGCGCCGCACCTGTCGGAGAACCTCACCGACGCCGTATCCAAGATCAACAAGCTGAACGAGGGCGCCGGGAAGGTCGCGGCCGGCGCCAAGAAGCTGCACCAGGGGCTCGGCACGGCCGGCTCCGGCGCCTCCGCCCTGGACAAGGGCATCGGCGAGCTCGAGACCGGTGCCCAGACCCTCAACGGCGGCATGTACAAGCTCGCCGACGGCTCCGGGAAGCTCGCGGGCGGCCTGCACGACGGCGCGGGCAAGATCCCCGACTACGACAAGAAGGACCGCGACCGGCGCACCGAGGTGATGGCCGATCCGGTCGGGCTGGTCTCCAAGGACCTGCACAAGGCGCCCAACTACGGCACCGGGTTCGCCCCGTACTTCATCCCCCTCTCCCTGTGGGTGGGCTCGATGGTGGCGTACATGCTGATCCCGCCGATGAACCGGCGCGCGCTCGCCACGGGCGCGCCCGCCTGGCGGATAGCGCTGGCCGGCTGGCTGCCGGTGGTGGCCGTCGGCGTGCTGCAGACGGTGGCCCTGATGTCCGTCCTGCACTGGGCGATCGGCCTGGAGATGGCCCGGGCGGCCGGCACGGTGGGCTTCCTGTTCCTGGTGACGGCGTGCTTCGCGGCGATCGTGCAGTGGCTGAACGCGCGCTTCGGGGCGGCGGGCCGGATCCTCGTACTGGCCCTGCTGATGCTGCAGTTGACGTCCGCGGGCGGCACGTATCCGGTGCAGACCAGCCCCGGGTTCTTCAATGCGATCCACCCCTTCCTGCCGATGAGCTACATCGTGGAAGCCCTCCGCAGGCTCATCACCGGAGGCGGTCTCGTGCCCGTCTGGCATGCGTGCGTGGTGCTCGTCGCCTTCACGGCCGGCTCCCTCGCGCTGACGGCGCTGTCGGCGCGCCGCCGGCAGGTGTGGACGCTGGACCGGCTGCACCCGGAGCTGACGCTGTGATCCCGAAGAAGGCGCTGCGCACGCGCGTACCTGTGACAATCGGGGCCATGGAAAGCAGCAGTCCCACGACGGGCGGCAGCACGCGCCGCGAGGCCACCCGGCAGAAGCTCTACGAGGCGGCCGTCACGCTCATCGCCGAGCAGGGGTTCTCCGCCACCACCGTGGACGAGATCGCGGAGCGGGCCGGGGTAGCGAAGGGCACCGTCTACTACAACTTCGCGAGCAAGTCCGTCCTGTTCGAGGAGCTGCTGCGGCACGGCGTCGGACTGCTGACCGCCTCCCTGCGTGAGGCGGCCGAGCAGACGGCACGGGACGGCGGCAGCAAGGTCGACGCCCTGGACGCGATGATCCGGGCGGGCCTGGTCTTCATCGAGCGCTATCCGGCCTTCACCCAGCTCTACGTGGCCGAGCTGTGGCGCACCAACCGGGCCTGGCAGTCCACGCTGATGGTGGTGCGCCAGCAGGCGGTGGCCGTCGTGGAGGGCGTGCTCCGGGACGGCGTGGAGGGTGGCGAGTTCAGCGACGAGATCGATGTGCCGCTGACCGCGTCGGCGCTGGTCGGCATGGTCCTGGTGGCCGCCCTGGACTGGCAGTCCTTCCAGCCGGAGCGCTCCCTGGACGACGTCCACGCCGCCCTGTCCCGGCTGCTGCAGGGCCGCGTCAGCGGCCGCGTCCGGGACTGAGCACGACGAAAAGCGCCGGTCCGTTGTGGCCGCGTCCCCCGCGGGCCACCTCGAACCGGCGCTTCCCCGTACTCCCCCGTGTCCCCCCGTCGGGACCCCCGTTGCGGTCGTTCCCCCGGGTTCCCCCGTGCCTCGCTCCCGCCGACCGCGGCCGGCGGAAGGAGCGGATCGCGGGCCGCTCCGTTCCGGCGCCCCGTGTCGCCGGTGCCGGAGCCGCGCCCCTTTCCGTGTCTCCACCTTCTCGTTCGCGCAGGTCGGCCCCCATCCGCGCGCGTACTCATCTCGCCCACTAGGTACGGATACTCAGGTCTGTGTGCTCACCCCCAGGACGCCGCGTCGCCCACTGGTTACGATCGCGTCCGTGTCGGTACTCCCTCTCGTCTTCACCAGCGGCTGGGCCAGCGGTATCAACGCCTACGCCGTCGTGCTGCTGCTCGGCGTGTTCGGTGCCACCGGGGTGAGCGACGACGTCCCCGAGGCGCTCCAGCGGCCCGAGGTCCTCGTCGCGGCGGGCGTGCTGTTCCTGTGCGAGGCCGTCGCCGACAAGATCCCGTACGTCGACTCGGTGTGGGACTCGGTGCACACCGTGGTCCGGCCGGTCGCGGGCGCCTGGGTCGGGGCGCTGCTCGCCGGGCACAGCGGTTCGCTGAACGACGTGGTCGCGGGCCTGGTCGGCGGCTCCACGGCGCTGGCCAGCCACACCGTCAAGGCCGGGACGCGGATGGCGGTCAACACCTCGCCGGAGCCGTTCAGCAACATCGTCATCAGCATCGCCGAGGACCTCGGGGTCGGCGGCATCGTGACGTTCGCGATGTTCCATCCGCTCGCGGCGGCCTCGCTCGCCGGCGTGCTGCTGCTGACCGGTCTTGTGGTGCTGGTCTTCCTGGTCTCCCGGATCCGGCGGTTCCTGCGGCGCAGGGCCCAGCGGCGGGAGGAGCGGCGGCTCGCCGCGCAGCCGGAGCCACCTCCCGTTCCGTGACTGTCGGTGGCGGTCGATAAAGTCGCGGGCATGGGACGGATTGCGGTGATCGGCGCCGGGATGGGCGCGATGGCGGCCGCCGCCCGGCTGGCCGTCGCGGGCCACCGGGTGACGGTGTACGAGCGTACGGAGACGTACGGCGGCGCGGTGCGCCGCTTCGAGCGCGACGGCTTCGGCTTCGACACCGGCCCCGGACTGCTGACCCTGCCCGCCGTCTGGCGCGATCTGTTCGTCAAGACCGGCAAGGAGCCGCTGGAGGACCGCGTCGAGCTGGTCCAGGTCGACCCGTCCTCCCGGCACTTCTTCGCGGACGGCACACGCGTGTCCCTGCCGAACGCCTCGCGCGCGGGCGTCGTCGCCGCCCTGGACGAGGCGCTCGGGGCGGCCGCGGGCGAGCGCTGGGGCGACTTCCTGGTGCGGGCCCGCGAGGCCTGGGACCGCACCCGGCGGCCGCTGCTGGAGGAGCCGCTGTGGCCCAACTGGTCGGTGCTGGCCGAGCGCGAGCCCTATCCGGCGGTGGCGCACAAGCGGCTGCTGCGCACCCGGCGGGCGAGCACCCTCGCCGAGGTCGGCGCCTGGGAGCTGCGGGACCCCCGGCTCGCGGCGCTCCTGGAGAGCCACGCCCTCGCCTACGGCCTCGACCCGCGCGTCACGCCGGCGAGCGCGGCCGTCCTGCCGTACATGGAACACGCCTTCGGCGTCTGGTCCGTGCGGGGCGGCATGAGGGAGTTGGCGCGCGCCGTGCACGAGCGGTGCGTGGCGCGCAGGGTCGAGTTCCGCTTCGGCGCCGAGGTGACGGGGGTGCTGGAGAAGGACGGCCGGGTGACAGGGGTGGAGCTTGCGGACGGGACGGTCGCGGAGGCGGACTTCGTGGTCGCCGGTGTCGCGCCCGGGACGCTGAGCCGTTGTGTACGGGGTTCGGCCGTCCGGGGCGACGGCGAGGTCCCGCCGCGGCACGGGCTGCCGAGCCGTCTCACGGTGCTGCTGGCGCTGCGTGGCGGCCGCCCGGAGGGGACGGCGCACCGGACCGTGGTGCACGCGGCCGACCGGGAGGCCGAGCTGGACGCCCTGTTCGGCACACCGTCCGGGGTGGCCGACCGCCCGACGGTCACCGTCCTACGGCCCGACGACCCGCGGCTGGTCCCGGATGCCGACCACGAGGCGATCACGCTCACCTCGGTGGTGCCGGCACAGCCCGACCGGCGCTGGGCGGAGCCTGAGGTCTTGGCCGAGCTGGCCGAGAAGCTGATCACCGTGGCCGAGCGGGCCGTACCGGATCTGCGCGAGCGCCTGCTGTGGCACGAGGTGCGCACCCCGGCCGACATCGCGGAGGCGACCGGCGCCGAGGGAGGTGCGGTGCCGCCGCCGGCGCTCGCCGCGGGCGAGGGAGGCCTGCTGCACCCGGCGAACACCACCGCGGTTCCCGGCCTGTTCACCGTCGGCGGCTGGTCGCATCCCGGCGGCGGGCTTCCGCACGCGGGCATGTCGGGCGCGCTGGTGGCCGGCCTGATCGTGGAGGGGCCGGAGTTCCGGGGATCGCAGTGAGCGGCTGAACGGCCTCAGAAGCGGTACTGCTGCTCGTCGTACCCGGCGCCGCCCTGCTGCTGCTGGCCGTTGCCCTGGTACGGGTACTGCTGCTCCGGCGGGAGCTCGCCGCCGTAGGTCTCGTCGGTGCGCTGCTGCGGGACCCAGACACCGCCGGACGGCGTCTCGCCGTACCCGCCGGTGGCGTACTGCTCCTGGCTGTAGCCCTGCTGGGCGTACTGGTCGTAGTTCGCGTCGTAGCCGCCGCCGCCGTAGGTCTGGGTGCCGATGTACGGGTCGGAGTAGGCGGCGTACTGCTGCTGGCCGGTGGTGTCGTAGCCGTACTGCTGCTGGCCGTAGCCGGAGTAGTCGTACCCGTAGGTCTGGTCGGCGCCCTGGGCGGCCGTCGCGTACTGGTCCTGGGCCTGGCCGGCGTTGGCGTACGACGGGTCTGCGGCGGCGTACGAGGACTCGCTGTATATGCCGTACGAGCCGGTGTCGTCGGGCAGGGGCTGCGGCTCGTAGACCGCGGTGGACTCGGCGGCCGTGGGGCGGGCGGGGGTGAAGACGTCGTCGCGGTCGTAGTCGTCGTCCGCGCCGTAGGCGGCGCCCTGGGTGTAGGCGGCACGCTCCGGGCCGTAGTCCGTGTCGGTCTCCGGCTCCAGCTCGGACACCTCCAGGGTCGGGTCTTGGCGCTCCGCCTTCCCGCGGCGGCCCTTGAGGCCGGCGCCGAGGCCGTCGCCCTCGGGGCGCTTGACCGCCCAGCCCGCCGAGAAGCCGCGGCGGAACGACAGGGTGACGTAGGTCTGGCCGACCGCGAACGCCGCGGCGCCCAGGCCGATGACGATCACCGAGGGGATGAGGACACCGAGCACGACGCCGAGGAAGCCGGCGAAGGCGAGCAGTCGCCAGCGCAGCCGCGCCTTGTACTGCAGCAGCACCTCGCCCAGCAGCCACAGCGCGACGATGCCGAACGCGATGTAGAGGACCGTCCAGCCCATGTACGCCCCTCTCCCAGTCGCCGCTACGCAGTGTGTCGTATACCCGTGCGGCCGGTCTAGGCCTGCGGGGGGTGATGCAGGCCCAGGTTCTCGTAGATTTCCAGCGTCGCCGTGGAGTTGTTGAGCGTGATGAAGTGCAGTCCGGGCACTCCCTCGTCGAGCAGTCGCGCGCAGAACTCCGTGGCGAATTCGATGCCAATGGAGCGTACAGCGGCCGGATCGTCTTTTGCTGTGAGGATCCGCTCTTTCAGGGCGGAAGGGATGTGAGCGTTGCTGAGCTGCGGCAACCGCTGCAGCATCTTCACACTCGTCACCGGCATCACTTCCGGGATGACGGGGGTCTCGCAGCCCGCCGACGCGACCCGGTCGCGCAGCCGCAGATACGACTCCGGCTGGAAGAACATCTGCGTGATGGCGTAGTCGGCGCCGGCCCGGCACTTGTCGACGAAGCGGCTGACGTCCGTGTCCCAGTCCGCGGAGCGCGGGTGCATCTCGGGGAAGGCCGCCACGCCGACGCAGAAGTCGCCCGACTCCTTGATGAGCTGGACGAGTTCGGCGGCGTACGTCAGGCCCTGCGGGTGCGGCACCCAGTCGCCCATGGGGTCGCCGGGCGGGTCGCCGCGCACGGCCAGCATGTTGCGGATGCCGGCGTCCGCGTACTGGCCGATGATGTTGCGCAGCTCGGCGATGGAGTGGTTGACGGCGGTGAGGTGGGCGACCGGCGTCAGCGTGGTGTCGGCGACGATCTGCTCGGTCTCCTTGACCGTGCCGGCGCGCGTGGAGCCGCCGGCGCCGTACGTCACGGAGACGAAGTCGGGAGCCACCGCCTCGACCCTGCGCAGCGCGCTCCACAGGTTCCGCTCGCCCTTGGCCGTCTTGGGCGCCGAGAACTCGAAGGAGTACGTCGTCTTGCCCGTGGCGAGCATGTCGCTCACGGTGCGTGCGCGATCAGTCCTGGTGGATGCGGTTCCGAGGGCCATACTCGCAGGTTAACCAGGGGCGCCCGGTCCCCCAACCGAAGACCGGGTATTTGACCGTTTTGTCGTGCTGTTGTCCACCCCTTGGACATCCGGGTCCGTCAGGGCTGCCGCAGCCGCTTCGCGAACTCCGCGGCGGCCGCTCCGGGGTCGTCCGCCTCGGTGACGGCCCGGACGACCACGACCCGGCGGGCTCCGGCCTCGATCACCTCGTCGAGGTTGCCGAGGTCGATGCCGCCGATGGCGAACCAGGGGCGGTCGGTGCCCAGGGCGGCGGTGTGCCGGACCAGGTCGAGGCCCGGGGCGTGGCGGCCGGGCTTGGTGGGGGTCGGCCAGCAGGGGCCGGTGCAGAAGTAGTCGACGCCCTCTTGGACGGCGGCCGCCTCGGCCTCCGCCTCCGCGTGCGTGGAGCGGCCGATGAGCACGTCCTCGGCGAGGATCGCGCGGGCCGCGGGGACCGGGAGGTCGCCCTGGCCCAGATGGAGGACGTCGGCGGCGGCCGCGTGGGCGACGTCCGCCCGGTCGTTGACCGCGAGAAGCCTGCCGTGGCGGGCGCAGGCCTCGGCGAGGACCTCCAGGTGCTCCAGCTCCTCGGCCGCTTCCATGCCCTTGTCGCGCAGTTGCACGATGTCGACCCCGCCCGCCAGGACGGCGTCCAGGAACTCGGGCAGGTCGCCCTGGGCCTTACGGGCGTCCGTGCAGAGGTAGAGCCGGGCGTCGGAGAGCCGGGCGCGGGCGTCGGCGCCGGACGTGACGGGCATGCGGGTGTCCCCCGGGTGTGGATGGTGTACGGGCCGCGGACCGGTGCGGCAGGCCGCGGTGCTCCGCGGCCGTGGCCACCACCGGCCACGGCCCGTACTCCGGACGGTGTTCGGGTCGTTCTGGTCGGTTCAGACGGCGAGCGCCTGGGCCCGGCGCTTCACCTCCGTGCCGCGATTCTCGCTCAGGGCCTGCGCGGGGGTGCCGGGCAGGCTGTCGTCGGGGGTGAAGAGCCACTCGAGCATCTCTTCGTCGGTGAAGCCGTCGTCCCGCAGGAGCGTCAGGGTGCCGGTCAGGCCCTTGACGACCTTGTCCCCGTCGATGAAGGCGGCGGGAACGTGCAGCGCGCGGTTCTCCCCACGGCGTACGGCGATGAGCTGGCCCTCCTTGACCAGCTGCCGCACACGCGTCACCTCCACGTCGAGCATTTCGGCGATGTCGGGCAGGGTGAGCCAGGCGGGGACGAGAGCATCGATCTTTGCGTCAATCTCGGTCACGGAATCAAGCCTGCCATCCGGGACTGACAGTCGGAAGTCGGGCCCGCCCGACGAGCGGCGTACGGGCTACGCCGTCGCCGCCTTCAGGGGCTTCGCCGGGTCCGCCAGCAGCCCGGCGTCCATCGGGGTGGCCGCCTCGATCAGCCGCCGCCCCTGGGCCAGGTCACGCGGCCTGCCGACCGCGAGCAGCGCCACCAGGCGGTCCTCCCGCAGCCAGCAGACGGACCAGGCCGGTCCGGAGGGGTCGCCCCGCCATACGGTCGTGTCGGCGGACGCGTGGTGCCCGGCGTACTGCACGAACCGGCCGAACTGCTCCGACCAGAAGTACGGGACCGGGTCGTAGACCGCCGGGGGTTCGCCGGTGGCCTCGCCGACGATGTTCGCGGCGACCGTGCGGGGGCCCTGGAGGGCGTTGTCCCAGTGGTGGACGAGCAGGCGCTCGCCGTACCGGGCCGAGGGGAAGGAGGCGCAGTCGCCGACGGCGTAGACGTCCGGCACCGAGGCGCGCAGGCGGTCGTCGGCCAGGACCTCGCGGTGCGCGCCGAGCTCGACGCCGGAGCCGGCGAGCCAGGCGGTGGCGGGGCGGGCGCCGATGCCGACCACGACCGCGCCCGCGGGCACGCGCGTGCCGTCGTCGAGGACGACCGCGCCGGGCTCGACGCTCGCCACGCGCGCGCGTGTGCGCAGCTCGGCTCCGGCGTCCCCGTACCAGGCGGCCATGGGGTCGGCCACCTCGGCGGGGAGCGCGCCCGCGAGGGGCCGGTCCGCGGCCTCGACGACGGTCACCGCGCAGCCCGCCTCGCGCGCGGCCGTGGCGAACTCGGCTCCGATCCAGCCCGCGCCGACGACCACGATGTCGTGCTGCCGGGCGAGCACGGGCCGCAGCCGTTCGGCGTCGTCCAGGGTGCGCAGCAGGTGCACGCCGGGCACGCCCTCGGCGCCCGGCAGCATGATGGGTTCGGCTCCGGTGGCGAGGACGAGGACGTCGTAGGGGACGGGCCCGGCCTCGGTGTCCAGCCGGTGCTCGTCGGGGCGTACGCCCAGCACCTGGCGTCCCAGTCGCAGTTCGATGCCGAGTGCCTCGAAGTCGACGTCGAAGGCGGAGCCCTCGGACTTGCCGAGCAGGACGGCCTTGGACAGCGGCGGCCGGTCGTACGGCTGGTGGGGCTCGGCGCCGATCAGGGTGACGGTGCCGGTGAAGCCCTGTTCCCGCAGTGCGACCGCGGTCTGTACACCGGCCATGCCGGCGCCGACCACGACCACCCGCCGCTGCGACTGCGTCGTCTGCTCGCTCACCTGATCACCATAGACACTGACTATGTGTCAGTCAGGGGTCGTGCTCCGTGAGCTGTTCCACACCGTCGGTGAGCGACGGCGGCGGCCGGAGGCTCTCTTACCGAGGCGCGAGGGGTCGGGCTAGGGTGGCCCTCGTACAAGCACTCGCGGGAGCCCGGACGCACCGGGCTGAGAGGGAGGCTGGCGGCCTCCGACCGTACGAACCTGATCCGGGTCATGCCGGCGAAGGGAGGGGCTGGACGCCCATGTCGTCACGTACGTCAGACGTCCTCGTCATCGGGGGCGGGATCATCGGTCTGGTCACGGCCTGGCGGGCCGCGCAGCGCGGTCTCGCGACAGTCGTGGTCGATCCCGAGCCGGGCGGCGGGGCCGCCCAGGTGGCCGCCGGGATGCTGGCCGCCGTCACGGAGCTGCACTACGGCGAGCAGACCCTGCTCGGCCTCAACCTGGCCTCGGCGCGCCGCTACCCGGACTTCGTGGCCGAGCTCACCGAGGCCACCGGCCACGACCTCGGCTACCGCCGGTGCGGCACGCTCGCCGTCGCGCTCGACGCCGACGACCGCGCGCACCTGCGCGAACTGCACGCGCTGCAGCGGCAGTCGGGGCTGGAGTCCGAGTGGTTGTCCGGGCGTGACTGCCGGCGCCTGGAGCCGATGCTCGCGCCGGGCGTGCGCGGGGGGCTCCGGGTCGACGGCGACCATCAGATCGATCCGCGGCGGCTGGCGCACGCGCTGGTGGCCGCGTGCGAGCGGGCCGGCGTGGTGTTCCACCGGGTGTGGGCCGAGCGCTTCCGCGTCGCGCGGGACCGGGCCGCGGGCGTCGTAGCGGCCGACGGCACCGAGCTGTCCGCCGGCCAGGTGGTGCTGGCGGCCGGCAGCCTCAGCGGGCGGCTGCCGGGCGTGCCGGACGACGTGCTGCCGCCGGTGCGGCCGGTGAAGGGGCAGGTGCTCCGGCTGACGGTGCCGAAGCGGTACGCGCCGTTCCTGAGCCGTACCGTGCGGGCGGTGGTGCGCGGCAGCCAGGTCTACCTGGTGCCCCGGGAGAACGGCGAGCTGGTCGTCGGCGCCACCAGCGAGGAGCTGGGCTGGGACACGACGGTCACCGCCGGCGGGGTGTACGAGCTGCTGCGCGACGCGCACGAGCTGGTCCCCGGGATCACCGAGCTGCCACTGACGGAGACGCGGGCGGGTCTGCGCCCGGGCTCCCCCGACAACGCGCCGCTGCTCGGCCCGACCGAGCTGCCCGGGCTCCTGCTGGCCACCGGCCACTACCGCAACGGCGTGCTGCTGACGCCGGTCACCGGCGACGCCATGGCGCATGTCCTGGCCACCGGTGAACTGCCCGAAGAGGCCCGCCCGTTCACCCCGAAGCGCTTCGCGCGCGTGGAGCAGCCCGCATGAACGTCTCCGTCAACGGGGAGCGGCGCGAATTCGCTCCCGGCACGGCCCTGGACGCCGTCGTACGCACCCTGACCCCGGCCCCCTCCGGAGTGGCCGCCGCCCTGAACGAAACCGTCGTCCCGCGCGCGCAGTGGCCCGCGACGCCCCTCTCCGAGGGGGACCGCGTCGAGGTCCTCACCGCCGTCCAAGGAGGCTGACCCATGGCCGACGACCCCTTTGTCATCGGCGGTACGTCCTTCACGTCCCGCCTGATCATGGGCACCGGAGGTGCCCCCAGCCTGGAGGTGCTGGAGCGCGCGCTGGTGGCGTCCGGCACGGAGCTGACGACGGTCGCGATGCGGCGGGTGGACCCGTCGGTGCACGGCTCGGTGCTGTCGGTGCTGAACAGGCTGGGCATCCGAGTCCTGCCGAACACGGCCGGCTGCTTCACGGCCCAGGAGGCCGTTCTGACCGCACGCCTCGCGCGCGAGGCGCTCGGCACCGATCTGGTCAAGCTCGAGGTGATCGCCGACGAGCGCACCCTGCTGCCCGACCCGATCGAGCTGCTGGACGCCGCCGAGACGCTGGTCGACGACGGTTTCACCGTGCTGCCGTACACGAACGACGACCCGGTCCTCGCGCGTCGGCTGGAGGACGTCGGATGCGCGGCGATCATGCCGCTCGGCTCGCCCATCGGCTCCGGGCTCGGCATCCGCAATCCGCACAACTTCCAGCTGATCACCGAGCACGCGCGCGTGCCGGTGATCCTGGACGCGGGCGCCGGTACGGCGTCGGACGCGGCCCTCGCGATGGAGCTGGGGTGCGCGGGCGTGATGCTCGCCTCGGCGGTGACGCGGGCGCAGGAGCCGCAGCTGATGGCCGAGGCGATGCGGCACGCGGTGGAGGCGGGCCGGCTGGCGTTCCGGGCGGGGCGCATTCCGCGCCGGCACTTCGCGGAGGCGTCCTCGCCGCACGAGGGGCGCGCGCACCTCGATCCGGAGCGCCCCGCGTTCTGAACGCCTGTTCGATCAGATCCGGACGGCGGTGCGAGGTCCGTCACAGCTCGGCTGCAGTAACGCCCCGATCTCACCCGAACCCACGGCCCTGTCAGTCTCGGCTCGTACACTCACCTGCGTGGATACGACCCTTCAGGACCCTCTGGTCGGGCAGGTGCTCGACGGCCGCTATCGCGTGGACGCGCGGATCGCGGTCGGCGGGATGGCCACGGTCTACCGGGCCCTGGACACCCGCCTCGACCGCGTGCTCGCGCTGAAGGTGATGCACCCCTCTCTCGCCGCCGACGGCTCCTTCGTCGAGCGGTTCATCCGGGAGGCGAAGTCGGTCGCCCGGCTCGCCCACCCGAACGTGGTGCAGGTCTTCGACCAGGGCACCGACGGGTCGTACGTCTATCTCGCGATGGAGTACGTCGCCGGGTGCACCCTGCGCGACGTGCTGCGCGAGCGCGGGGCGCTGCAGCCGCGCGCCGCCCTGGACATCCTGGAGCCGGTGCTCGCCGCCCTCGGCGCCGCGCACCGGGCCGGGTTCGTGCACCGGGACATGAAGCCGGAGAACGTCCTGATAGGGGACGACGGCCGGGTGAAGGTCGCGGACTTCGGGCTCGTGCGCTCCGTGGACACGGTCACCAACACCACCGGGACCGTGCTCGGCACCGTCTCCTACCTCGCGCCGGAGCAGATCGAGCACGGCACGGCCGACCCCCGGGTCGACGTGTACGCGTGCGGTGTCGTCCTGTACGAGATGCTCACCGGCGACCGGCCGCACGAGGGGGACTCCCCCGCCACGGTCCTCTACAAGCACCTCCACGAGGACGTCCCGCCCCCGTCGGCGGTCGTCCCGGGGCTGCCGTACGAGCTGGACGAACTGGTCGCGTCGGCGACCGCCCGGACCCCGGACGTCCGTCCGTACGACGCGGTGGCGCTGCTCGCGCAGACCCGCGAGGTGCGGGCCGCCCTCGGCCCGGACCAGCTGGACGCGGTGCCGCCACGGGCGGTCGCGGCGGAGCACCGGGACATCTCCGAGGACCGTACGAGCGTCATCCCGCGCGCGCTGCACACACCCCGGCCGCTGCCGGTGAACGAGGAGCCGGCGCTGCACCGCACCAGCCGGCTGGAGTCTCCCCCGCCGCTGCCGCCCCGCCCGCGGGACGGGCGCTCCCGGCGCGGGCCGCTGGCGATCGTCGTCGCGGTGCTGCTGATCCTCGGCGTCGGCACGGGCGTGTGGTACATCAACTCCGGCCAGTTCACCAAGGTCCCGCCGGTGCTGGCGAAGACCCGGACGCAGGCCGAGAAGCAGCTGAACCACGCCGGGCTGGACCTTGGGACGGTCAAGCACGCCTACAGCGACACGGTGGCCCGGGGCACGATCATCAGCTCCGACCCCGAGCCCGGCGCCCGGGTCCGGGACAACGCCTCCGTGTCGATCACCCTCTCCGACGGCCCCGAGACCGTGAAGGTGCCCGACGTACAGGGGCGGACCCTGGCCGAGGCCAGGGCGCAGCTCAAGAAGAGCGGGCTCGAGGCGGGCATGGTGACCCGGGAGTTCAGCGACAGCGTCGAGCGGGGCTCCGTGATCTCCACCGAGCCGGGCACGGGCGTGCGGCGGCACGCGGGCTCGGCGGTCGCGCTGACCGTCAGCAAGGGCAGCGCGGTGGACGTCCCGGACGTCACCGGCGAGGACCTCGACTCCGCGAGGTCCGACCTGGAGGACGCCGGCCTCAACGTGAAGGTCGCCGCCGAGCGGATCAACTCGGACTACGACAAGGGCCAGGTCGCCGCGCAGACCCCGCAGGGCGACGGCCGGGCCGCCGAGGGCGACATGGTGACGCTGACGCTGTCCAAGGGCCCGGTGATGGTCGAGGTCCCGGACGTCACCGGCGACAGCGTCGACGACGCGCACAAGGCCCTGGAGGGCGCCGGATTCAAGGTCGACGAGGACCGCGGTCTGCTCGGCCTGTTCGGCGACACGGTCAAGGCGCAGTCCGTGAAGGGTGGTCAGTCGGCGCCGAAGGGCTCGACGATCACCATCAAGATCCGGTGACGGAGGGCCGCGGAGGCATGACACCCTGAACGGGTGATGAGCCGGTACCCCTCCCTCCCCCGCAACCCCGTCGGCGGCCACGTGCCCGTGGCCGGCGGCCTGAACTCCGTCGGTCTGACCTACGCCCGCGACCTCGGGGCCGAGACCGTGCAGGTCTTCGTCGCCAACCCGCGGGGCTGGGCCACGCCTGTCGGCAATCCGCGGCAGGACGAGGAGTTCCGCGCGGCCTGCGCGGCCGAGGCGATTCCGGCGTACGTCCATGCTCCCTACCTGATCAACTTCGGCTCGCACACCGAGGCGACGGTCGAGAGGTCGGTGGAGTCGCTGCGGCACTCGCTGCGGCGCGGGCGGGAGATCGGGGCGCTCGGCGTGGTCGTGCACACCGGCAGCGCGACCGGCGGCCGGGAGCGGTCCGTGGCCCTGAAGCAGGTGCGCGAACACCTGCTTCCGCTGCTCGACGAGCTGACCCACGACGACGACCCGTTCCTGCTGCTGGAGTCGACCGCCGGCCAGGGCGCCTCCCTCTGCTCGCGGACCTGGGACTTCGGCCCGTACTTCGAGGCGCTGGACGCCCATCCGAAGCTCGGGGTCTGCCTGGACACCTGCCACATCTTCGCCGCCGGGCACGACCTGACCGGACCGAGCGGCATGCACCAGACGCTCGACCTGCTGGTGGAGACGGTCGGCGAGGGCCGGCTGAAGCTGATCCACGCCAACGACTCCAAGGACGTCGTCGGCGCCCACAAGGACCGGCACGAGAACATCGGCGCCGGTCACATCGGCGAGGACCCCTTCCGCGCCCTGATGACCCACCCCGCCACCGAGGGCGTCCCGCTGATCATCGAGACCCCCGGCGGCAAGGAGGGGCACGCGGCGGACGTGGAGCGGCTGAAGAAACTGCGGGATTCCTGACCCGTTCCGGAATACCCCCAGGGGGTATGACGGTTCCTGTCCGGTACAGGAACCGTCATCCGGCATTGGGGGCACCCATGCAGCACCAGGCACACACCGAACACGTCCACGGGCAGGAGAGCCACGCCCCCCAAGGGCACGGCCCCGCGAGCTGGTCCATGGCCGCGCAGGCCACCCTCCACTGCCTCACCGGCTGCGCCATCGGAGAGGTGCTGGGCATGGTGATCGGCACCGCGCTCGGCTGGGGCAACGTCCCGACGATGGTCCTGGCGATCGTCCTCGCCTTCTTCTTCGGCTACTCGCTCACCCTGCGCGGGGTCCTGAGGGCCGGCGTCGGCTTCCGCACCGCGTTCCGGGTGGCGCTGGCCGCGGACACCCTGTCGATCGCCGTGATGGAGCTCATCGACAACGGCGTGATCGTGCTGTGGCCGGACGCCATGGACGCCGGGCTCGGTGACACGCTCTTCTGGATCTCGCTGGCGATCTCCCTGGTGATCGCGTTCGCGGTCACCACACCCGTCAACAAGTGGATGATCGGGCGCGGCAAGGGCCACGCCGTGGTCCACGCACACCACTGAGCGGCCGGGGACGGGCTCAGAGCTCGGGCCCCTCCCCGGGCTCCTCCTGGTAGGAGTAGCGCTGCTCCTTCCACGGATCGCCGATGTTGTGGTACCCGCGCTCCTCCCAGAAGCCGCGGCGGTCGGCGGTCATGTACTCGACGCCGCGCACCCACTTCGGGCCCTTCCAGGCGTACAGGTGCGGGACGACCAGGCGCAGCGGGAAACCGTGTTCCGCGGTCAGGAGCTCGCCGTCCTTGTGGGTGGCGAAGAGGGTGCGGTCGGACGCGAAGTCGTCGAGGCGGAGGTTGGAGCTGAAGCCGTACTCGGCCCAGACCATCACATGGGTGACGGCGGGGGCGGGCGGGGCGATCTCCAGGATCGCGGAGGCGGGGATGCCGCCCCACTCGGCGCCGAGCATGCTGAACTTCGTCACGCAGTGCAGATCGGCGACGACCGAGGTGTACGGCAGCGCCGTGAACTCCTCGTGGCTCCAGCAGTGCTTCTCATCGTCCGCGGTGGCGCCGAAGACCCTGAACTCCCAGCGCTCGGGCCGGAACTTGGGGACGGGCCCGTAGTGCGTGACCGGCCAGCCGCGCTGCAGGCGCTGGCCGGGGGGAAGCCCCGGGTGCACGGAATCTCCGGTTTCTCCTGATGCGCGTTCCACCGGCTGACCCATGCCTCCATCCTGACAGACCCGCGGCGATGCCCATGACCGGCCTCCGCCCGATTCGGGCAACTCCTACTAAGCGTGAACTTACTGGACGGCCTCGCGGGCCGGTGGAATCATGCGGCGCAACCTGCCTGTTCCCCCCGGTCGGAAGGAGCCTCTGCGATGCAGGGCGACCCCGAGGTCATCGAATTCCTCAACGAGCAGCTCACCGGCGAGCTGACCGCGATCAACCAGTACTTCCTGCACGCGAAGATGCAGGAGAACTTCGGCTGGACGAAACTCGCGAAGTACACCCGGCACGAGTCGTTCGACGAGATGAAGCACGCCGAGGTGCTCACCGACCGGATTCTCTTCCTGGAGGGGTTGCCCAACTACCAGCGGCTGTTCCACGTGCGGGTGGGCCAGACCGTCAAGGAGATGTTCGAGGCCGACCGGCAGATCGAGGTCGAGGCGATCGACCGCCTGAGGCGCGGGATCAAGGTGATGCGCGACAAGGGCGACATCACGTCCGCGAACATCTTCGAGTCGATCCTCGAGGACGAGGAGCACCACATCGACTACCTCGACACCCAGCTGGAACTGGTGGAGAAGCTCGGCGAGGCGCTGTACGTCGCCCAGCTGATCGAACAGCCGGAGAGCTGAGCTAGGCCGCTTCGTCGAGGTCCGCGAGCTCGGCGAGGACCGGTCGGCCCTGGTCCGCCGCCTCCCGCCGCGGGACGGCGCCCCGGCCGAGGATCGCCTGGATCCGGCGCACGCACGAGCCGCAGTCCGTGCCCGCCTTGCAGGCGGAGGCTATCTGGCGGGGGGTGCAGGCACCGCCGTCCGCGTGCTGCTGGACCTGCGCCTCGGTCACGCCGAAACAGCTGCAAACGTACACGCGGACTCACCTCCCACCTAGATCGATAAGGCTAACCTAACCTTACCCGGCGTCCGGAGACCGCAAAAGTGGGATGGGGCGCGGATCGTATGTGATCCGCGCCCCACTTCATGCCCTCGGGACAGGTGCCGCCGTCACTGGTCCCGGTACATCTCGGCGACCAGGAACGCCAGGTCGAGCGACTGGCTGCGGTTCAGCCGCGGGTCGCAGGCCGTCTCGTAGCGCTGGTGCAGGTCGTCGACGAAGATCTCGTCGCCGCCGCCCACGCACTCGGTGACGTCGTCGCCGGTGAGCTCGACATGGATGCCGCCCGGGTGGGTGCCGAGGGCCTTGTGGACCTCGAAGAAGCCCTTGACCTCGTCGAGCACGTCGTCGAAGCGGCGGGTCTTGTGACCGGAGGCCGCCTCGTAGGTGTTGCCGTGCATCGGGTCGGTGATCCAGGCCACCGTCGCGCCCGAGGCGGTGACCTTCTCGACCAGCTCGGGCAGCTTGTCGCGGACCTTGTCGGCGCCCATGCGGACGATGAAGGTCAGCCGGCCGGGCTCGCGGTCGGGGTCCAGACGCTCGATGTACTGGAGCGCCTCCTCGGCCGTCGTCGTCGGACCGAGCTTGATGCCGATCGGGTTGCGGATCTTCGAGGCGAACTCGATGTGCGCGTGGTCCAGCTGCCGGGTGCGCTCACCGATCCACACCATGTGCGCGGAGACGTCGTACAGCTGGCCGGTGCGCGAGTCGACGCGGGTCAGCGCCGACTCGTAGTCGAGCAGCAGCGCCTCGTGCGAGGAGTAGAACTCGACGGTCTTGAACTCCTCCGGGTCGGTGCCGCAGGCCCGCATGAAGTTCAGCGCGTTGTCGATCTCCCGCGCGAGCTGCTCGTAGCGCTGGCCGGAGGGGGACGACTTCACGAAGTCCTGGTTCCAGGCGTGCACCTGGCGCAGGTCGGCGTAGCCGCCGGTGGTGAAGGCGCGCACCAGGTTCAGCGTGGAGGCGGACGCGTGGTACATCCGCTTCAGCCGCTCGGGGTCCGGGATGCGGGCGGCCTCGGTGAAGTCGAAGCCGTTGACGGAGTCGCCGCGGTAGGTCGGCAGGGTCACGCCGTCGCGGGTCTCGGTCGGCTTGGAGCGCGGCTTGGAGTACTGGCCGGCGATACGGCCGACCTTGACGACCGGCACCGAGGCGGCGTACGTCAGGACCGCGCCCATCTGCAGCAGCGTCTTGAGCTTGTTGCGGATGTGGTCGGCCGACACCGCGTCGAAGGCCTCGGCGCAGTCGCCGCCCTGGAGGAGGAACGCCTCTCCCTTGGCGACGGCCGCCAACCGGGCGCGCAGCTGATCGCACTCGCCCGCGAAGACGAGCGGCGGATACGACTCGAGGTCCGCAACGACTGCGCGCAGAGCCTCAAGGTCGGGGTACTCGGGCTGCTGCGCCGCGGGCAGATCTCGCCAGGTGTTGCCAGCGCTCGCGCTGGTCTTAGCGTTCACGGTCACCCCCCAAACATTACGGGGTCGTGTCACGGCTCCAGGACCATGCCCAACAAATGAGACACCACGTACGCGGTACGGACATGGGGTAGGGTGCGTCGCATGTTCGCGCACTCGACCCAGAACTGGTGGTGGACCGCTCATCCGGCGGCCCACTGACTGCGCGTACGCAAGACTTCGCGAAGGCCGCCCGAGGGGCGGCCTTCGGCGTTTCCCGGGGGTTCGTTCCTCTCCAGCGAGAAGGAAAACGGACCCATGCATCTGGTCGACCTGCTCGACGATCCCCGACCGTTCGCCCTGCTGCGCCGCCGCACGCCGGGCCACGACGAGAACACCGTGGAGGTGCTGCTCGGCCCGGTCCGCACGTACGACCGGCTCGCCGACCTCCCGGACGAGGGCCTCGCGCTCGTCCCCTTCCGGCAGATCCGCGAGCGCGGCTTCGACGTGCGGGACGACGGCACGCCGCTTGCGGTGCTGACGCCCGAGGTGGTGTGTGACATGCCACTGGACGAGGTGCTCGCCACCCTGCCCTCCCACGACGTCCGCGTCGACCGCGGCGGCTTCGACGTGGCCGACGAGGAGTACGCCGAGATCGTCGGGCGCGTGCTGCGCGAGGAGATCGGGCAGGGCGAGGGCGCCAACTTCGTCATCCGGCGGACGTACGAGGGGGAGATCGCGGGGTTCTCCCGCGCCGACGCCCTGGCGCTGTTCCGGCGCCTGCTGGAGGGCGAGCGCGGCGCGTACTGGACGTTCGTCGTGCACACCGGGGAGCGCACCCTGGTGGGGGCCAGCCCGGAGGTGCACGTCCGGATGTCCGGCGGCACGGTCGTGATGAACCCGATCAGCGGGACGTACCGCTATCCCGCCGAGGGCCCCACCCCGGAGCACCTGCTCGGCTTCCTCGCCGACTCCAAGGAGATCGAGGAGCTGTCGATGGTCGTCGACGAGGAGCTCAAGATGATGTGCACCGTCGGTGACATGGGCGGGGTCGTGATCGGGCCGCGGCTGAAGGAGATGGCCCACCTCGCGCACACGGAGTACGAGTTGCGCGGGAAGTCCTCGCTGGACGTGCGCGAGGTGCTCAGGGAGACCATGTTCGCGGCGACCGTGACCGGCTCGCCCGTGCAGAACGCCTGCCGCGTCATCGAGCGGCACGAGGTCGGGGGGCGCGGCTACTACGCGGGCGCGCTGGCGCTGCTCGGCCGTGACTCCGGCGGCGCCCAGACCCTCGACTCCCCCATCCTCATCCGCACCGCCGACATCGGCGCCGACGGCCGGCTGCGGGTGCCGGTCGGCGCCACCCTCGTACGGGGTTCGGACCCGGCGAGCGAGGTGGCGGAGACCCACGCGAAGGCGGCGGGAGTGCTGGCGGCGCTGGGCGTACGTCCCTCCCGGCCGCGTACCGAGCACACGCGCGCGCGTCTCGCCGACGACCCACGCGTGCGTGCCGCGCTCGACGGGCGCCGGGCCTCGCTCGCCCCCTTCTGGCTGCGGATGCAGCAGCAGGCCGACGAGCCGGCCGGGCACGCCCTGGTCGTCGACGCCGAGGACACCTTCACGGCGATGCTCGCGCACATGCTGCGCGCCGGCGGACTGGACGTGACGGTCCGGCGCTACGACGAGCCGGGCCTGAGGGAGGCCGTTCTCGCGCACGCGGGGCCCGTCGTGCTCGGGCCCGGCCCCGGCGACCCCCGCGACCTGGACGACCCGAAGATGCGGTTCCTGCGCGAGCTGACCGCCGAGGTCATCGGCACGCACCGCAGCGGTGTGCTCGGCGTCTGCCTCGGGCACGAGCTGATCGCGGCCGAGCTGGGGCTGGAGATCGTCCGCAAGGAGGTGCCCTACCAGGGCGCGCAGACGGTGATCGACCTGTTCGGGAGGGAGGAGACGGTCGGCTTCTACAACAGCTTCGTGGCGCACTGCGCCGACGAGGCGGCCAGGGAGCTGGCCGCGCACGGCGTCGAGGTGGCCCGGGCCGGCAACGGCGAGGTGCACGCCCTGCGCGGGCCGGGCTTCGCGGGCGTGCAGTTCCACCCGGAGTCGGTCCTGACGCTGAACGGCGCCTCGGTCGTCCGTGACCTCGTCGCTCAGGTGCGCGGCACGAGCACGTTCTCCGAGCGGCGGCCCGCCCGGTAGTCGAGGACGTTCCGCACTGTGGCCTCGATGATCTGGCCGACGGCGTCCCGGGTGTAGTACGCCTGGTGCGAGGTGACGAGGACGTTGGGGAAGGTGACCAGGCGGGCCAGGGTGTCGTCCTCGATCGCCTCCAGGGAGCGGTCGACGAAGAACAGGCCCGCCTCCGCCTCGTACACGTCGAGGCCGACGCCCGTGAAGCGGCCCTCGCGCAGTTCGGCGACGAGGGCCGCGGTGTCGATGAGGCCGCCGCGGCTGGTGTTGACCAGGATCGCGTCGTCCTTCATCCCCTTGAGCGCGTCGGCGTCGATGAGGTGCTGGGTCTGCGGCATCAGCGGAACGTGCAGGGTGATCAGGTCCGACTCGGCGAGGAGCTGCTCCTTGGGGACGTACCGCATGCCGAGGTCCACGCAGGCGGGGTTCTCGGCGACGTCCCAGCCCAGCAGCCGCATGCCGAAGCCGTGGGCGATCCGGGCGAAGGCCTCGCCGATCTTGCCGGTGCCGAGGACGCCCGCGGTGCGGCCGTGCATGTCGCGGCCCATCAGCCCGTCGAGGCGGAAGTCGAAGTCACGCGTGCGCGTGGAGGCGCGCACGATGCGGCGGTTGACCGCCATGGCGAGCGTCCAGGCGAACTCGGCGACGGCGTACGGCGAGTAGTACGAGACGCGGGCGACGGTCATGCCGAGCCGCTCGGCGACCTGGAGGTCGATGTTGTTGAAGCCGGTGGAGCGCTGGGCGATCATCTGCGTGCCGCCGACCGTGAGGGTCTGCAGGACACGGTTGCCCAGGCCGCAGTTGACGCTGGTGCAGACGATCTCGTAGCCCGCCGCGATCGGGGCTGTGTCCTCGTTGAGGAAGACGTCGAGACACCGGACCTCGTGATGTCCCTCGAAGGCCCGCTCGAGCAGGGGCTTCTCGTCCGCCTGGACACCGAAGGCAAGGATCTCCACGAACCGCTCCCGTTGCGATGGGTTATGGGCCGAATATACGACCCATAACCCCAGGGTGCCGGTTCGGCCGGTTCAGCCGGTTCAGCCGGCTCGGCAGGTTCAGCCGAAGAAGACGCCGACCTCCTCGTACAGCTTCGGGTCCACCGTCTTCAGCTTGGCGGTGGCGTCCCCGATCGGGACGCGGACGATGTCGGTGCCGCGCAGCGCCACCATCTTGCCGAAGTCGCCGTCGCGGACCGCGTCGATGGCGTGCAGGCCGAAGCGGGTGGCGAGCCAGCGGTCGAAGGCGCTCGGGGTGCCGCCGCGCTGGATGTGCCCGAGGACGGTCGTGCGGGCCTCCTTGCCGGTGCGCTTCTCGATCTCCTTGGCGAGCCACTCGCCGACGCCGGACAGCCGGACGTGCCCGAAGGAGTCCAGCGACTCGTCCTTGAGCACCAGGTGGCCGTCCTTGGGCATGGCGCCCTCGGCGACGACCACGATCGGGGCGTAGGAGGACTTGAAGCGGGAGGTGATCCAGGCGCAGACCTGGTCGAGGTCGAAGCGCTGCTCGGGGATGAGGATGACGTTGGCGCCGCCGGCGAGGCCCGAGTGCAGGGCGATCCAGCCGGCGTGACGGCCCATCACCTCGCAGACCAGGACGCGCATGTGGGACTCGGCGGTGGTGTGCAGGCGGTCGATGGCCTCCGTGGCGATGCCGACCGCGGTGTCGAAGCCGAAGGTGTAGTCGGTGGCGGACAGGTCGTTGTCGATGGTCTTCGGCACGCCGACGCACGGCACGCCGTACTCGTCGGACAGCGTCGCGGCGACACCGAGGGTGTCCTCGCCGCCGATCGTGATGAGCGCCTCGACCTCCTGCTTGGCGAGGTTCTCCTTGATCCGCCGGATGCCGTTGTCCTGCTTGAGCGGATTGGTGCGCGAGGAGCCGAGGATGGTGCCGCCGCGGGGCAGGATGCCGCGCACCGCGGGGATGTCGAGGGGAACGGTGTCGCCTTCGAGCGGACCGCGCCAGCCGTCCCGGTAGCCGACGAAGTCGTAGCCGTACTCCTGTACGCCCTTGCGAACGATGCCCCGGATGACGGCGTTGAGCCCGGGGCAGTCGCCGCCTCCGGTCAGTACTCCGACACGCATGGAAATGTCCCTTCGCCGCGGTTGCCTGGTGCAGCCACGCTAATGGTGATCCAGGTCACACAGGGATGGGTCGGAGCGGCAATTCCGGTGAATCACCGGGCGGTTGGTTTACTCGTCGTCAAGTCCGCGTTCTATGGCGTACCGAACGAGTTCCACCCGGTTGTGCAGTTGCAGCTTGCCGAGGGTGTTCTGCACGTGGTTCTGGACCGTGCGGTGGGAGATGACCAGGCGTTCGGCGATCTGCTTGTAGCTCAGGCCCTTGGCGACCAGGCGCAGCACCTCGGTCTCGCGGTCCGTGAGCTGCGGGGCCCCCGGCTCGTCGGTGCCCGGGGCGGGGCCGGGCTCGGAGGCGAGGCGGCGGTACTCGCCGAGGACGAGTCCGGCCAGGCCCGGCGTGAAGACCGGGTCGCCGACGGCCGTGCGGCGGACCGCGTCCAGCAGTTCCTCCGTGGACGCCGACTTCAGCAGATAGCCGGTCGCGCCCGACTTCACGGCCTCCAGCACGTCGGCGTGCTCGCCGCTCGCGGACAGGACCAGCACGCGCAGGGCGGGGTTGTGGCCGACGAGTTCCTTGCAGACCTGGACGCCGGGCTTGAGCGGCAGGTTGAGGTCCAGGACGAGGACGTCGGGGCCGGCGGCCCGGGCGCGGCGCACGGCCTGCTCGCCGTCGCCCGCGGTGGCGACCACGTCGAAGCCGGACTCGGTCAGGTCGCGGGCGACGGCGTCGCGCCACATGGGGTGGTCGTCGACCACCATGACCCTGATCGGGCCCTGCTGCTCAGTCATCTGTGCCCCGCCTTCGCGTTCTTGGGTACCTTCAGCTCGACTTCCGTGCCCTGCCCCGGAGTCGAGATCAGCTCGGCGCTGCCGCCGAGGTCGCGCAGCCGGCCCCGGATCGACAGGGCGACCCCGAGCCGCCCCTCCCCCTCGGCCTGGGCGAGCCGCCCCTCGGGGATGCCGGGCCCGTCGTCCCGGACGGTCACCACGACCTCGTCGGGTTCGTCCTCGACGAGCATCCACGCGCGCGCGTCCTCGCCGGCGTGCCTGCCGACGTTGTCCAGGGCGGCACCGACGGCCGCGGCCAGCTCCTTCGCGGCGGGCGCCGGCAGCAGCACCGGGGCGCCGGGTTCGACGAGGGCGACCTTCGCGGCGGCGTACGGGGCGAGCAGCGCCCGCAGGTCCACCGGGCCCTCCTCGTCGTACGACGGCTCGTCCACGGCCCGTACGACGGCGCCCTCGGCCGCGTCCTCCGACACCCGCGACACCGGCAGCAGGCCGCCGGAGACCAGGGTGCGCAGGGCGACCTCCTGCTCGCCGGCCATCCGGCCGAGCTCGGCCGCCTCGCCGCCGAGGACCGCGCCGCGGCGCTGCACCATGGCCAGCACCTGCAGGACGCCGTCGTGGATGTCCCGGGCGAGCCGCTCCCGTTCGCGGGTGGCGGCCTCGATCTCCAGGGCGCGGGCGAGGGTGCGCTCGGAGGCGCGGGCGACCTCGACGACGTAGCCGATGGCGATGGAGGCGACCCAGACGAGGATCACGTTGTGGACGGTGTCGCGGGCCGGGGCGCCGCGCTCGACGAGGTTGGCGACGGCGACCGGCGTGGAGGCGAACGCCGCCCAGCGCCAGCCGCCCTTGATGGCGTAGGCGAGGACCGAGCCGGCGGTCCATATCGACGGCAGGGTGGGGCCGCCGTTCTGGATGTGGTGGTCGTTGACGGCGATCGGGGTCAGCAGGATGCCGGTGAGGGCGATGGCGAGGTCGACGGCGAGGAAGCGCTTGGTGCAGGCGGCCGCGTTCTGGACGCGGGGCAGGGTGGCGAGCGTCCAGACGAACAGCACGGCGTAGTAGCCGATGGCGACGCCCGCGTGGTCGTACTCGTCGTAGGCGGTCGCGAACAGGCCGACCGCGTACAGCATCGTCAGCACCCGGTACGCGGTCAGCGCGCGCCACAGAGGCTGCTCGACCGACATGCGCATGACGCGCTCACGCTTTGGCACGTCCCCCACCCCCCTCGACCGAAAGCCTAGGCCTCGGGCTTCTCCTCGTCGGCCGATTCCTTTTCCTGCTCCTTGGCCTGTTCCTTCGCCAGTTCCTTCTCGGCCTTCGCCGCCTCCGCGATCTGCCGCTTGGCGGCCGTCGCGTACATGTCGACGTACTCCTGGCCGGAGAGCTTCATGATCTCGTACATGACCTCGTCGGTCACCGCGCGCAGCACGAACCGGTCGTGCTCCATGCCCTGGTAGCGGCTGAAGTCCAGGGCCTTGCCGATGCGGATGCCGGGCCGCATGAGCTTGGGCATGACCTTGCCCGGCGGCTGGATCTTCTCCGTGTCGATCATGGCGACCGGGATGACCGGGGCGCCGGAGGCGAGCGCCACGCGCGCGAGGCCGCCGGGCTTGCCGCGGTAGAGCCGGCCGTCGGGCGAGCGCGTGCCCTCGGGATAGATCCCGAACAGCTCACCGCGCTCCAGGACCTCCAGGCCGCTGCGGATCGCCGCCTCGCCCGCGCCGCGCGCGCCGGAGCGGTCCACCGGGAGCTGGCCGACGCCCTTGAAGAAGGCGGCCGTCAGGCGGCCCTTCACACCGGGCGTGGTGAAGTACTCGGCCTTGGCGATGAAGGTGACCTTGCGGTCGAGCACCGCGGGCAGGAAGAACGAGTCCGAGAAGGAGAGGTGGTTGCTCGCCAGGATCGCGGCCCCCTCGGCGGGGATGTTCTCCAGGCCTTCCACCCAAGGCCTGAAGGCGACCTTGAGCGGTCCCCCGATAGCGACCTTCATCGCGCCGTACAACACCCGTGTGCCTCCAGTTTCCGTCGATCAGACCTTAACCCGGCCCGCCGTCAAAGGCGCCGACGGCCCTGGTCGGTGTCAGTGCGGTCGCGTACGGTGAAGCACAACCTGGACTTCACGCCACTCTCATGAACCGTCCCTCTCATGAACAGGAGACCGATGGTGCCGGTCCTTCCTGGAGCCGAGCCGTTCCGCCACGAAGGCGGCGAGGTCGGCGTCCTCCTCTGCCACGGCTTCACCGGGTCACCCCAGTCGCTGCGCCCCTGGGCGGAGTATCTGGCCGAGCGCGGCCTCACGGTCTCGCTGCCTCTGCTGCCGGGCCACGGCACCCGCTGGGAGGACATGCAGCTCACCGGCTGGCAGGACTGGTACGCGGAGGTGGACCGCGAACTGCGCGCCCTCGTCGAACGCTGCGAGCAGGTCTTCGTGGCCGGCCTGTCCATGGGCGGCGCGCTGGCCCTGCGGCTGGCCGCGAAGCACGGGGACGCGGTCAGCGGCGTCGTGGTCGTCAACCCGGCGAACAAGGTGCACGGCCTGTCCGCCTACGCCCTTCCGGTGGCCCGGCACCTCGTGCGGACGACGAAGGGGATCGCCAGCGACATCGCCAAGGAGGGCAGCACGGAGCTGGGGTACGACAAGGTGCCGCTGCACGCGGCCCACTCCCTGCGCAACTTCTTCCGGCTGGTCGACTCCGAGCTGCCGCAGGTCACCCAGCCGCTGCTGCTTCTGCACAGCCCGCAGGACCACGTGGTGCCGCCGGTCGACTCGGCGCGCATCCTCGGCCGGGTCTCGTCCCGGGACGTGCGCGAGGTCCTGCTGGAACAGAGCTACCACGTCGCGACGTTGGACCATGACGCGGACCGGATCTTCGAGGAGAGCCTCGCGTTCATCGGCCGGCTCGCAACCGGTGTCGGCAAGGAAGGGACGGCCGCAGGTGGCTGAGCACGACTCGGACCGCGAGGACCGCGAGCCGGAGGAGCAGGGCGTCCCCTTCGACGAGGAGGCGGCCTGGGCGGCGATCGTCGCGGGGTACGGCGAGGAGCCGAAGGACCCGCCGGGCACGAAGCCGTTCAAGTCGGTGGAGGACCTGGCGCTGCTGGAGCCCGAGCCGAACGACTCCGGGGCCGCGACGGCGCCGAAGCCGGAGAAGCCCGTGAAGCCGCTCGGCGGCTCGGTCTCCTTCGCGCCCGGCGTCGGCCCGCGCGACCACTCGGCGCCGGAGCCGTCCGAGGACGACTTCGACGAGGACGACGAGGGCCACTTCGAACCGCCGGAGCCGCCGCCGCTGCCGACGGCCGACGCGACCGCCAAGTTCGCCTGGCTCGGTGTGGTCGGCGGCCCGGTGCTGCTCCTGCTGGCGGTGATCCTCGGCTGGGACATGACGTGGTGGCTGGCCACGCTCGGCGTCGGCGGCTTCCTGGGCGGTTTCGCCACGCTGGTGATGCGGATGCGGACGGACGAGGAGGACGACGGCGACCCGGGGCGGGGCGCCGTGGTCTGACGCGGTCCGCACAGAGACGGCAGGGCCCGTCCGGAGATGTTCCGGACGGGCCCTCGCACGTCCGGACGCGCCTCGGGCGCCGAAAGGGAACTCGACTCCGCCGATCGGCGAAGGAGGGGTGAACACCCTGAACGAGCCCAAGCCTTCGAGACGTTCGGACGAACGAAAGGAGCCCCGATGACCGACGGACCACCGGGCACCGGCACCCGCGACGAGGATCGCGAGGACAGCGACGCCCGCGTGATCGCGCGGTCCCGGGACGAGCCCGAGCAGTTCGCCGCGCTCTACGACCGGCACGCCCACGCCGTACACCGTTACGCGGCGCGGCGGCTCGGTCCCGAGGCGGCGGAGGATCTGATGGCGGACACCTTCGTGACCGCCTTCCAGCGACGCCATACGTACGACCTCACGCGTGCCGACGCCCGCCCGTGGCTGTTCGGCATCGCGACCAACCTCGTGGGCCGGCACCGCCGGGCCGAGGCGCGCCGCTACAAGGCGCTCGCCCGGCTGCCGGAGCCGGTGGAGCACGAGGAGCCGGTCGCGGAACGCGCGGTCGCCAGGGCCGGTGCCACGGGGGTGCGCCGGGAACTGGCGGCCGCGCTGGCCGGGCTGTCCGCCCGGCACCGCGACGTCGTACTGCTGGTGGCCTGGGCCGGCCTCGACTACGAGGAGGCCGCCGAGGCCCTCGGCGTCCCGGTCGGCACGATCAGATCCCGGCTGCACCGGGCTCGCAGCAGATTGCGCGAAGCACTGGGCGGAACCGATCCCACGGCTTTCCGAGAGGCAGACGCCCATGCGTGACATCGACGAACTGCGCGAACTGCGCGACTTCGACGCGGGGGCTCCCCCGCTCGACGAGGAGACCCGGCGCCGGGTGCGCTCGCGCCTGGTCGCCGCGATGAGCGACCCCGCCCCGGCCGTCCGGCCGCGCCGCCGCCCCGTCCTGCGCGTCGCCCTGACCGGCGCGCTCGCCGCCGCGGTGGCCGCCGGTGTCCTGGTGGCGGTGCGGCACGACGACGGCACCGGCGCGCACCGCACGGCCAACCCGCCGGCCACCAACGCACCGGCCACCAGCGCCCCGCCCATGCGGAACGTGAGCGCGCAGCTGGTGCTCAACAAGGCCGCCGCGTACGAGCGCGAGCACGAGCGGACGGTCACCCCGCGCGACGACCAGTTCATCTACACCAAGGAGATCATCAAGGAGACGAACCAGAAGACCGGCGCCACGAAGAGCTACGTCGACGAGGACTGGCGCTCGGTGGACGGCTCCCGGCGGTCCTGGATCATGGAGATCGGCAAGGGCTGGTGGTCGCCGCCGCTGAAGGCGGACGAGAGCGTCTGGCCGCCGCAGGACTGGGGCACGTTGCGCAAGCTGCCGACGGACCCGGAGAAGCTGATCCTCGCGATCGAGAACAGGTTCTTCGGCCTGCACGTCCGGTCTCTCGACGACATCGGCGATCAGGAGTGGTCGCAGATCCACTTCAGTCTCGCCGGGCTGCTCAAGCTCGTCCCGGTGATGCCCGAGGGGCTGCGGCCGGCGGCGTACGAGGCGCTCGGCATGGTGCCCGGGGTGAAGGTCGTCCCGCACCAGAAGGACGCCAAGGGCCGCGTCGGCGTGGCCATCACCTACGACGACCCGACACTGCCGAAGGGGACCGCGGGCTTCGGCGGCTACTTCGTCTTCGACCCGGTCACGTACCGCTTCCTCGGCTTCCGCGACACCCGTACATCGGGTGACGGGGCGGCGATGAAGACGTACACCCAGCTGTCGTACCTGGACAGCTGGGCCGTCGTGGACAAGGTGAAGCAGCGGCCGTAACTAGGCGGCGGGCACCCTGAGGGCGGCCAGGACCGGGAGGTGGTCCGTGGCCGCCCTCAGGTCCGTCTCCGTCACGCCGGGGACGCCCAGGGGAACGCCGCAGCCGAGGACCTCGACGCCCTTGGTCGCGAAGATCGCGTCGATGCGCTGGAAGGGCGCGGCCGGCGCGAAGGTGTATTCGCCGCCCCAGGGAGCGGTGGCCCAGCAGTCCTGCAGGCCCTCGGTGAGGCGGGTGAAGGCGTGTCCGGTGGGCCGGTCGTTCAGGTCGCCCCCGGCGATGGCGTGGTCGACGCCCAGGCCCGCGAGTCGGTCCAGGAGCATGCCCGCCTGCTCGTGGCGCTCGTCCCGCTGCAGGGAGAGGTGGCAGCTCAGTACGCCGACGCGGGCCGCGCCGAACCGGACGACGGCGGTGGCGAAGCCCCGGCGGTGCTGGCCCGGGGTGAGGGGCAGGAGCACGTCCTCGGTGCGCTCGACGGTGGCGCGCAGATGGCACAGGATCGCCGGTCCCGCGGCCGTGGCACCCCCGGTGAGGACGACCTGGCCGGAGGCGGCCGCGAGGCGGGCCAGCTTCTTGCGCCAGCGGAAGAACCGCGGGGCCTCCTGGACGAGGACCAGGTCGGGGGCACAGGCGCCGATCACCCGGGCGAGGGCGTCGGTGTCGTCGCGCATCGAGCGGATGTTGTAGCTCAGGACCCGGATGACGGCCGAACCGTCCGGCTCGGTGTGGGAGTTGGGCAGCTGCTCGCTCGTCTCCATGAGATCAACATACGACGATGCCCGCCGTCCCGAGGCGGGGCGCGGCGGGCTCATCTCGTACATGGTCCGGTCGGCTACATGATCGGGTCGGGTTCCCGGGCCAGGTCCGCCGCGCCCACCAGGCCCGCCTCGTTGCCGAGCCGGGCCGCGATGACGTCGGCCACCGGGCGCCAGTTGCCGCCCACCAGCCAGCGCTTGTAGGACTTGCGGATCGGGTCGAGGACCAGTTCGCCCTCGTCGGAGAGGCCGCCGCCGACGATGAACGCGGAGGGGTCGAACAGGGAGGCGAGGTCGGCGAGGCCGGCGCCGACCCAGCGGGCCAGCTCGCGGTAGGAGTCGACGGCGACCGGGTCGCCCTGGCGGGCGGCGATGGAGATGTGCTTGCCCTCGATGCCGTCGGGGGTGCCGTCGCCGAGGGCGAGGAGGGTGTCGGCCCGCTCGGGGGTGGCGTTGGCGCGCTGCTTGGCGTACCTGACGAGGGCGCGCCCGGAGGCGTACTGCTCCCAGCAGCCCTGCGAGCCGCAGCCGCACAGCAGGCCGTCCGGGACCATCCGGATGTGGCCGAACTCGGCGGCCACGCCGAAGTGTCCGCGGCGCAGCTTGTTGCCGATGATGATGCCGCCGCCCAGGCCGGTGCCGAGGGTGATGCAGATGACGTTGCGGTGGCCCTTGCCGGCGCCGAACTTGTACTCGCCCCAGGCCGCCGCGTTGGCGTCGTTCTCGACCACGACGGGGAGGCCGACGCGGGCCTCGACCTTCTGCTTCAGCGGCTCCTGGCGCCAGTCGATGTTCGGCGCGAAGTAGACGGTGGAGCGCTGCCGGTTGACGTAACCGGCCGCGCCGATGCCGACACCGACGATCTCGTGCCCGGCGCGCGCGCCCTCCACGGCGGAGGCGATGGCGTCCACGATCGCCTCGGGCGTGCCCGGGGTCGGCACCTTGTGCGTGGAGAGGATGTTGCCTTCCTCGTCGACCACGCCGGCCGCGATCTTGGTACCGCCGATGTCGACGCCGATGGTGAGTCCCATGAATCCCTCAGTTCGGTCGAGCCCCGCTACGGCCAACCGTACCCGAGGCCCCGGCGCCGGGGTTCCCGCCGTCCGCCGGGCGGACAGGCCGTGGGACGCCCGGGGCGTCAGTCCAGGTCGATGCGCTGGCCGGGGCCGGTGCCGTCGTCGCCCCCGCGGTTCTCGTCCAGGTCCTTGTGCAGGTCGGTCGGGCGGCTGGTCCAGCGCCGTTCCTGGGCCTGGACGGCGGAGCGGTAGGCGGCGAGGAGTTCGCCGCCGGCCGCGGCCAGGTGGTCGAAGACGTCGGGGTTGCGCTCTATGACGGGCTCGACGGCGGCCTTGGCCTGCTGGACGACCTGCTTGACCACCTGCTGGGCGGCCGGCCCCGCGACCGCACCGAGCAGCGGCGACTGGATCGACGACAGCTTCTCCGACACCACGTCGACGAGCTTGCGCAGTTCCTCGGTGGCCGACACCGGCGGCTGCCCGTGCTCGGCCCGGCGGCGGGCCTTCTCCGCGGCGAGGTCCTCGGCGCACGCAGTCGCCCAGGCGTCGGCGTCGGTGGCCCGCACCTCGTCGAAGGCGTCCTTCTCACCGGCATCCGACGGGGGGAGCTCTTCGCTCATGACGGACTCCTGACTACGGTTCGTCCCTACGACGTTACCCGAACGGGCGTATGTCGTTCACTGCCTCGCGGGCCACAGAGCCGGGTCCGGCGCGAAACGGATCCGCAGCTCGCCCTCGCGCAGCGCGGCCCCCTCGACGGTGCAGCGGCGCAGGGCCGAGGGCAGGGGCACGATGCGGCGGAAGGCGCCCGCGGTGACGACGAGTTCGTCGCCGCGCCGGATCAGGTCCAGGTCACCGCGTATCGCGCCGGGCAGCGGGATGTGCCAGACGAGCACGCCGTCGGCGGCGAGCCGGTCCACGACCGGCCACTCGACGGTGGAGGTCGTGTCGTTGACGCCGGGCACCGGCAGCGCGGCGAGGTCGTCGGTGCCGCGCGGGTCGCGGCCGAGGTGGTGCACCGGCCGTACGTCGTACGACTCCCGCCATTCCTCCAGTGCCTTGCGCTGCTGGGCGAGGGGTCCGGCCAGCCAGCCGTCCGCCGCGGACTCGGGCAGCACCCGGTTGGCGACCAGGGCGTCGGCCCGCAGGCCGCGCAGGGCGAGGGCGAGGGTGGCGCTCCGTACGGCGTCGGCCCCTGCCGGTCCGGGCTCGGCGACCAGCCGTACGACGGTGCCGCGGTCGGCGAGCACGGCCTCGACGGCGCCCAGTTCCAGGTCCCACCGGGCGGCGGTCTCGTACAGCCACTCCGAGGGCATGGGGACACCGGCCAGCCTGCCGAGGACGGGTCGCAGGGCGCGGGCCGCCTGCCGCTCGGGCGGCAGCAGCCGGCGCAGATAGCGGCGCAGTTCCTCGGGCAGGGAGAGCAGGGCGAGGGCCTGCGCGGTGGCGGGGAGGTCGACGACCAGCAGGTCGTGCGCCTCGGCGAGCGCCGCGTCGCGCAGCGCCCGCAGCAGGGTCAGCTCCTCCGCCCCGGGCAGTGGCGTGACCTCCTCGGCGTCCAGCCGGGAGGCGCCGAGCAGGTTCAGGACGTTGGCCGCGCGTTCCTGGAAACCGGTGAGGTCGTCCCGGAACCCGGCGGTGGCGTCGGGACGCCAGGCGGTGAGGTTCGGGGCGACGGTCGTGGGGGCCGCGCCCGTGGTCGCGCCGAGGGCCGTGCCCAGGGCGTCGGTGCGGTCGGCACTGAGCACCAGGGTGCGGGTGCCCTCGCGGGCGGCGGCCAGGGCGGTGGCGGCCGCGATGGTGCTACGACCGCTGCCGCCAGGACCGGTGATCAGGATGGTGCGCATGATGGTGAACGGTACCTGCGCACGCCCCGGGCAAACCGCCGCGGCTACTTCTCCCCGGACTCGACCCGCTTCTTCAGACCGGCCAGCGCCCGGTCGATGATGACCTTCTCGGCCTTGCGCTTGATCATGCCCAGCATGGGGATCTTCACGTCGACCGTCAGCCGGTAGGTGACCTCGGTCGCGCCGGCCCCCGCCGGCTTGAGGATGTACGAGCCGTCGAGCGAGCGCAGCATCTGGGACTTGACCAGCGTCCAGGAGACCTCGTTCTGCCCGCTCCACGTGTAGGCGAGCACCTGGTCGTCCTTGATGGCGCCGGCGTCCATCACGAGACGGACCTGTTCGGCACGCCCCTGGGCGTCGGTCTGCAGCACCTCCGCCTCCTTCACCTCGCCGGTCCAGTCGGGGTAGCGCGCGAAGTCGGCGATCACCCCCATGACATCGGCCGGTGCCGCCTCGATCGTGATGCTCGAGCTGGTGTGTTCCGCCATCGCCGTGGCTCCTCCAGATGCGGGCCGGTAAAGAGGTCTGCGTGCGCACGTGTGTGCAGCGTGAAGGCTACCGCGCACGTGAGCGCCCGAGTTCACCCCCTGCCCGCGTTCACCGGCCATTCCAGCGCCCAGGGCCTGCCGGTCCCCGCGAAGTGCCCCACGTTCACGCACTCGGTGACCCCGATCCGCATGCGCCGCACCAGCGGCTGGTGGACGTGGCCGAACAGGGCGTAGCGGGGCCTGGTCCTCCTGATCGCCTCCAGCAGGGCCACGCTCCCCCGCTCGAAGCGGCGGGCCACCGTGTCGTAGACGAGCTCGGGCACCTCCGGCGGGATGTGCGTGCAGAGCACGTCCACCTCGCCGACGGCCTCGATCTTCGCCGCGTACTCCTCGTCGTCGATCTCGTACGGCGTGCGCATCGCGGTGCGCAGGCCGCCGCCGACGAAGCCGAACGTCCAGCCGCCGATCTCGACGCGTTCGCCGTCGAGCACGGTCGTTCCCGGCCGGGCGTACTCCGGCCAGAGGGTCGGCATATCGACATTGCCGTACGTGGCGTACGTCGGCGCCGGAAGGGCCGCGAACATCTCGGCGTACTGCTTGCGCACCGCCTTCTCGATCGCGGTGCGCCGGTCCGTGCCGATGCCCGCCCACAGCCGGGCACCGAACTCGCGCGCCTCCTCGAAGCGGCGGGCGGTGCGCAGTTCGACGATGCGGTCGGCGTTCTCCGTGCCGAAGAGGTCGGGGAAGATGCCGCGCGAGTGGTCGGCGTAGTCCAGGAAGAGGACCAGGTCACCGAGGCAGATCAGGGCGTCCGCGCCCTCGCCGGCCCGGGCCAGGTCGCGGGCGTTGCCGTGCACGTCGCTGACCACGTGGACGCGTGTCGTGCGCCTGCCGTCCGGTGTGGATGCCATGACGATCAAGGGTAGGCGTGTGCGGTGTACGTGAACAGTGGCGAGCCGCCCTGCGGTTACTGGCCAGTCAGTTAGCGGGTGGACTACCGTACGCGAAGGAACACCAAACCGTGTGACGCAGCGAACATCTCGTCGGGACCCCCTGTCGAAGAAGCCATACCGGCGGGTAACGTCCGGGCAGTCCACAGTCGTGCCCAGGTTTTCAACCATTGATCGCCCGGGCACCTGCCCGAGCCTTGGACCGACCGTCGCATCACACAACGTCGTGGCGCCGGCGCCCTATGAGGAGCAGCAGTCTTGCGCGAGTTCAGCCTTCCGGCTTTGTACGAGGTCCCTGCGGACGGCAATCTCACCGACATCGTCCGCAGAAACGCCGCGCAGCACCCCGATGTCGCCGTCATCGCCCGCAAGGTGGGCGGTACCTGGCAGGACGTGACGGCCACGGCCTTCCAGGCCGAGGTGCGCGCGGCCGCGAAGGGCCTCATCGCCTCGGGCGTCCAGCCCGGCGACCGGGTGGCTCTGATGTCGCGCACGCGCTACGAGTGGACGCTGCTGGACTTCGCGATCTGGAGCGCGGGCGCCGTCACCGTGCCGGTGTACGAGACCAGCTCGCCGGAGCAGGTGCAGTGGATCCTGTCGGACTCGGGGGCCACCGCGGTCGTCGTCGAGCTGGACAACCACGCGGCCGCGGTCGAGTCGGTGCGCGACCGGCTGCCCGCCCTCAAGCACGTCTGGCAGATCGAGGCCGGCGCGGTCGAGGAACTGGGCGAGCTCGGCAAGGGCGTCACCGACGCGATGGTCGAGGACCGCAGCTCGCTGGCGAGAGCCGACGACCCGGCGACGATCGTCTACACCTCGGGCACCACCGGCCGCCCCAAGGGCTGCGTGCTGACCCACCGCAGCTTCTTCGCCGAGTGCGGCAACATCGTCGAGCGTCTGCGGCCCCTGTTCCGCACCGGCGAGTGTTCGGTGCTGCTGTTCCTGCCCCTCGCGCACGTCTTCGGCCGGCTGGTGCAGATCGCCCCGATGATGGCGCCGATCAAGCTCGGCTGCGTCCCGGACATCAAGAACCTCACCGACGAACTGGCCTCCTTCCGGCCGACGTTGATCCTCGGCGTCCCGCGCGTCTTCGAGAAGGTCTACAACTCGGCGCGCGCCAAGGCGCAGGCGGACGGCAAGGGCAAGATCTTCGACAAGGCCGCGGACACCGCGATCGCGTACAGCAAGGCGCTGGACACCCCCTCGGGTCCCTCGCTCGGTCTGAAGATCAAGCACAAGACGTTCGACAAGCTGGTCTTCAGCAAGCTGCGGGCGGTGCTGGGCGGGCGCGGCGAGTACGCCATCTCCGGCGGTGCCCCGCTGGGCGAACGCCTCGGCCACTTCTTCCGCGGCATCGGCTTCACGGTCCTGGAGGGCTACGGCCTGACCGAGTCCTGTGCGGCGACCGCCTTCAACCCCTGGGACCGTACGAAGATCGGCACCGTCGGGCAGCCGCTGCCGGGTTCGGTGATCCGGATCGCGGACGACGGCGAGGTGCTGCTGCACGGCGAGCACCTGTTCAAGGGGTACTGGAACAACGAGGCCGCGACGGCCGAGGCGCTGACCGACGGCTGGTTCCACACCGGTGACATCGGCACCCTCGACGAGGACGGCTACCTGAGGATCACCGGCCGCAAGAAGGAGATCATCGTCACCGCGGGCGGCAAGAACGTCGCCCCGGCCGTGATCGAGGACCGCATCCGGGCGCACGCGCTGGTCGCGGAGTGCATGGTCGTGGGCGACGGGCGGCCGTTCGTGGGCGCGCTGGTCACCATCGACGAGGAGTTCCTGGGCCGTTGGGCCGCCGAGCACGGCAAGCCCGAGGGTGTGACCGCGGCGTCGCTGCGCGAGGACCCGGATCTGCTCGCGGCGATCCAGGACGCTGTCGACGACGGCAACGCCGCGGTGTCGAAGGCGGAATCGGTGCGGAAGTTCCGCATTCTGTCCTCCCAGTTCACGGAGGAGTCGGGCCACCTGACGCCCTCGCTGAAGCTGAAGCGGAACGTGGTGGCGAAGGACTACGCGGGCGAGATCGAGGCGATCTACGCGAAGTAGAGCGCCGGCCGGTTCAGGTGTCCTCGGCGAGGACCCGTGCCATCGTGCGCTCGGCGAGCGCGGTGATGGTGACGAACGGGTTCACGCCGATGTTGCCCGGCACCAGCGAGCCGTCGGTGACGTACAGCTTCGAGTACCCCTTCACCCGCCCGTAGTCGTCGGTGGCCCTGCCGAGCACGCAGCCACCGAGCGGGTGGTAGCAGAAGTCGTCGGCGAAGACCTTGCTGGAGGAGCCGAACAGGTCGTAGCGGTAGATGGTCGCGTTGGCCGAGTTGATCCGGTCGAACAGCTTCTTGGCCATGGCGACCGAGACGGCGCTCTGGGCCGCGGTCCAGCCCAGCTTCACCCTGCCGCTCGCGGAGTCGTAGGTGAAGCTCGCCCGCTCGGGGTTCTTGGTGATCGCCAGGTAGAGGCTGACCCAGGTCTCCAGGCCCGTCGGCAGCGGGGCGATCTCGGCGAAGACGGGGTTGTCGGCGTTGGCCCAGTCGTCGATGCCCATGACGGGCATGGTCGACTGGTTGGCGCCGGTGGTGTCCCAGAGGTGGTTGGCGCGGCCCACCATGGTGTTGCCGTTGGTGCCCCAGCCCGCCCCGACGCTGGAGTTCAGCGCGGGCAGCGCCCCCGTGTCCCGGGCCCGGACGAGGAGTTCGGTGGTGCCGAGGCTGCCGCCGCCGAGGAAGAGGTACGTGCAGCCGTACTGCTTGGTCTCCACGACCGCGCCGGTCAGGTCGATGCGGTCGGCGGTCAGCACCCAGCTGCCGTCGCTCGCCCGGCTGATGGAGCGCACCTTCTCCAGGGTGTTGATGGTGACGTTCCCGGTGCCGAGCGCGGCGGCGAGATACGTCTTGTCCAGGCTGCGCTTGCCGTAGTTGTTGCCGTAGATGACCTCCTGTCCGAGCGCGGACTTGGTGGCCGTGCCGGCCGCCTCGCGCTGCATGTAGGCGAAGTCGTAGACGCTGGGCACGAACGTGGTCTTCAGACCGGTGTTCTGGGCGTGCTTGCGGGACACGCGCGTGAACCGGTACCACTCGGTCGACTCGAACCACGTGGGGTCGACGGTGTTGACGCCGAGCATGGAGTTGGCCCGCGGGTAGTACGTGCGGTACATCTCGTCCGCGTCGACGGTGGGGAACTGCTCCGCGAAGTACGACTTCAGGGGCGTGACGGCCATCGAGCCGTTGACCAGGGAGCCGCCGCCCACCCCCCGCCCGACGTAGACGGACATGTTGTCGTAGTGCACGCGGTCCAGGGCGCCGGGGTAGGGGCTGATGTCCTTGTTGACGACGTCCAGCCACAGGAAGGTGGCCAGCGGGGCCTCGGTGCGGGTGCGGAACCACATGGAGCGCTGGTCCGGGTTGGCGGTGGAGCAGAACACCTTGCCGTCGGAGCCCGGGGTGTTCCACAGGCGGCCCATCTCCAGGACCAGGGTGCGGATGCCGGCCTGGGCGAGGCGGAGGGCGGCGACGGCGCCGCCGTAGCCGGAACCGATCACGATGGCGGGCGCGTTGTCGACGGCCGCCGCTTCCTCGGAGGCATGCGCGGACTCCAGACCGATGCGGGTGAGACCGGCCGCGGCGGCGGCCTGGAGGGCCGCCATGCCCAGTATGTGACGTCTCGTCAGCTGACGCTGCATCAGTTTTGCTGTCATGCGCGCAGCATGGGCGGATTATCGGGTTCCGGCTAGGGGCCTATAGCAGCGTCTTCAACTTTTCCGCCAGCAGGTCCCAGCGCCACTTCTCCTCCACCCACTCGCGCCCCCGCTCCCCCATGCGGCGCCTGAGTTCCGCGTCCCCGAGGAGGACGACGATCCGCTCGGCCGCCTCCTCCGCGGAGCCGCCGCGGACCACCCAGCCGGTCTCGCCGTCCAGCACGGCGTCGGGGGCGCCGCCCGAGTCGCCGGCGACCACCGGCAGCCCGGTCGCCGACGCCTCCAGGTAGACGATCCCGAGGCCCTCGACGTCGAGGCCGCCCCGCCGCGTCCGGCACGGCATGGCGAACACGTCCCCGGCGCCGTAGTGCGCGGGCAGCTCGGACCAGGGCACGGCTCCCGTGAACCGCACGGAGCCGGCGACGCCGGTCTCCTCGGCCAGCTTGCGCAGGTCCTTCTCGAAGGGCCCGCCGCCGACGATCAGCAGGACCGCGTCCGGCTCGGCGGCCAGGATGCGCGGCATCGCGAGGATGAGGGTGTCCTGGCCCTTGCGCGGCACCAGCCGGGACACGCACACGACCACCGGCCGATCGGTCAGCCCCAGCCGCGCCCGTACGGCGTCGCCGCCCGAGGCCGGATGGAACACCTTCTCGTCGACGCCCGGCGGCAGCTGGACCATCCGCCCGGCCGCCGCGGGCGTCAGGGCGGAGGAAATCCGCGAGCGCGTGTACTCGCCGAGGTAGGTGACGGTGTCCGTCGCCTCGCCGATCCGGCGCAGCAGCTGCCGCGCGGCGGGCAGCTGGGCCCATCCCGCCTCGTGCCCGTGGGTCGTGGCCACCAGCCGCTCGGCGCCGGCCCTGCGCAGCGCCGGCGCCATCAGCCCGAGCGGCGCCGCCGCCCCGAACCACACCGACGTACAGCCGTGCTCCCGCAGCAGCCCGACCGCCGTACGCGTCGCCGCCGGCGTCGGCAGCAGCATCGTCGTACGGTCGCGTACGACGGTGAAGGGCTGCTCGGCGTCGAAGGAGGCGGTCGCCTCGACGCCCTCCCTGCTCCGCTTCCACGTGGACGCGTAGACGACGAGCCGCTCGGGGTCGAGCCGCAGCGCCATGTTGTGCAGGAACGCCTGGATGCCGCCGGGGCGGGGCGGGAAGTCGTTCGTCACGATCAGGGTCTTGCGCACGCCGCCGACCCTATCCAAACGCCGCGACGCCGGCCGGTCCGGCCCGTCCGCACAGCGGCGTCCGGCCACGTTTATGGCAAGCACACAGCCGGGCAGGACATCATGTTCCCCTCAAGACGGTTGCGGACAGGCAGGGGCTCAGGTGGACAGTGCGGGTGCGAGGCGGTCTTTCACAGGCCTGCTGATGACCTGGGGTCTGACCAGGCTGGTGCTGCTGCTGTGGGTGTTCAAGGTGTGGGTCTTCCCGGGCCCCGACGTCACGAGCGACGTCTCGGTGATCTACCAGGGCTGGTACGACGTCCTGCGCACCGGAACGTTCCCGCTGGGCGACGTCACCTGGCAGTACCCGCCCGCCGCCGCCCTGGCGATCCTCTCCCCGGCACTGCTGCCGTTCCTGCAGTACGCGCAGGCCTTCTTCGTCCTGGCCTGCCTCGCCGACCTGGTGGTCCTGTCGCTGCTCGGGTACGCGGGCGTGCGTCCCGGCAGGACGCTGCGCGGGGCCTGGGTGTGGGTGCTGGGCCTGCCGCTGCTCGGGCCGACCGTGTACGCCCGCTACGACGTGATGGTGACCGCGGTGGCCGTGGCCGCACTGCTCGCCGGGGCCCGGCATCCGCGGGCGGCGGGCGTGCTGGTGGGCATCGGGGCGATGCTGAAGGTGTGGCCGGCGGTGCTGCTGCTCGGCGTCCGCAGGCGGAGCACCTGGGGCTGGGCGGCGGGGACCGTCGCCGTGGTGGCGGGGCTGTTCGCGATGTTCATGCCGGGCGCGTTCGAGTTCCTGACCTTCCAGAAGAACCGGGGCACCGAGGTCGAGTCGCTCGGCTCGCTGGTCATCCACGTCGCCCGCCACTTCGGCGCCTGGGACGGGCAGGTGCTGCTCAACTACGGCTCCATCGAGTTCCTCGGCCCGTGGGTCACCGCCGTCAGCACGGGCGCCCTGTTCCTGACCGGCGTCGCCTTCGGCTGGCTGCTGCTGTGGCGGCTGATGGCGACCCGTTTCCTGCCGACCACCCTCGCCGACGCGGCCTTCGTGGCGGTGCTGATGTTCACCGTCACCAGCCGGGTGATCAGCCCGCAGTACATGGTGTGGCTGGTCGGCACGGCCGCCGTCTGCCTGTGCTTCCGCGGCAGCCGGATGCGGGCGCCCGCCTGCCTCGCGCTCGCCGCGTGCTTCGTGACGGTGCTGGAGTTCCCGCTGTGGTTCCAGCACGTCGTCGCGAGCGACACCCGGGGCATCACCCTGCTGCTGCTGCGCAACGGCCTGCTGGTCGTGGCCGCCGTGGTGGGCGCGCGGGAGCTGTGGCGCTCCACGGTCTCCCGCGAGCCCGTGCCCTCCGTGCCCGCTCAGGCGAGCCGCACGAAGGAGCCGTCGACCCCCGCCTGACGCGGGGCCGGGCGACGGATCGGCGCACGGGCTCCGGCGCGTTCTCGCGCCGAGGCCACAGCCGTCCCCGTCACGCGGGGGCCCCATGCGAGGGTGCCGCCGGCTCCCCCGGTTCGACCCGGCCGGAAGAGGGTCCTCGCAGTCGCCCGGATCCGTCCCCGAGGCGCCGTGCGGCCCGCACGAACAGCGTGCCGGCCACCGCGCACTGCACCGCCATCGCGAGCGCCAGCGCCAGGCACACGCCGGGCAGGCCGAGCCCGGACAGCCCGTAGGCGAGCGGGAGTTGCAGTGCCGTGCCGAGCAGCGTCACGCGCAGCAGCACCGGCGCTCCCCCGCTGCCCTCGAAGACCCCGCCCAGCGCGATGAAGCAGGCCATCAGCAGCAGGTACGGCCCGACGCAGCGCAGGAACAGCACCCCGGCGTGCGCGACCTCGGGCCCGGCGCCGAAGGCGGCCATGACCCAGGGCCCCGCGACACCCAGCAGCGCGACGGCCGCCACCGCGACCGCCCCGGAGAGCAGCACGGCCTCCCGGCCGATGGCCCGCCGCTCGTCCCGGCCCGCTCCCCGCGTGTGGGCGGTGTGGATCGACGCCGCCTGCCGCACGGAGTAGAACGCCATGGTGGCGACGTACATGACCTTGTACGCGATCGCGTAGGCGGCCACCGCCGTCACCCCGAGCCGCGCCACGACGGCGACCAGCACCAGCGCCCCGCCCTGCCGGACGGTGAAGTCGGCGGACATCGGCAGCCCGGTTCTGAGCGTCCGGCGCAGTGCCCTGCCGGTCCCCTCGGCGGGCCGGGCCGCCGCGGAGTCGCGCAGCAGGGGGTTGCGCCGCAGCACGACCAGCCCCGCCCCCAGCGCCACGCACCGGCACAGCACCGTCGAGGCGGCGGCGCCCCGCACCCCGTACAGCTGGATCAGGAACGGGTCGCAGACCAGGATCAGCCCGTTGGCGAGCAGCGCCAGCCGCATCGGGGTCCTGGTGTCACCGGCGCCCTTGAGGATGCCGTCGAGGAGGTTCTGCGCGAAGAAGACGGCGATGCCCGGCAGGGAGATCGCGAAGTAGGCCACGGCGAGCGGGACGGCCGCGCCGTCGCCCCCGCCCAGCACCAGCCGGGCCAGCGGCTCGCGCAGCAGCAGCCCGGCCACCACGACCGCCGGCGTCACCACCGCGCACAGCGCCCAGCCGCCGCGCACGGCGGCCCGCACCGCCCCCGGGTCCCGGGCGCCCCTGGCGTGGGCGACCAGCACGGTCGTGCCGGAGGCGAACACCAGCGAGACGCCGAGCAGCACGTTCTCGGTGTTGGTCGCGACGGCCACGGCGGCCACGGCGGCCCCGCCGAGCCGGGAGACCCAGACCGTGTTGATGATCCCGGCGGCGACCGTGGCGAGGAGCGAGAAGTAGACCGGGCGGGCGAGCGTGACGAGCTGCCGGCGATGAGCGTTCATGAGACGACCCCCTCGAAACGAGCTACCTCGATTAGAGGTAGCTCGATAAGAGGTATCATGGCGTCATCGCGCCCGCAAGGAGGGAAGAACGTTGCTGGAGCTGTCGATCCTCGGCTTCCTGGCCGAACAGCCGCTGCACGGCTACGAGTTGAAGGAGCGCATCAAGGCGCTCAGCGGCCACGTCCGCCCGGTCAGCGACGGCGCCCTCTACCCGGCCCTCACCCGGCTGGTCGCCGCCGGCAAGCTCGACCAGCACACCGAGCCTGGCGCGAGCGCGGCCCCGCGCCGCATGCTCTCCCTCACCGGGAAGGGCCGTGAGGATCTGCTGGAACGCCTGCGCCACCCCAAGCAGGCGGAGATCACCGACCACGTCCGCTTCAACACCCACCTGGCGTTCCTGCGCCACCTGCCCGACCCGCACGAGCAGGCGGCCGTCCTGCGCCGCCGGCTGGAGTTCCTCGAGACCCCGTCCAGCTTCTTCTACGACGGCGGCAGGCCGGTGCGCGCGGAGGAGTCGGGCGACATCTTCCGGGAGGGCATGCTGCGGGTGGCGCGGGCCACCGGCGAGGCCGAGCGGGCCTGGCTGCGGGAGGCCATCGACCGCCTGGAGCAGGGCGGTTGAGGCAGCCCCGGCTCAGCCGAGTTCCACCCGCAGATAGTCCCGCCACTGCTCGGTGAACTTCTCCGGCGTCGTCCCGAGCACCTTCTTCATCGCGCCCTCGACCGACCCCGCCCGCACCTTGTGGTCGCCGACCGCGCGGTAGAACTCCCCGAGCCGCGCCTCGCCCCACCGGGCGGCGATCAGCCGGCAGGCCAGCCAGCCGCCCTCGTAGGCCTGGGCGAGCTTCGTCGCGTCGCCGCTGAAGCCGAAGTCCTTGTCGGTCGGCAGCGCCGACGGCAGCCGCCCGTCGTCGACCGCGTGCGCCAGCTCGGGCGCCGCCTGGCCCGGGGTGCGGCCGGTGCCGAGGTAGCCGATCCAGTCGGCGTACCCCTCGGACAGCCACAGCGGCGTGGCGGGGGTGGTGTGGGCGCGGGTGGCGACATGGGTGGTCTCGTGGGTGAGCACGACCTGCTTGCCGAGGGGGCCGAGGAGGGCGTACGCGTCCGGGTTGACGATGACGCGGTCCGCGGGGGCGCTCGGCGGGCCGCCCACCTCGCCCGTGGTGACCGCAGCGATCCCCCGGTACTGGGAGGCGGGCGAGCCGAGCAGCCCCGCCATGCCCTGCAGCGACTTCGGCGCCTCGACGACGACGTGCCGCGTCCAGTCGGTGCCCCACGCCCCCGACACCGCCGGTACGGCGTGGTCCGCGAGGTCCGCGTACATGTGCAGCTGCTCGCTGGAGGAGCCGGTGCCCAGGACGAGGCTGCGCTTTCCCCGTACGACCGTCACCGGGCCCTGGTCCCACAGCTGCTGGGGGGCCTTCGTGGCGGGCACGTCCGCGCTCACGGACCACTGCCCGCCCGGCCGCCGGGACAGGGTGAGGGTGCGGCCCACGGTGACGGGGGCGTTGTCGTAACCGAGGATCCGGTAGCGCAACTCGGCGTCGGCGGTGGCCTCGTCGCCCCTGCGGTGCAGGCCGGTCACCCGGTACGACCAGGAGGCCAGCGGCACCCCGCGCAGGTTCTCGAACCAGCCGAGCGCGCCCGTCCTCAGGAAGGCCGCGCGGTCGCGGTCGAGGACGGCGGTGGACCGCCGGTCCAGGACGCGCTGCAGGTCGGCCCGGCCGCTGTCGCCGGCCGACTGCCCGGCGCAGGCCGCCAGCCACACGAGCAGCAGCACGAGCGCCACCGCCCGCCACCTCGACACCCGCCCACGACCAGCCACTTCCCGATCGTAAGGCGGATTCGGCGCCGAGGTCAGACCCTGGTGACGGACGACACCGGCATCATGTTGACGGGGTCGTAGCGCACGGGGGCGCCCGGATAGGGCGCGTGGATCACCTGACCGTTGCCCACGTACATCGCCACATGGCTGGCGTCGGACCGGTAGACGACCAGGTCACCGGGTTGCGCCTGGGAGAGCGGGACCTGGTGTCCGGCGTACCGCTGCTCCTGCGAGGTGCGCGGCAGATGGACACCGGCGTGCGCGTACGACCACTGCATCAGGCCCGAGCAGTCGAAGCCGGAGGGGCCGGTGGCGCCCCAGACGTAGGGCTTGCCGAGTGCGGAGCGGGCCGCGGCGATGGCGGCCGCCGCCCGGCTGTCGGGCGGGACGACACCGCTGAGGTCGGGGATGTCGTCGCGGCCGGAGCGGGAGGCCCGGTCGTAGGCGGCGCGCTCCGCGTACGGCAGGGAGTTGAGCAGTTCGCGGGCCCTGGCGAGCTTGTGCTCGACGGTCCTCTTGTGCAAGATGACCGCCTTGCGGCTGCGCTCCAGTTCGGCGAGCTTGCCGGCGGCCTCCGCGCGCTCCTGGGCGAGTTCGCGCATCGCGGACTGCAGCTCCTTGAGCTGGCCGGCCTGGCGGGAGCTGATCCGGTCGAGGACGGAGGCCTTGTCGAGGTAGTCGGCCGGGTCGTCGGAGAAGAGCAGGGCGACGGTCGGGTCGATGCCGCCGGAGCGGTACTGGGCGCCGGCCAGCGAACCGAGCGTCTCCCGCATGGAGTTGACGCGCAGCTGGCGGCGGGCGATCTGGTCCTGGGCGTCGCGCACCTCGCGGCGCAGGGTGTCGACGGTCTCGTCGGCCTTGTCGTAGGCCTGGGTGGCCTTCTCGGCCTCCTCGTAGAGACGGTCCACCTCGGCCTTGGTGTCGCCGTGCGGCGCGGCGTTCGCCGGCACGGCCCCGAGGGCGGCGGCCGCGGCGGACAGCACACACAGGGCGGCGCCGGCGCCCCGGTTGAACCCGGACGACGGTGCAAGGCGGCGATGGGACCCCACGCGACCCGCGCTCCTTCCGTTGGCGACAGGAACTGCCTCTCCGCCGTGGCGGGGAAACGCGGCAGACAGTAGCCCCGCGGAAGGGCCCCGGCCAAAGACCCCAGCGGCAACACACAGTGACGCCCCGCCTCTGACGCAGGTCATCGGCGGGGCGTGGGGTCAGCGCAAGTTGTCGTAATTCGCCCGTTCGGGGGTCGTGTTGTGACCGGGTCGACGGGGAACCGGCGTCAGATCCGGACGCCGAACTGGAACGGCATGTTGCCGATCGACTCGTAGCGCACGTTGGTGCCGGTGCGGGGGGCGTGCAGCACCATGCCGTTGCCGGCGTAGAGGCCGACGTGGTGCAGGTCGCTGTAGAAGAGCACGAGGTCGCCGACCTTGAGCTGGCTCTGGCTGTAGATCCTCGTGCCCGCGTTCGCCTGTGCCTGCGAGGTGCGGGGGATGGTGACGCCGGCCTGGGCGTAGGCCCAGGAGGTCAGGCCCGAGCAGTCGTAGGCGGCGGTGCCGGTGGCGCCGTAAGAGTAGGGCTTGCCGATCTGGGTCTGCGCGGCGTGGAAGGCGGCGGAGGCCCAGTTGGAGGCGGAGGTCGAGTTGCCGAGGTCCACCCGCTCGCTCGCGCTGCGGCTGGCCCGCTGGTCCGCGGCGGCGAGGGCGGCACGCTGGGCGGCGGTCAGGGAGTTGAGCAGCTTCTGCGCCTGGGCGAGCTTGCCCTGGACGTCCTTCTTCTGGGCGGCGAACGCGGCGCGCGTGTCGGCGAGGTCCTTGAGCTTGTCGGAGGCCTCGGCGCGCTGCTGCGCGAGCTCGCGCTGCTTCTCCTGGATCTTCTTCAGCGCCTCGACCTGCTGGGCGCTGAGCTGGTCCATGGTGGACGCCTTGTCCAGGTAGTCGTCGGGGTTCGACGACAGGAACAGCTGGACGGAGGAGTCGATGCTGCCGGTGCGGTACTGCGCGGCGGCCGCCAGGCCTATGGAGTCGCGGAGCTCGTTGAGCTCCTCCTGGCCGCGCGCCACGTTGTCCTGGATGGTGGAGATCTCCTTCTGGAGCTTCTCCTGCTTCTCCTTGGCGCCGTTGAGCTTCTCGGTGGCCTGCTCGGCCTGCTCGTAGAGCTTGTCGACCTTCGCCTTGACCTCGTCCTTGGAGGGCTTCTCGCTCGGCGCCGCGTTGGCGGCGTTCGCGCTGAAGGCAACGGCTGCAGCGGCTGCTGTGGTGAGCACGGTCACACGCGCTCGGCTCGGCTGCTTGGGTCGACGGTGGGACGCCACGGAGGTGAACTCCTTCTTTTGAGTGATCACCCGCTCGGAGGTTCGAGGCCAGACCCTAGTGACCTACTCGTGATCAGTTCAAATCCTCAGGAGCAAAATCTCGTCACGGCATGCATTCTTTACACACAACTCACATGCAGTGATGCGCGGTTGACACTACGTTGCGTGACGATACCGCCAATTCGGTCATTGAGCCCGCAACTTCGACCTTCAGGACAGCCGCCGCAGAAGCATGGCAGACGCGACCGGCCGGGCGCCCGCCCGGGCCACCCCGTCGGCGACCTCCCGGTCGGTGGAGGCGACGATGACCGGCCGCCCCGGCGGCTCGGCGCGCACCAGCTGCCGGATCAACTCGTCGGCCGTGACGCCCGGTTTGGAGAACAGCACCCGCACGCCCCGCGGTGGCGCGAGCAGCACCGGAGCGGCCAGCTCGGCCCCGTCGAAGACGCAGGTGACCTCGGCGCCGGTCTGCGCGGCGAGCTGGGAGAGCTGCCCCAGCAGCCTCAGGCGCTGCTTCTCCAGCGGCATCTGGGGATAGCCGGTCTTGGTCACGTTGTAGCCGTCGACCACCAAGTGCGCCTGCGGCAGGGCCAGCAGCTGGTCGAGAACGGCCGGATCGTGCTCGGACAGGGCGCGCGCGGCGATGTCCTTCGGGGTCATTCGTCCCGGTTCGACCGCATCCACGGTTTCCGCGGGTCTCACGGACACCGGAGGCAGGGCCAGTTCACGCCTGAGACCCTGCGCCGCGTCCAGAACGGTGTCCAGAAGCAGACGGACGCGCATGTCCTCGACACTGCGCCCCTCCCGCGCTGCTTTGCGCGTGGCCTCCAGGGCGGCCTCCGCCTCCCCGAGTCGCGCCTTGAGCCGCCGGCTCTCGGTCTCGGCGAGGGACACCTGCGCCTGCCCCTCGGAGCGCACGGCCTCGATCTCGCCCTGGACCTTGCGCAGGGCGGCCTCGCCGCGCTTGACGTCACTGAGGGCGGCGCGCAGCTTGCGGTGAAGCGATTCCGCTTCCTTCTTGGCGGCCTCCAGCTCCAGGCGCAGCCGCTCGGTCTCGGCGCGCGTCTGATCGCGGGCGGCGGCGAGCTCCTCGCGCAGCCGCTCGAGCTCGGCGCGGCTCTCCTCGTCGGCGCGCTCGGCGTCGGCCCGCTGGGCCTCCTCGCCGGCCGCGGTCACCAGCTTCACCCAGCCCGTGGGGCGCAGAACATAGGCCGCGGCCGCCACGTCGAGCGGATCCGCGGCCGGGGGCGGCGAGCCGGAGTCGAGGGCGCCGGAGAGCTCCGGCTGGGCCTCTCTCAGCTTCTCCCCGATGCGCTGCCGGAACAGCGGATCGGTCTCCAGCGCGGCCGCCATGGCGTTGCCCGCGAACTTGGTCCGCCGGTTCGGGGCGAACCGGGCGTACTGCCTGAGCTGGGCGGGCAGTTCCGCGACGGTCAGCCCGCCGAACCCGTCGGAGACGATCTGTACGACTCTGCGGCGCACCCCGTCGGGCAGCGGACGGTCGAGCACCTCGGCGGCGCCGTCCCCCGGCCCCCCGCCTTGTGTCTCCACCATCCGTCACACCCCATCACCTGTACGGGCCGCTCCCGTCAGGAGTCGGCGCCCGGCCTGTCCACGAGTTCCACCTGATCCACGGCGTTGCACCAGCGGCAGCGGACCGACTCGATGGTCTCACTGACCACCTCGCGCTCCTCGACCTTCGGCTCACCGGCGAGGTCGAGGTGGACGTACTCGACGACCTTCGACGAGCGGGTCACGTCGAAGCGCGTGAGGTTGCCGCAGAGGGTGCAGCGCCACCGCGTCGTGGCGGTCGGCAGGGGAACCGTCATCGTGACTGTGCTCTTCCTTCTAGTGTCCGTGACGCGCCAGTTTCCCTGGAGCGTGTGGCCGTAACCCTACGGCCTGGCGGCAACCTGCCGCTGGTCCGTCCACGGCGGCGAGGCGGTCTGGGCGGCTGCGTCCTGTTACGTCATGCTCTGTGTTCATGATCGGCACCTGGAGCGCGACCGTCAGCAGATCGATCCGGCGTCCCTCGGCGCCCGTGACATACGCGCTGATCGCGCTGTGCTGCCTGGTCTTCGTGACCGGTCCGGCGGCGGGGCTGAATCCCGCCTACGGCTCCGGCGACGCGCTGCTCGCCGCACAGCGCGCCTATTTCCACCGCTGGGGCGTGGTGCCCGCCGAGCTCTTCGCGGGCTCTCCCCGGGCCGCCCTGACCCCCGCTACGGCCCTCTTCGTCCACGGCAGCTGGGTGCACCTGCTGGGCAACATGCTCTTCCTGTTCGTCTTCGGAGTGATGACCGAGGAACGCATGGGCCGCGTGCGGTTCACCGTCTTCTACGTCGGCTGCGGCTACCTGGCCCTGCTGGGGTACGCGGCGGCCAATTCCGCGTCCGGGCAGTCGCTGGTCGGCGCGTCCGGGGCGGTCTCAGCGGTCCTGGGCGCCTTTCTGTACCTCTTCCCCGGGGCCAGGGTCACAAGTCTGCTCCCGTTCCTCTTCTTCCTCCCGCTGCGCTTCCCCGCGTGGGTCGTGCTGCCGTTCTGGGCGAGCCTGCAGTGGCTGGCGGCGGGGCGGGCGCCGGAGGGGCCGGGGGTGGCCTACCTGGCCCACCTGGTGGGCTTCGGGCTGGGCTTCGTCTGCGCGTGGGCGGGTTTCCGCCGTACGACTAAAGTGAAGGCCGCCCCAGCTCCGGCACCCGAGGGAGAGAACCAGCCGTGATCACCGCGATCGTCCTGATCAAGACCAGTGTGGACCGGATCCCCGAGATCGCGGAGCGGATCGCCGCGCTGGACTCCGTCAGCGAGGTCTTCTCCGTGACCGGTACCTACGACCTGATCGCGATGGTGCGGGTGCGGCGGCACGAGGACCTGGCGGAGGTCATCCCGGGTTCGATCAGCAAGATCCCCGGCGTCGAGGCCACGGACACGCATGTCGCGTTCCGCACCTACTCCCAGCACGACCTGGAGGCGGCGTTCGCGATCGGTCTCGACTCCTGAGCGCCGCCTCCTGACCCCGTCCGGTCAGACCGCCGGCACGCAGCGGCCGTCCTCAGTCCGGTAGGTCCACTTCGCGCCGGCGCTCACCAGCTCCTTCACGGCGCCGACGAAGCGCTCGACGTGCTCGTCCGGGGTGCCCGCGCCGAAGCTGACCCGAATCGCGTTCAGGGACTTCTCGCCCGGCGCGGCCTCGGGGGCGCCGCACTCGCCCTGGGTCTGCGGGTCGGAGCCGAGCAGGGTGCGGACCAGCGGGTGGGCGCAGAAGAGGCCGTCGCGGACGCCGATGCCGTACTCGGCGGAGAGGGCGGCGGCGAAGTGGGAGCTGTTCCAGCCCTCGACGACGAAGGAGATGACGCCGACCCGGTCGGCGTCGTCGCCGAAGAGGGACAGCACCTTCACCTGCGGGACCTCGGCCAGCCCCGCACGCACCTTGCCGATCAGGTACCGCTCGCGGGCCACCAGGGTGTCGAAGCCGGCCTCCGTGAGGGCCTTGCAGGCCGACGCGACGGCGTAGGCGCCGATGACGTTCGGGGAGCCGGCCTCGTGGCGGGCCGCGCTCTCGTGCCACTCCACGTCCACTCCCCCGTCCTCGCGGCGGGTGACCTTGCGGCTGGCGCCGCCGCCCGCGAGGTAGGGGTCGGCCGCACGCAGCCAGTCGGCGCGGCCGGCCAGGACCCCGGCCCCGAAGGGGGCGTACAGCTTGTGGCCGGAGAAGGCGACCCAGTCGACGTCCAGGTCACGGACGGAGACGGGGTGGTGCGGGGCGAGCTGGGCGGCGTCCAGGACGATCCGGGCGCCGTGCGCGTGGGCCGCCGAGGCCAGCTCGCGCACCGGCCACAGCTCGCCGGTGACGTTCGAGGCGCCGGTGACGCAGACCAGGGCCGGGCCGTGGGGGTCGCGCTCGGCGAGGGCGCGCTCCAGGGTCGCCACGGCCTGTGCCGGGGTGCGCGGGGCGTCGAGGTAGGTGACCGAGGCGTCCTGCCAGGGCAGCAGGCTCGCGTGGTGCTCGGTCTCGAAGACGAAGACCTGGCAGCCGGCGGGCAGGGCGCGGGCGAGGAGGTTGAGGGAGTCCGTCGTCGAGCGGGTGAAGACCAGCTGGTCGTCCGCGCGGCAGTCGAGGAACTCGGCGACCGTCGTGCGGGCGTTCTCGAAGAGGTCGGTGGACAGCTGGGAGAGGTAGCCGGCACCGCGGTGGACGCTGCCGTAGTACGGGGCGTAGGCCGCGACGTCGTCCCAGACGCGCTGCAGGGCGGGCGCGCTGGCCGCGTAGTCGAGCGCCGCGTAGGTCACCTCGCCACCGGTGACGAGCGGGACGGTGACATCCCTGCCCAGAACGGGCAGAGGGGCACAAACGGTCTGGGCGGAGGCAGCGGTGGAGACAGACATGGGGAACTCCCGTGAAAGGGCGCGCGCGTGCGGGCCGGAAAGAGAAAAGGGGTGCGCGGAGGCGGGGCTCTGCGGCCCTATCGCATTCGCTTGCTCACGGAAGACTCCTCGACGACCAGGATCCCCGGCTCGTGAGGGATCCGCGCTTGCCGCAGACCTCGCTGCCTACGGCCTGGTCTTCACCCGGGGCACCCCGCCACGGACGGAGGGTTGCCGGACAGTCGGCCGGGGCCTCATGACTGTCACTCATGACCTGGTACAGGAACGTACGTGAAGTGATCGCGGTCCCGCAACCCGCGTCCGGATGACGGGACCGCGCTCGACGCACTCCCTACGCGTTGCTGGCCGCCACCCAGCGCTCCAGCGCCCGCTTGGCCGCACCGGAGTCGATGGACTCGGCGGCCTTCGCCATGCCGGCCCTCAACTGGTCGGCCAGGGAGGCCTCCGTCGGCTCGAGGGCCACCAGGGCGGCCGCCGAGTTCAGCAGGACGGCGTCCCGCACGGGGCCCGTCTCGCCGTCCAGGAGCCGCCGGGCGACCTCCGCGTTGTACGACGGGTCCCCGCCCCGCAGCGCCTCCACCGGCACCAGGTCGAGGCCGACGTCACGGGGGTCGAAGGACTCCTCGGTGACCTTGCCGTCCCGGACGATCCAGACGCGCGAGGTGGCCGTCGTCGTCAGCTCGTCGAGGCCGTCGTCGCCACGGAAGACCAGGGAGGAGTTGCCACGCTCGGCGAAGACGCCGGCCACGATCGGCGCCATGCGCGGATCGGCCACACCCACCGCCTGCGCCCGCACCTTCGCGGGGTTGGTCAGCGGGCCGAGCGCGTTGAAGACCGTGCGGATACCCAACTGGCCGCGGGCGGCGCCCACATGACGCAGCGCCGGATGGAACTTGATGGCGAAGCAGAAGGTGATCCCGGCCTCCTGGGCCACCTCGGGAACCCGCTTCACGGGCAGCTCCAGGTTGACGCCCAGCTTCTCCAGGACGTCGGACGCCCCGGAGGCCGAGGAGGCGGCCCGGTTGCCGTGCTTGACCACCCGCGCACCGGTGCCCGCGACGACGATCGACGACATCGTGGAGATGTTCACCGTCTTCGCGCCGTCGCCGCCGGTGCCGACGATGTCCACGGTCGGGCCCGGCACCTCGATGACGTTCGCGTGTTCGTACATCGTGCGGACCAGGCCGTTGATCTCCTCGACCGTCTCGCCCTTGGCCCGCATCGCCACCACGAAGCCGGCGATCTGCGCGTCGGTCGCCTCGCCGCGCATCATGAGGTCCATCGCCCAGGCGGTGTCGTCGGTGGACAGGTCCTTGCCGGTCAGCAGGCCGTTCAGCAGCAGGGGCCAGGAACGGCCCGCCGCGGTGTCGCCTCCAGCGGGGGTCACAGCGCTCATGGGGCCGCTCCTGATGGTCGTAGACGTGTCGTGTACGTAACGCAGTGTGTGCCCCACCCTATCCAGGCCGGGGCACCGCGAAGGGCCCCCGTCCGAAGATCGGACGGGGGCCCTTCGGGTGCGCGTGGCGAGCGCAGCGATCAGTGGTGGCCGTGGCCGCTCGTGATCTCCTTGTACTCCTCGACGGTCGGCTTCGGGATCTGGGACTCCTCGCCGTAGTACGCCTCGCTGAGCTTGGCGCGCAGCTTCTGGGAGCCCTTCACCTTGCGCTCGACGCCGTTCTCGTCGACCGCCGGGCCGAGCTCGAGCGGCTTGTACTGGTCGTGCGCCGTGAGGGTGTGCAGCGCCTCCTGGCTGAGCGGCTCGTGCACCTCGATGAACTCACCGTGCGGCAGGCGCTTGATGATGCCGGACTCGCGACCGTGCAGCACCTTGTCCTTGTCCCGGCGCTGCAGGCCGAGGCAGATCCGCTTGGTGGCGACGAAGGTCAGCACCGGCACGACGAAGAACGCACACCGGACGAACCAGGTGATCGCGTTGATCGACAGGTGGAAGTGCGTGGCCCACAGGTCGTTGCCACCACCGACGAGCAGCACGAAGTACCAGGCGATCCACGCCGCACCGAAGGCGGTACGCGTCGGGGCGTTGCGCGGACGGTCCAGGATGTGGTGCTCCCGGCGGTCGCCGGTGACCCAGGCCTCGATGAACGGGTAGACCGCGATCGAGACCAGGACCAGCGGGAAGATCACCAGCGGGATGAACACGCCCAGGACGAGCGTGTGGCCCCAGAGGTTGATCTCCCAGCCCGGCATCACACGGATCAGGCCCTCGGAGAAGCCCATGTACCAGTCGGGCTGGGCGCCGGTCGACACCTGGTCCGGACGGTAGGGGCCCATGGCCCAGATCGGGTTGATCGAGGCGATCGCCGCGATGGCCGCGATGACGCCGAAGACCAGGAAGAAGAAGCCGCCGGCCTTCGCCATGTACACCGGCAGCAGGGGCATGCCGACGACGTTGTTGTTCGTCTTTCCGGGACCCGCGAACTGCGTGTGCTTGTGGTAGAAGACCAGGATCAGGTGCGCCACCATCAGGCCGAGCATGATGCCCGGCAGCAGCAGGATGTGGATCGAGTAGAAGCGGGCCACGAAGTCGCCGCCCGGGAACTCGCCGCCGAAGAGGAAGAACGACAGGTACGTGCCGACGACCGGCACGGACAGGATCGCGCCCTCCATGAAGCGGACACCGGTGCCGGAGAGCAGGTCGTCCGGGAGCGAGTAACCGGTGAAGCCGGTGAACATGCCCAGGACGAACAGCAGGAAGCCGAACAGCCAGTTGACCTCACGCGGCTTGCGGAACGCGCCGGTGAAGAACACGCGCATCATGTGCACGAACATGCCCGCGAGGAAGATCAGCGCGGCCCAGTGGTGGATCTGCCGGATCAGCAGACCACCGCGCACGTCGAAGGAGATGTGCAGGGTCGAGTTGAACGCCTCGGACATCATCTGGCCCTGCAGCGGGATGTAGCTGCCGTGGTACTCCACCTCGTTCATCGACGGGTGGAAGAACAGCGTCAGGTACACACCCGTGAGGATGATGATGATGAAGCTGTACATGCACACTTCGCCCAACATGAACGACCAGTGGTCGGGGAAGATCTTGCGCATGTTGCTCTTGGCCAGGGAGTAGATCCCCAGACGGCCGTCGGCCCAGTCGGCGACGCGCTCGCCCGCCGGCGCTTTGCCGCGCCGGGCCTCGTTGTTTTGGTTGGTGCTCATCCGCGCTCCCAGAAGGCAGGACCGACGGGCTCCTCGAAGTCGCCGAGCGCTTCGAGGTAACCGTCACTGTTCACGCCGATGCGCAGCTGCGGCAGGGCGTGACCGGCGGGGCCGAAGATCACCCGGGCACCGTCGGAGAGGTCGAAGGTGGACTGGTGGCAGGGGCACAGCACGTGGTGCGTCTGCTGCTCGTACAGGGAGATCGGGCAACCGACGTGGGTGCAGATCTTCGAGTACGCGACGATGCCCTGGTACGACCAGTCGAGCTCCTGCTTGTCCTTGATGTTCTCCGGCTGCAGCCGGACGATCATCAGGGCCGCCTTGGCGATCTCGGTCTGGAAGTTCTCGTCCTTCTCCTCCAGGCCCTCGGGCTTGGCGAAGGTGAGCGAGCCGACCGCGACGTCGGAGGGACGCAGCGGCTCGTTGGTGTTCATGTTGACGAGGAGCTTGCCCTTGGACCAGAGCGTGTGGCGGAGCTTGGTGCCCGGCAGCGGACCGAGGTCGCGCAGCAGCATGACGCCGGAGAGCGGGAACAGGGCCAGCGCGCCGAACATCGTGTTGCGGATCAGCTTGCGACGGCCGAGCGCGGACTCCTTGGCGCCCTGCTTGAAGTCGGCCATGACCTTGGCCTTGACCTCGGGCGAGGCCTCGATCGGGTGCCGCTCGTCGGCGATCTCCACGTCGGACATCAGGGTGCGGGCCCAGTGGACCGCGCCCGCGCCGATCGCGAACAGGGCCAGACCGAGGGTCAGGCCGAGCGCGAAGTTCAGCGCGTTGATGTGGCCGATCGGGAAGACGTAGATGGCCTTGTCGTGCGGGATCGCCACGTAGGAGGCGATGAAGCCGATCGTGGCCAGCATCGAGACCGTGAACAGCATGGCCACCGTGCGCTCGGACCGCCTGGCGGCCCGCTCGTCGATGTCCTGGATCCGGTGCTCGTGGGGCGGCAGACCGGGGTCGGCGAACGGGTCCTTCTCGTCCGCGATGCCTACGGCGCCGTGCGCGTCCTGCTCAGCGGGCAGGTTCTCTTCTGGAATGTCTTGGCTACTCATGACTTCTTGGCCTTTGCGGTCCGAGCGGCGACCCAGACGGCGACCGCGATCAGCGCGCCGAGTCCGAAGATCCAGGCGAACAGGCCCTCGGAGACCGGGCCCAGACCGCCCAGCTCAAGGCCGCCGGGGCTCTCGGTGTCGTCTCCGTTGACCGCGTTCAGGTACGCGATGATGTCCTTCTTGTTCTGCTCCGACAGCGTGGTGTCGGGGAACGACGGCATGTTCTGCGGGCCGGTCTGCATGGCCTCGTAGATGTGCTTCGGCGCGACACCCTCGAGGCTCGGCGCGAACTTGCCGTGCGTGAGCGCACCACCCTTGCCGGTGAAGTTGTGGCACTGCGCGCAGTTGGTGCGGAACAGCTCGCCGCCCTTGGCGATGTCGGCACCGTCGGGGCCGTACTGCGCCTTCGTCGGGACGGACGGGCCGGCGCCCAGGGAGGAGATGTACGCGGCGAGCTGGTCGATCTCGGCCTGCGTGTAGATGACCTTCTTCTTCGGGACCTGCGCGCCCGGCTGCTGGGCCGGCATACGGCCGGTGCCGACCTGGAAGTCGACGGCCGCGGCGCCCACACCCACCAGGCTCGGACCGTCGGTGGTGCCCTGACCGCCGGTTCCGTGGCAGCTTGCGCAGCCCACGGAGTAGAGCTTCTTGCCCTCGTCGATGGCAAGGGACTGGGCGGTGTCATCGGCCTGCGCCTTGCTCGCGGGCGCGAACACGGCGTACAGCCCCCCGGTGCATGCCAGCGCGAGGAGTAGGACGACGAGCGCCGCCAACGGATGGCGTCGTCGTGCGGAGAGCTTTTTCACGGATTACCCCGGTGTCAGGATCTTCTGCGTCGATGCTTTTGGGTTGTGCGCCGCGCGGGCGCACGCGGGACGGGCCCGGCTACTTGATCAGGTAGATCGTGGCGAAGAGGCCGATCCACACGACATCGACGAAGTGCCAGTAGTAGGACACGACGATGGCCGCGGTCGCCTGCTCGTGGGTGAACCTCCTGGCCGCGTAGGTGCGGCCGAGGACGAACAGGAAGGCGATGAGGCCGCCTGTCACGTGCATGCCGTGGAAGCCGGTGGTCAGGTAGAACACCGAGCCGTACGGGTCGGAGGACAGGGAGAGCCCGTCCTTCTTCACCAGCTCCGTGTACTCGTAGATCTGACCGCCGATGAAGATCGCACCCATGACGAAGGTGATGATGAACCAGCCCCGGAGCTTCTTCACGTCCCCGCGCTCGGCGGCGAAGACGCCGAGCTGACAGGTCAGGGAGGAGAGCACCAGGATCGTGGTGTTGGTCGCGGAGAACGGAAGGTTGAGATGGCTCGCCATCTCCTTCCAGTGATCCGGACCGGTCACCGATCGAAGGGTGAAGTACATCGCGAAGAGGGCCGCGAAGAACATCAGCTCGGAACTCAGCCAGATGATGGTTCCGACGCTGGTGAGGTTCGGCCGGTTGACCGACGGGTGCGCGTGCCCGGTTTCTACTGTCGTTGCTGTCGCCACGACCGACATTATGTCGGTCGCTTATCCCGCCCTCACTCCGGGGGGTGCCGTTCGGAGTGTTGCTCCCGTCGATACCGGTGTTGACGTGGTGTTGAACGGAGTAACATCCGCCGCAACGGGCCTTTCCGTACGACGCAGACGTCTCGGAGGAACAATGCAGCCGACCGCCACGGTGCTGGTCTACAGCGACGACTCCAACACTCGCGAGCAGGTTCGGCTGGCGACCGGGCGCAGGCCCGCGCCGGACGTCCCGGTGGTGGAGTTCGTGGAGTGCGCGACCCCGGCCGCCGTCATCACGGAGCTGGACAAGGGCGGCATCGACGTCTGCGTCCTGGACGGCGAGGCCGTGCCGATGGGCGGCATGGGCCTGTGCCGGCAGATCAAGGACGAGGTCTTCGACTGCCCGCCGGTGCTGCTGCTGATCGGCCGGCCGCAGGACGCCTGGCTGGCCACGTGGAGCCGCGCGGACGCGGCGGTGACGCTGCCGGTGGATCCCGTGGAGTTCGCCTCCGCCCTGGCCTCCCTGATGCGCGGCAGGAGCCTTCGGCAGAGCGCGTAGGAAACCGGTCCTCCTCAAACGTTCTCCGGCCGCAGCCGGGCCCGCTCGGCCGGGCTCGGCCCGTCCGGTGTCCCGGCGACCAGCGCGCTGCCCTTGCGCCAGCTCGTCCAGGCCAGGTTCCAGTCGCCGAAGCCGTTGCCGAAGGGCTCCATCGTGTCGCCCTCGGAGTTGACGACCTTGACGACGTCGCCCTCGCGGACGTGGTCGAAGAACCACTCGGCGTTGTCGGTGCTCATGCCGGTGCAGCCGTGGGAGACGTTCGCGTAGCCCTGGGAGCCCACCGACCAGGGGGCGGCGTGCACGTACTCGCCGCTCCAGGTGACGCGCGTGGCGTAGTACACGGGCAGGTCGTAGGAGTCCGCCGAGCCCTCGGCGATGCCCACGGTGGTACCGCGCATACGTACGTACTGTTGCTTCTCCAGCACCACCTTGACGCCGTTGCGGGTGTCGAAGCCGGGCTTGCCGGTGGTGACCGGGATCTGCTTGACCACCTCATCGTTCTTGTAGAACGTCAGGGAGTGCGACGAGGCGTCCGTCACGGCGATGACGCGGTCGCCGATGGTGAGCTTCAGGGGCTTGGACTTCGCGCCCCACAGCCGGTCGCCGATCTTGACGCCGTCGAGGTCGCTCTTGACCGAGACGGTGGCGTGGGCGGGCCAGTAGTCCTTCGGGCGGTAGTGGAGCTCCTTGTCGTCCACCCAGTGCCAGGCGCCCTGCACGGCGGGCACGGAGTCGACCCTGAGGGCCCGTTCGACGACGGCCCGCTGCGCCTTGTCCGCGACCGGCTTGTTCAGCTTGGCGGTGATGGGCTGGCCCACCCCGTACGTGCCCGAGTCGGGTCCGAAGGCGACCGTCAGCCGCTTCTTGGTCGTCGGCCGGCTGGTGTCGAAGGCGAGGACCTTGCGGCCGGGTGCCCCGTCGTCGTCCTCGGTGCTCACGCGGACCGTGTAGTGGGCGTTGGCGGCCAGCGGGGAGGTGCTGTGCCACCGGGTGCCGTCGGCGGAGAGTTCGCCCGTCACATAGCGCCCTGTGGCGTCCACGGCGGTGACGTCGGTGATGCGGCCGTCGCCGTCGGTGGTGACCTCCAGGGGCTTGTCCGGGTCGGCCTTCTTCCGGTCGCCGGAGGGCCCGTTGAAGGAGATCTCGTCCGACGCGTCGTACGGCTTCGAGGTCAGCGGGTTGCCGCCGCTGCCGCAAGCGGTGACGCCCGCGCCGAGGGCGATCACCAGCAGCGTGCAGCTGCAGACGGTGCGGGTGCGCGGAGATGTGTTCATGACCTCGACGCTAGGGAGCGGGGTCGAGCACGGCGCGCCGGGTGAGGCGTACGGGGGAACGGTATTGCTGCAAACGAAGGAGCCCGGACGCTCCTGACGGAGTGTCCGGGCTCCTGACGCGTTCTTCGCGTGCTACTGGGTGCGGTTCTCACCGCGGTAGTACTCGAAGACCCAGCCGTACAGGCCGACCATGATGATCGGCGCCGAGAAGTACAGCAGCCACCAGCCGATCGCGACCGACAGGAAGGCCAGCGCACCGCCCACGCCGAGGGCGAGCGGCTGCCAGCTGTGCGGGCTGAAGAACCCGACCTCGCCGGCGTCGTCCGCGACGTCGGCCTCCTTGTTGTCCTGCGCGCCCACGTCGACCCGCCGGGCCGTGAAGCCCAGGTAGAAGCCGACCATGATGCTCAGACCGAAGGCCAGGAAAAGGGCCGTGGTGCCGGCCGGCTCCTTCGACCACACGCCATAGACGACCGCCATGACGAGCAGGAAGACGCTCAGCCACATGAACATCTTGCCCTGGATCTTCACTTGCCGGCCTCCTTGCCACCAGCCAGAGCCTTCTCACCGTGAGGCGCGTTCTCGAGCTGGTCGAGAGCGGCGATCTCCGGGTGGTGAAGGTCGAACGCCGGGGATTCGCTGCGGATCCGCGGCAGGGTGAGGAAGTTGTGCCGCGGGGGCGGGCAGGACGTCGCCCACTCCAGCGAACGGCCGTAGCCCCACGGGTCGTCGACGCCGACCGGCTTGCCGTACTTGGCGGTCTTCCACACGTTGTAGAGGAACGGCAGGATCGACATGCCGAGCAGGAACGAGCCGATCGTCGAGACCGTGTTCAGGGCGGTGAAGCCGTCGGCCGCCAGGTAGTCGGCGTAACGACGGGGCATGCCCTCCGCGCCCAGCCAGTGCTGCACCAGGAACGTGGTGTGGAAGCCGATGAACAGCGTCCAGAACGTGATCTTGCCGAGGCGCTCGTCGAGCATCTTGCCGGTCATCTTCGGCCACCAGAAGTGGAAGCCGGAGAACATCGCGAAGACGACGGTGCCGAAGACGACGTAGTGGAAGTGCGCCACCACGAAGTACGAGTCGGACACGTGGAAGTCCATCGGCGGCGAGGCCAGGATGACGCCGGTCAGGCCGCCGAAGGTGAAGGTGATGAGGAAGCCGGTCGCCCACAGCATCGGGGTCTCGAAGGACAGGGACCCCTTCCACATCGTGCCGATCCAGTTGAAGAACTTCACACCGGTCGGGACCGCGATGAGGAACGTCATGAACGAGAAGAACGGCAGCA
>NZ_JBITSP010000012.1:0-334243 GCF_044540925.1 Streptomyces sp. NPDC085900 | reverse complement strand
GGACGGAGGAACTCCCACTCCTCATCGGACAGTTCATGGCGACGTATCACCCGACCATGATCCACTACTCAAGATCAATTGAAGACACGACCTAGGGGTCATCCACCTCAAGGACGTCGTCAAGGAGGGCATGCGGGAGCGGTTCGACGAGCTGCGCCGCATGGGCATCAAAACCGTCATGATCACGGGCGACAACCCGCTGACCGCCAAGGCGATCGCCGAGGAGGCGGGCGTCGACGACTTCCTCGCGGAGGCCACGCCCGAGGACAAGATGGCGCTCATCAAGCGGGAGCAGGCGGGCGGCAAGCTCGTCGCGATGACCGGTGACGGCACGAACGACGCGCCCGCGCTGGCCCAGGCGGACGTCGGTGTGGCCATGAACACCGGTACGTCGGCCGCCAAGGAGGCCGGCAACATGGTCGACCTCGACTCCAACCCGACCAAGCTCATCGAGATCGTCGAGATCGGCAAGCAACTCCTCATCACCCGGGGCGCGTTGACCACGTTCTCCATCGCCAACGACGTGGCCAAGTACTTCGCGATCATCCCGGCGCTGTTCGCCGCGGTCTATCCGGGCCTGGACAAGCTCAACATCATGGGCCTCGATTCGCCCGACTCCGCGATCCTGTCCGCGGTCATCTTCAACGCCCTGATCATCATCGCGCTGGTGCCGCTGTCCCTGAAGGGCGTGCAGTACCGGCCGGTGAGCGCCGACAGGCTGCTGCGGCGCAACCTGACGATCTACGGGCTCGGCGGGCTGATCGCCCCGTTCATCGGCATCAAACTCATCGACCTGCTCATCTCACTCATCCCCGGAATCGGCTGATCGCCATGAACAACTCCGTTACGAACACCGCCCGGTTGCTCGGGGCCGGCCTGCGTGCCCTCCTCGTGCTGACCCTGGTCACCGGCGTCATTTACCCGCTGGTCGTCACGGGTGTCGCCCAGGCGCTGTTCCACAGCAAGGCGAACGGCTCCGAGGTCAAGGCCGACGGCAAGGTCGTCGGCTCCTCCCTGATCGGACAGTCGTACAACCTGCCGCTGAAGAAGGGGCAGGACACCCCGGACCGGGACCTGAAGTGGTTCCAGGGCCGTCCGGCCAACGGACTCGGCAGCAACAGCGTCAACACCCAGTACAAGCTGCTGCTGTCGGGCGCGACCAACCTCTCCGCCGACAACAAGAACCTGATCCAGCAGGTGCAGGACGCCAAGGCGGCCGTCATCAAGGACAACGCGGTGCCCGGCCACACGGTCAGGGCATCCGAGGTGCCCGCCGACGCGGTCACGTCCTCCGGCTCCGGCCTGGACCCGGACATCTCCCCGGCCTACGCGGAGATCCAGGTCCACCGGATCGCCGTGAAGAACGGCCTCTCGGTCACCCGGGTCGAGAAGCTCGTCAAGGACCACACCCAGGGCCGCACGCTCGGCTTCATGGGCGAGCCCCGGGTGAACGTCCTCGAACTCAACATCGCGCTCAAGGACCTTGTGGCAGAGCACTGATGGGATGACGTGACACGCACGGGAGTTGGCGGCCGTCCCGAATCCGTCAACTCCCGCTGCGATGACGTCGGTTGCCTCGCGTCCGGTGCCCTCCGGCCCCGACGCACGACAGGAAAGGCACGCACCCATGACCAGGGTGTTGGTGGTGGAGGACGACCCGCAGCTCGTACGGGCCCTCGTGATCAACCTGCAGGCACGCAAGTACGGCGTCGACGCAGCGCCCGACGGGGCCACGGCCCTGCGGCTGGCCGCTGCCCGCCAGCCCGACGCGGTGATGCTCGACCTCGGCCTGCCCGACATGGACGGCATCGACGTCATCAAGGCCCTGCGCGGCTGGACCCGGGTACCGATCCTGGTCCTGTCCGCTCGACAGGGGTCCGACGAGAAGGTCGCCGCACTCGACGCCGGCGCGGACGACTACATCACCAAGCCGTTCAACATGAACGAGCTCCTCGCCCGGCTCCGCGCCGCCGTCCGCCGCACCGAGGACACCCCGCTCGTCCCGGAGACGACGATGGTCGAGACCGGGGACTTCAGCATCGACCTGTTCGCCAAGAAAGTCGTACGGGGCGGCCAGGACGTACGGCTGACCCCGACCGAATGGCACCTGCTGGAGATCCTGGTGACCAACCCGGGGCGGCTGATCACACAGAAGCACCTGTTGCAGGAAGTCTGGGGCGTCTCACAGAGCGGCAAGACCAACTACCTGCGGGTCTACATGGCCCAGCTGCGGCGCAAACTGGAGACCGACCCCGCCCACCCCCGCTATCTGATCACCGAGCCCGGCATGGGCTACCGCTTCGAAGGATGACATGGCACGCGGAAAGCTCCGGATCTACCTCGGCGCGGCACCCGGCGTGGGCAAGACCTACGCCATGCTCTCCGAGGGCCACCGAAGGATCGATCGGGGCACCGACTGCGTGGTCGCCTTCGTGGAACACCATCGTCGGCCGCGCACCGAGGTGATGCTGCACGGTCTGGAGGAGATTCAGCGCCGGGAGATCGAATACCGGGGCAGCACCTTCACCGAGATGGACATCGACGCCGTGCTGCGGCGCGCCCCCGCCGTCGCCCTGGTGGACGAACTCGCCCACACCAACATCCCCGGTTCCCGCAACACCAAGCGCTGGCAGGACGTCGAGGAACTGCTGGCGGCGGGGATCGACGTCGTCTCGACCGTCAACATCCAGCACCTGGAGTCGCTCGCCGACGTCGTGGAGTCCATCACCGGGGTACGGCAGCGGGAGACCGTGCCGGACGAGGTGGTGCGCAGGGCCGACCAGATCGAGCTGGTCGACATGTCCCCCGAGGCCCTGCGCCGCCGTATGGCGCACGGCAACATCTACAAACCGGACAAGGTCGACGCGGCCCTGTCCAACTACTTCCGGCCCGGCAACCTCACCGCCCTGCGTGAACTGGCGCTGCTGTGGGTGGCAGACCGGGTCGACGCCTACCTGACCGAGTACCGCAGCGCGCACCACGTCTCGACCATCTGGGGCTCGCGTGAACGCATCGTGGTCGGCCTGACCGGCGGCCCAGAAGGCAGCACCCTCATCCGCCGGGCCGCGCGGCTGGCCGAGAAAGGCGCCGGCGGCGAGGTGCTGGCCGTCTACATCTCCCGCAGCGACGGCCTCACCTCCGCCTCACCGAAGGAACTCGCCGTCCAGCGCACCCTCGTGGAGGACCTGGGCGGCACCTTCCACCAGGTCGTCGGCGACGACATCCCCGCCGCGCTGCTGGACTTCGCACGCGGAGTGAACGCCACCCAGATCGTCCTCGGTGTCTCCCGCCGCCGGAGCTGGCAGTACGCCTTCGGACCCGGCGTCGGCGCCACGGTCGCCCGGGAGTCCGGGCCCGACCTCGACGTCCACCTCATCACGCACGACGAGGCGGGCAAGGGCCGCGGACTGCCGGTGGCGCGCGGCGCACGCCTCGGGCGGGCCCGGGTCGTCTGGGGCTGGCTCGTCGGTGTGCTCGGTCCCGCCCTGCTCACCTGGCTGCTCACCAGCGCCTCCCCGGACGTCGGCCTCGCCAACGACATGCTGCTGTTCCTCACCCTGACGGTGGCGGCGGCCCTGGCCGGCGGACTGCTGCCGGCGCTGGCGTCCGCGGTCGTGGGCTCCCTGCTGCTCAACTGGTACTTCACCGCGCCCGTCCACACCCTGACGATCGCCGATCCGAAGAACATCGTCGCCATCGCCATCTTCGTAGGGGTCGCCGTCTCCGTGGCCTCGGTCGTCGACCTCGCCGCCCGGCGCACGCACCAGGCCGCCCGGCTGCGCGCCGAGTCCGAGATCCTTTCCTTCCTCGCCGGCAACGTACTCCGCGGCGAGACCGGCCTGGAGGAGCTGCTGGAACGGGTGCGCGAGACCTTCGGCATGGAGTCGGCGGCCTTGCTGGAACGCGTCGGCGAGACCGATCCGTGGACCTGCGCGGGCAGCGTCGGCCCCCGCCCCTGCCAGGACCCCGACGACGCGGACGTCGACGTGCCGGTCGGCGACCACATGTCCCTGGCGCTGTCGGGGCGCGTGCTGCCGGCCGCCGACCGGCGGGTGCTCGCCGCGTTCGCCGCCCAGGCGGCCGTCGTCCTGGACCGCCGGCGCCTGCGGCAGGAGGCCGACCAGGCCAAGGAACTGGCCGAGGGCAACCGCATCCGCACCGCACTGCTCGCCGCCGTCAGCCACGACCTGCGCACCCCCCTGGCCGGGATAAAGGCGGCCGTCACCTCCCTGCGCTCCGACGACGTCGAGTGGTCCGAGGAGGACCAGGCGGAACTCCTGGAAGCCATCGAGGAAGGCGCGGACCGCCTCGACCACCTCGTCGGCAACCTCCTCGACATGTCCCGGCTCCAGACCGGCACCGTCACCCCGATCATCCGCGAGACAGACCTCGACGAGGTCGTGCCCATGGCCCTCGGTGGAGTGCCCGAGGACAGCGTGGAGCTGGACATCCCGGAGACACTGCCCATGGTGAACGTGGACCGCGGGCTGCTGGAGCGGGCCGTCGCCAACGTCGTCGAGAACGCGGTCAAGTACTGCCCACCGGAGGAGAGGGTGCTCGTGTCGGCCAGTGCCATCGCGGACCGCGTAGAGGTACGCGTCGTAGACCGCGGCCCCGGTGTGCCCGACGACGCCAAGGACCGCATCTTCGAACCCTTCCAGCGCTACGGCGACTCCCCCCGCGGCAACGGCGTCGGACTCGGCCTCGCCGTCGCCCACGGCTTCGCCGAAGCCATGGGCGGCACCCTGAGTGCCGAGGACACACCCGGCGGTGGCCTCACCATGGTGCTCAGCGTGCCGACGGCACCCCAGCGCCTGCCGGAGCAGCCCGACCTTTCGGCCGCGGCCACCTCCTGACGGCGCGAGCCCGGGGCGCTCAGCCTGCGGGCGTCACGGCCTTCCGGCTGCGGAGCCACGGTAGGAGCGGGGGAAGGAGACCTCACACCTCGGGCGGCACGGCCTCGAACTCCCTGTCCAGGTCCGACAGCAGGCCGAGTACAACTTCCGGGCTCGGCGCCGGGATTAGACCTGAGTGAACCGTCCGGCTATCCGGCTCATCAGGCCCTCGAACGTCTCCTGCCAGTGGGCAGGGTTTACGCTGTGACCTGCGGCCACCGCGTGATCTTCAGTCTTCACACACCGATGATCAACGGTGGCCACACCCGTCTCCACAGCGCGTCAGGCTCGGGCAGCGTCTGTCTGCCGTCCTGTGTCTGGAGGACTTGTGCAACGTGGCGAAGTCTGGTGGGTCCAGTTCGACGAGCGGAGGTTGGTCGTACTGCTGTCGGGAGACGACGCGTCCGGGATCCGGGTGATGCAGGTCGTCGCTCCGGCGGGCGTCGACATTAGCGGGCTGGGCATCGAAGTGATGCTGGGCGCCGGTGAAGGAGTGCCGTTCGAAGGCGTGCTGCGGCTCGCGTTCCCGCGTCCAGGCTTCACCCCTTGCACGTGGCTGACCACTGTGTCACGGGACGACCTGATAGAGCGGGCGGGCGTCCTGTCCTCGGCGAAGCTCAGCGAGATTGACGATGCCCTGCGACTCGCTGAACAAGCGAAGGAGCAGACCCCGGCGACGACCGCGAAGCTAAGCGAGATAAGGGACGCCCTCCGTCTCGGTGAACTCGGGTAGAGGGAGAAACACCCATCAGGGCCAATGCTGTTGCTTTACGCATTCGCAGGTTGGGGTCGTTGGACGCGGACTGCTCGAGTGCCGGTGCGGGTGGGCTGGGGCCAGGTGTGGTGTTCGGCCTGTTTGAGCCAGTAGTTGGACATCTTGCGTTTGACGACGCGAGGTTGGCTGCGCAGGCGTCTGCGCGGCAGGAGGCGTTCGAGCAGGTCCTGCTGGAGCACGACGAGCGTTCTGACCAGCAGGTCAGGGGGAAAAGCTGCCCGGCGTGACGGTCACGCTGTGCCGGGCGGAGCGCAGGGTTTCGGTGAAGGAGATCCGGTCCGGGTCCAGGCCCCGGGTGGCGGCGGTTCTCACCATCAGTTCGCGCAGCGCGTGGTGGACCAGCAGGTGTGCCCAGATCTGTTGCAGGACGCCGTCGGGGGTCTTGCTGCTGAGGACGACGCGGGCTCCGCGTTGATGGGTCTTGAGCTCGGCGAAGACGCTCTCCACAGCGTTCTTGGTAGAGCGCGGCCAGCTGGCGGGCAGGATAGCGGCGGGCATCCAGCAGGCTGGTCACCAGCCGGTAGTCCTCACCCTCACGGCCGGTGCCGTTGAGCTGGTAGGCCACCACTCGCACTGCGACGGGATCAGTGTGAGCGCGATCGGTGTGAGCGTGGATGCGGGAAATCCAGGAGCCGTCCCGCAACTGCCGGTCGACGGGCAGGATGCGGTTGGCGGGCACCCGCCACAGCAGATCGGCGCCGCTGGCGGTGAAAGCCCGCCACAACGGCACGCCGAGGAACTCCCGGTCGGCCAGGAGGAGTTGGCCCGGTCCGCAGGAGCGGGGCAGGCGGCCGACCAGAGTGACTTCGCCGGTGCGGCAGCCGGCCAGCTCGGCGTCCAGGACGAGATGGGTGCCCACCTCGATCAGGCAGGCCATCCGCACTTGGGGAAAGGAGGACTTGTCGTGGCCGCGGCTGTTTCCGGGGCGGCCGAAGGCGGCCTCATTCGCCGGGCTGTCGGCCACGTCCCAGCAGGTGGCGTCCACCGCCAGCAGCCGCAGTCCCCGCCAGAAGCAGCCCGGGGTCGCCTGGGTGCCCATCGGTTCGGCGGTCGTGGCGAACAGCACCCGCAGCGGCTCCGGACCCAGTCGCTGGCGGGCCCGAAACAGTGACGACTTCGCAGGGATGTGCCACTCGCCCAGCAGACCCCGGCCCCGCAGGCCCTCGACCAGGTGCCGCATCACGTCCGGATACGGCGCCGGGGAGAACTGGGCCAGCCCGAGCACGAAGTACACCACCAGCCGGGTCGGCAGCAGGCGTCTGCGCTGCTCCGCACGACCGCACGCGGCCACCACACGATCCACCAACCGGGACGGATACACCCAGGTCAGCAGCCCTAAGCCCGATAACTCACCGACGTCTGCAGACACCCGCACCACCCCCGGGAGCACTGCACAGCAGCGTACGCCCACGAGCTATTGCAACGGCATTGCCATTAGGGCACCTTGTATCCGGCGGCGCGGAAGAGTTCGTACCATTCGGATCGAGTGAGCGGGATGTCGGAACCGAGCGCGGCGGCCCTGACGCGTTCTGGCGTGGTCGTGCCAAGCACGACCTGCATCTGCGCGGGATGGCGCGTGATCCACGCGACCGCGATCGCCTCGGCCGGCACGCCGTATTTGTCGCTCAGCCGGTCGACCACCGCGTTCAACTCGGGGAAGCGTTCGGAACCGAGGAACGGGCCGTCGAAGAACCCCGCCTGGAAAGGCGACCACGCCTGGATGGTGATGTCGTGCAGGCGGCAGTAGTCGACGATGCCGTCATCACGTACGACCGACTGGTCGAGGTCCTGCATATTCGCGGCGACGCCCTGCGCGATCATCGGCGCGTGAGTGATCGACAGCTGCAGCTGGTTCGCCACGATTGGTTGCGTCACGTGCTTGCGCAGCAGATCGAGCTGTCGGGGCGTCTGGTTGGAGACGCCGAAGGCACGCACCTTGCCTGCCGCCGACAGCTCATCGAAGGCGCGGGCCACCTCCTCCGGCTCGACGAGAGCGTCGGGACGGTGCAGCAGCAGGATGTCGAGATAGTCCGTGCCCAGTGCCTGGAGTGAACCGTTCACGGACTCGATGATGTGGTCATGAGAGAAGTCGAAGTACGGCCCATCCTTGACGATGCCGGCCTTCGACTGAATGACGAACTGCTCACGCTCCGACGAGCTGAGCTTCATAGCTTCGGCGAACCGACGCTCGCAACCGTGGTCGTCCGAGCCGTAAACGTCGGCGTGATCGAGGAACGTGATCCCGTTGTCCCGCGCAGTGTTCACGAGCGTGCGCACCGCCTCGTCGGTCATGTTCTCGATGCGCATCAGTCCAAGGACGACGTTGGGGACCACCATGTTGGTGCCGGGCAGGGTGAAGGTCTTCATGTGACTCTTTCGCTGTGACGTGAACGTTTCAGACGGAAGGAAGTGCGAACTGGTCAGCGGTGAATTCGAGATCGGTTGTGGCTGCGGTTGCGGAGTCGCGGATGCCCGCGGAGCGGGGGCCCGGGGATCGGGATGAAGACGAGCGCGAGCTCCCGGGCGAGCGTGACTCAGTAGACACTGGTGCCCGCCTTGCCGACGGCGGCCTGCTGGACCGCGCTGTGACGTTCCGCGATGCCCTTCGCGTTCGCGAGACCGCCGAGGGGGCGCCAGGGCAGGAGAGCGAGGCCGAGCTTGGTGCAGTGCACGAGTTCCCCCGGCCTAAGTGGAAGCCGGGCGGACACTGGTCCTCCACCGACACGAGCCGACCGCCGAACATTTCGCGGGCTACGTCGATCTGTGCGACGCCGGCGTTTGAGATGCCGGCCATCATGACGACACCCTCGTCGAGCAATTTCCGTATTGCACTAACCGGGATGGTGGGGTCGGACGATGGAAGTGGTAGGCACCCATCGCGTCGACGCCGACTTGGCGGGCGTGGCTGGTTGCGGAGATGGTCTGGTCGCTGAGGGTGCGATACAGCATGAGCCTCCTCCCGGACGCCTTGGCGCGTGCGCGGTGCAGTGCGACGTCGCGTGCTCACTCTAGAAATCGCCGATCTAGAAATCCAACAACTGTTGGTTCTGAAATTGAGAACTGTGGGATGTGAATGGATCCACGCCAGACGGCGTGCGTGCCTGCGATCGCTGCCTCGACGGCATCGAGCGGCCAGACCCGGACAACGAGATCCATCAGTGCCCGTGCACGGTCATCTCGGCCCCGCACGCCTGGTTCGCCGCCTTCGACCCCGAGCAGGCCCGCGACTGCGATCGCGGGTCCCGGCGGCGCCCTGCAAGACCGCTGAGGGCGGTCAGTTGAGCTCGTTTGGCCACCCGGCTCTGCGGAATTCGAAACCGGGTTGGGTGGTCAGTTCAGGGCGCTGACGGCTCGGGCTGCGCTCGGCCATGGTGATGAGCTCGGATCCCGGCGGGGTCTTCGCCGTTCTGTTGGGGCCGGCCCGCCTGGGTCTCGGCGGTCCGGTCGCCGGGGGAGCGCAGTACGTGTCGTGGATCCATGAACGCGACTTCGTGCGCGCGGTGGAGTTCTTGATCGACCGGCAGGACATCGCAGGGCCGGTGAATTTGGCGGGTCCTCACCCTCTGCACGCCGGTGACGCTGAACGCCGACGTCGACGCCAGAAGAACTGTCTGTCCTTGACCCGTGGCTGGAGCCCGTACGAGCCCAAGGCGCTTTCACCCACAGCGGCACCTCACCTCAGATTGAACACTCTGACATTCCATGCAAGGATTGTCAGTATGTTCGACGACGAGGATCGGCTCGATCAGATCCTGAATGCTGCCTATGCGTGCTTCACCCGGCATGGCGTGCGACGCAGCACGATGGACGACATCGCCCGAGAGGCGGGCATGTCGCGCCCCGCCGTGTACCAGTACGTCCGCAACAAGCAGGACGCGTTCCGGCGCCTGGCCGCCCGGCTGCTGGACGCGGCCCTGGTCGACGCCCGCGCCGCGACCACCACCCCGGGAGATCTGACGAAGCAGCTGACCGGAGTGCTGGAGGCGAAGCTGGGGCTGGCCGCCCGGCTCTGGCATGACAGCCCCGCGCACGCGGCCGAGCTACTCGGCGTCGAGACCCGTCAGTCGGCGGACCTCGTCGAGGCCTACAACGACGCGATGCGTGACCTGCTCACCTCGGCGATCACCGCCGCCCGCCCCGATCTGGGCACGGCGGACGTGGGCGAAGTCGCGGAACTGCTGCTGGCGTTCACCCGCGGCCTCGAAGCCGACCTCACCGACCCCGAGGCACCGGCCCGACGCCTGCGCCAAGGTGTCGCGCTGCTCGTCGCCGGTCTGGACCACCCTCACCCCGACAAGGAAGCATCATGACCACCACCGCCGTACTGATCACCGGAACCTCCTCCGGTATCGGCCGGGCCACGGCCCTGCGCCTTGCCGCCCACCCCGAGCTGACCGTCTACGCAACCGCCCGCCGACCGGAATCCCTCGCCGATCTCGCCGCGGCCGGAGCCCGCACTCTGGCCCTGGACGTCACGGACGGACAGTCGATGTCCGATGCCGTCAAGATGATCGAGAGCGAGCACGGCTCGGTCGGTGTGCTGGTCAACAATGCCGGCTATGGCGCGTACGGCACCGTCGAGGAGACCGGCCTGGACGCGGTGCGTCGCCAGTTCGAGACCAACGTCTTCGGTCTGGCCCGGATGAGCCAGCTGGTGCTGCCCGGCATGCGCGCCGCCGGGCGGGGCCGCATCGTCAACGTCGGCTCCATGGGCGGCCGGCTCGTCTTCCCGGCCGGTGGCTACTACCACGCCAGCAAGTACGCCGTCGAAGCCCTCACCGACGCACTCCGCTTCGAGGTCGCACCCTTCGGGATCAAGGTGAGCCTGATCGAGCCGGGCCTGATCCGCACCGGCTTCGGTGACACCGCAGCCCACACCCTGGCTGACTCGGCGGCCCCGACCGGGCCGTACGACAGCCTGAACGAGGCCGCCGACCGGCAAATGGCCCAGTCCTACCGTTCGAAGCTGCTGTCCGCCCCACCCGAGTCCGTCGCCGAAGTCATCGAGCACGCCGTCACCGGCGCGCATCCGCGCACCCGCTACGTGGTCACCCCCGCCGCCAAGCTGCTCGTCCACAGCAGGCGCCTGCTCGGAGCTCGGTTCTTCGACGCCTACCTCCGCCGCCAGTTCAGGAGCGCTGCGTAACCAGGCTCCTTGGCCGACCGATCACGACCCAGCCGGCAGCGCTGCCCATGCCCGCACTGTGATGCAGTATTAGCCGGTCGAGTCCGCTCCTGGGTGTGCGAGTCCCGTGCCGCCGCGGCACCCCCGCAGAGGGCGCGGCGCGCTAGGGATCTGCATGCAAGTGCACCATTGGCACACGGTCCGGGCGTTGGTTCTCGGCTTGGAGGTCGTCTGCCGCACTGACAGCTCCAAGCCTGACGCGAATACCCCAGTCGTTGACAGACCGAGTTGTACTGACGATACGTCAGGCCTCTTACTCCGAGCTCCTCTTTGGCTCCGCGCTCGAAAATGGCACTGTCGGTGCCTCCAAGGGGCGCGCTCACCAGGGAACCCTGCTCGACGTCGGCATCGCATCTCAGCGAGTCCCGAAGCGGCAGAACCTGCCGACCATGACCCCCACATCCGCGAGGAAGCGATATGAGACGCCTCAGCACCGTGCTGCCCATCGCCGGGTTGACCCTCGGCGCCGTACTGGGCACGGCCGGCCCCTCGAACGCGGCAACCACCTATCAGACCGAGGTCACCGCCTTCGCGGCAGGGGACAACGATCCCGTGGGCGGTGCCATCGCCTACCCCGGCAGCGCTCCGCGCCACTCGACGGCCGGCGGTGTCGGAACCTACGACGACCCCGTCACCGTCGCCGCCTACGCTCCCGCGCTCCCGGTCGGGACGCGCATCTACCTCTCCTACGTGAAGAAGTACTTCATCATGGAGGACCTGTGTGGGGCCTGCCGCGACGACTGGAACCGCTCGGGTACGCGCCGCGTCGACATCTGGATCGGCTACTACGAGGGCACCAGCGCAGAACGCTGCGAGAGCCGCCTGACCCTCTCCTCCACCTCCATGGTGGTCGATCCCGACCGCGAACTCCCCGTCGACACAAATCCCTTGCTCGGGCCCAACGGCTGCTACCTGTAGACCGATATCCCGCTTTCCAGGAGTACACAGTGCGCACCAACACGGTCCTGCTCTCCCTGACGGCCCTCGGCGCGGCATCCCTGACGGTCCTGCAGCACCATCGGCAGTCGCACCGCGGACGCCTCGAACCCCCAGGCGCTGGCTCTGATGAGCTCCTGCGGTCGAGCAGGATCCACCCAGGTCTTGGGCCCCGGCGACGCCGGCCACGACACCCACTGCCTCCCGTCACGGAGCCCGACCCTCAACTGGCGTAACGTCCACGGACGATGCTCTTGCCGGAGTGATCGGGCTTGCCGTTGTAGGGCTGTACGGAAACGTCGACGACCGAGTACTCCCCGAGGTCGATGTTCTTCGGTACCGGCAGTGTGGCCTTTCCGTCGGGGTCCAGGACTCCCATGGACACGAGCTTGGTGTGGGAGCGGTCCATGAGCCACACCTCGAAGTAGCCCGAGGTCGTGGGAACTGAGAGCGCCTCGACCCGGGCCTGCTCATGAAACTGGCGGTGGTGGTCACCGTCGAGGGCGAGTCGGCCGTAGCAACAGCCGGTGCGACGCCTGACCGCCAACGGATATGCCCGGCAACCATCGTTGCGCAGTGCGGGCTTCCGCCACTTTCAGCGCGGAGAGGGGTGCTGCTGTGTTGCGATGCGCCGTCCGCTGTCAGCAAGCAACAAGGCTGGAAGGCCGCTCGGAGCCCCCGTGCCGTGCCAGCGCCCATGACGGCCTTCCTTCCAGCCTGCAATCCAACGGATGGGTCGAGGAGACATACCGCCGGCGAGGCCGCATCGGTTGCAGACCTTCGAACGATCGAGGAAGCACGGAGGATTTCGGCTCTCAAGGTCACTTCCAGTATCGGCAGTTTGGCCGTGAAAGGGATGAATCGGGCGCCTGTAATTTGCTCGGCTGCCGGCCGCATCCACTCCGGTGGCAGTGGCGGAATACGTCCCCGTCATCCGCTTCACCCGGAACAACACGCCTCAGGAGTGAACTGCCATGACCCGCACCGTACTTGTCACCGCTGCGTCCACTGTCGCGGCCCTGGTGATCGCAGCCCCCACCGCCTCGGCAACCCCCCATACCGTCCACATCAAGGGGGGCCACACCTCCGTGACGGTGGCTCCGGCGATCGCCAACGCGCTGCTGTCCAATGGAATCGCCCCCATCGTCACCCGTCCCGGCAAGCCCAGCCTCACCACCGTCGGTGGTCAGCCGACCCTGAAGGCCACCTACCCGATCACCGGTGGCTCGCTGACCGCCAACCCCCTCGGCGGGAAGATCAAGCACAGCGGCGGCCTGAAGTTCACCAACGTCTTCAACGGCCGCTCTCTGGAAGTCAAGAACTTCACCATCGACCTCACCAAGGGACGACTGACCGGCCTCGTCGCCGGGACCAAGACGCGCGTCCCCGTCTTCAAGCTCGACCTGTCCACCGCCCACGTCAAGCTCGGCAAGCACGAGGCCGACGCCACCAACGTCACGCTCAAGCTCACCAAGGAAGCAGCCGGCGCACTCAACTCCACCCTCAAGACCAAGGTCTTCAGCACGAGCCTGACTGTGGGAACCGCCGACACCCGCCCCAGCTTCTGACCCATTCACGCGACGGCAGGCGGTGCCTCCACTTCCCGGCACCGCCTGCACGATCTCTGCTCAAAAGCTCACGGGCGAACCGCGTCAACTCACTTGACGTCGTGAACTGCCCCTGCCGCCTGACGCCGCCCATGCCGGCCAGCGCCTGGTGAGAGGGACGTGGCTATTCATCTCTCGCCCGTCTGTCGGGCGCCGTCTTCGAGGCCCGATCGGCTTCGCGCCTGCTCCAGCGCAGCTGACTCCTCAGATCGCGGGGATGACGTCCCAGACGATTTCTATGCCCGTCATCGACTCCCCGAAGTGAGCCGCTCGAGCATGGGAACGAGCTTGTACGAAGACGGTGTTCACGTCCTCATCCACTGTGACGACTTCTCCCATGAAACGGCAGCCAGCGCACACCGCGTACATCACCGCGACCGCACGATCCGGCTGGACAAACTCCGACTGTTCCATCGTTCACCTCTCGGCGTGATTCCGCGGCGGACAGCGGATCGGATGCGCATGCCGAATCAAGCTGCCGGGAACTCAACGCGCGTGGCCCCAGGAAGACACCACCGGCGCCACAGAGCGCGCCGACGGCTGATCGCAAGCGGTTCTCCTCGGTGATTCCTGACGTCGTCATGCCGCAAGTCGCCGTAGCAGTCCATGCCAGCGCGTCTGCGCCTGTGCCGCAGTGCGGGTTGTGCGTCAGTACGTCTCCATTCGTGGGCCCCGGGACTGGCTCCGCGGTTGCGGAGCCTATTTCCCTTCGTCTCGGCCGGCCGAGACGCGATTCGGCTCACGGCTGCTGTGGCCGACGACTGGAGGTATGCGTGGTCGGAGGCGCTCGCCCTGCGGTCCGAACATGATCAGGTACTCGACCGGACCGCCAGGGCTTGTGTTCGCCACCCCATGCGGGGTGCGAGTGTCGAACTCGGCGGTGTCCCCGGCGACCAGGACGAGGTCCTGTTCGCCCAGCGCCAGCCACAGCCGCCCGTACAGCACACACAGCCACTCGTAGCCGTCGTGGGAGACCTGCCGAGGGCGCGCGGGCGGGGCCTTGAGGGCGGGCAGGACGTGCTTGTGGGCGTGCAGGCCGCCGACGTAGCGGGTCAATGGCAGCACCGCCTTGTCGTCGCCGAAGCTCAGCGGAGCCGTGGCGCGCGGCGTGGCCGCGGGGGCAGGTGTGATGCCGGACAGGTCGTCCAAGGAGACGCCGTACTCCTTCGACAGCTGCAGCAGCACCTCCAGGGTGGGCTTGCGCCGCCCGGTCTCGATTCGAGACAGCGTGCTGGTCGAGATCCCGGTCGCGCAGCTGACACTGGCGAGCGTCGCGCCGTGATGCTCGCGCGCGGCCCGCAGCCCAGGCCCCATCGCGGCCAAGACGCCGTCCACGTCATTGACTGCCACCTTTCAGCTCCTTCTTAGCCATACCGCCTGCCAGTTGTGTCCTGCGATGTTGCCAGAATGGCAAGGCTCGTCGCGGCGCCGCGGCCGGGTACCGGGCGGTGGCGATCGACGTGTGCGGTTACGGCCGCTCCTCCAAGCCCGCAGCGACCGGGGCATACCGGATGCTCGACCTGGTGGAGGACAACGTCGCCGTCGTGCGCGCCCTCGGCGAGGAGAGCGCGGTCGTCGGGCACGACTGGGGCTCCAACATCGCCGCCGCCTGCGCCGGTAGCGGGTATAGGCATCGACAGAGACCCGCAGAGAGGCGAAGCCCCCAGGTAGCCAACGTTGTTGAGCCGGTCGACGAACGCTACTTCGTCTTCGGCGGGGTCAGCCCAGCCCCCTCAGCGATCAGAATCGCGCTGTTGCCCGGACAGCCCCTACCAACCCGTCCTCACCTTCGGCGTCAGCCGGCGTACGGGCCGCGGACGATGCTGTCTCCCGAATGGTCGGGCTTGCCGTTGTAAGGCTGGACGGAGACGTCGACGACGGAGTACTCGCGCAGGTCGATGTTGGTGGGCACGGGCAGGGAAGCCCGGCCGTCGGAGCCCAGGACGCCCATGGACACGAGCTTGGAATGGGTACGGTCCATGAGCCACACCTCGAAGTAACCGGACGTCCGGGGCAGGCCCTTGACCGTGATGGTGAGAGTGCGGTGCCCGCTGCTGCCGCTGAGTCGTGCGTACCCTGCTGAGTTCGCCTGCAGGGAGTCCAGCCGCCTCCCGTCGGTGACGGACACGGTCGCGTCGTCCCGGGTGACCCACCAGGTGATCGTGCTGCCCGCGGCGGCACCCAGGAGCGCGGCGCAAGCGGCGAGTGCCACACTCAGGCGACTCAGGCGCCGGAACCTTGGCCCCGCCACCCTCGGCGAGGGCTGGTGGCCTCCGGTCGGGTTCTGCTCGGCGGTGTTCGGGGCAGCGCCCTCATCCTGACGATGAAGGCCCAGCTCGCTTGCGATGGAATCCCATAGGTCGGCCGGAGGCGGGAGCAGCTCATCCTCCCGGGGAGACCGCCCCTTCATGGTCAGGACGACGTGGCGCAGTGCATCGAGTTCACGCGCGCAGCGCGCACACGTACGCACGTGTTCTTCGTCCGGAGGGGACGGATTTTCTCCGATCGCCATCAGCGCCAGCGTTTCTTCATCAGTGTGCTCCACCGTCCACCTCCAATCGCTTCTTCATGCGCATCAGTCCGCGCCGTGTGTTGCTTTTGACGGTCCCCAGCGGAAGGCCGGTGCGCTGGGCGATCTGCGCCTGGGTGAGATCCTCGTAGAACGCCATTTCGAGTACGGTCCGCTGTTGTTCGGGAAGGCGGTCCAGTTCGTCCGCCAGCACCACGAAGTCGACGACGGAATCCGTTGGGGCATCCTCCCGAGACACCTCCGCGGCGCCCGCCACGGTGACCGCTTCGATGTCCCGCTGATGCCGGGAGCGGCGGATGAGCGCATCGGCCACCTTTTTGTGGGTGATACCCATCAGCCATGTCTTGAGGGAACCACGCTGGGGATCGTAGCTCTTGCGACCTCGCCATGCACCGACGAACACCTGCTGAGTGACGTCCTTCGCTTCCTCGGAGTCTCCCAGTCTCCTTGCTGCCACGGTGAAGATCAGCGCGCCCCAGCGGCGGTATGCCTCGTTGAGGCAGGCCTCGTCGCCGTCGGCGAAGCCTTGCCCGAGCTCTCCGTCCGAGCGGGTGCTCATGACCGCAACAGTAGCCGCCAGTACCTGGGAGCCGCCCCATGCCGTCGTCACGTCGGCGCCTCCACAGCAGTGACGACGAGATTGTTCTGATATCCGCCCTTGTCCGCGAGGTAGGGGCCCGCGCAGGTGATCAAAGTCAGGACGGCCGGCCCGTCCCGGCGGAACGCCCCGGACGCTGCCAGGTCCCGCTTGCCGATAGTGCGGCGCGAGCTCACCCGGTACTCCACCTCGCCGCCGTCCTTCTGCCGCACGAGCACCCGGTCACCTGCGTGTACGTCTTTCAGGGCAACCAGCACCCCCAGTCCGCGCCCCTTGGAGTCGACGTGGCCCACGATGACCGTCGAACCTTCCGGGGAACCCGGTTCCGGCGAGTAGCGGTACCACCCGACCTGCTTGGGGTTGGCGGGTATCTCCATCTGACCCTCGGCCGCGACGCCCACCGCCTTGACGGTTGCCCTCACGTCGAGACGGGGCAGGGTCAGCGACGACGGTTCGCTCGTCCCTGTACGCCTCGGCGCTTCGGCACCGCGCGCCCTGGCCGCGGACGAGTCCTCGGGCGGGACCCGCGGCGTCTGATGGGAGGACACGGGGCCGGCGCCCGACGCCGTGCCGAAGTCTCGGGCACCGGCCACCGGGCCCCCGAGCCGGGCATCGACGAGCAGCAGGGCGGAGACGATGAGCCCCACCAGGGCGGCGGACAGTCCCATGACCAGCAGAAGCCGTGACGAGGGCTTGCTCATGCAGAGTTCCTCTTCACTGGGAGAAGGGCAGGGTGCCGCCGGACCGACCGCGGCGGCACCCCGATGGGCGTAGGTCTCAGCGCGAGGTTCGGCGCAGCCGCAGGAGCAGTCCCGCAGCGCTCAGGGCCGACACCGCGCCCAGGGACAGAGCACCGATCGGAAGACCCTCGTTGTGAGCGGCGGCCGCGCCGGTCTCGCCGGCCGGGACACCACTCGGCGCCGAGTGCATTCCGGTGAGGGACTGCACCTTGAGCTGCAGGTTCTTGTCATCGGCGCTGCCCCAGGCGTAGACAACCGTGTTGGTGCCCTCGGCCAGGTTCAGCTTGGCGGGCCCGATCGCCACGGTGTCGGTTCCGGCGAGCACCACGTCGGCGGAGACCGTGCCGGCAGCGACCTCGCCCTTGGCCTCCTTGGGGTTCTGCAGGTCCTTGAAGACGGCCTTCCCGTTGGCCCGGACGTCGACCGCGGGTGCGGCGGCCACATGGCGCACGGTCAGCCGGGCCTTCCCCGCGGGGATCTTGGACATGTCGTTGACGAACGCGTCAAGCGCAGGCTTGCCGTCGGCTGTGAGGTGGGCGACCAGCGTTGCGTTCGCGCCCGCGGGCACGTCCACCTTCTTCTCGATGGCCGGCGAGCCGTCCGGACCCTCACCTTCCTTGAAGATCTTTATGTCGTACGAGCCCGCGTCCAGCTTCATCGGGTCCGTGAGCGTGCCCGGTTTGAAGTCCGGGATCAGCTCCTTGTCCCCGGCGTAGACGTCGACGGTCAGGCCGGGCACGGCGTGCAGTACTGACACCGTGGCCTGATCACCAGCGGCTTGCTGCTGAGCCGACGCGGAAGCCCCGGCGCTGACGGACAGGGTGACGGCAATTGCGACGGCCACGGTGGCGCCCGCAACACGTGTGTTCATGGCGGTCTTCCCTTTCGATCGAGACCTGCTTGAACCTTCGTGGCAACGCATTCCGTCAACGGGCGAAGGATGGTTTCACCCGGCTGCACATCTATTTCAGCGGCTCGTGCTTTCCGGCAGTCGGCTGGCGTGGCGGTAGAGCGCGGCCAGCTGGTAGGCGCGGTAACGATCAGATGCAGGTGATCGCGCCGCGTCGTCGACGAAGTCACCGAAACGCGAGTCCGATTACCGCTGGGAGCAGGTCGACCCGACGGCCGGATCCACGATGAATCCCAGCCGCAATTCCTTGCGGCCCGCGCCCCGATCGGCGTAGATCCCGCCGACCAGCGTGGGGATGGCGAGGACAAGGGCACGATCTGGCGCGGCCAGTCTTCCCGCGCGGTGGTGAAGGGCGGCAGGACCGGCAGCAGTGGCCCGACGGCGTCACGGAACTCCACCGCTTCGCGCTTGAGTGAGAGGATCTGTTCGGTCACGTCGTCGCGGGCGGGGGAGAAGCCGCATCGCTCCAGCTGTGTCAGGTCCGTGCGGACCCGGGCGGCGGCTCGTTGTGTGTCGTCCGCTGGGGTGCCGGTCTGCGGAGTTGCGCCCATCTGTGTTCCGGACTGCGTCGGTCGGCGGCGCGAGCGTCAGGGTTGCCTGCCGCCCGCCCCCGCCGGGGATGGGGCGGCCGGTACGGCTGTGTCAGCGGTCGAGGTGGGCGACGAGCAGGTCGGGGTCCTCGTTCGTGAGGTACGCGGCGCTGGGGACGTACACCGTGTGGTTGTGGACCGCGACGGAGGTCGGAGTCTGGAGGCCGTCGGCGGCCGTGAGCACCGCGGAGTGGGTGCCGTCGGGGCGGACGAGGTCGACCTGGTTGTCGTCGCGGGCGGCGAGGAGGGTGTCGCCGCGACCGGTGAAGGCGAAGTCGTCGATGGAGGGCATACCGGTGGCCTGTACCTGGATTGTGCCCGCGGTGCTGCGCGCCGTGGCTGGGATGCGCAGGACCGTGCCCTTGTCGAGGTTGGTGGGGTGATTCTCCTGGTGTGCGTCGGGGCCACTGTCTGCCCGCAGGGATAAGGCGGGCCGACAGCGTGGATGGGGGCGGGGAATCGGTTCAGGGGGCGACGATCTTGATCGTGCTGGCCCAGCCGTAGCCGCCCTCGCGGATCTGGAGCGCCATGTGGAGCAGTTGGAAGCCCTCCAGCTGGCGTGCGTGCTCGAGCGCGCCGACGTCGACCGGGTTCAGTCCGCCGGAGGCGACCAGGTCGGCGACCTCCTCGCGGGCGCTCTGGTCGTCACCGGCGATGAAGACGTCCAGCGGAGTGCCGTGCACCTGACCGGCGACCAGGGTGGCGGCGAAAGTGGTGTTGAACGCCTTGACCACGCGCACCTCCGCTCCGGCGGCCTCGGCGATCTGCTCGGCGGCGGAGGTGTCCGGGGCGACGACGAGTGCGTCGAGCGTGGCGTCGACGGGGTTGCTGATGTCGATCAGCACCTTGCCGCCGAGCCGTGGCCCGTAGGAGGCGGCGAGCTGCCTGGCCGCGTCGAAGGGCACCGCGAGGACCACGATGTCCGCCTGGTCGACGGCGGCTTCGTCGTCGGCACCCACCCGCCCTGCGCCGTCAGCCTGTTGGCGTAGTTCGTCGACGAGCCGTACGGCCTTGCCGGGGTCCTTGGCGGTGATGGTGACCGTGTGGCCGCCGGCCAGGACCCGGGTGGCGATACCGCGGGCCATGTTCCCGGCCCCGATGATGGTGATCTTCATGGGCGTGGTCCCTTCTCTTTGCTGAGGTGCCGTACTGCTATTGGACGCGCACCCGCACGATGTCGAAACAGCAGCCAGGGGTCGACGATCTGGAACTGGAAGTTGACGATGAGAAGGTCGGGGCCATCGTCGTTGCCGCCGCGCAGGAACACCTGGGTTGCGCTCCGGTGGATGGTGCCGCCGTAGGTGGTGCCGTCGCCGGTGCTGCCGACGTAGAAGTACGGCGTGCCCTGCTGGCGGGCGATGCCCTGGGGTGTCGCCGGGGATCGGGTTGCTGGTGGGCAGCGCTGCCGGGCGGTGGACGGGGTGGGGCACGGTGCCGCCGGAGGTCGCGAGGGCCTGGACGGCGCCGCCCCCATGGGGAGGTCGGCCGTTGCGACACGGCCTGCTGCCAGCCGATGATGTCGTTGTTGCCCAGGTAGAGGTGGAGGTCGTGGTAGACGAGGTCCTGGGCGATCAGAACGCCCTGCTCCGGCAGCTTGATCAGGAGTTCGTCGGCCGCCTCGCCGCCTGAGACGGCCTCGAAGACGAAGGTGACGCCGTCGATGACCTCCGTGCCGGGGACGAGGGCGACGCTCGGGGTGAACTCGGCGAGCGGGATGACCTGGCCGGTCGGCAGGTGGCTGTCGCCGCGGGCGACGATCTGCTGACTCACCCGAGCCAGCGCGTGGACGGGGACGCCGAAGCGGGAGGCGCCGTTGTAGTGGTCCGGGTGGGCGTGGGTGACGATGAGGCGGTCGATCGGCTTGCCGAGTCCCTTGGCGTAGGCGACGGCCTCGTCTGCGTAGGCGGGCAGCAGCTGGGCGTCGATCGCGATGATGCGCGCCGGGGTCTCGATCAGCTGGGTGGTGGTGTGGAAGGTGTCGGCCGGCGACATGTAGCTGTGAATGCGGACCGCGCCCTTGCCGAGGACGGTGACCGAGCCGTTCATAGGGGCTCCTTGCGGTGAAGACGGCCTTGTGCCGCCTCGATGTCCTCCACTGTTGTCACATCGCCGCAGGCAGGCGAGATACGCTGAAGACGCGGCATGGTAAATCGAGGACATCTGGAGATGGTGATGCGTCCCGCGGACCTGCGAGACGGCGATCCCGCCCCGGGAGACGCCATCCTCCGGCTTGGCTTCCGTCCCCCTGACGATCGGGTTCCCGGGTTCGAGATCATCGATCTCGCCACGCTGCACGAGCGGCGTCGGCGCCGGGGCCGGCGGCCCGACCTGGTGCACCGGGTGGACTTCCACACGCTCACGCTGATCACGGAGGGGAACGGCGAGCATGCGATCGACTTCGTGACCTATCCATGCCGCCCCGGCACCCTGTTGTGGGTCCGGCCGGGCCAGGTCCAGCGTTTCGTCCGGCCCGGCACGGCGAACGGCACCCACCTCCTCTTCACGCCGGCCTTCCCGTCGCACACCAGCAGTGCCGACCGGCTGGTGGGGGAGTGGTACGGGCCGGCCTGCAGGCAGTTGGGGGCGGGCCCCGAGTACGCCGTGTTGTCGACCCTGTTCGGGCAGATGCGGGCTGAGTACGACCGTCCGGCGCAGACCGTGTCGGCGGAGATCCTCCAGCTCCTCCTTGCAACGGTGCTCCTGCAGATCGACCGCCTGCCGCACCCCGAGGGCGGTGGCGACCCGCAGGCGGGCGGCGAGGTGTACCGCCGTTTCCGTGCCGAGCTGGAGCGCGGGTACACCACCACCCGTCGCGCCGCCGACTACGCCCACCGCCTGGGGTACACCGTCAAGACACTGACGCGTGCCTGCCTGGCCGCCACCGGACAGCCCGTGAAGCACGTCATCGACGCCCGCGTGGCCTTGGAGGCTCAACGGCTGCTCGCCCACACAGACGAACCGGTGGCGACGATCGCACGACGGCTCGGCTTCGTCGAACCCACCAACTTCGGTAAGTTCTTCACCCGCCACACCGGCATGACTCCGGGCGCGTTCCGTCAGGCCCATCAGGGCGCGTAGGCGCCTCGCTCACGAAAAGACAGTGAGCCTTTTTCAACCTGATCGTGACGCCGAGGCGGAGAGGTTCCTGGTCAGGGGGCGGCCTACAGGGCAACCGTGTGAGTCACAGGCCTCTCAACGCCGCCTGTGCGGGCCGAGATTGAGCAGCACTTTGCCGAGCTGGTCGGAAGTGAGGGCCGGCGTGGGCAGCGGGGGCGCGGTCGGGTTGGTGCGAAGACCGTCGAGGAGCAGGGCGAGCGGGCGGAGCCAGGTATCCGGGGCGACCGTGGTGAGCGCGGGAACAGCCCGGCCCAGTGCTGCGAGGGTGAAGAGCAGGTCCTCGGTGGTGAGGTCCGGGCGGATGGTGCCCTGCTCCTGAGCGCGCCGGAGCAGCTCGTCGATGGTTTCGCGGTTGTGGGCGTGGATCGCCTCCAGGGAGGTGACGCCTTCCAGGTTCGTGGTCATGAGGTCGTTGGTGCCGCGGTCTGCGGCCAGGCCCGCGAACACGGTTCGCAGGTACTGCGTGAGTCCAGTCCATGCGTCCTCGGCGGTCCGTGCCCGCTTGCCCGCTGCTGTGGTCTCCGTGAGTGCATCCCGGAAGACTTCGTCGACGAGCGCGGCGCGGGTCGGGAAGTGGCGGTAGAGGGTGGCGTTGCCCACGCCCGCCCGCCGGGCGATTACATCGAGCGGAGCGTCCAGGCCCTGTTCGGCGAAGACCTCGCGGGCTTTGTCCGTCAGCAGCTTCCGGTTGCGCAGCGCATCACGGCGTCCTACCGGCGAACGGTCGCCCATGGTGTCTCCCTCTCCTCGCCCCGTATCGGGGAGCATTCCCCGATACGGATGCTATCGTCGGCCGAGCAAGCGGGGATTGCTCCCCGTTTTGCTTCCCGCGGGGGGACATCCGCGGTCATTCACGGGGAGGGGAAAGCATGCCCGGCACCGCACTCGTGCTCGGCGGCGGCGGACCGGTGGGCGGAGCCTGGTTGACCGGGGTGCTCGCCGGCCTCACCGAGGCCGGGATCGATCTCGGCAGCGCCGATGTCGTGATCGGGACCTCCGCCGGTGCCGTCTTCGGATCCCGGCTCCGGTCCGGCGTTCCGGCCTCGGATCTCTACGAGCGTCAGCTGTCCGGAGCAGACGCGGTTCGTCTGCCGGTGACAGCGCGTCAGACAGCGCGCTTCCTCTGGGCTGCGCTCGGCTCCCGCGATCCCCAGCGGTCCATCGAACGCCTCGCCCGGGCAGCACTCCGCGCCCGGACTGGCCCCGAGTCGGACGTCTTCGACACGGTAGGTGCGCTCCTGGGCCACGTACGCGACTGGCCCGAGCGGGAGCTGCGGATCGCCGCGGTTGACGCGCAAAGCGGACAGACGGAGGTGTTCAGCTCGCACTCTGGAGCGACACTCCTCGAAGCGGTCGCCGCGAGCTGCGCTGTACCCGTCGTATGGCCGCCGGTCACCGTGGCGGGCCGACGCTGGATGGACGGCGGCAGCCGTTCGACCGCCAACCTTCAACTCGCGCGCGGGTACCGCCAGGTACTGGCGGTCGTGCCGGTCCCTCAGGCGGTCGGGCCGCATCCGAGCGCCTCGCAGCAGGCTGCGGAACTGACCGACGACGGAACGCGTGTCATCCTGATGTCCCCCGACCGCGCCGCGCGCCGCATTATGGGCCGCAACATGGCGGATGACACCCGCCGGCCGGCTGCCGCCCGCGCGGGCCACGCCCAGGCCGGTGCACTGGCCCCTTCGGTGGCCGACGCCTGGCAGGGGTGACTGCGGCAGCGCACACGTTGCCAAACTTTCCTTGAATTCGGGAAAACGAAGTCGTCTGCGCACGAGACGATGAAGCTCCTGGTAGGTGGGTTTCGACCAGAGAACCGTCTCTACCGGAGGCTGCGCGTGTTCGTCTATCCGTCGGGTGTCGATGTGTCCGGCACTGCCCTTCGCTTTCTGTCCGCCCGCCTGCGAGCGCGCCGCCGCGCTATCGGCACCCGATGGCGGCGTCTGAGTGCGGGCCGAGAGGCCCTACTCGTTCTCGTCCACCTCCCTAACCGACATACCTATCCCCAGCTCGCAGCCGGTTTCGGCGTCGGAATCACCACCGTCTACCGCTACGTCATTGAGGCCGTCGAGCTCCTAGGCGCCCTCGCACCTCTGCTCGCCGAAGCCGTCCGGGCCGCGTTGCTGAAGGCGTACCTGATATTGGACGGGACGCTGATGGCGATCGACCGGATCGCCGCCGACCGGCACTTCTACTCCGGCAGGCACAAGATGCACGGCATGAACGTGCAGGTCATAGCCGACCCGAAGGGCCGCCTCCTGTGGGCATCACCTGCCCTGCCCGGAGCCGTCCACGACGTCCGGGCAGCCCGCGAGCACGGCATCGTCGACGCCCTCGCCGCAGCTGGCATCACCTGCCGGGCGGACAAGGGCTACCACGGTGACGACGGCACAATCCGCATTCCTTGCCACGGCCGTTGGGACAGCCTTTCCACGGCTCAGCAGGCCGTGAACCGGTCCCATGCCAAGATCCGGGCACTCGTCGAGCAGGCGGTGGCCACCCTGAAGACATGGCGGCTCCTTCGCAAGCTCCGATGCTCGACCACCCGCATCACGAGCCTCGTCCTGTGGGGGAGCGGGCTACGCGGCACCCCTGGCGAGGACCGGCTGGTGGAGTTCGGGTACGACGATCTGCGAGCCCTGCTGGCCGTCACCCGTACCGCCTTCGTCGAGTGCACCGGAAACGGCCGCTCCTACTACACGACTCAGCAGGACGAGACGGTCAGCGGCACCGCGTGGACACTGGGTGCGATCGGGGTCGCGCGCTGGCGTGGCGTGCGGTAGGGAAGGGCCATCTCACCGGTCACGGTGTCGAGGGCGAGGATCTCCCGTTGTACGAGGGCGTAGCGCGGTCCTGGCGGGCGTGGTTCTGTCGGCAGTTGGTGACGTCAGTTGTTCGTGAAAGCTGACGGCACCAGGTGATGGCCCAGAAAGATGTTCGCGAATTCTGCCGTCCCCATCGGGGTTGCGGTGTCAAGCTGGAAGTGCTCAGTAAAGGAGCACCCCCGATGCCGCCTGGCCAGTCGAAGGTCGAGTTGTACGCCGGGCTGCGGCGCGACTCCCACGATGGCATGTCGAACCGGGCGTTGCAGTGCAAGTAGCGTCACCTGGAGCACGGTCAACAAGGCCCTGACCTCGGCTTGGCCGCAGCCACGCACGACAACCGCTTCGGCGCGGCCGTCGAAGCTGGATCCGTTCACGCTGCTGATCGACGAGATCCTGCTCATTGATCTGGACGCGACCAGGAAACAGCGCCACACCGTCACCCCGGATCTACCGCCGTCTGATCGACGAGCACTCCTCGCCCGAGGCATTGTGTTGACCACTTGAAACCGCACCGATGAGAGGGCGCAAGCGTCCTGCGAGCAACCGCGCGGTCCGGCCAGGGACTGAGAGTCCGGTGTTTATACCTTGCTCGCGACCACCATGTAGTTCTCCGCCTCAAGATCGAACGTGCTCAGTTCCGTCTGGAGTCCGACCCGGTGCAGCTCGACTTCGAGTTCCTCGTACCGGTAGGGCCAGCAGGACAGCAGTTCCGAGCGGACAAGAACCAAGCCAGTCGCCTCAACTTGCGCGATCGCAATCTCGATGTGGTGCTCCTCCTCCCAATGCGGCGCAATCTCCCAGCGGTAGACCACGACGGCATCGCGACCGTTCCGGCGGACGAGTCGGTCACTGATCTCCAGCCGGGAACCTCTGGCCCTCACGAGTTCCCAAGTGCGGGATGTGAGTACCAAGCGCCCGCCGGGGCGCAGAAGCCGTGACATCGACTCCAGAGCAGCACCCCTGCCTGTCGCGCCCGCGGCATGGTGAAGCGAGTTGCCAACGCAGAACACCATGTCGAACGTGTTGTCCTGGAAATGGTCGGGTAACTCTTCCCAGTTCGCCCGTAGGGCCCGGACGGATGCCCCGAACTCCTCAGACAACTCTGCAGTCCGACGAACCATTGCCTCGCTGGCGTCAGTTGCGACAACCTGCATGCCACGACCGGCGAGGCCCACCGCCAACTGTCCGGTTCCGCACGAACAGTCGAGGACGTGAGCGTTCGACGGCAGGAGATTGAGGACGTCGTCGAACGACGCAGCGAACTCGGCTGGAGGCAACTTTGCATCCGAGATGAGCCATTCGTACACCTCGGCAAGCACGTCATAGCCTGTCACTACCACTACCTCCGTCACGCGGCAGACTCACGGTAGGAGGCCAGTCCATCAGCGGAGCAAGCCGGGCACCAATGGTTTTCGCAAGGATGGCTCTGACGGTGTTTGCGGGTGGTCAGTTGTCCGTCTGAGTGGATGTCACCGGCTGGTTAGCTGGGACGTGGCGGCGGTCGCCAGCCTCGGGACGCCGCTCATCACCAGCGTGGCGACCACGTTCCACGTCTCCCTCCACAGCGCGCAGTGGACGCTGACCATCGCCCTGCTCAGCGGCGCCGTCGCCACACCCGTCCTCGGCCGGCTCGGAGCCGGTCCGCACCGGCGGGCCATGAAACTCGCCCCGCTGGCGATCGTCGTCATCGGCAGCACGCACCGTGCTGCCGCTGCCGTTCGCCTGGCTGTTCGTGGGCCGAGCGGCCAAGGCGTCGGACTCGGTCTCACGGCGCTGATGATAGGCGTGGCCCGCGACCATCTTCCCGAGGAGCGCAGCGCGGCCGTGATCGCGCTGATCTCGGTGGTCTCGATCATCGGGGCCGGCGTCGGCTACCCGCTGGCCGCGCTGCTCGCCGAGTTCGGGGGACTGCGGGCCGCCTACGGCCTCGGCCTGCTCGTCACCGCCATGGCCTTCGTGACCGCGTGGCGCTCCATGCCCGCAGCTCCCGAAGGCCGCTCCGCTCACGTGGACGTGGCAGGCGCGGTCGTCCTGGCCGCTGCACTGCTCCTGGTGCTATTCCTCGCCGGCGAACGGAATCTGTGGAGCCGGCACCTCGCCGTGGCGGCGGGCCTCGCTGTCGTCGCGGTGCGCTGACCCCCTGCTCCTGGCCCGGCAGCGCCGTCGTGGTCGGCGGGGGGTGTGCTCTGTTCGCGGCGCCCGGTCGGATCTGGCCGAACTGTTCGCGGCGACGGGCATGCTCGGCTTCGGCGTCGGCCGCTTCTCGGCCGCGATGCCCGGCGTCATCCTGGCCGTCACCCCCAGAGCGAGACGTCGAGCGCCATGAGCTTCAGCTACGTCGTCCGCAGCGTCGGGTACTCCCTGGGCAGCGCCATCGGCGGCCTGATCCTGGCCGCGGGCACCGCCCCCGGCCACCTCTTCCCCGACGACAGCGCCTACACCACCGCGGCGCTGGTCGGCATCGGCGCCATGGCGATCACGACGCTGACAAGCCTCGCTCTCGCCCGCCGACGCTCGTCCGAGACCAACCCGTAAGTCGGATGCACTCATCCCGACACTGGAGGTTCTATGCCCAAGGGCTACTGGGTCAGCGTTTACCGCACCATTTCAGGCCCTGAGAAGCTGGCTGCTTACAACAAGCTGGCCGCTCCGGCCGTCCAGGCCGGGGGCGGTCGGACCTTCGCCCGTGGCGGTCGGGTCGCCGCATGCGACGCCGGAATCGCCGAGCGTGCCGTCCTGATCGAGTTCGACAGCTTTGAGCAGGCCGTCGCGGCACGCGAGAGTGCGGCCTACCAGGAGGCACTGGTCGCCTCTCCGACGGCGTCGAGCGCGACTTCCGCATCATCGAGGGCCTCGACTGACGACCGATGCCGCGTCAGGGAGGAACACGATGCCGGCCGCGGGGATCACCCCGGCTCGTCAGCGCGCTGCACCGTTTCGGTAATCAGCTTGCGGACCTGCCGCGGGCTCAGCCCGGTGACTGCGGCTATCCAGGAGGGTTCCGAGGCCGCAATCACTCCTGCCACAACAAGATCATGGCATCGTGTCCAGCGAGCCATGGGGGCCGGCCGACAGAGTTCGGACCAGGGATACTCTCGGACGATGTCGAATCGGCCGGTAGCAGCTGGAATAGGTCTCGCGCGGGTGATGGTGCACTGCGGGGGCAGCCCATCAGCAGCCGTGCACTATCTTGCGGGTGCCATCGCCTCCGCACCTGAGAACCCCGAGCCCTATGCGGTTCTTGCCGAGTTGTGGAGGGACAAGCCGTCGGAGTTGGCCGAGGTCGTTCAGGGTGCCGACTCCTTGAGGACGGTACTGGCGCAGTCGTACATCAGCTTCCTCCGGGACGACATGGACGGCGCGGTGCTGGCGATCGGATCGGTCACGGGTGTGCGACCCGACATCGCCTGGGCCAAAGCCCCCTGGTTCAGGGATGAACGATTTCTCGGTGTGGTGAGTGCCGATGCGATGGCCGAGGCCGCAATGCGGACGATGGACTATGGCCATGATCTGGACACCGAAAGCATGCAGGAACGATTCCGGCCCTGGTTCGAAGCCATCGACGTGGTCTCTGCCCGCCAGCCGTTGCCGGAGGCGTTGGCCAAGATGGCGATCTTGCTGCGGGCGTGCGGTCTCACCGATGCGTCGTTTGCCCTCTGCGACCAGGCGGACTCCGTTGAACGGATCATGCTGACGGAAGTTGTGCGAGCGGGTACGTGGCGCAAGCTGGGTGATCTTCAGCAGACCGTGGCGGCGTTCGAGCGCGCTCTTGCCCTGGAACCGGCCAACTGGTCGCTCTACCTCGACTTGGCGGATGTGCGTGCTGAGCAGGGCGACTTCACCTCTGCGGTCCGGCTGATCGATCAGGGGATGAGATACGAGCCGGCTGAGCTCTCGCTTCGCGCGGCAGGGGCTGCCTATCGTGCACGATTGACCGGCTCGCGTGCCGATCTGAGCGAACTCATCAAACTCGCGCCGAATCTGCCGAACGACTCATACCGGGACCTGCTGATTGATCACGCGTGCGCTGGTCCCGCACTGCCTGCCGAACTCGTGGCTGCGGTCCGGCGTATCCAAAACCCCTGAGGCTCCGCGTCTCCAGGAGCAGCAGGTCCAGCCAGCAATTGCCCAGCAGTGCGACCCAAGCCTGAGTTCCCACGCCACCACCACGTCAAGGACGACGGCGTCCTCGCCATGCTTGGCGCCGCCCGCCTACACAAACCCACTCTCGTCGCATGGCTCGGAGCTCCCCAGTGCAGGGGGATCCACCTGCTGCAGTCGAAGATCAGTTTCGAGACAAGTCTCAGTCGTTCCTCGTGAAGGTGCCGAGACCGGTCGTGTCGAGGTTCTCGACCCGGACTTTGTCGGCGCGTCCGCTAGACCCGACGGTGAACGTCACGCCGGACAAGCCGACGGCGTTTTCGCCGGTGGTGCTGTAGCTGAAGGTGTCACCGTCGTAGTGGCGCAAGGTGAATCGTTGCTTCTTGGGCCCAAGTTGCATGGTGAGCTCGTCCCCCTGGGCGCTGACGGTCATCGGGCCGTAGTAGTCATTGGCGTACGTTCCGGTGTAGGCGCTGGTCGCCTTGGCGGGTGCGGGCGAGGCCGGAGGCTTGTTGTAGTCGACCGGCGAGCGTTCTCCCTCCGCCGCCTGCTTGAAGATGGGCCCGAGGAATGTCAGCCAGTCGACGGTAGGCCCGCCGGTCTGCGCGGTGTCGAGGAACGTGGTGGCGATCGCCTCGGGTACGCCGATGGGCTCGCCGTTGGTCAGGACGACGATGCCGAGCTTCTCCGAGGGCAACAGCGTGACGTTGGTGGCCGCCCCCAGCGCGAAGGCGCCGGAGTGGCTGAGCTTCAGCCTGCCCTGGTCGTCGTAGCTCACGTTCCAGCCGAGCCCGTAGAACCCGGCCCTGCCTGCGGGCGCGTGCGGCGGCTCGGAGACGATGTGCGGCAGGTGGGTCTGTTCCAGCGCGTCGGCGTCGATGAGTTGCCGCCCCTCGAATTTGCCGTTGCCCAGTTGCAGGCGCAGCCACTTCGTCATGTCCCGGACTGTGGAGCTGGCCCCGCCCGCCGGGCTCTGGGCGTCCGCGTCGCGCACGTGCTCGGCACGCCAGGTGTCCCCGGTCTTCACATGGAGGGAGGCCTTGTTGGCTGCCTTGTCGTAGTCGGCGAAGGAAGAGCTGGTGGAGTCCATGCCGAGCGGCCGATACAGCTTCTCGGCGGACAGCTTCTCCCAACTTGTCCCCTCGGCTCGTGCGACGGCGACGGCGGCTTCGGTCAGCCCGAAGTTGGTGTACGCGTAGTGGGCGCGGAAGGGGGCGAGCGGTTGGTAGCGGAGGTGGTCCAGGATGTACGAGCGGTCGTAACCGAGGTCCTCCAGGAGGTCTCCGGCGTGGTCGGGCAGGCCGCTGCGATGCGAGAACAGGTCGGCCAGCGTGACATGGCGGGTGACCCAGGGATCCTTCAGGGTGAAGCCGGCGCTGTGCTTGACGACCGGGTCGTCCCAGGCGACGGTCTTCTCGCCCACTGCCGCGGCGACCACCGTGGACGCAAGGGGCTTGGAGACCGAGGCGAGCTGGAAGACGGTGTCGGCTCCGATCCGGTCCTTCGTGCCTGCCTTCCGCACGCCGAACCCCTTCAGATACAGCACCTTGTCGTCGTGCACCACGCCTACGGCGACTCCGGGCACGCCAGTGCGGCGCATGGCGTCCCGTACGACGCCGTCCAGCCGGCTCACCGCGGTGTCTACCTCGGCCTGGGTGAGCTGTGACGGTGGCTGGGCGGGTGGGACGGTGGGCAGCGGCGACGTCTCGACGACCGCGCGGCCGGCGGCGGTGGTGGTGTCGGCGTCGGCCCCGGTACAGCCGGCGGTCAGCACCGCCACCAGGCCCAGTGCCGCGGCAGAGCGAAGGGGACGGTGGCATGCGCTGTCGAGTCGGGACATGTCTTCCATGGAAATCCCGCCCCCGGCACCTGTCGCGCTTTGGCAGCCCGTTCGGGGGATCCGGGGTACGCCGCCACGCTCGTCCGTCAGGCCCAGCGCTTCGGCCGGACGCATGAGGGTGTCGCACCTCCCGTACAACAGTGGCTGTCGGCACACACCGCTCAGGTTCGGCATGATCGTCGGCGGGGCAGTCAGGTGCGTGGCGTTTCCACCGGACGGCCACACCGCCCGGCGTGTTGTAAGAGCCGCTGCCGAACCGCTTGGTCCCAATCGCTAGGATGGATCTCTTTGCGTCACACCGTAGGCGCCGCCCAGCCATCCCTTCGAACACCGTCGAAACCCTCTCCACACATGTGAGGCCCCGGTCCTCCGAAGCAGTACCGCTCCGCCGACCGGATCGACTGCTCGGCCATGGATTTTCTCGGTACTCCACAGCGCGTCCGATGAGTTTGTGGCTCCCGGCCGGTCCAAGGTCGTGACACCCCACGAAAGGACACCGCCATGTCGGAGCTCCTCGTCGACTTCATCACCTCCCTAGACGGTTACGCATCGGGGGAGGGGTGGCCCGGGTTCTGGGGCCTCGAGGGGCCGGAGTACCTCGCATGGCTCGGCGAGCAGCCCGAGGCCACCTACCTGATGGGAGCGAACACCTACCGCCTGATGTCGGGCTTCGCCGCAGGCGAGGTCCCCCCTGGCCAAGACGAGTTCAGGCCCGAAGAAGAGGCGTCCGTCGACGAGCTCACGCAAGCGTCGAAGGTGGTGTTCTCCTCTTCGCTCGAGGAGCCACTGACGTGGGCCAACTCCAGGCTCGTCCGCGACGACGCCGTCGAGGCGGTCCGCGCCATGAAGTCGAGTGGCTCGGGGCTTCTCAGCACGATCGGCAGTCTCAGCCTGTGCCGGTCCCTGCTACGAGCCGGACTCGTCGACCGCTTCCGGGTCGTGATGTTCCCGGTGATCACAGGGGCCACGGGCGAAGAACGCATCTACGACGGCTATCCGGACGTTGCCCTCGAGATGATCGGGCATCGCACCTTCGACGACCGCATCCAGCTGGTCGAGTACAAGCCCCGCGTTCTCGAGCACCCGCCGCTCGGCGTCCCTGCGCGGCGGTGACGTCTCGACGGTCGCACGGCTGACGGCGGCGGTGGTGTCGGCATCGGACCCGGTCCTGGTGGTGTCGCGCCTCCTCACTGCCGTCCTCGTGACCTCGGAACGAGGGAAGCCTCACGGGTCAGGCCCAGCCCGTTTCGGCTGCCCCCGTTTCCACAGTCCCCGACGTCCCCCTCGCGAGCCGCACGGTCGCCGACCGGTTCGCGCACGTCGGCATCACCTTCGCCGGGGCCCTGGAGACCCGACTGCCGTCCTGCTGTCCTGCTGTCGGCGTACACGCCGATGTGCTCAGCCGCGTACGGATGAACGTGCTCAGGCAGTGGGGCGTGTCATGACTGGTGCGACGGGCGTCGATGCTCGACGCTTTGGCTGTGCGGTCGCCGGCCGAATGACCGGCAACAGGAGGTTGAGGCGCATGCTGGTGCTGAGCCGCTCGCAGGTCGAGGACCTGCTCGACGTGGACACGCTGATCGATGCCCTGGTCCCGGCGATGGCAGACCTCAGTGCGGGCCGTGCCTCGGTGCCCGATCGCGTCGCCGCCCTCGTGCCCGAACACGATGCCTTTCTGGCGGCCATGCCGGGTTTCCTGGCGTCGGCCGAGGTGCTCATGACCAAGCTGGTGTCACTCTTTCCTCACAACGACGGGGCTCGGATACCGACCCATCAGGCGCTGATCGTGGCGTTCGATCCGGACACCGGCGAGCCCGCTGCCGTGCTGGACGGTACGGCCATCACCGCAGCGCGGACCGGTGCCTGCTCCGCGCTGTCGGCGCGGCTGCTGGCCCGCGAGGACGCGTCGGTGCTGGCCGTGCTGGGCACTGGCGTGCAGGCCCGGTCCCACGCTCGCGCGATCTGCCGGGTCCGACCGATCCGGCAGATCCGTGTGGCCGGCCGGGACCGGGCGAGAGCCGCTGCCCTGGCCGAGGAACTCTCCTCCGTCCTCGAGGCTGACGTGCAGGCCGCCTCCAGCTACGCCGAGGCGCTGGACGGCGCGGACATCGCCGCAGCGACGACGCACGCCGTCGAACCCGTGATCCGTCGCCCCTGGTTGTCACCAGGGCTGCACATCACGTCGGTGGGCTACAACCCGGCCGGCCGCGAGATCGACGACGCCACGGTCGCCGAGGCGCTGGTATGCGTCGAGTCCCGCCAGGCCGTGCTCGCACCGCCACCCGCGGGCAGCAACGACCTGCTCATGCCGATCCGCGACGGCCTCATCACAACCGATCACGTGCACGCCGAGCTGGGCGAGCTCATCGCAGGCAGCAAATCGGGACGCACCGCGCCGGATCAGATCACCCTCTACAAGTCGGTCGGTGTGGCCGTACAGGACGCCGCGGCCACGGCCCTGGTCGTCGCGGCCGCCCGCGAGCAATCGATCGGCGAGGAGATCGCTCTGCAGTGACGCCGCCACCAGCAGGGACAGCCCCGCCCAAGCGGCTGCTCGATCCGCAACGCACAGCGCACAGTTGAGCACATTCGCCTGTACGTCGTTGAGCACATAGGCGCGTCCGCCGACAACTGCTCGATCACGGCCGGCCCGGACCCCGTCTCCGCACCCACTCCAGCCCCGCCACGTGTCACCCGTGTTCCGCCGCTGACGGCCGCCCGGTTCGAAACCGCGGACATTGCCGTCCCCGCCCTGCACTGGCAGTTGGCTCACCGCCACGCCGTCGTGGACGGCCGTGACGGCGACCGCGGTCTGTCGTGAGGAGGAGGTACGAGGCGTCACATGAGGGCGAATGGTGTCGGCGTCGGAACGTGGGTGCAGGGCGCAGTCGTCGATGGAGAGGGGTGGCGGTAGACGGGCTCGATGTCCCGGAAGCCGGTGCGGGTGAATTTGCGTACGACGTCGTTCTCGACGAGCGCACGGCTACGCCGCCAGGTGCAACGCCGGCGAAGGCGTTCGCGCCGCCAGGCCCGCGCCTTCGCCACCCGGGTACGGCAATGACTCAACCTCGGCTCACCCGCCGACATGATCAAGACCCCACTAACTTCGACTGGGTCCGCCAGGCCCTGGACAAGACCAATTGAGCCTGAACACATTGAAGTTGGGACGGCGGTTCGTCTGGGACCGGCGGAGAGTAGTTGCCCGAGCCAGGGGGTGAGTAGGTGCAACAGTGGCCCGAGGGCTCCGCGGCTGACCCAGTGGCAGCACGAGAGCGCTACAGCTCCGACATGCGTATGGCTCGTAGGGCCGTACGACATGCTTTGCGCGCAGACCTACCAGCTGCGCATTTTGGTCTAGGGATTGTGATCGTGGTGAGTGGGGTCACTGGCATGGCGGCGGGAGCCGTGGTGGGTGCCACCATTGGCGGAGCATTTGCCGTGCTGTTCCTCGCGGCACTGGTGGTCACGCTTCTGCGAGCTGTGCGGGGAGAGGATGCGCTGCGGCGGGCGTACCTCTTCACCTTCGGGTGGGCGCCCTGGATCTAGCCATCGCGGTGAGGACCTGATCACGGATCCGACCATGCGCGGGCCCGTGACCGTCGATCACAGCCTGTAGGGGCCACGGGGCATCGGCGGCGCCAACACCAGGCCCGATCAGTTCCATCGAACAACGTGGCCACAACCTTTGATCTGCCATCTCAGGCGACAACCGGCGTTGCAATACGAAGCCGAATCCTTCACATCGCACCCGCTGCGCGATGATGTCGCTGAAGATGTCCACGTGACCACTCGCATCAGCACTCTGATCTCGGCTGTGTGCCTCCTTGGAAGCGCGATGCTGCTCATCGTGGCCATCGATGCGTACCGTTCTGGGGCATCGGCTCTCTGGATCGTCGCAGGAGGCGTGATCGCCGTCGTCGAGCTGTACACGCTGCTACGGGACGTGCGGCGCCTTCGCGCAGAGGCGACAAGCTGACCGAGCGACTTCCGCTCGGTGGCCGGCGGGTGCCCCGGCTGAAGCGCAGCGGCGCAGCAATCCGTAGGGCGAACCGTCTCCCACATACGTGGGAAGTCCGACTGAACCGGTGTGCTGGAGCCTGAGCCGCTGGTCAAGAGCGCAGTCGTGCGAGGCTGCCGTCATGGCACACGATGACGCAGGACCAAAGATGGCGAACCTCTTCGATCCCGAACCGGAGCAGTGGGGTCTGCGGGGCGACCCCTACGTCTGGCGGGCCCTTCGCGGCCACCTGTCCGGAACCGACATCCCGGCATCCGTTGCGGAGGTGAGCAGCCTCCTGCGAGTGGCGTTCAGTGAGGTAGTGGGGGTCGACCTCGACACCGAGCGTGAGTCGCAGGTGTACCGGGAGCAGTACGCCCACGGCGGCATGTCCAGCGGGCATGTCGATCTCGACACTTGGCGGGGGCGGTTGATGCCTCTGCTCGCGGACCGCGCCAGGATGTTGATAGAGACCTGATCCTTTCAGTTGCCCTGGGACACACCATCAGCCGCGCTGCCCTCTGGACCGCCTGGTCAGGGCGTGGCTCCGTTTCCCTGTGTCGAGCGGGTGCCTCGTCCTCTGCACGCGCCTGGCCATCGGGAAGGTGGCGGTCGACTTCAGTCGGGCCAGTGAAGGCCGGCCAACGGCCTTGAAACGACAACGGGCCAGATGGGGAGGGCCTTGTACACCCATGCCGAGCGGGATGTGGACGGGGCGGTAACGCCTCCGGTGGTTCTTGAGCACCGGGCGGAAGCGGACCGGCACCACAAAGCGCTGCCTAGACAGGAAGGTGGGACGCCGGGGAGGCGTACCTCTGTACTAGCGGGTGCCGCGGGGTGCCCGGTTGACCAGAGGTCAACCGGGAAGCAGCACGTGGTGCGCATCCCCGAAAGCGAGCTGCCCGAGGGACTCGCCCACGCGGGCAGCAGACGGTTTCTGCGGGACGTCGGCCTGCCCACCTGGTGGGTCTGCCACAGTGGCCAGTACGAGACCCGCCCTGTCGACGCCATGCGTCCCCCGGCCCGGGAGGACCTGGCTGGCGAGGGTCTGCCCGACGGGGTGGCCGCGGAGGACCTGATCGCCTTCGGTGACACCGAGTACGGCGAGCTGTACCTCCACCGTCACGACGGCACCGTGCACATCCGAAGCCGTCTGACCGGGCCGGACGACGCGCTGGTGCTGCTCGCACCGGACCTCGACGTCTTCACCCGCGTCCTGGAGGCCGTCGACCGCTACTAACGCCCGCTGGCACCCGTACCCGGTAGAGGGCAGCCAGGAGGACGTCACGGAACTTTTCCTGGCGGAGCTGGCGGAACTCGCCCCGGACCTGGCCGACCAGGACACCCCAACGGGCACCGTGTGGAGCTGGCTCTACGCCGGCATCACGGAACTGGGGGTTGACGGCTACTGAGTGAGCCGTCGGAGCTACCCGCGCCGCCGTGATCGCTGAATCAGGCGATCACGGCGGATCAGACAGTCGGCCCTACCACGGCCCGGGCGCGCCACCGGTCGCCGAGGCACGTTCTACTTCTCCAACATCGCGACCTCGAACCCGTACGCCGCCCTGATGACTCACATCGGCCGCCGGAACCTCATCAACGCACCCTCGCCGACATCGAGGCGACGTCCGAGCCGCCGCGCCGTCGGGAAGGAACCGTCGCCGGACCGGACATCACCGCCGATGCGCCCGGCCTGACGCCTTTCGCGATGGTGCGGCGCGCTGACGAGCCGGGGCGATCCCCGCGGCCGGCATCGTGTGCCTCCCTGACACGGCGTCGGTCGTCAGTCGAGGCCTTCGATGATGCGGAAGTCGCGCTCGACGGCATCAGCAAGTACGGCAAGTGCCTCCTGGTAGGCCGCACTCGCGCGTGCGGCGACTGCCTGTTCGAAGCTGTCGAACTCGATCAGGATGGTGCGCTCGGCGATTCCGGCGTCGTGTGCAACGACCCGGCTGCCGCGGGAGAGCAGCCGCCCGCCCGCGGCCTTGACGGCTGGACCGGCCAACTTGTCGTAGGCGGCAAGTTTCTCAGGGTCTGCGATGGTGCGGTAGACGCTGACCCAGTAGCCCTTGGCCACGGTACCTCCTGTGCTGAGAATTGGTGATCAGAAGCATGCTCAGATCCATGGCCGGCGCGCTGTGGGTCAGCGAGCCGGCGGAGACGGCGTCGAAGTCGGACGGCTTCGATCAACCGGCTGGGGCTGCGATCGGATTGGTCTCGGGTGAGCGTCGGCGGGCGAGGACGAGCCAGAGCCGGTCGAGTCGATGAGTGGCCTCGGCGGAAGGGCGGCGGCCCGGACTGGAACGAAGAGGAGCCGACAAGGAGGGAGGAGTCGCACCAGTTCGACGTGATCGGTCATCAAACCTGAGCCCCTGCCACAGATGCCGCCAGACCTGGCCGGGCTCCCACCGGAGCGGTCGGACCTGCTGCGCACCGCCACCCTCGCCTTGAGCCGCGGGCCTCATCGCATGCCCCTGCGCACGATCGCTGCCTGGCCGCCGACCCGGATCCGGTGTCCTGTGCGGTCGCGGTGGACCGTCGCTGTGATGGTGGACGGGCTGCCGAGGTGGTCACCCATGTCGACAGTGAGGCGGTGTGTGCCGAACCCGGCAGCATGCGCTGCCAGGCAGGCAGTGCTGTTGGCGTTGGCGATGTCCTCGGGGACGCCGATCGACGGGGCGAACATCCGGGCTCCTGCTCGGCCGTGTCGGTCCGGGGGTGAGTAGGCGTAGCAGCCCAGCAGGCCGTAGCGGTCACAGGCTGCGCGTAACAGGGTGGAGTCCGGCGTGAGTTCGGCCAGTGCGGCGCGGGATCGGATGGGCAGCAGAAGCCTCGGCCGTCCGTTCGACGCCACGCAGGCGTCGCCGGCAACCGCGTCCTCCGTCAGTCCGAGGCCGCCTGCGACTGCCCTCAGTTCGGGTCCACCGGCGCTACGCAGGCTGACCGGTCCCGGGTCGAACGACGCTGTCAGGCCGTCACTGCTTCGGCTTGCCCGACCGTCGAAGCTGCGGTGGGCCGTACGCAGGACGGCGCGGTAGTCGTGGTCGCTGCCTTCCCGTTCGGCGAGCAGGGCGAGGGCGGCGACGGTGCCGTGGCCGCAGGCGGGCAGTTCGCCCTGGGCAGTGAAGAACCGCAGCGTGTACGCGGGCTGACGACGCTCGATTCCGGTCGCGCGGAGGAAGACGGCGTGCGATGTTCCCCACTCCGTGGGAATGCGGCATCGCTGCTCGTCGGTGAACGGCGCGTCATCCAGAACGGCGGTCGGGCTGCCACCCGCGCCGTCTCGCTGACACGCGTCGACGACCGCTACCTCGGACATGGCACCGGGCCGGTGGTCAGCAGCATGGTCAGGTCCAGTGCGGGCGCGCTGTGCGTCAACGCCCCGACCGAGATGAGGTCGACGCCAGTCCCGGCGATGGCGGGAACTGTGTCCAGGCGGATGGTGCCCGAGGCCTCCAGCAGGATCCGGGAAGCGTCGGCCCGCCCGGCCCGGAACTTCACGACTTGCTCGATGTCGGCCACCGGCATGTTGTCGAGCATGATCCAGCGGGCTCCGGCGTCGAGGGCCTCGACGGCCTGGGTGACGGTCTGCACCTCGACATCGCTCTCCACGGTCTGCCCGGTGCGCGCCATCCCGCGCCTGACCGCCTCGATCGCGGCGGTCACTCCGCCCGCCGCGGCGATGTGGTTCTCCTTGAGCAGGACCATCGCCGCGAGATCGAGGCGGTGGTTGTGGCCGCCGCCGGCGGTGACCGCGTACTTGTCCAGGGCGCGCAGGCCCGGCGCCGTCTTGCGCGTGTCCAGGATGCGCGCCCTGGTCCCTGCCACAGCTTGGACGTAGCGGTCGGTCAGCGTCGCGATGCCGCACATGCGCTGCAGGAAGTTCAGCGCCGTACGCTCTCCGGTGATCAGGCTGCGCGCCGAACCGGACAGGTGCACCAGGGCCTGTCCGGCGGCCAGTCGGGCGCCGTCGGCGACGACCGGCTCGACCTTGACCTCGGGGTCGACCTGCGCGAACACCTCGGCGACCATGGGGAGGCCGGCGGCGATGCCGCTGTCCCGGGTGCGGATCTCGGCTCTGGCCGCCAGGTCCTCGGGAACGCTCCACACGGTGGTGATGTCCTTCCCCGACGCGTCCTCGGCCAGGGCGGCAGCGGCGGCGGCCCGTGCTGCCGCCGAGGGAAACTCGGTCGTGATCATCTGGTCTCCAGCTCTGAGTGGACCTTGGCTCGGTGGCGGCAACCGCTGACGAGGCAGCACTGAAGTTGACTGGGCCGGTCTCCGGGACCTGCTGGATCCTGTACTCGATCTCCCGCGTACCGGTCACCCGTCCCCCCCGCCACGAACAGGTTCCGGGCGTCCTATTTGTGCGACTCGGCGCTGACGTCGAACCCGGGGCACCTTGCGCATGTACCGGTCCTCCCGGCCGGTCTCGCCTCCGTCGACCCGGGCTTTCAGGAGCGCTTCTCACCCAGGTCGTCAGGGCAGGTGCCAGCACAGCCTCTTCTGTTTCGATTTCCGAAGCGGTCACCGATGTTAGCGTGTCGGTATTCGAAGCATCAACCCTGGAGAGCTGGACATCCCGACATGGCAACACCCAGGCCTGGCAATCCTGTTCGCGGCTCGACCACCGGCCGCCCCCTCATGGCCGCACTCGATCTCTTCGGGCGGCGGTGGAGTCTGCGCATCCTCTGGGAGCTTCGCGCGGGTCCGCTTGGCTTCCGCCCCTTGCAGAAGCGGTGCGACGACATGTCCTCCAGTGTGATGCGGCAGCGCCTGACCGAACTGCTGGATGCCCAGGTGATTCACCAACTACCGGACAGCCGCTACGAGCTCACCCCGCTGGGACAGGAGGCGCGCCACGCCCTGAACCCCCTCGCCCGCTGGGCGGAGCGCTGGGCGGCCGCGATCGACCCGCAAGGGGCGGACCGCACCGACGACCAGTCCGCCAGCCGTGTCTCACATCCGGACGCGGTGGACGACGGGACGCCGGAGAGGGACTCCGCGGACTGACGCCCCGCCTCGGATCGGAGGCGGGGCGGGACCGCCGTCGGAGCGAGCCACTCCATGCCCCGCTCGACGGCTCTTCGCACCAAGGCCTCGGGATGCGCCGTAGCGCATGGAATAGCCGGACGCTGCGTGGAGATGCATGAGCCGCTCCAAGTACGCCAGGCTCTGGTGACGGTGTCCCCTCCGGCTGCGGTGCTGCAGGCCTGAGACCCTCGTACGGAGGTGGCCCACGTCCCAAATCGGTTGTGTCCTCGTTCACCTGGACGCGGACGGACGGCGACTCTCCGCCCCTTGATCACCCGTGGGCGAGGGCTGCCTGGCCACCGCACCGGTGTGTGCCGCGGAGACGGCGACCGGCGGTAGCATGACGATCGGCAGTGCGGCCGTCGCGGCCGGGCCAAGGCGCTGACCGGAGAGTATGCCGGAGGGGCCGGTGACCCTGTATGGGCCGTTCCATCGGCTGACGTCGCGAAAACAGACAGTCGAAAACGCCCGCACCGTTGCTGAGTCCGGCGAGCTGTGGGGCAAGATCCCGAGGTGGCATGGAAACGCCACGGAACAGGCACATGTCGGTCCCATCCCCAAGAGCGCCAAGCCGGGAAGCCTGGAGTTCTACACCACCGTGAAGCCCGAGGCCAACAACAGACCTGGATACGCTTCCTGGGAGGCCGGCGTGGAGGACGGTGTCAAGGACTTCGAGATGGACGGCGAAGAATGGCCTCCATTCCGATCGTCATCACACAGGTGCGGTAGATATGGACCTGAGGAAGCTGAACCCCGCGGATATGAAGCGGGTCCCCGGAGAAGACGTCAGTCCGCGTGACATCAGGTGGCTCGCTGAGGTCGATATCGACCGTGCGGCGCTGGAGAAGCGGTGGGGCCCCGCAGAGACCACCTGCGACAATCTCGGCGAGTGGCACTGCTTTGCGTTCTCTCCGGCAGAGGGGGAGGCTTTCCTCCTGCTACGCGAGGTGGAAAATCCTCCCACGCCTCAATTCGGCCTCAGCGTTACCACCGGCCTCTTCTCGCCGTCAGCCGCCGACCGTATCGTCGAGTCACTGGGAATCGCAGGCGCACGAGTGACCCAGGTGAACGCCGAAGCTGGCTCCCAGCGGCCACCGCTCCGCCACGCATTCACGGCTCCAGCGCTTCGTCGGCGGCGGCCGCCGGGAGAAGACCGCCGTCTCACGGAGGCCTTAGAGGTCGTTTTCAGCTGGTTTGCTCCGCCTCATGTATCTCTTAACTCGTCCTGGGTCCCACGCGTGTCGATTTCCGGGACACCTCCGCTAGACGGAGGGGGCATCGGTGCACGTCTTGGGATGAGACAGGCTTCGCAGGATGAGACTGGCAAGTCGGGCCTCACAGGCGGCCCCTGGAGCGCCTCCGCCTTTGTCGCCCCTCAAGTCATGCCCTGCCACAGGTACATGTTTGGATGAAACAGGCTTCACAGGAGAAAACGACCTCTTAGAGGTCGTTTTCATCTGCAGTGCGGTGCTATCTATTATTTTGCGCCTGTCGACGAGCTGATGCTGGTGAGTCTGCGGGGTGGGTCGCGGCTCGCGGGGCGGATGGTGTGGCATCTGGGGCGTGGGCGGATCTACGCCCGTCTCATTCCAGGACGCCTGGATCTGTCCCGTGCTTCCGCGCGGCGGAACACACGCCTGGGCGCACGCCCCCAATCGGCGGTACGCCCGGGTCATGACCGACCGTCGTGCGTATCCGAGTGATCTGTCCGATGCCCGCTGGGAGTTGATCGAGCCGGTGTTGTCCGCCTGGCGCTTCGAACGCCGCGGCCGGGCCCTGGACTTCGGCCGGCCGCCCCGGCACGACCTGCGCGAGATCATGAACGCGATCCTGTACGTGGACCGCACCGGCTGCCAGTGGGCCTACCTCCCGCACGACTTCCCGCCCCATCAGACGGTCTACGGCTACTTCGCCAAATGGCAGACCGACGGCGTTTTCGCCCAGCTCCACGGTCTCTTACGCGAGTTGGTGCGTCAGCAGGAAGGCAAGAACCGCCACCCCTCGGCCTGTGTGATCGACGCCCAGAGCGTCAAGACCTCCACCTCCGTGCCCGTCAGGACGCAGGGCATCGACGCGGGCAAGAAGCTCGTCGGGCGTAAGCGCAGCGTCGTCACCGACACGCTCGGCCTGCTGCTGGCGGTGCTGGTCACCGCGGCTGGCGTCCAGGACTCCACCGCTGGCCGCACCCTGCTCGGACAGGTGGCCGCCGACCACCCCGCCCTGCGCAAGGTCTGGGTCGACGGCGGCTACCGCAAGCACCTCGTCGAGCACGCCGCCACCCGCGGCATCGACATGGAAATAGTCGAACGCGCGCCCGGGGCCAGGGGTTTCACCCCGATTCCGAAACGCTGGGCGGTCGAGCGGACCTACGGCTGGCTGATGCTCCACCGCCGCCTGGCGCGCGACTACGAGGCCCTCCCCGCCCGTTCCGAGGCCATGATCCATCTCGCCATGACCGACCTGATGGCCCGCCGTCTCACCGGCGAGACCACCATCTCCTGGCGCGACCCGGCATCAGCGGATCAAATACGCATCCCGGGATGAAACAACGGGAGAAAACGACCTCTAAGAGGTCGTTTTCTCCCGTGAAGCCTGTTTCATCCAAACATGTACCTGTGGCAGGGCATGACTTGAGGGGCGACAAAGGCGGAGGCGCTCCAGGGGCCGCCTGTGAGGCCCGACTTGCCAGTCTCATCCTGCGAAGCCTGTCTCATCCCAAGACGTGCACCGATGCCCCCTCCGTCTAGCGGAGGTGTCCCGGAAATCGACACGCGTGGGACCCAGGACGAGTTAAGAGATACATGAGGCGGAGCAAACCAGCTGAAAACGACCTCTAAGTCGGGGGGAGCGCGGCACCGCTTCGGCGCACTCGGTCGGTGGTGCGCTTGTAGAGGCGAGTGCCGAGGGTGCGCCACAGGAGGCGGGCGGGGGCAGGCATCTGCGAAAGGAACAGCTGGCGTTCGTTTGGGGTCGCGTCTTCGAGGATCGCACCCAGGAAGATCAGGAGCTTTGACTTGGGGACGCTGCGGCGTCCGCGTTCACCGACCTCGATCCACTCGCGCGGCGTGATGTGGTCGGTCATCAGGGGCAGGAGGTGTTCTTCTTCGTCGTCCATGTGGGCCGCGGCGTGCCGGTCGAGTGTGCGCAAGGCTTCGGCAAGAGGCAGGGCGGTGTCGCGGTCGGCCTGGGTGCGCCAGCGGTGCGACAGTTCGGTGGCCGCGGCGAGCGCGCCGGCGATGGCCTCGTGCTGGCCGGCCATCCGTGAGACGACGCTGTCGCCGGGGGCGGCGCGCTCGCGCAACTTGGGCCACAGCAAATCGTCCTCGCCCTCGTGGTGCTCGCCCAGGGCACCGAGGACCAGGTCGAGATGGTCGGCGAGTACGGCGGTGCGTCGCCGGTCGCCCGGGGCGGCGGCCTCGATCAGGTCGGCCAGGAGCGGTATCTCGCGGCGGAAGACGCGATGCAGGACGACCATCTCCTGCGGGTCCAGACGCTCGTCGGCGGTGAACGGACCGGCGGTGGTGGGCATCGGGGGTCCACTTCTGTGAGGGAACGGTGATCATTCCGGGGAACCCGCAGCCTAGTGGCCCTGGCTGTGCCGTCCAGCACCGCCCACTGCCCCACGCTCAGCAGCCCGTACAGGGAGTCCCACCACCGCTGATTCGCCGCTTCCCGCACCGACCCCATGAACAGCGCGCCGACTCCCCGCATCAGCAGAAATACCACCCCGCCGTGCGAGACCTGCGCGCTGAGCTGCGCCATGACGCACCTCCTCACGGCCCCCTCTTTGATCCGTCAATGATCTCCCCAGCCCTCAGGGCGGAACCTCCCCCTGCGATTCGCCGACGTGGCCAACGGGAGAAGACACGCCGCTGCACCAAGCCGTCGCGCACGACGGCGACCTGCACCGGCTCGCCTACCAGCAGATGAACGCTCGCAGCGCGTGCGGCTGACTGGGCGGGCGGGGACCTCGTCGAGGTCGGCGACGCCAGCAGATCAGCCTCGAACAAACCCATGCAGCTCATGACGGATCCCCTGCCGCAATGTGGCTCGGGCGGCCAGCCATTGATGTGCGGCATCGGGACCGGTACAAGTGACGGGTGACAGAACCCCTTGCCCCTCACTCGGATCGCCGCGTCGCCTCGAAGCCGGGAGGGTGGACCCGACACTCAGCGGGGGCGATGTTCGCCGCCCTCGCAGCGTTTCTCGTCACGCGCGACGTCACGTTTGGGTTCTTCATGCGTTCACTGCCCGACTGGGCGTACGAGGCGACGGTCTTCACGGGACTGGCTGTGTCGGCCGTTGCCTACGGCATTGCCGTTTGGTGGCTCAGGCGATTGCCCTAAGGACCGCGTACGGATCTTTGGTTGGCACTGGTGAGGCGTGCTTTCGGCAGGATCGGGCTCCCGTAGTGCAGGCGCATGCAGGCATGGGGACACGCCGTGCGGCCGGGGACCTTGGTGGGAGAGTCTGGTGCGGGGCGTGGTGCAGCGGACGCTGGCGGGAAAAGAGCCGGACCCGTGGTGGATGCCGCGACGCTTGCTGATCGTGATGTCGGTGATGTCGACGACGCTGCTGGTGTCGGGGCGATCTCGATCCTGTGGCGCCCGAAGTCATCGGGGGTGCGTGAGCACATGTACAACGCCACGGGCCCCCGGGGGGGGGGGGGGATCAGCCGTGATGTCCCTGGTCCCGGCTCGAGGGTCGTACCGTCCAAGGACGGTCAGCCCATGGGCGGCGGCGGAGGCCAAGGGTGCCCGTCTGGTGAACTGTGCGTCGGCCGTCCTGCCGTGACGTAGTCGCGGTACTCGTCTTGGATCACACCGGCGTTGACCCACCTTCCGCGTTCCGCTCGGGTGACGTCTTCGGCGGCTGCCAGGGCGCCAAGCGGATCCTCGCGTGTCCCGACGAGACGGCCGAACTCCTCTGCCTCGTCGTCGGCGTCAAGAGGGGGGAACTCGACCAGGTCTACGAAGGTCTCGTGACCGACGTCTTCCAGAGTGCGTAGGTAGATGTCGTAGCGGGTCCTTGCCGGTCTGACCTCGATGTAGCGGACCGCGGGACGTTCGGGCGAGCCGGCAGGACCGAGGAACTGCTCCACCGATCGGCCCCGCCTCAGGGCGCCCACAGCGAAGGGCTCCGTCAGATATCGCACACGCAAAGCGTAGACGCCGCTTGTGTGTTGATGGCTGTCGCCGTTACGGCTGCGGCGTTGTTCGAAAACGGCCCCGGGCGGGCGCTGCTGTGACCAGGGGGCTGGTGTCGGGGGATTGCTTTTGGATGTGGTCTCTTCTGGACGTGTTCAGTCGTTGTTCGGGTCGTCGGCTTGTTCATGGAGGCGGGCTGCGAGGACGTTGGCCCATGGCGTGGCCCAGGCGCGGAGGGTGGTGATGGGGGTGCTGTCGGCTCCGTAGGCGGCGAAGGTTTGGTCGGTCTATTCGGCGCCCGCGAGGTTGGCCTACAGGTCTTCGTGTTCGAAGCGACCGCGTGCGCCCACGCGCTCTGTTCCTTGCGTGGCTGGCCGGGCAGATGGATGCATCGCACGCACGGCACACTGAGTGGGCACAGAAGGTGACGAGCGAAGGACTGCAAAAGTGGCCCAGTCGACCGGGAACCCGATCGCCACCATCCGGACGTCCCACGGTGAGATCCGCGTGAATCTCTTCCCCAACCACGCGCCCAATCACGTGCTGGACTCTGCGCAGCTTCCGGCGAGAACCCTCCACCATGCCGTGACCGCATGGTCGAGGTGGAATCGAAACGCGCTCGGACGATTGCGGGGCCATGGACCGTCTCGGGTCAAGACTGAGAACAAAGTGTGAGCGAAGCCCCTGCCCGCCTAGCTCCTCAGATGTCTGGCAGCTCCCACAGCGCGCGGCGGGCCAAGACCGGACAGACTGCGCAGCGGTCGGTCGCGTGGGGCAGTTGAGCAGTGGTAGGCGTCCGTCCAACTGAGCCTCTGCTCAAGCTCGTGGATGGGCCACTAGACGGGTGCTGAGTTACGCACGGTCTCGCCTGCGACTACTGGCCAGCCCCGCCCTGCGCCGGGAGATCCACGGCGAGTTCCCGGCCCTCGCCGACCGCGCTAGCGCATCGGACGATAGGTCGCGATGATCACTCCGCTGCTGGTCGGCTGAGCGCTGACCAGCTCCAGCTTCTTCAAAGTGGCGTCGTCGGCGAACAGCTTCTTGCGGCCCTCACCGGCCACCACCGGGTGGATCAGCAGTACCAGTTCGTCCAGCAGGTTCTGCTCCAGCAGCGAACGCACCAGCGTGGGGCTGCCCGCGACGGTGATGTCCTTGCCCTCGCCCGCCTTGAGCTCCTGGATCGCGGCCGCCAGATCGCCCTTGATGAGCGAGCTGTTCGCCCAGTCGTGCACGCTGTCCAGCGTGGAGGAGACGACGTACTTGGGTGAGTCATTGATCCACTTGGCGAAGCCGGCGTCCTCGCCGTCGGTCACCGTCGGCCAGTAGCCGGCCCACTCGGTGAAGGTCGTCCGGCCCAGCAGAATCGTGTCGGCCGTCTCCAGCGTCTTTCCCAGCGCCGCGCCCATCTCCTCGTCGAAAGCGAATTGCCATTCGTTCGGCGACTGGGCGACACCGTCGAGCGAGACGAACAGACCCGAAACGACCTTGCGCATGATTCCTCCGTGATGAGTTCAGAGCCGTCTGCCCGGTCCCGGCCGAAGAGCGCTCCGGCCGGGGCGAGCCGACCCCGTCGGCTACGTCAGGAAGACTATGCGGGCACCGGGGAAGAGGGCTTGTACAGAAGCGACAGCGGCTCCGCCCTGTCCGGGGCTCTCAGCTGAGTGGCGGTCCGGCCGATGAACCGGGTCAAGGACCGCGCCAGGTGCGGCTGGTCGAAATAGCCCAGCCGGTGCACGACGTCCTGCGCCGGCACCCCGTCTTGGATCAGAACCGCCGCCTCGCGGGCACGCTGGATCTGTCGGATGGCCCCCTGGGTGAGGCCCGTCGCCGCGACGAAACGCCGCTGGAGGGTCCGCTCAGAGACATCGGGGGTCATGCCGCCGAGCACCGCCGGCACGATCGGGTCGCAGTCCACGATGCCCTCACGCACCATGCGGCGCACGAACGTCTCCGCATTGTCGTAATCGGGCACGTGCCAAGCGGAACCCTTCAGCCACACCGAGCGCCGCGTCACGTCGGGGATCTCCGCGCTGCCACCCACAAGCCGGCTGATCGGCACGTGAGGCATCGAGGTGCCGAGAGCGAAGCTGATACCGAAGAACGTGGCATCCCTGGGGACGGGAGCCAGACACGCCCTGGGCTCCGGTCCCACCACGGCCGCCTGCACCTGGCCGTCGTGCTCCCAGAAGACAAGCTCCCAATGTGATGCCGCGATCGACGTCATCCGGCCCACCTCGATGCTGCGGCTGCGCCACACTCTCTCGATGTACGGCAACTCCGACGGCCGACTCTCGATCTCCAACCCCAACCGGATCGCCCCCGTTCACCGCCGCCTGCGCCGTCAGTGTGCCACGTCGCGCTGACAGCCAAAGCTCGTGCGAGACGCGCTGGAGGATCCGCGCGGCTCGGCCCGAACGCGGTCGGCGGCCCACGCCCAAGGGCTCATGTGTCCGGCATCCTCCTGTGCACACCGCCATGCCATTCCCAGACAGGGAAAGGGAGGAGCCGGGACTCAAGCTGCTGGGATTGTTGTCGTCACTCGATCCAACGGGCAGCGGCCTCGTAGGTAGTGGCTGGGGTGGTGTTGAACGCGATGGCCGCCTCCGGTGCGTGCAGCCGCACTAGGTTGATGACTTGTTCGAGGAGTTCAACTTGATCGTCTGAGTGCCGCAAACCACCGCCGACGGTGACGCACTCCCACGGATGGGCTCGCAGGGCATTCCCGACGACCACTTCTACGTCGTCACTTCCATCAAGACCGATTAGGCAGGTCTCGACGGACACGTCATGTTCGGCGAACTTGGCCAGTCCCGCCTCGATCGCTTTGGCTACCGGCTCGGGATCCCACGGCCCGGGCAACCGATACGGATCAAGCCCGATGACGAGGACGCGGGGTGAGGCAATGGTGTCCATGTCCGGACGATACGTGCCGACCGCCCGGTCAGGAAGTGATGCTTGAGTCGCGTGACCCGGAGGCCCCATTTCAACGCCACATCGTGCAGACGCCGGGAGGGCCTGCCACTCGGTCGACTGATGCAACTTTCTAAAGTCGACCTCTTTACGCCGCACCGTTGGCGCGGCCCTTGAATCCCGGCCATCCATTCGAACACCATCGAAACGCCCTCCCCAGCTTCCGCTGGCCGGTCGGCACCGGCGTGGTTGAGGTGTTGCTCGGCCGCGGTGAGGGCACGTAATACGGCGCGGCGTTCGCTTCGCCCCCTTCCCGCGGCCAGGGTGCAAGGGAGTCCAGCAGTTCTCCCTTCTGCTCCCTGGGGCGCGACAAGGCCTGCACAACGAACAGACATGTTTGGGGCACCTGCAGCGGCACCTCGCAGAGGGCCTGCCTGCTCACGCCAACCCTTCGCTGACCGTGTCCGGCAAAGCTGCCTCCAGAAGCGGTAGTTGACCTGATACCCACCAGGTACGGCTGGGCCTCGTGGGTGCCGCCGGCGGCCGTGTCACCGGGAGTTCGGGTCTCCGGCCCCACTGTCCGGAAAAACATCGACTACCTGCACAACCTTTTCGCCATCCCGAGAGTCTTGCGGGCACTGCCATGACGGCGCCATGTCACGTCCCGCTTCACGCTCTCTGGAGTAGCCCGTGCGCAAACGCACTCTGCTGATGTCCGCGACACTGCTCGCTTCCGGCCTCACGCCCCTGGCCGTGGCGAGTGCCGAGGCCGCCGTCGGCACACCGGGCGATGTGAACAAGGACGGCTACCGCGACGTCGTGATCTCCGCTCCGGACGCCACCGTGGCAGGGCACGCGCAGGCCGGAGCGGTGGTGGTGCTCTACGGCACCGCGCACGGCATCGATCCTTCCAGACGCACCGTGGTGACGCAGAACTCCGCCGGCGTTCCGGGGGCGGCCGAGGCCGGTGACCGGTTCGGCGCGGCCGTCGTCGTGTCCGACCTCAACCGGGACGGCTACAGCGACCTCGTCGTCGGTTCACCCGGTGAGGACGTCGCGGGCGACGACGGCGGCGGCTCGGTCACCGTCGTCTACGGCACGTCCTCGGGCCTGACGAAGGCGAAGTCGGTCGAGGACCCGTGGCCGTCGTCCCACGACGCGTACGGGCGGACGCTGGCCGTGGGGACCTACAACGGCCTGAACCCCGTCAACGACGGCAAGCTGTCGATCGCCGTGGGCGCCAACGATACGGACGTCACCTTCATACCGGCCGACCTGTCCTCGCAGACGGGGACCTCTGGCAACGGGTACGCCTTCAACCCGGCCTACGGCATCGTCGCGTTGACGGCGATCGACCTGCCGAACACCGATGACGACCGCCTGATCGTCCACGGCCGGGGCGTCTCGGACGGCGGCTGGGGCTACGACGGGACCGGCGACGACCCCGGCACCTACTTCGCCGACCCGGCCGGGTTCGAGGGCGGCGACCTGCCCGCCGGCACCACGTCCGCGGTGGGGGACCTGGACGGCAATGGTTCCCCCGACCTCGTCATCGGCACCCCCGAGGACCCCTCGCAGAGTCCGGACACGTCGCTCGGCGGCCAGGTCACCATTTACTACGACGCGGGGTACTCGGGCTCCCCGAGCAGGGTCCAGACGATCACGCAGGACACGCCCGGCGTACCCGACTCCGGTGAGGCGAAGGACCGCTTCGGTGCCTCCGTCGCGATCGGTGACACCGACAAGGACGGCCGCGCCGACCTCGTGATCGGCGCGCCGGGAGAGAACGGCACGAGCGGTGCCGTCACTGTCGTACGCGGCACCACCGGGCAGCTGGACGTCGCTCACGCCCGCGTCTGGACGCAGAACACCGCAAGTGTCCCGGGCAGTTCGGAGACCGGCGACGCCTTCGGCTCGGCCGTGCGGATCGTCGACACCGACAAGGACGGTTACGGCGACCTCGTCGTCGCCGCCTCCGGCGAGAACGGCGGCGCGGGAGCGGTGTGGTCACTGCGCGGTTCGGCCACGTCCGTCACCGCGTCCGGCTCCCTCAGCGTCAGCACCGGCGGCGCGGGCCTCGGATCGGCCGGCGCTGCCCACCTCGGAAGCGTGGTGACCGGCCCGTGACGCACAACCGCCCCGTACCGCACGCCCCCGAACCCGGAGCCGTCATGTCCCACCACCCGCACGTCCGTACCTCGCGCAGGTTCTCCCCGCGCTTCCTGACCGCCGCGATCGCGGTGAGCGCGACCACCACGCTCACCGCCGTCGTACTGCCGGCAGGCCCGGCCTCAGCCGCGGCGCCTTACCGGGGCGCCAACACCGCAGCCGTACAAGACGACTTCAACGGTGACGGTTACCGCGACCTGGCCGTCGGGGCACCCGGGGCTGCCAATGGCACGGTGGACGCCGCGGGCGCGGTCGTCGTGCTCTACGGCTCTGCGACCGGGGTGTCGGCCGCCCACCGCACGGTCATCACCCAGGCCACCACCGGCATACCCGGCACGCCGGAGGAATGGGACGGGTTCGGAGAGGCGGTCACCTCCGCAGACCTCGACCGCGACGGCTACGCCGACCTGCTGGTCGGCACGCCGGCCGAGTCCGCCGGCACCATGTGGGGCGTCGGCTCGCTGACCGTGGTGTGGGGAGGCCCGACCGGCCTCAAGGGCGGGGCCTCCATCTCACCCCCGACCGGGCTGGACGAGGGCTGCGGGTTCGGGGCCGGTCTGGCCGTGGGTGACGTCGGCGGCGACGGAGCACCCGACATCGCGGTCACCGGCAACTGCGGCGCCACCACCTACACCGGGCCTTTCACCCGTACCGGAGCCGCGGCGCGGAGGAACTTCGTGAACGACCTCGGGACCAACCGCGGTGTCGTCATGGGGGACGTCGACGGCGACGGACGGGCCGAGCGCTTCTGGCTGCCGGGCCCCACTGACGGGGACGTGAGCGGACCCGTCTACGCCGAGGGCGACGACGGCCGCTACACCGAACTGCCGCTCGCCGACGGCCTGTCCGGGCAGATCGGCGACATCAACGGCGACGGCTACGGCGACCTGGTCACCGGCGTGCCCTACGACGCGTCCCTGACGTCGGGTGCCACCCCCGCCCATCGCGGCGGTGAGATCCAGGTGCTCTACGGGAGCGCGCAGGGCATCACACCCGGCCAGAAACCGCAGATCATTCACCAGGACACCGCGGGTGTGCCCGGCGCCGGCGAGGACGGTGACCTGTTCGGGATGTCCCTCGGTGTCGGCGACACCGACGGCGACAAGTACGCCGACGTCCTGGTCGGCACGCCGGGGGAGTCCGTGGGGTCCGCCAAGTACGCGGGCGGGGTGACGCTGCTGCGCGGATCCGCCGCCGGTCTCACCACGACCGGTTCGCGGGCCTACACGCAGAACACCAGTGGCGTGCCCGGGACCGCCGAGAGCGGTGACGACTTCGGCGCCGCCACCCACCTCGTCGACGTCACCAAGGACGGCAAGGCGGACGTGATGGTGGGTGCCCCCGGCGAGAACTCCGACGGTCTGCTGTGGACCGCCCGGGGATCCGCCTCCGGGCCCGTGATCAGCGGATCCACGACCACGAGCGGAACCGCCGCCGGACTCAAGCGCAGATATGCCGAGATCGATTTCGGCGAAGCACTCCCCGGCGCCCGGTCCACCATCTGACGGGCGCAGCGGCCCATGTGCCAGGTGGCGTGCCCCACAGGCGGCCCGCCACCACCGGCCAGTGGAGCACGCTGATCAGGCAGTACACACCGCACGTCACATCAGGCCGGGAGTACATGCGGCGGGACGTCTGGGGCGATGGTCGCCGTGCACGGCGCCTGCGCTTCCGATGAGCGGCTCACCAAGAATGCCGAAACCCTCGGTCGAGGAAGTCCCCGCCGAAGTCGAGCGGTGTCGGCACGGAAAGGGCCAGCGCGAGCGAGGCCGCGCCCCGGAAGCCGCACCGCGCGCCGACCACCCGGCCCGCTCGCTCATCCGGCGCAGCCGTTGCTGCGGACTGCGGTCCAGCAGCCGATCAGCGGGCCCAGAGGAAGGTGAACCAGATCCGAAGGCGACCTGGCCCGCGCCACACGATGGATGGCGGAGCCAACGGCCACTCCCCGTACGGCCCTTGGAGTTCTACCTCAGCCAACCTGCCCCGTCGGCCGCACCGTGATGTGGTTGATGTCCACTTCTGCGGGCTGGTTCACGGCGAACACAATGGTGTCCGCGATCTGCTCGGCGGTCATCGTGGCGGCTGCCTCGGGGGTGCCGCCGCGGGCGTGCCAGAAGGGGGTGTCCACGACGCCGGGGGCGACAACGGTGACTCCGACTCCGTCCTGGCCGACCAGGAGGCGGGTGTTCTCGGCGAGGGCGTGGGCGGCCCACTTGGTGACGGAGTAGAGGTTGCCGGGCGTGTGGCGGACGCCGGCGACCGAGCCGATGATCACGATTCGACCCTTGGACGTCCTCAGGTGGGGCAGGGTCTCCTTGATCAGCAGGGCGGGGCCCAGGACGTTGGTGAGGATCATGTTGCGCATGTCCTCAGGGGCGTGGGTCTCCAAGTTGCCGGGCAGGGAGAAACCAGCGTTGGCTATGACGTTGTCCAACTGGCCCCAGGTGGCCAGCACATGGCGGACGGAGGCGGCGACGTCATCTGCCTCGCCGGCGTCGCCGGTGATCGTCAGCAGCCGCTCGCCCGCCCCAACGGTGGTGGCGAAAGCGGCCAGCTTGCCCGCGTCGCGTCCGGTGACGGCCACGCGGTGGCCCTGCTTGATCAGGGCGCGGGCGGTGGCGGCGCCGATTCCGGTCGAGCCACCGGTGATCAGCGTGACGGGTTCCATGGGACGGCCTCCTCGGCGACGTGGTCATCGGGGCAAAGCGCCTGCACTCTACCCAGCGATCTTCGACGCTCGCTCCCGTCTTTCTCCGACGGCTCCGCTCCTGGCTGTAGATCAGGAAGTGGCACCGCTTCGTCAGGTGGAGGTGTTTGCGCTGCTCAAGAACATGTCGAGAGTGGATTCCCGGGCCAGCACTGCGCGCGCCTTCGTTCCCCAGCCGCCGGCAGGAGACGGCCCGGAATCGCAGCGACGGCGTCTCGCCGTAGCCTCGGCGCGTGGCATCGGGGGTGGGGTCCCATTTGCTCACCATCCTCTTCCGTCACATTCATCGCACGTTGTGTGACGGGTGGACCGTGCCCCGAGTTCGCCTCCTGCGTGCCTCAAGGCGGTATGCGCAAGGGGGCGCGTGACAGCGCTTGTCCCCGTTTGTTCGCCGTCCTTGTGCGCTGGCGCTCGCTGTATGCGGTGAACTGCGCACCTCCCCTCTGGTCCTCCCTTCCACGCACCGTTTCACTGGGCGCTCACGCACTTTCAACGCATGTCGCACACAGGCAAACAGTGGCGATGAGTGATCACTCATTGCGTCAGGGGTGACAGTCGGCTCGGACCCCGCCGGCTGTGCCGCACTCCTCGACGAGTCATCCTGCCGACGGCTGGGGAACGAAGACGCGCGCAGTGCGGGTCTGCGTGGCAGCGGCGTCGGTTCGGTGGGAGTGCTCGGTCGGGGCAGCGTGCCGCCACCTGTCGCGCGCGGGGTGATCAAGTGATCGGTCGGGTCAGATGGCGGCCGGGTTGTGCGGCCCGCCAGGACGCAGGAGGTTGGGGATGGCGCTTACGCGCTGGACGAACGCGGTCGAGTGGCTTGCTGCTGCAGCTCGCGAGCCGGGCTTGTGCAAGAGCGACTGGCAGCACGGCACCACAGGCATCCACCTTCTGGCCGCGGGGCGATTCTGGGACGTGCTGATCGTTCCCGCCTGCCTCGGGCTGCGTACTGCCGACGTTCTGTCCTGCGTGCCTCGCGTCGAACCCGGCCCCGCGCTGCTCGACAGCAGGAGACAGCACGTCGGCTTCTTCCTGCCGCATGACCCCTCAAGCATCTGGGTCGGACACAACATCCGTTACCTCACCACGGGCGGCTGGATCGCAACGCCTGCTCCGCACTGCCGCTGGGGTGACCTGCGCTGGATCTGTCCACCCGACGGACGTGGCACCCTGAATCAACCTTCAGTCCTGGAAGGCGCGCTGCATGCGGCGATGGGCGAACTAGCCCGCGACCACGGCACCACACATCATCGCGGCACCCCCCACCGAAGCACGGACGCATCAGAACTCTGCTGCGCCCCGACCCCCGTCATCCCCCATGCGTGACCGGGAGTTCAGCTTCAAGCTCGGAGCTGACGCCAGTGCGGGAAGGCCCCGTGGTTGACGGCTGACCTGACCGGTCCAGTCGAGGTGGGCGGCGGACACGGCGCTCACCTCGTGCCCAAGCCCGCTGGTGCCGTCTGCCGAAGTCAGGCTGTGGCACAGACTTTTCGGGATCGGTCAGGGGTGGTCAGGGGGCGAGTCGGCCAGGAGTAGCCGGTAGTAGTGGTGCGCAGATGGCCAGATCTTCGTCGAGTCTGGCTGCCAGTGGGTCGGCGAGGGTCGAAACATGGCGCGTGGCCCAGGCTTGGTGAGGGAGGGAAAAGCCTTGCAGTTCCTTCTGGACGGTGTGCAGGATTACTGGGAGATCGCCTCTCACGCGGGTGTCGTGAACGCGCAGACCTCCTGGTGCGATGATCTTGTCTGTGTCCAGTAGCCGTCGAATCGCCTCGCCAGCGCCTATTAGGGGGCGGTCTTCATCACCGGTCCGCGCGTTGTAGGCGGTCAGCATGGTCAGCGCGCTGCAGACTTCCGGTGAGGACATGCTGGCTGAGAGAGCAATTAACTGGTAGGGAGGCAGCTCCACCTCCGGTCATAAAGGGACAGCGGCGGTATCGGGGGCTTCCAGGACGGCAGTCACGACCAACACGTCGTCATCCTCGCCTCGGTCGGTTCCGCTTGCACAGGGGTGTCCGATGGCCTCGGCGTCCCGAAGTCCAAGAGGCAGTTGCCGAGGTCACCCGCAGCCCGCCGGTGTCGTACGTGGGTTCGTGTTGACTGGGCCTCGGTAGTATCAGGCCGCATACTGCCGCACCGGCCCGTCACCAGCCACACCACGGCGGCCCCAAGCCAATGCGCTCAGCCCGCCGCCGCCATCTGTTCCTTGCCCGACCTTAACGCAGTGGTTGTTGGACTCTAGGAGGCGAACCAGCGAAACCAGATGGGTCTGTCCACGCCCGCGTGTCTTTTCTGCAGGGCGGCTCGGCGCTGTTCGGGCGTGTTCAGCGATTCCTCGTGAGTGAGCCAGTCCAGGTACCACTCGGCGAATGTCGCGGCTTGCCGGTCACGGTTGAGGACCGGGTTGCGGCGTTCGTAGGTGGCACGGTAGGTGCGGAGTTGGGCCGCCGGTTGCCGCCTGACGTCCACCGGCGGTCAGGCGGCCCTTGGCCGACGGTCAAGGGGTGGGATCCTGGCTGCGCAGAACGGGGCGGAGAGCTTCGATGACGCTCGCGTTGTCCACGGTGGAAGGGATGGGCTCGTCGTGGCCGTCGGCGATGCCGCGCATCGTCTTGCGCAGGATCTTTCCCGATCGGGTCTTCGGCAGGGCGGCAATGACCGCAACGCTCTTGAGTGACGCAACGGCGCCGATGCGGTCGCGCACGAGCTGGACCAGTTCGGCCTCGATCTCGCTCGCCTCGCGGCTGGTGCCGGCTTTGAGGACGACGAAACCGCGCGGGATCTGCCCCTTCAGAGCGTCAGCGACGCCGATGACTGCGCATTCCGCTACATCGGGATGAGCCGCCAGGACTTCCTCCATGCTGCCGGTGGACAGTCGATGTCCGGCCACGTTGATGACATCGTCCGTACGGCCCATGACGAACACGTAGCCGTCGTCGTCGATGTGTCCGCTGTCGCCGGTGAGGTAGTAGCCGTCGAAGGCGGAGAGGTAGGAGGCGACGTAGCGGTCGTCGTCGTTCCACAGGGTGGGCAGGGCGCCCGGCGGCAGGGGGAGCTTCACGACGATGGCACCGTCGACGCCCGGGGGTGCCGGATCGCCCGAGGGGTCGACGACGCGGACATCCCAGCCCGGCAGCGGGCGGGTGGGTGAACCGGGCTTGACGGGCGCGGCTTCGATGCCCATCGGGTTGGCGACGATGGGCCAGCCCGTCTCGGTCTGCCACCAGTGGTCGATCACCGGGATGTCCAGAAGGGTGCTCGCCCAGTGGTACGTCTCGGGATCGAGGCGCTCGCCTGCCAGGAAGAGGTAGCGCAGGCCGGAGATGTCATAATTCGCGGTGAGCAGCCCCTTCGGGTCCTCTTTACGGATGGCCCGGAAAGCTGTGGGCGCGGTGAACATCGACTTGACGCGGTACTCGGCGGCGACGCGCCAGAACTGCCCCGCGTCCGGAGTGCCGACCGGCTTGCCCTCGTACAGGACCGTGGTCGCGCCGACCAGCAGCGGGGCGTAGACGATGTACGAGTGGCCGACGACCCAGCCGACGTCCGATCCGGTGAACATCGTTTCGCCTGGGCCCACGTCGTACACCGCACCCATCGACCAGTGCAGGGCCACCGCGTACCCGCCGCTGTCGCGGACAACTCCCTTCGGCTTTCCGGTCGTTCCAGACGTGTAGAGGATGTAGAGGGGGGCGTTCGCAGGGACGGGCACGCAGTCGGCCGGTGGTGCCGCGGCTACCAGGTCGGCCCAGTCGAGATCGTCGGTCCCCAACTCGGCTCGCTCCTGAGGGCGTTGCAGGATCACGTTCTTTTGCGGTTTGTGGACCGCGAGTTCGATGGCTCGGTCGAGCAGCGGCTTGTACGCGATGACCCGCTTGCCCTCGATGCCGCAGGAGGCGGAGACGACGACCTTGGGGGCGGCGTCGTCGATGCGGAGGGCGAGTTCGTGCGGGGCGAACCCGCCGAAGACCACCGAGTGGACCGCGCCGATCCGTGCACAGGACAGCATTGCGATGGCGGCCTCGGGGACCATCGGCATGTAGATCACCACACGGTCGCCCTGCCCCACGCCCAGTCGCGCCAGCCCTCCTGCGAAGGTCGCGACTTCGTCCCTCAGCTGGGTGTAGCTGTAGGTGCGCCGGGTGCCGGTCACGGGCGAGTCGTAGATGAGTGCGGGTTGATCGCCGTGTCCCGCTTCGACGTGACGGTCCAGCGCGTTGAAGCAGACGTTCAGTCGCCCGTCGGGAAACCAGCGGTAGAACGGGGCGCCGGAGGCGTCCAGGGCGCGTCGCGGAGCGACATCCCAGTCGATGCCCTGCGCAGCCGCAAGCCAGAAGCTCTCCGGGTCTTCGCTGCTGGCGTGGAAGACGTCCTCGTATTTACCCATTGCGCACTCCTTCGTGGCACCCCGGGGGCTGGGGGAGGGGACAGCGTGCAGCATGCTGTCTCCACCCATACCTCAGATTGGCCAAGATGGCCGAGCAGGTTGCCGGAGACTGTATTCCGGGTCGCCGGCGTCCCGGTAGCGCCGACGAGCCTCGTCCGCGGGTCCTGTCCTGAGGCCCTGGTCAGGCGCCCAGGTGAGTGCGGGGCCAGTGCCCCACCGCCCGATCGGCTCGTTCACCCCGGGCGCACGGCTCGCGCCGAGGGCGAACGAATGCTGACCCTGGGGGACCGCGTGGGGCTTGAAGGTGACCTTGAAGCCCAAGAGCCGGCACCCCGGTGCGGCACCGTCGGCAAGATTCCAGTGCGCGCCGTGAAGGGGAGCGTGGGCTGGGTGGCACACACAGGCAGATAGTTGACGCGTCATCTTTCTGGTTTGTGGTGAAGGGCATTGAACGGTCGGCAGGACGGCGCACCAGGGCCGGCCCGCCGCGACCGGACGCACCACCCACACGCCGCACGGACCGCGGTGGAGGAAGGCACTGCCATGGACATCGGCACCACCGGCATCTGGAGTCCGGAACACCGTCTGCACCTTGACCACGTCGAGATCCGCGAGGCTGCGGCCGAACTCGACCAGCAGGGCTGGGGGCCCTGTGGATACCCGGTCTGGGCGGCGACAACCTCGGTGACGCCGAACGCCTTCTGCGCGCCACCGAAAATGCCACCATCGTCACCGGCGTCCTGAGTTTCCTTGCGGCGAGGCCAGCAGCTGCATGACCGGTGCCGAGATATACGTCGACGGCGGGGCCAGCCAGATCTGACCACCGCAGCCGGTCCTCTGAACCCCGCCCCCTGGGCCGCCTGTCCCGGGAAGGCCCGCCGAACTCCCTGAGCGGACCCGGCAGGCGGGCAGGCCGGGGGTGGGGTGGGTCGTGGTGGATGTGCAGGAAGACGAAGACGGTGTGCAGAGCGGAGGCGGTGTTGACGCAGTCGGCCGGCCTCAACACCGGCCACCGCAACCTGCTCATCGTCTGCGGCTGGTCAGGACAGCAAGGCCGACGCGGATGCGAAGGGGCGGCCTGACGGTCCATGAGGGCCGCCCCTGCGACCGGGCCATCGGTCGACCTGCCGGCCTCTCGCCGATCACTGCCCGCCGTGGAACGCGAGGAAGCACAAACGGCTCTTCCGCGGGACGTCCGCCCCTGTCAGGACCGCGGTCAGCAAGCCGGCGGCTGCTCAGACCCGCTGTGAGGGATCGCCATGCATGCTCACCGTGTACTGCCGCCAGCCCCCAGGGTCGGTACGGCGTGGGAGTGCCGCTGGACGGCGAACCTGCACGGCGGATCGATCGTCGTCTCAGGGCCCTTCTGTGACGCGAACCGACCCTGTGTGATGGGCCGGCGGCGCGGGCTCGGCTGTGATCGGCTGAAGGGATGATCTGCGCCCGACATGCCGTCATCGGGGAGTGCAGCCGGAAGGGTGAGTGGGGCCTGGCCCGTACGATTCTGCCGAATTTGTCGTATACCTCACGGCTTTTCGGTTTGGACTGCTTCCTCGAATCGGCGGTGTGCATGAAATCGATGTTCCGTAGTCGGATGCGGCCCTGGGCCGCAGCCTGCGCGACGATCGTGACCCTGGCGGGCGTGGCCGTCACCGCTCCTGTGGCTCTGGCGGCCGCGCCGGCACGCACACGCGGAACGGGGCACGTCAGCGACCTCCCGCCCGCCGTCGAGGCGATCATGCACAAGCCCGGCTACGAGAGTGCGCAATGGGGCGTCTACGAGGTCGACCCCTCGGACGGGTACGTGATCCACTCCCAGTTCGCGCGGCAGTCCTTCGTCCCCGGCTCGGACACCAAACTCGTCACCCTCTCGGCCGCTTGGCACAGCCTGGGCCCAGGCCACCGATTCACCACGCCCGTGTACGCGGCGGGCACGCGCCACGGCTCGACGCTGAAGGGGAACCTGGCACTGGTCGCCCAAGGCGACCTGACGATGGGCGGGCGGACCAAGCCCGACGGTTCGGTGGACTACACCGACATCGACCACACGTCCGCCAACGACCTGCCCGGTGCCACGCTCACCCCGGAGAACCCGCTCGCCGGAGTGGACCAGATCGCCCGGCAGGTGCGCGAGGCGGGCATCACCCGCGTCCAGGGCGACGTCGTCGTCGATCCCAGGATCTTCACGCCCCCGGAGCTGGACCCGCAGCCCACCCCGCTGATCATCAACGACAACCTCATCGACCTGCTCACCACCCCCACCACCGCCGGGCACCCGGCCAAGCTGTTCTGGCGCCCGCAGGTCAAGCCGTACAGCGTCGACTTCAAGGTGCAGACGGTGGCCGCCGGCGGTACGACGAACATCGCGGTCAAGGCCTCCCCGGACGGCACCAAGATCACCGTGTCCGGGCAGATCGCGGCCGGGACGCAGCCCGTCCTGAGGACCTCACCCGTCCAGGATCCCAATGCCTTTGGCCGCACCGCGCTGATCGAGGCGCTCGGCCGGGCAGGCGTCACCGTCAGCGCCCGGCAGACCGGCCCCAACCCGGAGCGCAAACTGCCCGCCTCCTACGACCATGATTCGCGGGTGGCCGCCTATATCTCCCCGCCCTACAGGCAGTACGCCAAGCTGATCCTGAAGGTCAGTCACAACCTCGGCGCAAACCTGGCCCTGTGCAACATGGCCGGTCTGCGGGGCAGCAAGGACTGCTTCGCCGGCGGATTCGGGGTCGAGCACGACTTCCTGACCCGGGTCGCGCACGTCGACCCGACGCAGTTCCAACTCGATGACGGACGCGGCGGCGACGCGACAGAGAAGGCCACGCCAGTCGGCCTCGCCCAGGTTCTCGCCTATTGGCTGCACACTCCCGATGCGACCGCCTTCCGGCTGTCGCTGCCCATTCTGGGGGTCGATGGCTCGAACGCGAGCTCCTGCACTCACTGCCCGGCCAGAGGCAAGGTCTTCGCCAAACCGGGTACCGTCATCGGCCTGGACCGGCTCAACGGCCGGCTCGCCGTGGCGGACCAGAGCCAGGCCGGCTACTTGCTGACCGACGACGGCCATGTGGTCATCTTCGTTGAACTGGTCAACTCCGCCACCGCCCCCGACATCCAGGGCGTCATGCGCATCTTCGACGACACAAACCAGATCTCCGCGCTGCTGCAGGAGGAGGCCTCGGCACACCTGTGACGGCGCGTGGCAACCGCTACCAGCGCCGACGGTACGGAAAACGCCCGGGATCGCGTCACTTCACCGGCCCCGGGCGTGCGATCACCCCGCCGGACCCACACGGGTCCCACCCCTTCAGTTGTGCGGATGTACTGATACGAGCTGGGCACGGACAAACCCACCTGATCGTCGACCGCCGCGGGTTGCCCCCCGTCGATCGGCGTCTCCGCCGCGAACCTTCACGGCAGCCAAGCTCTCATCCCGCTGGTCCGCGGCCTCCCGCCCATCCGCTCCCTCCGTGGCCTTCGCCGTCGGCGGTCCTGCGGGGGACCGGCAAGCTGCACCGTGACGGTGCTGCTGGCGCTCCGGTTCGAAGCGTCCTCCCTGCGCGTCGTATGGCTGGGCCTGCGGCTGTTGCAACTGGCGGAGGCCGGTCCGCAGGCCTGCCGGGCCGAGGTCTGGAGCGACGCGGCTGTGCTCCTCGCCAAGCACGAGTAACTGGACCAGACCCGGTCGGCGCTGGTCACGGGGCTGAGCAAGACGCGGGAAGGCGCGCAGTCCCTGCGGCCCCGCATCCTCGCCGATCTCGCCGCCGTCAACCTGCGTTCGGGCAACGCACGGGACGCCGGCAGGTGGGCCGAGTCGGCGGAGGAAGCGCTCGGCGCCATGGGCGGGTCCTGGCCTGCGGACAGGGACGGGAAGGAGGAGGAAGCCGCGGTCCGGCTGATGATCAACTGGGTGCGGGCGGCCGTTAGGGCGACTATGGCCGGCGTGCAGGACCAAGGAGCCACGACTTCCTTCGCGCAGGCCGCCCGGACGTTCTGCGAGATCGCCGGCGACCAACCCTCTCTCCCTCGACGCCGCCTTCGACCTGGCGTTGCGGGCCATCAGGAACGCGGCCGCTACAGGGCGGCCCGAGCAGGCGGCGCGGGGCAGAGAGGCCCTGGAGATCATCGGCCTGCGTGGGTCCGCCACCTACGGCACCGAGGACCCGCGCGCCCTGGCCGTCCGCGCCGTCCTCGCCAACGCCGAACTCAATGCCACCAGCGCCGGCTCCGACCCCAGTGGCAGCAGCGCCCTCGCCGCCCTCGCGCGCATCGCGGGACCACGTCCGCGGTCCTCGGTGTCGACCATCCCCAGAGCCTCGCGACCCTCGACCACCCATGACCGCGGGGCCGGTCAATCCGTCCACGGCTGCCGGCCCCGCGTCCGGTCACTTCTCGGCCGCGGAGAGGGCTGCCAGTTCGCGGTCGACCGCGATTTGGTGTGCCTCGGCGTCCTCACGCGCCTTCTTCGGGCTCCAGCGGCCTGCCATCACGAAGACGAAGGGCAGGAAGAGCACCTGGCCGCCGACACAGATCCACCACCAGTTGCGCCACTCGCCGGGTCCATCCTTCGACGCTTTCTGGACCTGAGGTCCGTATTCCCGCAACAACTTGAGCTGCGGCGCGGCCTTCTGTACGACAGCCAGGTTCGCCGCACCGACTTCCTTTACGGCGCGGGCGCCAAGTGCGGGTGGCACCGTGGTCGGGGTGTACTTGTTCAGTTCGGCGAAGAGTTGAGGATGCGCGTTGATGATGGTGAGCGCGGGCGCGGCCTGAGCCGAGGCAGCTTTGACCTCGGCGCCGTGCTCCACAAGCGGAGTCACGGACGTCACGAGCACCGGGATGAAGGCTGCGGAGACGGCGACGACGATGCGCACTGTCCACCCCCACACGGCCAAGCCCGCCGCCGTTGCTGCCGGGTTGTGCTTCTCCACGGTCTCGGTGAAGCTCGCCATCCAGGGTGCGTAGGCGATGCCGCTGAAGACTCCGATGCCGATGAACAGCCAGGCGAAGGTGTAGTAGTCGGTCGCCACGTGGGTGGCGCGGGTGGCGAAGATCGCGGTCACGGCGATGGAGCCGACCGCGCCGAAGATCATGAATGGCTTGCGGACCTTCAGGCGGTCCGAGAGCAGGCCTACCAGGACCAGGGCGATGGCATTTGCGCCCCAGTACCAGTTGGCCAGCGCGTTGGTGCGCTGTTCGGTGTAGCCGAAGGTGGTCGCGAAGTAGACGACGAAGTTGCCGACCGCCGCGTAGTAGAGCAGCAGGAACACGGCGATGGCGAAGGCCGATCCCAGCACGTCCAGGCGCATCATCTGTCGCCACTCGCCGCGGCGCACCGCCTCGGTGTTCAGCCCCCTGGCGCGCGCTTCGACCAGTGCCCGGTCCCGCAGCGACACCATGGTCTGGTCGCGCAGCGCCGGGGACAGCTCGCGCAGTGCGAAGATCGCCACGACGAACACGATGAAGCCTGCCATCGCCGAATACCGCAACTCGTCCTGCCAGGTCGCAGTGTCGAGGGTGTTGCTGGTGACGGTGGTGACCACCAGAGAGCCGATGACCGGTCCCATCGTCCAGTACCCCATCGCGGTGGCCCGGCCGAGCTGAGGGGAGAAGTCTCTGATCAGCGCGGGGGTGGCGACCAGCACAATGCCCTCGATGAAGCTGACGAGCGCGAAGAGCCCCATGTAGGCGCTTTTGCTCGCCGCGTTCGGCAGCCCGAAGAAGACCAGGAGTGAGGCGATCAGCAGCCCGTAGACCACCAGATTCGCCCGGCCCCAGCGATCAGCGAGACCGGCGACGAGTGAGGCGAATGCCCCGATCGCATTGCCGACCACCGAGACCCAGACGAAGTAGCGGTACGTCATGTCGAAGTGCGTGATGATCGACGTCGCCACCGCGTACTGGATGTAGAGCATGTAGTACAGCACGACGGTGGTGACGACCACGATCGCGAGATACGCCATACGGCGACCGGTGGGCGGATAGTCGGCGAGATCGCGGCGGTACAGGCGGGTCAGCGGACCGCGGGCACCCACGCTGGGCCCATCAGGCGTAGGTCTGTCGGCGTCGAACGCCGTCGGTGTGGCGGACATACGGCTCCTCCTGCTGGTACGGAAACGGAAACCGGGTGTGGCGTCACGGCGACGGGGGCTCGGTGCGCCCGGCTCCGAGAGCGTGGCCAGAGGCTAGTACCGACTAGTCGGTACGCCTAGGGGTCGGTGCAAGGTTGTTCACCCCGCTCATCACTTCGACCGCCGACGCAAACGGCGAAGTGGTCCCTAGGGGCGGCGCAGCTCCCCACGCACGCCATGACCCGCTCATCGTCGGCCGCGAAACCGCTGTCAACGTCATGGCCTGGACTTTTACCAGCCCGAAGACGGCGCGGACGTTCGGCAGCGCGCACCCACCGAACGACGACGGTCCGCTTTCGTCGGCCGAGAGCTGGGATGCCGTGCCCTCACTAATTGATGCCGGACGCGGGTGTCTGCCGACGGGGCTCGCGCTGAGCGATGAGCGCGAGCCCGGCTGAGGACTACGGCTCTGGAGCGGACGTCGTGCGAAGGCGCCCGACCTATGCCGGAAGGAACCGAAGCAGCTCTTGCTGTCAGGGGAAGTCCGGGCACTCCTGGGTAAAGCCCTGCGAGACGGGCTGCCAAGCGCCGTGATCTTCACGCACACTCAGCCGGTCCGCCTGCTCGGCGGTGTCGATCAGCTGAGCGGTGGTCAAGGGGACAGCAGCAGCGAAGAGCCACCCAAGGCGGCGGCAGTGCGGCACCGGGCGGAACTCCTGCGAGTACGGCTCATCGGCGACCTCGAAGAGGTCGGGCAGGGTCCAGCCCAGCGGACCGGCGATGGCACATAGCTGCTGCCGCCGGTGCGGACCGGTGCGCTGGGGCGTTTTCGGGGGTGCGGCCCACAGGTCGGCTGGTGTACGCCGGGCAGAAGACGGCAGAGGCCGAAGACGGTGGAATTCATGTCGGCGTCCGTGAGCAGCAGCGCTAACGGCTGGTCAGGTGCGGACGCTGGTGAACCTCACGCTGATCCCCCTTTTCTCCTGCACCACTTCCCATGCACCACCGGCACAGGAGCCGACCGCCGTGCGTGCAGGTCAGCGCGGAGGCGTCCGGGTTGGCATCCGCGGGGGAGTCGTCCTCAGGGAAGGTCCTGGCCGCTGGTGCGCCGGGAGACCCCTGGGCCAATGTCGGGAGGACCTGCCCTTCTGCCCGGTGAGAGCGCGCCCGCCGTGGCGCCGGTTGTCGATCCAGCCGCGCCCGCCCCCGCCACGATCCGGTCAACGAGGCGGACAGGATGGGCAGCTCGTGCGAGGATGACCGACGCGCACAGGGGGGAGCAGAATGGGGCGTCTGGGTCGGATACATGCGGCACTGTTCGTGGCGTTCGTGGCGTTGTGCGCGCCGATGGGCACCGGGTGTGCGCCGACTGGGACCGCCCGCCCGTCCGCCGCTACTTCGTCCGGCCTCTCGGGGGCTACGGCGGCTCAGTCGCCGGTGGTCTGGTCCGTGGCGTGCGTGGAGCACGGGTCTGTCCCGGCAGGAGGCGTCGGGTAGTTGTGGTGCGACGGCACACCAGGTCGTGTGCGCCACTCGTTCCGGTGGCCTGGTCGGGCGGTCCCGGGCGAACGGGAAAATCACCTGGCAGGTGCTGGCGGCCGGCAGTGGCAAGAGCGCGGGGCTCGTCGTCGACTCGGCTCACGAGCGGGCGGTGAGCGGCGTTGGCGGTGTACTCCAGGCCGCGAATCTGCGGACGGGCCGGGCTGCTTGGACCAAGCGGCTGGCCGTGGGGCGTGTTTACGTCGGTATCGGCGCGGCGGACGGCACCGTCTACGCTTTCGACGCGCCGCTTCACACCGCCGGCAATGTCGCTCTCACCGCCTTGCGCGCCTCGGACGGCACGCCCCTGTGGCGCCGCGACGTCGCAGCGGATCCGGTCGAGGGCATCGCCGCGTTCGGCGGGCGCGTCTACACCACCGACGGCAGAAGAGTCACCGCCCGCACCGCCCGAACCGGCGACACCGTGGCGACCAGCCCCCCGGGCACGGCATGCCCGCACCTCGCCTCCGGCGGCCACTACCTGGTGTGCACCGGCAGTCCGCTGTCGGCCGAGGACGTCTTCCCGCCCATGCGGCGTCTGGACCCGACGACGCTTGAGCCACTGCCGACACCGAAGGACACCGGGCAGAAGCCCGTACGTGCCCTGATCTCCCCCGACGGCGTGCTGATGCTGTTCGAGGCCAGCGCGGAGGACTCGAGCGCGGGCGACTGGAACGCCTATGACCTCAAAAGCCGGCGCAGGCTGTGGAGCTACTACGACACCACACCCGAAGGCGCATTCACCGACGGTCGGTTCGTGACTTTCACCCCCGGCAACGACCGGGTCACGCGAGGCCGCGTGATCACGATCGACCTGCACACCGGGCCACAGGCGACCGGAGCCGCCGCCCCCGCCATGTCCGCGTCCTATCCGCAGACGAGGGACGGCGAAGGCCCCCTGCTCATCGTGCCCGGCGACACCGCACGCCACGTCGTCGTCATGGCACGAACGCACGGCTCTCTGCGCTCGATGCCGCTGCCTTGAGGTGCCGGCGCGGGCAACCTGATAGTTCAAAAAGCCTGCGCGACCGCCACGATCGGCGGCATCTCCGGCCCCGCACAGGCCAGCACGATCCGCGCCCGCAGGGAGGACAAGGCCTGGGCCGATGTCGCCCGACGGGTTCATCTTCCAACTCCGCCCGCTCATCATCAGACAGCAGCAACGGTTCCAGCTTCGGGCCCCGGCGGGGAACTGGCGCACCAGCAGCAGAAGTCACACAACTACTGACGATCAACTGGCGCAGGAGACTGGCCCATGGTCCAGGAGACTGCCGACACAGATCCTGGTCATACGCAAGGCACGCCACCTCTCCCAGGCTCAGGATGCCGCCAAGGAGGGCAAGAGCGTCGTTGCGAGGGAGCCGCATGCGGCGCAGGCGAGGGCCGCGGGGTCACGGGAGTACCGGCGGTCGGGCACCCGGACGGTTCATTGTCACGCCCACCGGAGGGTGTCTCCCCGTTGACGACCGCTCAGCGCTCGGTAGATCACACGGGCAATGGATCACTCTGCCCGCTCTCCGGGTACCGTCAGGGGTATGAGTCATCCGCACCCCGATCTGAAAGCCGCCCCGCCCCTTCCCGAGGGAGGGCTGCGGGTCATCGCCCTGGGCGGTCTGGGTGAGGTCGGCCGCAACATGACCGTCTTCGAGCACGCCGGCAAGCTGCTCATCGTCGACTGCGGTGTGCTGTTCCCCGAGGAGACCCAGCCCGGCGTGGACGTGATCCTGCCGGACTTCACCTCGATCCGGGACCGGCTGGACGACGTCGTGGGCATCGTCCTCACCCATGGCCACGAGGACCACATCGGCGGCGTGCCGTACCTCCTGCGCGAACGGCGCGACATCCCCATCGTCGGTTCCAAGCTGACGCTGGCGTTCCTGGAGGCCAAGCTCAAGGAGCACGGCATCCGGCCGCGCGCGGTGCGGGTGCGGGAGGGCGACCGGCGTGGTTTCGGGCCCTTCGACTGCGAGTTCGTGGCGGTCAACCACTCCATCCCCGACAGTCTCGCGGTCGCGATCCGCACCCGGGCCGGGATGGTGCTGCACACCGGCGACTTCAAGATGGACCAGTTCCCTCTCGACGACCGCATCACCGATCTGCGTGCCTTCGCCCGCCTGGGCGAGGAGGGCGTGGACCTGTTCCTCACCGACTCCACCAACGCCGAAGTGCCCGGCTTCACGACCTCCGAGCGGGAGTTGAACCCGGCGATCGAGCAGGTGATGCGCACTGCGCCGCGCCGGGTCATCGTCTCCAGTTTCGCCAGCCATGTGCACCGGATCCAGCAGGTCCTGGACGCCGCCCACCAGCACGGCCGCAAGGTCGCCTTCGTCGGCCGGTCGATGGTCCGCAACATGGGCATCGCCCGTGACCTTGGCTATCTGAAGGTCCCCTCCGGTCTGGTCGTGAGCACGAAGGAGCTGGAGAAACTCCCGGACCACAAGATCACCCTGGTGTGCACCGGCTCCCAGGGCGAGCCGATGGCCGCGCTGTCACGGATGGCCAACCGCGACCACATGATCCGCATCGGCAAGGGCGACACCGTCCTGCTCGCCAGCTCTCTCATCCCCGGCAACGAGAACGCCATCTACCGGGTGATCAATGGACTCACCCGGTGGGGCGCCCACGTGGTCCACAAGGGCAACGCCAAGGTGCACGTCTCCGGGCACGCCAGCGCCGGCGAACTCGTCTACTGCTACAACATCGTCAAACCCCGCAACGTCATGCCGGTGCACGGTGAATGGCGCCACCTGCGGGCCAACGGCGACCTCGCCATCCGTACCGGCGTCGATCCCGAACGGGTCGTCATCGCCGAGGACGGCGTCGTCGTCGACCTGGTCGACGGGCGGGCGTCCATCACCGGCAAGGTGCCCGCCGGCAACGTCTACGTGGATGGCATGGAAGTCGGCGGCGCCACCGAGGCTTCCCTCAAGGACCGCCTCACTCTCGCCGCCGAAGGCGTGGTCACGGTGGTGGCGATCGTCGACGCGGACACCGGCGCGCTCGCCGAAGCCCCGGACTTCCTGGCCCGGGGCTTCGTCCACGACGACGCCACCTTCGAATCGGTCATCCCCGTCATCGAGAAGACCTTGGCCACCGCGGCCGAGGAGGGCGTCGGGGACGCCCGCCAACTCGAACAACTCGTCGCCCGCGCCGTGGCGAACTGGGCGTTCCGCACCCACCGCCGCAGGCCCCTCATCATCCCCGTCATCATCGACGCCTGAGCCCCGGCCCGGCAGCACGGTCCCCGGTTCCGGCCGCGGCGCCGCCGGCACCGTGGTCGCGAAAACCGCGATGCAGCGGGGGAGTCTCACCGTAGAACCCGCTGCACGCAGTGTGGGCTCGTCCGGTGTACCGGTCGGGCCCACACTGCTGGTCAGATGTCGGCTCATGCCTGAACCACCGCCGCCGTGAAGCGACGCAAACCAGCTGAAAACGACCTCTGACCAGCTCCGGCCCGCCTGTAGCCCCCAAGTCGCGATCCGAGATGCCGCACCCACCGTCGGCCCCCGATGTGCGGGCGGCCGACGGCGGGTGCGGCAGGAGTGGCACGCCTCACCGGATCGCGGCGCCACCATGCTCAGGTGGAGGCGCGTACGGGCCCGGAGCAGGTGGTGAAAAGACGGTCGTCCGGTCAGCTCGTGGTGGGCGAGCTGTTCGCGGACCGCCTGCTCGTCCGCCCAGCGGTTGGAGGTGCTTGCTAGCGCGGCCGCGTAACTCGTCACGGCGGCCTTCAGCTTCTCGAACAGGGCCGGGTGACGACGCGCATGCTCGGCACCGCGAGGGCCTTGGCGTCAATGACCTGGCTGGGATGCAGCATGACCGCCAGGGCTTTTACCTCCGCGTTGTGACGATTGAGCCGGCGGGCGCTGCCGCCGAGCTGGTCCATGTCCTTCTTCGCGATCGTGTCGGTGGGGGTTGTCCGGGCCCGTGCCGCCGAGGCACGGGATGGCCGGCTGGTGTAGGAAGTCCGCCGCGACGTCACGGCGGCCGCGCGGGGTGCAATGCATCGGGCTGGCGGGAGTCACTGGAACGGGTATCCGTCGGCGGTTCGGGCACACGAGACGTCATGCACGGACTACATGCGCGTCCCACCAGCAACGGTCTCATCGGCCAGGCCTCCACAGCCGACACATCGCCGCCCGGTCACGACGGCGCCAAGCACTCACGAGGCTGGTCACCCGGCCGCCTGCGCCGCCGCGTCCTCGCCTACCGGGCAATCCATTTCCTGTCCACGCACATCCCGGACGACCCCGGCCCGGGCGAGGAATGCCTGCTCCTCGTGCACACCCGCCAGGTCGTCGGCCAGGTCCGGTACCGGATCTGCACTGACTGCGCCCAGGGTGTCATCACCGCCGTCGTCATCGACGAGCGCTTCCGCAGCACAGGCCTGGGCACCCGGGCGCTGTCACACCTACGGTCCCGCCACCCGGGACTGACCTGGCGCAGCACGCTGCACAAGCGCGCCACCCGTGATCTCCTGCGCCGGATGCGTATTCCCACAACCACCTCTGCCACGCCCTGCCCCCATGCTCACCAGACACTCTCTGGCCCGGTCGGCCCGGCCGGCGGCTGACCCCAATGCACCGTGCCGTGCGGCGGAGCCGGCATGGGTGAGGGGTGGCAGGGCATCCGAGGTGGGGGAGTGGGCTGACCGCGCTTTCGGTGCCGCCCGTCGACGTCAAGAGCCTCTAGGGAGTGAGAAGGTGAAGGGCTTCCGCAGCTTCATCCTGCGCGGCAACGTGGTCGATTTGGCCGTGGGCATCGTCATCGGGGCAGCGTTCACCGCCGTGGTGAACGGCTTCGTCAGCGCCTTCCTGACACCACTGGTCGGGCTGGCCACCGGCGCCACCGGTGACATGAGCCGCAAGACCTTCACCATAGGCGCCACCAAATTCCCCTACGGCGCCTTCATCAACGCGGCGATCAGCTTCCTCCTCCTCGCCAGCGCCTTGTACTTCCTGGTCGTGCTCCCGATCAACAAGCTCCACGAACGCCTCGCCCCGCATCAAGACGTTCAGGCCCCCAAACGGGACTGCCCCGAATGCCTCAGCCCCGTACCCGCCCAGGCCCGACGCTGCGCCTCCTGCACCGTCTCCCTGCCCGCCGTACCCGCTCAGGCCGGACAGACAACCCAGCGTGCCGGGTGACCCGACCCCCATGGCCCGCTGATTTGCGCGGCTTCACCCGTGGTACCCCGCGCGCTGCCTGTTGTGGCCGCTGTCAGCCGCGCCTTTGAGCGGTATGTACTGGATGGCGCCGGCGTCCGCGCCGCCCTGCTCGAGTTCGTGGTCCAGCGGAGTCTGCTGTTGCGCCGCCGCGGCCAGGCCGCCCGGGCCGACGCTGCGGGGCCGGGGCGTGGAGTTCACCGAGGAACCCACCGAGCGGCCGTACGGGATCGACTGCGGCCTGCGGGACCCCTTCGGCAACAGCATCCGCTTTACCCAGCCGGTGGCCTGACCGGGCCGTCAGGCGCCGGGGTTCCTCGCGGCTCGGCGGTTCCGTCACGGCGCCGTGACGGAACCTCCCCCGGAGCTCGGGTGACTCAGGTTGTATGCAGGGTCTGCCCGTAGCGGTTGAGGATCTCATTGACGGGCTTGAACCAGGTCTCCCCGCCGGACGAGCAGTTGCCCCAGTCCCCTGCGGTGACTCCCTGGGTCCGGTCGCCACTGATGAAGGAGCCGGTGGTTGGGGGCGGTGGTGTGGCCCACCACCGCCCCCAACCACCCAAGCCGGTCCAATCGCAGCTCACCCGCCTGCCGGGCTGGGAGGCGGTCAGGCCGGAGCGGCGCTTCGATGGCTGCCATGAGCGAGCGCGACGACTTCCTTGCCTGGGTCGGATCCGACCTGTACGCGGCGGAGCTGGCCATCCACAACGGCGACGCGGACCCGCGTAGGGCGCTGTGGTCCCATCAGGAGCCGGTGAGTGTGCTCGGCGCCTGGCGCAACGCCTTCGGGCTACGCGAGGTCGATGAGCTCTTCACCCACCTCGCGGAGAGCTTCTCCGACTGCACGTCGTATGCGTTCGAGCTGCGGGCGTTCGACGTGGTGGGCGACCTGGCCTGGACGGCCGGCTTCGAGCACACGTCCGTGTCCGTCCACGGCGAGCCCACGAGCTACACGCTCCGGGTGACGCAGGTCTACCGTCGAGAGGACGGGTGGTGGAGGGTCGCCCACCGTCATGGGGACGAAGGGCCGTGACCGGCACTCCCAGGCTCCCGCCGTTGCGTGCGCAGTCCAAGGTTCAGCCCTGATCAGTTTGATCACCCAAGCTGACGTTCCTCAGGGATGCGGGCGGTAGCGCCACTGCCATCGAACAGGGCCTCCGGCACCTGGCCCCCGATGTGGTGAACATCTGCTCTCGGTTCTCGTGAACAAAGCCACCCTGAAGCCGCCGACGCTCACGCCATGGGTGGAGCGGGGCACCGGGGCCGCCCCACCGGAGTCCAACCACGGTGACGGTCCGCCAGTTCGGGAGCACAGCACGCTCGCGGTCACTTGGATGCGACGTGAGCGGCGGTGGGGCCGTGCCGCACGCGGTCAGCGGCCGGGACGGGAACAGCTGCGGGCGAGGCGGCCTCTCAACCGCATCCCAGGACACTACGAGTTCGATCATGTCCTGAAGTGCCGCAGTGACCTCGTCACGGGCATGCCGAAACGAAGCGACGCGACACCGTCATGCGGCCAGGCAGCAACGCCACCTCGACACACGCCCGCGCTGGAACAGGTTGACAGACCGGCAAACGGCGTCGGAGACCCAGGCACACCAGGCGGGCTGTTCGGTGCCCGCATGGTCGAGGTGCTGTTCGGCCGCGGTGAGGGCGCGCAGCACGGTGCGGCGTTCCTTCCAGGGGCATCAGCTCCCAGCCCCACCGCGCCGACCCTTTCGCGGCACCCCGAAGGTCTGCGCCCGCCATGTCCCCACCCGTCCCGCCCGTGCACCGAGCCACCCTGGCTCCGAACGCTCAGCATCCCCCGGCGTCACCTCAAGCTTGCGATCGGTAACGGTCGGAAATCCGCCACGACAGGCGTTGCAGATGGGATTGCACCTGGAGCACGAGCACGCCGGAGGTAGTTGTTGCACGGTGGAAACGGGTTGGCTCCGTCACTTCCCCCGTGGTAGCGGAGCCAGCCTCACTGCATCTGGGACAGCTTCGCCTCACCACACCGGCGAGCGCCTGCCGGAGATCGATGTACCGCATCCGCGTACGGGGCTGACACGGGTCCGGCGGTCGCGTGCTGCACAGTTGTCACTTGCACGGGAATGACGGAGCGTCTGGTGCCGTGTGGGGGAATCGGGCAAATGAGCCAGGGGTGACGGGTGTCCGTTTGGCAGGTCGGGGCCCTTCCAGGCGCTCAGACTCCTGAGAGAGAACGCTCCAATGTGGAGGGCGTAGGGGCGAGACGGGGCTGGGTGTGACGGACCACGACGTCGAGCGCGCACGCGCGGCGACGGGGGATTGGCCAGGTGGGGGACTGCTCGGCCACGAGCGGCCCGAAGACGACGGGTCGCCGCGCGCGGTGCCGCGGCACGTGGCGTGTGTGATGGACGGCAACGGCCGCTGGGCTCAGCGGCGTTCACTTCCCCGAACGGCGGGCCACCGGGCTGCGGAGACCACCGTGATCGACATCATCGAGGCGGCCCGCACGGCCGGTGTCCAATGGCTCAGCCTCTACGCCTTCTCCACGGAGAACTGGAACCGTCCCGGCACCGAGGTGGACTACCTGATGCGCCTGGTCAGCCGGGTTGTGCGCAAGCACGCGACGCTGCTGCTCGCCCGCCGCATCCGCTGCCGCTTCCTCGGGGCCACGGACCCCCGCATTCCGCGTGAACTGGCCCAGAACCTCGAGGATCTGGCGACGCTGACCGCCGCCAACCAGGGGATGACCCTGACCGTCGCCTTCGACCACGGCGGGCGCCGAGACATCGTCGAAGCCGCCAGGTCGCTGATCCGCCACGGGACGCCCGCCGGTGAGGTGACCGAGCGACTCTTCGCGGAGCACCTGCCGTTTCCCGACACCCCCGACGTGGACCTCGTCATCCGCACCTCCGGCGAACAGCGCATCTCCAACTTCATGCTCTGGCAGGTCGCCTACGCCGAGTGGGTCTTCCCCAAGGTGCTCTGGCCGGACTTCCGGGCCGGTGACTTCCTCGCCTGCCTGCATGCCTACCGGCGCCGTGACCGCCGCTTCGGTGGCGTGCCGCCCCAGACGAACGGAGAGACGTCATGACGACTGGAACCACGCAAACGGCCGACGGGGCAACCCTGTTCCGCCAGGATTCGCAGTTCCGCGCCTTCTTCGACGACCCTCGCTGGGCGCTGGCCATAATCCGCGCCACCGTGCTGGAGGCCGCTCATCCGCAGATCGGCGCGGCACTCGCCGACAACTCCACCTTCGTCGCCCACCCTTGGCGCCGGCTGCGCAACACCTTCCTGAGCATGCGGCGCATGTTCGACACCGACCCTGCGGTACGCGACAGAGAGGCCGCCCGGCTCAACCGGCTGCACGCCCGCATGAGCGGCAGCGACTCCCGCGGTCGCGCCTACGACGCCATGGACCGCGCGACCCGCGCCTGGGTGGTCGCCACCCTCTTCGAGAGCGCCGTCACCATGTGCCGGCTGAGCGGCCAACCGCTCGACCAGCACAGCATGGAGCGCATGTATGCCGAGTACCGCGCGTACCTCGCCACACTCGACGGCGACGCAGCGGAACTCCCCGAGGACCTGAGCGACTTCTGGCGCTACTTCGACAGGGTGGTCGAGGAGGAGCTGGAGAACACCGAAGCAGCCCGCATCATTCTCTACCGGCTCTTCGACCATCTGCCCGCCCCGGCACTGCTCGACGGTGCGCCGGCAGTGTGGGCGGTCGGCCGCGCCGTCGTCAGTCCGCTCCTCGGCGCGATCACCGTCGCCTCGCTGCCCGAGCCCTACCGGCGTAAGGCGGGCCTGGCGGAGATGCCCGGCGCCCCGTTCCTCATGCAGGGCGCCTATCTCGCTGCCGGGCTCACCCGTTTCCTGCCCGAGGGCTGGATCAACGCCGAAGCCATCATCGAGACACTCTCCCTTTCGCCCTGCAGCGACGACCCCCGCGCCCGGACCGTGGCCGCGCTACGCGCCCGCTTGAGGAGGGCATCGGCCCTGCTCCGCCTCCTCACACCACTGAGCGGTGACACCGGGCCCGGCCCGGCCTCGGCCACCTCGACGGCCACACACGAGGGCCGTCGCTCCGCGGAGGAGTTCTTCCGGCAGGTGCTGGACCAGACCGGCGACGGCTACCTCGACTGGCCTGACCTCGCCGCCATGGCACGCGAACTGGCTACCCGCCTTGACCTGGACGAACCCGCGGAGACCCGCCTCTACGATGCCTTCGCCGCCTGGTGGCGCGAGCTCCAGGCCGCTCTGGACACGGACGGCGATGGCCGTGTCAGCGCCGACGAGTACGCCGCCGCCGTACCCACCCTCGCCGGCCCCGCTCTCATCCGCGTCGCCGAAGTGCTCTTCGACGCCGCCGACAAGGACGGCAGCGGCACCATCGACTCGCACGAGTACCGGGCGCTCTTCCGCACAGGCTTCCACCGCGACCTCACAACCGCCGACAGCGCCTACAGGCGCAGCGCATTCGTGGGCGACTTCCTTTCCTTCATGTCAGGCCGCCGCACGAACACCCCGTACGATCCTCTCCTCGCCGACGCCTGACGCAGGGGCGGCAGCCGATGAGGCTGCCAGCCACTGGAGCGTGAAGTTCATGCTTCCGGAGTGTCAAAAAGTGCCCTGACGCATTGAACCGAGGGTGAGGGATCAAACGATGAGGCACGACATGACACGCCTGTCCGGTCTGCAGGCGAAGCCGGCACTTGAAATCCTCGGCAGCGTCGCAGCGTTTGCGTTCGGGCGCGGGGGCGAGGAGGCACCGTGCGATACCTTTGGAGTCCCAGTAGTCGAGGCCTGCGCTGCTGTTCACGGTTTCGTCGACCATCGCCGGTTCCATCTCTCGGATGCACTGCGGGCCGCAGCGGCAACTGTCTCGGTTCCAGCGGAGCCTGAGGAGGGCGGCTTCAAAGGCGTCGCGGGGCGGCCAGTCAGTTCGTGAGCTCACTTTTGTAGAAGATGGTCGACCGGAACTGGACGGGGTCGTTGCTGTCGTATTTGCTGGAGAAGCCGAACGCGAGTTGGGGCCCGCTCGGAGAGCGGTAGACCGCGATCCCCTGTGGTTCACGGCCGGGGAGCGCGTTGTCACCCGCGTGGGTCTGGAAGATGTCCCTGACCGACTTCCCGCCGTTGTTCATGTCCAGTGTGACTAGGTAGGACGGCCTGGCCGGGTCCGTGGTCTTCTTCGGAGGGCCTCCGTAGAGGAGGTAGGCGTACTGGCCATAGGCGGTCACGCCCTGGAATTCGTCGTCCGTGGTGAGGCCGATATCGCTGTTGCTCGGCAGTTCACGTGCGGTGAGGAGGGGGAGCGGGATGTCGTCGACGAAGCCCTTGCTGAGGACGCTGGGGAGGTCGAAGAGCGCGAGGCGCCACGGGTTTGTGGTTCCCATGTACCGGAGGAGAATCCGGTTGTTGTAGGGATCGATGGCCGGTCTCGGGCAATCGACGAAATCGGAGAGGTGGATGATGAATTTCCTGACCGTCGGGTCCGCGTAACTGAGGTCACCTCCGTCGACGTATTTGAATCGGGCGATGGTGTGGCTGTTGGGCTTGCTGTCGGGGTCTTGGGGATGCAGATTTCTCCAGTCGCCCGGAACCCACATATAGGGGGATCCATAGGTGTCCGGTTCGATGGCTATGTTCGAGCCGTGGTCGAAGCCGTGGATCGCCATGGCGCCCAGGATCTGACCGGACATGTCGGTCCTGGTCACCCAGAGATCCCCGTTGGCGCTGCCGACCTTCGTCTGCACAAGGTAGATGTGGCCGAAGACGTGGTCGAAGGCGAAGGACTGCATCGCCCAGTAGGGCTGGTGGAGCGGGGCGTTCACAAAGAAATTCCCGCCGGCCCCGTCGAGAACGAAGCGCTGCGACGTCCCCACGACAGCGGACGCAGACTGAGCCGCAAACACGGAAAAGCCGCCGCTCGCAGCGACGGCCGCTATGCCTGTACCGGTCCGGAGGAGAGTGCGACGACTGACGGCGGATGCCTCGCCGTCCTCGGTTCTCTCGCGCAACTGCATCACCCTCTACTGATTGTCCAGCTGATGTGGTGGTTCGTGATCACGCTAGCCGCGGGAACGATCGGTGTCCACGGCGCGAACTCCCCCGTGAAACATGGGCACTTCCCGCATGGAATAGGTAGGCCAGGGTCGATCGCCGAGCCCCGCCGGTCTGCCGGCGCGGCGGTCCCGGCGGGCTCGCTTGTCAGCGGCGTTCGTGATGTGACTCGCCGTCATCCATCCGCCGTAAATTGGCCGAGACGAAGGACAAGGCGCCCCCGTCGAACAGACGGGAGTTTCGGCAGTGGGGCGAGACGTCAGTCGGCGACCCTCCGGGGCCCGCCATCGAGATCCGGCACCGCGACTGCGGCGCCCGGGTGCGTGTTGTGGTCAAGTCCCCTGAGGAGCACGCCGCCCTCACCCCCACTGCGGTCACGGTCCAGCCGGGGTCGGCGGCACGTCCTAGCCGTCGACGCTGGTGAAGGTGTGGGAGGTGCACGCGTAGGGCGCGGGGTCGCCGTCGCCGTGCGCGAGGCACACCTTCATGCCGATGTTGTCGCCCGGTGCGACGTTGCCGTTGAAGAACGGGTCCCAGACGACGGCGGCGCCGGCCAGGCCGTTGCCGTTGTACCGGCTGCCCAGGTAGTGGCCGTTCTGCCAGGCGTACGCCTTGACACCGGCGCCGTCAGCGCACATGTCGTGGATCACGAAGTAGTCGTCGTTGTCACCGCCGCCGGGAGCTCCCGGACCGTAGTCGTCGAAGTCCAGACGACCGCAGCCTTCCGGCGTGGTGATGGCCGTACTGTCGTCGGCGGCCAGGGCGGGTCCCGCCGCCAGCACCGCCGTGCTCGCCGCGGCTGCCGTCACGATCAGCAGCTTGGTCAGCGTCTTCTTGCGAGTGTTCATGATTTGATTCCCCCTTTGTTCGCCGGCGGCGCCGGTCCGCGCCGCCATGACTGGGCGGCCGGAGAGCGTTGGTCCCCCCGATGCCACCAACGCTCTCCGACCCGCGCACCCCGCTGTCCTCGTACACCGGGGTGCGAGCTTCTCGATTGCTCACCGGCTACGGTGACTTCCTGCCGTCAGGGGTAGGTGGTGTACACGTGGCAGTCGGCGCAGCCTTTGTGCTGTGCGGCCTGGAGGCCGGAGCCGACGTTGATTCGTGCCTCGGAGGCGTTGTGCACCCAGCCGCTCCACGAGCCACGCCACTTGACCCGCACCCAGGCGTCCCCCTTGCAGGAACCGTCGGATCCCTTGTTGGTCAGCGCGTAGGCGCTCGTGCTCAGCCCTCCGTAGGTGGTCCCGCAGCTTCGAGTCCACGTCACCACGCCCAACGGGCGCGCGCCGTGGCGTGTGCTGTGGGCGGTCACGGACTTGGCAGTCGGCTGTGGCGCGGCCTGGGCCGGGGCGCTCGCCGTCACGCCGGTGGCGATCACGGTCAGGGCACTCGCAACTCCGACGGCGAGTGACTTCGTTCGGGTCCGCATGTCGGTCCTCCCTCGGTGTCCGAGGCGTCCAGGTTCGCTTGACGCCCCGGAGCGCTGGTTTCCGGCTGGCAGGTCCAGGTTGTCGCGCGGGCGTACAGATGGCGCACAGATGCCGTACACGGCCGCTGGGTGCGGTGTTTTAGTGGACTGGGTCTGTTTCCGGTGTGTGACGTGCGTCAGGGGGGATCGGTGGAGTTCCGGCTGCTGGGACCGGTGGAGGTTCGCCACGGTGGTGAGGTGCTCGCGTTGGGCGGGCCGCGTCAGCGAGCCGTGCTGGCGGTACTCGCGCTGCGCGCCAACGAGGTCGTCACGGTACGGACCCTGGTCGAGGCGGTGTGGGAGACGGCGCCGGCCTCGGCGGACACCAACATCCGCACATATGTCGCGGCACTTCGGCGATTGTTGCGCGAGGACGGCGAACGCCTGATCAGCCGGCCGGCGGGCTATCTGTTCGCCGCGGCAACCGACGAGGTGGACGTGCTCGCGTTCGAGGAGTTGGCCGGCCGCGGGGACCGGGCACTCGCCGAGCGTGACTTCGCCGGCGCGGCCGGGTTCTTCGAGCGGGCGCTGGCGTTGTGGCGGGGAGAGCCGCTGGAGGATCTCGAACTGGGGCCGGGGCCACTGATGGACATCGTGCGATTACAGGAGCGTCGGCTGGCGGTGGCCGAGCGTCATGCCCGGGCTCTGGTGGGCGCCGGTCGCCACGCCGACGCGGTCGCAGGAGTACGACCGCTGCTCACCCGGCATCCGCTCCGGGACGGGCTGTGGGAGGCACTGATCTCGGCCCTGTTCCAGGCAGGGCACCACGCCGAGGCGCTGGACGCCTACGAGCGCATGCGCACGATGGTGTCCGAAGAGCTGGGCAGCGACCCCTCTCCGGCACTGCGGCGGTTGCACCAGCGGATCCTCACCGCCGACCCGGCGGGGTCCGGTCCGGGGAGTACGGGTGGGCCCGAGCCGATACCGCGCCAGCTGCCCGCGCCGCCACCGTCGTTCACCGGCCGCACCGCCGAACTGGCCACTCTGACCGGCGTCCTCGACAAGGCGGCGGCAGCGGGCGGCACGGTGGTGATCTCGGCGCTGTCCGGCGCCGGCGGGATCGGCAAGACATGGCTCGCCCTGCACTGGGCCCAACAGCATCTCGACGGGTTTCCCGACGGGCAGTTGTTCATTGATCTGCGCGGCTTCGCGCCCGGTGCGGAACCGCTCGCGCCGTCTGCAGCACTGAAGGCGTTCCTGCATGGTCTGGGCGTGGAGCCGGGCCTTCTTCCGGCGGACGACGATGCCCTGGTCGGGCTCTACCGCAGTCGTGTGGCCGGCAGGCGCATGCTGATCGTGCTGGACAACGCCTACGATCTGGAGCAGGTCGCTCCACTCCTGCCGGGGAGCCCGGCGTGCGCGGTGCTGGTGACGAGCCGGGACCGTCTGAGCGGGCTGGTCACCGCGCACGGCGCCCATCTGCTTCCGGTGGACGTGCTGCCGGAGTCCGAGGCACGGGAACTGCTGGCGCGCCGGCTCGGCGCCGAGCGGCTGGCCGCCGAACCCGAAGCGGTGGACGACCTGTTGGCCCGCTGCGGTGGCTACCCTCTCGCGCTGGCCATCATCGCCGGTCGCGCCGCCGCGCATCCCGGCTTTCCCCTGCGGGCGCTGGCCGACGAGTTGCGCGACGGCACCGCCCGGCTGGCCGCGCTGGACGAAGGCGACCCGACCGCGGACCTCTCCTCCGTGCTGTCTTGGTCCTACACCGATCTGCCCGCCGCCGAGGCGGAGATGTTCGCGCTGCTGGGCAGCGCGCCCGGCACGGAACTGGGTGTTCCGGCGGTGGCCGCCCTGGCCGCCGTGCCCGTCGCGAAGGCGCGCACCGTCCTGCGGGCCCTGGAGCGCGCTTCGCTGGTACAACAGAGCGTCCCCGGCCGCTGGCGGATGCATGACCTCGTCCACCTCTACGCCGGTGAACGGGCCGAACAGGACCTCCATCCGCACACTCGTGACGCGGCTCTGAACCGGCTGCTCGGCTTCTATCTGCACACCGCCGAAAACGCCGAGCGCCTGATCAATCCGGACACCCAGCCGTTGCGGCTGGGGCCGCCCGGACCCGGCGTGGAGCCACTCGCCTTCGACGACGAGAGTTCCGCGCTGGCGTGGTTCGACACCGAGCACACCAACCTGCTCACCGCCCTCCGGCTCGCCGCCGCCCGGGGCCGGCATCGCGCGGTCTGGCAGTTCGCTCTGGCGCTGGACGCCTACCACGTCCGACGCGGTCACCTCCACGACGACCTCGCCGCGTGGCAGGCCGCGCTCAACGCCGCCGACCACCTCGACGACCCGGAAGGTCGCGCCCTCGCGCACCGGCACCTCGGCGTGGCCCACGCCGACCTCGCCCGACACGACGAGGCACTGGAACACTTCCGGGAAGCGCTCGCGCTGTCCGAAGAGGCCGACGACCTCGCCGGACAGGCTCGCACCCACCACACACTGGCCTGGGCGTGGGGACGGCGGGGCGAGTACCGGCCGGCCCGCGAACACGCCAGCCGTGCCCTCCACATGTTCCAGGCTCTCGGCAACCACGTCCGCGCGGCCCGGACCCTCAACCAGGTCGGCTGGTACTCCACCCGGCTGGGCGAGCACACCGAGGCGCGCGGTGCCTGCGAGACCGCGTTGGAGGCGCACCGCAGGCACCACGACCGCGAAGGCGAGGCACACACCCTCGACAGCCTCGGCCACATCGCCCACCACACCGGCCGGCTCCCCGAAGCGTTGGAGTACTACCGGCAGGCCCTGGCCCTGTACCGCGAGCTGGGCCACACCTACTCCGAAGCCGACACCCTCGACCGCCTCGGCCACGCGCTCCTCACCGCCGTCCGGGCCGACGCCGCCCGCGTCACGTGGCAGCAGGCCCTCGACCTGTATCAGGCCCAGCACCGCACAGAGCAGGCCGACCAGGTCCGGCGCCAGCTGAGCGCCCTCGACGAGCACAAGGGGCCTGACGCTAAGGAGGGTTGAGCCGACGTCACGCGCCGTATGGCCGAGGTCGCCCATGCCCGCAGTGGCCGCAGGCCGTTGAGACCGACGATCACGGGCGAGCCCCCATGGTCGGCCACGCCGAGCGGCAGCGGCAGACTGCCCGCGAGGTCCCGTACGCCCCCCCGGGGTGGGACCGCCTCGCCGGCGGGGGCCCGTACCCCAGGGCGCGGCCCTTCTAGAGCGTCGCCGTCCACTCCGCCACCGTCGCGACCTCGCCCCGCTTCGCGAGGAGGTCCTTCATCAGGACGTCGTGCAGCGCCGGGCTCGGGTCGGCGCACGCGTCCGAGAGCGTCGTGAGCCGGTAGTCCAGGTCGAACGCCTGGAGCGCCGTGGAGAGTACGATGCCGCCGGTCGCGATGCCCGCGAGGGCGAGGTGGCCGATGCCCTGGGCGCGGAGGATCTGGTCGAGGTTGGTGCCCGCGAAGGCGCTGACGCGGTTCTTGTACAGGACGACCTCGTCGGGCGCGGGGGCCACGTCCGGGTGGATCTCGGCCTCCGGGTCACCCGGTACGAAGCGGTCGTGCGGGAGAGCGCCGAACACCGCGTTGTTCGGGTGCGCGTCGACGTGCCCGGCGCGCAGGCGGAGGGCGACGTGGAGGACGAGGACTCCCTTCTCCCGAGCGGCCTTCAGGGCGGCGGCGGCCTGGGCGAGGGCGGTAGGGTCCGCGCGGGTGGCGTGGGCGTTCTGAAAGTCCATGAGGAGCAGGGCGGTGCGGGACATGAGGGTGCCTTTCACTTGCGGGAAATCCGGGTGGGAGGGGAGTCAGTCCGACGTGCCGATCCCGGCCGAGGGAGCGGTCGAAGAGGGTCATGACGAGGAACACCGCACCGGCGCCGAGCATGATCCACGACAGTTCGTGCATGCCGCCCGTGTCGGCGCGCTCCCCGAACGAGGCGGCGCTCGCGGACGAGGCGACCATCGAGCCGAGGTAGGCGAAGGTGCGCAGGAGCCCGGCGGAGGACGCGGTGCGCTCCGGATCGGCCTGGAAGTAGACGGAGTTCTGGAGGGCGAGGTTGTTGAGCCCCTGCGGGACGCCGAACACCAGGGCGACGAGGAGCAGGCCCCACAGCGGGCTGGAGCCGGAGAGCGTGAGCAAAATCAGGCACGCGGCGATCTGCCCGAGCGCGCCGACGAGGAGCTTGCTCCGTACGCCTTTCCGGCGCCCGGACCAGATGGAGACGCCGATGGCGAGAAGGAACATGGGGATCTGCACGAGCCCGGCGCGGAACGGCGAGAGCCCGTACCCCTCCTCGGCCCACTGGCTGAAGCCGTAGAGGAAGGAGTACGCGACGACGTACGCGACGAGGGCGCGCCCGTACGTCGCGAGCAGCGGCGTGTTGCCGCCGAGCACGCGGAGGTCGATGAAGGGCGTGGCGGCGCGCAACTCCCGGAGCGCGAAGGCGCTTCCGGCGAGTAGCGTGATGACGAGCAGGTACCAGTCCCGCAGGTGCAGGTTCATGAGGAACAGCAGCAGCGAGGTGCAGGTGACCGCGAAGAGCGCCATGCCGGGCAAGTCGAGCTGGGCGGCGACCCGGCCGCGCTGCGGACTCTCGCCCGTACCGGCCGACTTGGGCAGTCGCCACCAGCCGAGCAGCACCGCCGCGACGGCGAGCGGGATGTTCAGCGCGAACGTCGCGCGCCAGCCGCCGACCGCGATGAGAAGGCCGCCGAGGAGCGGGCCGATGACGGCGATGGTCTGGTTGGCGACCGCGAGCGCGGTGAGCACGCCGCCGGGGCTGTCGCGCCCGGTCCGCTTCGCCTCGCTCCGTACGAGCGCCATCGCGGCCGGATAGCCGCCGCAGGTGCCGAAACCGAGGAGGACGCGGGCCGCGATGAGGACGCCGAGGTTGGGCGCCAGGGTGCCGAGGACGCCGGCGAGGCCGACGATGCTCGTGCTGATGAGGAAGAGCCTGCGCGGCCCGAAGATGTCGATGAGTCGTCCGACGACGGGCTGCCCGAGCGAAGTCGCGAGGTAGAGCGCCGAGACGAGCCACGCGGTCTTCGACGGGGGCGCGCCGAGCGCGTCACCGATGGGGATGAGCGCGACCGAGATGATCGTTGAGTTGATGGGGTTGAGGACCGAGCCGAGCATCATCGGCGGCAGCAACCGCCGGTTGAAACGGGGCTGTTGGGCCTGGGGATTCTTGTCGCTCGTCCCGGCACTCGTGGCGGGCTCAGTCATGCGTCAGCCGCTCCAGTACGGACATGGCGGCGATGACCGTCTGAAGTTCCTCCTCCGTGCACTCCTCCTGGAGCCGCGTCGCGAGCCATTCGGCACGGGCCTGGCGGCCCTCGTGGACACGGCGGCGGCCCTCGGGCGTGAGGGTGATCAGCAGCCTGCGGCCGTCCTCGGGGTCCGGGGTGCGGACGACGAGGCCGCGTGCGGCGAGCGCGGCGACGGTGGCGGTCATCGACTGGTGCCGGACGCCTTCGGTGGCGGCGAGCACGCTGGTCGTGACCCCGGCCGCCGCCGCGGGCGTCTCGGTCTCGCGGGCGAGGCGGGCGAGCGCGGTGGACTGCCCGAGTGTGAGGTCCTCGGCCTCGGAGGCCCCGAGGATGCGGCGGCGCAGGCGGCTGATGACGACCCTGACCTCGCGGGACGCCTGGACGGCGGCGGGAGAGGGGCGGGGCGGCGAGCCGGGGGTGCCGCTCGCGACGGAATCGGTGGGCATACCACCTACCGTAACTTGTGCAGGGTGAACTGTACAGCCTTGCCTGTACATAGGGCCGAGCGCCGGTGTCTGCCGAAGGTGGGTGACGCCCACCGCCCGGGGGCGAGCGGGCCCGGCTCGGCCCCCGGCGGAGCGGAGGTTTCGGTCAGGGGGACGACGAGGACGTGCCGAGGGGCCGATCGTGAGGGTGCCGCCGCAGAGGCGGATGTCGGCCGTGTTGGAGGAGGTGACGGCCTTGGTGTCGCCCGGGGCGTAGACCTTGATCTTCGCGGGCTCGGCCGCGCTGTCGCCGCCGGTGACGCCCTTCCCCGGCCTCTTGACCACGGCGTGGGCGCTGTCTCCCTTGTCGAGGACGACGTTACAGACCGCGTCGCCGTCCTTGGAGCGGGTGGCGGGTTTGCCGATCTGCTTGCCGCCGCCGTCCAGGAGCGACAGGCCCGCGTAACCGCGTATGCCGCAACGCCCGCCGGTGTTGGTGACCTGGAGGTCGTGGTACCGACTGTTCATCTCCGAGCCCTTGGCGACGAGCTTGACCTTCAGGTGGGGGGCGGTGCAGTCGAGGCGTGTGTCGGTCAGGGCCTGTTTCGCGGCTCACTCGCCACGGGGGATCATTCCTGTTCAAGGGGTCGGGTCCGAGGCAGTGGCCGTCTGGTTGACGGGCTGTGGCAGCACCGGTTGTCAGTGCTCAGGGCGGTAGGCGGATGTGGCGATCTCGATGAAGGACCGGATCAATGGGTTGCGGTCGCTTTCGTTCCACGCCACCACCACTTCACTTGGCGCCATGTCGGTCAGCGGTACGACGGCCAACTCTGCGGGCAGGTCGTGTCCGAGCGGGGCCAGACCGAGCGTGCCGTTCCACAGCACGGCCTGCAGGCATTCTTGGACAGCGCGCACCACTGGGCCCTTCCGCGGCTTGTCGCCGTTCCAGTACGCCTGCCAGAGAGGGTCGGTCCCCGGCGGGAACTGAAACCAGCGGCGGTCGCTCAAGTCGGTCAGCCGCAGCCGGTCGCGTCGGGCCAGCGGATCGTCGGCGCGCAGGACCACGCCGACCGGATCGGTCCGCAACACCCGCACCGTCAGAGCGGTCCGGTCGAATGGCGCTCGCGTCAGGGCGACGTCCACCAGTCCGGCGCGCAGCCCGCAGGTCGGGTCGGTCAGATCGGTGTCACGGATGCGGATGTCGATGCCGGGATGGCGTCGGCGGTAAGCGGCGGCCAGCCTTGACACTCCCGGGTCGGTGCCATCCCCCAGGATGCCCACGGTCAGGGTCGTGACGCCGGCCGCCGCGCTCACGCGCACACGGACGCGATCGGCATGGTCGAGCAGCGACCGCGCCTCGTCGAGCAGCACTCTGCCCACCGTAGTGAGCGTGACGCCTGCAGGTGAGCGGGCGAACAGCAAGTCCCCGACATCGGCCTCCAACTGCTTGATCGCCCGGCTCAGCGGCGGCTGACTCATGTGCAGTCGGGTGGCGGCCCGGCCGAAGTGGAGTTCCTCGGCGACCGCCACGAAATAGCGCAAGGTCCGTAGCTCCACGCTGCAACGATACCCACGAGGTATCGGCGCTGCGGGATGGGTCTTGGACAGCGACAAGGCCCTGGCGGTGCACTGGTGAGCATGACCGAAGCAGCCAAGACCAGCCGGCCGCAGACCGGCCCCGCCATATCGGTGATGGGCCCCGGTGACGGGGAGACGATCATTCTGGGCACCACGCGCATGCGCGTCCTGGAGGACGGCAGCCACACCGAGCACCGCCTCGCGATCGCAGAGTCCGTCCTCGCCCCGCACACTCAAGGGCCGCCGCAGCACCGCCACGCCCGACACGACGAGGGCTTCTACATCATCTCCGGCACCGTGCGGTTCACCGTCGGAGACGAGGAACACGATGCCACCGCGGGCACGCTTGTGATGGTTCCGCCCGGTATCCCGCACACCTTCGCCAACCGGACCGACCAACCCGCCGTCATGCTCAGCACATTCACGCCCGACCTGTACGTGCAGTACTTCCGAGACCTCCAAGACACGTTCACCGTCGGCCGGTCGCCGACGCCCCAAGCCAACATCGACGCGATGAAGCGCTACGCCACCGAGCCTGCCACGGACCTCGCCTGAAGCCGATGGCCCGGCACGACCCGGCCGCTCCTCGGACGACGGGCCGGGCCTTCTCCAGGCACCTGTTGGTAGTCGACGCCATCGACGGGACCCCGGGAACGGTGGCCCAGAACGGGAACCATGAACCTCGCCTATTGGATCGTCGCGGGACTTCTCGCCCTCTTCTACTTCTACGCGGGCGCGATAAAGGTGAGCCGCAGCCGCGATCAACTCCGACCGATGATGGCCTGGGTCGACCGCATGCCGTTGTCTGTCTTGAGGCTGTTGGGAGCGGTCGAACTACTGGGCGCGACCGGACTGATCCTGCCGCCGCTGACCGGCATCGCTCCCTCACTGGCGCCAGCCGCGGCCATCGGCTTCGTACTCCTGCAGATCGGTGCAGTCGCCGTCCACCTGACCGGCGAAGATCGCCGGATCACGCTCAACGTCGGGCTCATCATCACTGCGACCGTGACCATCTGGCTGGCCACCGGATTGTAATGGAGGAGCACCGTGTTGACCGGAGGCTCCGCCTGAATGCAACCGCCACGGGGCCTCTGTCGTGTCTCCTGCACAACGAACACGCCGTCATCCACGTGCTGCTCGATGGGGGCACAATTGTTTGCTGTGGCCTTTCGGCACGATTACCGCGAGTTGAAACTGGTCCTTGGCCTGGCTCGCTTCGAGGGCCGCCCCCGGAACGGCTGCTATCAGGCCACCAACGAACTGCCGTCTGTCGGTCGACATGGAAGAACGGATGGCGCAGGGTTCACCCCATGTCTGTTCTTTCCTCGATGCTGTGATGTTCGGGGGTGAGGCGGTGGAGGCGGCGGGCAGGCCCGAGGGCGCGCCCGCCGGGGCCGTGGGTCATGACGCTGCGGGAGTCACAGCGTCGTGAAGGTCCACTGCAGGTTGGTGCTGGTGCCGTAGGTCCACTGCTTGGTGACCGAGCCCGAGGTGACGTTGCCGCCGCCGTCGAGGACCAGGCCGGTGGTGCGGTTGGCGATCGTGTAGCTGCTGCCGCCCCGGGGGGTGATCTTCCACTGCTGGTTGGGGCCGCCGTTCCAGGGCGCCTGCTGGGCCGGGGAGCCGTCGGCGGTGTTGCCCCAGCCGTCGGCGACCATGCCGTTGGTGCGGTTGACCAGCTTGTAGTAGCCGCCGCCACGTCGACCGCCTGCCAGTGGAGGTTGGTGCTGGAGTCCCAGCTCCACTGCTTGAGATTGGATCCGGAGGCGACGTTGCCGCCGCTGTCCAGGGCGAGACCGTCGGTGACGTTGGTGATCCGGAAGTACTTCGACGGGTTGAACTGGACCCTGAGCGAGGTGATCTGGTCGTTGTTGCCGGTGACCCTGAGGTCCGGGTTGTCGGCGGTGAAGGTCCAGGCGGTGCCGGTAACGTTCCACTGCGCGAGTTGCTTCTTCCTCCAGCCGCCGTCGGCTGCGTGGTGCCTGTTCAGGCCGCCTTGTGTCCGGCGGAAGCATGCTCTTGGCACAAGAGGCACGGGGTGGACCAGTCATCTGGCGATGTCTTGCTCCGTGCCTCGCCAGCTGCGGTAGGTCCGCTGCCGCCGCCCGACGGCCTCCGCGGTGCTGGCTTAGATCCGCCGGACTGCGGCCCGCGCCCGTGCTTGGGGCTGGACGTACTCTTCACCTCGACCACCACGTACCTGCCGTCGTGTTGCACCATGTAGTCCGGTTGCCAGGGGCGGACCTGGTCCGCGGTGAACCCATTGCGGACAGCCTCGGCGATCACATGGCTGGTATGCAGGTCGGCCGAATCGCCCGTCGGAAGCGGCTGGAAGGTATCGCCCTGCATGGCGGACCAGAAGGCTGCCGGGCCCGTTGCCCGCTGACGCCGCTGGCGCAGCGCCACCCGGCGCTCGACGTCCGACCCGGGGACATCGCCGGCAGGCATGGCCCCGGAAAGACTGGCGGACTGGCTGCTGATCTTGGCGAAGGCCGCTAGCCACGGCGTATGCCGCTCGGGCGGGACACCACAGCCGGTCAGGAAGGCTTGCAACTGTGGCTGGTCGGCGGGGATGGTGTCACGGTTGACGATACGGGCCGCGCTGCTGACCGGCAGCGCGAGCGGGTTGCCCGAGCGGTCGCGGATCTCGCGCAGACTCGGTGCTCCTGCCTGCTCGAACACCACCTCCAGTGCCCGGCTCAAGTCACCCTCGTCACCTATAAGTTCGGGCCGAGGGGCACGCAGTTGCGTCAGTCGGCTGCGTTCTTCGATGCGCGCCTGGCGCCACAGCTCATCCGCAGCCAGCACCGCCTCCTGCCCGCCGCCACACCCGTCGACGTAGGCCTCCACGGTGATGCGCTTGGGCACCGTGGTTCCGCAGGCTGCACGCTTCAGAGTGGCCGGTGACAGGCCCGTCCGGCTGGCCAGTTCTTCGTAGGCTATCCCGGCCGACTCCCGCCAGCTGCGCAGGTGTTCGGCCAGTCGGCCACGCGCGGGTCGGCTGTGATCGACCGGCTTCTCTCTGCGTCCCATCCGGCGCCTACTTCCCGGCCGCCGCGCGCAGCACCGCGGAGGCTAGCCCGGCCAGGCGGCGCCGGCCGCCTGCAACGGCGACCACCGCCGCGGCGCCCAGGGCACCGCAGCCGCTCAGCAGCACGAAGATGTCCTGCACCGGCATTCCGGTCATGTGCAGGGCGACTCCCAGGGCGGGGAACGAGACGGCTGTGAAGGCCTGCGGCGCGCCGAATCGGGGAGCCGTGTCCGTCTGGCCGGCCCCGGCCGGGGGTACAGGGGTGCTGTCGATCGACATGCGCGGGTCCTTTCGAAGGCCCCGGCATCAACGAATAACGAATGCGGGGCAGTTGAACGGCTACTGGCTGCAAATCCCGTGTGTGCGAGGGTGATTGGCGTCACCGCTCGCGCCGGGGATGCCTCCATCATTCCAGTCCTGTGGCGGTCCCCGCTGAGGCATCCTCGCCCGCAATGCACCATAGGTGTGTTGTGTCAGGTTTTTGGTTCGGTGGTGTCCAAGAGAGCGGTTCTCACATCCTGGTTACATCCCGCCACCCGCACCGCCCTGACCAGCACGGCCGCGCCGCCTCTGTGCGAACCGACTGCCTGCCCTGCGGCTATGGCTCATCGGTGTCCATGCTCGGCTTGCCCAGGCCGCCTTCTGTAAGTGATGGTGGTCATCAGAACATGACGAGGCCAGGTCCTCCCGGCCCGCGAACGTCCTTGAACCGCTACTGGCTGCAACCGATGCTGACAAGGGCACCCGGCAGACTCACGTTGGCGCGTGATCTGCCCGCACTAAGCCGGCACCCGTCCACCGGGCGCCGGCTTCGTCGTTCAGCCGACCACCACCTTCAGAGGACCGGCGTCGTATCCCGGATTCTGACCATGCGGTCAGAATCAGGCCTTCGACGCCCTTGGCGGTGTCGATGACCTTCTTCACGTCCGGTTCGTTCTCGTACATCGCCCGGACCTGGCGAGCGCTCGCGGCTGATCTACCGGCCCAAGCGGCACGTCGATCACAAGCGGGGCGGCAGACGCAGTTTCACCTGGACCGACTATCGCGACCTGCTGACTGCCGCCTACCAGCAACTCGGCGCACCGATCGTTCTCGTATGGGACAACCTGAACGTCCATAAGGACGCCCGGCTGCGTGAGTTCATCGACAGCCATGACTGGATCAGCTGCTACTTCTTGCCGGCCTATGCACCCGACCTCAACCCCGTCGAGGGCGTCTGGTCACTGCTGCGACGCAGCAGCCAGGCCAATACCGCATTCACCGACCCCGACCACCTGATGCGAGCTCTTCGGCAGGGTCTCCGGCAGATTCAGTACCGCAGCGACCGCCTCGACGGATGTCTCGCTGAAACCGGTCAGACGACATGTCCGCTTCAACCTGGTGCCGAGGTGCCTTTGTGCCCTCGAAAACCCTTCGGTGGGCATGCTGCGGCCAGAGCGGGGCCGTTGGTCGGTCAGATGATCTCAGCGGGTGGTTTCGAGGCTGAGGGCTCGGTGGAGATGTGCGGCGTAGGCCGCATCGACGCCGTACGCAGGGCAGGACGCGGGAGAGACCGTGCAGGGAGCCGACACCGACTGCGGCGACGATCACGGGTAGTGGGAGCCCAGCCCCTGCTGTTCCATTGGCAGCTGCTGCTTGGCAGCGGCTGCGGCGTGCGTCGCGGGTGGGCATGCTGCGGCCAGAGCGGGGGCCCGTCGGGCGAGGGGCGCTGCGGCACCGAGGAACACGGCAGGAATGACAAAGGCAGTGCCGAGGGCGGGACCGGCCGCGACCAAACCGAGCAGGACGGCGCCGGCCACCGCTCCCGCGTAGTTGAACAGATTGACGCGTGCGATCACCTCGTCACTACGTGGGGGCAGCAGCTCACCCGCGGCATTGAACGCCAGTGGTACGAGCGCGCCTGTGGCCAGCCCGGCAGCCGCGAAACCCAGTACGGCCCCCGTCGTGTCATGCACCGATGACACCAGCACGCAGCCGACGATGCCTGCGGCGATGCCGCTGAGTGCGGTCGCGTTGCTTCCGAGCACCCTCGTCAGAGAGTCTGTGGCGAGGCGGGAGACGAGTACGGCGGCTTGATAGGCGGCGTAGCCCAGAGGCACGACCGCCGCCGTGGCTCGCAGGCCTTCGGCCAGATAGACAGAACTCCAGGTGGAAACCGCCGAGTCCACAACGAAGGCCGCGAACACCAGGCCACCCACGGCCCAAATGCCACGCCTTGGCAGCGGAGTACGGTCGGATGCCACGTCGTGGCCGGGACGGGCGGCTCTGCTGCGATCGAACTTCCTGGCACCGGTGAGCGCCACCATCGTTTGCACGGTCGCGGCGACCAGGAGTCCACCTGTTGCCAGGGAGCCCGACGCGGCAAGCCCGGACGTCATCAGCGCCCCGACAATCGCGGCGGCGGTTGACGCCGCATAGAACCGGCCGAGCAGCAGGGCCCCCGTGTGCTTCTGGACCAGCACGCCCTGCATGTTGACCGACGCGTCCACCGCACCGAGCCCAATCCCGTACCCGACGAGTACACAGAGATACGGCACGAAGGGCGGTTCGGACGCCATGATCAGCAGGGCTACCGCCTGAATGCCGAGACCAGCGCACAGGGCTTGCCGGCTGCTCCATCTCACGGCGATCAGATCGGCGAGGACTGATCCGGCGGCGGCGGCGAAGCAGGTGCCAAGCATGATCACAGAGACGAGGGTCTCGCCCATCGTAAGCCGCTCCTTGAAGGCCGGTAGCGCAGTGACGACCGCGGCGTATCCGAGACCTTGAGCCGCGTACGCGGCTCCGACCGTGGCCGCTGTTCCGCCGTGTCTCATCGGCATCTGATGGGTCCCCTCCAGCGCACACCTCGATTGATTGAAACGGGACGCTAGTCCAAGTTTTGCAAGCTGTCACTGGCCGGATGGTCAGCGCTCGACGGCTCTGCCCTTTTTGTTGGATGACCACGGCGGATACCTCGGAGCCATAGTTGGACAATCGTGCAACTATGTCGCCGTCGTCGAACCAAGCTCGACACCTCGTGCGAGAGAACACGAGGATCCACGATGAGTGCTTCGTACGGGCGCCGAGCCGATTCTCCGCCCCGGGTTGACACGGTCGTGATCGGCGCTGGTCTCCCGGGATTGGCCGCCGCACGGACCCTGCGACAGCGCGGGGTGTCGGTCCTGGTCCTGGAGGCAGCGGATGAAGCAGGGGGGCGTGTCCGCAACGCGACCGTGGCCGGTGCCCGCGTCGGACTGGGGGCACCTTCGTAGGTCCGGGGCGGGACCGCGGCATCGCGATCGCAGACGAACTCGGCGTGGACCGCTCTTTCAACGCTGGTCGCCCGGGGTGCTCTCGAAGGCATACGCCGTCTGCTCCGAACCGTTCTGGCGTCATGCGGGCCTCACGGGACATGCGCTCTCGGAGGCGGGGCTCGCATTCATCACCTTCGACGCCGGCCTGCCATGTCGGCCACCGCTGGGCAACGAAAGCAGGCAACTGTGGAGGCAACGGACCACCGCCCGCTACTGGCCGATGGACGATACGGCGGTCCAACGGATCTCCTTGGACGGCCCCGCGGCCACAGGAGTCCACCGGCCGAATCAAGAACGCCGGCTCACCGGCGCGGAGGTTCCCCTTCACCGACGTGCGGACTCACGAGCTCCTGGACCCCGGGATCCGCCTACCATTGGCGCGGCCGTCCACCACGCACGCCGTGGACCGGTCCTGGACTGTCGAGCACCCACGGGATCGTCATCGAAGGGCCGCTGTCCAGGTTCTATGGTGCTCTCCTGGGTGCGCGACTCGCGGCGGCCCGGCATGACGATGGAGCCGTCGGCAACCAGGAGCGACCCGAGAGGAAGGTGGGAAAATCAGCCCATGTCAGGGGACAACAGAGCAGTACGGGAGCGTGGCAGAGCCCGGCGTCAGCTACTCCTCGACGCCGCACTTCAGGTGATCTCCGAGAAGGGGATCGCGGGCGTGACGCATCGGGCAGTGGCTGCCGCCGCCGGAGTACCGCCATCCTCGGCAACCTACTTCTTCGACAGCCTCGATCACCTGATCGCCGAAGCGGTCAGGAGCGCCATGGACCAGGAACTGGAGCACTTGAAGCAGCTCCAGGACATTGTGAGCCAGAGCGATACTCCCGGAAGCCTAATAATCGACCAATTCATCGAGTATTTTCGCGAGATTTCTCCCGAGCACACGGTCGCACAGTTCGAAATGTATCTGTTCGCCTCACGCAGACCCGAGCTGCAGGAAGAGGTCGCTGTCATCATCCAGGCCACGAAGGAGGTGGCCGCTGCGGCGCTCAGAATACGCGGCATCACCGACGGCAGCGCGAGTGCGGCGATCGTGGCACTGATCGACGGGTTCGCTCTGCACAGAGTCGCTGTGCCCGCGCCGGAACAGCTCGTCTCGCTGCACCGCGCCCTGCACGCTCTCGCCATCGGATTCGTCGCACTGGAGAGCGCCGAATCGGCGGTGTCTGACGCGCCCGTGACTTTGTCTGAGTGAAATCGCCGGCTCCAGAAGATTCTGCACAATGATCGCCTCGCCGTTGGCGGCCCTCAAAAATGGTCGTGGACATAGCGATTTCCGGCGTTCATGAAAGGCTTAATACCGTCTTTCTGGGGCGGCGTCGGCCCGAGCCTGTCACCTGCAGTAACACTCCCCTTGGCCTGGTCTGGGCTTCAGCGGTCGCGCCGTTCGGCGCTCGGTGGATGCCCGGTCCAGCGGATGTAGGCCCGGCGGAATTCGCGGGCGTCGCTGAAGCCCACTTCGGTGGCGATTTCGGCGATCTTCAGTCTGGATTCGTGAAGGAGGAAGGTCGCTCGCCGCTGCCGAACCCGGTCTCGTACGGCGCTGAAGCGTTCTCCGGCCGCATCGAGTCGCCGATGCAGGGTGCGGTCGGTGAGGTGCAACTGCCGGGCGGTTTCGGTCATGGACAGGGGTCGTCGCAGGCTCCGGCTGAGCAGGGTCTCGACGGCCACGATGATGTCTGAGTCTCCCCGTCCGGTGTCGAGCAGCCGGCGGCAGGTGTCGACGGCGGCCGCCCGGGTGGGGTCGTTGCGGGTGGGGATGGGGCGGTCCAGCTGCGATGCCGGGAAGAGCATGCGGGTGGCCTCGGCGTCGAACCGCAGGGGGCAGCGGAAGAATCGCCGGTATTCCTGGACGTACGGCGGGGCGGGGTAGGAGAACTCGACAAGGGTGGGCGTGTGGTCGTCTCCGAGGATGGACCGTGTGAGCGCCAGCGTGCTGCACAGCACCTCCTCGCAGAGGAAGGCGATGAGTTCAGGTTCCGGCGACCGCTCATGCAGCCGCAGCGCGAACTCCTGGCCATAGACCTCGAGCTCCAAGTCCATCAGGCTGCCGGACGCCTGGTGAAGTTCCAGTCCGACGGCCAGGGCGTCGGCGGCGGTGGCGCACGACCTGATCGCCAGGCCGAGGATGCCGAAAGTCAGCAGCGCGTCCCGGCCGCCGACCTGCATGCCGACAGGCCCGCCGGGCAGGGCCCGCAGCGCCCGTCGCAGGATCGTGGCGGCCTGGCGGAACGACAGCTTGACCGGCTCGGCGGTGACCAGATGCGCCGGGGTCACCCCCGTGCCGGAGAACCATGAGTCAACGGGGAGGGCTTCGCGCTGCCCCATCTCGACTACGCCAGCCAGCACGGACGGCGGGATGACCGCCTCGCTCAGCCGCGGATCCTGGTACGCGCCCACACCACCCCTCCTGTCCGGTCTGCCCCCCATTCTGGTTGATGCCGCCCTCCCCGCCACGGGGTGAGCAGGACTTTAATCCGGGGCGAACCCAGAGCATAAGGAGGACCTATGGTGAGAACGCCAGAGGTGGTGCACCGAGGCGTCTGCATCATCGGGGCCGGACCCGCCGGATTGTCGGCGGCCCGGGCCCTGCGACGGCTCGGCGTCCCTTACGACCAGTACGAGCGGCATTCGGATGTCGGTGGCATCTGGGACATCGACAACCCGGGGACGCCGATGTACGAGTCGGCGCACTTCATCTCCTCCCGCAAGACGTCCGGGTTCTTCGACTTCCCGATGCCGGACTCCTTCGCCGACTATCCGGGCCACCGGCAGATCCTGAAGTACACCCGGGACTTCGCGGCGGCCTATGGCCTGCGCGAGGCAATCCGCTTCAACTGCACGGTCACCGGCGTCGAGCAAGCCGGCGACGGATGGACGGTGCGGCTCGACGACGGTACCCATCACCGGTACCGGGCGGTAGTGTGCGCCACTGGCACCACCTGGATACCCCGCATCCCGCGACACCCCGGCACTTTCACCGGCGAGATCCGGCACTCGGGGAGCTTCCGCGACCCGGCCGAGTTCCGCGGCAAGCGGGTCCTGATCGTGGGTCTCGGCAACTCGGGCGCCGACATCGCCTGCGACGCGGCCGCGAACGCCGACGCCGCGTTCGTGAGCGTTCGCCGTGGCTACCACGTGATCCCCAAGCACCTGTTCGGTATCCCCACCGACGAGTTCGGCGCGCACGGACCACAGCTTCCGCTGCGCCTTGAGCGCCCGATCTTCAAGCTGCTCCTGCGCGTCCTGCAGGGCGACCTCACCAGGTACGGGCTGCCCAAGCCGGACCACAAACTGTTCGAGTCGCACCCGCTGCTCAACAGCCAGCTGCTGCACCACCTGCAGCACGGCGATGTGGCGATCCGGCCCGACATCGCGGCCCTGGACGGGTCCCGGGTCCGGTTCACCGACGGCGGTACGGAGGAGATCGACCTGATCCTCTACGCCACCGGATACGACTGGACCATCCCTTACGTTCCCGATGAGTATTTCGAGTGGCAGGATGGCCGCCCGGAGCTGTATCTCACCGCGTTCAACCGGTCCCACCACAACCTGTTCGGCCTGGGCTACCTGGAGACCAACTCAAGCGCGTACACCCTGTTCGACCACATCAGCAATGTCCTCGCCCAGTACCTGCACGACCAGGAGCACGCCCCGGCGCGGGCCGCGGCCTTCGACCGGCTGATCGCCGAGGACCGGCCCCGGCTCAGCGGCGGCATCAGCTTCGTGGATTCGGCGCGGCACCGCTCCTACATCGACGCCCGCACCTATCACCGCTACCTCGCCAAGATCCGTAAACGGATCGGCTGGCAGAACCTCACACCTGGCATGTTCGACCAGCAGCGGGCCCAGGCCCCCGCCCGGAAGGCAGGTGTCGCGTGAGCGGCCGTACCGACTGGAGCGGCAGGCACGTCTTGGTCACCGGCGGAAGCAGCGGCATCGGACTCGAACTCGTCCGGCAGTTGCACCGGGCCGGAGCGGTGGTCTCCGTCATCGCCCTCGACGACACCGACCTCAGACAGCTGCGCTCTTCCGCCCTCGACGTGCACGTCCGAGGGGCCGACGTGACCGACGCCGCAGCGATGGACCTGGCCGTCACAGAACTGGCGGCCGAGGTCGGCCCGGTCAGGTCGCTCTTCACCAGCGCCGGAATCAGCAAACCAGGCTACGTCCAAGATCTTGAGCTGGGCGACTTCCGAGCCCAGATGGAGGTCAACTACTTCGGCACCCTGCACGCTGTACGGGCCGTGCTGCCCGGCATGATCCAAGCCGGCGACGGCACGATCACCTGCATTTCCAGCGCGGCCGGACTGCTCGGCGTCTTCGGCTACGCGGCGTACGGCCCGAGCAAGTTCGCCGTACGCGGACTCTGCGCGGTGCTACGGCAGGAGCTCAAACCCCACGGTGTGAGCGTCACCGCCGTCTACCCGCCCGATGTCGACACGCCGCAGTTGGCCATGGAGGAGCCCCTGCAGCCACCCGAGCTCCGAGCGATCAGCGGCACGATCAAACCGCTCACCCCGCAGCGCGTCGCCGAGGCCATCCTGCGCGGCACCGGATCCGGCCGCTCCACCGTCATCCCGGACTTCCAGACTCGAGCGCTCAGCCGTCTCGTCGGCACTGCACCGCAGTTCGTCGACTGGGTACTCGATCGCATCATCGCCAAGGCCCGCCGGCGAAAAGCGGCCGATCCCCGCCGGAACCCCCGGCCCACCCCGTGACACCCACCGCAGGGAGAGATCACCGGCCGCCATGGGCTCGCTCGCGGCGCTGGGCGGTCAGGACCTCGGAGCGAGGCCGCTGCCCCGGAGACCTGTGGGGGGGGGCAAGGGATCGGGCTGTGGAGTGGGGGGCAGGGCGGTGCCGGCTGCGGTGCGGTCCACCGGACCCACACAGCGCGCTACGCGCCCGGCCAGGGCACCGGCGCGGGCGCCGCAGACGTGGTCTTCGGCCTCTACCAGCCAGTCGTCACCTCCACCCTGGGGTCGACATGCCGATCTCACTCCGCTCGCCACGACACCGCCCGTTGCCGTCATCGCGGCAGCAAGCACACCAGGAGTGGCCGGAGTTGAGCGGACGGCAGTTGCCAGGCGATGCTGACGGTCATGAGCGCGATGCCTACCTGTGCTGATGGTCTTTCGAGTCTGCCGGGCGATCCAGCCTGGGCGGTGGTGGATGTGGAGACCTCGGGGCTGAGGCCCTATCAGCACCGGGTGCTGTCGGTGGCGGTGCTGACGCTGGACGTGTCGGGGCAGTTGACGGAGGAGTTTTCCACCCTGCTCGATCCGGGCTGCGACCCCGGCCCGGTCCACATCCATGGCCTGACCCCACAACGGCTGCGCGGTGCACCCACGTTCGAGCGGGTCGCCGACCGGATCGGCGCGCTGCTCACCGGCCGGATCCTGGTGGCGCACAACGCGCAGTTCGACTACGAGTTCCTGGCGCACGAGTTCGCCCGGGCCCGCTCCTGGCTGCCGGTCTCCCAGCGTTTGTGCACCGTGGCCCTCAACCGGCGGATCGGGCCGCCCACCGGCGATCTGAAACTGGCCTCACTGGCCTCCTTCTACGGCGTGCGGCAACGGCAGGCGCACGACGCCCTCGATGACGCCCGGGTGCTGGCCGGCGTGCTGCGCGGCTCCCTGGCCGCGGCCAGCGAACTGGGCCTTCAGCTGCCAGTGGTGGCGTGCCCGCCCAAGCAGGGCATCGGCTATCCGCCCCGTGTGCCCAAGACGCCGTGTGCTTTCCGCAATCCCGGGCCTCTCGCGCCAGGGGCGCCGTTGGTGCAGGGAATGAGGGTCGCTTTCACCGGGGACACGCACGCCGCCCGTGAGGAACTGGTGGCCCGTGCGGTGGCTGCGGGACTCAACGTGGTCGGCTCCGTCAGCCGACACACCAGCGTGCTGATCACCAATGACCGCGCCGGTGACACGGCCAAGGCCCGCGCCGCCCACAGCGCAGGCGTCCCCGTCATCACCGAGGCGGCCTTCCTCGCGCTGCTTGCCGACATCCGGCCCGGCAGCACCCACCCGGCAGCGGACACCGCCATCTCGGCCCCGCGCAGCAGCCGTCCGTCCGCCACGCCGGTGGCGGCCGGGGCGTTGGCCGGCCGGCGGATCCTGGTTCTGGGCGGCCCGCATGATGAGGCAGTCGCCGTGCGCTCCCGCGTGGTCGACCTGGGCGGCGCCGCAGCCGTGAACCTCTCGGCCAGTGTCACCGACGTCATCGTCCTGCCCGGAGGCGAACACGATCGCCGCATGCCCTGCATCACCGACCGCGGCCTGCCGGTTCACGCCGACGACTGGCTGGACACCCTGGACCTGGCCACAGTGTCCGGACCGGCCGGCGCTTCTGCGTCGTCGCCCAGGGCCGACACGCCGCGTGTCCTGCCCCGCGGCGGTGTCATCGACCTGCCCACCGAGCAAGAAGGCCCCCAGTGCTGGCGCGTGAGCGCGGCGTGGGCCCACCAGGCCAACAAGGAGGTGGACGTGGTCGCCTTCATCGTCGACGAAGACGAGCAGGTCTCCTGCGATGAGGACTTCGTCTTCTACGGCGCCCCACAAAGCCCCGGCAGCGTCGTCCAGTTGGTGACGGATGGCCCGAACGAGCAAGCCATCGTCGTCGAGTTGAGCGCGTTGCCCGCCGCCACGCACAAGGTCGTTGTCGCGGCCGCCCTGGACGGAGCCGGCACATTCGCAGATGTCGGACCCATTGAGATCATGGTGGTGCCTGCCTCCGGAGAACAGGCCTTGGCCCAGGCCACGCTGGATGCAGCCACCACGGAACGCAGCCTGGTGCTGGCCGAGATCTACCGCCGCGGCCCTCTCTGGCGGATCCGGGCCGTAGGCCAGGGCCATGACCACGACCTGGCGACCACCGCCCGCTCCTTCGGCGTCGACATCACGGACTGAGCCGTGCAGCTCGGCTATCACCGGGCCGAGCACGCCCTACTGCGCAGGCGAACCGGCCGCGACTTCCCCTCCTGAGGGTGGGGCTTGCGACGGCTGATTGGCGGCAGGGCCGCTTGTGCCCCGGGAATGGGCCATATGCCCGCGGGCGCAGTGCACGACGGAGTACCGCGGCTCGCGACGCCGTGTGTCGCCGCGGAATGGAAGACGGTCGGGGCGGCCGGATTGGTTTGAGCCCTTTGCCTGGGCCGCGGTCCTGGGATGTGAGGCGAAGTCCGGGGCCCGCAGGTTCGAGAAGGCCGGATCACCTCTCCCGCCCAACTCAACGCTACAGGCTGCCGACGTGTCAGTGGTGCCGATTAGCCTTGCCGTGCTGAGAACGCTCAGGATCACGGGGAGAGTTACTCGAGATGCACACTGTGGGTGCGACGGACCGGTGGATCTACACGCAGGGTGATTTCACGTCACGCGCGACGCTGCATGAGCGCTACGGCGGCTCACGGATATCGGGTATTGCCCTTGCGGGCAGGAGCAGCCATATCTTTCTGTTCGACGCCGGCTTCGTGCCCGGCGGCGGATGGCGGGAGGACGGCTTCTACTACTATCCCGGGGCCACCCGTCTCGACACGGGGGGCTGGGAGTCCTGCCCCGGGAACAAGGCGATTGAGAGAGCGTGGACCAGCGGCCGGCGACTCCAGCTCCTGCAAGCACCGCGCCGTCGGACGGATCGGATGTGGAGGTTCGTCGACTCCTTCATGCTCGACGGCATCGCCGGAGAAGTGACGGCTGAAGGTCCCCGCGGAGCCCCGGTGCAGTATCCCCTCTTCCGGCTGCGCAGCATCGACAGCGTCACGCACCAGCCGGGCCAGCTCCTGCCGCCTGGCGATCCCCACCGGATCGATGTGCGCCGCGTAGAGCGGTGCGATCTGCTGTGCCGCGACGTCCGGGAACGCTCCTTGGCCGGTGAACGCCCCGAAACCCGGTTGTCGAAGGCTTTCGAGCGCTACATAATCAGCCAGGGCTACGCGGTCCATCGGCTCGCGATCCGGCATACGGCCGACTGCGCTCCGATGTTCACCGACACCTGGATCGCCCACCTCAATCTGCTCATCGAGGCCAAGGCGGGCCGCAACACCACCGACGACGTCCGCATGGCCATCGGGCAGCTCGCCCACTACACCCGCCACACGCCAGGCGTCCTGCGCAAGGCCATTCTCCTGCCCGCAAAGCCCGAGCGAGAGCTCCTGGAACTCGCCCGGGACATGGGCGCGGACACCGTCTGGCCGGATGCGAACGGATGGTACACCACCGGTTCATGGAGCAACGCGGCTGGCCTGACGCGACACGAGCCGGCCTGAGGGCGTGTCCGCTGACCGGCAACGCCACTGCGCCGCGGCCGCATGCCGCGAGGTCGGCTCCTTACCCAGGGCGGGAGGGAGGGCCCTGGCTGCTGCTGTGGGCTCGCGGCGGCTCTTGTGCGAGATAGTCCGCGCTGCGGCGCTGCCAGGTGGGCATCACGGGGTGCGTGGGTGCGCACGCGGGGCAGTGCGGGTCGCGGGCCAGGGGTTGGTGGCGTTGATGCCGGCTGTGGGCTTGAGGAACTGGAAGGTCATGTTGTTGTGCTGGGGGCTGCGGCTCGCAGCGGCTGGTACAGGTGGGCTTTGACGGTTTCGGCTGCGAGACGGAGGTGAAGCCCACCGCGAACTGGGCCAGCTGGGAGCTGGCCTGCCGGCCAAGTGAGTTCAGGAGCCGGGTTCCCCATCTCGCCGCAGCCCAGCCACCGCCGGTCATCGGCCTCCGCGACACCCGCCTCGGCCGCCAGGGCCCGCACGGCCGCCGTGCCGCCGGCCCGGGTGCGCTCGCGCAGTTCGTCACCACCGGTGACGGCTTCGGGCGGGTTGTAGCAGCGCAGACAGGCGCTGATGCCGGGCGGCCCGACACGCAGGGCTTCCGCGTGCAGATCCAGGGTGCTCGCGGAGAGCATCTTGGGCGCGTACCGGGTCTGCAGTTCGGCGCGGGCACGGTTGGTGTCGACGGCGGAGACCAGCAAGCGGGGGGTGATGCCGAGTCCCCCGAAGCGGGCGTGGTGCGGGTCCCACTGCTGGACACACGGTTGATGGCTCCTGGTCTTCGAGGGGGGGAAGACCAGGAGCCACATGCCATGACAGCACGGCCACTCTGCCCGGCTGCCCAGCTTTCTTCCGGCGAGAGCTGGGATCCCGGTGCTGCTCGGTGATGGCCGTCGCCTGTTCGACGTCTTGCCGTCGCAGATCGAGTTGGAGATCATCCGGGTGATCGACACGCCGGAGGCCACCCACATCCGCTACCGCGTCCGTCGCTGAGCCGGTCGACCAGCACTTCTTGGTTGTGGTGGGTCGAGGTGCGTTGTCGCATCGGGGCACGGTCAAATCCTGATGCCCGAGCAATGCACCCTCATGCCGTGATCCAGCTTCTACACCTTGCGTCCAACCGTGATGCACAGCGTGGCCAACTGGCGCGCTCAGTCACACGTCGGCGTACGGCGGTTCGCCGGGAATCTCCACACCTCTACTCGGGATCACCAACCGGCGAGGGTCGCGTTTCAGCAGGTCAGCGCATTCCGTCGGGTGGCCACAACCAGTGCAGGGCGGCGGCTCACAGGGGGGCAGGCGTATAGGGAAGGCCCCGGCTGGACGGGGGTGACCAGCCGAGGCCGTATGTGGTGGCGTGCGGAGGGCGGTCGCCTCTCGGCGGGATGCTCCATGGGGCTTCAGCCGAACGATCGTCCCCAGGGGCCGGAGGTAAGGCCCGGGGACACTGTCCCCTCCGCAGCCACGTATGAATGAACGGTCAACCACCCTGGACTGTTTCCGACTTGTCACTCCTGCCGAGGTGAGCTTGGGCACATGTACTGGAACGCCAGGAAAACCGGCGACGCATCCAACGGCCGCTGCCGCGCCGTGGACGTGGCGCGGGTTTCCGGATCGGCCTGTTTTATCAAGCGCGGCGTGCACAGCGAAGAGCGAGTCTGCGAACGAGCCGCCGCCCTTGGTCCGCCCGTCGCGGAGATTTCAACCTGACCCCCGTCGCCCCGAACTTCCTCTCCCGCTCCGCTACTGACCTTGCTGGCGTGATGTCGCGGGGCTGACAAGCGACGGCTTTGGCGGTAGGCCGGTCGTATGAGGTATCCGCAAGGGGGCGGGCTGACCGCGGAGCGACGGGCGTTTCGCCAGCACATCCGGATGCAGGCGGCCGAGCTATTCGCCCGGGGAGATGACAACCGGGCGGTCGCCAAGCAGTTACGTGTCAGCGTGCGGTCGGTACAACGATGGCGTCAGGCGTGGAAGCACGGCGGGACATCCGGCCTGGAGTCGAAGGGGCCCGCATCCAGGCCCAAGCTGAGCGAGGCACTGTTCGCGGTGCTCGAGCAGGAGTTGGTCAAGGGTCCGGTGGCGCACGGCTGGCCGGACCAGGCCTGGACGCTGGCACGGATCAAGACGCTGATCGGGCGCCGGTTCCACAAGAGCATGACGCTCTCAGCCATCGCGCAGATGCTCCACCGGCACGGCTTCAGCCACCAGGTCCCCGCTCGCCCCGCAGTGGAGCGCAACGAGGAAGCCGTCACCGGCTGGGTGAAGGAGACCTGGCCAAGGTCGAACGCTTCAACCGCACCCTGCTCGACGAGTGGGCCTACCTGCGGCCCTACACCGGTAACGGTGAACGCACCGAAGCCCTGTCAGACTTCTTGCACACCTACAACCACCACCGCTGCCACACCGCACTCGGTGGCCACCCACCGATCAGCCGCGTGAACAACGCTTCAGGTCAATACACCTAGTGTCTGCTGGAGCTCGCCCGGCACAGCCACAGCGTCGTTCACCTTGACGTACGACATGCACAAGGCCGCTGTGGCATCGGGTATGTGCCAACTCCGTTCCAGGCAGCTCCAGTTGGTGTCGGCATGTGCCTTGGTGGGTCACACTGCCTCCAAGGGGAACAGCCATACGGACGGGGAGCTGGGATGGCGGAGTGGAGACCGGTCCTGGCCGTGGCGGCGGGGACGCTGCTGCTGGCGGGATGCACGCCTGGGGCGGACGGGAACGCATCGGCCGGCGGGACGCCGAAAGTGGCGCGGAACACGGGCGCCGAGGCCGGTCCGGGGCCCTCCTCCTCGGCTTCCGCCCCCGCCACCGACGAGCCCTACACGGTGGCCGAGGGCCGGGCACCCCGGACCCGCGCTGAGGCGATCGCCTTCGTGCGCGGGATCACCGTACGGCCGGACTACTTCGGCACCGGGTTCCGCAAGGACGTGCCGTACGAGAGCGATCCCGCCGAGTGGGCCGTGCTCGGACAGGACTGCGTGTGGCACCGCCGGCCGCTGCCCGCCACCGCACTGGCCAGTCTCACCAGGAGGTTCGTCCTCCCCGCGCACGGCGGCAAGGGGCCGGTGCACGTGGCGTTGACCATCACCGTGCACAGGGACACCGTCTCGGCACGCCGTGACATGGCTGTGTCCCTGGAGGAGGCGCTGCGCTGTCCGCAGCAGCAGTTGAGCGACACGGAACGGGTGCGCGGCCTGTACTCACGCGCCGATCCCTTCTCCGAGGCGCGCAACTCCATCGCCGACGACGACCTGACGGAGAGCGGGGAGTACCTCGTGGACGGCGAGAAAGGGGCCCTTCCCTTCGACTGGTACAAGTTACGGCTCGGTCCGGTCACGGTGGCCGCCACGGACCGTGTCGGCGCGGGCCGCGGCAAGGACGAGAACACCGAGGTCTCCGGGAACGTGGGGCAGGGGGTGGGCCTGACCGCCGCCGGGATCGACCGCCGGTACGGGAACCACGCGGGCGCGACGGCGGGCGCGGGCGCCTCCACGGCGGCCGGCGTCGGTACGGAGGGCACGCGATGAGCGAACCGCTGAGGCCCTCCGACCCCTCCCGCATCGCCGGGTTCCGGCTGCTGCGACGGCTCGGCGCGGGCGGTATGGGCGTGGTCTACCTGGGCCGCGACGAGGCCGGGACGCTCGCCGCGGTCAAGGTGATCCGGGGCGGGAGCGCCGGGGACCCCGCCTTCCGGGCCCGCTTCGCGCGGGAGGCCGAGTTGGCTCAGCGGGTGGAGAGCCCCTGGGTGGTGCCGGTACTCGGCGCGGACGCCGAGGCGGACGAGCCCTGGCTCGCGACCGCGTTCGTCCCCGGGCCCTCGCTCGTCGAGGCGGTCGGCGCGCACGGCCCCCTGCCGTCGTCCGCCGCGGGGACCCTGGGCCGGTTGCTGGCCGAGGCCCTCGCGGGCCTGCACGCGGCCGGACTCGTCCACCGGGACGTCAAACCGGGCAACGTGCTGCTGGCCCTGGACGGGCCGCGGCTGATCGACTTCGGTGTCGCCCGCGCCGAGGACGACACGGCCCTGACCGCCTCCGGCCTGGTGGTCGGCACCCCCGGTTTCCTCGCCCCAGAGCAGGCCCGCGGCGAACCGGCCGGCCCCCCGAGCGACGTCTTCGCGCTGGGCGGTGTCCTGACCTACGCGCTGACCGGCCGCCTGCCCTTCGGCACCGGCGAGCCGGAGGCCATGCTCTACCGCACCGTCCACGACGAACCCGTCCTCGACGGGATAGAGGACGGACCGCGTGCCCTCGTGGCCCGCTGCCTGGCCAAGGACCCGACGGTGAGACCGACCGCCGAGGAACTGCGGCGCCTGCTCGCCGGGCCCGAGGACGGGTCGGACGGGGGCGGCTGGCTTCCCGACGCGGTCGCCCGCATGATCGCCGTACGCTCCGCCGAAGGGCTCGCGTTGCCCGAGATCGAGCCGACGGCCCTCGACGAGTCCGGCGCAACCCGCCCGGAGACGGACGGCGGCCCCGAGGACGCCGCTCGCCGTCCGGGACGCCGTCGGCTGCTGCTGGCCGGCGGGGCCCTGGTGCTGGCCGCGGGCGGCGGGACGGCCGCCGCACTGCTCGCCACCCGCGACGACGGGAGGAAGACCCCGACCGCCACTCGTCCCGTCTACGTCCTGGGCGTGCACAGCACGGCGGGCGCCTCCGCGGCCCTCTTCAGTCGGCCTTGCGAGCGCGCTGCCCGGCTCGCGGTCGCCCAGCACAACGCCGCCGCCGGCCGCGCCTACGACCTGGAGGTGCGGGTCCTACGCGACGGCGGCGACGCGGCGAGCGCCCAGCAGGTCGCCGGACGTTTCACCGCGGACCGCCCTGTGGTCGCCGTGTTCGGGCCGGTCGGCGAGATTCCGATGCGGACGGCGTCGGCCGTCTACGGACAGGCCGGACTGACCAACGTCTCCAGCACCACGGGCCAGCAGGACTACTTCGTCACCTCGCCCACGTCGACCTTCCAGACCGGTACTCCGCACACCGTGCTCGGCGGCCTGATCGGGTTGCACGCCCTGCTGACCAAGCAGCCGGGCCGGATCGGCGTGGTCCTCGACCGGTCCGGCGGCACCGCCGTCCAGGACCAGGGCAGCCTGCTGGTCAGCCAGTGGCGGGACACCCTCGGCGGCGCGGTCGTGCCCAGGGTCGTGGCGGAGGACACAGGCGACGGCCCGGCGACGGTGCGTTCACTGCTCACGTCCGACGTCAGCGCCTTCGCCTATCTGGGCCCGCTGGACGCCACGGTCCGCGCGTCCCGGGACCTGGCCGCGGCCGGTTTCCGGGGCCCGCGCTGGATGCAGCACCTGCTGTACGGCTCGGACTTCCCGCGCCTGGCGGGCGCCGCGGGCGAGGGCTGGTACGTGGTCGACTCCTCCGTGGACGCCTCCGCACTGACGTCGACGAGGGCACGCGACTTCACCGCCGCCTGGCGCAGGCGCTACGGCGCCGTGCCGGAGCCGCACGCCGCCGAGGCGTACGACACGGTACGGATGCTGCTCACCGAGTTCGCCCGCACGGTGCCGGCCGCGGCGGGCCGGCACCCGGTGCGGGCCGAACTCGGCGAGCGGCTGGCGAAGGCCAGGTACCGGGGCATCGCGAAGACCTACGCCTTCGGTGACTACCACCAGTACCAGGCAGGTTCGGACGGCTGGGAGGAGAGCACCTTCGTGCACGTGGTCCACGACGGGCGCTTCCGGCAGGTGGGCTCGATCGGGGATCTGCACCGCGCGAGCAAGGCCCAGGGCTGAGGCGGAATCGGAGGGCGCACGGCATGGAACGGCTCCTGTCCTCCGATCCGTCCGTTATCGGCGGGTACCGGCTGGTGGGCAGACTCGGCGCGGGCGGCATGGGCGTGGTCTACCTGGCGCGCTCCCCGCTCGGGACCTGGTGCGCGCTGAAGTCGATCCGCTCCGAGCACGCCGACGACCCCGGCTTCCGGGCCCGCTTCCGGCGGGAGGCGGAACTCGCGGCGCGACTGACGGGTCGCTGGACCGTGCCCGTCGTCGCGGCCGACGCCGAGGCCCGCTCCCCGTGGCTGGCCACCGCCTACGTGCCCGGTCCCTCCCTCGCGGAGGCGGTCGCCCGGCACGGACCCTGGCCCGAGGCGGAGCTGTTCTCGCTGGGCGCCGCGCTGGCGGAGGCCCTCGAAGGGGTGCACGCCTGCGGACTGGTCCACCGTGACGTGAAACCGGGGAACATCCTGCTCGCCGCCGACGGGCCGCGGCTGATCGACTTCGGGATCGCCCGTGCGGTCGGGGCGACCGCGCTCACCGCGGACGGGTCCGTCATCGGCTCTCCCGGCTACCTCTCGCCGGAGCAGGCACGCGGGCGCACCGTCGGCCCGCCGAGCGACGTGTTCTCCCTGGGCTGTGTCCTCGCGCACGCGGCCACCGGCCGGCCTTTGTTCGGCTCCGGCGGGGCCGCGGGCGTGCTGTACCGGACCGTGCACGAGGAACCCGACCTGGATGGCCTGCCCGACGGACTCGCCGGGATCGTACGGCCCTGTCTGTCCAAGGACCCGGAACAGCGGCCGGACATCGCCGAACTCCGCAACAGGCTGGGACCGTTCGACGAGCGGGTCTGGCTGCCGGAGGGGCTGCCCGCGCTGGTCGCCGCCAGGGCCGCGCGGGTCCTCGACCTGCCGGTGCCGGACGCCACCGTCGCCGACGGCCCTCCCGCGCATGCCGAGGGGCCGGACGCCGAGGGGCCGGAAGCAAAGAGGTCCGACGCGAGGAGGTCCGACGCCGGGACGCGGGGCGACGCGACGGGCTCTGCCTCGGGGGCACCCACCACCCGTCGGCGTCTGCTGGCCGCCTCGGGCGCGGTCCTCGGCGTCTCGGCGGCCGGCGCGGGCACCTGGTGGTGGCGGTGGGGCCGCCCCGCCTCCTCCGCTCCGGCCGGTTCCGCTCGGCGTCCCCGGCGGGTGGTAGCCCTGCTGGGAGACCGGTCCGACCCCGCGTTCACGGCCCACGAGCGCGGCGCCCGCCTCGCCGTCGACCAGCACAACCAGGACCCCTCCCGGCCCTTCACCCTCGCCCTGCGCACGGCCGACGACGGCGGCACCGCCCGGAGATCCGCCGCCACCGCCACCGCGCTGGCCGCCGACCCGGACGTGACCGTGGTGATCGGCGCCGGAACGAACGCCACCGTGCCGGCGGCCGTCCCCGTGTGCACCCGGGGCCAGGTGACTCTGCTGGTCACCCGCGCCGACACCGACGAGTTGGACGGCGTCAACGAGACCACCACGCTGCTGCTGCGCTCCACGAGAACCGCCGGGCCACCCGCGATCCTGCGCTACCTGAACCGGGTGGCGAGACCTTCCCGCACGGTGGTCGTCCACGACCGGACCGATGGCGCGGACACACTGCCGACGGTCCGGATCGTCACCGTCTACGGGAAGCTCGCCGGCGACATCACGCTCGAGGAGGTCCCCGCCGGCCGGAACTTCACCGCGACCGCCCGGCGCATCGCCGCCCGCCCCGACGACGCGGTCCTCTTCGCGGGCGTACGCCCCGACCGCGCCGCCGCCTGTGCCCGCGCGCTGCGGGAGGCGGGGCACCGGGGTACGCGGGTGGCCGCCGAGCATGTGCTCGGCGACCGGTTCCTCGCGGCGGCCGAGGGCTGGCGGGTGGGCACGGCGTACACGGACGCCGCCGTCGATCCGCGCACCGCGACGTTCGCCGCCGCCCACCGCGACCGCTACGGCGCCGCCCCCGCTCCCTGGGCGGCCGAGGCCTACGACGCCGTACGCTTCGCCGTCCGTGGCCTGACCGCCGCAGGTGACGAGGCCCGCGCCGCCCTGCGCTCCGAACTCCTGCGCCGCCCCTGGCAGGGCATCACCCGCAGCGTCCGCTACGATCCGGACTCCCAGTTCTTCGAGGCGGCCGAGGACAGCGGCGAGTTCCTCTACGAGGTGACAGGCGGCGCCGCCCGCTTCGTCGCCCGCGCCAACGACCTCGGCGGTACGGCCTGAACCGGGTCCGGGGAAGCCGGCCGGTGGACCGGGCACGGACGGCCGACCCGCCGGTACCGGTCGGCGGGTCAGCCGTCGGTCTTCTCCCACACCGACATGTGCTGCCGACTTCGTATTCGGCGCAAGTGGCTTCGTCGTCCCATGAGTAGATGCCGGGCCGAGCCTCGGCGATACCTTCGGGTCATTCACCGAACCATCCCGGACCGAAGATCGTGTCAAGAGCATGGCCCAGCGCCTGCTGGGGGATGCCGGTGAAGTCGATCGTCACCCGGCCGTGGTCGTCGAAGCACACGGTGCCGGCGGCTTCGCCCGCCCGTTCCACCCGCATGCGTGAATCACAGCAGCCGGTGGGAGGCGGCATGCGCTCCAGCCCGGGAAAGGCCGAAACCAGCGCGGCGTCCTGTTGCGCGCTCCACGCACGTTGCCAGTCGTCCGGGGCGGCACTCAGGGGCTGCGACATGAGGCTCTCCGATCTGCTGCGCAGAGCAGGGAGAAGGCGCGTCCCGGTGGGTTCCCTGGCCACCGGGACGCGGTCATACGATCAGTCCGTCACCGCGAGGGGACGCCGGGCCGGGCAGTGCAGAAGGTGGGCGAAGGCACGCTCCGGGGTCCGGGGCAGCCGAAGGCCCGTGGGGGCGATGAACGTGCACGCCGTGCACAGCCACTTCACCGGAACCCGCAGCTGGGACACCTGCCGCGGCGGGCGGGAGGCGGCATCGGCCGGCCAGTCGAGCTGGGAGCCCATCCTCACGCTTCCTGAGCCTCTGCGGCGCGTTCCGCCACCCGCGCGACGCCAGCAAAGGACCCAGTCCACGACGGCAGAGCCCAACGGGTCAGCTGGCCGGAATCCGCGTTGTAGGTGAGCCAGGTTCCGTCACCAAGGGGCCGTGCCGGTCCTTCTGGGGGACACGGATAGCCCACCTGCCCCAATACCTCCAAGGTGGCGGAGTCAAGCAGCCAGTGACGGCCTTCACCGTGCTCCTCGTCGGCCTCGGTGGTCGAGGCTATGACTGCCGTTGAGTCGATGTGCCCGCAGTAGTAGTCCCAGTACGCGGCGTCTTCATTCTCGTAGTCCTCGTACGCGTCTCCGGGCTGGAGCGGGGGGATGGTGGAATCGTCGACGGTTGCCAATGCCGTTCCCGAAGGGAAAGCATGGACGGAGAGGTCCCCGCAGTTGTGGTCCAGGGTCAGGAACCTGCCACCCGAGGGGTGGACGTCGACGAGGATGCGGTCGTCGTCGTTCATGTCCCAGCTGTGCAGGTTGCCCTTCTCCCATCGCGCCCAGTAGAGCATCGACCCGTCCTGACCCATGCCGATGCTCAGTCCCACGTGCTCCCCGTCCGGGTGGGCGATGTGTACGGAGCCGACTGCGGCGCTGTCCAGAGGAGTCTTGGCCACAACCCTGCCGGTGATGGCATCGAGTACCACCCACTCCTCGTACTCGAAGCCACGGACATGCCCCCAGACGAGAGTCCCGTCATCCGAGACCCGGACCGATCCGGATTCCAGACCGGCACAGACGTGGTCGGCGACCGTGTGATCGTGCTCCCGATATCCCCAGCACTCATGTCCGTACTCCCAGCGGACACCTCCATCCGGCTCCACGGCACAGATCGCGCGCTGGCCGCTGAACACCGCGAAGCTCAGATCAGGACTCACTGAGTCCACGCCGCGCCGCCAACCCGGCCAGGGCGAGCGAAAGCTGATCTGCGGCGCCGTAACTCCGTTGAAGAGGCTCTCCAGGTCATGGACCGCCAACATGCCCTCGTCGCGTATGAGGGCGCGCCTGTGGACGCCTCGTTCCTCCAAAGGATGGCCAGTGATCAGCAGTCCTCCGTGCCGGAAGTCGACAGAGGCGACGGGCTGGGCGAAGACGCGCACAGTGCCCTCCTTGTGTCTCGCTACCTAGTAGGACTCCGTTAGGTCTGTCTTGATCTTGGCGTCGTGTGTGTCCTGCTGGGCAGGGGCTGATGGCAGGTGGTGCAGATGCCGGCCCAGCACCTCAGGACATTCTGGAGGGTGTCGAGGACCTGGTAGAGAGTGAGCCCGGTGCGAGCACTTTTGGGGCCAGGCGCTGTTCGGTGAGGAAGGCATGGGCGGCGGTCACGAGGGTGACGTGGTGGTGCCAGCCTGCCCAGGAGCGGCCCTCGAAGTGGTCCAGGCCCAAACCGTGCTTGAGTTCGCGATAGTCGTGCTCGATGCGCCAGCGAACCTTGGCCAGACGGACCAGGTCAGCGATCGGGGTGTCGGCCGGCAGGTTGGACAGCCGGTAATCGGTCGGTGCCTCGGCATCGGCGGGCCACTCGATCAGCAGCCAGCAGTCGGGCAGGACCCCGTCCCACCAGCCCTGTTCGGCCGAGGCAGCGGCCTTGATCGGACGCTCGACGGCCTTGCCGGCCGGGCGGACGCGCAGGGCGGCGAAGCGGGAGCGTAACTCGCCGCGCGAGCCGTGCCGCCAGGTGACAGAGGTGAGCGCCGTGGCACCGAGGCCAGCGGCCAGGGCTGCCACCGAGGGCGCGAGATCCCGGTAGCGGGGCTGGGGCCAGCAGCCGACGGGCCCGTTGCGGGCCGGAGCGACGGGCTCAGCGTCGAAGGGGTGTGCGACGACATCGGCGCGGACGGCCAGCATGTAGGCAAGGCCACGCTCGGCCAGTGCGGCCCGCAGACGGGCGTTGGTTCCGTAGGCAGCATCGGCCACTATGACCGGCGGCGTCATGCTCCAGTCGGCGAGAGTGTCGAGCATGTCGAGGGCCAAGCGCCACTTCTCGCGGTGCGTGGCCTCCGGTGGGACGCGGGTTTTCGCCCGGCGGTCGGTGTCCGATGCCCACTCTTTGGGCAGATACAGGCGCCATTGCAGCGGGCAGGAGGCCGTATCGGTGGCGGCGTGGACGCTGACCGCGACCTGGCAGTTGGCGCGCTTGCCCAGAGCCCCGCAGTACTGCGGGGCCACGGCGACCGACATCATCCCGTCCTTGGGAACCGACACGTCGTCGATCACCCACGCTGCCGGGTCGATGAGAGGCAGCATCCGTTCGCAGATGCGCCGCTGCACCGGCACCGGATTCCACGTGGACTGGTTCACGAACTGCTGCAAGTTCTGTTCGTTGCCGTCCGGCAGCCGCAAGGCCATGGCCTGGATGGACTTGCGGCGGCCGTCCAGCATCAGTCCCCGCAGATAGCAGTCGCTCTTGGCGCGCTGGTCCTTCCGCGGCACCGAGGCAAATACGTCTGCCACGAAGAACGCCAACTTCGCCCGTACACGCTTCACTTCATGTGCGTCCACACGCTCAACATGCTCCTGAACAGGCCCGACAGGAAGACCTAACGGAGTCCTACTAGTGCCCTGACCAGATACGTTCACCGGGTTGACGGTTCCCGCGGTTGGATCGGCCCCGAGGCGTCACCGTGCCTGCTCGCCCGCCGCGTCGTCACGTTCCAGCCCATCAACACCTGGAAGGGGTCACCCGGACCGCAACGCCAAGCTCGACCGCTTCGAGTACGTCCTGGCGCGCTTCCCCGACCGCGTCTTCGCGTTCGACGCGTTGTGCGTACGGCAGCGCCAGGTCGCCGACAACCGCAGCACCTCGCCGGACGTGGTGGGCAGCCGGGCAGGGATCGAACTGATCGGCAGCCACGCGAGGTTGACCGGCACGGCGCTGCAGACGGTGGGCAGCAAGGGCCACGACGGCTTCGCGCCGCCGCGCCTGCTGGCGTAGCCCCCGGCCGCTCAGCTCTTCGGGGTGAGGTCGATGGCGGGGTAGGACGGCGTGGACAGCCCGAAGCCGGACGACGGGTAGCCGGACGGTGCGGCGGATGCCGTGGGGATGCCGTTGCCGTCGCAGAGCTGGGGCGCGGACGGCGCGAACACGTGGTAATCGACCACGCGCTTGGTCGGGAACGTGACGTCGTCTCCGACGATCGTGTTGCCCGTGCTGATCTTGGTCGGCAGTTCGCGGTTCTTGAGCGGTGCGCCGACGTAGATCGCCTCCAGGAAGCCGTCGCAGGGGCTGGCCTTGGCCGAGGCGAAGCCCTTCGGCGGCTTCACGTCGTGGACCTTGCGGCCGTCGATGTGCAGTTCGGTGCGCTTGAGGGGCTGCAGGGCGTAGTCGTAGTTCACCTCCCTCGAAAGCGGGTCGGCGGCCGAAGTGGCGCTGGACGGCCGGTAGTTGACGCGCCAGTACTGGACCTGGACGGTCACCCGGTCGCACAGGGGCCCGTCGAAGCCGGACATGGACTTGGGGAACCGGACCTCTCCCGGGCCCAGGGCGGGCGTGCCGACCTGCCCCCAGTCGACCCAGTCCACCGCCTTCGCCGTACTCCACTTCGCGTTCGGATGGCAGCCGGCCGCGTTCGTGGGGTAGATGTCCGACGGTTTTACCGTACGGGTGGGCGAGGCCGTCGAAGGGGTGGTGGCCGGGGCCGCCGCGGTCGTCGTCGCGGAGGGGCTGGAAGCGGCGTGGTCACCGCCCCCGCCGGAACAGCCGGCGGCCGCCAGCCCCGCCGCAACGATCATGGCCGCACGAACCCGTCTGTGCGCAGTGGTCATCCCGCTTCCCCCCGTCCACCCGATGGACAATCATGCTCCCAGGTGAAGTTGCCCGTCGGCCATGACGGAAGACTCACGTTTCGCGGGGTTCGAAGCGGGCGGCGGGTCCTCACAGAGCGTTTTCTTCCGATGTTTCGTCCCGAGGTGCGGTTTTGATGAGGCATTGGAGCCCTCGCCGGATCGGGGTGGATTCTCTGGTGAGTCGGCGGGCCATCAGGGCGATCATCGCACGGTAGATCATGGCGGCAGAGCGGGCCGGGAAGGCTTCGTAGCCGCAGGCCAGGCGGCGGTGGTACAAACCACCGTCGGCTCTCCGTAGAAGACGGGCCATGCACCCTGCACTGGTTCAGACACCCGGACGACGTGTCAGTTCCCACCGCGGGACCGGCGGGAGAGCGCCAGGGCCATACCACCAGCCAGCAGCAGCGCGCCGGCCGCCCAGGCGATCCGGCCGCCGCCGAATCCGGTGTCGGCCAGCGGTCCGGATCCTGCGGAAGGGCCGCCCGAAACGGAGCCGGAGCCGCCGGCCGTGCCGCTGCCCGCGGAGCCGCCCTGCGCCAGCCGCAGGGTCAGCGCCGCGCTGTCGTTGGAGGCGTCGGGGTCGAGCCCCGGCATGATCTCCAGCGTGCGGACCTGGCCCGTGGAGACAGCCGGAGTACGGGGGCCGATGGCGACGGTGAACGACAGGACGTGTCTGTCCCCCGGGGCGGGTTCGCCGAAGTCGCACTGGTAGGAGGACCGGCCCATCCGGGGGCCGGGGTCCGACCCGTCGTCCGTGGGCGGCGGCTGGCAGTTGTCCGGGATCTTCGTGGCCTTCGTGCCCGGCGGCAGCTTGACGAGGACCGGGAGGGAGGCGTAGTCGTCTTGGACGAACTGCACCACCGCCGGCCCCCGGTCGATCACCGTGGCGTGCAGCGTGGCGTGACCGCCGCGCCGCCCGGTGACGGTGTCCCCGGTGACGGCGAAGTCGGCGTGGTTGACGCTGTTGACGTAGGTGGTGAAATACGGGGTGGTGTTCCCGTCGGACGGCATCGCGCCACTCGGGACCAGGCTCAGCGGGGTCCCGGGGCCGTTGGCCGGGGCGGCGCTGGTCAGCGGGGTGAATTCGTAGAAGATCTTGTCGCGCCAGGCCTCGTCGCCGACCTTGACGTGCAGCGGCGACGACAACGCGTACTGCCGGCCGGGCTCCACCGGGGTGGGCAAGTCGCACAGGGTCGAGCGCACGATGTGCCCCCCGCGGCCGCTCGCGGACACGTCGCGGCAGTTGGCCCAGGAGCCCTGGAGGTGCAGTCCGGCGGTGGTGTCGATCCGCAGCTGCACCCCCTTGGCCGCGGGGAGTTGACCGTTGTTCCACACGTGGAGCGGATAGGTCAGCGTGTCGCCCGGCACCTGGTCCAGCTGGTCGGCGGACGCGCTCACCTTCAGCTGCGTCTTGCCGTTGGTCAGGGTGAGGTGGTCGCCGGTGACGGTGGCGTCCGACGCCGTGCCGGAGACGGTCACGGTGCCGCTGCTGCCGATGGCCGCACCGGGCTTCGGCACCAGCGTGATGGGGTGGAAGTCCGAGGTGGCGGACGCCAGGTCCAGCGTGCAGAGGTTGCCGTTGCAGTGCTGCGACGGTGCCGGCTCGGCGAAGTCGGCCACTTTGGACAGGTCGACGGTCAGGTGGACGTGGTGTGCCGTGCCCCCGCCGGCCACCTTCCACCGGTAGACCACGTTCACAGCGGCCGGCTCCGTTCCGATGAAGACCTCGTGCTCGGTGAACCGGACCGTCATCTCTCGTGCGGCGTCCGCCGTGTCGGCACGGGCCGGACCCGTGCCGAACACCCACGCCACCAGCGCCACCGCGCCCGCCGCCGTCGCGACCGCCCGTACCCGTGATCGTCTTGCCATCCGACCGAAACCCTCCCCGCGCACCGGGAGGGTCCCGGCCCGCCGTGCTTGACAGGTGTGACCCGCGAGGTGCGGAAATGGTTGCGGCCGGCCGGGCTCAGGTGTCCGCGCTGCCGGGCACGAAGTGACGTGGTCCAGGAGACCGGACACGGGTGATCACATGACGCACCGGGAGTACCCCCGGCAGCGGGTCACTCAGGGTGAGCACGACTGGGTGATGGCCTGGACGTCCGAGAGGACCTTTCACATTGCGTGTGGGCCAGGCAACCTGCGCTCTCGATGTCCCGTACCTGGGCGTCCGAAGACGTCGCGGGAGTGCTCTGACCGGATCTCACGCCGCGAGCGCGGGTCTGCCGCCCCAGCGGATGCCTTCTCGCTGCGGATCCGTGCGCGCTCCCGGTGCTGGGCGGCCAACACGTCGGGGTGGCGGGCCTTGGCGTTACGCCAGCGCAGGTAGGCGTGCAGGGCCCGGGGCTGCACCGTGTGGTTGGCGTGGTGGGAGTTGGCAATGGTGAACTGCCGCAGCGGTCCGAAGTGCGCCTCGATCGGGTTGGCCCACGAGACGTAGGCCGACGTGAAGCACAACTTGACCTTGCTCTTCTGCGCCCAGCGGCGTATGTCTGCGCCCTTGTGGGCGGACAAGTTATCCATGATCACGTAGATGGGTGCGCCGTCGGGCCGGGCGGCGCGGATCGACTTCAGCGCGGCCAGGGTGTTCGCGGCGCCTTTCCTGCGGTGGTTGACGCCCCACAGGCGGTCGTCGCCGATCGAGTAGCAGCCGTGGAGGTAGCGCACTCCGGGTGTGCGGTGGTGGGTGGCCGGCAACCGGTCCGGGCGTTGCTGCTTGGCCCAGCCCGAGCCTGCAGCGGGCCGGATCCCGAGCGGGTCGACTTCGTCGAAGGCGAAGACCCGGTCCGGGAAGCGGTCCTGCACCTCTTCGATGCGGCCCAGCTTCGCCTCGCGTTCGGGGTCGGGGGACTCCTTCCACGTCTTGGTGCGCTGGAAAGTGATGCCGCGTCGAGCGAGCAGGCAGCGTAATGCTTCGCGGCCGATGCGGATCACCCGTCCGTGGACCTTCCGCAGGTAGGCGGCCGGCTTGCGCAGTGACCAGCGGGTGAAGGGCTGGTCCAGTTTGGCCGGGCGCATGGTGGCCGTCGCCCCGAACAAGTCCTGGTCGTCAGGGCTGAGTCGGCGGGGACGGCCTCCCGCCCATTGAGGGTTCAGGTAGGCCAAGCCGATCTCGTTGAACCGGTGGATCACATCTCGGACAGTGTCCTCGTCGGCTTGGAGCAGCTGGGCGATCACCGGAACCCGGTTCCCGCCGGCCGAGGCGAGCAGCATCATCGTCTCTCTTGGTCGGTCAGTCTGCGCACACGGACGGGCTCAGCCACCGCGCCTCCAGTGATCGGAACGGGCGTCACCGCACCTCCAACCGCCACGACCACCAACCCGGCGAACCTACGCGGTCACAGCCCTAGAAGGGGGGTAGCCAGTCGCCCCATTGTGTGGTGTGGCCAGGCGGGGGCCAGACTGTGGATTCACCAGGAAGTGGCCACATACGGCCCACCCACTCACACTCCGGTATGCAGCCTTCCCAGTCATCGGTGCACCGAGCGGCCCAGGCACGGCCCACCATGACGGGCCGGGTCACCAGGCCGCCAGCGACCTCCTGCACCCGCACCACCAGACCAAGCTCGTTGACGCCGGGGTTCGCCCGCGGACCGTAAGACACCTGCACCACCTCACATCGGTGAGCGTGCAGGAGGAAGTCTTCGAAGTCGGCGGGCGGGCAGGCGGTCAACTCTCGTCCCCAGAGCGTCACCTGCGGGCCCCGGGCCGCGTCAACGGCAACGCAGAACAACTGGCCATCGATGAAGTAGGCGTAGACGGCCGGTTCGGCAGGTCCAATGCCGAACTCCACGCCCACGGTCTCCGAATATGGGCTGGCCTGGAACCGGCGCAGCTCGATCATGCCCGGAAGCGCTGCGGTGACCTCGGTGATGCACATGCCGAAACACAGCGGCCCGACACCTTCCAGGGGCATCAGCTCCCAGTCCCACCGCGCCGACTCCTTCGCGGCACCACGAAGGTCTGCGCCCGCCATGTCCCCACCCATCCCGCCCGAGCACCGAGCCGCCCTGGCTCCGGGCGCTCAGCATCCCCCGGCATCACCTCAAGCTCAAGATCGGTAACGGTCGGAGGTCGCCGAGATAGGCCTGACGGATGGGACTTCGCCCGGAGCGCGAGCACGTCGCAGGCGGGTGTGGCACCGTGGAGACAGGCTGGCTCCGCCACCTCCCCCGTGGTGCCGGAGCCAGCCTCACTGCGTCTCGGACAGCTCCGCCTCACCCCGCCGGGAGAGCACCTGCCGGAGATCGGTGTACAGGCGTATCCGTACGCAGGGCTGTCCGGGTCCCGCGTCGTACGCTCGGCCGTCGCCGTCGCCGTCGCCGTCGCCGTCGCCGTCGCCGTCGCCGTCGCCCATGTCCGGGCGATGGTGTCCTGGAAGGCCATCGCGGTCGCGTCGTCGGCGCCGGGACGTCGATGACGGGTAGCCCGGGTTCGGAATACGAATCCGCTCAACTTCGCACCACAACAGACGAGTTGAGGCACCGGCAAGGCATGGGTCGGGCCGGGATCTGCTTCGAAGGGGGCACCGTTCTTCCCCGCCGCTGAACTCCGGCGGCCGGGGGCTGGTAAGGCCTCGGTCGCGGTCGTCAGCCCCGTGCCGTGGGGCGCACGATCAGTTCGTTGACGTCGACGTTCGCCGGCTGGTGGATGGCGAAGGCGATGGCCTCAGCGATGGCAGGGGCGGGGATCGCCAGTCGCTCGGCCGCTGCGCGGGCGGCGCCCTGGGCTTCCGCCGTGCCACCGCGGTCCGTCAGCTCGCTCTGTGTGAAACCGGGGCTGACGACGGTGACACGGATGTCCCTGCTCTGGGGCCGCAGCCCCTCGGACAGCGCCGTCACGGCGAACTTGGTGACGCTGTACACGGCGGCGGTCGGATCCACCCGGTGCCCCGACACCGACTACACGTTGACGATGTGCCCGCCCGCCTGTCGCCTCATCGGAGGCAGCACTGCGGCGATCCCGTAGAGCACACCGCGCAGGTTGACGTCGATCATCTGCTCCCACTCGGCAATACGCAGGGATTCCATCTGTGACAGCGGCACCACCCCGGCGTTGTTGCCTTGATCGCCAGAACCCTCAGCTGGGGGTGGCGAGGATCGGAGAACGATCGGAGAATGTTGAGAGAGGTGTGCCTTCTGGAAGGAGCTTCCGATGGCATGGAAAATTGAAGGGACGTATTTCGAGAACTGCAATTGCGATATGGTCTGCCCCTGCTCCACCTCCGGCCTTTCCGCCCCGGCGGACCATGACCGCTGTCATGTGGTGCTGGCATTCCACGTCGGATCCGGTCAGGTTGACGACGTCGATGTGAGCGGACTGACGATCGCCGTGGTGGGCGATGCCCCGCAGCTGATGAGCGAGGGCGGTTGGCGGACGGGCTTGTTCGTGGACGCCGCTGCTTCGCCCGAACAGGCTGAAGCGCTGGGAGCGGTGTTCTCCGGTCAGCGTGGCGGACCGATGGAGGGCCTGGCCCCGCTGATCGGCGAGATGCTCGGAATGGAAAGCGCCCGGATCGAATACACCGATGACGGCCGGAGCCACCGGGTGAAGATCGGAGACGGCATCGACATCGCCGTCGAGGACTTCGTCTCGCCCTTGGATTCGACCGGAAAGGGCGTGAGGGTCAGCGGAATAGGCTTTCCGGCGGACACCCTGGCGGCGGGAACCGCGACCAGGTCGCGGGTGAACGCCTTTGGGCTCACCTGGGACAACGAGGGGAAGAACGCATTCTCGGCGCCGTTCGCCTGGTCGGGCTGAGTGTCGACCTCATCGGCCCCACGGGCCACCGCCCCCGCCGCCTGGGCCGGGCTGCTGGCGGCGGCGGCACTCGCATGGGTGCTGACTGTCCGCAGCTCGTCCGGCATGTCGGCGGGACCGGGCACCATGGGCCGGGACCTGTGGGAGTTCCTCGCCCTGTGGGCACTGATGATGGCGGCGATGATGCTTCCGGCGGTCGCGCCCGTCGTCTCCCTGTATCTGCGTACGCTGCGCGCCCGCTCGAACGGCTGGACGCGCGGCTTTCGCAGTGCAAGCCTGGTCGCCGGCTATCTGCTTGCCTGGCAGGCCTTCGGCCTCGCGGCTTTCGCCGCGGCCTGGGCGGGCGGCGAACTCGCGGTCCGGGCGCCGCACGTCGCCCCCTGGATCGGCGCCGTCGTGCTGGCCGCCGCCGGTCTGTACCAGGTGACTCCGCTGAAGGACCGCTGTCTGCGCCACTGCCGCTCCCCGCTCGGCTTCCTGGTTCACTTCGGCGGCTACTCCGGCCGCTGGCGTGACCTGCGGGTCGGCCTCTACCACGGTGGCTATTGCGTCGGCTGCTGCTGGGGCCTGATGATCGTGTTGGTCGCGGTCGGCGTGATGAACCTCGCCTGGATGGCCGGGGTCGCCGCCGCCGTGTTCCTGGAGAAGACCTGGCGCCACGGCAAGGCACTCAGTGTCTTGATCGGCCTCGGCCTGATCGTCTATGCCTGCTTCGTGCCCTGGTACCCGGACCTGGCCCCCGGCCTGCATATGGCCCAGATGTCCTAGCGTAGGGCGATAACCTCGATCATCCATGGGTCCCCGTCAGCTCGCTGGCGTTGGTGTCTGGAGGGGAACCGCGTTCGATGTGCCCGTCGTGGTGCCATGGCGCCGTCCGGGAGGCGATAACGAGGGCATGCCCGATCTCTCCGCACCGAGCGCCTTCGAGATGCTGCGCGAACAGTACGCATGTCAGCTGCCGGCGCGCTTGGGTTGGCCGGGCCGACGAGTGCCGCCGCGCCGGTCAGGAACGGCGGGGGTGCCGCTCCTCATTCGCGGTGGGTACATCGCCCCTGATGAGGCCCTGCGCCCGCAGTTCGTCCCAGAGCCCGTCGGGAACGCGCCGGGCGTGCAGTTCGACGTTGCGCCTGACCTGTTCCGCGGTGCGCATGCCCAGGGTGACGTTGACGACGGCACGGTGCGTGCGGGGGAAGGCGATGGCGGCGGCCGGACCGTTGCGGCGACGATCGCACCGACGGGCGGCCGCAGCAGTATGCACGGTGCAGATGAGTCGGCGAGGGAGCTGGTGCAGCGCGCCTCGCAGCAGCTGACGGAGCTGGTGCGAGGCGAGATGCAGCTGGCCTTCAACGGGCCACCGTGGGGATGACCCGACCTGGAGCCGGTTCGACGGGGGCGCGAGGGGATGGCCGCCCTCGGCCGGCCGCGATTGGTCTGGTGGTTGATGGCGCCGAGGGTGCCGACTGCAGCGCCGATGAGGGACAGCGCCACCTTGTTGGGTACGGCGCGTCCAGCCGATAGAAAACGGCAGGCCAGGCGCATGCCCCATGGAGCGTTTCTTGGAAGACCAGTCGGCATTCTGGCGAGCAGTGCGGCCTTTCACGATGACCGAGGATTCCTTGAGGACGGTGTGCGCTCACCTGTCGGTCGCGCCGACCATGTACACATCCGCATGGCTGGCGACTGCACCCGTGGCGGCTCGTCGGTGCACCATGGGAAAGCAGGGACAGCTTCTCATCAGACGGCATCAAAGGCTCTGTTCCGGTGAGTCAGGGCCGAACGGCCCCGGGCGACGCCCGGCCGGACAGAGTGACGATGGCATTGCCGTGGCCCCAAATACGTCATGCGCGAGGAGGTAAAACTATGACATCCACCCCAGAAACCTCAGGCACCGCGCCCCCGCCGGCTGGCGGGCCGACGGACGCCGTCAGCGAACGATTGGGTCTGCTTGCCAACCTCGGCTGGCAAATCCTGCTCACCATGGGCTTGGCGGCCATCGCCCTGGGCGTGGTGTTCCTTGTCTGGCCCGGAGAGACACTCCGCGTCGTCGGTGTGCTCTTCGGCGTCTACCTGCTGCTGATCGGTGTCTTTCAGCTGGCAGCCGCCTTCGGCACTCACATCCCCGGGTACCTTCGAGCCCTGCATTTCCTCGGTGGTGCGCTCTGTCTCCTGCTCGGACTGATCTGCTTCAGGGGCAGCCTGGAGTCGATTCTGCTGCTGGCCCTGTGGATCGGGTTCGGCTGGCTGCTGCGGGGGATCATGGTGACGGCGACCGCAGCGTCCGCCGAAGCGATGCCGGCGCGCGGTTGGATGCTGTTCTCCGGAATCATCGGCATGCTGGCCGGTATGGCCCTCATCGTCGCGCCGTTCGCTTCGATCGCCGCTCTCACCCTGACCGTGGGCGTCGTGGCCATTGTGCTCGGTGTGGTGGAAGTGTTCCACGCCATCAGGGTGCGCATGGAGGTCGGCCACGTCGCTGCCTCGGCGGCCGGACGGCCGTCTTCCTTCCGCTCTCAACCCCACCCTCAGCACTGACGGCGGCTATCGGGACCGCACGTCGACGCCGCCGCAGGGGCCGCTGCGTGCGCGCTGTACGGAAGCGGATGTCGGGCTTGGTGAACGACGCAAAGATGACGTTCTTCGGCCGCCGGGTGCCGTGCAGCGACGTCGCCACCACGGTGACACGAGGTAGCCGCCACCATCGATGGAAGATGGAAGACTGCCTGCGGTGAGGGAAGCGCACGCATGAATGCCCCCGCGCGGAGGGCGCGGGGGCGGCCGAAGAGGCTGATCAGAGCGCGTCCACGGCGATCACTTTCCAGCCGTCGGAGGTACGGCTCATCGTCATCCGCACCCGGTTCAGGTCCAGGCGCGAGCCCGAGACCTGGGTGCTCTGCGTGACCTGGTTGACGAAGAGCAGCACGGTGACCCTGTCCGCTGCCGCCGAGACGACGGAGGCCGCGGTGACCGACGCCTTCACCACCCCGTGGTACTTCTTCGCCGTCGGCCCGACCACACTCGCCGTCGTCTTCCCGTACTCGTCCCGGAAGTGCCCGGTCAGCCGATCACGCCCCCGGGTGAAGTCGCGGTCCAGATGCCGGTAGTCGTACGACAGCACGACCGGCGCCGCCTTGCGCGCGGCCGTCAGAGCCTGCGCCCGGGCGCTCTCGGCCCGCCGCTCCTGCCCGTACCTCCAGCCGAGCGCCGAGACCGCGACCAGGCCCATGACCAGGAGGGCGCCGAGCACCACGGTGAGCAGCCACCGCCGGGAGGGGCGGGCCGGCGCCTCGTCCGTCAGATCCTCGGGTGACGGCTCCGGCGGGTCCTCCCAGCCGTCCGCGGCGGGCGGGTCGATCGTCAGGGTGCGCCCGGTGAGGGGTTCCTCGGGCTGTCTCGGGTCCTCGATCCGCCGGGTGCGCTTGGCCGCCGCACGGGCGGCCGCGTTCATCGCGCGGCTGCGGGCTGTCGGGTTCGCCATCGTCATACTCCTCACTGGTGGTGCGACCGGTGGTGCGGGTCAGCCCACGAACTCGACGTCGGAGGTCAGCCAGCGCCCGTCCCGGTAGACCAGGTCGAGCTGCAGCCGATAGGTGCGCGCCTCCCCCTTGGGCACGGCAGTGTTGGTGACCTTGCTGTCGGCGACCACCAGGACGCGGGCCGAGTGCGCGTCGGAGCGGACGATGCCGGCGTCGAGGACCTGCCCCTCGGAGACCGACCTGTTCTCGGCGACGAGCTTGGTGAGGTCCTGGGTCTGCGCGCTGAACTGCTTCTTGAAGTCGCCGGTGGCGCCCTCGAGGACGTTGGCGCTGTCCCGGTCGTAGTGCCGGTAGTCGAGCGAGGTGAAGTTCAGCGCGGACTGACGGGCGGCAGACAGGATGTCCTGGCGCCGCAAGTCCTTCTCGTGCTGGTCGTAGACGCGCAGGCTCAGCCAGAGAGCGGCTGCCGTGGTCAGGAGGGTCGCCACGACGAGTCCCACCGTGAGGGCCTTCCCGTTCCCGCCGAGTTCCCTCACGGTCAGGCCATAGGACCGACGAGCAGCCATGTCCACGACTCCTTTCCGAACACCGTCTGCTGTCCGCCCGTCGAGCCGATCTCGAGGGGCCTTCCGTCCGGGCCGGTCGCGGTGCCGGTCTCCGGGTCGTACGGCGTGACGTACGCCGTCTGGTTCGCGCTGCCAGAAGTTGGGCGTGCGCCGGGGGCGTTCTGCGCGCCCCGTACCGAGGTCTTGCTGCCGCGCGGGGCGGTGCAGTGCGCGTCGGTGTTCGCCGCGCGCGTGCCGGTGTCCGAGGGGTCCCGCCGGGCCGTGCCGTATCCCTGGGTGCACGGCGGCGGGTCGTCGGCGTTCACCACCAGGCCGAAGTGGAAGGTTCCGTCGCCCGGGACGACCGTGTAGCTGCCCGAGACCAGCGCTGGGAAGGTGACGAGCGACTGTTCGACGCCGGGGAGGTGGGCCAGTGTGACCTGGCCGCCGCTGATCAGGTTGGCCAGCAGGACCGAAAGCTGCGGACCGGTCGACTTCAGCAGGGAGTTGACCTCCTGCGCGGCCGGCGCGGCATTGCCGATCAGCTTGCGCAGGTCCCCGTCGCTCGACTTCAACTGGTGGGTGAGCAGCGCCAGGTCGTGCGCGAACGACTTGATCGACGAGCCCTGGTCGGCCTGCGTCTTGAGGACCTTTCGGGAGTCCTCGATCAGCGAGATCGTCTGGGGCAGCGAGTCGGACGCCGACGCGACGAGCGCGTTGCCGGAGTCCACCAGCCGGCTCAGGTCGGGGCCGGTGCCGTTGAAGGCCTTGCCCAACTCGTCGACGGTGACCCGGAGATCGTCCTTGCCGACGGAGTTCACCAGCCGGTCCAGGCTGAGGACGAGGTCGGTGGTGGGCAGCGGCACCCGGGTGCTGCCCCGCGGGATCGCGCTGCCGTCGAGGAGGTACGGGCCGTGCGAAGTGCGCGGCTGCAGGTCGACGTACTGCTCACCCACCGCCGAGCGGTTGGCGACCACGGCGAGGGTGTCCGCCGGGATGCGCGGCGCCCCGTCCTTGATGTCGAGGGCGACCGACACACCGTCGTCGCCGGTCAGTCCCAGCGAGCCGACGCGGCCCACCGGCACCCCGCGGTAGGTGACCTCGGCGCCCGGGAAGATGCCCCCGGAGTCGGCGAAGTCGGCCCGCACGGTGTAGCCGCGGTCCAGGAGGCTGTCCATCAGGCCGGTGTACTCGGCGCCGACGTACGACACCCCGACAGCGGTGACGGTCGTGAAGGCGAGCAACTGTGCCTTGACGGTACGGGTGATCACGGCTGGACCCCCTTCAGCATCAGCTCGGCGAGCGCGAGGTCGATCCCCTCGGGTGCGCGGGCGCCGGTGGAGTAGGCGCTTGTGCACACGGGCGGGCACAGCACGTCGCCGCCGCCCGAGGAGGCCGAGGGGGTCGGCAGGCCCGGCGTGCTCGGCAGCGCGGTCGGTGTGGGGACGCTCGGCAGGTGAGGGACGTCCGGGACGTCCGGGAGATCCGGCACGTCGGGCGTGCTCGGCGGCTGCGAACCACCCTTGTCCCCACCGGAGTGGCCGCCCGCCACGTTCCCGTACAGGTCCGCGAGGTCGAGGTCCGCGGTGAGGTGGAGGTTGACGTAGTCGCCCTTGACCGCCTCCGTGGCGTTGCGCGGGAAGGGGTAGGTGGTCAGCAGCTCGAGGGAGTTGGGGAGGTCGCTGCCCGCCTTGTTCAGCTGCTGCAGGATCGGCTGGAGGTGCCTGAGGTTCGCGATCGTGTCGTTGTGCGAGGCCTCGACCACCTTGGTGCCGGTCTTGCCGAGCTTCGACAGGGCGGTGAGCATCTTCGTCAGCTTGCGCCGCTCGCCGGCCAGGACCTTCAGCGCGGGCGGCATCGTGTCGACGGCCTTGGCAATGGTCTCCTTCTCCTTGCCGAGCCGCCCCGCGAGTCGGTCGACGGCCTTGATCGCGCGGACGATGTCCGCCTTCTGTTCGTCCAGTCCGCCGACGAACGTGTTCAGCTCCTTCAGCAGCGACCGGACCCGGTTCTCCCGGCCGTCCAGGGCCTTGTTCAACTCCACGGTGATCGTCTTGAGCTGGGCCACCCCACCGCCGTTGAGCAGCGCGGACAACGCGGACAGCACCTCCTCGACCTCCGGGTTGCGGCCGCTGCGGGACAGCGGGATGCGGTCGCCGTCGCGCAGCCGGCCCATGGGGGCCGTGCCGGTCGGGGCGGCGAGCGCCACGTACTTCTCGCCGAGCAGGCTGGTCTGCCGCAGTTCCGCGACCGCGTTGGCGGGCAGCTTCACCGAGTCGGCGACCCTTAGCCGTACCCGCGCGTGCCAGCCGTCCAGCTGCACTCTCTCGACCGCGCCCACGGTCACGTCGTCGACCTTCACCGCCGACTGCGGCACCAGGTCCAGGACGTCACGGAACTCGACGGTGACGTGGTACGCGTGTCCGTCGTCGGCGGCACCGCCGGGCAGCGGGACGTCGTACCAGCCGTTGACCTCGCAGCCGGACAGCAGCAGCGAGCCGACCGCCGCCCAGGCGAGCGTTCCCGCCGTGCGTCGTATGCTCATGCGCTCGCCCCCAGGATCCCGCCGAGCGTCCTGTCGGTCGTGCCCGTCACCGCGGTGCCCTGCGTGGGAAGTTCGGGCAGCGAGTCGAAGAGTTTCGTCAGCTCCTTGCAGTCGGGGTTCTTGCCGCCTTCGTCGCCCGTCGTCCTGAGCAGCGAGCACAGGAGCGAGGCCGGATCCTGGGCCTGCTGGGCGTTGTTGCGGGTGTCGAGGGTGCCGGAGGACGGGTTGTAGGCGTTGTTCAGGTTGGACAGACCGACGGGCGCGACCGTCAACAACTCGTCCAGCGCGGCCCGTTGGGTGACGAGCACCTTGGTCACCTTGCTGAGGCCTTTCACGTCCGAGGTCAGCGACTTCTTGTTGTTCTTCACGAAGGCGGACACGTCACCCAGCGCCGTGGCGAGGTTCGTGAGCGCCGCCGCGAGGTCCTTGCGCTCGCCCGAGAGCTGCTCGGCGACCTTGGCGAGGCTGGTGTTGAACGACCGCACGCTGTTGTCGTCGGCCGCCAGCGCCGCCGTGAACACCTGCAGGTTCCGTACCGTGCCGAACAGGTCCGTGCGGCCGTCGGACAGTGTGGTCACCGCCTGCGAGAGGTCCTGGACCGTCTGGTTGAGGTTCTCGCCCTGTCCGTCGAGGTTGTCGGCGCTGACGCCGAGCAGCCGCGACAGGGAGCCGTCCTTGTTGGCGCCCTTGGGACCGAGGGCGTCCGCCGTGGTGTGCAGGCTGTCGAAGACGCGGTCCAGTTCCACGGGTACGGCGGTGTGCTTTTCGGGGATGACGGCGCCGTTCCGCAGGACCGGGCCCTTCCGGTACACCGGCAGCAGTTGCACGTAACGGTCGCTGACCACCGAGGAGTTGATGATCGCGGCCTTCGCGCCGGCGGGGACCTTGCGCCCTTCGTCGTACTCGAACTCGACGCGCACCCGGTCGCCCTCGGGAGTGATCTTCCGGACCTCGCCGATGCGGACGCCGAGGACACGGACGTCCGAGCCGGGGTAGATGCCGACGGTGCGCGGGAAGTACGCGGTGACGTGGATCTTCCCGGGGCGCGGCCACAGCGCGTAGGTGAGCGCAGCGATCAGCGCCACTACGGTGACCAGAACCAGGTTCCTCCTCACTGCCCGCCTCCCGTCTTCGGGACCACCGGAGCGGCGACGAGATTCTGGACGTAGGAGTCGAACCAGCGGCCGTTTCCGAGGGTGTTGGTGAAGACTCGGACGTACGGCGCGAGCAGTTTCACGCTGCGGTCCAGGCTGGACTGGTTGCGTTCGAGCATCTGCACCACACGGTTCAGGCCCCTGAGGGCGGGCCCGATCTCCTTGTCGTTGTCGTCGACCAGGCCGGAGAGCTCGATGCCGAGCGTGGCCGAGGTCTTCAGCAGCTTGTGGATCGCCGAACGGCGCTTGCTGATCTCCTTGAACAGGCTGTTGCCGTCCTTGACGAGGGCGGTGAAGTCCTTGGAGCGGTCGGCGAGTACACCGGTGGTGCCGTTGGCGTGGTCGAGGAGTTCACCGAGGGCCTTGTCGCGCGAGGCCACCGTGCGGGAGATCCGCGACAGGCCCTTGATGGACGCGCGTACCTCGGCGGGCGAGTCCTGGAAGGTGGTGGAGATGGTGTCCAGGGCCTTCGCCAGCTGCTCGGTGTCTACCTTCTCCGAGGTGGTGGTGAGGTCGCTGAAGGCCTGAACGACGTCGTACGCCGCCACCGTGCGCCGCAGAGGTATCTCGCTGCCGGGGCTCAATTGGCCTGGCCCCTTCGGCTGCAGGGCCAGGTACTTCGCGCCGAGGATCGTCTTGACCCGGATCGACGCACCGGTCTCCATGCCGAAAGCCGGGTCGCCCTCGACCTTGAAGGTCACCTTGACGTGGTCGCCGTCCAGGTCGACGTCCTCGACCTTGCCGACCTTCACCCCGGCGATCCGGACCTCGTCGCCGGGCTTGAGACCGCCGGCCTCCGAGAAGGCCGCGCTGTACGTCTTTCCGTCACCGATGAAGGGGAGGCTGTCGGCGTTGAACGCGGCCACCGTCAGCAGCGCGAGGACGGTGAGGCCCACGGCACCGATGACGACCGGGTTGCGCTCGCGGAAGGGGATCAGGCGGGGGCGCCGGAGCCGTATGCGCGGGAGCCTGGGCGGATCGATGCGGACCTTCATCATCGGCTGAGGCTTCGGCCGCGGCTTGCCGGGGCGTGGTGCTCGCCGGGGAAGCCGTGGTCTGGGCAGCTTCGGCGGGTCGATGCGGACCTTCATCAGGGGCTCCGGGCGCTGCTTGCGCGTCACGATCCGCACCTCGCCTTCGCCACGTGCATGTCGGGGCTCAGCACCTGCTTCGTCTTCGGCAGCACGATCCGGCCGTCGAAGTCGCAGAGATAGAAGTTGAACCACGAGCCGTACGACGCGGTCCCCGTCAGTGCGTTGAGCTTGTTCGGCAGCCGCTTCAGCACGCCCTCCACGGTCTTCTCGTTGTCGTTCAGCGTCCCTGTGAGATCGCTCAGCCGGGCGATGTCGTCCTTCAGCGGCGGCCGCGCGTCCGTCAGCAGCCCCGAGGTGGCGTCCGTCAGATCGCCGATGTTCACCAGCGACTCGCCGATCGGCTTGCGGTCGGCGGACAGCCCGGAGATCACCCGCCGCAGCTGCTTGAGCAGCCCGGAGAAGCGGGTGCCGCGCTTGTCCAGCGTCCCCAGCACGGTGTTGAGGTTGTCGATCACCGAGCCGATCAGCTTGTCGCGGTCGGCGAGCGTCGTGGTGAGCGAAGCCGTGTGCACCAAAAGGCTGTTGACGGTGCCGCCCTCGCCCTGCAGCGTCTTGATGATCTCGGTGGCGAGCTGATTGACGTCCTGCGGGCTGAGCGCGGCGAACAGCGGTTTGAAGCCGTTCAGCAGGGCGTTGAGGTCCAGCGCGGGCTGCGTGCGCTGCAGCGGGATGGTGGCCCCGGGCCTCAGCCGGGTGCCGTCGCCCGCGCCCTCGGTCAGGGCGACGTACCGCTGTCCGACCAGGTTGCGGTAGCGGATGACCGCATGGGTGCTGGTGAGCAGCGGCCGGTCCGCGCCGACGGTGAAGGTGATCTCCGCCAGCGTCCGGTTCTTGATCCGGATGCCCTCGACCTCGCCGACCCGCACCCCGGCGACCCGGATGTCGTCGCCCTTCTCGAGGCCGGTGACATCGCTGAAGACGGCACGGTAGGTGCGCTCGGGAGTGAAGGAGATGTTGACGATGGTGGCGGCCAGCAGGGCCGTCGCCGCGATCGTGACCAGCGCGAAGACGCCGAACTTGACGAGGGCAGCCGTGGTCTGGCGGGCCGGGGTGGTCCTCATGCCACACTCACCGCCGTCCCGCGCGCCATCGGCCCGAACAGCAGCGTCGCGACCGGCGGCACCTCGTCGGCCGGCACGCCCATCACCGGCGACACCAGCGATCCGACGGCTCGCTGCTCGGCCCGGGTGGCGGAGACGCCGGGCAGGGACGAACTCCTCTGCTTCGAGCCGTCGTTGAGGTGCGTGCCGGGGGACGGCACCTGCGGGCTGGGCAGATCACGGCAGTTCGGCCCCGAGTGCTCGCCGTATTGCGGCTCCTCCCCGGGCCGGTACGCGCCCTGCTGCCGTACGACTTCGAGCGTGATGTGCATCCTGCCGCCCCGGAAGGCCTCATCGGAGGCCTGTTCCTCGTGGACCAGGCCGGCCAGGAGGCACGGGTACTCGGGGGAGTAGCGGGCGAAGAGCTCCAGGGTGGGGCGGGAGACCCGGCCGAGGGTGATCAGCCGGTCGCCGTTCGCGTCGAGGAAGCCGTCCGCGGTGTCCGCGGCCGTCGCCGTCGTGGTGAGCGCGCTCCCGAGCCGGTCCCGCTCCTCGACCAGTGTGCGGCTGGTGGTGACGGTGTTGCGCAGGATCTCCATCAAGTCGGGGGCCGCATCGCCGTACACCTCCGCGACGTCGGCCAGACGGGCGAAGTCCTCGGTGAGGGACGGAAGATGAGGATTGAGGCGGTGCAGATAGGCCTCCACGCGGGTGAGGTTGTCGCCGATCCGGTCGCCGCGGCCCTCGAGCGCGGTGGCGAAGGCGGAGAGCGTGGCGTTGAGCTTGCCGGGCTGCACGGTCCGCAGCAGCGGCAGCAGGTCGTTCATCAGCTGCTGCACCTCGATGCCGACGCGGGTGCGGTCCTGGGTGATGACGTCGCCGGCGCGGATGGACCGGGCCGAGGTGTGCGCGGGCGCGACCAGGTCGACGTACTTCTCGCCGAACAGCGTCTTCGGCAGCAGGCGTGCGTGCACGTCGGAGGGGATGTCGGCGACGTACTGGGGCTTGAGTGCGATGTCGAGCGTCGCCTTCGCCCCGTCGGCGTGCACCGAGCGCACCTCGCCGACCAGCAGGCCGCGCAGCTTGACGTCGGCGCGCGGGTCGAGCTGGTTGCCGAGGCTGTCGGCCTCCAGCTTGATCCGCACGACCGGGGTGAACGCCTGCCGGTACACGGCGACGGACAGCGACAGCAACAGTGCGAGGACGGCGAGGAACACCACGCCGTACAGCCGCAGTCTCAGTACTCTCATACGGCTCACCCCGCGATCCGTACGGTCGTGTTGGCGCCCCAGATCGCGAGCGACAGGAAGAAGTCGAGGACGTTGATCGCCACGATCGAGGTCCGCACCGCGCGGCCCACCGCGACGCCGACGCCCGCCGGGCCACCGCTGGCGTAGTAGCCGTAGAAGCAGTGCACGAGGATGATCAGGACGGCGAAGACGAGCACCTTGCCGAAGGACCACAGGACGTCGACCGGTGGCAGGTACTGGGAGAAGTAATGGTCGTAGGTGCCCGCCGACTGGCCGTAGTAGCCGGTGGTGATGGTGCGGGCGGCGAGGTACGAGGACAGCAGGCCGATCACGTACAGCGGGATCACGGCGACGAAGCCGGCGATCATCCGCGTGGTCACCAGGAACGGCAGTGAGGGCACGCCCATGACCTCCAGGGCGTCGGTCTCCTCGCTGATCCGCATCGCGCCGAGCTGGGCGGTGAAGCCCGCGCCGACGGTCGCGGAGAGCGCGAGTCCGGCCACCAGGGGTGCGATCTCCCGAGTGTTGAAGTAAGCCGACAGGAACGCCACGAAGTTGGAGGTGCCCAGCTGGTTCAGCGCGGCGTATCCCTGCAGGCCCACCTCCGTTCCGGTGAAGAACGACAGGAACGCGATGACGCCGACCGTGCCGCCCACGACCGCGAGCGCGCCGCGGCCGAAGCTCACCTCGGCGAGCAGCCGCAGGATCTCCTTCTTGTAGCGTCGCAGGGTGCGGCCCGTCCAGGCCAATGAGCGGCCGTAGAAGGACAGTTGGTGCCCCAGGGCCTCGAGAGTGTCGAACAGCGCCATGCCTCAGCCCCTCTGCGGGACGACTTGGAAGTACACCGCGGTGATCACGAAGTTCGTCACGAACAGCAACATGAAGGTGATCACCACGGACTGGTTCACGGCGTCGCCCACACCTTTCGGGCCGCCCTTCGCGGTAAGCCCCTTGTACGAGGCGACGATCGCCGCGATCGCCCCGAAGACGAGTGCCTTGATCTCGGCCGCCCATAGGTCGGAGAGCTGGGCGAGGGTGGTGAAGGAGGCGAGGTAGGCGCCCGGAGTGCCGTTCTGCAGAACGACGTTGAAGAAGTAGCCGCCGGCGACGCCGACGACGGACACCAGACCGTTGAGCAGTACGGCGACCACCATGGACGCGAGCACCCGCGGCACGACCAGCCGGTGGACGGGGTCGATGCCGAGGACCTGCATCGCGTCGATCTCCTCGCGGATCTTCCGTGCCCCGAGGTCCGCGCAGATCGCCGTGCCGCCCGCGCCCGCGATCAGCAGCGCGGTGACGATCGGCGAGGCCTCGCGCAGTACGGCGAGGACCGAGGCGGCGCCGGAGAAGGACTGGGCGCCGAGCTGTCGCGTCAGACTGCCGATCTGCAGCGCGATGACCGCCCCGAAGGGGATGGAGACGAGGGCGGTCGGCAGGATGGTGACGCTCGCGATGAACCAGGCCTGCTGGATGAACTCCCCTGCCTGGAAGGGCCGTCGGGGCATCGTTCGGACGACGTCCAGCGCCATCGCGAACAGGTTCCCCGACTGCCGCAGCGCACCGGTCGGTGACAGTCTCATACGTCCGCCACCGCCTTCCGCCGCCGCAACTCCGCTTCTCGCTCGGCGATCGCGTCCCAGCGGGGCGGTCGGAGGATGCCTGGGCCCGGCAGCAGGCGGGGAGTCAGAGCCTGGCTGCCGGGAGTCTGTGTGCCCTTGCCCATTTGGGCCAGCTCCTGCTCGACCTGCACGGCGTCCTTCTCCTCCGCCATGCCGATCGGGCCCTGCATCCGCCCGTTCAGGAACTGCCGCACGACCGGCTCGTCACTGGTCAGCAGCTCTTCCCGCGGCCCGAACATGACCAGCTCGCGCCGGAACAACAGTCCGATGTTGTCGGGGACCTGGCGGGCAGAGGCGATGTCGTGGGTGACGATCAGGAAGGTCGCGTCGATCTGCGCGTTGAGGTCGATGATGAGCTGGTTGAGATAGGCGACTCGGACGGGATCGAGGCCGGAGTCGGGCTCGTCGAAGAGGATGATCTCGGGGTCGAGGACGAGGGCGCGTGCGAGCCCGGCCCGTTTCCGCATCCCGCCGGATATCTCGCCGGGGAGTTTCGGCTCCGACCCGATCAACCCGACCATGTCCATCTTCTCCAGCACGATGCGGCGAATCTGGCTCTCGGACTTGCGGGTGTGCTCGCGCAGCGGGAACGCGATGTTGTCGTAGAGATTCATCGAGCCGAACAGTGCGCCGTCCTGGAACAGCACGCCGAACAGCTTCCGTACCTCGTACAACTCGTGCTCGCGAAGCTTCGTGATGTCCCGCCCCGCGATGCGCACGCTGCCGCGGTCCGGCTTCAGCAGCCCGACGAGCGTCTTGAGGAACACGGACTTGCCCGTGCCGGAGGGGCCGAGCATGACGGACACCTCCCCGGCGGGCAGCGTCAGCGACACGTCCTGCCAGATGACCTGGTGACCGAAGGACTTGGTCAGCCCTTCCACACAGATCTCGACACCCATCCGGTCCACCTCTCGGCCCGTGGAGCTGCTCCGACATCTGCTCTACGGGGAGGGACGGGCGGTCCGTCGCTCGGAAGGGGGATTTTTTTCGGGTGGGTCTGCGGGGCGGAGTCTGGGTGGGGTCTCAGGGGCTCTGGGGGTCGGTTCGGGCACGGCCCGCGGGACCCTTCGAGCGGGCCCGCAGGGCGGTTCGGGTGGCCTTGTGTGTTGATGCAGGCGGGGTTGAGGGGGGCTCGCGGGGCGGATTCGAGCGGGCCCGCACCCTGTTCTGGGTGGGGTTACGGGACCGACGGGAGCGCGCTCAGGGCGGAGGTCGGCAGTGGGACGGACGGCACCGCGGGGGTGGGGACAGCGGACTCGGCCGGCGTGGTGGGCAGGTCGGGGAGATGCGTCACCGTCGGAAGTCCGGACACCCTGGGCACGCTGGGTATCCCCGGCACCTTCGGGACCGTCGGCGCCGAAACCTGCGGCAGAGGCGGGACCGACAACGGCACCACCCGCGTTCCGTCGCCGGGGGACTCGGTCGACGGGGGAGTGGTCGACGTGGCCGACGTGGCCGACGGGGCCGGTGACTGCCGGGCCCGGCCCGTGCCGGTGCTGTCGGTCCGCACGGCCCCCGCGCCGGGAGTCACCGACGAATGTGGGCCCGTCGTGGTGCCGCCGCCCCCGTCCAGTGCGTACGGCAGCACGAACCCCGCCACCGCAAGCGTCGCCGCCGTCGACGCGACCGCCACAGCCTGCGCCTTGCCGCCGGCCTTGAGGCGCCCGCGGCCGAGCAGGAACAGCACAAAGCCGAGGGTCGCGGCCAGGGAGTTGCGCAGGGTTCGGCGAGCCCGGGCGAGCAGAGACTCAACGGTGCGGTAGCTCAGTCCCATCTTCACGGCGACCTGGCCGACGTCCAAGTCCTCCGACTTCAGCCACAGCGCCTCCGCCTGCCGGGCGGGCAGCTCACCACTGCGCACCGCAAGCCACTTCGCCTCCGCCCGGTCGCACACCGCCTCCTCCACCGGCACCGGACCCGGCGCGACCAACCTGGGGCTGACGCGGACCTCGGCCTCGCGGTTGACCTGCCGGTACCGGTCGACGCACAGCCGCATGGTCACCGTCGTCAGCCACGCACCGAGCCGCTCCTCGTCGAGATCCGGCCGCTCCGCCGCACGCAGCATCGCGTCGTGCACGGCGTCCTCGGCGTCCTCCTGGCTCATCGACCTGCGCCGAGCCACCTTGAGCAACTGCTCGCGGTGGCTCCACATGCGCCGCCAACGCTCGTCGGCGGCATCCATCTCCGCAGGCATCTCCGTCGCCATGAGGGCCCCTTCGCGCTCACTCGCCGGTGTCCCGGTCCGGCGGGTTGCGACATTACCGCCGGGTAGCCGCGGTTGTGGAGGGGGAGGAGGCCATCGAATCCGCGCCGTTACTGGTCAGAGGCCGGTGCTCGGGAGCACGTCACCGACGGGGAGGTCGATACTCGGGGTGGGTACGGGGGCGACCGGTTCCGCCGTAGTCCCGCTCGCCGGGCGGGAGTTGGAGGGGGCCGGCGAGGCGGAGACGGACGGCGTCGGGGCCGGGGAAGGGGTGGTGCTCGGGCGAGGGGACGGTTTCGGTTTCGGCTTCGGCCGCGAGGGCTCAGGGCTCGTCGAGGTCCGTACCGCCGGATCCGCCGTACTCGTGGAACCGTCCGGCACCACCCGATGCCCCTCCAGGAAGTACGCGTACCAGGCCCGCACCGTCCGCAGATACGCCGCCGAGTGGTTGTAGCCGAGGATCGCCCGGTCCAGCCCGGCGGCCTCGGACAGGTCCCGCCCGGCCGCGCACAGATACCGCCCCGCAGCGAGCGCCGCGTCGAAGACGTTGTCGGGGTCGGACCGCCCGTCGCCGTTCCCGTCCGCACCCCACCGCGCCCACGTCGACGGGATGAACTGCATCGGCCCCACCGCCCGGTCGTACACCGCGTCCCCGTCGTACGCACCACCGTCCGTGTCCCGTACGACGGCGAAGGCACCGCCGTCCAGCCGCGGACCCAGGATCGGCGGCACCGTCGTACCGTCGGAGGTCACCCGCCCACCGCCCGCCTGCCCCGACTCCACCTGACCGATCGCGGCCAGCAACTGCCAGCGCAGCCCGCAGCCGGGAGCGGTACGGCCTAGCTCGGCCTCGGCGTGCCGGTAGGCGGCGAAGACGGTGGCGGGCACCGCGCCGCCCGTCTCCACCGATGCCGCACCCGTGCCCGTGCCCTCGTGCCTGCGTGTGAGCGGCGGAAGATCCGTGCGGTACGGAGTGTCACCGGACACGCTCGGCCCGTGCTCTGCGCTCTCCCGCGCCGGTTCGGTGGCCCGCGCCTCGATCGCCCCCGGGGCCTGGGAGGCCGTCAGCGCCGCCATCGCCGTCGCCGCGACCGCCGTAACCCTGACACGTCTGACCCTCTGCCCTGCCATGTCCCGATCCCCTTCCTATGAGCGGTGAGCTGCACTCGACTGCTCTACGGCGACGGGCGGTACGTCCGTCGCTGTGCCATCCGGGTCGAACCGCAGCCGCGGGAAGCGCGCATTGCGGCGCCGCCGCGACTCCTCCGGCGGCGGATCGGTGACCTGCGGCTGCGGCCTGCTGACGGGCGTGGGGACGTAGTCGTGGAGGCGGGCGTAGGCGGTCAGCTTCGCTGCCAGACGCTTGGGCGCCGTGGTCGCCCGGTCGACTTTCCAGGAACGCCAGCAGCATGGCCCCTTCATCAATGCAGTCCAGGGGCTTACGTGCCCGAGCTGACGGGTGTCCTGCGAGAAGGCGAGACCGGCCTCCGTCACCACCAGGGCGCGCGATCGTTCGGGGGCTCGGTGCTTCGCGGAGCCGGGGACCGGATCTCACGCACGACAACCGCTTCACACGCCGTGCTGCAGCGCATGAGCCGAGTTCGCGCCCCGTCTGCCCTCGTCAGGCCGGGCTCGCGCCGTCATGGACGACGATCGGTAGGAGTACCGCTACGAGCGTGGGTGCCACCGTCACGGCTGAGGTACCCGGGAATCGAATCCGAGGCAAAAAGGTTCCTCCCCTGTGAGCGATGCATCCAGCAATGCTGCCTTTCCCGTACCTCCGACCGAGTCGATACGTGCGGCGCTGGAGGCCGACCGCGTCGGCACACTGCAGCAGATATCCGCCCTGACTCGTGAGTTCGAAGGGATCGTCGAGGCGAACGCCCTGGTGGCCATTGACGACGAGCACGACCCGGAGGGGGCGAGCACGGCCTTCGAGCGGGCGCACGTCGCTGCCCTGCTGTCCCGGGCGCGCGAGCATCTGAACGATCTGGATCACGCCCGGGAGCGATTGGAGAGAGGCGACTACGGGCGCTGCGAGCAGTGTGGTGAGCCGATCCCGACGGGGCGCCTCGAAGTTCGCCCGGCGGCGAAAACCTGCGTGCGCTGCGCGTCTGTAGCTCGTTGAAGCGTGCATGGTCCAGGGCGCGACCGGCCTGCGAGACCCGCGTGCTGGCCGTGTGTCTGGCCGCGAGGCAGGGCTCCCGCCCCGATGCGGCTGACCGGGACCCGCCGATGCCGCCGTGTCGAGCCCCGTTGCCCCACGCCCGAGCACCAGGCCCGCGCCCTACTGGATGCCGACGAGGCGGCGAGGCCTCCGTTCAGTCGAACGCGGGCGGCGTCGAACCGGTCAAAGGCGGACTAGGTGTATTGGTCACGAGCGTTGTTGACGCGGGCCGGTCTTGATCGTGGCGAAGGCCTCCGTGTGTGGTGGAGGTGTCGAATCTTCACCGCACGGAGGCCTTCGTGTCCCACCGTAATGCCCGGCTGACCGTTCACGGCAGGCGACTGCTGGTCGAGCGTGTCCGCTCCGGCCGTCCCGTCGCGCATGTCGCCGCAGAGATGGGCATCTCCCGTCCCACAGCCCACAAGTGGATCCGGCGCTGGCGTTCAGAGGGCGAGAGCGGACTCATCGACCGTTCCAGCCGGCCCCGCAGGACACCGCACCGAACCGCAGCCGCCACCGAGGCGCAGGTCTGCAGACTGCGGCAGGACCGCAAGCTGGGCCCGGCACGTATCGGACCGATCCTGGGCCTGCCGCCCTCCACCGTGCACCGCATCCTCACCCGACACGGCCTGAACCGTCTGGCCTTCCTGGACCGGCCCACCGGCCAGGTGATCCGCCGCTACGAACGGCCCGGCGAACTGGTCCACGTCGACGTCAAGAAACTCGGCCGGATCCCCGACGGCGGCGGCCACAAAGTCCTGGGCCGACAGGCCGGCCGGGCCCGGCGCAGCAGCGTGGGCTTCGACTACGTCCACTCCGCCATCGACGACCACACCCGACTCGCCTACAGCGAGATCCATAGTGACGAGAAGGCCGCCACCTGCGCAGCCTTCCTCCGCCGGGCCGCAGCCTTCTTCGCCACCTGCGGCATCGACCACATCGAACGGGTCCTGACGGACAACGCCTGGCCCTACCGCAAGAGCCTCGCCTGGCGGCAGGCCCTGGCCGAACTCGGCGCGGCCGGCAAGCTGAGGCGTATCTACCGGCCGCAGACCAATGGCAAGGTCGAACGCTTCAACCGCACCCTGCTCGACGAGTGGGCCTACCTGCGGCCCTACACCAGTAACGGTGAACGCACCGAAGCCCTGTCAGACTTCTTGCACACCTGCAACCACCACCGCTGCCACACCGCACTCGGTGGCCACCCACCGATCAGCCGCGTGAACAACGCTTCAGGTCAATACAACTAGGGCCCTGCTCCTGAGGGCAGCTCCACCTCCGTTGCCCTGGGCATGTGGTTGGCCGCCGTCCCACTGGGCACTCGTGGCGTCCGGCAGCGACGCGGCACCGACCGAATGAGCCTCCCTGCACTGCATTGACGTCGCGGTGTCCCGCACCCGCGAGCTGCGCGATGAGCAGGGCCCTCGCTCCATCGGCTTCCGCACCACGGGCCAGCTGTTCCTGGAGGAGTACACGCTGAAGGTGATCGCCCGCGCCGGCATTGGCACCTACTCGGGCCGGGGCAGCCGATGCTCAGCCCGGGATCGTGTTCCTCCTCGCGCGTTCGGGGCTGAGCAGGGGCGGGTGCCGCGGTCATCCCCGAGTTGGCCCCGGCATCCGGCCCCTTTCGGGCCCTGCAAAGTCTCCCGGGCTCGGGTGGCGGCAGCCTCCTGCCTCTCATAGCCAGCCGTTGCGGCGGAAGGCCCGATACAGCAGGCCCGCACCGGTCGCCATGATGGCCAGGGCGCAGGGGTAGCCGTAGCGCCAGTCCAGTTCGGGCATGTGGGCGAAGTTCATGCCGTAGATCCCGGCGACGAGGGTGGGGATGGCGAGGATGGCGGCCCAGGCACTGATGCGGCGCATGTCGTCGTTCTGCCAGGTGCCGACCTTGGCCAGGTGGGCGTCGAGGACGGAGGTGAGCAGGTCGTCGAGGGCGCGGACCTCGGTGTCGGTGCGGGTGAGGTGGTCGGCGACGTCTCGGAAGTAGGGCAGGATCTTGCGCGGCCAGTCTTCCCGCGCGGTGGTGAAGGGGTGCAGGACCGGCACCAGGGGTCCGACTGCGTCACGGAACTCCACTACTTCGCGTTTGAGTGAGTAGATCTGTTCGGTCACGTCGTCGCGGGCGGGGGAGAAGACGCATCGCTCCAGCTGTGTCAGGTCCGTGCGGACCTGGGCGGCAGCGTCCGCGTAGGCGTCGACGATCACATCGGTCACGGCGTGCAGCACACTGACCGGTCCCAACCGTGTCATCTCGGGCTGCTGGGCAAGCCGGCTGGCGGCTTCCGCCGCGGGATCGGCGGCGCCGTGGCGTACGGTGAGCGCGAACGACGGGCCGAGGAAGATCATCACCTCGCCGGTCTCCACATCGGCGGTCTGCTGGATGAACCACAAGGTCTTGACCGCGACCGCCAGCACGTCGCCGAAGCGTTCCTGCTTGGGCCGCTGATGAGCCTGGACCGCGTCCTCGATCGCCAGCGGATGGAGATTGAGATACGGGCCCAATCGTTCCAGTTCGTCCTGGCGGGGTGCGTCCAGCCGAATCCAGGCGAACTCGTCCTTCTGCAGCTGAGCCAGACGGTCCAGGGTGGCCTGGCATCCCCCGTCTTCCTGCCGGCAGTCGATCTCCTCGCACGTACCCGTCTGTTCCTGATAGATCGCGCATTCCATGCTTTCTTGTGTGCTTCGATCGCCGCGTTCCATGCCCCCGTCCTTCAATGACGGGCCGATGCCGGGGGGACCGGACCTCCACACGCAACGGCCGCTGCCGAACCACGGTGGGATGGCCGGTCATGCGTCGTCGGCCGGAGGGATCTGACGTGATGATCGCCGTTGCCGTACTGCTGCTGGCCGTCCTGGGGGTGCTGGTGTACGTCGTAGACCGCATCGAGGACGGGCTGCGACCGGCCAGACCGCAGGTCCCCCGCCACGCCCGGGGCCGTCTCCTGCGCCTGGTCCAGGCCGCGAACCGGTCATCCGCCGACCACGCCGCGGCTGAAGCCGCCACGCAGATTGGCCTGGGCGACGCACTCGAAGCCAGCCTGGTCGCCGAAGCGGCCGTCGACCGCCTCCGTGAGAAGCAGGCACCCCGTGTCATCGGTCCGGTCACCGTCTTCCGCCGCGCGTCCTGATCCTCTCGGCCGCGCGCGGCCGGTGCGTGCTTACTGCCACTGACAAAAGCGGTTTGATCATGTGACTGTCAGCTTGATAGCTCGTTGATGAGGGCATGGGGAAGCGTCAGTCGAGGCCGTGGATCGTGTCGGACGAACCGTGGTCGCTGATCGAGCCGTTGCTGCCCGCACCACCGCCCAAGCGGGTCGAGGGGCGGCCTCGGGTGCCCGATCGGCAGGCCTTGTGCGGGATCCTGTCCGTCCTGCACACCGGCATCCAGTGGGAGTACCTGCCGCAGGAGCTGGGCTTCGGCTCGGGGATGACGTGCTGGCGCCGGCTGGCGGCCTGGAACGAAGCGGGCGTCTGGGACCAGCTCCACCAGCTACCGCTGAATAGGCTGCGCTCGAAGAACCAGCTCGACTGGTCCCGGGCGGTGATCGACTCCTCCCACGTCCGGGCCGCACGCCGGGGCCCAAAAGCGGACCCAGCCCGGTCGACCGCGCACGCCCGGGCAGCAAGCACCACATCATCACCGACGGCCAGGGCATCCCGCTCGCGGTGTCGCTGACCGGCGGCAACCGTGGGCGACGTCACCCAACTCCTGCCGCTCTTGGACAAGATCCCGGCAGTGGTCGGAGTCGTCGGCCGGCCGCGCAGACGGCCCGACATGCTCTTCGCCGACCGCGGCTACGACCACGACAAGTGCCGCCGACTCGTACGGCAACGCGGCCACCGGCCAGCGATCGCCGAACGAGTACAAGCGCACGGCACCGGCCTGGGCACCTGCCGCTGGGTCGTCGAGCGGACGATCTCCTGGCTGCACGGCTTCCGCCGCCTGCGGATCCGCTGGGAACGACGCGACGACATCCACGAAGCCTTCCTCGGCCTCGCCGTCTGCCTGATCACCCACCGCCACGTCCAAAGGCTTTGTTAGGGCCAGTTAGCGGCGGCGCCGATAAGCGCGTTGGTGTGAAACCGATGCCGTGTCCGTCCAGCCCGGACAGTGGCACGCGGGCCGCGTGCTCAGGACATGAGATCAGTTACCATCTCTGGTCAGAAGGCCTGGACGCACGGGGGTGTTCGGCCGTTCAGTCAGGGGGCGGAGAGCATGTCCGGTGCAGGCTCGGGCGGCTACAGGATCGACACGAGCGGCATGGACAGCGAGGCCGGAAAGCTCGACCAGGCAGGCAACGACGTCGGCGCCATACGCAAGGCTGTGGAAGACGACATGTGCTACACACCGGACGCTCTCGGCGGCTCCGACTCCGGCCCCGCGTACGATAACTTCGCCGCCGCCTGGCAGGCCGAGGCGAAGACGCTGGAAGCCGCGCTGCACGAACTCGCGGACAAGGTCGGCATCTCCCAGCGGAACTACCAGGGCGCCGACCACGACACCATCGTCGCGCTGCACTCCGCGGGCGCGAACGACGGCCTGACGACCATGCCCGCACCCGCCGCGGCCCATCCGGGGACGACCAAGGGCCCTACCCCGGGCGCGCGTCCGCCGAGCCTTGCCGACTTCGACTGATTGACCGGCACACGCCGTACAGATCGACACAACGGCACACGCAACACAGATCGACATGCCGGCGACTTCGCGCATCCGGCCGACGTGTGTGCTTCCACCTGACACCTGACTCCTGGGCAGGGACGAGCAAGGACAGCGGGGCTCTCACCACATGGCTGACGCAGGCCAGTCCACCACCGACCGCAAGGAAAAGATCGACCGTTACACGGGAGACCTCGCGACGGCCGACAGCAAGAACGAGGTCCTGGAGGCCATCGGCAACCTCCTCGGTGTCTCCGCGCCGGTCGGCTCCCCGAGCACCCTGGACGCCATCGCCCAGCGCTACAAGAGCCAGGCCGACAACGCCGCGGACGTACAGCACCGGGTCGAGAAGGTCGCCTCGTCAGGGCTGCCATCGGTGTGGGTGGGCAGCACCGGCGCCAAGGCGGCCGAGGTGGTGGCGGCGGCCGGCCGTTCCGCCGAGCAGATGGCCGAGGCGTTCCGTAAGGCGTCCAAGGCCCTCTACGACCTCTCTGACGCGCTCACCTCCGCCCAGTCCAAGGACGACGACGGCCGCGAGCAGCTTCGCAAGGCCCGCACCATGCTCGGCGGCGGTGACGGCTTCTTCGACGACATGGTGGAAACGGACGACGAGGAAGCCGACCGCAAGCGGGCCCAGGACATCGCGGGAACGGGGGCCAACTTCCTTTACGCCGCCGCGCAGGAGGCGGACGACGCGGCGCGGACGGCGGCGCGGGAGCTGAACAAGTACGCGGCCGAGGCTCGTGCCGGGCACATGCACACCGACAACATCTCCGCCGCCGACCGCCTCGTCCTCGCCGACGTCGGCGTGTTCGGGGGCCCGCAGGAGGAGAACGAACTCCTCACCGCGGGCGATCTCGAACGTTCCGGCCGTTTCATGGAGAAGATGAACGCGCGGGACCAGGCCCGCTTCGAGCAGATGCTCGCGGATGCCAAGACACCGCAGGAGCGGGCGTATCTGGTCAAGGCGCTGGCCGCGGGCTACGACGTGGACGAGGTCGGCCAGTTCCGCGACAAGATCCACGGCAAGGACCCGTACTGGCTTCAGCAGCACCTCAGCCCGATCGTCACGGCCGGCGACAGCAAGGTGGACGAGGGACTCAATCCGGACGGGTCGAACCGCAACACCGACTACCAGTGGTTCGGCAACGAGAAGTGGTCCCAGGAGGGCAACACCTGTGTGCCGTCGAGTACCGTGACCGCCCGCGCCATGGTCGATCCCCTCTACGCACTGGAGTTGACCGGCGGACCGTCCGGACAGGAGAACGACCCCGACGCCTTCCGTCACCGTCTCCACGACGAACAGCTGCGCCTGCACGAGGAAGGCGACGGCGACTACCTGCACTGGTGGTCCGATGTTCCGGATGGAATGGACAGCGACGGGCAGAACGAGATCGCCAACGACGAGATCAGCCCGCACACCGGCAGCAAGTACGAGTACGAGCAGGTTCGCGGTGCGGACGAGCGCCGTGACGTACTGCCGGACATCGAGAAGTCCGTCGCCGAGGGAAAACCCGTCCCCTTCGAAGTGGAGGGGCACGAGAAGGACGGCAGCCGGGTCGGTCACCAGATGATGGTGATCGGCCAGGAGGGCGACATGCTGGAGATCTACAACCCGTGGGGCCGGACGACCTGGGTGAGCGAGGACGACTTCGTCAACGGCCACATGGACAAGGCCTCCGACTCCCGCATGCCCGACGCGTACGCCGTCCACCTGCCCGCCGACCGATAAGTGAGCGTCATGACCAGCGCCCTGCGCCGACTCGCCCTTCCCGCCCTGCTGATGACCCTGCTCGCGGGCTGCGGCAGCACCGGGCCGGACACCTACGAGCTGGGTGAGAAGCACATACAGGTGGATGCGGGGCAGGAGTTCAGGCTGTCCGTTCCGGTCGACACCGCGATGGGGGAGTGGTGGTATCTGACATCGCCGGAGCCCGACCCTGACGTCGTCCGCAAGACGGGCAAGCAGGAGGAGATCGAGGCCGACGACGACGCCGTCGGCAGCGGGAGCGGAGCGGACTCCTTCGGCTTCAAGGCCGTCGGTCCGGGCACGACGAAGATCCGGCTCATCCAGTGCCCGCCCGGCGCCTGCGCAGGCGGCGGCGATGCCGGCGGTCCCGTCACTGCGTCCCCCGTCCCCAGCGGCAGCCCCACCCCCCAGAAGAAGTACCGAGCCACCATCCACACCTTCACCGTCACCGTGAGGAAGTCATGACCTCCGCGTCGCAGACCCCGCCCCCTGGCCGGACCGACGACGAGCTGGCGCAGTCGGACATCCCGGCGATGCTGCGTTACGGCCTCTCCTTCGCCGGACCGCACCGCACCGCCCTGTTCGGCGACGGCGCGGTGGGCGCCGCCGTCCTGCTGGACCGGCTCGGCATCCAGCCGCGGGCGGTGGCCTTCCTCGCCAAGGTGGTACGCAGCGGAGGTGTCCGGTACGCGGCCGAGCTGCGCGAGCCGGTGCCGGGCGACGATGCGGCGTCCATGGTGCGTACGTGGCTGGAGTCCGCGGCCACCACCGCCGACGGGGTCGACGGCGACGAGCAGGCCGCCCGTTGGCTGGAGGCCGTCGCCGAACTGCTCGGCCTCCGGCACGTCTACCGCTCTCGGACAGCCGGGGAGTGAGCGGCGCGGCTCCGCGGCCGTCCAGGTCGACACCTCGGCGAGACCGGCTACGCCATCACCGACCTGCCCGCCGAACAGGCCGACGCGGCCGGGATCGCCGCCTGGGCTCACGGGCACCGGACCGTGGAGAACACCGTCCACTGGGTGCGTGATGTCGCCTTCGGCGAGGACAAGTCCCAGGTCAGGACCCGCAACACGCCCTCCGTGCTCGCCGCCGTCCGCGACCTGATCCACGGCGCCCTCAAGCTCGCCGGGTACGTCAACACCGCCGCCGGACGCCGACCCCACACCGAACGCCACCGCGTCCTCGCCCTCTACGGCATCACATGATCAACCGGACATCCGAGGTAGACGCAGGGGCCCGGAGTGGGCGGTCGGCGGCGCTGGCGGCGCCGGGGTGTTCCGAGGTCTTGACGCAGATAGCGCCCTATTGCCTGAGGCGTCGTCGACCTCTTGCAGGACCGCGAAGACCATAACGGGGGCGGCCGTAGCCCGCGCCCGGAACCAGCCGGCGGGGCAGGGACGACAGGACGCCCCGCCCGCGTGTTCGGTGCGGGCATCGCGCAGGAGGTGGCACGGCCGACGGCCGCCGGTTCGGCAGCGCGCTCTGCGTGCGGTGCTGCGTCTTCTTCCCTATGGGCCCCCCGGCCGTGGACGGCACTCTGCTGCAAAACACGGCTTGGAGGCTCACAGTGACAGCAGGACCGGCCCCCGAGAGGGCTCTGGACGGCGTCGACACCCGCACCCCATCCCTGGCCCAGCGCCGACTGTGGTTCATGGACCAGCTCGCCGGCTCCTCCAGTGGGTCGATGCTCCCGCTGGTCCTCAGGCTGCGCGGTCTTCTGGACGTGGACAGGCTGCACCGGTCGCTGTCCGCGATCGTGGACCGGCACGAGGTGCTGCGCTCACGGTTCACCGCCGTCGACGGTGAACCCGTTCAGCTGGTGGACGCTCCGGCCGGTGTCGCCCTGGAACGCACCGAGGTCAGCGGCCCGGACGAGCTGTACCGCCGCTGCCTCGGGCGGCCCCTCGACCTGGCCGCCCAGCACCCGGTCCGTGCCGTTCTCGCACGCGTCGCGGCTGACGAGCACCTGCTGCTGGTCGAGGTACACCACATCGCCGTGGACGGCTGGTCCTGGGGCGTCCTGCTGGAAGAACTCGCCGCCAGCTACCGCGGGGAGATCGTCACAGCCCCCGCCGTCTCCTACAGCGACCTGGCCCGCACCCAGCGGGAGCGGCTGCGGGGCCCCCGGCTGGAGCGCATGCTCGCCCACTGGCGTGAGCGCCTTTCCGGACTGACCGCGCTGGAGCTGCCGACGGACCGGCCGCGGCCCCGGACCTGGGACGGCGCGGGTGACGTCGTCCGCTTCGATCTGCCCGCCGACCTGGTCGCCGCCGTGGACTCCTTCGCCCGCTCCCGGCGCGCCACCCGGTACATGGTCCTGCTGGCCGCCTACCAGGTGCTGCTCGGGCATTGGGCGGGCCGCGACGACGTCGCCGTGTGCAGCACCTTGGCCGAGCGTTCCCGGCCCGGCGCCGCCGCACTCATCGGCCCGCTGGTCAACACGGTCGTCCTGCGCACCGACCTCGGGGGCGCGCCGGGTTTCACGGGCTTGCTGGAGCGGGTGCGCAGCCGTGTCCCGGTCGATCTCGCCCACGCCGAGGCACCGTTCGACCTCGTCGTCGGCGCCCTCGGCGGCTCCCGCGACCTGTCCCGGCACCCGCTCGCGCAGGCGTCCTTCACCCTCCTCAACGCGCCCGTCCAGCCGGTGGACATGCCCGGTCTGGAGGTCACGCTGGTCGAACCGCCGCTGCTGCAGACCCCGTTGGACGTCTTCCTCGACCTCACCCTGCGTGCGGACGGCAGCATCGCCGCGCTGCTCCAGTACGCCACCGCCCTGTTCGACGCCGCCACGATGCGCGCCTTCGCCCAGGCGTACGTCGCTCTGGTCCGGGCCGTGCTCGCCGCTCCCGACACGCCGGTGCGGGAGCTGGTCCGGTCCCTTCCCGCACGTCCGGGCGCGCTCGCCCGGCCCCGCCCCGCATGGCACGGTGCCCCCGACCGCCCCACCGGTCCGGCGCCCGCCTTGGTGTTCTCCGGCGATCCCACCTCTGTCGCGCTGCGCTGCGGTGACGCGAGCGTCACGTATGCCGAACTGGAGGAGATGACCGGCGGTCTGGCGGTCGCGCTGCGGGCCGCGGGTGTGAAGCCCGGTGACGCGGTGGGCGTCCTGCTGCGCCGGGGCCTGTGGTCGGTCGCGGCCATCGAGGGCATCTGGCGGGCGGGCGGCGCCTATGTGCCCCTCGACCCCGAACTGCCCGCCGAGCGGCTGCGGTACATGGCCCAGGCGGCGCACCTCGCCTGTGTCGTCACCGACCCTGCCACCGCGCCTGACGCCGCCGCTCTCGCGCCGGTCCGCGTCGACACCAGCACCGTCGCCGCGTGTGCGGACGGGCCCCGCCACCGCCCGCACCCGCGGGAGCTGGCCCATGTCATCTTCACCTCCGGATCCACCGGACGGCCCAAGGCCGTCGGTGTCGAGCACGCCGCCCTGGCCTCCCATGTGGCCGCCGCCCGGGCACGGTTCGGCATCACCGCCGCCGACCGTGTCCTGGCCTTCGCCTCGTTCTCCTTCGACGCCTCCCTCGACCAGGTCCTGCCCGCCCTGACCACGGGCGCCGGCGTCGTCATGCGGCCCGACGAGCCGTGGCTGCCGACCCAGGTCCCCGAGATCGTCCAGCGGCACGCCCTGACCGTCGTCAACGTGCCACCCACCTACTGGGCCGAACTGACCCTCTCCCTCGACCGCCGGCTTGCCGCCGCCCTCGGCAGCCTGCGTCTGCTGGTCCTGGGCGGCGAGGCCGTCCCGCCCGACACACTCGCCGCGTGGCACGCCGCCGTCCCTCATGTCCGTGTCTGCAACGCCTACGGCCCCACCGAGACCACTGTCACCGCCACCACCTACGACGCCGATGACCCGCCCGCCCACACCGTGCCCATCGGCCGGCCGCTGGGGGAGCGCCGGCTGTACGTCGTCGACGCCGACGGCGAACCCGTTCCGGTCGGCGTCGGGGGCGAACTCCTCATCGGCGGGACGGAGGTGGCGCGCGGCTACCTCGGACAGCCCGCGCTGACCGCCGACCGCTTCGTACCCGATCCGTTCGGGCCGCCCGGCGGACGCCTCTACCGCACCGGCGACATCGTGCGCTGGACACCCGGCGGGGAGCTGGAGTTCCTCGGGCGCCACGACGACCAGGTCAAGATCCGGGGCTTCCGCATCGAACTCGGCGAAGTGGAGACGGTGTTGCGGGCCTGCCCGCTGGTCGCGCAGGCCGCCGCCCGTCCCGACCGCGCCACCGGCCGCAGTCTCATCGGCTACGTGGTGCCCGCCGCGGGCGCCGACGCCACTCCCGACCGGGCCGAGCTGCGTGCCTGGTGCGCGCGCCACCTGCCGCAGCACGCCGTACCGTCGGACTTCGTCGTCCTGGACGCCCTGCCGGTCGGTGTCTCCGGCAAGCTCGACCGGTCCGCCCTGCCCGAGGGTGCCCACACCCGCGACGCGGCCGGTCCCGCGTACGCCGCACCCCGCGACGAGACGGAGCGGACCGTCGCCGAGGTGTGGGCCGACGTCCTGGGCCTGGACCGGGTCGGTCTGGACGACAGCTTCTTCGACCTGGGCGGTCACTCCCTGCTCGCCACCATGGCCGTGTCCCGGATCGCCCAGCGTCTGGGACGCGAGGTCGAGCTGCGCACCGTGTTCGAGCACCCCACCGTCCGCGGCTTCGCCCCCGCGGTGGCCGGCGCCCGCGTCTCGGGAGCCGCCGAGGTGATGCCCGTCGACCGAGACGGGCCCCTGCCGCTGTCCTTCGCACAGGAACGTCTGTGGTTCCTGGACCGCACCTCCGACACGGGCGAGTCCTACCTGCTCTGGTACTGCTGGCGCATCCGAGGCGGCCTGGACCGCACCGCCTGGCAACACGCCCTGGACGACCTGGTTACCCGCCACGAGGTGCTGCGCACCGCACTGGTGGAGCACGAGGGACAGCCGGTGCAGCAGGTGTGCGCCCCGGTCGGGGTGCCACTGCACTGGGAGCGGGTGCCCGAGACCGCCGACGGACCGGACCGCGTGACGCGGCTGCGCCCGCGCGCCGCGGCCTTCGCCACCCGCCGTTTCGACCTCGCCCGGCCGCCCCTGCTGCGCTCGGGGGTGTGGGAACTGGCCGATGACGACCACGTCGTCCTGATCAGCCTGCACCACGCGGTCACCGACGGCTGGTCCAAAGGCGTCCTGCTGGACGAACTCGCCCAGCACTACCACGCCCGCCTGCGGGGCCGGCGTGCCGCGTTGCCGCCGCTGCCCGTGCAGTACGGCGACTTCGCCGTCTGGCAGCGCGACCGGGCCGACAGCGGAGCCATGGAACCCCAACTGGCCTACTGGGAGGACGTCCTCGACGGCGCACCGGTGCTGGACCTGCCCACCGACCGGCCCCGCCCGGCCGCGTTCACCGGCCGGGGCGGCGCCGTCGAGGTCGAACTGCCCCGTGACCTCGTCGACCGCGTAGACGCCCTGGCCCGGGAGCACGGGGCCAGCCGCTTCATGGTGCTGCTCGCCGCCGCACAGGCGGTGCTGGCCCGCTGGACCGGGCAGAGCGACATCTCGGTCGGCACGCCCGTCGCCGGTCGCGACCGGCTCGAACTGGAGCCGCTGGTCGGCTTCTTCGTGAACACGGTCGTGCTGCGCACGGACCTGTCCGGGCGGCCGACGCTCGCCGAGCTCGTCGACCGGGTCCGCGACGTGGTCCTGGGAGCCTTCGAACACCAGGAAGTCCCCTTCGAGAAGGTCGTGGAACGGCTGCGCCCCGAACGCGACCTGTCCCGCAATCCGCTCTTCCAGGTCATGGTGGACGTCCAGGACGCCTCGGCCGGCCATCCGGCACTGCCCGGCCTGGAGGCCACCGACCTGGCCCTGCCGTGGAGTTCGGCCAAGTTCGACCTGACCGCCACCTTCGTGATCAGGGACGCCGGGTTCGCCCTCAACGTCGAGTACGCGTCGGACCTCTTCGACCCGGCCACCGCCACCCGCTTCGCCGAGCACGTCGGCCGCCTCCTGCACACCCTGCTCGACTCCCCGGAGATCCGCGTCGACGAAGCGCCCCTGCTCTCGCCGCACGACCGCCGCGAGTTGCTGGCGGCCGCGGGCGGCAGCGCCTCCCCGGCACCGGCGTTCACGCCGGCCGGGCGGCCGGAGGCGACCGCCGTCGTCTGTGAGGACACCGTCCTCACCTACGCCGAGCTCGACGCCCGCAGCGGGGCGATCGCGGCCGCGCTCACCAATGCGGGAACGGCCCCCTCCGACGCGGTCGGGGTGTGCGTGCGCCGGGGTGTCGCGGCGGTCGCGGCCATGCTCGCCGTCTGGCGGGCGGGCGGCGTGTACGTCCCGCTCGACCCGCACCTCCCGCCCCAGCGCCTGCGGCACATGCTCCAGGAGGCGGGCGTACGGCTCGTGGTGTGCGACGCGTTCACTCAGGACACCGTCGACGTCCTCGGCGTGCCGTCCGTCCGCGCCGACGCCGCGCCGCTGCGGGCCGACGGCCCGCGCCACATGCCCCGGCCCGACGACCTGGCCTATGTCATCTTCACCTCGGGCTCCACCGGCCGGCCCAAGGCCGTCGGCGTCGAACACCACGCCCTGGACGCCCATGTCGCCGCCGCCCGCGAGCTGTTCGCGCTGACAGACCGGGACCGGGTGCTCACCTTCGCCTCCACCTCCTTCGACGCCTCCCTGGAACAGATCCTGCCCGCGCTCAGCGTCGGAGCGAGCGTGCACGTGCGGCCCGACGAGATCTGGGCCCCGGAGGAACTGGCCGACCACGTCGCCGCGGCCGGGATCACCGTCATGGAACTGACTCCGTCCTACTGGGCGGAGTGCGTGGCCCACCTGGACGCGCTGGCCCCTCGGCTGGGCAGCCTGCGGCTGCTGGTGACCGGGGGAGAGGCGCTGCCCGCCGACCCGCTGGAGCGCTGGTTCGCCCACCTGCCGGACGTCGCGGTCGTCAACACCTACGGCCCCACCGAGGCGGTCGTCTCCGCCACCGCACACACCCTGCGGGCCCGGCCGGAGAGCAGAGTGCCCATCGGACGGGCGCTGGGCACCCGCCGCACCTACGTCGTCGACCCACGCGGTGAGCTGGCCCCGCACGGTGTCCCGGGCGAACTCCTCGTCGGAGGACCCGAGCTGGCGCGGGGCTACTTGCGCCGGCCGGCCCTGACGGCCGAGCGGTTCGTGCCCGACCCGTACGGCGAACCCGGCGCCCGCCTCTACCGCACCGGCGACGTCGTACGCCGACTGCCCTCCGGCGCACTGGAGTTCCTCGGCCGCAACGACGACCAGGTCAAGATCCGCGGTTTCCGCGTCGAACCCGGCGAGGCCGAAGCGGTCCTGCGCGCCCATCCGGGGGTGCGCGGCGCCGCCGTCCTCGTCCGCACGCTGCACGGCGAGCCCGCGCTGGTCGGCTATGTCGCGGGCGACGGCCTGTCCGAGGAGTCGCTGGCCACCCACTGCCGGGCCCAGCTGCCCCACTACCTCGTCCCGTCGGCGTTCGTCCTGCTCGACGCCCTGCCCCTGACCGTCCAGGGCAAGCTGGACACCGCGGCGCTGCCCGACCCCGAGGTGCGGGAGGCGCACACCCTGGTGCCGCCGCGCACCCCGGCCGAGACGGTCGTCGCCCAGATCTGGTGCGAGGTCCTCGACCTGCCCCGGGTCGGCGTCCACGACGACTTCTTCGCGCTGGGCGGCCACTCCCTGCGCGCGGTGTCGATCGCCTCCCGGCTCCGGATCGCCTTCGACTGCCCCTTCCAGGTCCGGGACCTGTTCGAACACCCCACGGTGGAGCGGCTCGCCGCCGAGGTGGAACGCCGGCTGCTGGAGTTGATCTCCCAGATGAGCGACGACGAGATCGATCTGTCCCTGACCGCGGACCTCTGACCGACGCGGACCGGCGGCCGGCCGCCGGGTGCCGACGGAGCGCCGAGTCGGCAGTCGGCGAGGGCCGTCGGCTGCTCTCCGCCCCCCGGGCTGCGCCCCCCCGCGGACCGTTCCCGGCGGGCACCCCTCGTGTCCGCGATCCCCCTCCCGGCGGCCCGCGCCCTGCCGCTCGCCCCGCCACAGACCTTGAGATTCGGAGTGCCTCATGACCACGTCCGACGTGCGCCCCGGCCCCCTGCCCGCGAGCGGCGGCCTCTCCCCGGCCGCCCGGCGACTGCTGGAACAGCGGCTGCGCGGCCGGTCGGCCGCCCGCGACGACGGCCCCGTCCGCGTCCGGCCCCGCCCCGAGCGGACGCCGCTGTCCGCCGCCCAGCAGCGTCTGTACTTCCTGGACCGGCTCGACCCCGGAGCCCCGACCTATCTGCTGCCCGCCGCCTGGCGGCTCAGCGGCTCCTTGGACGTGCCGGCCCTGCGTGCCGCCGTCGCCGACCTCTTCGCACGCCACGAACAGCTGCGTGTCGTCTTCCCCGAGCACGAGGGCGTCCCGTACCAGCGGGTCCTGCCGGCCGGTGACGCCGTCCTCGACGTCGTCGACGCCGCCCCGACGGGCGAGGACACCGCCCGCCGTCCGAACCCCACCGGCCAGGTCGACGCCACCAGCCGACTGGACGCCGCCGTCCACGCCGCCGCCCTGCGCCCCTTCGACCTCGCCCGCGAACCCGCCTTCCGGGCCACCCTCGTGCGCGCGTCCGATGACGACCACGTCGTGGTCCTGGCCATGCACCACATCGTCTCCGACGGGTGGTCCCTGGACGTCCTCGTGCGCGACCTGGCCGAGCTGTACCGGGCCAGGTGCCAGGGGCACCGTGCCGACCTGCCCGAACTGCCCCTGGACTACGCCGACTACGCGATCTGGCAGCGCGCCGCCGACGACAGCAGCGCCCTCGCCTACTGGACCGACCGGCTCGCCGGCCTCGCCCCGCTGGATCTGCCCACCGACCACCCCCGACCCGACACCCCCTCCAGCCAGGGCGCCGTCCATGCCGTCACCCTCCCGCCCGCCCTCACCGACGCCCTCGCCACCCTCGGCCGCAAGGCCGGGACGACGCCGTACATGACCGTGCTCGCCGCCTTCCAGGCGGCGCTCGCCTTCCACAGCGGGCAGCAGGACATCGCCGTCGGTACCGTCGTCGCCAACCGCGAGCGCGCCGAGACCGAACAGCTCGTCGGGTTCTTCGTCAACACCCTGGTGCTGCGCGGTGACCTCTCCGACGACCCGACCCCGACCGCGCTGCTGCGACGTACCCGGAACCGGGTCCTGGAGGCGTTCTCGCACCAGTCGCTGCCCTTCGAGAAAGTCGTCGAAGCCCTCAGCCCCGAGCGCGACCTGGCCCGCAACCCGCTGGTGCAGGTGCTGTACACGCACACCGAGACCGGTCCGGGCACCCTCACGCTCGGTGAGGCCAACGGCACGCCCTACCGGATCGGGCTCACCACCGCCAAGTTCGACCTCACTCTCGACCTGCGCGACGGCGGCGGCCGTACCGAACTCGCCTTCGTCTACCGGCCCGACCTCTTCGCCGAGGAGTCCGTCGCCGCGCTCGCCCGGCACACCGTGGCCTTCCTGGAGGCCTTCCGTACCAGCCCCGACGCCCCGCTGAGCACCGTCGACCCGCTCAGCGGCGCCGAACGCGCCCACCTGCTCGGCCCGGACGGCCCCGCCCGCACCACCGGGACGCCCGCCTCCGCGCCGCGCACCGCCGCCGACCGGGTCCGCGACCACATCGCCCGGACGCCGCAGGCGGTCGCCGTCACCGGCTCGGGACGCAGCCTGACCTACGCGCAACTCGACCTGGCGGCAACCGCGCTGGCGCGCCGCCTGCGCGCCGCGGGCGTCGCCGACGGCTCCCTCGTCGGCGTCTGCCTCGACCGCACCCCCGAGTTGGCCGTCGCTCTCCTGGCCGTCTGGCGTGCCGGAGCCGCCTACCTTCCGCTGGACCCCACCCACCCCAAGGCACGCCGCGAGTTCACCGTGACCGACTCAGGCATCGAACTGATCGTCACCGACTCCGCCACCCGCGACGCCGTCGCGGGCCTCCCGGCCCGGCTCCTGGAACTGGACGCGGCCGACGAGGACCAGGACGACGTCCCGGAGCAGGACACCGCCCTGACACCGGACCGTGTCCCCGCACACGAGGACCTCGCCTACGTCATCTACACCTCGGGCTCCACCGGCCGCCCCAAGGGCGTCGAGATCACGCACGGCAACCTGGCCTGGCTGCTCGGCGCCGCCGACCGCCACTTCGACTTCGGTCCCGGCGACGTGTGGACCTTGATGCACTCGCCCGCCTTCGACTTCTCCGTGTGGGAGCTGTGGGCACCGCTGGCCACCGGGGGGCGCGTCACCGTCCTCACCGCCGACGAGGTGCGTGACCCGGCCGCCGTGCACCGGATCCTGCGCGAGGAGGGCGTCACCGTCCTCAACCAGACCCCGGCCGCCTTCAAGGGCCTGCGCGCCCACCTCCGGGAGGCCGGGGCCGACTTCTCCACCCTGGCCCTGCGCACCGTCGTCTTCGGCGGCGACGCCTTCGACGTGCGCGACTACCGCGACTGGTTCTCCGCTCCCGGGCCCCGCCCGGCGCTGGTGAACATGTACGGGATCACCGAGACCACCGTGCACGTGACGATCCGCACCATCACCGAGGACGACGTCCACGGCACCGTCCGTTCACCCGTCGGGCGCCCCCTCACCGGGGCCCACGGCTACGTCCTGGACGCCTGGGGACGCCTCGTACCGCACGGCACCGTCGGTGAACTGTACGTGTCCGGCGGGGGAGTGGCCCGCGGCTACCGCAACCGGCCCGAGCTGACCGCCGAGCGCTTCCTCGACGACCCCTTCGCCGCCCCCGGCGCCCGCATGTACCGCACCGGCGACCTCGTGCGCGTCCTGCCCGACGGACAGCTCGCCTACGTCGGACGCGCCGACCACCAGGTCAAGATCCGCGGCTACCGCATCGAGCCCGGCGAGATCGAGACCGCCCTGCGCGCTCTGCCCGGCGTCGCCGACACCGCGGTCGTGGCCCGCCGCGACGGGGGCGCGGCCCGCCTGGTCGCCCACGTCGTCACCCCCGAGGGCCGCCCCCTGGACGCCGCCGCCCTGCGTGAAGGGCTGCGGCTGACCCTGCCCGAGTACATGGTCCCGGCCCTGTTCGTACGGCACGACCGGCTGCCTCTGACCGCCAACGGCAAGGTGGACCGCGCCGCGCTGATCGCCGTGCGCCCCACCTCGGTCGGAGCCTCCGCCTACGCCGCCCCACGGGGGGCCGCAGAGTGCGCTCTGGCGGAGGTGTTCTGCCAGGTCCTGAGCGTCGAACGGGTCAGCCGTGACGACAACTTCTTCGACCTGGGCGGCGACTCCATCCTCGCCCTGCGCCTGGTCGGCGTCGGCCGACTCGCCGGACTCGGCTTCAGCGTCGCCGACGTCTTCCGCGCCCGCACCCTCGCCGACCTCGCCGAACTGGTCAGCGACGCCACCGACGCCCCCGAACCGGTCGCCCCCTTCTCCCTGATCGACCCCGCCGACGCGGCCCGGCTGCCCGAGGGCCTGGCCGACGCCTACCCCCTGACCATGCTGCAGGCCGGCATGTTGCACGAGATGCTCGCCGACCCCCGGCGCGGCGCCTACCACAACGTCACCGACCTCAAGATCACCGTTCCCGAGGGCTTCGACGCCGCCGCGTTCCAGGCCGCCGTCGACGCCGTCGTGGCTGCGCACCCGATCCTGCGCACCTCCGTCGACCTCGTCACCTACCGCGAACCCCTCCAACTCGTCCACCGCACCGCCCACCTGCCGGTCGGCTACACCGACCTGCGCCACCTGCCCCGCGAGGAGCAGCGGGAGCGGCTGCGCCGCTTCGTGGACGGCGAGTTCGCGCGCCGCTTCGACCTTGACTCCGCCCCCCTCGTCCGCATCCACCTGCACCACGTCACCGACCACGACCTGCGCCTGGTCCTGACCGACTGCCACGTCGTCCTCGACGGCTGGAGCCTGACCTCCCTCGTCGCCGATCTGCTGGCGCTGCACCGTGAAGCGGTCACCCGGCGCACCGCACCCCGCCCGCCGAGCGTGCCGGCCTTCGCCGAGTACGTCGCCCTGGAGCGGGCCGCGCTCGACAGCGAGGAGTCCCTGGCCTACTGGCACGACCGGCTCGCCGCACTGCGCCCGGTCACGCTGCGCCGCCGCACCGAGGCCGCCGCGGCGGACGGCCCGGCGGTGCACGAGGTGCGACGCTCCTACGCCCACCTCGCCGAACGCATCGGCCGCCTCGCCAAGGACGCGGGCGTGCCCCGCCGCACCGTGCTGCTCGCCGCCTTCCACCACACCATGAGTCTGTTCGCCGACCGCGATGACAGCGTCCAGGGACACAGCGTCGGTCTGGTCACCAACGGCCGCCCCGAGGTGCCCGGCGCCGACCGGATGCGCGGACTGTTCCTCAACACCGTGCCGTTCGGAGTGGCCCGCCCGCGCGGCGACTGGCTGGCCTACCTGCGGGACGTGTTCGGCGCCGAGCAGGAGATGCTTCCGCACCGCCGGGTGCCGCTGGTCCGCATCGCCCGATTGCGCCCCACCGAACCGAACCTGACCGACACCGTCTTCAACTACGTCAACTTCCACCGGCTGGCGCACGACTCATGGGACGACTCCCTGGAGATCGCCCGCACCATGTTCCCGCTGCTGGTGAACGCGAGCGTCAACGCCTTCACCCTGGACGCCGACCCGGCGTACGTCGCCCCCGCCACCGCCGAACAGGTCGCCGATGTGTTCGTGGCCCAGTTGGAGGCGATGACCGCCGACCCGCACGGCCGGGTGAGCCCGCCCGCCGCCATCGGAGCGGGACGCCAGAGCGTCCTGGGCTGGGCCGCGGGCCCGGACCTGCCCTCCTCCCCGCTGCTGTTCCACGAGCACGTCGCCGAGCAGGCCGCCCGCACCCCGCACGCGGTCGCCGTCGAACACCGCGGGCAGCCGCTGACCTACGCCGACCTCCACGAGCAGGCCGAGCAGGTGGCCCGCCGGCTGCGGCTGCTCGGCGTCGGCCCGGAGAGCGTGGTCGGCATCTGTGTCGACCGGGGACCGGACTGGGTGCGCGCCGCCCTCGGCGTGCTGCGCTCCGGCGGCGCCTTCGTGCCGCTGGACCCCCAGCACCCCACCGAGCGGCTGGCGTTCATGGCCGAGGACAGCGGCATGCGGGTACTGCTGACGCACCGGGCACTGGACGGCGCGGTCCCCTTCGACGGCCCGACCCTCCACCTGGACGTGCCCGCCGAGCCGGTGGGACCGGTGCCCGGCCGCGCACCCGACGCCGACACCCTCGCCTACCTGATCTACACCTCCGGCTCCACCGGCGTCCCCAAGGGAGTCGCCATCGCCCACCGCGGCCTGTCCAACATGCTCGAAGGCCAGCGCGACCTGGTGAACCCCACCCCGGCCGACCGGATCCTGCAGTTCGCGTCGTTCGGCTTCGACGCCTCCATCCTGGAACTGACCTGGTCCCTCGCCAACGGCGGCTGCCTGGTCACCGCGTCCAAGGAGGACCTGCGTCCCGGACCCGACCTGGCCCGCACCCTGCGCGAGGCCCGGATCACCGGCGGCATGCTGCCGCCCAGCGCGCTGGCCGTCCTGGGCGAGGACACCTTCCCCGACCTGCGGGTGCTCCAGGTGGCTGGCGAGGCCTGCCCCGCCGAACTCGCCGACCGCTGGTCGCCGGGCCGCCGCTTCCAGAACGTCTACGGCCTCACCGAGACCTCGGTGTGGTCCGTCGCCGCCGACCTCGCGCCCGGCCAGGGCCGCCCGCCCGTCGGCACCCCGATCCGCAACACCCGCATCCACGTCCTCGACGACGACCTCCAGCCCGTCCCGGTCGGCGTCCCCGGCGAGATCCACCTCGGCGGACTGGCCGTCGGCCGCGGCTACCTCGGCCGGCCCGCCCTGACCGCCGCCACCTACATCCCCGACCCCTACGGCGAGCCCGGTGAACGGCTGTGCCGCACCGGCGACCTCGGCGCCTACCGGCCCGACGGCACCGTGGAGTGGCTCGGCCGCCGTGACGCCCAGGTGAAACTGCGCGGCTTCCGTATCGAACTCGGTGAGATCGAGCACGCCCTGCGTCAGGTACCCGGCATCCGCCAGGCCGTCGTCCTGCACCGCACCGACCTGCCCGGCGGCGAACCCGCCCTGGTCGCCTACCTCGTCACCGCCGGCACCGGCCCGCACACCCCGGAGGAACTGCGCGGCGCCCTGCGCACCAGCCTCCCGGCCTACATGCTGCCCTCCCGGTTCGTCGTCCTCGACGAGATGCCCGTCAACCGCAGCGGAAAGATCGACAAGCGGGCGCTGCCGCTGCCGCCGGCCGAACTCGACCAGGACGACACCGAGTACGTCGCCCCCGCCACCCCGGCCGAGCGGATCCTCGCCGAGATCTGGCGCGAGGTGCTGGGCCTGTCCCGCATCGGCGTCCACGACGACTTCTTCCGCATCGGCGGCAGCTCCCTGTCCACCGTTCGGGTCTCGCTGCTGGCCGCCGGACGCGGGCTGCCGGTGACGGTGGGCGACCTGATCGAACACCCCACCCTCGCCCGCCTCGCCGCCCACGCCACCCGCGCGGTGGGCGCCGGACTGCCCGAGACCGTCACCTCCGAGGTGCGGTTGCGCGAGGGTGAGGGAGAACCCCTGTGGTGCGTGCACCCCACCGGCGGCAGCGCCGCCTGGTTCGTGCCCCTGGCCCGCGCCCTGCCGCCCGGCCGGCCCGTCCACGCCTTCCAGGCCCGCGGCCTGCTCGGCGGCGTCGACCCCAGCACCGTGACCGGCATCGCCGCCAACTACGCCGCCGAGATCACCGACCGCGGCGTCGCGGGCCCGCACGCCCTGCTCGGCTGGTCGATGGGCGCCAACATCGCCCTGGAGATGGCCACCCAGCTCCACCAGGCCGGGCACCCGGTCGCCCCGCTCGTCCTCATCGAGCCCTACCTGCCCAACCCGGCCGCCCGCGCCCGCCTCGAAGGCGTCACCCGGGACCTGCGCGAAGCCCTGCGCCTGCGCGACCGGCTGTGCGAACTGCCCGCCTCCCCGCAGCGCGACCAGGCCACCGCCGAGCTCACCGCGACCCTCCTGGGCGCCGGAATGAGCCCCGCAGAGGCGGCCCTCGTCGAGAACGCCCCCATCGAGGTCTGGCACTCGCTGCTCGCCGCGCTGGCCGACTACGCGGTACGGCCCTACCCCGGCCACATCCACCTGGTGGTCGGCAGCGAGGCCGCCGGCCTGCCCCGCGGCGTCACGATGCCCGGACTCGACGTCGACTACGACACCTACGTCGAGCGCTGGCGTGCGACCGCGCAGGGCGGGCTGACGCTGCACATCAGCGACGGCGACCACCTGTCGATGATGGCCGAGCCCCAGGTCAGCGGCATCGCGGACCTGCTCGCCGCCCTGGAGAGGGGAGAGTCCCGATGACCACGCACGCCCCGGCCCCCACCGAGCGCTACCTGCTCGCCCCCGACCTGGTCGCCGACCCCTACCCACACCTCGACGCCCTGCGCGAGAGCGCCCCGGTGCAGTGGAGCCCGCTGCACCACGCCTGGCTCGTCACCGGCTACGACGAGGTCATGCGCTGCCTGCGGGACCGCGCCGTCTCGGCGGACCGGGTCCGGCCCCTGATGGACGCCGTTCCGCAGGGAGCCCGTGAGGACGCCGAGCGCGCCTTCGGCATCCTGTCGCGCTGGATGGTCTTCAACGACCCGCCCCAGCACCGGCGGCTGCGGCAGGTCTTCCAGGAGGCGTTCGCCGCCCGAGCCGTCGCCCGCTACAGCGCCTTCACCGAGAAGGTGACCCGGGCCGTGCTCGTCCGCAAGGCCGCCCCCGGCGGCACCGGCGACCTCATGGCCGACCTCGCCAAGCCGCTGCCGGCCCTGGTCTTCGCCCGCTGGCTCGGCATCCCGCCCACCGACGGACCCTCCTTCTGGTACTGGAACACCCGCGTGGCCGACCTGGTGCTCGGCACCGCCCAGGAGGAGAGCGAGTACCGCGCCTCGCTGCAGGCCCTGGTCAGCCTGGAGGACTACCTCGGTGCCCTGGTCGCCCGGCGGCGCGCGGAGCCCGGCGACGACCTGATCAGCCAGGTGCTGGCGGAGGGCCGGGTGGGCGACTCGGTCAGCGAGGAGGAGTTCGTCGGGATGCTGACCCAGATGGCGTTCGCCGGCGGGGAGACCACCAGCAACCTCATCGCCAACACGATCCTGGCCCTGCACACCCGCCCCGATCAGTTGGCCGCGGTGCGTGCCGAACCGGAGCTGGCGCAGGGCGCGGTGGAGGAGACGCTGCGCCTGGACGGGCCGTCGAAGATGTCGATCCGCACCGCCGCCCAGGACCTCGAACTCGGCGGGCGGACCCTGCGCGCCGGCGACCGGATCTTCCTGGTGACCGCCGCCGCCAACCGCGACCCCGCCCGCTTTTCCGACCCGGGCCGCTTCGACGTCACCCGCAGCGGAGCGACCCACCTCGGGTTCGGTTTCGGCGCCCACTTCTGCATCGGTGCCGCGCTCGCGCGCCTGGTCGCCGTCTGCGCGGTGCGCACGCTGGTGTGCGAGCGGCCCGGCCTGACACTGGCCGACCCCCATCGACTCACCTGGCAGCCGTCCTTGCTCAACCGCAGCCTCACCGCCCTGCCCGTCCACTACTGACCGGACCGCACACGTCCCCTCGAAGGAGGCACCCCCATGGCCACCACCCTCGCCGCGGACCGCCCGCTGCTGTGGGCGCCCGCCCGGCACCGTTCCTTCCGCCTGCTGTGGACGGGGCAGGCGCTCTCCTTGCTCGGCGACGGTTTCAGCGTCGTCGCCTTCTCCTGGATCACCCTGAGCCTGACCGGGTCCACCCTCACCCTCGGCTACGTCCTGGCCTTCCAGGCCGTGCCCCGCGCCCTGCTCACCCTGGTGGGCGGCACCCTCGGGGACACCTGGTCCACCCGCACCCTGATGGTGGCCTCCAGCTGGACCCGCGCCGTGCTGATGGGCGCGGTCGGCGCCGCCGGACTCACCGGGCACCTGACGGTGTGGATCCTGTGCGCGGCGGCGGCCGCCTTCGGTGCCGTCGACGCGTTCTTCCAGCCCGCCCGTGTCTCCATCCTGCCGTCGGTGGTCGAGGAGGACCTGCTCGCCCCGGCCAACGCCCTGCTGGGCGCCGGCGCGCGCACGGCGGCGATCGTGGGCCCCGCCGTCGGCGGTGTCGTGATCGCGCTGACGCAGGCGCCGGTCGCCTTCGTCGTCGACGCGGTCTGCTTCGCCCTGTGCGGTCTGTGCGTGGCCCGCATCCGCACCCGCCCGCGGTCCGCCTCCTCCAAGAGCGGCCCTGCCGCGGCCGGGCCGTCCCTCGGGGCGCGGATCCGGGAGGGCGTCACCTTCACCCTGCGCGACCCGCGTCTGCGCACCATCGTCGCCCTCGACACGGCGGTCAACTTCTGTTACGCGGGCCCCTTCACGGTCGGCTTCGCCACCCTCGCCGACCAGGTGCTGCGCGGTGGCTCGGCCACCCTCGGCGTCCTCAACGGCGCCCTGGCCGGGGGAGCGGTGCTCGGCACCCTCGTCGGCGGCGCCGTGGGCGGACGGCCCCGCGTCGGCCTGCTGGTGGCCGCCCTCGCCGGCTGGCTGGGCGCGGGAATGGCCGTACTCGGCCTGGCGCAGAGCACCCCGGTCGTGATCGCGACCGTCCTGGCCATGGGGTTCGCAATCGGCTACCAGGGCGTGTTCGGGCTGAGCTGGATCCAGCGCAACATCCCGCAGGACGTCTTGACCCGGGTGGTCTCCGTCGACATGGTCCTCGGCTACGCCGCCGCCCCGCTGTCGCTGATCCTGTGCGGCGCGCTGGCCCGGACGAGCCACCTGGCCCTGTTCGGTGTCGTGGCCGTGGTGCTGGCCGGCACCGGGCTCGCGGTGCTCGGTTCGCGGGCGGTGCGGGAGATGCGCTGACCCCCTACCGCACCGTTCAGCCGGAGCGCAGAGCGGCCGATCGCGCGCACAGATCCGCGCGGTTGGCCGCTCCCGTCTTGGTGATGAGACTGGCGATGTGCTTCTCCGCGGTCCGGGGCGAGATGAACAGCCGGTCGGCTATGTCCTTGTTGCTCAGGCGCTCCGCGAGCAGCCGGAACACGTCGAACTCCCGGACGGTCACCCCCTGGGTGCGCAACTCCTCCGGAATGCCGCTGGTGCCGCTGCGGTGCTGGTGCACCGGGGCGCCCAGGCGGCGCAGCCCCGCCCGGCAGGCGCCGGTGACGGCGGCGATGTCGCGTTCGTGGAAGTGGTGTTCGGCGCGCCGCAGCCAGCCCACCGGATCCCCCCAGTCGTCCTGGTGCGCGGCGTCCGCGATCAGCCGCAGTCCCAGATGCTGGGCCAGCGGATACGGCTCGGCCACGGCCAGGGCCCGGTCCACAGCGCCCGCCGCGTCCGCACCGGCGCCCTCCCGGCCCAGCAGGACGGCCTCGGCGAGGTCGACGAACTGCCGGTTCCAGCGCATGCGGGCCATGGCGGTCGCCTTGATCTCCGCGTGCCGGGCCCGGTCGGCGTGACCGTCCAGCACGTCCAGCAGGAGCAGCAGGCCGTGGGTGCCGCTCAGGTGGTAGGTGGAGGGGTTGTCCGCCTCCAGCGCCTCGACCGCCGCCAACTCCGTACGCGCCAGGCCCCGGTTCTCCTCCAGCAGGGCGCAGAAGGCCCGCGCCAGCCCCAGGCAGAGCGGTTCCTCCTGGGAACCGGCGCCGTCCCACTCGGTGAACGCCGCCAGGGCCGCCTCCATCGCCGGCCGGTCCCCGCGATGGGCCTCCAGCGTGGCCTGCGCCATCAGCACGTAGCGCACGGCCGGGGCCAGGCGCAGGCGGCGCACGACGGCCAGGCACTCCCCGGCGGCCGAGCGTGCGGCGCTGTCCTCGCCGCGCAGCACGGCGTCGAGGACGAGGATGCCGTCGACGGTGTGCACGATGTTCACCGAGCCCAGCCGCAGCGCCTCCTGACGGGCCGCCAGCAGTCCCGCGGTGTCGCCCTCGGCGAGCCAGGCGTTGCCGCCCATGCGGGTGGCCGCGTACATGCGCTGCACCGGCAGCCGGTGGCGTTCGGCGGCGGACTGGGCCTGGGCGAGCATGACCGCCGACTCCTGCGGGTCGCGTTCGCGGGCCACGGTGGCGAGAAGTTCCCAGGCCTGGCAGGCGACGACGGGCAGTTGGTGGCGCTCGGCGGCGTCGGCGGCGGAGCGCGCCAGTTTCTCGGCGTGCTGGGTGCGGTCCGGTCCGGGGGTGTCCAGGGCGAGGTAGGCCGCCGTGACGTCCACGGCCGCCGCGGCGGCTTCGTCGGGGGCGGCGGCCAGGACTTCGCGGGCACGGGCGATCTGCCGGTTGCCGTCGCTCCACCGGCCCGCCGTGTGGGCCACCTTCGCCAGCCGTGCGTGCAGCGTTGCCAGACGCTGGGCGCTGAGGCCGGCTCCGCCGAGGGCGTGCAGGTCGTCCACGAGGTCGAAGGCGCGCGCGAAGTCGCCGGCTTCGGCGAGGGCGGGCAGCAGGTTCTCCAGGACCGAGGCCCGGGCCTGTGGATCGTCGGCGTCGGCGAGGAGGGACTCGGCACGGCTGAGCAGGGTCACCGCGGAGTTCAGCGCGCCCGCAGTCAGCGCGCGCCCGCCCGCGTCGGCGTACAGCAGCCCGGCCTCGACCCGGTCGCCGGCCTCGCAGCGCAGTCCGGCGGCCAGGGCGCACCAGTCGCCTTCCAGGGCCGGGTGGAGTTCCTCCACGGCCTGCGCGCCGCGCCGTGCCAGCTCCGCTCGCCGGCCCGGTGTCAGCTGGGTGAACAGGGCTTCGAGGGTGGGGGAGTGGCGGAAGGAGTACCAGTCGGGGGCGGGTTCGTCGGGTACGACCAGCCGGGCGGCGACGCCGGCGTGGAGGTGGCCGAGCAGCGTGCGGTCGTCGACGCCGGTCATGTGCTGCAGGACGGAGAGGGGGAAGCGGCGGCCCAGGACCGCGGCGGCGGACAGCAGGGTCAGGCCCTGGGTGCCGAGCCGGTCGATGCGGCGCAGGATGCCGCGGGCCAGTGTTGAGGAAACGTCACGGCGCAGGTCGCCGACGGCGCGCCAGCCCCCGGGACCCTGCACCAGGGTGCCCGAGCTGATCATCGACTGGAGGAGTTCCTCGACGAGATAGGGGCTGCCCGAGCTGTCCTCCCAGAGCCGGCTGAGCACTTCGGGCGGCACGTCGGCGGGGCTGTCCGCGCCGAGCTGGGCGGCGATCACCTGCTGCACCTGCGGCTGGGACAGCGGCGCCAGTTCGATCACGGTGGCGGCGCCGCGGCGCCGCGCGGACTGGGCGAGGTCGAGGGCGTCGCTGATGTCGGTGCGCACCGTGGCCACCAGCAGCACGGGCGTGTACGCGAGGTTGTCGACCAGGTACTCCAGCACGCCGAGGGTCTCGGGGTCGGCGTCGTGCAGATCCTCCAGGAGCAGCAACTGCCCCGTGCCGCGACCGGCGGCGATGAGCAGGCGCAGCACGGCTTCACCGAGGATGACCATGGAGCTGCTGTCGCGTTCCCCGGTGTCCCAGTCGGGGATGAGACGGCCCAGGACCGGGCGGTACGGTCCGAGCGCGAGGTCGTCCAGGGGGGCGCCGCCGCGGAACAGCGACATCAGCGCCTCGGTGAGGGGGCGGAACGGCACCGCGGGGCCGGTGGTGCTGCTGCGGCCGCGGAGCACGCGCATCCCGGAGCCGAGGGCCCCGCCCACGGCCTCCGCCGCGAGGCGCGACTTGCCGACTCCGGCCTCGCCGACCAGGAAGACGACGCTGCCCATGCCCTGCCTCGCGTCGGCCATGGCGCGTTCGAGCTGGGTGAGTTGAGGGTCCCGCCCGACCAGGGAAGGCGTATGGGAACGCATGAACGCTGATGATAATCGGCGGAATGGGACAGGGGCAGACAGCAGCCGGTGCGCGATCGTCTCGGTGCGTGCTCGTGGCAGGGCCCGGAGCCTGAGGCCCGCGGCGCCGGTGCGGGGCGGACGCGGCGGCGCGGGCCCGCCGTGGCGGGCCCGCGCCATCACGCGGAACGGCAGCTGGACGCCGGTCAGTTGGGGGCGGAGACCGAGGTGTCCAGGGTGCTCAGCGTGATGACGATGCCGCTGGTGAGGACCATGCCGGCCAGCACGCGGGCGCGGGCGCAGGCGCGGTTCCGGCCGGAGAGGGTGATGCCGCCCGCGGCGTCCTGCTCGGCGTGCGCGGTCTCGGCGGAGTCGGTGGCGGTGAACTCGGCGGCGTCGGCGGCGATGAGGTGCTTGTCCATGACGGTGGTCCCTTCTGGTGTCCCGTGCGGGGCGCACGGGGTGGGAGGTGGCAGGAGCCGTTGTGCTGACGAGCGCGGGTGCGGATGGGTCAGTTGTCGGGGTGGTGCAGGAGCAGCACCGAGGGGACGGTGGCGGAGTCGGCCAGGCGGAGCAGTCCGTAGCCGATGCCGGCCAGGCCGGTCATCAGGGCCGGTGAGGGAACGTGGTCGGGGGTGGCGCAGCGGTGGCCGTGGGCCTCGACCAGGGCGAGGACATGCCCGCTGTGCCGTCGCAGGGCCGAGCGGGCCGTGGTGTCGCCCTGGTCGGCGAGGACGGACAGGGCCTCCAGCCGGCCGAGGGCGCCCTGGGTGAGGCTGAGATCGGTGCCGGTGGGGGCGTCCGCGAGGCGGGTGGTGGCGTCGCGGAGTCCGGCGGCTGCCCTTCCGGCCAGTCCGTTCGACCAGGAGAGGTCGGCTTCGCCGCCGGTGTGCGGGGTGGCGTCGAGCAGGGCGCCGGCTGCCGCTTCCACGCCGGCGGCACGCTCGGGCCGGTGCTGGGCCCAGCGCCGCAGCGCCCACCCGATTCCCGCGGTACCGTCGGCGAGACCGGCGGTGGCAGGAAGGAGGCCGTGCGCCGGTGCCGTCAGCAGCAGGTCCGCGATCCGGTCGGCCAGCCGCAGTGCTCCCGCGTCAGCGGTCGCCTCGTACGTGGCGAGCGCGGCGGCCAGTGCGCCGGCTCGGCCCTGGGCCAGCCCGGGGTCGGGACACGCCGCGGCGGCGTGGCCGAGTGCGGTCAGCGCGTCGGGCAGGCAGGCGAGCAGGTCCGTGTCGAGGAGCCGCGCCAGGCGGACGAGGGCGTACACGATCCCGCCGAGCCCGTCGTAGGCGCCGGGTCCGGCAGCCTTGCTCAGTTCCGGGTCCTCGGCGAGCGCCTTGAGCAGGGAGGGGAGCGCACGGATCGCCTCATGGGCTGCCGCGCCGTAGCGCCCGGAGCCGGTGAGCGCCTCGGTGTGGGCGAGGAACAGCGCGACCCCGCAGTAGCCCTGCGCCAGGCCCGCCCCCATCGGCAGGACCGCCCAGTGGTCTCCCGACACCCGTTCCAGGCCGATCCAGTTGGCACGCGAGCCGTCCCGCACCGCGCGGGCGGTGATCTCGTCGGCGATCCCGCACGCGGCGGCCAGCAGACGGGACGGCTCCGGCGCCACCGGCGGCACGGGGGCCGGGGCCAGTTCCGAGCGCGGTCGGTCCAGCGGCGAACGCGCGCCGCGCACCGCGAGGGTGGCCGAGATGATCCATTCCTGGTCGTGGCAGTCGACCTCGTCCATCCGGCCGAGCTTGTCGCGCACCGCCGTCGCGGCGGCCACCGGCAGCACGTCCGTCAGGCGGGTGCCGTCGTCGCCGTGGACCGCGGTGTCGGTGGGGCAGTGGGTGAAGAAGGGGATGTCGCCGCGCCACAGGGCCGCGGTCTCGTGCTCGGCGAGGCGCATGCGCGCGGTGTCGTGCGCGGACTCCGTCCACAGCACCGCGAACACCCCTTCCCGGGCCAGCGCGTTGCCCAGCAGCGCGGGGTGGGTCGACTCCTCCAGCAGCGTGGCGTACAGCCGGGTCGCGCGGGCGATCAGCCGGGCCGGGCGCCGCGCCCAGCGGTCCAGGGGGCCGTCGGCGTCGAGCAGTTCGCCGCGGTGTGCCGCGATCGCCGCGTAGGCGGTGCGGAACCCTCCCAGCAGGGCTGCCGTGTGGTCGGCGCCCGCCAGGGAGGTGCCGTGCGGCAGCGGGTGGTTCTGGGCGGCGGGGCTGGGCTGCGGACCGCGTACCGCCCGCATGGTGTCCAGTCCGCTGTCCTCCCAGCGCAGGCCCTCGCTGGGGAAGGTGCCGTCGGTGTCCCGGCCGAGTGCGGAGATGTCCAGGGCGCCGTGCTCACCGATGAGGAGGTGGGGGAGCAGACAGGTGCGGTGGACCGAGGCGGCCAGGGCGTCCGCGGCCGGGTCGGCCCCCGCCGTCAGGGCCTGCCCGAGACCGGTGTGGAGCAGCGTCTCGGCGTCCACCAGGACCGGCTGGTCGCCGTGGGCGATGACGTTCTCGTAGTGCATGTCGGCGCCGTCCACCGCGTAGAGCAGGGCCAGCAGAGCGCCTTGGCGGCGGTAGAAGGCGTCGGTCTCGGTGACCGAGGTGCACCAGCGGTGCTCGATGAACTCCAGCCAGCCGTAGGTGTCGCGGCGCAGCGTGCGCGGGGTGCGCAGCCGCAGTCCGGGCACCTTGGCGTTGAGCCAGGCGACCAGGTCGTCGAGGAGGGCGTGCTGGTCCAGCGGGCGGGGTTTGTGGACGAGCCGGCTGCCGTCGGCGAAGTGCAGGATCGCCACGGACCGGTTTCCCTGGTGGGCGTCGCCCTGGCCGAGATCGACGCGGACGAGGCTGCCCGGGGCACGGCCGTCCAGGAGTGTGGCGGCCAGGGCCGAGCGGTCGGTCTGGAAGCGGGTGACCAGCTCGGCGGCGGCCTGCGTCGCGTCCATCGCGGTCCGGGTGAGCATCCGGGCCAGCACCGGGTAGGCGGCGAACAGGTCCGCCAGTCCGCGGCGGGTGCCGGCGGCCGCCGTGAAGGAGACGAACCGCTCGCGCGGACCGGTTCCCGCCAGCCGCCCGGCGCGCCGTGCGGCGTGCAGTTCCTGGACCAGGGTGCGGGCGGCCTGCCGGACCAGCTGGCGCGTCAGGCGCTGGGTGAATCCGTCCCGCCACACGATGGCTTCGGCATCCGGGACGCCGCCCGTCAGGTCGGCGAGCCGGGCGGTGGCCGTGGCGACCAGCGGCCCGACGACGGGAGCGAAAGCGTCCGGACCCTCGCCGCCGCCCTCGACCTCGGCGAGATCGTCGGGTGCTGCGGCCAGCACCTCCTCCGCGAAGGACGCCCAGTCGGGCTTGGCGGTCCGCCGGGCCAGGTGGTCGGCGGGCTCCGCGGCCAGCGCTGCCGCCGCGGCGCCGTCCACGCCCAGGCGGTCCAGCCGCAGGGCGAAGCCCTCCGCGTCCCCGACGGCCCAGGGCAGCTGCCCGTGGGCGGCGGTCGCGGCGGCCGCTCCGGGAAGCCCGGGCGCGGCGAGCCGCTCCGTGAGGGTCAGCGCCGGGGCCCACCAGGTGGCGGGCAGTTCGGCGCTCCGGGGAGTCGGGAGGCTGGCGGTGTCGGTCACGAGAAGAAGGTCGCAGACCCCCTGCGGCCCCCGCATGGGTAACCGTCCCCCATATTCTCCCCACCCGCTCCCCACCGGTGGGGGTATGGGGGCCGCGCTGGGGAAACCGCAGGTGGCAGACGTGCTCCGGCGGGGGCGCGGTACGGGTGGGCAGGGGGTGCGGGCGGCCCGACCGGGGTGGGCGGGTGCCGAGTGGGGGGTGAGTCCCCCATGGCTCCCCGTACCGGGGCCCGGTGCGCCCGCGCCACGCGCTGCGGGGCCGGCTGAGCGGCCGGGTTCTGACCGCCCGCCCCGCGTCCCCCGGGGTGCGGGGGAGGGCCGGTGCGCAAATGTGGGGTCCGGCTACCGATGTCCGGGCCCCCGGACGCACGGCACGGTGTGGGCACGTCCCCACGCCAGATTGCCCGCGCAGCCTCAGGGCCGGGCGCACGACCTTCCAAGGAGCAGCAGATGGGAGCACCCGTACCTGTCAGTGTGGTCGCACTCGACCCGGTGCTGGAGGCAGGCATCCGCGCGACCCTGCTCGTCCGGCCCGAACTGACCGTGTGCGAGCCCGCCGACGCGCGGGTCGCCGTCCTCACCGTGGACCGGCTCGGTCCGGCCGAGCTCGACATGGTGCGCGCCACCCGCACCCAGACGCACCGCCCCGCCGTCGTCCTGGTGGCGGGCCTCCTCGCCTCCGGGGACGTCCTGCACGCCCTCGCCGCAGGCGCCCGCGGCCTGCTGCTGCGCCGCGAGGCCGACGCCTCCCGCCTGGCCCACGCGGTGCTCGCGGCCGCACGCGACGACTGCACCCTGCCGCCCGGCCTGCTGGAGGAGCTCCTGGACCAACCGGACGCGTCCGTGCGCGGCTCCGGGGGGTGGAGCGAAGGCATGCTGTCCGAGCGGGAGCGTTCCGTGCTGCGTCTGGTGGCCGAGGGGCACGAGACGGCCGAGATCGCCCAGCGGCTCGCGTACTCGCCGCGCACGGTGACCACCGTCGTGCACGACATCACCCAGCGCTTCAGGCTACGCAACCGCGCCCACGCGGTCGCCTACGCACTGCGGGCGGGCCTGCTGTGACCGCCACGTTGACGGCGCCGCACGCTGCCTCTGCCATGACCGTCACCTTGCCGGCGCCGCCCGCTACCCCCGCCGTCGCGGTGCGCCTCGTGCAGGGCCCGGGCTCGGAACGGGTCCGGGCCCTGGCCGAACGAGCGGGACTGCGGTGCGGAGCGGACGCCTCCGCGTTGACGGTCACGGTGATCGTCGCCGCCGATGCGGGTCAGGCGCTGCGCGCGGCGCGCACCTGCGGGCCGGTGCTGTTCGTATGCGACACCGTCAGCCCGGAGGGCCGTCGGCGGGCCCTGCGTGCCGGAGCGGTCGTCATCGGCGCCGCGGAACTGACCGAGGACGCTCTGCTCAAGGCCGTCCTTCGGGCGGCGCATCCTCATCCGAGCATCCCCTACCCGGAGTTGTCCGGCGTGCTGAGCACCGGTATCCGCCCGGACGCGGCGCCCGCCACCCGCACGCCGGCCCTGACCGCGCGGCAGACCGAGGTCCTGCGCCTGATGGCCGAGGGACACGGAAACGCCGACATCGCCCGGCTGCTGGGCTGCTCCGAACACACCGTCAAGAACGTCATCTACGAACTCATGACCCGGCTCCAGGCACGCAACCGCGCGCACGCGGTCGCTCACGCCGTACGCCATGGCCTGGTCTGAGTCCTGGCACCGCCCGTCGACGACGCGGGGCGCGGGAACGCACGGACCTTGGTGCCGACGGCATCGGGTGCCGGCCCGCCGCCCCGCGCGGTCGTGTCCGCGCAGCCGTGCGAAAGGGTTGCTCAGGCCGCCGGCAGCCGACGCGGCTCGATCCGCTCCTCCACGGCCCGGCCGTCCTCCCGCCGCACCAGGTACGCCGCCTTCCTCGGCAACTCCGCGACCGCCTCGACGAGTTCGGTACCGCGGTAGACCAGGCCCACCCCGTCGTCGGTGCAGTGGGCCTCGCAGAAGGTGCCGTCGGCGACCAGGCGGTGGATCAGCGGGCGGCGGCCCTCGTCGGAGTCGTAGTGCACGCCGTTGCCGTAGGGGAGCAGGGCGAGTCCGTCGGTGACCGCGCGCAGTTCGGGCCCGAAGGAGTCGGTGGTGCCGCCCTGGAACCAGCAGATCGAGCCCGCGCTGACGCCGGCGAGCACCACTCCGGCCCGCCATGCGCGCCGCATGATGTCGTCCACTGCGTGCACCCGCCAGACGGCGAGCAGGTTGGCGACCGATCCGCCTCCCACCCACACCACGTCGTGGTCGAGCACCGTGGCCTCGATGTCGTCGACGTTGGGCATGGGGAACAGCTGCAGCGGAGTGAGGTCGTAGCCCGCCACCCGGGCCGCTTCGGCGACCCGCGCCGTGACGAGCTCGGAGTCTCCCGCGGCGGTGCCGACATGGAGGACGCGCGGACGCCTGCCGTGCACGCCGGAGAGGTCGACCGCGTGCTGGACCAGGGCGTCGAAGAGCACCCGCGTGCGTCGGCCAGGGCGAACACCGCCTGAAGTGGCCACGATGGTGGGTTCGGGTGCCGTCACGCGCGTGATCGTATACCGGTCGACCAGGCGGAAAGCGTGGGCGATCGGTGAAGGCGGTGCGCAGATCGGACGAGTCGGGACGCACTGCCGGCAGCGCGGCGGGGACCGGTGCTCGAACCGGTCCCCGCCGCGCTGTGCCGTGCGGGTTCAGCAGGTGCGCAGGCCCACCGCGGCCGCGTAGCCGGACGGGACCAGAAGGTCGCGCACCGCCCAGCCGGGGGCCGGGTCGGTGGGCGTCGGGCCGGTGCCCAGGTAGTCGAGCGCGGGGTCGCGGACCAGCCCCGTGCCCAGCCCCTTGAGGTAGGCCTCCTTGCGGACCCAGGCGCGGGTGAAGGCCGCCGGCCTGCTGTAGGCGGGCAGGCGGGCCAGCTCGTCCGCCTCCGCCCGGTGCAGTGCCGACTGCGCGCTGAGCATGACCTTCACGGTGGCCAGTTCCTCCACGTCGACCCCGACCGGCGCCGGCGCGAGCGCTACCAGCACCAGCCCGCCGCTGTGCGAGAGCGAGAAGTGCACCCCTGGCGTGGACAGGACGGGCCGCCCGTGCGGCCCGCCGCAGCCGGCACACGGTTCGCGGGTCAGCGGCAGGGCCTCGGCGCGGACCCCCGTGACGACGCTGAGCACTCCCCGCAGCGCGGCGTGGGCGACCACATAGGCGTCGCGGTCCCGGTCGTGGCGGAAGGCGCGGGCGCGGGCCCGTTCCTCCGCGTCGAGGACCTCACCGGCGTGCCGGAGGGTCTGCGCGTCCTGCTCCGCGACCCGCGCCAGGTACAGCTCCAGCGGAGCACGCAGGGCACGGGGCCCGCGCGCGGCCGGGCTGTCGCGCAGCCCCGACAGGTCCAGCACGGCCGGACACAGGCGCTGCGGCAGCGCCACGGGCGAGGCGGGAGCGGCCGGCGGCCCGCACGCGCCGGTGGCCGGCGGGTCGTGCGCCGAGGGACCCGGGAGCCTGCCCGGGAGCTGCTCAGGCATCTGCCTCGGCCAGCCGTCGGCGCAGGCTCAGCGGACGCATGTCCGTCCAGATCTCGCCGATGTGGTCCAAGCACTCCTGCCGGCCGCCGCGCCGCCCCTCCGGGTGCCAGCCCGCGGGCAGTTCACGGTCCGCCCGCCAGATCGAGTACTGCTCCTCGTCGTTGCGCACCACGAGGTACTCCTCGTCGGTGTCCGGGCGGGCCTCCTCGGCGTCCGCGCCGTTCGCGAAGTCGGTTTGCGTCACGGTGAACCTCCCGCGGGTGATGGGGCCGGCCGCAGGTCACGGCCGACGCCGACAGCGTGCCCGGGCAGCGAAGGCCGGGGTCAGGGACGAACGCGCCGACCCCGCGGCACGTGTTGCTGCCGGATCTTCTCTGTCGGCACCACACCGCCGCGCGGGAGGGTGCTCTGCGGCCGGAGAACCCGGCGAACCCGGGGCGGACCACCGTCCGCCCCGAGGCCGGTCGCTTTTCCGCACCCCCCTTTCCGGAAGGAGCACGCGATGTCGGACGAGCACGCACCTGTCCTGCTGCCGGGCGGAGGCTGGCGGCTGTGGGAACAGTTCGCGCTGCGCGGCCCGGGCTTCCCCGCCGACGGCGTGCTGCGCCTGGCGCCGCCTGGACTGGCCGAGGCCGCCGACAAGTTCGGCCCCGACGCGCCGCTGTCCGGCCCCGAGTGGGACGGCTTCACCGCCGAACTCGCCATCGCGGCCGTGCACACCGCCCGCCATCTGCAGGAGGTCGCCGCCGGGCCCCGCTTCCAGGCGGCCCTGGCCTGGCAGAACCCCGCCGTGCTGCGCACGGGCATCGCCCCGTTTCTGCGCTGGAACCCGGACACCGACGCGCGCAGCAGCATGCCCCGTCAGCGTGAGGAGCTCGTCGCGCACTACTGGCAGCGGTTCTGCGTGAAGAACGACACCATCGGCTTCTTCGGCCCGGTCGGCTGGGGACGCTGGGACCTGGACGCGGCGGACGCCGTCTCCAGCAGCCCCGGGGACACCTTCCTGGCCGCCGCGGAGGTCTACTTCTCCGGCTGGGCGATCGACGCCGTGGCGAAGGTGCTGGCCGAGGACGCCGCGCTGATGCGCTGGATCCCCCCGCGCCGCGTCTCCATCGTCCGCGTCGCCGGCACCACCGTCCAGGTGCCCGGACGGCCCGCACAGCCGGTGGACGAGCGCGCGGCGGCGGTCCTCGAACTGTGCGACGGGACGCGGCCGGTGGCCGAGATCGCCGCCGCGCTCGACCTGCCCGAGGACGACGTCGTCGCCCTCGTACGGGAGCTGGCGCGCAAGCGCTGGGTGCACTGGCGCCTGGAGGTACCGGCGGCCACCCACCCCGACCGCGCCCTGCGTGCCATCGTGGAGCGGGTCCCCGACGCGGCCGCACGCGACCGTGCGCTGGCCAAGCTCGCCGTTCTGGAAGGCGGACGCGACGCCGTGCGCGACGCCGGTGACGACGCCGGCGCGCTGACCGCCGCGATCGGCGCGCTGGAGGCGGAGTTCGCCGCCCTCACCGACACCGAGGCCCAGCGCGCCAAGGGCGCCCGCACCGCACCCTGCCGCGGCTTGGTCTATTCCGACACGCGCCGCGCGGCCACCGCCACCGCGGGACCGGCCCTGCTCGCCCACCTGGAGCCCCTCCAGCTGTGCCTGACCGCCGCGCGCTGGATGACCAACCGCTTCGCCGAGGGCATCCGCGACCGGCTGCGCACCGCCTACGACCGGCTCGCCGCCGACGGCCCCGTCGACCTCGCCACCCTGTGGCTGCACACCCTGCCCTCCCCGCACCCCGAGGCCGGCGACCTCATCGACGCGGTCCAGGGCGAACTGCGCGCCAAGTGGGCCCGCCTGCTCGACATCCCGCACGGCGCGCGCCGCGTCCGGCTGACCACCGCCGACCTCGCCGCCCGGGTCCGCGAGGAGTTCGACGAGCCCGGGGATGGCTGGTCGCTGGCCCGCTACTTCAGCCCCGACGTGCTCGTCGTCGCCGAGGACGAGACGGCGCTGGCGCGCGGGGACGTGGAACTGGTCCTGGGGGAGATGCACTGCGCCCTGAACACCATGGGCGCCTCCCTCTTCGTCCACCAGCACCCTGACCGCGACGCACTGATCGCCGAGACCGGCCGCGATTTCCCCGCCCCGCGCCTGCTGCCCATGCTCGCCAAGGAACTGCCCCTGAAGTGGTCCACCCGCAGCCGCCCCTCGCTCGACCGGGACCAGGACCACTACGTGGCGCTGGTCGACCAGACCGGTGACCCGTACCGGCCGCGCACCGTGCTGAGCGCCGATGTGCCGGTCCAGGATATCGACGGCCGGCTGACCGTGATCCTCCCCGACGGCACCCGCTACGACCTCCTGGACGCCTACGCCAACACCCTCACCCAGCGCGTGATGGACCGCTTCACCCTGCGCCCCGAGGGCGATCACACCCCGCGGATCAGCGTCGACCGCATGATCCTGGCCCGCGAGACCTGGCAACTGCCGGTCGCGGACGCTGACTTCGCCGACGAGAAGTCGGAGGCCGCACGATTCGTACGGGCCCGCCACTGGCAGCGCCGGCACGACCTGCCGCGCTTCGTGTTCGTCGTCTCCCCGACCGAACCCCGCCCGTTCTACGTCGACTTCGACAGCCCCGTGTACACCACAATCCTCGCCAAGGCCGCCCGCCGCCTCGCCCGCCAGGACTCCGGCGCCCGTCTGAAGATCAGCGAGATGCTGCCCACCCCCGAGCAGGCCTGGCTCACCGACGCCGACGGCCGGCGCTACACCTCCGAACTGCGCTTCGTCGCCGTCGACCAGACCGTTCCGGCCGAGGGGAGCCGGTGATGCGCACGTTCGCCGACGACCTCGCCGCCCACGCCGCCCGGCACCCGCACCGCGTCGCCCTGGACACCCCTGACGGCCCGGTGACCTACCGGCAACTCCACGACCGCACCACAGAGCTGACCCGCCTGCTGCGCGCCCGCGGTGTGCGGCCGGAGAGCGTCTGCGCCGTCGCCGTCGCACACGGTCTGGACGCCGTCGCGGCCATGACCGCCGTCCTGCGCTGCGGCGCGGCCTTCCTCACCTTGGACGTCAGCCAGCCTCACGACCGGCTGGCATCCTTCGTCCGCAGCGCGCACGCCCGCCTGCTGCTGACCACCACCGCGCACGCGGCGCACCTCGACCTCGGCGTTCCCGTCGTCCACCTGGACGCACCGCGGACCGCGGGCGCCACCGAGGAGCCTGCGCTCCCGCCCGTCGATCCCCGGGCCCTGGCCTACGTCAGCCACACCTCCGGCAGCACGGGCGAGCCGAGCCCTGTCCTCGTCGAGCACCACGCGCTCGACCGCTATCTGCGCGACACCGCCCGGGCGTTCTGCCTCGGCCCGGACACGGTGGCTCTGCAGATGGCTCCACTGGGCTACGACGCCTCGATCCGCGACACCTTCACACCGCTGCTGGCGGGGGGCCGTCTCGTGGTGGTGGAGCGCGCCCGGCTGTTGCGCCCGGCCGAGTTCGCCCGCACCGTGCGCGAGCACCGTGTCACCGCTCTGCTCAGCGTCACCCCGTCCTTCCTCACCCACCTCGCCGGACAGCGCGACCTTCCCGACCCGCTGGCCGGCGTCACGCTCGTCGCGTCCAGCGGCGAGTCCCTGCGTCCCTTCCTCACGGCCGGCGGCCGCTCCCTCGTCCCCGGCCGCCTCGTGAACCAGTACGGCCCCACCGAGTGCACCATGACGACCAGCCGCCACGACGTCGCGGTCCATCCCGATCCGGACGACGACATCGTCGGACTGCCCCGGCCCGGGACCGTGATCCGCGTCCTGGGCCCCGACCTCGCCCCCGTCCCCGAAGGCGCGGTGGGCGAGGTGTACATCGGCGGCACCGGACTCGCCCGCGGCTACGGCGGACTTGCGGCCCGTACCGCCGCCGTGTTCGTCCCCGACCCCTACGGACCGCCCGGCTCCCGCATGTACCGCACCGGCGACCTCGGCCGGTGGAGTCCCCAAGGGCTGCGCTACGAAGGCCGCGGCGACCGGCAGATCAAGATCCGCGGCTACCGCGTGGACCCTGCCGAGATCGAGGGAGCCCTGCTGGCCCACCCGGCCGTGAGCGGGGCCGTCGCCACCGCGCACACCGACGACCGCGGCCGCGTCTACCTGGCGGCGCACGTCACCGGGGACGCCACGGTGCCGGACGCCGCCTTGCGCGCCCATCTGGCCCGCACCCTGCCGCCGCACCTGATGCCGCGCCGCTTCCACCGCCACGCCACGCTGCCCACCACCCGCGGCGGCAAGGCCGACCGCGGCCGCCTGGGCGCCGGAAGCCCCGCATGAGCACGACGACCGCCACCGGCCATCGGAGCATGCTCCACATGCGGTCTGCGGCCACGCGTGTCGCGGACCCCCTGCACGGGCCCACCGCCCTCGCGGCCGCCGCCGCGCGCATCGCCCCGTACGTCGTGCGCACCCCCCTGCTGCCGGGGCCGATCACCGCGGCGTGTGGCCCGCGCCTGCTGTTGAAGGCCGAACACCGCCAGACCGGCGGCTCGTTCAAGACCCGCGGTGCCGCCAACGCCGTTCTCGCCCTGGGCGCCGACCGCGTCGTCACCGGCTCCTCGGGCAACCACGGCATCGCCCTCGCCCGCCTCGCCCGCACCCTGGGCCTGGAACTGACCGTCGTCCTGGCCGCGGGCGCCGCACCCGCCAAGGCCGCCGCCATCCGCGCCCTGGGCGCCCGCACCGTCCAGGTCGGCGGGGGAGTGGCCGAACGCGAGGCCCGCGCCCGGGCACTCGCCGAGACGACCGGCGCCGTCCTCGTCCCTTCGTCCGACCACCCCCTGGTGATCGCGGGGGCGGCGACGGTCGGCACCGAACTCCTCGCCGACGCCCCCGACACCGAGGCGGTCTACGTCCCGGTCGGCGGCGGCGGCCTCCTGGCGGGTGTCTGTCTCGCCGCCGGCCCACACCCGGTCCGGGTGGTCGGCGTCGAGCCCGCCCGCACCCCGCGGTACGCCCGCTCCCTGGCCGCCGGACACCCCGTCCAGCTGCCCCCGAGCGACACCGTCGCCGACGGTCTGCGCGGCCAGCGGCCCGGACACCACACCTACCCGATCATCCGCGACCGGGTCGACGACCTCATCGCCGTGGGAGAGGCCGAGATCCTCGCCGCGGCAGCCCTGCTGCGCCGCCATGGCGTGGACGCCGAACCCAGCGGCGCCGTCGCCCTGGCCGGAGCCCTGCGCGCCGGCCGCCGCGAAACCGCCGTGGCCGTCGTCTCCGGCGGCAACACCGCCGCCCGTCTGCACACCTGCACCGCACCCACCACCGCTCAGGAGGACACGCCATGACCGAGAACACCGCCACCGCCACCAGCACCCTCGACCTGCTCGTCGACATCTTCCGCGATGTCCTGGACTACGCCGACCTCACCGCGGACACCGACTTCTACGAAGCCGGCGGCGACTCCCTGACCGCCTTCCAGATCACCGGCCGCCTGCAAGAGATCCTCGGCTGCGACGACGTCCCGGTCTCCCTGGTCTTCGCCTACCCCACCCCGCGCGACCTCGCCGAGGTCGTCGACGCCGACTTCGGCCGCCTCTGAACCGCGGACACCGTGGTCACGGCCGGACCCCCAGGCCCCGCGCACCTCCACCCGTGCGCGGGCCGGGGCCACCGGCCGGCCCGCTGCCGCACCCTCCGCCCACCTCGTCCCGCGCGCGTCAAGGAGTGCCGTCTTGACTGCCTCTCCCGCCTGAAGGCGGGGGATTCCAGCGGTCGCCCGCTGGAATTCCTGCTTCACCGACGACCGCCCCTGCCCGGGAGGACTCCCGTTGAGGTCTTACACCGTCTCCACAGGCTGTCGCCGCCAGCCCGGCGGCCAGAATGTTGCGTGCCGCGTTCACATCGCGGTCAAGCACCGCACCGCAGTGCTCACACGTCCACGCACGGACATGCAGCGGCAGCTTCGCCGCGACCGTGCCGCAGGCCCCGCACAGCTTCGAGCTGGGGAACCACCGGTCGACCACGACGAGTTCGCGCCCGTACCAGGCGCACTTGTACTCAAGCATCAGCCGCAGGTCCGTCCAGGCCGCATCCGAGATGGCGCGCGCCAGCTTGCCGTTCTTCAGCAGGTTACGGACGGTCAGGTCCTCGATCACGACCACTTGGTTCTCGCGGACGAGTCGAGTCGACAGCTTGTGCAGGAAGTCCCGGCGCCGGTCGGCGATCCGCGCATGGACCCTGGCGACCTTGCGTCGGGCCCTGGCCCGGTTCGCCGAGCCCTTCGCCTTGCGGGACAACTTCCGCTGCGCCCTGGCCAGACGGGCACGGTCTCGGCGCTCGTGCCGCGGGTTGGCGATCTTCTCCCCCGTGGACAAGGTCACCAGCGACGTGATCCCGGCGTCCAGGCCGACCGCCGCCTGCGTGGCGGGGGCCGCGGCGATGGTGTCCCCGCACAGCAGGGACACGAACCAGCGGCCCGCCGCATCCCGGGACACGGTCACCGTTGTCGGTACCGCACCCTCGGGCAGCGGCCGCGACCAGCGGAGGTCCAGGGGCTGCGCCACCTTCGCCAGCGTCAGCTTTCGGTCGTGCCAGGTGAAGGCGCTGCGGGTGTACTCGGCCGACGCCCGGGACTTCTTCCGCGACTTGTAGCGGGGGTACTTGGGGCGCTTGGCGAAGAAGTTCCCGAACGCTGTCTGAAGATGGCGCAGCGCCTGCTGCAGCGGGACGGAGGACACTTCCGTAAGGAAGGCGAGTTCCTCGTTCTTCTTCCACACTGTCAGTGCGGCGGAGGACTGCCCGTAGGAGATGCGGCGCTGCTCGCCATACCAGGCCCGGGTGCGCTCCTCCAGCGCCTTGTTGTACACCAGGCGGACGCAGCCGAACGTGCGCGACAACTCCGCCGCCTGCTCGGCCGTGGGGTAGAAGCGGTACTTGAACGCCCGCTTGACCTGCCGCGCCATTCCTCACGTTCTATCAGATGCCCTATGGGTCACGGGTGTTGGCCGGTATCTGGTGAATGTCGGTTCGCCCTGGCGGCGAACCGGCTCTTCCTGCCCTGCCTCGCAGGAACTTCGTTTCCTCCCCTGGCTGAAGCCGGGGGTATCCACGAAGGAGAGACTCGATGACCGAAGACCTCGCCCCGTTCCTCGGCCGCTGGCGCCTGTGGAACCAGTTCGCGCTGCGTGGCCCGGGCTTCCCGGCCGACGGCGTGCTGCGGCTGGCTCCCCCCGGTCTTGCCGAGGCGGCGGACAAGTTCGCCCCCGACACCCCGCTGTCCGGCCCCGATTGGGAGGCCTTCGCCGGCGAACTGGCCGCGGCGGCCGTGGAAACCGCGCACGTCCTGCAGGACATCGCCCGCACCCCGGCGTTCCGGCAGGCGCTGGCCTGGCAGAACAGGCCCGTGCTGCGCACGGGTATCGCCCCGTTTCTGCGCTGGAACCCGGACACCGACGCGCGCAGCAGTATGCCGCGTCAGCGTGAGGAGCTCGTCGCGCACTACTGGCAGCGGTTCTGCGTGAAGAACGACACCATCGGCTTCTTCGGCCCGGTCGGCTGGGGACGCTGGGATCCCGCGGTGCCCGGGGCGCAGGTCGACCCCGGACGCGGACTGATCGCGGACTCCGCCGTCTACTGGGCGAGTTGGGGGATCGACGCGCTCGCCAAGATGCTGGACGCCGACCCGCGCTCGCGCGGCTGGATCGCCCCGCGGCGGGTGCCGTTCGTCGTGGTGCACGGGGACGAGGTACGCGTGCCCGGCAGGCGGCCCGCGACGGTGTCCGCCACCGCGGCGGCCGTCCTGGCCCGCTGCGACGGGGTCCGTACCGCCCGCGACATCGCCGCCGACCTGCCCGGCACCGACGTCCCCGCGACGCTGCACGACCTGGTGGCGCGCCGCTGGATCACCTGGCGGCTGGAGGTCCCGGCGGACACCCACCCCGAAGACGCCCTGCGCGCCTGGCTGCTGAGCATCGGCGACCCTCAGCTCAAGCGACGCGGCCTCGCCGCCCTCGATCTGCTGGAAGCATGCAAGGAGAAAGTGGCCGCCGCCACCGATGAGGACGAACTCCTGTCCGCCCTGGCGGAGTTGGAGCGCGATTTCACCGATCTCACCGACATGGCCGCCGTCCGCGAGAAGTCCGCGTCCACCGCCCCCTGCCGCGCGCTCGTCTACGGCGACACGAGGCGCTCCGCCACCGCCCGCCTCGGCCCGGCCGTGCTGGAGGCGCTGTCACCCCTGCGCATCCTGATGGACAGCGCGGGCTGGCTCACCTCGCAGCTCGCTGCGACCGTGGACGCCGAGATCCGGGCGGTCCATCGCCGACTCGCCGCGGACGGTCCGGTCGACCTGGCCTCGTTCTGGTTCGCGTGCCTGCCCGTCCTGCACGGCACCGCCCGTACGGCAGCCGGCGACCTGCAGCGGGAGTTCGCCGCCCGCTGGCAGCGGATCCTCGCAGTTCCCGAAGACGCCCGCAGGGTCAGCCGGCGGGCGACCGACATTGCGCCGGCCGCACAGCGGGAGTTCGGCGGCGGGGGAGGCTGGACCGCCGCCCGCTACCTCAGCCCTGACATCATGATCGCCGCAGACGGTCCCGAGGCGGCCGCCCGCGGCGACCTCACCCTCGTCCTCGGCGAACTCCACCTCGCCGCCAACACCTTGGGCGCGTCGCTCTTCACCCACCAGCACCCCGATGTCGACGAGCTGTTCGCCCAGACCGATCAGGACCATCCCGGCCCGCGCCTGCTGCCGCTCATCCCCAAGGAGCACCGCGCCCGCCTCTCCGCCCGCGTCCGCCAGACGCTGGTGCGGCCCCAGGACTACCAGGTCGCCCTCTCCGACTTCACCGCCGACCCCGCCCGTCCACGGGCCGTCCGCAGCGCCGACGCTCTCGTCGAGGAGTGCGCCGGAGGCCTGGTCGTCCGCCTGCCCGACGGCGCGGTCTTCCCCGCGCTCGACGTCTTCTCGCACGTCCTGACCACGCTGTCCATGGACCTCTTCCAACTGCTGCCGCGAGCCGCCCACACCCCCCGCGTCACCGTCGACCGCATGGTGGTCGCCCGCGAGACCTGGCAGCTGCCCGCCGTGGACGCAGTCTTCGCCGACGACAAGGACGAAGCCCGGCGCTTCGTCCGGGCACGCCAGTGGCGCACCCGGCTCGGCCTGCCCCGCTACGTCTTCGTGGTCTCGCCGACGGAGTCCCGGCCCTTCTACGTCGACTTCGACAGCCCGGTCTACGTGACGATCCTCGCCAAGGCCCTGCGCCGCCTGGCCCGCAAGGATCCGAAAGGCACGGCCACCTTCACGGAGATGCTCCCGACCCCGGAACAGACCTGGCTCACCGACGACGAAGGACGGCGCTTCACCTCGGAGTTGCGGTTCGTCGCCTTCGACACGGAAGGGGAGTGAGCCCAGGACGAGGAAGCTGCCTTCCGGGCTGCGATCGCCGGCATCAAAGCCGGCGACCTGCCCAAGCATCCACAAGCGCCATGCCCTCCACGCCGCCACCAGTCCGCCGTCAGTCGAGCAGCCCAAGTTCCGTGTCCGGGCGGCAGTGGACACGCGGCGCCACCGTACTGCCGCAGAGCATCGAGGGCCTGCTCCCGGCTGACCGGCCGGCACCGACCGCTCTTGGCCGCCGCCCAGCACTCGCCGGTGTGCACGGCGTCGAGGTTCGCCCGGTTCAAGCCGTACTGGATCAGCCAAGCCGGAGGCGGCGGTCGCCGCTCCTCTCCCTGACGACGCTCGGCCTCACGCCGCTCCTCGGCAGCGATCCAACCGTCGACCCGGCTCAGCGCCGCCGTCACCTGCTGCACCCCGACGCGGCGTGCGAAGTGGAGCAGGTCGAGAGGAGACGGCCGGTCGTTCACATTACCGTCGGCCTGATGGGCCGGACGAGCTTTGGCGTCCGGGTGCCCCCGCACGAAGTCCGTCCATGACGATGTCCAGCAGGCGTGTCGCCTGCGGCTGCCAGTCATCGTGCGGGGCGAGCTGCCACAGGCCGGCGATGGCCAGCATGAAGTCGTCGGCTGTGACGCCGGGACGGATCGCACCGGCCTCCTCGCAGGCGTGGAGCAGGAGGCCGGCAGCCTCGGTCACTGGGGTGTGGCCCGGTTTCGCCGCCTTCCCGTGCGAGGTGCTCAGGGCCTGGCGGATCGCCTCCGCCAGGCCGGCCTTGGTCATCGCGAACCGGGCGAGGTGGTCCATCCATGCCCGCAGCGCGCGGTCGGGTTCCATGGTCTCCAGCAGCACGGACGCGGTGTCGGCGATCTGCTGTACTCCGTGGCGGTAGAGCTCGAGGACGAGCGTCTCGCGGTTGGGGAAGTTCCGGTAGAACGTGCCCTGGCCGACGCCCGCCTTCTTGGCGATCGCGCTCAGCGGGGTGTCGGCGGCCCGGGAAAGCTCGGTGAGGGCCACTTCCAGAATGCGTTCGCGGTTGCGTTGCGCGTCCGAGCGCAGGTGCGGGTCGTTCCTCTGCCGCACTCGTCCTCCTCGCCGACTTGTGTCCGAAAGCGGTCCTTGAGAACCGGACAGTTGTCCACTACGTTCGACCGATAGCGGACAACTGTCCGCTTGAGTTCACTCTAGCGTCGGACTGACGCCCCGACGTGTCCAGGACACGTGAAAGAAGGCTGAACATGGCCCCAGCCCCCTCGTCAACGTCCAGCGACATCACCCTGAACATCAACGGCGAGAAGCACAGTCTGCCCGTCGACCACCGCACCACCCTGCTCGACGCCCTCCGCGAGCGCCTCAACCTGACCGGTACCAAGAAGGGCTGCGACCAGGGGCAGTGCGGCGCCTGCACGGTACTGCTCGACGGACGCCGGGCGGTGTCATGTCTGCAACTCGCCGTGGCCGCCGAAGGGCGCGAGATCACCACCATCGAGGGCCTGGCCGAGGGCGACCAACTGCACCCGGTGCAGCAGGCGTTCCTCGATCTGGACGGCTACCAGTGCGGCTACTGCACCCCCGGCCAGATCTGCTCGGCGATCGCGGTGATCGAGGAACACGCGGCCGGCTGGCCCAGCGCCGTCACCGACGACGTCCGCCCCGAGGCCGGACCACCACCCCTGAGCGCCGAGGAGATCCGGGAACGGATGAGCGGGAACCTGTGCCGCTGCGGCGCGTACGTGTCGATCGTCCAGGCCGTGGCCCGGGCAGCGGAAGCGAAGACCGAGGAGACGGCAGCGTGAGGGAGTTCGCATACGACCGTGCCCTCGACGTCTCCGGGGCCCTGGCCCTGCTGGACGCCGACCCCGACGCCCGGTTTCTCGGCGGCGGCACCAACCTCGTCGACCTGATGAAGGCCGGCGTCGAGCGGCCCGCCCGCCTGGTCGACGTCCGCGAACTGCCGCTGGACGGCATAGAGTTGACGGCGGACGGCGGCCTGCGCATCGGCGCCACCGTCACCAACAGCGACCTCGCAGCCCATCCCGAGGTCCGCCGCCGCTACCCGGCGTTGGCCCAGGCGGTACTGGCCGGTGCCTCCGGTCAGCTGCGCAACATGGCCACCGTCGGAGGCAACCTGCTCCAGCGCACCCGCTGCGGCTACTTCACCGACGTGACCAAGCCCTGCAACAAGCGTGTGCCCGGCAGCGGTTGCCCCGCGATCGAGGGCGAGCACCACAACCACGCCATCCTGGGTGCCTCCGAGCACTGCGTGGCCATCCACCCTTCGGACATGGGCGTCGCGCTGACCGCCTTCGACGCGGTCGTCTCGTACGAAACCGCCGACGGGCCCGGCGCATTGCCCCTCGCCGACTTCTACCTGCCGGTCGGTGACACCCCGCACCGCGAGACCGCGCTGCCGCCGGGCGCGCTGATCACCGGCGTCACCCTGCCGCCCGCTGCGGTGGCCGCCCGATCCCGCTACCGCAAGGTGCGCGAGCGTGCCTCGTACGCCTTCGCCATCGGCTCCATCGCCGCCGCGCTCGACGTCCAGGACGGCGTCGTAGGCGACGTACGCCTCGCCTTCGGGGCGGTCGCATCCCGGCCGTGGCGGGCGACGGCGGCCGAACGCGTCCTCCACGGAGCGCCTGCCGACGCCGAGACCTTCGCCGCCGCCGCGGACGCCGAACTCGCGGCGGCGAAACCGCTGCCGCACAACGCATACAAGGTGACCCTCATGCGCAACCTCGTCGTGGCCGTGCTGACCGAACTGACCGAGGAGGCCGCCCGATGACCACCACCCCCACGGCACGCAAGAACGCCGTCGGCACCGCGCACACCCGCGTCGAAGGCCGCGACAAGGTCACCGGAGCCGCCCGCTACGCTGGCGAGATCCCGTTCGCCGACCTCGCGTACGGCTGGCTGGTGCTGTCCACGGTCACCCGCGGCCGAATCCGTTCCATCGACACCGCCGACGTCCTCGCCATGCCCGGTGTGGTAGCCGTCCTGCACCACGGCAACGCCCCGCGGGTCGAGACGGGGTACGTCGGTGTGCTGGGCGTCCCGGACCCGACCACGGCCGTCTTCCAGCACGACCGGGTGCCGCACGCCGGCTGGCCGGTGGCGCTGGTCGTCGCCGACACCTCCGAACGGGCCCGGGAGGCCGCCGAAGCGCTGGTCGTGCACTACGAACAGGAGCCGCACGACGTCGACTTCACCAGCGAGCACCCCGACGCGTACCCGCTCGACAGCCATGGGCCGGCGGTGATCGAGAAGGGCGACCTGGAGGCCGAACTCGCCGCTTCCGCGGTGGTCGTGGACGCCGAGTACACCACCCCCGAAGAGCACCACACCATGATGGAGCCGCACGCGGCGACCGCCCGCTGGGACGGCGGCCGTCTCGAAGTCGTCGACTCCAACCAGGGCACCTTCTGGGTCGCGAGCGAACTCGCGCAGATGTTCTCACTCGACCCGTCCGCTGTCCGGGTGCGCTCCGAACACGTCGGCGGCGGCTTCGGCAGCAAGGGCATCCGCGCACACCAGGTGGCCGCCGTCATGGCCGCGACCGAACTGCAGCGCCCGGTCCGCGTGGTGATGACCCGCCGTCAGATGTTCTCCCTCACCGGCTACCGCAGCCCCACCCGGCAGCGCCTGCGGCTCGGCGCCGATGCCGACGGCCGGCTGCGCGCGCTGGAGCACCGTTCGCTCAGCGCCACCTCCACCGTGCACGAGTTCATCGAATCGGCTGCCGGCCCCGCCCGGACCATGTACGGCGCCGACGCCCACCACACCGCCAACCGGCTCGTCCGGCTCGACGTGCCGACCCCCACGTACATGCGCGCGCCGGGCGAGGCACCGGGATCGTTCGCACTGGAGTCGGCGATCGACGAACTCGCCGAGAAGTGCGGTCTCGACCCGATCGAACTGCGCGCCGCAACGACCCCGCGGCGGGCCCGGTGTCGGGGCTGCCGTTCAGCGGCCGCAACCTGATCGCCTGTTTCAGGGAAGGCGCCCGCAGGTTCGGCTGGGCCGACCGCGACCCGCGCCCCGGCCTGCGCCGCGAGGGACGCTGGCTGCTCGGCACCGGCACAGCGGCCGCATCCTTCCCGGCGGGTGCCGGCCCGTCCACCGCGGCCGTGACGGCGGAGGCGGACGGCACCTTCACGGTGGGGGTCAACGCCGCCGACATCGGCACCGGCGCCCGGACCGCACTCACCCTGATCGCCGCCGACGCCCTTCAGACCGCGACGGAACACGTCCGGGTGCGCATCGGCGACAGCGACCTCGGCCCCGCGTTCATCGCCGGCGGCTCCATGGGCACCCGCTCCTGGGCGTGGGCGGTCATGGCCGCCGCACAGGAGCTGCGGGAGAGGCTCGCCCTCGGCGCCGACATCCCGCCGGAGGGGGTCACCGTACGGTCCGACACCACGGAGGCCCTCGCCGCCCTCGCCAGGACGGAACGACACTCCTTCGGCGCCCAGTTCGCCGAGGTCGCCATCGACCCCGCCACCGGCGAGGTCCGGGTGCGCCGCATGCTCGGCATCTTCGCGGCCGGCCGGATCGTCAACCCGCTCACCGCCCGCAACCAGTTCGTCGGCGGCATGACCTGGGGCATCTCCATGGCCCTGCACGAGGAGGCGGTCCGCGACCGTGCCCTGGGCAGCCACTACGGCGCCGACCTCGCCGGCTACCACGTAGCCTCCCACGCCGACGTTCCGGCCATCGAGGCGGACTGGATCGACGACCCGGACCCCGACGACCCGGTCGGCATCAAGGGCATCGGCGAGATCGGCATCGTGGGGGCCGCCGCGGCCGTCGCCAACGCGGTCTGGCACGCGACCGGCGTACGCCACCGGGACCTGCCGATCCGCCCCGACCGCGTTCTGATGGCAGGCGTCCATGCTTGATCTCGCCGGGGACCTGCTCCGCTGGATGGAGGAGGGCCGCGCGTTCGCCGTCGCCACCGTCGTGGCCGTCGGCGGCAGCGCCCCGCGCGGCCCCGGCGCCGCCCTCGCCGTCGACAGCGAGGGCACGGTGATCGGCTCCGTCTCCGGCGGCTGCGTGGAGGGAGCGGTGTACGACCTCTGCGTCCAGGCGCTGCAGCACGGCGAGACGGTCGTCGAACGGTTCGGATACAGCGACGAGGACGCCTTCGCGGTCGGTCTGACCTGCGGCGGGATCATCGACATCATGGTCACCCCGGTCGGCACGGAAGCGCCTGGGAGACCGGTGCTCCGGTCGGCCCTGTCGGCTGCCGTCCGGGAGGAGCCGGCAGCCCTCGCCCGCGTCGTACGCGGCCCCGCCGATCTCCTCGGCACGGCCCTGCTGGTGCGGCCGAGCGAAGCGGTAGGGGAGCCATCCCGGCCCTCCCGGGCCAGCTCGTACGAAGGCGCACTCGGCGGCCACACGGAACTGGACCGTGCGGCGGCAGGTGAAGCCCGTGCCATGCTGGACGCCGGCCGCACCGGCACGGTCGAGCTGTCGGCGGACGGCTCGCGCTGCCCCGGTGGACTGACCCTGCTCGTCGAATCGAGTGTGCCTCCGCCCCGCCTGATCGTCTTCGGGGCGATCGACTTCGCCGCGGCACTCGTACGGGTGGGCAAGTTCCTCGGCTACCACGTCACCGTGTGCGACGCCCGCCCCGTCTTCGCCACCACGAACCGCTTCCCCGAGGCCGACGAAGTCGTCGTCGACTGGCCGCACCGCTACCTGCGCGGCACCGCGACCGACGCGCGCACGGTGCTGTGCGTGCTCACCCACGACGCCAAGTTCGACGTGCCCCTGCTGGAAGCGGCCCTGCGGAGGCCGGCCGCGTTCGTTGGCGCGCTGGGCTCACGGCGTACGCACGCCGACCGGGAAAGACGGCTGCGGGAAGCGGGCCTGACCGACGGGGAGTTGGCCCGGCTGAGATCGCCGATCGGCCTCGATCTCGGTGCCCGCACACCCGAGGAGACGGCCCTGTCCATCGCGGCGGAGATCATCGCCACCCAACGAGGCGGAACGGGCGCGCCCCTGACCGGGTCAGGCAGACCGATCCACCCCGAGGAGGAGACGCACGACGCGGAGACGAGTCCCGGCCCCTGGACGCGGAGCACCGCGCCGATGCGAACGTCCATGCCGAGCTTGCGGTAGCGGCCGAGGCCATGCGCCGCGACGTACGCATGGACCGTAGGCTCCGAGCCGCCCCGACGGCGCACGGCCGACGCGCGGTCCTGACGTTGCCGTCTCCGGAGTGGGGCGACGCGCACTGAGCGCACGGCTCGGCGCCCTTCGCGACCGCGACCTGGTCCCTTCGTGACACACACCTTCGAAGAGGTCGTGGAGATGCGATGCGCCGCCGACCGGGCGCACGCGACCGTGCAAGCTCTACGCGACCGGCGATCCGCCCGCCTACGAGACCGCGTGGCAGGCATGGCGCGACCTCGCACGAGATGTACAGGCTGCGGTCACCGAGCCAAGAAGAAGAGGAGTGGGTGGATCAGGCCCGGGCGGCGCGCGAGGGGATCGGGCGCCGCGGGTGTTTCTCTCCGGCGCAGTCGGCCCTCTGAAGAGCTTCGCGGGTATCTGGCGGGTGGGGGCGTTGGCCCCGCTGCGAGGAGCGCCGACCGCCACGGACACGCTATGATCGATCTTGAGTCGATCGCCCGCTCTGGGCCTTCGAACATGCGTTGGTGGTCTAAGGAAAGACGCCCCGCTTCCTGCGGGGAGATGCAGGTGCAAGGCCTGCCCGGCGCTCCACTGTGCGAGCCCCCATCCCGCCGTCACCGGGATGGGGGCTCGCACCGTTTTGCGGGGCTCAGCGATCGCGAGCGTGCGACCGCGCTTCGCTGCGCGATACCTCGCACTGAAGGACCGGACGATCGTCGGGGAGCATCTGCTCAGCCGTCGCCAGCCTGTGAGGGATCGTCATGCGTCCTGGCCGTCGTGCTCTGCCGCCCGCTTCGCTCACCTGCCTGCTGACGGGCTGTTCGTCCGTCCAGCTCGGCAACCCGACAGCATCCGCCAGAAATAGCCCCGCCGCGGGGGCATCGGCCGCGTCGGCCGGCGGGGAGAAGGCGATCCCGGTGGGCGCGGGGCCCGCAACAGCACTACACCGTCCAGCAGCAGCAGCAGCCGCCCGCCGGCTCGTATCACTACCGCTACGAGCACGGCGAGCCCCTCGAGGACCGCACCTGCACGCCGGGTGCGGTCTCTCCGGCGGTGACGCAGGCGAATCTGAAGTCGACGATCTGCCGCAAGGGCGGTATTACCTCCGGCCTGCGCTCCTCTGCCTATGTGACGGGCAAGGAGAAGAGGCTGAACGCCGCCTCCTGCGGCTACACCGGCCGCATGGCAGACGCCGAATACGACCACCTCCTATCCGGCGTCGCTGCGGTGATGAGCGGGATTTGAGCTGGTTGCGACGTCGACGGCATGCCGCTGGGATCGGCTGGGCTGAGGAGTTCGTGAGGTGCGTCGTAGAGTCAGGCCGTGAAGCCGTTCATGAAGCGTTCGTTGACGTCGGTGATACGCACTGGCCGCGCCTACGGGGCTTGGCCTGTACTGGCAGAGTCGGACGGCGAACTGGCGTTGTTGTCGTTCTCCGACGGCGCGAGCCGGGTCTCCCGTTGGGACCCGCGAGGCGGCCGGGAGGCCTGGCAGGTGGATCTCCGGGCCGGGGGCGGTGAGTGCGCCGTTGCCCACTCGGCAGGAGGCGGTGCTGTTCTCGCCGTTGCGTCGGAGGACGGCGTCGAGCGTCTGGATGTGTTGACGGGCACGTCGTTGCCGAGCCCCCACATGGAACAGGTCACCACTATCTGGGACGTGGCGGCCGGCCTACTGCCCGATGGGCGTTCGTTCTTCGCAGGTGCCGGCCACGTCCACCAACTCGTTCATCGCTGGGATGCTGCCACCGGCGAACCGCTGAGCGCGCCCTTGGCCGGACATATGGGCTGCGTGATGGCTGTCGCGGTTGTCCCCGCGAGCGATACTGGTCGCGCGGTGATCGCCTCTGGTGATGAGGCGGGCGTCATCCTCCTCTGGGATGCGGCTACTGGCGTCAGGGTCGGAGACCCGATCACCGGGCCCGGTGATGCTGTTCGCCAGATCGTGCCTCTGAGGCTCTCCACGGGATCTGATCTCATTGTGTGCGTGGACCGCGACAGCCTCCTGTGGCGATGGGACGCGGCGACAGGCGAGTTGCTCGGAGCACCTGTAAGGCTGGGGTCGGAGTCGGAGTATCCGACCTTGACGGCGGCTGTCGTGGACGGGGCCTCCCGCCTGTTCGTCTCGGGCACGGGCGATGACAAGGTGTGGGAATGGGATCCTGTGACAGGCAATGCGGTCGACGCGGTCCTGCCCGGGATCAGTTTTGCTGTGCTGGTCCGTTCGGACGGGGCCGTGGTGTTCGCGGCAGGGACGCGTGAGGGCGATATCGCCCTTTATGCCTAGGCTGCGAGCTCATCAGTCGGCCTTTGACCTCACCGCCGGAGCCACAGCGTTAGCGAGACGAAGCGGGCCTTTTCAGTCGCTTGCTTGCGTCCCCACCTTGCGTCGCAGGGTGAGTAGTTCGTAGTGGGCAGCGGTGAGTGCGGCCTGCAGTTGTTCGCGCTGGCAGGATCCGGTCAGTGCGCTGGTCCAGAGCGAGGGCTTCGAACATCTATCGCGGGTCACGGTCGTGGGCTCGGCCGTCGGCGGATGGCTCAGAGAACATGGTCGGCCGCCCGGAGCCCCGCGGCGACTCGACCGCCAATTGGGATGCGCGACTCGATCGCTCTGTAGGACTAGGTCGGCGAGGTCGTCTGCCGGGATGGACTGCCGACCTCGCGCCTGGTCAACCCTTCGCTCCGACGCTGCCGTACTGCTCTGGACGCCAGCGGATCCGGTTGCAATCGAGACCACAATTGAGACCACGCACGGTCAGCGCGACGGGTCCTGCGCACCAGGCATTGTCAGTGGCTTCCTGCGTCCGGCCGGCAGCGAGATCCACAGCCGACCTTGCGATCAGGCGCAACGCCGTAATCTGAGGCGGCATCCGCCACGGGACGCGCCGGGCGGGGCGGGGCGGGCAGTGTGAACTCTCGTTGCCAGAAGCCGACGTCGTGCCACTCCGGGCTTGAAGCCGGCCGTCCGCAGGGTGCCGCAAGGGGTGAAGCCGAGCGCCTCGTGCAGGCGCACGTTGGGGTCGTTGGGCAGGCCGATGACGGGGATCACGCTCTTGAAGGCCCTGCGCCTCCAGCGTTTTCAGTAGATGCGTGTAGGGCCAGGCCCCGGCGCTGGTGGCGGTGGGAGACGTAGACGCCGGCCTCGGCCGTCCAGTCGTGGGCGCGCCGGGCCTTTCAGGGGAAGGCGTACGCGATGCCGGCGATCTCGCCGTCGGCCTCGGCGACCAGCCGGGGGTAGCGGGCGCGCAGGCGGGTGAAGTCGTCCAACACTCCTGCGGAGTTTGCGGCTCCGTACGGGAGTTGATTCGTGCTGGTCGCGACGTTTGACGAGGTCGCAGACGGCGGACACGTCCGCCTCGGTGGCGGGACGGATGTCGACGGGGGGTGGTTCCGGACTGACGCGGTTCCTTCGTTCGGTTCCCTCTGCTCCGTACGAGATCCGTCCCCAGACCATAACGATCCTGGATGCCATGGGACTTGACGCCTATCGCCCACTATCTTCACATCATGTCCACGCCACCCGAGGCTTCGCAGCCATCTGATCAGCCAGGCACCCCGGAGACGCCGGAGACGCCGGAGACGCCGGAGACGCCGGAGACGCCGGCGACCCCGAGCGCGTATCCGCACCCCAATCCGCAGTCCCCGAATCCGCAGCCCGCGGCTCCGGGTGCGCCGGGATCGGACCCGCCGCCGGCTCCCGCGCCCACACCGGCCCAGCCGAACTTCTACGCCCAGCCCACCCTGGTCGGCCAGCCTGCGCAGCCCCAGCCCCAGCCCCAGCACCCGCCGGGCAACCCGTATGCCGCGCAGCCCTACTACGGCCCCGTGCCCGTCCCAGCGGCCCCGGGTGGCGGTGGCGGCGCCGGGCGGGCCGTGCTGTGGGCGGTCGTCGGCGCGGTGGTCGCCTCCGCCGCATGGGCGGGCGGCTTGTTCCTCCTCGGCCGGGGCGACAGCGCCGACCTGCGCGGCTACAGCACCCCCTCGAACCTGTGCACAGGCGCGGACTACTCGTCGTTCAAGGACGAGTACCCGGATGACGACTCCTCGCCGCTCCGCAACTCCCTCAAGTCCGACGCGCTGGACGAGAGTTACTGCAGCCTGAGCCTGAAGAAGACCCCGTCCAGCTACGGGGATGCCTATCTCACCATGCAGATGGACCTGCACAAGAAGACCGATCCGGCGGCGGAGTTCACCGCTCTGTGGAAGAACTACCGCAAGAGCCACTCGGGTTACGACGTGGAGATCGTCAAGGGCATCGGTGACGAGGCGTATCTCGTCAGCAACGACACCACCAGCGGCACGACCAGCGGATCCATCCATGCCACTCTCGCCGCCCGGGACGGCTGGATGACGTACACCATGGAGTTCACCGAGTACCGCACGACGTACGACAGTGACACGAGCCCGCCAGATCTCAGCCAGGTCCGTGACTGGCTGAAGTCCGACACCAAGTCCACACTGGAGCAGACCAAGGACTGAGCGCCGGTGCGGTGGCCGGCCGGCGAGCACCACCTCGACGGCCGGCCCCGGACACCGAACGCATGGAGCCCAGGGCCCTGGGCATTCGCGGATCTGCACGTGATCGCACCGTGACCCGTGATGAAGGAGGGCACTACATGCTCATGGCACACCCGGCGGTTCGCCCCGGCCGGTGACGCTCGGCGCCACCGGTCGGGAACGGACCGTCAGTGACCGCTGCCGAGGCTCTGCGTGGTGTAGGAGCACTCGGTGTAGATGTAGCCGGAGCTGATCTTGGCGGTGTCCTTGGCGGGCGACGAGGTGGTGCGGTTCTTGGGCTTGTGGACGAAGTAGGTGGTGCCCGCTGGCAGGCTGATGGTGCGCTGGGGGTAGCTCTTGCCGCTGGAGCAGGGCTTGAAGCCGGGGGTGATGGTGTCGGCGAAGGAGTAGGCCTTGCAACTGCCGCAGGCCTTGAGGGTGAAACTGCCGGTGACGGGGCCGGTGTAGAGGACGGTGATGTCGTCGGGGCTGTCGTTCTTCACCGTCACCGAGATGCCGCCGCCGGAGGCGGTGGTGGGCAGCTTCTTGCCGGCGGCCGGGATGGTCTGGGCGATCTCGGCGGCTATGGCGATCTTCTGGGCGCGGGCCCGGTTCTTGTCGTGCTTGTGAGCGGAGGCGAAGTCGGTGAGGGTCTGCTGGGCCTCATCGAAGTCGCCGTGCTTGTACTGGTGGACGCCGCAGTCGTAGTCACCGGCGTCGGCCTTCGCGCCCGCCCGGTCGGCGTCCTTGTCGAGGTCGCTCGACTGCTCGCCCGCGCTGCCGGACAGGTCGCCGATCTGGGTCTTCAGCTCGCGCAGCTGGGAGACGGCGGTGCACGGGTCGTCGCCGTGTACCTCCTTGGCGGCGGCGTCGACGGCCGAACTCACCGCGGGGGCGACCTTCGCGGCCGGCTCGGAGTCGGGGAAGGTGTCCAGCAGGTTGCCGTACTGCGTGACCCAGTCCGAGTCGCCACCGGACATCCGCTGCGAACCGCACTCGTACAGCGAGGTGGCGAGCCGGTCGTCGGGCCATGTGCGCAGAGAGCCGATGGCGTCCTTGGGCATGGTGTCGGGCACCGTGCGCAGGTACTCGAGCGGTGCGACGGCGTCGCAGTAGTTCTTGTGGCCGTAGGCCGCGCCCACCGTCGCGTAGTAGGTCTTCATCCGGTCGGGGACCTCGGCCGCCGCGCGGGAGCCCGAGTGGTGGACCGCGAGGTTCCGGTAGGTCTCGAGCGCCGACCTGTAGTCGGACTTGCCGCTGCCGAACGAGTCCCGGCCGGCCGCTGTCACCAGGTCGTCGGCCTTCTGGAGCCGGTCGAGGAGGGCCTGTTCGATGGCCTCCTGGCGGGCGTTGTCGTACAGCACGGACCCGCCCACCGGTACGGCGAGCAGCGCCACGCCCAGCAGGATCGCGATCGGCGACCGTCCCGGCCAGGCCAGTCGCGTGCGCAGTGCGGCGACGGCGCCGTGGACGGCGGCCAGCACCAGGAACACGACGTACAGGCCGAGCGCGAGCCCGGGCACGCCGTCGGCGTCCGGGGGCAGCGCCACCAGCAGCAGGACGACGGTCGCCGCCCAGCACACGGCGGCCAGGACCCAGCGGCGCAGCAGCGCGTAACCCAGGCCCAGACCGCTGAGGTTGAGCAGGGCGACGGCGACGGCCCGGCCTGCGTCCGGCGGCGCGGGCGGAGGACTCGACGGCATGGGCGGTACGAATCTGTTCTGGCCGTAGAAATCCCCAGACATGGTGGGCTCCCCCCGTCAATACAGCCCGCTTGCTTATGAATTGGCAGTGTACGGCCAATGGTGAGGAGCCGATAGGGCGGCCGGTTCCGTTTGTGATCACATCGTGGTCAACCGGTGGCCCGGTCGCCGCCGCCCGCAGGCGTTCGAGGTCCGCGAGGCGTACCTGGACGACCATGACGGCGATCAGGGCGGCGATCACGTGGAAGACGGCGGCCATCACGAACGCGGCCGAGACACCGGCGGTGAGGATCTGGTCGGACCAGGGCGACGGCAGATGTCCGGTCCGCCCGAAGCGCAGCCGTTCGGCCGGGGTGGCCTGCGCCAGGAACGCGGGGACCTGGGTGTGCGCCGCGTCGCGGCCGGCCGTGCCGAACACCGTGACCAGGATGGACAGGCCGAGCGAACCGCCCACCTGCTGGGTAGCGTAGAGCAGCCCGGAGGCCGCGCCGGACTCGTGGACGGTGACGTTGGACAGCGCGGTCAGGGTGAGCGACACGAACTCCATACCCATGCCCATGCTGAAGACGAGCATCGGGCGAGGATGCTGCCCGCGTGGGTGGAGTCGACGTCGGTCCGGTGGGAAGTGGAAGGCGCACATGCTCCCCGTGGGCGCAGCCGAGGGGCAGGTCCAGGGCTCATGGTGGTGTCGGTCTTTGCGGCATCCCCTGAAGGCGATGCCGCAAGGACCGGGAGGGGCGCACGTTGGAGGCGTCCCTCTGTGAGAGGAGTCGGCGGCAGCCCGCCTGCCCACTTGATGAGTTTCGGCGAGGCGGGCAACCCACTGGGCGGCGGTGGCGAAGGCGACCCGGTGACCTGCCTGGCAGGCCCGAATTCCGAGCCCGGTCGCGAGGTGGGTTTTGCCCGTGCCGGGCGGCCCCAAGAAGATCACGTTCTCCTTGCCGACGACGAAGTCCAGCGTCCCCAGATGGGCGATGACCTCGCGTTTCACGGACCGCTGGCGGTCGAAGTCGAAGTCCTCCAGCGACTTGCGGGAGGGGAAACGGGCGGCGCGGATGCGTCCCTCAGCACCGTGCGAGTCGCGGGCTGCGACCTCTCGTTGCAGGCAGGCGGCCAGATACTCCTCGTGGCTCCAGCCCTCGTCACGGGCCCGCTCGGCCAGTCGGGCGGCCGCGTCCCGCAGGGCCTGGGCCTTCAACGCTTGGTCAGGTAGATGAGTTCTGAGCCGACGTCGCGGGCCGTCCTGGTCTGGTTCGTGCTGTTCTTCGTGCTCATCACGCTGCCCCTTCACCCGTGCTCAGCCCGCCGTCGATGACGCCGAAGATCCGGTCGTAGGTCTCCAGCGACCGCTCCTCGACTTCGGTCACCTCCGCCGGCTTCTTGTCGGCGGCCGTCTTGCGGGCGGCCGCGGCGGCCGCCGCGTGGTCGGGAGTATCAGGCCGAGGGCAACCTCGGCGGCCGCAGAGCGCTCACTCTCGCTGTCCTGCGCAGCCGCTCCGACAACTCCCGGCGCGCCCGCGACCTCGCCCACCGCCTCGGCATCACCAACATCAACGGTTTCCGCGTCGAGATGTCCCAACGGGCCCACCGCGGCCTCATCCACAGGACCGGCCCCGCCACCTACACCCTCGCCTGCTGACCACAGCGCCGCAGTTGGATAGCCCTCTGACCAGCTTCAACTTCCCGGCCTTGGACCATGAAGGAACGGCCGCAAGCGCCTTAGACGTCCCCGAACCGGTCGGCCCACAAGTTCTTGGCGAGGGCGGGAGAGGGCAGGGATGTAGTGCCACGTGGTACGCATTCCGCGGCACCCTCCATGGGTGGCGACGGCAGAATCAGGTCCTGGAAGATGACACTTCGAGAGCGCAGGTCGGCTGCAGGGCAGAGGTCCGCTCAGTACACGCGGCCTGTGCTCGCTCCGGTTCTGCCGGGTGCAGCAGTGACCTGCCTTGACGGTCCGTCGATGCCGGGCCCGCTCTCGATCGACTTGGCCGGGCCCTCACACGGGTCCGGCACTAGGGGAGGACAGCGTGACAGACACGGGGTCTCAGAGCGAGGCGCGAAGCGACGAAGGGAGCGACAGACCGAACGGGCGGCGATTCGGGTTGGTGACGCGCAGGCGCCGGCGCCTGCAGGAAGTGGCGAACGGCCATGGGCTCGGCGCCGTGCGGCGGGTGCACCGCTCACGGCTGGCGCTGTGGACACGACCCTTCTCGCCGTTGCTGACAGCAGCCGTGGGCGGCCTCTGCCTCGTTCTGGTGCTGGTCCGCAATCCCGTCGCGGCGGTCCTTCTCGCCCTGCTCATACCTGCCGGGTTGTTCATCTATGCCTCTGCCGTTCCGTCGAGGCTCCCGGGGGGCCGGCAGTGGATCGCGGTGTGCGAGGGCGGACTTGTCGTCACATCCGAGTTCCGCCCAGCACGGGCCGTTGCCTGGACTGATGTACGAGAGTGGCAGAAGGCAGCCCGCAGGCTCGGCCTCGAGACATCCGACGTGCTGGTCGTCGAGGCTGAGGGCCAGAATGCGGAGATCGCGATCGGCACGGTCAGCCGACGCAGCGATCTGGTCCGCGCCCTCATGACCCGTGCTCCGGCCCCACGCAACTACCAGCGAGGCGTCCGCGTCGCTGTGGCCGCAATAGTCCTGGCGGGCATGCTCGGCTGGCTGGCGAAGTGGCAGTTCCTTCCCCGGCACGAGGTCGCGCTGCCCAGCATCGACAAACTGGGCGCGGCCTGCGAGACCCCCGGTATTGCCTATGACAGCGCAGCGGCATACGGCGGCTCGCCCCGTCCGCTCGTCATCTACCAGGAAACGGACGGGGGTTACCACCACCTCACGCTCGCCGAGACGGCTTCCGCGTCGTCCGCCATCAACCCCCAAGCGGCCGACGCAGTGCAGCTGATCGCCTGCGTACGACGGGACCACGACGTCGCCGGTCGCAGCTCTGACACCAGGTGCGACTACGCCTACAACAACGGAGTGGGAACCGTCTACCCCGGTCGGATGCCGGACTTCACCCTCTACGTCGAGGTCGCCCACTATGTCGTGGACGTCTATGAACTGCGCACCCACCGCAAGGTCGCGTCCCGCCAGATCGACGGGGACGACATCACATGTCCCGGGTCCGTCCTGCCCTCGGAGACCATCTACAGCAGGATCAGCGACGAAGCCTTCCACCGACTGCTCGACCCCTTGACGCGCTCCTGAACGGGTCACACGCAGGGCGGTGGCCCCCACCCTTCCACTCGGGGACGCCGCCCTGCGTCCACCCCGAAAGGCGCCCGTCTGTCTTTCACTTGGCGCTACCTGGTGCGCCCTGACGGCAGGTTCTTCCGCGTCGGCAACTTCGATGGTTCCCTCGACGACACCAGCGACGAAGAACTTACTCGGCTGCATACATCCGGGGGACGCCGTGACGACGACCGTAGGGAGCGGGCCTGCTCCGACTGCGGCGGGCAGCTGCTCCTTCACTGGTACGGGCCGCTGGGGACCGGGGTGTGGTTGGCGCTTTGCGCGGACTGTGAGGCTCACCGTCCCGCCGCCCACGCTTTCATCCGGTGGCGTCGCGGGGTGTGTCAATTTACGGCTGATCTTGGTTGTTGGTGGTCAGTTGTTGCTCGGGGTCAGGCGGCCCTCGAACTTGTCCCAGTCCTGACGGGCGGCATAACGAAAGCTGTTCCGCAGGAGGTGAAGCTGTAAGAATTCAACAAGGTGTTTCGCTGTCTTCTGTGACGGATGCGAGTACGTCGGCGGCCGTTGCGAAGCGTCGTTCGGCGAGTGTCGGGACGTATGTGTCCTGTTCGAGCAGGGGACGGACATCGTCGATGGCGTTGCGGATGGTGCCGCGGCTGACACCGAACAGGTCGGCCAGGGTCTGCTGGTTGCATAGATCTCGCTGGGAAAGGACCGTCGCGAGGATCCGGTCCGCGTCGGTGATCTTTTGGCGGAAGACGCCGCCACGGGTTCCGGGGCGCCGGTCGCCGCCGCGTTTGCGATGCCGACGTTGTTCGATCGTGGCCTGGTAGGGCACGGTGATCCGGTCGATCAGCGCCTGGAAGTCCGGCCGGGGCATGCCGGTGAGTGCGGGGTGGGACAGGGTCTGGGAGAGATCCATTCGGCTGGTGGCCGCACCGTCATTTGCCCAGTCGCGTAGTTCCTGGGCGGAGGAAAAATAGTGCGCGGTCTGCGAGATCGTGATCTTCTGCGCGTCTATGAGTGTGCGGGTCTCGCTGATGACCTGGCCGATCGTGACCGGGTTGATGGCGAGCAGGTCGACCAGAACCTTCTGGGAGCAGACGCGGCGCAGGTAGGTCACTGTGACGAGGATGCGGTCGGCGTTTGAGAGCAGGGGCCTGCCATGTGCTCCGGGGGCCTTCAGACGTCGGCCGCCGCGCTGCTGGAACTTGCGCTGTTCGGCCTGGGCGGCTTGCGCGGGGGCCAGCCGGGCGCACAGTGCCTCCAACTCTGATGAGGTCATGCCGCTCAGACGCGGATCGGCGAGCATCGCCAGAACCTGCGACCTGCTCTTCTCCCGATCGCTCGTGTTGACCGCGCGAGTGCCGGCAGTGCAGACCGGGGCGATCGTGTAGTTCCAGGACCCGTGTTGGTCATGGGGTGTGATCGGCAGAGAGTGCAAGTGCTCGCGGCTGACGGAGATTCCCACCGGGTAGGTCCCGGTGTCCAGCTCGGCGTGAACGCGCAGACCGGTGCGGGTGCGGGTCGCGGCGATGCTGTTGACCACGACTTCGTGGCTGGTCAGGGGCCTGCCACGCCAGTTCATGGTGATGTGGGAGAACAGCCGATGCTCGACCTTGTTCCACTTCGAGGTGCCCGGCGGAAAGTGGCAGACGGTCACCGTGAGACCCATCTGGGCGGCAAACGCGGCGAGTTCGGCCTTCCATAGCCGGTAGCGGTAGCTGTTGGATCCTCCGCAGTCCGCGGTGATCAACAGTCTGTCGGCATCCGGGTAGTCCATCCGCCCGCGGGCCCGCCACCAGCGGCGGATCGACTCGACGGCGAACACCGAGGTGTCGTGATCGGTGCCGACGTTCACCCAGCCGCTGTCGTGGGCCAGATTGTAGATGCCGAAGGGTATCGCCACGTCGACGTCGGGGCCGATGAAGTAGAAGCTGTGGTCCTCCACCTGCACCGGATCGCCGGCTGGGCGCCATTGCCGCCCGGGGTTCGGCAGCTGCCCCAGCTGTTCCTTCTTCTTGGCATCGATGCTGATGACCGGCTGACCGCCGGACTGGTGCCCTTTGACCTGCTCGTTGATGTAGCGGAACTGTGCGTTCCGGTCGGGGTGCTGCTTGCCCTCCAGTGTCTTGGCGCTGGCCTGCAGGCTGAAGCCCTGCCCTTTCAGAAGCCGGCCGACGGTCGGAGCGGAGACCGGGTGCCCTTGCCGGGTCAGCTCCTCTGCGAGGTTGCGCAGGGACTTGGTGGTCCAGCGCAGCGGCGACATCGGATCACCCCGCTCGTCCGGCTCCACCAGCTTCAGCAACGCAGGAATCAGGGAAGGATCCTGTTCCTCGGCGGGCTTGCGGCCACCCCCGGGGCGCCGGACGCAGCCGTCCGGCAGCGGATCCCCACCGGCCTCCAGCTCGAACACCCCGTTACGGACCATGCTCTCGCTCACGCCGGCCACCCGCGCAACGGCCCGTACCCCACCGTGTCCGAGCAGTCGGGCCTCCTGGGCCAGCATAAGACGTCGTTGACGCTCGTTCAGATGCGGCAAGACGACCTGGAACCGCAGCGCGAGCTGATCCAGAACGTCGGCGGCGAAGCTCATACCAGAGCAACGATCTTGTCCTATGAAAGCAACGGGTTGATTCTTTACGGCTTCGGTGAACCACACACGGTTGGACAATCGTGCGAGGCCAGACGGTCTCCACGGCCTCGGGGAGGCCCTTGAGTCCGTCGCAGACCAGCATCAGCACGTCGTCCAGGCCACGGTTCTTCAGCTCGGTGAACACGTGCAGCCAGTACTTGGCGCCCTCGCCGCCGTCGCCGGCCCAGATGCCGAGAATGTCGCGGGTGCCGTCCACGGTCACCGCCATCACGACGTAGACCGGACGGTTCGCGACCTGCCCGTCCCTGATCTTGGTTCTGTCGACGATCTTGTGATCCGGACGGCTGAGTACGTTGCTCCGTCTGTTCGCGATCATGCATCGCGTGCTCTCGTGATGTGCTCCTGGGGCTGTTTCCGTACCTGTCCGCATTGGTGATCGAGGAGGTGGAGAGACGACCGGACCGGGTGGTGCTGAGAGCGCGGGTGCGGGCGACGACTGGCTCCTGTGGGTGCGGTCAGAGCTCGGCCCGAGTGCACGGCCAGTACGTACGCAGGCTGCGTGATGTCTCCGTGGGCGGGCTCGGTGTCGTGATCGAGTTACGCGTGCGCCGCTTCCGCTGCGAAAACCCTGCCTGCATGGCGGTGACGTTCGCCGAACAGATCTCAGGACTGACAACCCCGCACAGCCGGCATACCCCGCTGCTGCGCGAGGTGTTGACCCAGATCGGGCTGGCCCTGGCCGGCCGGGCAGGAGCCCGACTGGCGTCCGCGGTCGGCCTCACCATAGGCAAGGACACACTGTTGCGGCTGGTCAGGTCCCTGCCCGAGCCGGAGATCGGCAAGGTGGAGATCCTTGGCGTCGACGACTTCGCCTTCCGCAAGGGCCGCCACTACGGCACGGTATTGATCGACATGGCCACCCACCGGCCGCTGCACCTCTACGACGGCCGCGAAGGCGAGGACCTGGCTGCCTGGCTCCGTGATCACCCTGAGGTGAAGGTCATTTGTCGGGACCGTTCCAGCGGTTACGGGGAGGGCGCTCGGGTCGGGGCGCCGCAGGCCGACCAGGTCGCGGATCGCTACCACCTGTGGGCCAACCTCGGCCAGGCGGTCGAGAAGACGGTCAACGCCCATCGCTCCCGCCTGGCAGAACCGTCTCCCGGCTCGAAATCCACCCCCGACCAGGTGGAGGTGGAGCCCGAGGTGGTCCAGCCGGTGAAAGACCTGAAGATCGTGATCCGGCTGCGTGAGCAGCATGCTGCGGCCCATGAGCTGTGGCAGCAGGGGATGTCGAAGGCGGCGATCGGCCGGAAGCTCGGGCTGCACCAAGCCACCGTCCGCAAACTGGTCAGCGCCCGTTCCGCCGACGATGTCGTGGCTAAGAGCCTCCAACGAGTGCATGTCGTCGACCCGTACGTCGGCTACTTGCACCAGCGCTGGAACGAGGGCGTCAGGAACGCCGCCCAGCTCTACCGCGAGATCAAGCAACTCGGCTATCCCGGTGGTGAATTGGCTGTTCAGCGGCATCTGCGGCGCTACCGGACCGGGCGCGGACACGCACCCGATCCGGGACCGAAGCCCGACGGTCAACTCGTAGCGATCGCCGGAGTGTGGCTGTTTGGTGCGGGTGGTGCCGCTGGGAAGCAGTCGCTGGGCGTCTGCTTGTGTCACGTGCTGACCGACTTCCTCTCCGTAGGCGGTATCGAGGTCATCAACACGGCCCGCCTGCGTGCCTACCTTGAGACCGTCGGCTCACCCCTGGACTCCGGCTCGGCCATCTGCGACTGCGAGACCCTGACGAACGAGGTCTTCGAGCAACTCCCGTACACGACACCGGACGACCCGGACAGCCCCGCGCCCTGGTACGACCCGGACGTCCCCGGGAGCGCCGACTTCGCCGGGTTCCTTCCGCTGTCCTTCGAGGGGATCGACGACTACCTGGTGAAGCGGGCGGTGACGAACACTGTGGTCGGCGGCGGGGCGCTCGGCCCTGCCCGGGTGCAGCCGCGCATCATCACCGTGACCGGCATCCTCCTGGGGGCGACGTGCTGCGCGGCGGAGTACGGGATGCATTGGCTTGGCCGGCGTTACAGGGCTGCACCGGCAGCGCGTGCGGCGGGGACTGCGTGACCGTGTTCAACTGCTGTCCCGGCGAGGAGGAGACGGCGGCGGCCTTCAACGAGCGGCACCGGCGCAGCTATCGGCGGGTGGCCCTGGTGGACGGGCCGACGGTCACCGCCCGCGACGGCGACGGCTCGTGCAGCGTCGGGCAGTGTTCCATCGGGGCGGACATCATCACCGTGGAGTTCATTCTTGTGGCTGCCACGCGGACCCGTTCTGTACCCTGTCGGCGCCGCCGCAGCCGGGTACGCCTTCCTCCTGCTTCTGCGAGGCGACGGGCACCAACCGGGAGTGCTACGAACTGGACTTGTCCAACCGGCCGGCGCGGGGAACGGACATGCCCGTGATCTCGGTGTTCGCCGGGAGCGTCTGCCTGGAAACCGATGCGCTCCTGCCGCCTGCCGACGATGCGCGGCTGACGGTCGGGGTCACCGGACGCGGCTGCTGACTGGCCGCAGGACACGAGCGCGGTAGAGGCTATACACGACCCTTCGGTAAGTGAGGGTGGTTTGCGTCCGGTTCCTGGTGGCTGATCTCGACTGCCGGTTGTGTCACTCAAGGGTTTCGATGGCGGTCACGCGCTGCCTCCCCTCCCGTCTCTGCATGCATGGGCGGGACCCTGTTCACCCCTGACCAGGGGAGGCGGTTGCTGAGGCTGTGGCGGGCAGGCATCGGGAGGGGTGAGATGTGGACAGGCTCCAACCACCCCCGATCATCGAACAGTTGACCGAATCTGTGGGGCCTCTGTGCAAACCGTGGCGTTGGGCATAGCTCGCATGTTGTAGCTCTGGTGGGGTGATCTCCCCGTTCACGAGATGGGAGAAAACCCACCATGCGTAACAGACGCTTAACCGCCATAGCTCTCGGTATCGGTAGCCTCGCCGCGATACTCACCGGGACCAGTGCGCACGCTGCCCCCAGCGCGGGCAGCGGTCAGGGGCAGGTCATTTGGCTGCGCTCCAGCAAGCCCATCGATCTGCCGTTGGGCGCCAAGTACCAGAGCTTGGCCAAGCAACGCTCGTTCGTCTCCTCTCAAAGGCTGCAGACCAGCGAGACGCCGCAGGCCCCGCAACCGTCCAGCGAGGCCGAGGAGCAGAAGATCGCTCAGGAGAGCGGTCAGAAGTACGTCGCCGATACAGGTGCCGCCGCCGCGAAGAGGCGGATCCTCGCTGCCGCGGCCCTCACCAAGGAACAGTGCCGAGCGATGCCGGACGCACACACAACGGCCGGCAAGGTGATCAACCACTTCAGCTTCTGTCGCTGGGGTTACAACACGGCCATCAAGCTCAACGGCCAGGGCGAAGTCGAAGGTATGGTCCGGTTTCGCGAGACCGAAATCGGCACCGGCTCCGACAACATGCGGGACGCGACCATCGAGGTTCACACCGACCAGCTCACGTCGTCCGGTGTGTTCAACGACTCCGCGTTGATGAGCTTTGAGGTGACGCAGGCGGGATGGCCGTCCTCCAGCTCCTGCAAGGTCGCCGACATCTCCTCGAACCCTTTCACGACGACCGTTGGCGATTGGCGGGACGAGTACATCGCCTACGGCCTCGTGTCTGCCAAGGGCACTGGCACAGGCCCCGACGACATCGCGACCTGCGTGTACCAGCACAACTGGAAAGTCACCGGCGACGGTGCAACCACGCCGTGGAGCAGCGGACCCCAGAACGGTCTGCGTTTTGACTCCTCGAAGTCTCTCGGCAGCAAGTACTACGACGAGGGAGTGATCTTCGACCGCGTCATGCCGGCGTTCTCCTACGACCGCGCCAAGAGCGACACCAAGGGCGTCGCGAACCACGTCTACGACGCGCTGTACAGGCCGCAGACCACTTACCCGAGCAAGGCCAACAAGGTGATCCCGGGCGACATCTGGAACGGTCGGCCGCCCCTGCACCGCAACTGGCCCAACTACGACGCTGCCGCAGCCGACACGGCCCGCAAGAACCGAAGCGCCAAGGACGCGGCATGCCGGGGTCTCAGTCGTCCTAACGACACCTACCAGTGCGACGAATTCCCCTTCGCCTCGACCAAGGAAGGCGCTGGCCGGGGTGACGGAAACTTCTCCGTCCGCTACGTGCCGGGCGCCGAGAACAGCAAGGCGGGCTCGGAGCTGTCCGACTGGTACGGCAGTGACCGGATCCTGCACAACAACGAGTACGGCATCTTCGTGAAGTAACCGGCCATGCCGAAACGGGGGCGGTCCTTCGGACCGCCCCCGACCTGTCTAAGTGGATCAGCGCATGTTCAGCGGGGGCTTCCCATGCATACGGGCCATACGCTCCCGGCGACTCCCGGATTCGGAGGGGGTCGGCCGTTCCTGTGTTCCAGAGGGCACGAAGACAATCACATACGCCTCGAAGCCCTCGTGGACCCCCCATTCCTCGCGCTCCATAGCAGCGTCGAACCGTTCACGGGAGTCGCTCCGGCCCTGTGACCACACCTGCACGCGGTAGGTACGGGACGGATCCAAGGCCATGAACGGCTCGCCCGGTTGAGCTTGCAGACCGAACACCTCAACCGATTCTCGGGCCGACCCGGCCGGGCCGTTCATCGTGTCAAAGACTGCCATACGGCCCGTGTAAACCGGCTTGTACTCCACAGAAGCGATCAGTGTCCACGCCGGCCCAGGAGCCTCGTCCAGTTGGTCGTTGACGGCCAGGACGACCGGCGCAGAGTGCTCCTGAACCCGCGACGTCACGACGAGCTGGCCGGGTTCGGCGACAACTGGTTCGTCGGTCTGGAAATCCGGCTCGCTCTCTCTGCGTTCGAAGCCTCGTTCCCAATGCTCGCCCACTGAGAAGTGGCTGTGCTCGATGCTGACTGCTCCAACCCCGCTGATCTCTGGCATGCCTTGGAGCCTTTCAGGAAAGCAGCCGTTGCGCAGTATCCGTGTCGGCCAGCCTTGACCTGCGAGAGTGCGGGAGGCGCACGGGGCAGGAGACGCTGAGCAGCCGGAAGCCGGGCACGATGCTGCCGCAGCAGCGGACCGACAGCGGCGAAGGTCGGCTTCAGCCTTGTCGACGGTTGCGAATTTCTCGGCTGGATCGCTGACTGCCTGTTCTCTATCCGCTCGCGCGGTCGGGCAGGTTCGAAGGGGGGCCTGGTTCGGGTGAGTTGTCCGGGGCGGGTGCATGAAGGAAGGGCGTCCTGGTAGCTCGCGCATGTCGAGTCCAGCGAGAAGCAAGAGGTCCTGTTGTCGAAGTGTCGCGTGGTCGTGGTCGCCGAGTCCAGTTCGTCCATTCGTGGGTGTGACTGCCTTGCCCACAGTTTCGGAAACGCGGTCGACCGGCCGCAGCGCCGGCCCTGATACGGCTCGGACATGAGCGATGCCGAGTGGGCCGTGGTCAGGGACCTGCTGTCGGTGCCGGGCTGGCTTTCGGGTCGTGGCGGGCGTCCGGAGGGCTACTGCCACCGGCAGATGATCGACGCAGTGCGCTACCTCGTCGACAACGGCATCAAGCCTTTTCGGTCGGGTCTCTAGTAGTGCTTGGTCACGTTGATTCGCCGGTGGCGTGTCCGTTTGATCGGGTGTGTCGTTGACCGGGAGCGCTGGGTGGGGAGTTGGCCGCGGTCCGGTGTGATCTGGAGGACTTCGCGGCAGAGATGTTCGAGCCGTTCTCGCGGACGGATCAACGCCGGTGGGGCGAGGTCTATCTGCGGGGCCTGCTGCTGGACGGCCGACGCAAGTCGGTGGAGCCGATGGCCGCCCGGCTGGGCGAGGACGGCAACCGGCAGGCCCTGGCGAACTTCACCACCACCAGCCCGTGGGACGCGGCGCATGTCCGCGCTCGCCTTGCTTGGCGGATGCAGCAGGTGATCAAGCCGACCGCGCTGATCGTCGATGACACCGGCTTCCTCAAGGACGGGGACGCCTCGGCCTGCGTGGCCCGGCAGTACACCGGCACCGCGGGCAAGGTCACCAACTGCCTGGCCGGAGTCTCGCTGCACCTGGCTTCCGACGCGGCGTCGGCGTCCGTCGACTGGCGCCTGTTCCTGCCTGAGAGCTGGGACCCCGCCTCACCGAAGGCTGATCCGGCCAAGGCGGCCCGCCGCACGAAGTGCGGCATCCCCGAAGAAGTCGGTCATGTCGAGAAGTGGCAGCTGGCCCTGGACATGATCGACGAGACGAGGTCGTGGGGTATCGAGGTGCCCCTCGTCGTCGCCGACGGAGGCTACGGCGATGCCGCAGCCTTCCGCCTCGGCCTGGAGGAACGCGCGCTTGACTACGTGGTGGGCATCTCCACCACGACCACTGCCCAGCCGGAAGAAGCCAGGCCCTGCATCCCGCCCTACGGCGGTCGAGGGCCTCGGCCGCAGCCTGTTTTACCCCGAGCCGGCCCGGGCCGGGAAGAAGCTGGTCATCGAGGCTGGCAAGCAGGTGGCGAAGCCGGTGCAGTGGCGGGAAGGCTCCCGCCCGGGCAGCGGCCGCAGCGGTTTGAAGCGGATGTACTCGCGGTTCGTGGCCCTGCGGATCAGGCCCGCCGGACGCGAGATCCGCAAGAGAGCCGACGGACCCGAACTACCTGTGCGCTGGCTGCTGGCCGCATGGCCCGCCACCGAGTCCGAACCCGTGCAGTTCTGGCTGTCCAACCTGCCCGCCGACACTCCGCTGGCCACTCTCTGCGCACCGCGAAGCTGCGCTGGCGCATCGAGAACGACTACCGCGAGATGAAACAGGTTTTGGGCCTGGCCCACTTCGAGGGCCGCACCTGGCGAGGCTGGGACCACCACGTCACCCTGGTCTCCGTCGCGCACGCCTTCTGCACCCCCCAGCGCATCACCCGGTCCCCAAAAGAGACGGCGCCGGCCTGAGCCTCTACAAGGTCGCCCGCGAACTGCAGCTACTCCTCGCGGTCTGGACCGGCGCCCGCCCCACGTGTCACCGCGACATGCCACAACTGATACCGACCTGACCAAGCACTACTAGAACCCGTCTTCCGCGCGCTGGCCGGCGGCAAGCCGTCCTCGGTACTGGAGTGGCTGAACAAACCAGGGCGGGCCGCGCTGCTCAACCAGATCCACGACGCCGGCGTGCCGGTCACCCACGACATGCTCGACCAGCTCGCCCCGGCCGACCGCACCGCCAACTCCGCATGATCCTCGTCGCCACCCACGTGCTGCCCGAACGCGACGAGCAACTCGCCGCGCTGGAACGCTGGGTCTCCCAGTACCTCAAGAACACCACCGATCCTGTCGAGCGCCGGCTCCTGCACGCCTTCGTCACCTGGCACTACCTGCGTCGCCTGCGCCGCAAGCACCACCCCGAGCGCCCCCTGTCACCTCACACCGCGGCCAACGTCCGCTACTGCCTCGCCCAGTCCGGCCAGTTCCTCCACTGGCTGCGCGAGCACGGAGTCCCGCTTACCGCCTGCAGCCAGTACGACATCGACACATGGCTTGCCGAGGGCACCGTAATGCGATTCAAGGCCCGCGGCTTCGTCCGGTGGGCAGCCCGCCACAACCACATCCGACGCCCGGTCACTTTCCCGCCGATGCCCAGCGGCAGGCCGTACCGGACACTGCCCGATGGCGCCTGGTCCACCGCTTCCTGCACGACGACTCCATCACCGCTGTCGACCGCGTCGTCGGCCTCCTTGTCCTCCTTTACGGCCAGCCCCTCACCAAGATCGCCGCTCTCACCACCGGCCAAGTCCTCACCACCGACCAAGGCGTCCGTCTCGCCCTCGGCCCCCACCCTGTCGCCGTACCCCCACCGCTGGATCAACTCCTGATCGACCTCGCCGAAGACCGCGACAGCGCCCTCGCGCTCGGCCGGAGCACTGACCACTCCTGGCTCCTGCCCGGCACCCACCCGGGCCGCCCCCGCAGCCCCCGCCAACTGCGCAGCGCCTCGCGTCCTACGGTCTGCCTTCCCGGCTCGGACCCAACAGCGCGCTGATCGACCTCGCAGCGCAGATGCCCCCTGCCGTCCTCAGCGAGGTCCTTGGCGTCTCCATCGGAGCGGCCACTGGCTGGGCCGCCGCCGCGGGCGGCCTCCGCGCGCAGTACGCCGCCGAACTCAGCCGCCGCTCGAAGAGCAGAGACCAGGGTCGGATGCTTGCGGTGACGCTCTCGAAGAACGGAGGCCACGACGTGAGTGAATAGGGGCATGCTCTTCGACTTCACACACGACCACGACGGTGAACAACTCAGCGGTGTGTACGGCGGTGATCCGTCCGGGGTCACCGCCGTGGTGCTGCATGGCGCAGGCACCAGCAGCACGGAGCGACTGCTCCCTCTGGTGCGACAGTTCGTGGCCCACGGCTGTCGAGGGGTCGCCTTCGACTTCTCCGGGCACGGCGAAAGCACCGGCAAACTGACCGAGTTAAGCCTGCGGCGACGGTTCGAGCAGGCCGTCGCGGTGATCGATGCTTATGCGGGGGCGGACGGGCCGCTGGTCCTGGTGGGGTTCAGCATGAGCGGACAGACGGTGGCCGATCTCGTCAGGCATTACGGGGATCGGGTGGCGGCGCTGGGGCTGTGCGCGCCCGCCGTGTACAGCGCCGAGGCGTGGGACGTGCCCTTCGGGGACGGGAACGGCCGGTTCAGCGGCATCATCCGGCAGCCGGACAGCTGGCGTAAGGCGCCCGCGCTTGAGGTGCTGCGGGCGTACGAGGGCCGGGCGGTGCTCGCCGTGCCGGGCACGGACGCCGTAATCCCGACCGCGGTGACCGAGGCCGTACAGGACGCGCTGACCGCGCGCGCCCAGTACACGCGGCTCGACCTTCCGGACGCGCAGCACCAGCTGGGAATGTGGTTCCGCGATCACGCCGAGGACCGGCGGGGGTTCGTCGGGGCGGTGTTGACCGGCCTCGACGACCGTGGCTGGACGGCGACGCGTGGGTGGGTGGCCAAGCAGCTCGGCCACGGTCGCTCGGTCGCCGACTCGTGCCTGCTGTCCGGTGGGTGGAGCTCCCAGATGCGCCGGCTCACGCTCGACGACGATACGGACTTGGTGCAACGTACCTTCGTAAAGCCGTTCTTCCGCCACCACGGCCCCGGACTGCTCGCCCGTGAGGCGTGCGTCCTGGCGCTGCTCGCCGGGCGGGAAGGTATCCCGGCTCCCGGGTTCGTCGCTGTGGATGCCACGGCCGAACATTGCGATCACCCGACCCTGTTGATGTCAGCGCTGCCGGGCCGTGTCCGCGTGGACGAGGAGGACCTCGACCTGCGCCTGGACCTGCTCGCGGCCCAGCTCGTCCGCGTCCACGGCGTCATACCGGACGAAAGACCGCGCACCTACCAGGCGTGGACGTCCCCGGAGCGCGTCCGTGCCCCGAACAGTTCTCTGTGGGAGCGTGCCGTGGACGTGATCCGCCGCAATCCGCCACCATACGAAGGCTGCTTTCTGCACCGCGACTTTCATCCCGGGAACGTGCTCTTCACGGGAGCTGGGAGGGGGCTGCGGATCACTGGTGTCGTGGACTGGGTCGAGACCTCGTGGGGACCTGCCGACCTGGACGTGGCGCACTGCTCGACCGCGCTCGCGCTGCTGCACGGGCCGGCGTACGGGCTGGACTTCCGCGAGCGATACGAGGCACACGGCGGCCGGGACCTGGCCGACGACCCCGACCACCTGTACTGGCGGCTGCTCGACGCCCTGCACTACTGCCCCGACGCGGCGAAGCTGGCTGGGCCGTGGCGTGACCTGGGGCGGGACGATCTGACGTCCGAGGTGCTCGGGGCACGGCTGGAGGTGTACGTGGACGGCCTGCTGCAGAGGTACGGCTGACCGGCCCTGGATCACTTGTCCGACACCGACCCGAGGAGGCGTCGCGTTGGCCGCCGTGGTGCTCGTTCATGGCCTGTATCACCGTCCCGAACACTTCGCTCTGGTGGCGGAACGCTTGCGGAGCGCAGGAACTGAGGTCGTCATTCCCCAGCTCCACCGGGGCTCGTTGCCAGCTGACACAACCGCGGTCCAGGCTGTCATCGACTCGCTACCAGAGCCTCCGATTGTGCTCGGTCACTCCTACGGCGGGTCAGTGATCACGGGGCTGCGCGGGGCGGGATATCTGGTCTATCTGGCGGCCTTCGTGCCGGATGTCGGCGAGAGCGCGGCTGGTCTTGGTGGCGCGTCCCCGCAGCTCCAGGACGCGATCACCCCTGAGCCCGACGGCTCGACCAGCCTGCACCCCGACCGGGCCACCGACACCCTCTACAGCGACTGTCCCGAACCTCTCGCCGCCTGGGCGGTTGGCCTCCTGCGTGCCCAAGCCCCCGGCTGCGGACGAGGCATCCCAGAGCGCCACAGCTGGAAGCACACTCCCGCCACCTATGTCGTCTGCGCGCAGGACCGGGCCATCGACCCGGTCCTGCAGCGGAAGATGGCCTCGCGCTGCACCGACGTGCGCGAGTGGCAGACCGGCCACTCCCCGTTCGTAGGACAGCCCGAACTCATCGCCGACCTTCTGCAGGAACTGCTCGCCGCCAACACCCCGCGCCAGCCCGATGAAGGAGTCACAACCTCTCGTTGATGCCGCAGATACAGGCAAGCTGTGTGATCAGGCGGTGGACTTGGCCGCGATCCTGGTGAATAGCTTGTCGCGCACGGCAGGCCACTCGCCCGCAAGCACGCTGTAGTACAGCGAGTCCCGACGAGTACCGTCCTGGCGCAGCATGTGGCTGCGCAACGTCCCCTCGTACACGAGTCCCAGCCGTGTCAAGGCCTGCTGGGAACGCACGTTGAGGTTGTCGGTGCGCAAGGCAATCCTGACCAGGCCCAGATCATCGAAGGCATGCCCGAACAGCAGCAGCTTGGATTCGGCGTTGTAGGGGCCGCCCCAGCACGAACGATCGAACCAGGTTGCACCAATCTCAGCACGCCCCTCGGTAAGATCAAGCGCATACATGCTGGTCGAGCCGACTACCGTCTCGTCCGCCAGGCGTTGAACCGCGAAGCACCGTCGAGCCGGATCCTCCAGCATCTCGCTGATCAACGCCCGCATCTGTGTCAGAGAGTCGGGGCGGGGCCGGGGCATCCATCGCCATACCTCGGGATCCGACGCTGAGGCGAAGAGCGCGTCGGCATGGCCGATGGAGAGTGGGATGAGGCGGACGGTGCGGCCCAGGAGAGAGTCGTTGCTCACCACTGCACCGTAGCTCCGGGATCATACAGCCGAGATGATGATCAACGCCGTCATACCTCGGTGCCCTCGTCTGCTATGCCTCTGCTTGCCGGGTTCGCCTGGCTTAACTTGGTGCAGAGGAGGATCAAGGCCCGCTCCCGCACCACCGCCGAAGGCGTCATCTGCGGCGTTGCTGAAGCACTGGTATTGCTGCGCGGTCGCGACGCCCGACGGACAGCTGCGGCTGATCACCCGCACTGCGCCGCTGCGTACGGTCGACCGGCAGCCCATTCCGCAGCTATGGATAACCGGGATCGCCAGTACTGGTCGAGGCGCTGGGCAGGTCCAGCAAGGTGGCTGTTGCCAAGTACGCATGGTCCGGCCGTGAGCGCCTGGGTCTGCTGCGGGTGCGCGAGGACGTCCTGGTGCTGCACGCGATGCGGTGGCCGGACGAGATCCGCGACCCCGCCGAGATCCTCCCGCCGCCCGTCGACGTGGACGAGGACGAGGACGAGATCAAGGGTGCGCTTGCGCTGGTGGACACGATGACGCGCGAGGACCTGCACGATGAGGAGTTCCACGACACCTACACCGAGGCGCTGGCGAAGGTGATCGAGGCGAAGCGGGGAGATCAGCCGCTGCCCGAAGCCCCGGAGACGGAAGAACAGCCGGGCAAGGTGCTGGATCTGATGGCCGCCCTGCAGGAGTCGGTGCAAAAGGCGCGCACCTCTCGCGGCGAGACGGGCGGCGCCGACGTCCACGACCTGTCGACGGCTAAGAAGAGCCCGGCCAAGAAAACCGCGAAGAAGACGACCGGCCGCAAGCCGCGCAGCGCGTGACCCGGCATGCCCCTCCAGCTGGCCAGGAATGCCAGGCGGGGGAGGGCTGTTGTGAGAGGCGTGGTGGTGAAGGGACAGTGTCCCCGGGCCTCACCTATTGCCTGCTGGGACGATCGTTCGGCTGAAGCCCTGCAGAGCCTTTCGCCGCGTAGGCGACCGCCCTTCCCACCACAGCCTGCATCTGCAGCCCCGAGCGCTTTGGTGTTCGGGGCCGCGGTGCGTCCCGGCCCTGCTGGTCGGGTGCCTGGTGGCTGGCTACATGTCGGGTTCCTGGCGCAGGTCCAGGAAGCAGCGCAGCCTCACGCCAGGTTCGCCGGGTTCGCGGACTGTACGGTCCGCCTGCGCGATCGCGCAGCGCGCGGCGAGCAGTTCCTGAACGGCGAAGGCGGTGGCGTCGTCGTAGGCGGCGACCTCGATCACGGCCAGGCCCGGCTCGGCGATGTGCGCGTCGTGGATCGGTCTCATGCCCGGCATGACGTACCGGGCCCGGGCGGGGTTCTGCACAGGCTCCGCTTCACCCGACCGAGTACGGGTCAAGGGTGGTGGTCAGGTGCGGACGCTGAAGCGCACGCTGGTGCCCCACTTCTCCTGCACCGCGTCCATGCACCACTGACACAGGGGCCGGCCGCCGCGTCCGTAGCGGTGGGTCTTGCGCTGGCAGCCCGCGCACAGGCCGACCTGGTCGCCGCTGCAGGTCAGTGCGGAGGGGTCGGGATCGGCGATCGGCGGGGGAGTCGTCATCGGGGAAGGTCCTGTCCTGGGGTGATCACCACACAGCGCCCAGTGGGGAGGGTATCGGGCGGCATGGCACAGAGGTTCGAGCGGCGCGGAGAGTCGTGGGCCGGGATAAGTCGAGGACCTCGAGCCGGTTGTCGGGCCGGCAGTGGGTGCAGGCGCGCAGGCCGTCGGCCAGGAGCCGGCGGGCTTCGTCGCGGTCGACGGGCCGACGGCGGGAGCCGAGCATGTAGCAGTCTCCGGCGTGCAACTGAATACGCGGCCGTCCGGTGTCGATACCCACTTCGACGACCCAGTCCGGCGTCGGTGGCCGGTGGCGGCGGCCGTGCTCGGCTTCGGCCTGGCGCCGCAGCAGGGCGTGGATCTTGGCGTCGATGCGCTGCACCCACAGCGTGCCAGGTGCGCAGGGTACGCAGGCGGTCCAGGTCGGGCGGCAGGTCATCGAACACATTTTTGATTCTATGCTCATGATCCATGCTTCGCGCCTCTCGCGTGTTCGATTTTTTGTTCGATAACGTGGGGTGTGGGAGGTGAGGGTCATGACGAGCGGCCAGCCGACGCGTGTGGTGTCGACGGTGATGCATGTGCGCTGCCCGAACCGGCTGGGGGAGGAGGCCTACCGGCAGGTCCTGGAGCAGCTCGCGGAGCTGTCCCCGGTGGTGCAGGCACTGCCGCCCACCGCAGCGCTGGTTGAGCTGAAGGGCGCCCTGCGCTACCACGGCACCGACGCAGGCCACCTGGGAGAGGTCCTGCGAGCACGTACGCTCTCCCGTCTGGGGGTCGACGTTCGGGTCGGCATCGGCCCGTCGATCACCGTGGCCACCACCGCCTCCGCCCAGGTGCCGGAACCCGGCGGCGTCCTCGCCGTCGCCCCCGACGATGTCGCCACCTGGCTGGGTCCGCTGCCCGTAGAAGCGCTGCACGGCATTGGCCCTCGCCAGGCTGGGGTGCTGCGCGAGTACGGCATCCACAGCGTGGGCCTGCTCGCCGCCGTCTCACCCGACACCGTGAAGCGTCTGCTCGGTGGCCGGGCCGGCCGGACGGCGGCCGACCGGGCCCGCGGCATCGACCCCCGCCCCGTCGTCCCGCGCGCGCTGCCCGCTGCCGCGGCCGTCAGCCGCGCCTTCGACCACCATGTACTGGACGGCGCCGCCGTCCGCGCCGCCCTGCTCGAGCTCGTGGTCCAACTGGATCTGCTGCTGCGCCGCCGCGGCCAGGCCGCCCAGGCCGTGACCCTCACCCTGCGCTTCGCCGGGGCAGCCGCTGGGAGAAGACCCGCCGTCTCGCGGAGCCGTCCGCGCACGACGACGACCTGCGCCAGCTCGCCTACCAGCTGATGGACGCCGCCGGCCTGCAACGCGGACGCCTGACCGGGCTCGTCCTCAAGGGCGAGGACCTCGTCGACGCCGACCAGGTCGCCACGCAGATCAGCCTGGACAACGCTCGCGAAGCCCGCCTGCAGCGCGGCCGTCATCGGTCCGGCCGCCGTCTTCCGCCACGCCTCCTGACCCGACCGATCTGTATGGGCCCGCACCGATCCGTCCGGCCCTGTGGAGGTGAGTGCCTGTGCTGCTCGACCCGCCCGGCCGCCCCGGCTGGCCCCAGGAACTGCCGCACTGGCCCTGCGTCCAAGCCGTCGACGCCGCCCTGCTCGCCCGCGGCATCCCGCCCGGCCTGGTGCGAGCCAACATCAACAGCATCCGGTGGGACCTGGCCGGCTACATGCTCCTGCAGTGGGACTCCAGCCGCACCCACGGCCACGGCGGCATCCGCCTGAACTGGGAGGAACACAAAGGCTGGTCCTACGCCCTGCTCGGCCTCAACCCCGACGACGTCCTGCTCTCCAGCGTCCTCATCCCCATCGAGACGAGCTACGCCGACCCGGAGGCGATCACCGACGTCGCCCAGGAACTCGTGATGCGCCGGCTGCCGCAAGGGCGCTACCGCACCGAGTGGCCGGGCGCGAAGCGGGCCCGGGCGGCTGCGAGCGACTTCCGCCGCACCGCCTTCGGCCTTGCGTCGGTGGGGTCCAGGATGGGCGAGGAGACCACGGAGGGAGAGGGCGTGCAGCTGACCATCGACACCCAGAGGGACACCTACGAGCAGGCGATCGCCGCGGTCCAGGCCGCCTAAAGACGGACGACCAACGGCGTGAAGGGGAAGGATCTATTGAACCTCGAATTGATTCTCAAGGTGATCGTTCACACCCGCCCCAGGGTTTACATAAATAAGTACGCTGTGTACACCCTGGGACAGTCGACCCAAGCTGACATAGCCAACAGTCGAAGCACCCGGGTCGAGGGGGCTCGACTTCCACTCAAGCACGAAACCGGTCGGCCCGGACATTCACATCAAGGTCGGCCGCACCCTCTACTCGGTGCCCTGGAAACTGATCGGCCGCCGTGTCGATGTCCGCGCCACCGCCGTCACCGTGCAGGTCTTCCACGACGGTGAACTGGTCAAGACCCACGCGGCACTTGAGCAGGGCAAACGCACCGACAAGGTTGACTACCCGCCGGAGAAGATCGCTTTCCAGATGCGGACGCCGATCTGGTGCCGCGGCCAGGCATCCCAGGTCGGTGACGCCTGCCGGGAGGTGATCGACCAGCTCCTGGAGGTCAACGCCCTCTACCGGCTCCGGGCCGCCCAGGGGGTACTCGGGCTGCGCAAGAAGTACGGCGACACGCGCCTGGAGGCCGCCTGCCGCAAGGCGATCGCGGTCGGCGACCCGTCCTACCGCACTGTCAAGGGCATCCTGGTCGCCGGCACCGAGACCGACCCGGAACCCGAGACCGGCGACGGCGGAGCCTCCGCCTTCCTGCACGGGCCCGAGGGCCTGTTCGCGGCCACAATCCCCACCCAGATCCCCGGCGGCGCCCACGATGACCAGGGCCACGATGACGCCGAGGAGGCCGCCCGGTGAGCGTGATGACCACCGCCCTGCGTGACTCCCTCAAGACCCTGCAGCTGTCCGGCATGCTCGAAACCCTCGACGCCGCCTCACCCAGGCCCAGAAGGGCGAACTCGGTCACCTCGACTTCCTCCAGGTCCTCTGCCACGACGAGATCACCCGGCGTGAATCCGTCGCGCTCGAACGCCGCCTGCGCAAGGCCAAGTTCGAGCAGCAGGCCACCCTGGAGGGCTTCGACTTCAACGCCTTTCCGAAGCTGCCTGCCGCCCAGATCCGCGACCTTGCGGCCCTGCGCTGGCTCCACTCCGGTGAGTCCGTCATGTCCGCTTCGCCAAGACCAGCCGCATCCTCGCCGAGCTCGCCGGCGGCCACGCGGACCGCACCTGGGACAGGCGCATGCGTGAACTGATCCGCCCTGACCTGCTCATCCTCGACGACTTCGCCATGCGCCAGCTGTCCGCGTCCCAGGCCGATGACCTCTACGAACTCGTCTCCGAGCGGCAGGGCCGGTCTCTGATCATCACGAGCAACAGGGCGCCGAGCGACTGGTATCCCCTCTTCCCCACCCCGGTCGTCGCCGAGTCGTTGCTGGACCGGCTGATCAACTCCAGCCACCAGGTCATCATGAACGGCCCCAGCTACCGGCCCAACAAGCGGCCCAAGGGACCCGCCGACAAGCCGGGCACACCCTCGAACGGCTACTGAGATTCTTCGCGTGATGTCGCCCTTCTCAGCTGCCGGAACAGCATCAATGCTTGATCTCGCCAACCACTCGCCCAGAGATCATCGGGTAGGCGCGGGGGAGGGAAGTCCTTCGAATCGCGTTCCCCTCGCGTTGTCGGTGGCTGCCCTTACGCTCCAGCCATGGAATTGGTGACGTCACCGTGGGACCCAGCTGCGCGAGTTGACTAAAGGCTGTCCCGCAATGACCGCTCAGAGCTTTGGAAACGGCGGCACCTCGTCCATGACCTGCAGAAGCTTGCGTGCGGGAGCCGACTCCTCCGGCCGCACGGATGCGGCGAGACCTTCGATGACTGGCCGGCCTGCGGTTACTGCTGCCCTGGCGGCCGCCTCCCAGCCGGGTTGCTCCCTGTAGCTCGTGTAGTACTTGCTGTCCCTTGCCACCGCAGCGGCGGAGTGCCATTGCTCGGCCCGGCAGATGCTTCCCAGTAAGTCCAACAACTCGGCCTTGCAGGGCACATGCGGGGCTCCGGCCAGTTCGAGGAGGAACGGAACCGTCGGGGCCGTCGCCTCGCCGACTACGAAGCCCAATGCGCAAACAGTGTCGCCTAGTTCGTCTATGGCAAGACGTGCGGTGTCCTCATCGGCATACGCGATCCGGGACAACAGAGGGGGGATGGTTCCAGCCGGGGCCTGTTGTGCGTCACGGAGTTCGTTCCAGTTGATCCCCGAGACCCGCTTCAAGAGACTACCCATGCGCCGCTTCCCCCTCATCGGCTGCTGTTATCGGTGGATGTGGCCTCGGCCGCACGGACATCCGGTGGGATGATCTTGATGTGGCTGGTGTGATCACTGCGTCGGATCCGTCCTGGATAGCCCCGTTCGCCGGGATGAGCCCGCGGCAGTTCGGCAAGCTGCTGACCGCACTGCGACGCGAAGGCGCGGACGCGGTCCGCAGGGGGCGACCGTGGAGCCTGCCGCTGGAGGACCGGGTTCTGCTGATCGCGGCGTACTGGCGGACGCACCTGACTCTGAGGCAGTTGGCGCCGCTGTTCGGGGTCTCGAAATCGGCAGCCGGCCGCATCATCGACCACCTTGCACCGTCGCTCGCACTCCAACCGCGTAAGCGGTTCCGCAGGGACACTGTGCTTATCGTTGACGGCACCTTGGTTCCCACCCGTGACCACACCGTCGCCGAGCAGTCGAAGAACTATCGGTACTCCACGAATCACCAGGTCGTCATCGACGCAGACACTCGGCTCGTCGTCGCTGTCGGCCGACCGTTGCCTGGCAACCGCAACGACTGCAAGGCATGGGAGTTGTCCGGCGCCAAGGCCGCAGTCGGCAAGGCCGTAGTGATCGCGGACGGCGGCTACCGAGGCACCGGCCTGGTCATCCCGCACCGCCGCGAGCCCGGTCAGACCGAACTCCCGGACTGGAAAGAGGAACACAACGCCTCCCACCGCAAAGTCCGAGCCCGCGTCGAGCACGTCTTCGCCCGCATGAAGAGCTGGAAGATCCTGCGTGACTGCCGCCTGAAAGGCGACGGCGTCCACCACGCGATGCTCGGCATCGCCCGCCTGCACAACCTCGCCCTCGCCGGGTGACCAAGGAACGAGCCGGTCAGCAGGTAAGTCCAAAATCATTTACGGGACAGCCCTTACATAGGGGAGCTGGCAAGCAAGGGCGACCTTGCCGAGCTGTCGCGTGCCTTGCTCCTTGCGGAGGACTCATGGCACGAGGGCTTCGGAGTGACGACGGTGCTGCGCGGTCTGTCAGAGGCAGACCGCATTGCACTGGCCCGGTCTTTCGTGGAGCAGGCAGTAACGACACCGGCAGACAGTGGGGTCGGTAACCGCGGGCTGGTGCTGCTCGCCGCAGTCTCGCGTGACATCGCCGATGCCGACTGGTGCCAGGCATGGGAAGCCTTGCTGATGGAGATGGCAGATCAGTTCTGGTCCTGTGGAATCAGCGACGAGCTGTGGACGTGCAGCCAGGCTCTGCTGGACGCCGGCAGGCACGTACCCGAACCGGTCGTCGCCCTGCTTCGCCGCTCCGCGCTGGAGCACGCCTGGCCCACGGAATGCGTGACACCGGTGCTCGACCGCCTTCGCCACCCCGTACTCAACCCCGGCGAGCCATGGGCCGATGCATTGCTCACCGACTTGCCCTCGCTTGGCGAGCCCTGGCCCGGCGTCATCGGCCACGCTCTGCTCGCGCCGGTGGCGCGCCCCACGCGCGCCTGGGACCGCAGGGCGCTGGCCCTCACCGCCCCGATCGGCACCGAGGAGATCCGCCGGGCGGTGACGCCCTGGCTGGACCTCACCGCCAGTGGCGGGGGTCGCGGGGACGGGGGCTACGACCCGTACAACTTGCCTGCACTCGCCGGGTTGACCTGGCTGCTCTCCTTGTTGCCCCCGCATCCCGTATCCATCCGCACCCTTGGAGACCTGGTCGAACGTGCACCCGTGCGAACCCCGCTGACCGGCACTGCCGTACGCGCCCTGGCCCGCGTCCCTCAACAAGCGGGTCGCTCCGAACTGGAGCGGCTTTTTGGCTGCGTCCGGCACAAGGTGACGCAACGACAGATTCGTAAGGTGCTGGATGCTTGAGCCGAGAGTGTCTACTGGTGATCTTTGGGCGTAGCCGTTCATGGGTCGAGCATTGTTGCTGTTCAGCAGCCGGAACTAGCGACATCACGTGAAGAATCTCAGTAGCGGTGTGATCGCCGGAGCACCCGTAGCAGCTTGCGTTCGAGGAGTCCACCCGGCTGCTGGCCAACCCGCTCGCCCGGCCCGAGGACATCAGCCCGTGACCGACTCACGGATACGCCAGCAGTTCGGCAACGGGGACGGCCACCTCTTCCCGGGTAAGGCATCGGGCAGGCCAAGGAACGCGGTCGGCACTCACAACCTGCTGCATCAGTTCGGGCTACCCGTCCTCGCCGCCCGCAACACCGTGATGATCGAAGCGGTTACCAGCCTCCCGCCCATCGTGGTTGCCGATCTGTTCGGCATGCACCCCAGCGCAGCCCAGAGGTGGGCGAACTATGCCAAAGACGACTGGAATGTCTATCTCGCAGCCCGCATGGCCGCTGACGAGCCGGGACGTGAATCGAAGGCCCGTTACTGAACTCGAATGCGTGATGTCGGTGAGCCGTCCGTGATCAGGCGGACCCCGGCCAGGCAGCCGTTCGGCGCGGCTGGCAGCCGCGCCAAGAGAAGGCATCCGTACGGGCCCGAGGCCACCGCCCGGCTCAACCGTCTTCCCCCCAACGGACTGGTCCACGGCTTGCGGGAGATCTCCTCGGCTCCGCTGTCAGCGTGGGCCGGCCCAGAAGTGGCGGACATAGTGTCTGCCGCTGCGCCAGGGGAGGCCGGGGCCGCGGACTCCGTCCTCGTGCCGCCAGTGCAGGATGGCGTAGACGGAGAGCAGGATGCCGGACAGCAGGCCGAGGGTGAAAAGGGGCAGCGCGCCGCCGTCCGGAACGGTGCTCTTCACGCCCAGGACGCACGTCACGACCAGGATCAGGCTGAGGGCGGAGGCCAGGAGCCAGCCGAGGCGCCAGAGCTTGGTGGCGGCGAGACTGAGGACGGTGATCTCGACGGGGTCGCCGCAGGTGGCGCAGGCGAGGGTGGCGCGGTGGGCGCCGGTGGCGGGACGTTCGAGGTTGATGGGGTGGGGTTGGGAGACCCGGATCCGGGATGACCCATAGGCGGAGTCTGACGTCAGATGCTCGTAGTGCGTGGACGGCACCGGTCCGAGTCTTCGTGGCATGACCTCTCCCCTTGATCAGATCATCTAACTATCACCAAATCCGCCACAGTGTCCACAAGTTCGGGGACTCCCCCGATCTCGACACGGAGGCCGTCCGCAGTGTGCCCCTCACGGACGGCGCCGCCGCAGGCGCGGACCACGGCGAGGCCCGGAGTGGTCCGGTCCGGATCCTGGCCGAGACCGAGGTATGCAGCGAGATGGTCGTCCTGGGCGACGGCGGCGAGGTCGGAAAGCGGGGACCCGGAGATGCGGAACTCCGGTACGGCAGGAGCGAGATCGGCGAGAAGGCGGAGTGCCCGGCGCCGGTCCTCCCCCTGACCTGAAGGGCGATGGCGAGTGCCTGGGCCGGATCGGGATGTCGGGAGACCAGGGGCGTGGACCGGCCGCGGAGGTGGTCGAGACCGGGAATGGTGCCGACGAGGATCCAAGCCCTCGCGGGCACCGGAGACGATCAGCTCACGGATGAACTCGGCGAGCGGAAGACGTGGAAAACGAGCCGGCCGCCGGGGGTGGTGGTGTCCAGGCGCTCGTGCAGCGAGCAGAAGCCGATCTCGCGGCGCCGCAGTTCGCCAACCATGGTGACCAGGTCCTTGAGGGAGCGACCGTAGCGGTCCAGCGCGGGGACCACCAGGGTGTCGCCGGCGGCGAGGAAGGCGTGGCAGGCCTTGAGCTCGGGCCGGAGGTCGTCCTTGCCGCACCTCTTGTCGGCGAAGATGCGCCGGCACCCGGCCGCGGTGAGGGCATCGATCTGGCGGTCGAGCTTCTGCCCGCCGGTGGCGCGCGCCTGAAGGTGTTGGGGCAAGGACTTGATGGCCCCTTGGCATCAACGCAAGCCAGCGGGGTCGACCCGGGGCCACACGGGTTTTCCGAATCCGATCTTGGAGTGCACACAGATTTCTTGCCATAACTGGTTTGTGATGCAAAGCTGACTGGGTGACAGACGCTTCGATGCCCTCGCAAGGCACGCCTCACGAAGTCCTCGCCGGTCTCGGTGAATTGACCCGCAAGGTCCGAGCCGCTCAGCGCGGCACCTGGTTTCCTCTCCTGCTGCTCGGCGCGCTCACGCTGGGCGGCATCCTGGTCAACCGCTTCACCTTCCACGTCGAGACCGTTCCCTGCCCGGCAACCGCCCCCGCCGCAGACATGGGCTGCACCGTGGGGGTGAAGCAGGGTTCGCCGTACTATTGGGACCTCGGGCTTGCCCTCGCCTACGTCGCGACGACGTTCTTCTACATCCGCCGCTCCCGCGACCGGGGTGTCGGCACCCCGGTCCGGCCGTACATTCTCACCGGGGTAGCCCTGCTTGGCCTGGTGGCCGCCACCACGTTCTGGGCCACCCGTCACGGGCTCCCGCAGCCCGGCGACCCGATCGACTTCTGGGGCCTGCACCTCGACCCCACTTCCGAGGCGACGGGGTTCGTCGGAATGCTCGTCGGCAACGTCACGGCCGTCGGACTGCCGCTGCTCGTACTGTCCTGGGTGGAGCGCAGCCGTGCCCTGCTGCTGCTCGCCCTGGCGTACCTGGCCCTGTTCCTGGTGCCGTTCCTCACCCGCTTCCAGCTCTTCCAGTTCATCCCCGTCACCTCCCCCTGGTCCGCCGCGCCCCGCCTTGGCCTCCAGGCTTTGCTCCTCCTGCTCGGCGCCCTCGGCTTCGGCCTGGCCGAGCGATCCCGTCGGCACGACGTCTCATGACCTCCGAGCCCGATCAGCATCCCGTCAACGGCCTGAACGACGTGGTCCACCAGCGCGTCCGTCTCGGCATCCTCACCGTGGCCCACCAGGCACGCCGGGTCGAGTTCGGCTTCCTACGCACGGCACTCGGCCTCACCGCCGGAAATCTCAGCCAGCATCTCACCGTCCTGGAGAAGGCCGGACTGGTCGAGATCGAGAAGGGCTACGAGGGCAAGCGCGCCCGCACCTGGCTCTCCCTCACCCCCGCGGGCGAGCGCGCGCTGCGCGACGAAGTCACCCAGCTCAAGCGACTCATCCAGCAGATCGAGACACCGACCAAGAACCCCGGGGAGGACATGTGACCACCACACCGGCCAGCCCGAGAACGGACCTGACGCGCCGGCGCATGCTCACAGCCGCGCTGGCTGCCAGCGTCGGGGCCGCCGTACCGATCAGCGCAGCGCGCCAGGCATGGGCGGCTTCGGCCGCCACCGGCCCGGTACAGCTCACACTGCCCGCCCCCACCGGGCCGCACCCGGTGGGCACGGTGCCGCTCCACCTCGTCGACACCTCGCGTCCGGATCCTGTGGCCGGCCCGGGGCATCCCCGCGAGTTGATGGCCAGCGTCTGGTACCCCGCTTGCAAGACGAAGGACCTGCCGCGTGCTCCCTGGGTGACCCAGGGTGCGCTGCGGGCGTTTCTGACGGACGTCGGCTTCCCCCTCGATCCCGCCCTCGGCCCACTCACCGCCGCACACGTCGGCGCACCCGTGCACCAAACGGGCCATCGCCTGCCCGTCCTCGTGTACTCGCACGGCGCGGGCAGCCATCGCGGCGACCACACCATCATGGTCCAGGAACTCGCCAGCCACGGCTACGCCGTGCTCACCGTCGACCACACGTACGACGCGTTCAGCGAGTTCCCCGACGGTCGACTCACCGTTCCGGCAGTGGTCCCGCCGTTTCTGGGGCCCCGGGACTTCGCCACGGACCTCCGGTTCGTGCTCGACGTCGTCGAGGGCCTTGCCGGCGGGCACAACCCCGACGTCGAGGGCAGGCCACTGCCCCAGGGCCTGCCCGGCGCCCTCGACCCGAGGTGCATCGGCGCGTTCGGCTGGTCGAAGGGTGGCACCGCCACCGCGCTCACTATGCTCGCCGACCAGCGTGTTGGCGCCGGGCTCAGTATCGACGGTCCGATGCAGCCGACCATCTCCACCGACCTGGACCGGCCGTTCATGATGATGACCGCTTCGTTTACCCGGGCCGCCATGCCGGACGTCGCCGAGTTCTGGACACACCTTCGTGGTTGGCGGCTCAACATCCAGGCCGACGGGGCCATCCACAAGACGTACGGCGACGACGCGACACTGATCCCGCAAGCGGGGAAGGTCCTCGGCATGACCAACCAGCAGATCCAGGACATGATCGGCACCCTCGATCCGGCTCGGGGGGTCCGGATCCAGCAGGCTTACCCGCTCGCGTTCTTCGACCTACACCTGCGACACCGCCGGGGACATCTGCTCGACGGCCCGAGCGCGGCCTTCCCAGAGGTGAAGTTCATCCCATGAGAAGCGTCGGACCGCGCGCAACGCGGGGTCCGACGTCCAGGGCGTCGTCCACGGAGGCGGTCTCCAGGTGCCGGACCGTGGCCAGCATCGTCGCGGTCTTCCGGCTCTCCTCCAGGTCCCGCGAGGTCGGGGCCTTCGAGCCCAGCCCATACCGGGCCAGCGCCGCCATCCGCGCCGCAGGCACTCCGCCGGTGTCCACCAGGCCGGCACCGAGCTGTGCAGCAGGCTCGGCTCCTTGAGTCCCCGCCCGGTTGCTGCCGCCGTTTGCGGCTGGTGACGCGGTTCTTACCGGCAAACGCGAGGACCCCAATGTGCTCTGGGGTCCGGAGACGGGGAGCTTATCCAGAGTCCATTCGATGCGAGCCCACAGCGCCCGACACGAGGGCGAAGTCGGGACCACAACCGACGGCGGGCCTGGACTGTCTCGAGCGACGAGGATGATGCCCTGCGCGAGGCCACCCGGCGTCTCGACCACGACGCTCGTGGACGCGTGGATGTCGGCTCGGTGCCGCATGTTGAGGTGTCGCTCGCGAGGGCGCTCGCCATCGCGTTACTAGAAGCCGAAGCAACGCAAAAGGGGCCTGGTGGCCCACAGATACACCGTGGGCCACCAGGCCCTTGTTCTCATCTAGCGGGAGCACCGCGTGGGTCAGCGGTCATCTCCTTCTGGGGGGTGGGTGTAGCGGAGGGGCTTGCCGAGGACGCTGTGCGTAGGCGATCTCGCGACGGGTGCTGTCGCCGATGTAGCCGCCGGGATTAACGACGAGGACCTCGTCAGCGAGGTCGATCTTCCTCAGATGCAGGTCATCCAGCACTGCCTTGATGCGGTCGGCCTGCTGGGAGTCGGCCCACAGCGGGTGCGGGCGTTTCATGTCGCAGCCGGGGGCAAGGACGATCCGGCCGGCCGCGGTCTCGTAGGCGTTGGCTTCGGCGAGGGCGTCCCAAAAGCGGGTGGATCCGCACAGCACGACGATGGTCGGGCGGGAGGGGGTGGCGTCGGTGGTCTGCACAAGGTGCCTTTCATCGTGGGAGTGACCGTGATGGTCAGGGCGTGGGCGGCCGCGTCCTGCTGATCCAGAAGTTCGGCGGCGTATCCACGCTGATGCCACACCTGCTCCCCAGTGGTCAGCTCGACGACTGGTGCAACGCCTTCGGCATCGCGGATCGGCCCGTCCCGATGATCAAATCGCCTTCCCAGTGTCCGGGGACCGCGCGGTCTTCGGCCTCGGCGGGGCGTTCGCTGAGGACGACGTCCGCGGTGATATGCCCCTGCGGCTTGTTCTGCGACCGCGCTCGGGGAACCCGCAGCGCCCGGCCGGTGCGCAGGTACGTGACCACCTCCCGCTTGAGCGCCCCACGGCCCTCAATGAACAGTGCCTGGTAGATCGCCTCGTGGCTGATGCGCATGGACTCATCCTCGGGGAAGTCGACCCTCAACCGGTGCGAGATCTGTTCCGGGCTCCATGCTGTCGCCCACCGCCTGTCCTGCCGGTGCGGCTTGTTCAGCCCCTTCCAGGCAGGCGTCTGCGGTCCCGCGACGACCGTCCCGTCAGGGCCGCGAACGTTCCCAGAGAGACGCTCCTGCACGTACTCCCGCAACTGGTCGTTGTCCAGGAGCTTTGCACTCTTCGGGCGCTTGGCCGCCTGCTGACCCTTCCACTGGGCGACCGTCGCGCGGTACTCCTGCTTGCCGCTGCGTGTGGCGGCGTTGCGGCGCAGTTCGCGAGAGATTGTCCCGGGGTCACGCCCCAGGGCGCTGCGATCTCGCGCACGCCCTTGCTCATCGCCCAGAGGATCGCGATCTCCTCGCGCTCTTCGAACGTGAGGTACCGCCCCGTGGGCTCGGCCAACGAGATCGGAGGCATGCCGCCAGCGTGACGAAACCACCTCGCACCCACCGGCCACGACACGCCGACCGCCAGCGACGCCTCCGCGGTCGTGATCCCCGTGGCGATCAGTCGCCAGAACTGGCGCTGCACGACCCGAGACGGGTCAGGCCGCCCCGGCGAGCGCATCGCCGGCCGCAAGGCACGGTCAGCGCGCCACTGCCGACGGCGCCCTTCCGGAACATCGCTGGTCTTCAAACTCCAGTCCGCCGTGGCCACGTCGCACACCTCCGAGATCAGGGTGTTGCGACGACCAGTTGAATCCGCCCTCTCGGCCCCGGTGGGCTTGGTGTTGGTGTGTCTTGTGGCCTGGTTTGGTTTGTTGGTGTCGGCGTGGGCGGGCTTGGTGGGGGTGTTGCGGGGGTGTGGTTGGTCGGTGGTGCGGGGGTTGGGGGGGGTGTGGTGCTGCGGCGGGTTTGACGGTTGCCGACTTCGTTGTGGGGTGGGTGGTTTGGCGTCTCTTGGGGGTGCGTTCTGTCGGCGGCGTTTCTGGTTTTGGTGGGTGTGGTTTTGGGGTGGGGTGTGGTGGGTTTTTGGGTGTGTACGGCCGTTGCTGGAAAACCGCTCGCCCGGTATCTTTTTTGGTGTTCGCTCGTGCGGGCGGGTGGCTGGGCGGCTCGGCTTCCTGGGGGTAGGCGGTTGGTGTCCTGGGGGGTGGGGGTTGTTCGGGGTGGGGTGGCTGCCGGGGTTGGGTGTGCTGCGTCTCCTTCGCCTCGTCGTTCGTGTGCTGTTCGTTGGCTGGTCGGTGTCTGGGGGAGGTTGGGGATGGTGCGGGGTGTTGCGGGGGATGTGGTGGTTGTGGGTGGGGGGCCGGTGGGGTTGTTGCTGGCGTGTGAGTTGGCGGGGCGGGGGGTGCGCACGGTGGTGGTGGAGTCGCGGGCGGGGGTTTCTCGGTGTCCGAGGGCGACGACGGTGCATGCGCGGGCGGTGCAGTGTCTGGTGCGGCGGGGGTTTTTGGGCGGGCTGGCGGCCGGGCGTGAGGGCCGTGGGGGCGGGGCGGGTGGGGGGAGTGCCGGGGGGGTGCCGGTGAGCAGCAGTGTGTTTCATTTTGCGGGGATGGCGGGGTTGGTGATTTCGGTGCCGGTGGGGGAGCCGGTGCCGGTGTTGAAGTGTGCGCAGCAGGAACTCGAGCGGCATTTCGAGGGGCGGGCGCGGGCGGTGGGTGTGCGGGTGTTGCGCGGGTTCCGGGTGGCGGGGGTGCGGCAGGGGCCGGGCGGGGTGAGGGTGACCGCGCGGGGGCCGGGCGGCGTGGTGGTGTGCCGGGGGCGCTATCTGGTGGGGGCGGACGGGGCCCGCAGTGTGGTGCGTCGTGAGGCGGGTTTTGCTTCGTGTTCCTCTCCGGCCACGGTGTCGGCGATGGCGGGCGACGTCCGCGTCGAGGGAGGCGAGGGCCTGGAGGCGGGCTGGCAGCGCACCGAGCGGGGCTGGATCGTGGCCAGGCCCCTGGAGGGCGGGTGGGTCCGCCTGCGCACGCTGAACTGTTCGGGTGCGTCCGTGGAGCGTGATCGGCCGCTGGGGCTGGAGGAGTTGCAGCGGGAGGTGGGCTGGATCACCGGCCGGGATGTGGTGTTGGGGGAGGGGAGGTGGTTGAGCAGGTTCAGTGATTTCTCCCGGCTGGCGGCCTGTTACCGCAAGGGGCGGGTGTTGTTGGCGGGGGATGCGGCGCATGTGCATTTCCCGATCGGGGGGCAGGGGTTGAGTACGGGGGTGCTGGATGCGGTGAATCTGGGCTGGAAGCTGGCGTTGGCGGTGCGGGGTGAGGCGGGGCAGGGGCTGCTGGACAGCTATGACCTGGAGCGGCGGCCGGCGGCGCAGCGGGTGATCGACCACACGCGTGCCCAGCTCGCTTTGATGCGGCCCGGTCCGGAACTGGAGCCGTTGCGGGCGCTGTTCGGGGAGTTGCTGGCCCGGGGCGGGGAGAGTGGTGTGCTGGCGTCGATGGTCTCTGCCCAGGACACCGTGCTCCCCGGGCGTGGTGACGGCTCTCCTGCTTGGGAGGGAACGTTCCTGCACAACACGGTCCTGCACACCCGCCGGGGCCCGGCGGATGTGATCGGTCTGCTGACCGAGGGCTCGCCGCTGCTGCTGCTCCTGGGCGACCGTCGCGGCACCGCCGCCGCTTGTGCCGGGCAGGCTGAGCGCTGGGCGGGCCGGGTGCGGGTGGTGCGGGCGGAGCCGGTGCCGGGTCTGCCCTGCGCGCTGCTGGTGCGCCCGGATGGTTACGTCGCCTGGGCGTCGGATGCTGAGGGGCCGGACGCCTGGGCGTCGGGGGCCGGCGGGCTGGCCGCTGCGCTGACGGCGCTCTTCGGGCCGGCCGGGGCAGTGAAGAGCCCTGGTGTGCTGGCCGGGTCGGTCAGCTGACAGTGCGGGCTCCCGCACCTGCGCGGCGTGCCGGGGGGGTGTTGCCGGGGTGGCGCGGTCCTGAGGCGGCGGCGTCCTGCCACGGGTGCGCTCCGGCCTGTCCGCCCTCGGCCGTGGTGAGGTGTGCCGTCTTCATGACGGAGCCGTCGTTGCGGCCTGTACCAGGACGCCGCCTGCCGGACTGAACCGGTATGCGCCCACCGCTGACGGAGTGCGTCTGCGGGGATACGCCGGCCGGGGCGTTGCGTGGGGGGGGCTGGTGTTCTTGGCCGGGGGGTCAGCTGACGGCTGCGGGTTGTCGTTCGGGGTGGAGGGTGGGGAGGTCGGGGTGGAGGGTTTGGAGTTCGGTGTAGACGTCTGCGCCGCGGGTGGGGGTGAGGTCGACGGCGGTGAGGATGGAGGGGACGACGACGCTGGGCAGGATGTGGCGGAGCAGGGCGCTGACGCGGGTGGGGAGGTCTTGGTAGTTGGTCAGGGCCTGGGACATGGCCTGGATGCCGGCGAAGGCGCCGACGAGGACGTCGGCGGTCTCGGTGGGGGTGACGTGGGGCAGGAGTTCGCCTTGGGTCTTGGCTTCGCTCAGGAGTTGGGTGCCGACCTCGCTCCAGCGCAGGAAGGGTCCGCTGCGGTCGAGTCCTTGGGCTTGTTGGTCGAGGGAGAGGCGGACGCCGGCCCTGACCATGGGGTCGGTTTGCAGGCGGTGGGCGTGCAGGACGACGGTGTCGACCATCTGCTGGATTTTGCAGGCGCGTTCGGGGATGGGGACGTCGAGGTCCTGGGCGTGCAGGACGCCTTCGGCGAGGTGTTCTTTGGAGGGGAAGTGGAAGTACAGGGCTCCCTTGGTCACGCCGGCGCTGGCGAGGATCTCGTTGACGGTGGCTGCCTGGTAGCCGCGTTCTTCGAAGATCCTGGCTGCCGCCGACAGGATCACGCGCCGGGTCCGCGCCGCCCGTTCCTGTTTCACCATGTCGGCCTCCTCCTGTGTGCCGGTGAGCCCCACGACCCAATAAAAAACCGTCCAGTTTGTATATTACAGGTGTTTGGCGGGAGCGGCACCCCTTCCTGTCGTGAAACGTTCAAGGAGCTCCACCCAGAGGCGTCACCACTCCCGGGGAGGGGGGTCTTGGCCGCGCTGCGGGGACGGGAGCCGGGGACCGCACCCGGCGGCGGGAGCCGCGCCCGACCGCGGCGGGGCGGGCGTTCGTGCCGCACTCCGCGAGAGAGCCGGCACCTTGCACCGAATCGGGCGGGGCGAGAGCCCGTGCAGGCCACGGAGGCGAAAGTCGCGCACCGCGCCACCCCGCCCGGAGGCGAAAGCCGCGCACCGGGCCACCCGGGGGCGAAAGCCGCGCACCGCGCCACCCCGCCCGGAGGCGAAAGCCGCGCACCGGGCCACCCGGGGGCGAAAGTCGCTGCACTGGGTCGCCCGGGGGCGGGAGTTGCGCACCGGGCCGCCCGGGGGCGGGGGTGGTGTGCCGGACGCGGGGGCAGGTGTCGCCTTCCTGGCGTGGGGTGGGAGGTGTGCGCCGTAGCTGCGGGGTGGGAGTCCGGTATGGCAGTCGCCGTCGGGGGGGCGGGAGTTGATGGGCGGTTCGCGGGGCGGGGCGGGGTGGGCGAGGGGGAGGGGTGGGTGTGGTGATTTTGGTGACTGGGGGGACGGGGACGGTGGGCCGGGAACTGTTGGGGCGGTTTGGGGCCGGCTGGCGGGTGCGTGTGATGGCCAGGGATCCGGCCCGGGTGGCCGGCTTGGTCCGGGTGGTGGGGGCGGCGGGGAGGGTGGAGGTGGTTGGCGGGGATTACCGTGATCCGCCGTCGCTGGCTGTGGCGCTGGAGGGTGTGCGGACGGCGTTTTTGGTCACGACGGATCTCGCGGGCGGTGATGACGAGCGGTTCCTGGCGGCGGCGCGGGGGGCGGGGGTGCGGCGGGTGGTGAAGCTGTCCGCCGCCGGGGTGCTGGATGAGCAGGCCGATGATCTGATCACTCGTTGGCAGCGTGGTATGGAGGATCTGCTGCGCGTCTCGGGCCTTGAGTGGACGTTGTTGCGCCCGCGGGCGTTTGCTTCCAACGCGCTGGCGTGGGCGCCTTCTGTCCGCTCTGCGCGTATCGTGCGTGCGCTGTACGGGAGTTCGCCTCATGCCTGTGTGGATCCCCGCGATGTTGCGGAGGTGGCCGCGCGGGTGCTGACGCAGGAGGGGCATGCCGGCTGTGCTTACACGCTGACCGGGCCGCAGGCCGTCACCGCGGCCGGGCAGACCGAGCAGTTGGGCCGGCTGCTGGGGGTGCGGCTGCGGTGTGAGGAGCTGTCCCTGGACGAGGCGCGCGCCGCGTGGGCATCCCGTTATCCGGCGCCGGTCGTCGAGGCGCTGCTTGAGAGCGCGCAGCGGCAGCGGGCCGGGGCGAAGGCGGGGGTCACGGACACGGTCGGCGCGTTGACCGGCCGGCGTGCGGGCACGTTCGCCGGGTGGGCGAGGGATCATCTGGCGGCCTTCGCGCCCGCCGGGTGACCGGCCGGGCCGCCCCCCCCCGGGGGGTGTCTGTCTTTTGTGAAGCGTTCGCCCGGCCGGCCCGCCGGGGGCGGCCGGCCACCCGGGGGGCGGTGGCGGGTCGTGGTCGAAGGCCCCGGCGGGTGGGGTGCCGGGCAGGTGGTCACGGCCGGCGGCCTGTGCCGCTGGGGGAAGGTGGTCGCGCGGGCCGTGGGGTCGCCTTCCTTTCTCGGCTGTTCCGGCCGCGGTCTGGCTCTGGGCCTTTGGGGTGTGGGGCGGGGGCGGGGTTTTCGTGGTGCACGTGCGTGCCACCCGGTGGGGGGAGGGGGTGCGGGAGGATGGTGGGCATGAGTGATCTCGGTGCTGCGCTGCGGGCGTGGCGGGACCGGCTGGATGCCGCGGCGGTGGGCTTCGCGCACGGTTCACCCCGTCGGGTGCCCGGTCTGCGGCGCGCGGAGCTGGCGGCGCTGGCGGGTATCTCGGTGGAGTATGTGGTCCGGCTGGAGCAGGGGCGGGTGGCGACTCCGTCGGCGCAGGTCTGTTCGGCCCTGGCGCGTGCCCTGCAGCTGTCCGGCGAGGAGCATGCTCACCTGTTGCGGATGGCCGGTCATGCGGCGGGTCCGAGCCGGGTGCCGCGCATGATCCCGGGGAGTCTGTACCGGATCGTGGACCAGCTCGCCGGCAGTCCGCTGGCGGTCTACGACGCCACCTGGCAGTTGCTGCACTGGAATCGGCTGTTCGCGGCGACGTTCGGCGATCCCACGGTCCGTGGTGTGGGAGAACGCAACGTCTTGGTCCGGCAGTTCCTGGGTGAGCTGCCGCGGGTGAGGCAGACGGCGGCCGAGCGGGCGGCCTTCGAGGAGTCCCTGGTCGCCGACCTGCGGGCGACGACGAGCCGGTACCCCGACGATCCCGACCTTGCGGCGCTGGTGTCGAGGCTGAAGCTCAGCGCACGCTTTGCCGAGCTGTGGAGCCGCCGGGCGGTCGGCGGTCACCGCAGTGCGCACAAACTCGTCCGGCATCCGGAGGTGGGAGACATCGCCTTGAACTCCGACGTCCTTGCCGCCCAGGACAGCAATCTCCGCCTCGTGGTGTACACGCCGCAGCCGGGCACCGACGCCCGCAGCAAACTCGAACTGCTCGCCACCATCGGTGTCCAGAGCATGTCCTCCCCCTGAGGCGGAGGTCCCCGGTTGTCCGTCTCCTGCGTCGGGAGCAGCGCACCGACTGGTGCGTGGTACGCGCGGTACCAGGAAGTCCCGTAGCTCCCGCCGACGCTGCCGAGGGCCCAGCATCGAGTGCGTGAACAGCGCACGACGATGCTGTCCGGCAGCCAGGAGGAGCCAGCATGACCACCACGTTCATCACCGGGGCCAACAAGTCTCTCGGTCTGCACACCGCGCGGCGGCTCCTCGCCCTGGGCCACAGCGTGATCGTCGGGGCCCGCGACCGTGAGCGCGGCCGGGCCGCGGCCGCATCACTCGGCGCCCGGTTCGTCCAGATCGACGTGAGCGACGACGCCTCGGTCCGGGCCGCGGCCGCCGACGTCGCCGCGCACGAGGGAAGGATCGACGTCCTGGTCAACAACGCCGGCGTCCTGGGCAAGGTGGGCCCCGTCGAGGAGTACACCGCGGCGGACATGAGCGCCGTGCTCGAGGTGAACGTCGTGGGGATCGTGCGTGTCACCCACGCGTTCCTGCCGCTGCTGCGCAAGTCACCGAACCCTGTCATCGTCAACGTCTCCAGCGGGATGGGTTCCTTCGGCCTGACCCAGGACCCGGCGCGGATCGAGTCGCAGTACGCCCTGCCGCTGTACGCCGCGTCGAAGGCCGCGGTCACGATGCTCACGACGCAGTACGCCAAGGAACTGAAGGACGTGAAGGTCAACGCCGCAGACCCCGGGCAGACCGCGACCGACTTCACCGGCGGCCTGGGACACAGCGTCGCCGAGGGCGCCGAGTCCATCGTGACTCTCGCGACGATCGGCCCGGACGGCCCGACGGGAGGGTTCATCGACCGATCCGGGCACCTGCCGTGGTGAGCTGGCGCTGCGAGCGCAATGGTTCACGGGCTTGGCGGTACTGCCCGCGCATGAAGCAGTTCCCCTGCACTTTAAAAGCCCTTGTTGTGCGCACTGACTTCTCGGCGGACGGTGCCTGGGACGCTCTTCGGGGGGCGTTGTATTCGCCCGGCAAGGACGGCTTCCTGGCCAACGTCGCGCTCGTCGACGACCGGAGGTAGGAGGGCTTGACGCCTGACCAGGCCATCGACCTGATCCTCCCCGCGTACCGGCATCCCCTTCCTGTGCTGGCGGACTCCGCGGCTGTCACCTCGGCCGAACTGCCCCTCCTTGTGGTGGACCTGCGGGGTGATCGTGGGTGTGGTGTCCGCGTGGTGGCAGCCGAGCTGTGGAGCATCGTGAACAACCTCTCGGGCGCGAACATGGACTTCGAGGAGTTCGCCGGTGCCGTCGACGGCGACGGTGTTTTTCGGGGCTTCTGAGTCACTGGCTGTCAGGCTGCGGCGCCTGCGGGATCGTGACCTGTGCCGTCTCCTGGACGCGGATTCTCTGCGTCTTCAGCTCGGTGTTGAGCGTTCCGTAGGTGACGTCGGGTCCGCCTGGGGTTTGCAGCAGGTGGTCTTCGTCGGGATACTCCGCCTGAACCTTGAGCAGCCTGCGGCAGGGGGCAAGCTCAAGAGCCTTGACCTAGGAGGCCCGTTCCCGACCCGCTCCTCCCGCGGGCGCGAGCGGGCTCTTGGCGGCGCGCCACCAGCGGCGTGAGATCAGCGCGGCGAGACCGGCCCCGGCGGTGTTGAGCAGCACGTCGTCCACGGACGACACCCGGTCAAGTCGAAGGACGTACTGCGCTGTCTCGACCAGGACCGAGCAGCCGGCCCCGAGCGCCAGAACTCGCCGTACCGATGCCAGCGGCGCAAACCGCAGCGGGGCGAGGAACCCCAGCGGCGCGAACACCAGAAGATTGCCGATGATCTGGCCCGTGTCCATCGCGAGCAGGTCCCGCAGCGGCAGGAGACTCACGACCGCCTGGCCCTCGTCGCCCGGCAGCAGGATCAACCAGACAGGTGGCACCGTCCCGTAGACAATGCCGACCTCAGCGAGCGACATGCGCCGCGCTCTCGCCGCCGTGGCACCGGCGAGCCTCCGCCGACGGGCCAGGGCCCACGCCGCAAACGCGGCAAACGGCAGTGCGGCCACCGTGAGGAACACCACCCCGGTGAACGTGCCGACCCAGTGCCACCCTTCGAGTCGCACCCTGCCCCCTCTACTGCGGCCCCCTTGCCATGGGCAGTCTTACCGGTGGCACATATCGGCAGCGTATGGATGCCGCGAGGAGGACGTCGCCGAGGGCGACGCGATCGACCCGCGTCGCGCGCATCTGGTCATCGAGATCGTCTCGCGGTCCAACCCGGCCAACGACTACGAAGGCAAGCTGCGGGACTATCCGGCCATGGGAGTTCCGCACTGCCTGATCATCGATCCCCGGGACGGTAGTGCCGTGCATTACTGGGCGCCCACCCGCCGTACTGGTGAGGTCACGTACGACAATCGGCAGCACTACCTCTTCGGTGACACGGTTACCGTCGCCGGATGGAAGATCGACACGGCCGGGCTGCCCCGCTACGGAGCGGACAGCGGCCTGTGAACGACACCGCGCACCTGGTGCGGTCGTGGCGCAGTCAGCGGGGGATGTCCCAGGCCAGGCTGGCCGAACTTGCGGGGACCGGACAGGCCGCAATCTCCCGGATCGAGTCCGGCAAAGACCTGCCGACTCTCGCCCTGCTGGACCGGATCGCCGCAGCACTGGACTGCCGGCTGACCGTTACCTTCACCGCCACCGAGGAAGAGACCTTCCGCCCACATCACCCTGCGCGCTAGGTGTATTGATCACGAGCGTTGTTACCGCGGGCGGTTCTTGATCGTGGCGAAGGCCCCCGTGTGTGGTGGGCGGTGCTGTCGGGCGCGGTCGTCGTTTGGGATGCGGCATGGGGGCGGTGGGGCGGGTCTCGTTGCGGTCCGGTCGGCGGTGTTCTTTGCCGTGGGCGGGCCGGGCCGGGATGGCTTCCCCTCACCCGCGTCGGTGCCGGGAGGTCGCCGTCCGGCTGGGGGTGTGGCTGCGGGTGGCGCCCTGGCCGGCCGTCTGGCGGGCGGGCGCGTTTGCCGCGTGGGCGGGGGGCGGTGTGGTGGTTTGCGCGTCCCGGTGGGTGACCGCCCGGTGCGGCCCGGGCGGCCTGTGCTCCCCCTCCCGGAAGGTTCGTGGTTTTCGGGAGGGGGAGCGCAGGCCGCGGGGGTGGTCAGTGGTGGGGTGGGGCCATGGTGAGGGTGCAGGAGAAGACGGTGGTTGCGTTCTGTCGGGCGGTGACGTGCACGCGCTTCGCACCCTGCTCGTCCGTGCTGTCGGTGGGGGTGGCTTGGATGAGGCAGGGGGTGTCGAGTTCGACGTAGCGCAGGAATTGGCTTTCGACGGTGAGGGGGAGGGTGGTGTGGCCGAGGGTGGCGGTGGCGGCTTGGCGGGCGGCTTCGATGAGGAGCATGCCGGGGACGTGGTCGAGGGGGTGGTCGAAGAGGGCGGGGTGGCGGGTGTCGACGCGCAGTTGCCAGCGGCCGGGTTCGCCGATGGGGGACAGGACCACGTCCATGGGGGACATGCGTCCGACCCTCTGGGGTGGTTCGGGGGCGGTCAGGGGCAGCACCTGGATGCCGTCGGGGCCTTGGGTGCCGCGCAGCCGCTGGTAGACCTTGGGGGGGATGCAGGTCAGTGCGCCGCCTCCGGTGGCGGTCAGGTGGCCGTCGCGGTGGATGTCCACCTCGATGCGCAGGCCGGTCAGCTCGCCGCGGCGTTCTTTGATGTCGCGGCAGCTGACCTCGAGTTCGAGGGAGGCGGGGCTGGCGGCCACGCGCATGTGTGCGGGCCGGACGGCCACGCTGAGGTCGCTGACGAGGAACTGGTGGCCGAAGGGGACGCCGTATTCGGCGTGGGCCAGGAGCAGGCCGGCCTGGCGGATCGTTTCGGCGGCGATGAGGGGGTCGTGACAGCCGTCGACGGCGGTGAAGAAGCCGTGCCCGCGGGGCCACTGGGCGGCCAGGATGAAGCGGTCCTCTTCGCGGCGTGCCCAGTCGGTCAGCATGACCTCGGCGACGCTCGCGCGGTGCACGAGTTCCTTGGGGACGGTGCTGGTCAGAGGCTGGAAGGCGAGGGCGCCGCCGCCTGCGGGGGCGCTGGGGTCCTGCGGATGCGTCATGCCGGGTATCGCGCGGTTGGTGCGGTATGTGCTCACAGACATGGACATGGTTCCCCCCGAGCCGCCGTGGCCTGGATGTGGCCGGAATGTGGGTGGTGGAGCGCCGAGGACAGTGAAGATACATACCACCCGGTTTAATTTCTAGAAGGAATGCGGAGTTCCCGTGGGCAATATGTGGAGCACCGCGTTCCCTCTCGGCCAAAGGAGCGCTCGATGCACGCTCCATCCCTGCTCAACGGGCACCTCCCGCGCCCTCGCGGCGCCCTGGAGCATCCAAGCGTCCCCGGGCCGGCGGGGGCGCCGTCCGCCGTCTTCTCGAGCCGTTCTCGAGCGGCCTGCCCGAGGATGTCCCCCATGCGAACGGCATATTCCCTGATCACAGCGGGCCGGAGGGGCGTGCGGGGCGGACCGGCGGACGCGGGGCCGCCGGGTGAGGGGGCGCGGCGGTCGCGGGAAGAGGCGTGGGCGGCCGGGGGCGGCCGGTGTGCCGGCCTTCGCGCCCCGGTGGGCCGGAAAACGGCATGAGAGCGGCCCTGGCTCCGCAAGACCTTCACGATTAAAATAGAGACCGCGTGTGCGGTTTGTTAGAATCCTGTTCGTCCACCGGGGTGGCGGCGGTTCATGCGTGAGGAGCGCACGGTCCGTATCTCGTGTGCCGTGTCGTGCGGTCCGGGGGACAGGCCGTGCCGACCCGCCCGGACACCCGCGGGTCCGCGCCCGGTTGTTCGCGAGGCCTTCTGTGACCCGTGCGCTTGGCCCTCCCGCGTTTCCTGCGCGGGCGCGGCACGTCCGCCCCGGGCGGGCGGCGGGCAGGCACGAACGTGAGAGCCGGTCCGCGGGTGCGGGCCGGCCGCAGGCAAGGGGAGATCGGGCGATGGTGAAACAGGAGCGTGCCGCGCGCACGCGGGAGTCGTTGGTGCGGGCGGCGGCCGAGGTGTTCGCCCGGGACGGCTTCGTTCTGGCCTCGCTGACCTCCATCAGCAAGCGGGCCGGGGTGAGCAACGGTGCGCTGCACTTCCATTTCGCCAGCAAGCAGGCCCTGGCGGGCGCGGTCGAGGACGAGGCGGCCGCCGTCCTGCGGGCGATCGGCGCCTCCGCGCGGGCGGGCGGCCCCCATCCGCTGCAGCGGCTCATCGACGCCACCCACGCCCTGATGGAGCGCCTGGATGAGGACGTGGTGGTGCGGGCCGGCTTCGAGCTGGGCAGCGGCCCGCCGCGCCGGGACGGGGCGGCGGATCTGCGCGGACAGTGGCAGAGCTGGGTGGAGGAGGTACTCAAGGACGCCGAACGCGACGGCCTCCTCGCCCCCGGCGTCTCCGCCGCCGACGCCTCGGTCACGGTGGTGGCGGCCACCGTCGGCTTCGAGCAGCTCGGCGCGGAGGACCCTGCGTGGATGTCGGCGCAGACGCTGGTGCAGTTCTGGGACCTGCTGCTGCCCCGGCTGGCTGCGGCCGACGTCCTGAACGGGCTGCAGCCCGGGGGGACGGCGGCTGTGGCGTCCCCCCGGGGATAACACACCAGCAGCCGTGGCCTCACGGGTGGGCGCCCTGCTTGTCTGCGGTGTGTTGCTGACCCCTTGTGTTGTTGGCCGGGCAGGGCGGTTGGAGGGGCAGACCGCGGGGTGCTGTATGGCAGGTCCGCCCCGGCCGGAACCGTTTCGGCGGGGCGGCGCGCGGGGAAACGCGCGGACCGCCGGAATTCTTTCGAAAGAAGGCGGTGGCACCGCCTCAGATCGCCATGGCGTGCGCCCGCACCACGGAACACACGAGCGTAGTAACATGTACTACATGGAGACTACGGCCCGCGAGTTCAATCAGAAGTCCTCCCAGATCCTCGCCGCAGCAGCCCGTGGCGAGACCGTCACCGTCACCAAGAACGGCACTCCCGTGGCACGGGTGGTCCCGATCAACGACACCGAGGTGCCCTCGTATCCCACTGATGCCATGGGCGACCTCGACCTCCCCGACCTCGGCCTGCCCGACCTCACCGACGACGAGATCGAGGACACCCTCAAGGGGATGGGCGCGTGAGCCTGGTCGCCGTCGCCGATACCAACGGCCTGTACCGCCTGCTCGATTCGAACCTCACCGGCCACCAGGAACACAAGAAGGCCCTGGCAGCAACCAGCCACCTCATCATCTCCCCTCTGGTCCTGGCCGAGCTGGACTACCTGATTTCAACTCGTGCCGGAGCCCACAAGGCCCTGATCGCGGCGCGCTTCATCGAACGTAACGTCGCCACCCGGCGCTTTGAAGTGCCCTCCGTCAGCACACACCTGAGCGCGGCTATCGCGGTCGCCGAAGGCTATGCGGACGCCGACGGCGGCAAAGGCATCGGCCTGACCGACGCCATGAACGTCGCCCTCGCCGCCGCCTACCGCACCGACGCCCTGCTCACCACCGACCGCCACTTCCGCATGGTCCGGCCCCTGACCGGACATCCGGCATTCCGGCTCCTGCCCGAGGATCTGTAGTCGCGGCGGCCTCGCCTGCCCCGCAGACGCCTGCTCACCGCGCCGCGCGGTGCCCTCCCGGAGCGGTTCGATCAGCTTTGGACGTCCGTGGCATTCCTCCACCGCATCACCTGGGAGCCAGCCGGGCGGTGTCGTCGACGATGCCGCGGGCGCCGACCTCAGCCCTGGAGGGGGTGGGCTCTGGTGGGGCTTTGACCTTGCGTACCCACAAAACGCCCGCGACCCGCCACGTGCCCCGCGAGCCACGGTCAGTGATCCCGGCCGCCGGCTGCGCCCGGCGGCATGAAACCGGGCGCAAAAGCAGAGGCAGTTACCCCGCTCAACGGATCGGGACGGGTGCCGTCGGGGACCAAGACATGGCAGGTCTGCGGCCGGAGGGGGTGGAGCGGCCATCGGTGCGGCAGAGCCGCAGCGTCTGCCCGAACGCATCCGAACAGGCCTCGGCCGCCGGCCGCGATGGACATCGCGACGCAGGCCACGGAAGGCGGGCTCAAGCGGTCCTGTAGCAGGCCTCAAGGGCGTGCGTGTGGGGGGATGTTGTACTGGCGGCAGGGACCGGGCCCGGCCGCGCGCACCGGGGTCGGTCTTGGTGACTTATGGGCTACGGGAGTGAGCATGAGCAGCACCAAGAGCGGCAGGGGCGGCACGTATGAGGGGTTCTCGGCCGAGGAACGGGCCGCGATGAAGGAGCACGCCCAGGAGCAGAAGGCGGCGGCGCGGCGCGGCTCGCGGGCGGACAAGGCGGCGCTGGCGGAGCAGGACGTGCTGGCCAAGATCGCCGAGATGCAGGATGCGGACCGGGTGATGGCCGAGCGGGTCCACGCCGTCGTCACCGCCAGCGCCCCCCAGCTCGCGCCGAAGCTGTGGTACGGCATGCCCGCCTACGCCCTGGACGGCAAGGTCGTGTGCTTCTTCCAGAGCGCGGCGAAGTTCAAGGCCCGCTACGCCACGCTCGGCTTCAACGACGCCGCCCATCTGGACGAGGGGGCCATGTGGGCGACCGCCTTCGCCCTGACCGGCGTGACGGCCGAGGTGGAGGAGCAGATCGCGGCACTGGTCAAGCGGGCGGTCGGCTAGCTAGGGCGCGTCTTGAGACGGGGGCGTGGTTGCCCTGCTGAGGCGTGCCTCGCGCAGGACGCGAGGTGCGGACGTGGCCATCTCGAAGTACCGAGGCTTCTGTCAGCACGGCGACATCGGCGGTCAGGGAACGACGGGCGCCGTTCTCGGTCAGCCGGCGGGCTGCGGCCACGGTGTTGGAGGTGGACCAACCGCCGATCAGCACGATGCGGGTCTTGGGGTGGAGGGGGTTGGCGGCGCGGACGATGGAGCCGCAGTCACGTTCCACCTCGCCGTTTGCGGCATCGCCGGTGCAGGCAGTGCCCTCCCAGGTGATCGCTCCTGCGTCCAGCCGGAACGGCAACGCCTGCGTCCTGGCCTCCAGGATGCGGCGGGCCACCTCGTTGTTCTTCGGTCCGCCCAAGACGAGCAGGTCGTGCTCCATCTCGTGCCCGGCAGGTGCGCCGACAGGCGGACCCCGGTGTGGCCGACCGGCGTGCCCAGTCACACGTCGGCGTACGGCGGTGCGCCGGGAATCTCCCCACCTACCCACCGGCGACGGTCGCGTTTCAGCAGGTCAGCGCATTTTGGTCGGTTGGTCGCTAGCAGTGGGGCAGCAGGTTGACGTCGTACCTGAACCCGTCCCGGTCGAGGTTGACGTCGCTGACCCACACGTTCTTGTTGTGCGTGTCGTCGTCCGTGCGCAGCCACACCGAGCTGGTGTGGCCGTTGCCGGTGTAGGTGACGCCGTAGGTGTAGCAGTAGAAGTAGTTCCGGCCCGCGTACAAGGTGCCGGCGTGGGACTCGTTGTGCCAGTCGGGGGTCCAGTGGGTCCACTGGTCGACCACCGTGGTCAGGTAGACCGGCGCGGCAGCCTGACGTACTGCCGCGGGGGCCGCGGTTCCCGCCGGGGAGGCTGCCGCCTGGGAGGCGCCGGCGAGCAGTGCGGCCGTGGCCAGCACGGCGAGGAGTCCGCTTCGTTTCATTCGCCTGGGCATGGGTGCATCTCCCCCTGGGTGGTGCCGCGGTGACGAGGCGCGTCCCGTCGGCGGTCGCTGTGGTGGGCAGGAACCTAGGTGCCGCCGGCAGGGGACGCCAGCGTTTCGAAGGAGGCCGAAACGCTGGCGGGCCGCAGCATGTCCTGCGGCCCAGGCCGGCCGGTGGGGGCCGGCGCGCCCTCACCCCGACACCGCGGCCCGCAGGGCAGGCAGGCGGCAGTCGCCTACGGTCCGGCGCGGTTGGTGGGGAAGCGGGCCGCGTCGGCGGATGAGGGGCGCCCGGCGGCGGCCGGGACCACCGTGGGGCACCGGCGCGAGGGGGCGCGAAGGAGGGGGCGTCATCCGGTGGCGAGGGGGTGCCGGGAGCGCCGGATGCGGCAGGGGCGGGCAGGGCGCCGACCTGGCAGATCGCCCCGGCGGCAGCCCGCTGGCCGTGGCGGGTTTGCCTTCACGGCAGTGAAGAGACCGTAGTCCGGCCCTGGGGGTGGTCACCGCGCAACGCGCCCCTGCGGGGGCTGCCGGCCACCGGGGAGCACGGCCTGCCGCCGGTGGCCGCCCGGCGCACCGGTTGTGCGCGACCCGGCCAGGCCGGCTGAGCGGCCATGGCCTGCCGCGCTCGCCACGAGGGCTTTCGCGCCGCAGACCCCGGCATGCGCATCCCCCCTGGCCCCGAGCGCAGACGGCCGGCCGGGGGAAAACGGCCGGCTCCCGGCTCCCGGCTCCCGGCGGGCGCGCCGCGCCCCTGTTGCCGGTGTTCACCCCGGCCCGTGAGACCGGTGAGGTCCCAGGGCCGTGGGGTTCCGGTGTCTGTTGAGCGGGGCTGAAGTGCTCCTGTAGTGCGGTGGCGGACGGTGGCGGCAGCCGATAAGGAGCGCAGATGGGTGTAGCGGGTGTGCCGCCGTTGGCGTTGCGGGTGGAGCGCGGGCGGGCCGACGATGACGAACTGGCCGCGGTGGCCGTGGTGTTGTGCTCGGTGCTGGCCGGGCGGCAGGCGGCGGCCGACGCGCAGGAGCAGGAGGGGGAGGAGTCTGCCGCTGTGCCGTCGTGGCGCCGTCCGGGCCGCCCCGGCGGGCCGTGGCGTTCCCCGCACTGCTGGCGCTAGCGCCACCGGCGCCTGGCCGCCCGCCGGCAGGCGCTGTCTTTTTTTCAGGGCTGATCCACGCGCGTGCCGCCCACCACGACACCCCACGTAAACCGCATGAACGGTTTGTTATTCGGGGCGGGGGTCCGGGCCGCGCCTGCGGGAGGGAGAGACAGTGACCGTCCTCAACGACATTCCCCCGGTGATGGCCGGGCCTTCGCACACGCGGGGGCGGGTGGCCGAGCTGCATGCCGTCCGTGCGCAGGCGCTGGCCGGGCCGGGCGAGAAGGCGACCGTGGCGCAGCACGCCAAGGGCAAGCTGACCGCCCGGGAGCGCATCGAGCTGCTGCTGGACGCCGGTTCCTTCCAGGAGGTCGAGCAGCTGCGCCGGCACCGCGCGACCGGCTTCGGCCTGGAGGCCAAGAGGCCGCACACCGACGGTGTCATCACCGGCTGGGGCACGGTCGAGGGCCGTACCGTCTTCGTCTACGCCCACGACTTCCGGATCTTCGGCGGCGCGCTGGGCGAGGCCCACGCCACGAAGATCCACAAGATCATGGACATGGCCATCGCGGCCGGTGCGCCGCTGGTCTCCCTCAACGACGGCGCCGGCGCCCGGATCCAGGAGGGCGTCTCGGCCCTCGCGGGCTACGGCGGCATCTTCCAGCGCAACACCAGGGCGTCCGGGGTCATCCCGCAGATTTCCGTGATGCTCGGCCCGTGCGCGGGCGGCGCTGCCTACAGCCCCGCCCTGAGCGACTTCGTGTTCATGGTGCGTGAGACCTCGCAGATGTTCATCACCGGCCCCGACGTGGTCAAGGCCGTGACCGGCGAGGAGATCACCCACAACGGCCTGGGCGGCGCCGACGTGCACGCCGAGACCTCCGGGGTGTGCCACTTCGCCTACGACGACGAGGAGACGTGCCTGGCGGAGGTCCGCTACCTGCTCTCCCTGCTGCCGCAGAACAACCGGGAGTTCCCGCCCCGCCTGCCGTGCACCGATCCCCCCACCCGGCGCGGCGAGGTGCTCCTGGACCTGGTCCCGGCGGACGGCAACCGCCCCTACGACATGGCCAGGGTCATCGAGGAGATCGTCGACGACGGCGAGGTCCTGGAGGTCCACGAGCGCTGGGCGCGCAACATCATCTGCGCGCTGGGCCGGCTCGACGGCCGGGCCGTCGGCATCGTCGCCAACCAGCCGCAGACCCTGGCCGGGGTCCTGGACATCGAGGCATCCGAGAAGGCCGCACGGTTTGTGCAGATGTGCGACGCCTTCAACATCCCCCTCATCACCCTCCTGGACGTCCCCGGGTTCCTGCCCGGCGTCGGCCAGGAGCACGGCGGCATCATCCGCCACGGCGCCAAGCTGCTGTACGCCTACTGCAACGCCACCGTGCCCCGGATCTCGCTGATCCTGCGCAAGGCCTACGGCGGCGCGTACATCGTCATGGACAGCCAGTCCATCGGCGCCGACCTCACCTACGCCTGGCCCACCAACGAGATCGCCGTGATGGGAGCCGAAGGCGCCGCGAACGTCATCTTCCGCCGCCAGATCGCCGAGGCCGACGACCCCGAGGCCATGCGGGCCCGCGTGGTCAAGGAGTACAAGTCCGAACTCATGCACCCCTACTACGCGGCCGAGCGCGGCCTGGTCGACGACGTCATCGACCCCGCCGAGACCCGCGAGATCCTCATCCGCTCCCTCGCCATGCTGCGCACCAAGCACGCCGACCTGCCCTCCCGCAAGCACGGCAACCCCCCGCAGTAACCCGGCAGTCGGCCGCGCGCCGGGCCCTTCCGGCGGCCCTGGCCGCTTGCCGCTCACCGCTCGCCGCGGGCCCGAGGGGGGCAGGGGCGGGATGTCTCCCTGGGTGGCCGGCAGCGCTCTGCCAAAAGTGTGTACGAATGCGAAGCACGCCCCGATGGGTGCCGGTGTACGAGCCCGGGCGGATACGCCCCTCCCGCATTGACAAACCGACCGTGCTGTTTTTTACTCGTGTTCAAGCGGGAGCCTTGGCACACCGTCCAGGCTTCCAAGCGGTGGTCCCCGCGACGTGGACCTGTACGCAACCGGCACCGGACACAAGGGGGAAGACAGTGGACATCGAAGTTCTGGGCGCGCTGTCGCTACGCGAGCACGGCATCTCTGTCACACCGACCGCCCCCAAGCCGCGGCAGGTGCTGGCCCTGCTCGCACTGCACGCGGACCGGGTGGTCCAGGTCTCCTCCCTGATCGAGGAGCTGTGGGACGACGAGCCGCCGCGCAGCGCCCGCACCACGCTGCAGACCTATGTGCTGCAGCTGCGCGAACTCATCGGCGAGGCGCTGGCCAAGGCGGGGGAGGAGGGGGTGACCGCCAAGGACATCCTGGTCACCCTGCCCGGCGGCTACCGGCTGAACAGCCGCGGCGGCCGGGTCGACTTCCGCGAGTTCGAAAAGCAGGCCGGGGCGGGCTACCGGGCCATGGACGCCGACGACTTCTCCGGCGCGGCCCGCCGGCTGCGCGAGGCGCTGGCGTTGTGGACCGGCCCCGCGCTCGCCGACGTCACCGCCGGCAGCCGGATCGGACTGGAGATCAAGCGCCTGGACGAGGCCCGGCTGTGCGCCCTGGACCAGCGCATCGAGGCCGACCTGCGCCGCGGCCGCCACCGCGAGCTGCTGTCCGAGCTGACCGTCCTGGTCAACCGCCACCGCATGCACGAGAGCCTGCACGGCCAGTTCATGGTGGCCCTGCACCGCTCCGGGCGGCGCGGTGACGCCCTCAACGTCTACCAGCGGCTGCGCACCACCCTCGTGCGCGAGCTGGGCCTGGAGCCGTCGGCGACGCTCAGCCGGCTGCAGCGCTCCATCCTGATGGCCGTCCCCGAGACCGTCCCCGCCCGCGACGCGGAGATCAGCGGGCCGCCCATGGCCCGGATGGGCTGAACGCGCCTTCCGCACACCCCCGCACGGCCGGCCGCCTCGCACCGAGCGGTCCCCCCACCGGCCCCCGCACCGACACCGGCACGAACCGCCAGACGGCCCGAACGCCGCACCACGACCTCCTGCCCCCGCGATGAGCAGCCCCGCACTGCGGTCGCAGGCAGGCGATCCCGCCGGTGAAGACCATGGCCGCCCTGCCGGGAAGGCTGTGATGCCGGGCCGGACCCCGAAACGAAACTTCCCCGGGGGCGAGGAGCGCCCCGGACAGCCGCCCGAACGGAAACCGGCTGGACCCGGGGAGCGTGAACGCCCGCATCGCAGGGTGCGCATCCCCCTATCCGGCCGCCGCACCCGAGCGGGCCCGACGCCGACCTCGACGCCGAGCCCCAGAGCCACAATGAGGACCAGGTGTAGGCGCACCCGCCTCGCGCACACCGCAGCGCCTTGGCCGGGCGGCCGCGACGACACCCGGGCCCATCGGCCAGGCCGCAGAGACGGATCCCGCACCACCGGGCACCTGTCGATTCCTCCCCCTCACCCGGCCTCGCACCGCCCCGCCGTCCGCCGCCTCGTCCTCCGGTCGGCTCCGAGCCGGAACTTCCAGCGGTAGCGTCCTCCCCGACGCGCATGAAGGTCGCCGGGCGGCGCGGGTCGCAGACCTGGTCGATGCCTTCCCAGCAGCGGACGTCGGCCTACGCCGTCCCTCGCCTCCGGCGTCGTGCGCCGGTGCTCCGTCGGCGGCCGTCCCGGCCGTGGCCCGGCCGCGCGCCGCCGCAGCGCACAGCCGCCGGCACAGCCTTTCGCCTCCGTCTGCGGACGCAGCGCCTTTTTCCGAACCCGTCCCCTTGCCTGCCCACCCGCATCCCCCGACGGCCTGTGCCTGACCGCCGGCGGCTTCAGCGGCGCCGCGAAAGCCGTGGCCCGGTCGTCGCCGGCCGTGCGGGGAAGAGCCCGGCGTCGGTGGGAACTCCCGCCGGCCGTGAGGCGCAGCCCGGGGCGGAACCGGGCAGAGGCCCATGATGCCCAACCACCCCGCGCCCTCTGCCCCGGCCCCTTCCTGCCTCCTGCCGGCTCTCTCCGCCCTCCTGAGGCGCCCTGCGGCCCTTCGCGGTGCCCTGCGGCCTGCGGCCTGGTGCCGGCCCACCCCGCCCGCGTCTTCGCTCTTTCGTCCGGTGAGGGCGGCGGCGTGCACGCCGCGTTTCGTCCGGTGATCCGGAGTGCGGCCGGGAAAGCAGAAGGGGATCTGTCGTTCCGGCGCCGGACGTAAGGCGCGGCACGAGAACGGCGGAAAAGAAACCCCGGTTCCAGCGGAATTATGGGCTCATTCGAGTTCCCGTGGTGTGTTCTGTCTGCCCTTGCGCCGGGTGCTCTTGGCGGCTTCGTTTTTTCTGCCGGCGGTCCGGGGGCGTATCAGGAATAGGTGACTCCGCCCCGGCGGGAGGGGTGCGGCAAGAAGGTCACTCAATGATTCCTCGACTATATCCGAGGGCCGGGTTGCGGCGGGATACGGTGCGCCTCGTCCATGTGTCGCGGGAAAGCACGTTCGGTCCCCGCCTGGCGCAATATCGACGAACCTCGGGCACTGATTCGCACACCGAATCGGAAACCGACTACAGCCGTCGAGGTACGGGGAGGAAGCCATGAAGATTTGTGTTCTTGGTCCACTGAGTGCCGACGTCAACGGGATGTCGATCGTCCCGACGGCCGGGAAGCCGCGCCAGATCCTGGCCCTGCTCGCCCTCTACCCGAGCCGGGTCATGCCGGTGCCCACGCTCATGGAGGAGATCTGGGGCACCGAGCTGCCCCAGAGCGCCCTGACCACCCTGCAGACCTACATCCTGCAGCTGCGCCGCCGGCTCGGTACCGCCATGGGGCCCGGCGCCCCCGGCACCGCCAAGGACGTGCTCGCCACCCGGCACGGCGGCTACCTGCTGCAGATACCCGCCGACGCGGTCGACGTCCACGCCTACGAGCGCCTGGTCACCGAGGGCCAGCAGGCCTTCGAAAAGGGCGACGACGCCCTGGCGGCCCGCACCTACCGCCAGGCGCTGGAGCTGTGGCAGGGGCCCGCCCTGGTCGACGTCCGGGTCGGCCCGGTGCTGGAGATCGAGGCGATGCGGCTGGAGGAGAGCCGGCTCGTCACCCGGGAACGCCGCATCGACGCCGACCTGCGCCTGGGCCGGCACGCCGAGGTCACCGCCGAGCTGATGGACCTGACCGCCCGCCACCCCGAGCACGAGGGACTGCACTCGCAGGCCATGGTGGCGCTGTACCGCTCCGGCCGGCAGGCCGCCGCGCTCGACGTCTACCACCGGCTGCGCCGCCGCCTGGTCGAGGAGCTGGGCGTGGAACCCTCGCCGCAGCTGCAGCGGCTGCACCAGGCGATGCTGGCCGTCGACCCCCAGCTGGACGTGACCTCCTGCCCCCGGCGCACCTCCACCTTCGACCTCTACGCAGCCTGACACCGCCGCACCGCCGCACCGCCGCGCCGTACCGACGCACCGCACCGCCGTACCGCAACCGCCGGGTGGGCCGGTGGGTTCAGTCCACGAGGCCCAGATCCCTCAGCAGGGAGCGTTCCAGCGCGGTCAGGGGCACATCCGGGCGCAGCCGCTCGGGATGGCCGGGCGGGGGTGCGTTAAGCAGCCGGGCGGCATCGGCCCGGGCCGTCTCGCCCGCCATCTGGACGGCGCCGGCGGCCACCAGGCACTGCCAGACGCAGGACGCCAGGGCGCGGGCGGCCCGCCGTAGGCGCCGGGCACCACGAAACGCCATCACCACTCCTTCGGGCGGCGCACGCCGCCCCCTGCCCGTCACCGTCGGCCCCTGCGCTCGCGAACCGCCTGACACGGTCTCGAACCCCAATCCGGCGGACCCCGGGGGAGTGTCCTTAGACGGTTCGCCGAGGAAAACCGGGCGGCGGCGGGGTGGGAGGTCGGGCACCCTGGCGGGGTGTCTGAGCTGCTGTGGGCTGACGTGGCGTACTTCTTCGATCCGGACTTGATGGGGTCGCTGCCGGATGTGCGTGTGCCAGGTGCCGCGATTCAGGACTGGCAGGCGGTCCTCGACCTCGTCGGTGAGAGCGGCTGGACGTGGCAGTACGCAGAAGGCGAGGCGGTGCTGCCGATGCCCAGGGCCCAGGCGGTGCTTTCCCTTCCGGTTGACGCCGACTGCCCTGAGCTGCGGGTGCGGCCGGCAGACGATGTGCTGGCGATCTTCCGTTTCCATGCGGCCGAGGAGATCGATTTCGATGTGGATCTCCGTGAGCTTCAGGGGCAGGAGCGACTGGATGTGTTGTGTGGCTTTCTCCGGGCGATCGGGCGACGGCTGGGCAAGCCGGTGCTGATGGATCCGGAAGGCGACTGTGGCCATCCGGTCCTCGGGTTCGACGTTGAAGCCGACCGGGTCGTGCTCCTGGCCGAGCCGCCGGGCAGGTGAGTGCTGCCGCCGGCCGGGGTGCGGAGAGGGGTGCGGCGCGGATCATCGTGAAAAGGACGCCGGCTCCACGTGCGGCAGGACAGAGCAGGGCCTCGCCGGGGACAGAGGCCGACGATCCGCCGCATCGCCGGCCCGGGCGGACGGGCGATGCGGCAAACCCATGTCCCTGGCCACCGCGAGCGGCAGGGGTCACACGCTCATTCAACGGGGGAGCAGTCACGCGCGACGCGGCCACGCCGGCCGCGGACGGCCGCGGCAGCGGCAGGAGGGGCTGTGGCATCCCCAGCACCCCGCAGGCACCCCGGCGGACCGTGGGCCGGTCCGTTGAGGGCCACGGGGCGCACCCCCCCCGCGTCGCCCGGCCCGCACGCCCGTGCTCCCGCCCCCGCACCCCAGTGCCCCCGTGCCCCCGCCCGGGCCCGCAGGGTCGCCCGCAGTGGTCGGGCCCGGGTGGAGCCGGCGTCGCACGGGGACGCCGCGCCGGCGGCCTGGCCGGTGCCGTGCTGCGGGTTCGAGCCGTACTCCGGTGGCGGCCGAGGTGTTCTCCACCCGATCAGGACACAGTCCATGGCGAGCCTGTATACGAGCCGGGCCGGCCGCGGTGTTCTGTGTCCCGGCCCGGTCTTTGGGACCTCCGAGACGAGAAAAGGGGTGGGGTGGATGTACCTCGCGCCGGTGCACCGTATGGCCCAGCACGCGGAGGTGGACGCCCCGGCCGGCGTGCTCTACGGCCTGATCGCGGACGCCCTGCGCTGGCCGGTCTTCCTGCCGCCCACGGTCCACGTCGAACAGCTGGAGTTCGACGGCGCCTCGGAGCGGCTGCGGATGTGGGTCACCGCCAACGGCGAGATCAAATCCTGGACCACGCGGCGGGTCCTGGACCCCGTGGCCCACCGCATCGACTTCCGGCAGGAGGTGCTGCCCCGCCCGGTGACCTCGATGGGCGGCAGCTGGAGCGTGGAGCCCCGCGGCCCGGAGAAGTCCCTTCTCACCCTGCGCAACGACTTCGCCGTCAGCGACAACGCGCGCGCGGACGTCGACTGGGTCAAGCGGGCCACCACCGCCAACACGCGGGCCGCGCTGGCCAACCTCAAACAGCTCGCCGAGCGCTGGCGCCGGCTGGACCACCTGGTGCTGTCCTTCGAGGAATCGGTGCACATCGACGCGCCCGTGGAGCCGGTCTACGACTTCCTGCACCGCTTCGGCGACCGGGCCGGCACCGCGTCCGGCGCCGTGCGGATCGAGGTGTCCGAGCGCACCCCCGGGGTGCAGCTGATGACCGTGGAACTGCCCGCGGCCGGCGGCGACGGCGGGACGCGCACCACCGAATCGGTGCGGATCGGCTTCCCGCACGCCGGACGCATCGTCTACAAGGACATCCGCGACAGCGAGCAGCCCGCGCTGCTGGCCGCGCACACGGGGGAGTGGTCGGTCGAACCCGACCCCTGGGGCGAGGGGGTCACCGTCGTCGCCCGCCACCACGCCGTGCTGGACGAGGACGGCGTGCGCGAGCGCTACGGCGAGGGGGCCGAAGCGGTGCGCGGGGCGCGTGAGGCGCTGCGCGCACGGCTCGCCCGGGAGAGCGTCGCCGCGCTGGACCTGGCCCGCCAGCACGCCGAGGACGCACTCGCCCGCCGGGTGTGAGCCGCCCGCCGGGTGTGAGCCGCGCGGCCGGCCCGGCCGCCGCAGACCGCGCTCATCGCGCCGAACGGTTTTCCGTCCGCACCGGCCGCCCGGCCCCGCCGGGCCGGAGTTGTGGAGGTCCCACGTGAACGACAACCTGACCGCGGGCGCCCTCGCGCCCGGGGCCGCGGCACGTCCCCGCACACCCGCCGCCCGTGGCCTGCGGGTGTGCGGGGACGGTGCCGCACGCGCCCAGTACGTCGAGGATCTGCTCGGTGACCCCTTCGCCGACGACAACCCGCACGGCCAGCGGGCGCTGCTGGCCGCCGACGAACGCCGCCAGGCGCCCGCGGCCACCGAGGAACTCCTCGACCGCTTCGGCCTGGGCGCGGAGTTCGTGCCCCGGTTGCTGGGCGGCCGCCTCGCCGGTGTCGAGGAACTCGCGCAGGTGCTGCGGCCGCTCTTTCGGCGGGACGTCGCGCTCGGCTTCGGCGCCGGGATGACCGCCCTGTTCGCCGCGTCCGTGGTGTGGACGGCCGGCGACGAACGCCAGCGCCAGGACACCGCGCGGCGCCTGCTCGCGGGCGGCCGCATCACCATCCTGCACCGCGAGTTCGCGCACGCCAACGCCATCCTGCGCGGCGAGTACAGCGCGCACCCCGCGCCGGGCGGCGGGTTCGTCGTGGACGGCCGCAAGGACGTCGTCATCAACGCCGACCGCGCCGACGCCTTCGTCGCCTACGCGCGCACCGCCGACGGCGACGGCCCCGACAGCCACTCGGTGTTCCTGCTGGAAACCGACCGGCTCCCCTCCCACGCCGTGCACCGGCTGCCGCGCGCCCGCACCCACGGCATGCGCGGCGCCCACTACGCCGGACTGGACCTTGAGCACTGCCCGGTGCCCGCCGACGCCCTCATCGGCACGCTCGGCGAGGGCATCCACCTGTCCCTGCGCACCTTCCAGGTCAGCCGCGCCCTGGTCTCCGGCGGCGCCCTGGTCGCCGGGATGGACAGCGCCCTGCGCTACGCCGTACGGGCCCTGGGCGAGTCCCCCCGCGGCCTGGTGCTGGGCGGGCGCCGCGGCCGGGTGCTGGCCGGCGTCTTCGCCGACCTGCTGGCCTGCGACAGCCTCGCCGTCGCCGGGCTGCGGCTGCTCGATCTGGCCCCCGAGTACGCCCTGGTCCCCTCGGCCGCCGTCAAGTACGCCGTGTCCGCGCTGCTGCACGAGGACCTCGACGAACTCGCCGCGGTGCTCGGCGCCCGCGGCTACGACCGCGGCCCCGCCTACGGCGGCTTCCAAAAACTCGTACGCGACCTGCCGGTGGCCGGCCTCGGCCACGCCGGGACCGCCGACACCCAGGCCGTGCTCGTGCCCCACCTGCGCACCCTGGGCCACGCCGCCCGGCGGGGCGAGCCCTGGCGCGAGGCCCCCGCCGCCCTGTTCACCCCCGGCGCACGCCGCGCCCCGGGGGCCGCGTTCGACTTCCGGCGCCTGCACGCCGAGCCCCACGACCCCCACCACGCCTGCGACGGAATGCTCGCCGCGCTGCTCGGCGCCGCCGCCCGGCTCGACGGCAAACGCGCTCAAGGCCCGCGCTGGGCGGCCCTGGCCGACCTCGGCCGCGCTCTGGCCGCCGAGGTGCACAGCCTCGCCGAACGCTGCGCCGCACTGTTCCGGCGCCCGCAGAGCGGGGCGCCCTCCCCGGCCGCCTACGTCCTCGTCGACCGGTACTGCCTGCTGCTGGCCGCCGCCTCCTGCCTGGCCGTCTGCGAGAACGCCGCCCTGGCCGGCCCGGCCGGCGCCCTGCCGGCCGAACCCGACTGGGCGCTGCTGGCCCTGACCCGCTTCGCCCGCCGCCTGGGCCTGGAGGTGCCCGACGTGCCGGACGGCGTCACACCGGACCTCGCCGCCGCCCTCGTGGACCGCTACCGGCACGGACACAGCTTCGACCTGTACGGAATGCGGCTCGCGTGAGACCCCACCCGGACAGAAACGATTCTTCCCGGCCGGGCAGAGCCCGCGCCCCCCAGCACAGCGGCGGACCGGAACGAGCAGACAAGGAGACGAACGCCGTGCACCCCGGCGAGCCCACACACCCGCGCGACGACCACGTCAGCGACGACCACGTCACCGACGTCAGCGACGACCACGTCACCGACGACGACGTCACCGACGACATCGACGCCCGCGACAGCGCCGGCGTCCTGGCCGCCCTGCACCGCCTGAGCGCACTGGGCACCGTCGCCACCGCGCGCGGCTCCGCCGTCGCCCCGCCCGTGCACATCCCGCGCCCCGACAGCTCCTGGCTGCAGGTCAGGGAGAACCTCCTGGACCGCGGGGCCACGGTGGCGTACGCGACGTGGACCGAGTGGCTGCCGGCGGTGCTCACCACACCGCGGCTCAGGCCGCTGCTGGGCCGCGACTTCAGCCGCTACGAACGCACAACCGACCCCGCGGTCCGCTGCCGCTTCGCCGCCTCCCGGCTGCTCATCAAGTACACCGCGGCGGCCGCGCTGGGCATCGAAGCCGAGGACATCGACATCGCCTACCGGCTCGGCGGCCGCCCCTACCTGCGCGGACTGGACCAGGTGGAGGTGGGCCTGACGCACACCGGTGAGCTGATGGCCGTGGGCATCAGCCGGATGGGCCGGATGGGCCTGGACGCCGAGCGCGCGGACCGCCGCTTCGACGTGGACCTGATGCGCCGCGCGATGTGCACCCCGGCCGAGGCGGCGGAACTCGACGCACTGCCCGCCCCCCAGCGGGCGGCGGGCCTGCTGCGCCTGTGGACGCTGAAGGAGGCCTACACCAAGGCGCTCGGGCAGGGCATGCGGCTGCCCTTCACCGAGTTCGGCTTCGGCCTCGCCCTCGGCGGCCTGCGCACCCCCGACGGCACCGCGGCCCTGGGCGAGGAATGGACGTTCGCCACCTACCCCGTCCTCGGCCGCTACCTCGTCAGCGCCGCCTGCCACGACGCCGGACTCGACCCGGCCGGCGACACCTCGGTCGGCACCATGCTGGACCGCCGGCTGCTCACCGCGATGACACCACCCCCACACAATGAATCCCCGGCCGTGGACATCTAAGACCGTGTCCTAGGTGGTGAGGCGGACAAGTCGTTTGTAGCAGCGGGCCCACTCCCTCGGCCGTGAGTTGATCCAGTGGCCGTTTCCGCAGGTAAGTGGCCTGACTGCAGGCCAGCCGGTTCTCGCTCCGGTCGGAAACTGCTCAGCCCGGGTCGACACCCGGTGCGCTCCCATCCGCAGGCCGTGGTTCCCGTACAGGGGACGGTGGCGGCGACCGTGTCAGTCGCCGTGGTAGAGGCGCACTGGATCGATCAGCTGGATGGCGGGGTCGTTCTCGGCGAGGTGGCGCAGTTCGGTGGTGAAGCCGGTGCCGCTGTAGCACTGCAGCCGGGTGACGTCAGTGGCGGTGCCGCGCGCGGTGAGCAGAGCACGGATGTGCTGGAGACGTTCGAGGTGGCTCTTTCCCATGACGTCGTTCCATTTGGCTTCGCCGATGGCGAGCAGGGTTTCGCGGCCGCTGTCGTCGGTCTCGCCATGGACCGCGACGTCGACTTCGTGGCCGGTCTTCGCGGCAGGATCGTTGACGGTCCCGCTGGCGACCCGTGTGACCTGCCCGCCGTGGGTTGCGGCGGACGCGTGCCAGCGGGCCCATTCGCGGCAGACCTGTTCGAAGTGCGGGCCGACGACCTTGCTGCGGAAGGTGGACTGGGCGCGGTGCCAGACGGCGGGGGCGCGTCCGGGGCGTTCCAGATCGCCCCAGGCGGGGCGCATCACTGAGTGGTAGAAGGCGATGAGGGGTTCGGCGATGCGGTAGGCGGAGCGGTTGCGGCGGAAGGCGTCCGCCTCGTGGGTGATCATGCCGACGTCCTGGAGGACGCTGAGGGGGTGGGCGAGGTCGGTGGACTTGCGGCCCAGGAAGTCGGCGATGCCGCCGCGTGCGGCGTTTCCGCCGGCGATGGCGGCCAGGACGGAGTGGTAGAGCGCGGTGTCGTGAAGTTCGGGTTCCTCTGCGAGGAGGTAGCGGGCCTCGCGGAAGAGCGGACGGGCGGGATTGAGGACGGCGCGGGTGACCCAGGCGTCGAAGTCCTCGGGCCCGGCGGGGGTGTCGCCCTGGGTGAACTCGCGGCGGTAGGCGGGGGTGCCGCCCACGATGGCGTGGGTGAGCAGTGCGGTGCGCGGGTCGGTGATCTCCCAGAACTCGGCGGCGAGGCGGAAGTCCAGGGTGGGGACGACGAGTTCCAGGCCGGCGCGGCCGCGCAGCGGGGCGTTGCCGGCGAGGAGCTTGCCCATGAAGGACAGGGCGGAGCCGCACAGCAGGAGCCGTACGGGGGTGTTGGTGTGCTGGGCGGCGGGGTCGAGGGCGCGCTGGATGATCGAGGGGAGGGCGGGGGATGCCTTGGCGAGGAAGGGGAATTCGTCGATGACCGCGACGATGGGGTCGCCCATGTCGGCGATGCGCAGGAGCTCGGTGACTGCCTCGTCCCAGTGAGCGAAACGAAATGGGGTGGGCTGTTGCCGGTAGCGGGCGAGGGCTTCGCCGAACTGGCGCAGCGCGTCGGCTTCGGTGGTCTCGGTGGCGGTGAACATGAAGCCGCCGCTTGCCCGCGTGACAGCGTCCAGGAGGAAGGTCTTGCCCTGCCGGCGGCGCCCGGAGACCACGCCGAGGGTGGCGCGCGGGCCGGGCAGGGCGGCGAAGCGGGTCAGCTCGGCCCACTCGAAGTCGCGGTCGAACATCTCGGCGGGTTTGTCCACGGCGCACCTCTGCATGGATAGGTGCGCTTATTATATCTGGAATTATTCAAGAGACTCCGCAGGGGTGCCGGACGGCCATGCGATGCCCCTCAGGCGGGCACCGCCGCCGCTGGCTGGTCACCTCCGGCCCACTGGGGGCAGCGCCAGGTCCCTGCGTCCGTACGCAGCTCGCGGCCACGTTCTGCAGGGCGCGCTCGACGCCATGGCGGCAGCCGGCCGCACGCTTCTGGGCCCGGCTCGACGACGCACCGCTCCACCAGGGCTGTCAAGGCGTCCCTGGCGTGCCGGAGCACGAGGTCGTCCCGCACCCCGGCACCCGTACGCCCGGGCCCGCGCCGCGGATCCGGCATCGCGCCGGCTCAGGCCCGGCGCGGGGGCTCTCCCTCGGTGAACAGCACCCGGAACGACAGCGCGCTCATCCGCCAGCCGTCCGGGGTCCTGCGGGCCTCGCCGGAGGCGAGCGTGCCCGCGCGGAACAGCGGCGGCGTGTCACCGCCGGTGGGGTGGACGTGCGTGGTGAGCACGTTGGCGCGGAAGACGGCACGCTCGCCGTCGACGCTCACCACCGGTGGCGAGCCCAGGTGCTGGGTGCGGGCGAACACCGCCAGGGAGGCCCGGTGCCACGCGGCGAGCCCGGCGCACCCGGCGTGGCGGCTCATCGGGAAGGTGACGACCGCGTCCTCGGTGAACAGGCTCCTGGCCCAGGCGTCGTCGAGTTCCCCGTCGTCGAGCGCGATCAGATAACGGCCCAGCAGTTCCCCGACCACAGCGGCCTCGGCGAAGCCGACGGCCGCGCCGGGGGCGGCGAGATGGTTGGAAGTCACCGCCCGAGCATGGTGCCGGGCGCGCTTCGGGGACCAGGTTCCTGCCGAAGATCTGACATTGCCGACAGAGTTCTGTCATGGAATGCATAAAGCCTGTAACGCATTCTCTTTACCGTCCTTCCGTGGCCCGGCAATACTCGTCAAATACCAGTCGGGAGAGGGCGGATGAATACCTTTGACGCGGACGTGATCGTGGTCGGAGCAGGTCCCACCGGACTCATGCTCGCAGGCGAGTTGAGTCTTCATGGAGTCTCGGTCCTGGTCGTCGACCGGCTTGCCGGGCCCATCAGGGAATCCCGTGCCCTCGGCTTTTCCGCGCGCACGATCGAGGAATTCGCCCAGCGCGGACTTCTTTCCCGGCTCGGTGACGTCGATGTCATTCCCTTCGGTCATTTCGGCGGTGTGCCGCTGGACTACCGCGTCCTTGAGGGCGGCTCCTACGGCGCCCGCGGCATCCCCCAGTCGCGGACCGAGGCCATGCTGGCCGGCTGGATCGCCGAGCGCGGCGTTCAGGTGCGCCGGGCCACCGAGGTCACCGGCGTCGAGCAGGACGACGACGGCGTCACCGTCCGCACCACCACCACCGGTGGCACCGGCGGCACCGGCGGCGGCAGCGGTGTGCTGCGCGCCCGCTACGTGGTGGGCTGTGACGGCGCCCGCAGCGTGGTGCGCACCTGCGCCGGCATCGACTTCCCCGGCACCGATCCCACCGTCGAGCTGCGCTTCGCCGACGTCACCGGCGTCCAGCTGCGCCCGCGTTTCAGCGGGGAGCCGGTGCCCGGCGGCATGGTCATGGTGCTGCCGCTGGGCCCGGACCGCTCCCGCGTCATCTACTACGACCGCGCCCAGCCGCTGCGCACCACCCCCGGCCCGATCACCTTCGCCGAGGTCGCCGAGGCCTTCGGGCGCCTGTCCGGCGAGGACATCAGCGGCGCCACGCCGCTGTGGGTGTCCTCCACCACCGATGTCAGCCGTCAGGCCGCCCAGTACCGCAGCGGCCGTGTCTTCGTCGCCGGTGACGCCGCCCACATCCACCTGCCGATCGGCGCCCAGGGCATGAGCGCCGGCATCCAGGACGCCGTCAACCTCGGCTGGAAACTCGCCCTCGACCTCAAGGGCCACGCCCCGCAGGCCCTGCTCGACACCTACCACAACGAGCGCCACCCGGTCGGCGCCCGCATCCTGGCCAACACCCTCGCCCAGCGCACCCTCTACCTCGGCGGTGCCGACGTCGACCCGCTGCGCCAGGTGTTCGGCGAGCTGGTGCGGCACGAGGAGGTGCAGCGCCACCTGGTGGGCATGGTCACCGGGCTCGACATCCGCCACGACGTCGGCGGCAACGGCCACCCTCTGCTCGGCCGCCGCCTGGCGGACCGGCAGATCACCCGCGACGGCGTCAAGCACAGCGTCCTGACCCTCCTTGAGCCCGGGCGCGGGGTGCTGCTCGACCTGGCCGGCAGCCCGGCACTGCGCGCCGCGGCCCGGGGCTGGTCCGACCGCGTCGACACCGTCACCGTCCAGACCCCCGACAACGACAACGGGGGCGGGCTGGGCGGCGTCCTGGTGCGTCCCGACGGCTACGTCGCCTGGGTCGGCGCCCCGCACGACGGCCCCGGTGCCGCGGCCGGCGGCATGCCGCTGACCACCGCGCTCGGCCGCTGGTTCGGCCCCGCCCACTGACCGGGACGCCTGTTCCCCACCGCCGTACGTCACATCCCTCCAGGAAGCGAAGAAAACCATGCCGATCATCTCCACCGAGGACAACTACCTGACCGTCCTCAACCTGTTCACCACCGACACCCCCGCCCACCAGGAGCAGCTGCTCACCGAGATGGGCAAGATCGTCGACGCGGCGGCCTACGAGGGGTGGATCTCCTCCACCGTGCACGCCGGGCAGGACAGCCCCGGCACCGCCAACCTGATCCAGTGGCGCAGCGGCGAGGACCTGCAAAAGCGCTACTCCGGCGAGGAGTTCAAGCACCGCACGCTGCCCGTCTTTAGGGAGATCACCACGGCGATCCGGCTGCTGCAGAACGAGATCGTCTTCACCCAGACCCACCCCTCCCTCGGCGGCCGCGTCGAGGTCTCCCCGGACCGTGACGACTACACCGCCATCGAGGTCTACCGGGTCGGCGAGGCCGACCAGGCCGACCTGCTCAAACTCCTGGGCGAGGGCCAGAACTGGCTGGTGGACGTGCCCGGCTACCGCTCGCACAGCGTCTTCAGGGGCCTGCGCGCCATGTTCGTCGAGGGCGCCTTCGCCGTCGTGTACTCGCAGTGGGACAGCAAGGACAGCTACGACGCCTTCCGCACCCTGGCCCCCGAGGCCAAGCCCGAGCCCCGCCGCGCCAACGACGAGCGCATCGCCGAGCTGACCGCCGAGCGCGACGCCAACACCTACCGCGTGGTGCACACCCGCGCCGCGGGCCAGTAACCCCCGCACCCCCCGGCACCCCCGGCACCCCCGCACTCCCGCACCCCCCGCACTTCCTTGCGAGTGGGCGGGCGACGGGGGCGGCCCGCCCGGCAGCACCCGGGCGGGCGGGCCGACGGCGCGGATCCGCCCCCCTTTTTTTCCGCGATCCACCGCACCCTGCCAAGGAGCGAGAACTGATGCACAGCACGCTGATCGTGGCCCGTATGGCGCCCGGTGCGAGCGCGGACGTCGCCCGGCTGTTCGCCGAGTTCGACGCCACGGACATGCCGCACCGCATGGGCACCCGGCGGCGCCAGCTGTTCGCCTTCAACGGTCTGTACTTCCACCTGCAGGACTTCGACGAGGACAACGGCGGCGAACTGATCCAGGGCGCCAAGGACGACCCGCGCTTCGTGCGGATCAGCGACGAGCTGAAGCCGTTCATCGACCCCTACGACCCCGCGACCTGGCGTTCCCCGGCCGACGCCATGGCCCAGCGGTTCTACCGGTGGCAGGCACCCGCCTGAGCCGGCCCCGCCCCGCCCGCCGGCCCGCCCGGGCCGGTGTACCCGCGGCCCATGCCACAGATCAGCTGGGGCCCCTGGCCCCGAGACCGAAGGAAGCACCCCATGGCCAGCATCCAGTTCACCCTCGACGACCTGCGGCGGATCCTGCTGGAGGCGGCGGGCGCCGACGAGAACGTCGACCTCGCCGCGGACATCCAGGACACCTCCTTCGAGGTGCTCGGATATGAGTCCATCGCCCTGCTGGAGACCGGCGGCCGCATCGAGCGCGAGTACGGCATCGTCCTGGACGACGACGACCTCAGCGAAGAGCTCACGCCGCGTGACCTGATCGACGCCGTCAACGCCCAGCTGGCCCCGGCCGGCGCCCGGGCCGCCTGAAGGGGGAGCACACCCATGTCCGACACCACCGGCAGGGTCGCCCTGGTCACCGGGGCGACCAGCGGCATCGGCCTGGAGGTCGCCCGGCTGCTGGCCCGGCAGGGCCACCGGGTCTTCATCGGCGCCCGCGACGCCGACAACGTCGAAGCCACCGCCAAGGCGCTGCGCGAGGACGGCCTGGACGTCGACGGCCGGCAGCTCGACGTCCGCGACGCCGACTCCGTCAAGGAGTTCGTGCGCGGCGCCGTCGCCGTGTTCGGCACCGTCGACGTCCTCGTCAACAACGCCGGGCGCTCCGGCGGCGGCCCCACCGCGGAGATCAGCGACGAGCTGTGGGACGACGTCATCGACACCAACCTCAACAGCGTCTTCCGGATGACCCGCGAGGTGCTGACAGCCGGCGGCATGCGGGACAAGGACCGCGGCCGGATCATCAACATCGCCTCCACCGCGGGCAAGCAGGGCGTCGTCCTGGGCGCCCCCTACTCGGCCTCCAAGCACGGCGTCGTCGGCTTCACCAAGGCGCTCGGCAACGAGCTGGCCCCCACCGGCATCACCGTCAACGCCGTCTGCCCCGGCTACGTCGAGACGCCGATGGCCCAGCGGGTGCGCCAGGGCTACGCGGCCGCCTACGACACCAGCGAGGAGGAGATCCTCAAGAAGTTCCAGGCCAAGATCCCCCTCGGCCGCTACGCCACCCCCCAGGAGGTCGCCGGCCTGGTCGGCTACCTGGCCTCCGACACGGCCGCCTCCATCACCTCCCAGGCCCTCAACGTCTGCGGCGGTCTCGGCAACTTCTAAAACCCCCGCCCGGCCCCCCGCCCGCCACCCCCCACCCCCTCCCGTCCACCTGCCCGCCTTCCGTCCTGCGCACAGCCGGTCCCACCGAGGAGAAGCCTTCATGACGACTCGTGAGGTCGAGCACGAGATCACCATCGGCGCGCCCGCCGCCGCCGTCTACCGTCTCCTCGCCGAGGTGACCAACTGGCCGCGGATCTTCCCGCCCACCATCTACGTCGACCGGGAGCAGACCGGCGCGCACGAGGAACGCATCAGCATCTGGGCCACCGCCAACGGCGAGCCCAAGACCTGGACCTCGCTCCGCACCCTCGACCCCCAATCCCTGCGCATCACCTTCCGCCAGGAGGTGCCCGCGCCGCCGGTCGCCGCCATGGGCGGCACCTGGATCGTCGAGCCCCTGGACGAGGGCGCCTGCCGGGTGCGGCTGCTGCACGACTACCGGGCCGTCGGCGACGACCCGCACGACCTGCTGTGGATCGAGCGGGCCGTGGACAAAAACAGCCGGAGCGAACTCGCCGCGCTGAAGGACAACGTCGAGCGCGCCCACGCCGCCGACACCCAGGAGCTGACCTTCTCCTTCACCGACACCGTCTGCATCGACGGCCCGGCCAAGGACGCCTTCGCCTTCGTCAACGAGGCCGGGCTGTGGCCCGAGCGGCTCCCGCACGTGGCCCGCGTCCGCTTCACCGAGGACACCCCCGGCCTGCAGGAACTGCAGATGGACACCCGCGCCAAGGACGGCTCCACGCACACCACCAAGTCCTACCGGGTCGTCCTTGGACATCACCGCATCGCCTACAAGCAGATCACCCTGCCGGCGCTGATGACCCTGCACACCGGGGTGTGGACCTTCGAAGAGAGCGACGACGGCGGCGCCACGGCCAGCTCCCAGCACACCGTCACCCTCAACACCGACAACATCGCCCGCATCCTGGGCCCCGAGGCCACCGTCGCCGACGCCCGCGCCTACGTGCACAGCGCGCTGAGCACCAACAGCCTCGCCACCCTCAACCACGCCAAGGCCCACGCGGAGCGGAACCGCTGACATGACCGCCGCCCCGCCCCCGCGCACCGGGTCCGCCACGGCGCTCGACACCCAGGTGATCGTCGTCGGCGCGGGCCCCGTCGGCCTGCTCCTGGCCGGTGAACTGGCCCTGCGCGGCATCCAGGTGACGCTCCTGGAGCGCCGCCACGGCCCCGCCACCGCCTCCCGCGCCTCCACCCTGCACGCCCGCACCATGGAGGTCCTCGACAGCCGCGGCCTGCTCGCCGACCTCGGCCGTCCGCCGTGCGAGGTGCGCGGCCACTTCGGCGGCATCCCCCTGGACCTGACCCTGCCCGGCCCCTACCCCGGCCAGTGGAAGGTCGAGCAGACCAAGACCGAGGCCGTCCTGGAGGAGTGGGCCCTGGGCCTGGGAGCCGACCTTACGTGCGGGCACACCCTGCACGCCGTGCACGAGCGCGGCTCCCACGTCGAGGCATCCGCCACCAGCCGCCACGGCACCCCCCTCACACTGCGCGCCGACTACCTGGTGGCCTGCGACGGCCAGGACTCCACCGTGCGCCGTCTGATCGGAGCCGACTTCCCCGGCACGCCGGCCGCCCGGGAACTGCTGCGCGCCGACGTCGCGGGCCTGGACATCCCCGGCCGGCGCTTCCAACGCCTGCCCGGCGGGTTCGCCGTCGCCGCCCGCAACCCGGCGGGCATCACCCGGGTGATGGTCCACGAGTTCGGCGCCAGGCCGGCCGAACGCGCCGGGGAGCCGCACTACGACGAGGTCGCCGCCGCCTGGAAGCGGGTGACCGGCGAGGACATCACCGGCGGCAGGCCGTTGTGGGTCAACCGCTTCGACGACGAAAACCGGTGCCTGACCCGCTACCGGCACGGCCGGGTGCTGTTCGCCGGGGATGCCGCCCACCGCCAGATGCCCATCGGCGGCCAGGCCCTCAACCTGGGCCTGCAGGACGCCTACAACCTCGGCTGGAAACTCGCCGCCGCCCTCGACACCACCGCCCCGGCCGGCCTGCTGGACAGCTACGACAGCGAACGCGCCGCGGTGGGCGCCGCCGTCCTGGGCAACATCCGCGCCCAGGCCCTGCTGCTCCTGGGCGGCCCCGAGGTCGAGCCGCTGCGCACCGTCCTGGCCGAACTCATCGCCCACGAGGAGGTGCGCACCCGCCTCGCCGCAATGATCAGCGGCCTCGACATCCGCTACGACGTCGGCGGCCCCGAGCATCCGCTGCGCGGCGCCCGCCTGCCGCACACCGACCTGCGCACCGGCGCGACCCGCTGCACCACGGCCGACCTGCTGCGCTCCGGACGCGGACTGCTCCTGGCCGTGGGCGGCCCGCCCCCGTCCCTGGACGCCGCCTTGGCCGACCGCATCGACACCGTCACCGCCCAGGTGGCGGCCGGCTCGCCGCTGGAGGCCGCCGGCGCCGTCCTGGTCCGGCCCGACGGCTACGTCGCCTGGGCGGGCGCAGCCGACGGCGCCGGGCTCACCGAGGCCGCCGAGCGGTGGTTCGGCTCCCTCTGACCCCCGCCCCCGGCCCGCATGCCTGCGGCCCGCCCCGACTTCGCCACCCCCCGGCCTTCACCGAGCACGGCCCACCGATGAGTGAGAGGGATCCCACGCCATGCAGGACATCACGATGGACGCCGACGTCATCGTCGTCGGCGCAGGCCCGACCGGACTGATGCTCGCGGGTGAACTCCGCCTGGGCGGGGCCGAGGTGATCGTCCTCGACAAGCTGGCCGAGCCCACCGGCCAGTCCCGCGGCCTGGGCTTCACCGCCCGCGCCATGGAGGTCTTCGACCAGCGCGGCATCCTGCCCCGCTTCGGGCAGGGCGAGAGCCTGGCGGTCAGCGACGTCGGCCACTTCGGCGGCGTCCAGTTCGACTTCACCACGCTGGAAGGCGCCCACTTCGGCGCCCGCGGCATCCCGCAGAGCCAGACCGAGGCGGTCCTGGCCGGATGGGCGGCCGACCTCGGCGCCGACATCCGCCGCGGCCATGAGGTCCTCGCCCTCGACGACGGCTTCCACCACGGCGAGCACGCCGAGATCACCGTCGCCACCCCCGACGGCGTCCGGCGCATGCGCGCCCGCTACCTGGTGGGCTGCGACGGCGGCAAGAGCACCGTGCGCAAGCTCGCCGGCATCGGCTTCCCCGGCACCGAGGCGACCCGCGCCATGTTCCTCGCCGACATCACCGGCGTCGACCTCGCCCCCCGCTACCTCGGAGAGACCCTGCCCAACGGCATGGTGATGGCCGCCCCCCTCAAGGAGGGCGTGCACCGCATCATCGTCTGCCCGCACGGCGCCGCCGCCCGCAGCGCCGAGGACACCGTCACCTTCGAGGAGGTGGCCAAGGCCTGGGAGCACATCACCGGCGAGGACATCAGCGGCGGCGCCGCCGAGTGGGTCAGCTTCTTCAGCGACGCCACCCGCCAGGCCGACCAGTACCGGCGCGGCCGGGTACTGCTCGCCGGGGACGCCGCCCACATCCACCTGCCCGCCGGCGGGCAGGGCCTGAGCACCGGCGTGCAGGACGCCGCCAACCTCGGCTTCAAACTCGCCGCCGTCGCCACCGGCCGCGCCGGCGAGGCCCTGCTGGACACCTACCACGCCGAGCGCCACCCGGTGGGCCGCCGCCTGCTGATGAACACCCGCGCCCAGGGCCTGGTCTTCCTCGGCGGCGAGAAGGCCGAACCGCTGCGCAGCATCCTCACCGAACTCACCGGCCACGACGTGGTCCGCCGCCACCTGGCGGGCATCGTCTCCCACCTCGACATCCGCTACGACCTCGACGAGGACGCGGCCGAGCAGGCGGAGGCGGGGGAGGGGCAGGGCGTGCACCCGCTCCTCGGACGCCGCCTGCCCAAAACCGCGCTGAACGGACCCGACGGCGCAACCGACACCTTCCATCTGCTGCACGCCGGCCACGGAGTCCTCCTCGACCTCGCCGGCGACGCCCGCGTCCGCCAGGCCGCGGCGCCCTGGTCCGGCCGCGTCGACACCGTCACCGCCTCCCCGGCCGACCGCGACACGGTCTTCTCGGGCGCGGCGGCGCTGCTGGTCCGCCCCGACGGCCACGTCGCCTGGACCGGCTCCGGAACCACCGACGGCCTTCAGGCCGCCCTCACCCGCTGGTTCGGCACACCCGCCGAGCACTGACCAGCCCACGCACGGAGGGGCCTCGAGGCCCCGGCCGAGCTGAACATCCACTTTCCCGACCACGGCGCGCTGTGCATGGCACCCCTGGCCCGTGTGGGGCCGGGAGCGGGTGGTGAAGTTCCTCTCGCAGCAGCCGGGCGGTCCCGCTCGCGGTGGTCCCTGGGCGACGGCGGCGATGGCGCCGGTGGCTTCTGCGCTCTGCAGAGAAACGTCGACTGCGTGTACATCAATCTGGTACATACATTACGCTTGGTACATGTCCATGAAGCGAACCAACGTCTACGCGGATCCGGAAGACCTCGCCATCATCAAGGAGGCCGCGAAGCGGCGCGGCATCAGCGAGGCCGAGATCATCCGTCAGGGCATTCATCTTGCGGCCATGGCCAACCGTGTCTGGGACGAACCCCTCTTCTCCCGCACCTTCGAAGGATCCGGTCGTACCCCCAGCAAGCGTGAGGTGCGCGATACCGTCGCCGACGCTGTGCGGCGCGAGACCGGGCCCGGGACAGCTGCGTGATCATTGTCATCGCAGACACGTCCGGGCTCCTTGCAGCGCTTGATTCCACGCATCCCGAACATCACGCGTCGAACGAGGCGATCATGGTTGCGGGCCTTTTGGTGATGTCTCCGCTGCTGCTTGCCGAGATCGATCACGTCGCCACTCGTGAGATCGGCCGTGACGCGGCACTCAGTGCGGTCGACGACATCCGGCACTGGATGCGGCGAGGCCGTATCGTCCTGCCCGAGATCACGGAGGACCACTTGGGTGTCGCCCAGTCGGTGCGTGCCCGCTATCGCGACCTGGACCTGGATCTCGCGGATGCGGTGAACGTGGCCCTTGCCGCCGAGTACGACACCGACGCTGTGCTCACTCTCGACCGTCGCGGCTTCCGGGCCGTGCGCCCGCTCGGCCGTCACAAGGCGTTCAGGGTGCTGCCCGACGACCTTCCGCTCTGAACGCGCCTCCTGGCTCGTGCGGCGAGTTTTCGACGCACCGATCCGGGGATGAGCAACTCCAGGTTGGTACGCCGAGCAGGGCGACCGGCATCGAGGTCGGCTGCGTCGACCCGCCCGCCGGCCCCACCGTGACGCCGGCCCCGCAGGCACCGCCGACCACACCTTGCATCAGCGCGGCCTGACTGCTGCGGCCGGGGGCAGGGCGCGCCGCAGCGAGAGCAGCCGTTGCGGCGACCTTCAACCGCATCAACGTGCCCTCGCTCAACGGTAGTTCGCCCTCGTGGTCGGACCTCCGGGCGGCGCCCCTGCGCAATGGCGCGGACCGTTATCGGACACTGGCCTCCACCACCGAGATCGCCCCCGCCGTCTGCACCACCCGCTCCAGGTGGAAACCCGCCTGGTCCAGCAGCTGCGCGTACTGCCCGGCGGTGCGCTCGCGGCCGCCGACGAGCAGCATCAGCCACAGGTCGACCAGTTTCGAGGCGTGTGCGGCGTTCGGCTTGTCCGGCACGACCATCTCCATCAGCAGCAGCCGGCCGCCCGGCCGCATCGCCGCCCGGACGTTGCGCAGGATCTCAAGGGCCTGCTCCTCGGGCCAGTCGTGCACGATGTGCTTGAGGACGTAGGCGTCCCCGCCCTGGGGCACCGGCCCGAACAGGTCGGCGGCCACCACCTCGCACCGGTCGGCGACCTGCTGCTCGGCCAGGTACTGGGCCGCACCGTTGTCGGCCACCCGCGGGTCGGCGAGGATGCCCCGCACGCCCGGCGACTGGTTCAAGATGCCCGCGAGGAGCTCGCCGCGCCCGGCGCAGAAGTCCACCACGGTGGCGTACTTCGAGAAGTCGTAGGCGGCCAGCACCGGCTCGGTCTCGGTGGCGGACATCGCGCCCATGCCCTTCATGAACACCTCGCCGTACTCCGGCTTGGCCTCGAGGAACTCGAACGCCGTCATGCCGCGCAGCTTGGGCAGGCTCGGCTCGCCCGAGCGCACCGCGTCGACGAAGTGCGACCAGTCCTCCCAGTGGATCGGATGCCCCATGAGCACCGCGATGCCGCGCATCGACATCGGCGCGTCCTCCAGCAGCGCCTTCGCCATCGGGGTCAGGGCGAAACGGCCGTCCTTGCGCTCGGCGAAGATGCCGTTGGAGGCCAGCAGCCGCAGCAGCCGCTGCAGGGTGTCGGGGTGGGCGCCGACCCGCTCGGCCAGCTGTGCGACGGGCAGCGGGCCGCCTTGCAGCGCCTCGGCCACGCGCAGCTGCGCGGCGGCGTAGATGGCCTGGCTGAGCATGGCGCCCTGCACCATCTCCAGCAGCGAGAACGGTGCGGGGGCCAGCTTGCGCACCAGCCTCTGCAGGCCGGTGCGCACGCCTTCGACGACGCGCACGACACGGGCGGGCGGCAGCGGCATGGGTTCCTCCAGGGTGGACGGCGGGCGGCCGGAACGGCCTGCGCCCGCGGCGGGCAGGCCCGGCGCGGGCGCGGCCCTGGCGGCCGCCGCACGCGCCTTTAGGCACCGAGGGTCCGGTGGCGCGGACGGGCCGCGCTCGCGCACGGCTGGAGCCCCCTCGCCCCGGCCGGCCGCCGGCCTGGGCGAGGGGGCTCCAGTTGGTCCCCACCCGCGCTCCGGGGGCAGTTGAGAGAGCCCGATGACGATGGGCACCGTCCGTCTCGGCCAAGGCCGAGAAGAGTCCCGGAGGGGGCCGATCCCGTGAAGAAGCTTGCCTCGTCTGCCGCGCTGTCGGAGCGCGCCGAGCGCATCGCCCGACGCTCGCGCGCCGACAACTGGAAGAAGCCGCCGCGGCGCATCGAGCCGTCCGAGTGCATCACCTGCGACAGCTGCCTGCGCGGCTGCCCCGCGGAGTTCGGCGCGGTCTTCGACCGCGGCCTGGACGTGGTGATCGTTCCCGAGCTGTGCTCGGGCTGTCCCGCCTGCGTCCTGGAGTGCCCGGTCGACTGCATCTACGTCGACGAGGACTGGAGCCCCACCGACGACGCGATGTGGAACCACATCGAGCTCACCGCCGAGAGCGCCGCATGAAGGACCCCGCAGGGCGCCCCGAGTCCCGCCGCGCCGCGCACGCCCGGAAGCGGATCAGCCGCCGCCCCAGCCGGCTCGGCCTGCCCGCCGGGAGCACGGCCGCACCGGAGCGTGTCCGCCGGCCCGACGCCGGCTTCCCCGCCCTGCTCGAACGCGTCTGGCGGCGCGCCGCCCAGGCCCCGGACCTGCGATCGGCTCTCGATGTGCTGCTCACCCTCGACGGACACGTCCCCGCCGACATCCAGCTGCGGGCCCTGAACCCGGCCGAGCAGGCCGCCCTGACCGCACTGTGCGGACTGCACTGGCGCGACATTGACGACGGCACCGGCACCGGCACCGGCACCGGTACCGGGGTCTTCGCGTACCCGGCCGGCACCCCGGCCGCGAGCGCGGCACCCGCGGAACCCGCCGAGCCCGGCGCGGCACCCGCGGAACCCGGCGGGCCCGGTGGCCCCGTGGAGCCGCCCGCCTTCCGCGGCGAGATCGGCCTGACCACCAGCGGCCGCATCGCCGTGCGCACCCCCGGCGCCCGCCCCCTGGACCCCCGCGACCTGGTCGGCGGTATCCGCCGCGTGCCGTGGAGCCGCACCGTCCTCGCCGTCTACCGCCGCGAACTGGACCGCGCCCGCGCCCGGCGCGCCGCCGGCGCGGCCGACTGCCGGGCCTGGCTCGCCCAGCAGGGCGCCCAGGGCCGTGACGCGCTGGTCGCGCAGGCCCAGCAGGCGGCGCTGCGCACCGCCCCGTTCGTCCTGTACCAGCAGGACATCCAGTACACCAACTTCCGCGGCCGCAACACCCTGACCGGCAAGACGCTGTGGCCCGGCCACCCCGACTGCGCCCTGAGCGCCCTGCACGGCCTGCCGCTGGAGCTGTGGTCGGACGAGGACACCCAGCTGCTGGTCTGCCTCACGCTGCTCATCCGCTCGGCCGGCTTCGGCCGCGTCGAGGAGGCCAACGGCACCCAGCTGAGCGTCGACCACGTCGCCCACACGCTGGAGCGGGTGCGCCGCGCCTACAACTCTGTCCCCCTGCCCGGCGCCGAGCCGGCGCCCGCCGCCGCCTCCCACCGCGTCGCCGACCTCGACCGGCTCGCCGTCGCACTGGGTGAACGCCGCCGGCAGGTGGGCCGTAGCGCCCAGCTGTACCGCGAGATCCACGGGCCGCTGATGCACAAGGTGGAGCGGGTGGCCGCCGCCCCCGGCCCCGCCGCCCGCTCCCGGCAGGCGGCCGTCGCCGAGCACCTGCGCAGCCGGCTGCCGCTGACCGGCGCCACGCTCGCCGACCTCGCCCGGGACCTCGACCTCGCGCCCGACTGGCTCGCCCGCCCGCACGGCGCCTTCACCACCGGCCTGGAGTCCCTGGTGCACGAGGCCGTGGCCGCGACCGTCACGGCCTTCGACGCCGACTTCGCGATGAGCCGCGGCATGCGCTCGCTGCCCGATCTGGTGCGCGCGCTGCGCGGCGAGAACTGGGCGGAGATCTGCGACTGGGACATCACCCACTTCTTCTGCTGCGTGGTGGCGCACCCCGAGGCCGCCGCCCACTTCGGCGGCTCGCCGGCCGCGCTCGCCGACGCCGCCTGGGCGATGTCCTCACGGATGCAGTACAACTCCTGGCACTTCGTCGCCGGCAACCTGCCGCCGGTGCCCGAGGTGGCCGCCCGCGACCACTTCGTGCCGCCCGTCATCCCCGATCTGGCGTTCTTCTCCGACCAGCACCACCACGGGCACGTCAACAACAACGTGCGGTTCTCCATCCGCTCCCCGCAGGCCGTCGACGTCGACGGGCGCCGCTTCGAGGGCTTCATGGATCTGCGGCTGCTGCGCTGCGCCGGGGAGCCGTTCGATGAGCAGGACCTGCTCGCCGCACACCAGGTGTCGGCCCTCATCGCCCGCGCCACCTCGCACGCCGCCCGGCTGGCCGCGGCCGGGGCCGCACTGGAGGTCACCGCGTTCGACTCCGCCTGGCACTGGACGTCCATCACCGGCCGGGCACCGGCCGGCGCCGAGGTGCCGGCCGGCCAGGTCCGCCGAGCGTCATGAAGGGACAGCGATGACCGCGCACGGCGTCAGCCACACCCGGGAACTGCTGCGCCGAGGCGAGCTGAGCGCCGTCGAGCACACCAGCGCCGTCCTGGCCGCCGCCCGCGAACGGGACACCTGCGACGCCTACGTCGCCGTCGCGGGCCAGGAGGCGCTGCGCGCGGCCGAGCGCGCCGATGCGCTCATCCGCGACCTGGGCGCCGACGCCTGGCGCAGCCTGCCGCTGCTGGGCGTCACCGTCTCCGTCAAGGACCTGCTGCAGACCCGCGACCTGCCCACCGTGCGCGGCTCGCTGCTGCCCAACGACCGGCCCCGCCAGGACGCCCCGGCCGTGGCCCGGCTGCGCGCCGCCGGAGCCGTCGTCGTCGGCAAGACCGCCACCTCCGAGTACGGCTGGAGCGCCGCCACGCTCTCCCGCGTCGCCCCGCCCACCCGCAACCCCCACGACCCGCGCCTGACCGCGGGCGGCTCCAGCGGCGGCGCCGCCGCCGCGGTGGCCGCCGGCCTGTGCGACGGCGCCCTGGGCACCGACGGCGCCGGATCGATCCGTATCCCGGCCGCGTTCTGCGGCGTCGTCGGCTACAAGCCCACCCTGGGCCGCATCCCGTACGTGCCCAACAGCGCCGACCGGCTCGCCCACCAGGGCCCCCTGGCCCGCACCGTCGCCGACGCCGCGCTGCTGGCCCAGGTCATGGCCGGCCCGCACCCGGCCGACCCCGACTCCGCTCTGGGCTCCCTCGACGCCCCCCGCGCCGACCGGGTCCTCAGGATCGGCTGGATCGACTACGACACCACCACCGACGAGGTCCGCCAGGTCGCCGGACAGGCCCGCCTGGCCCTGATCGGCCAGGGCCACCTGGTGGAGGACGTCGAGGTGCGCTGCGAGCGCCTGTACCCCGCGCTCGTCGACCTGCTGGCCGCCTCCGAGGCGGCCGGGGCCCGCCCCCAGGACGATGCGTGGGCCGATCCCGGCCGCCTGGAGGTGATCCGCTACGGGCGCACCCTGGGCGGCGCCGACGTCATCCGCGCCGAAGAGGTCCGCCAGAACCTGCGCGCCACCCTGCGCACCGTCATGGACCGCTACGACGTCCTGGCCATGGCCACCGTGCCCGTGGAGCCGTTCGCCGCCGACGCCATCGGCCCGCCCTGGGCGGCCGACCCGCGAGACCTGCGCTGGCTGGCCTGGGCGCCGGCCTCCTACCCCTTCAACATGACCGGCCAGCCCGCCCTGTCGCTGCCCGCCGGACTCACCCGCGCACGTCTGCCGGTGGGCCTGCAACTGGTCGGCCCCGTCGGCGGCGACGACCTCGTCCTCTCCCTCGCCGCCCGCCTGGAGGCGGACCTGCACGCACCCAAGCCCGCCGCGCGGGCCCTGCAGCCCGCGGCCGCCCGGTAACCCCAAACGCCCCGTGAAAGGACGCTCCCATGTACGTCAGGTCATGGTCCTCGCCCGCCGCTGAGGGCAGCGTCGGGCGGCCCTCGTTCGTGGCCGATCACGGGCTGTGGGACGAGGCCCGCACCGCCGCCGCCGAGCGGATCGAAGCCGGCCTTGCCGACGTCGACCTCGTCCGCCTCGTCTTCGGCGACCCGCACGGACTGGCCCGCTCCAAGACCCTCACCGCCGAGGCGTTCCGCACCGTGCTGCGCAACGGCATGAACTTCAGCCCCGGCCCGTTCGTCTTCGACACCGGGCACGCCGTCGCCGTCGACTTCCTGGGCGAGCACGGCATCGGCGTCGACGAGATCGCCGGCGCCGGCAACTTCCTCCTCGTGCCCGACCCGCTCACCTTCCAGATCCTGCCCGGCGGCGACGCCCGCACCGCCTGGGTGATCGGCGACGAGTACCTGCGCGACGGCCACCCCCACCCGCTGTCCTCACGGGCCGTGCTGCGCCGCGTCATCGAGTCCTACACCGCGCACCATCTCGCCCCCGTCCTGGGCCTGGAAGTGGAGTGGTACCTCACCCGCCGCCTGGACGACGAGCCCGGCAACACCGGCAACGGCTTCGGCCTGCAGGGCCGCGCCCCGCGCGTGCGAGCCCTGAACGCCGGCTACCAGTTCAACCTCGACGCCCACTACGACACCCTCGCCCCGCTGACCGACCCGCTCGCCCTGCACCTGCTCGCCCTGGGCCTGCCCCTGCGGTCGATGGAACACGAGTCCGGGCCCGGACAGGTCGAGACGACGTTCAGCCCGATGTCCGCGCTGGACGCCGCCGACGCCATGCTGCTCTTCCGTACCCTCGCCAAGAGCTGGTGCGCCCGCCGCGGCCACCACGCCTCCTTCATGTCCAAGCCGCTCATCGACGCCGCCGACCCCAGCGGCTGGCACCTGAACCAGTCGGTCACCGACCTCGCCTCGGGCACCAACCTGTTCGGCACCGAGGGACCCTCCGGCGGACCGTCCCCGCAGGGCAAGGCCTACGCCGAGGGACTGCTGTCCTACGCGGCCGAGCTGTGCCTGCTGTCGGTGCCCACCGTCAACGGCTACCGGCGCCTGGCCGCCGAACACACCCTGGCGCCCACCCGGCTCGGCGTCAGCCAGGAGGACCGCAGCGCGATGCTCCGCCTCGTCGGCCACGGCGCCGGCGCACACATCGAAAACCGCATCGGCGAACCGTGCGCCAACCCCTACCTCAACATCGCCGCCCAGCTGTTCGCGGGACTTGAGGGCCTGACCGCCCCGCCCGCGCCCGCCGGATCCGACGCCACCGCAGGCACCGACGACACCGCGGGCACCGACGGCGCCGGCCTGGTGCCGCAGCACCTGGGCCAGGCCCTGGACGCCTTCCGCGCCGGCCGCGCCGCCCGGCTGCTCGGCGCCCCGCTCGCCGCCTGCCTGGCCAAGCTCAAGCAGAGCGAACTGCACCGCTACGAGGCCTGGCGCCTGCAGGCGGCACCCGCCCCGGGCCAGGTCACCGAGTGGGAGCAGCGTGAGTACTTCGGCGCCTACTGACCTCCCCCCACCCCCCGCCCCCTGCCGCTGCCGCCCCGACGGAGGCCGCACATGATCCCCCGCTACACGCTGCCCGAGATGGCCGGCCTCTTCTCCGACCACGCCCGCTACACCACCTGGGTGCGGGTGGAGATCCTCGCCTCCGAGGCCCAGGCCGCCCTGGGCCGCGTCCCCCACGAGGCGGTGGAGGACATGCGCCGCGCCCGCGTCCCCGACCCCGAGCGGGTCGCCGCCATCGAACGGGAACGCGACCACGAGGTGCTCTCCTTCCTCGCCGCCTACTGCGAGGACATCCCCGCCTCCTCCGCCCGCTGGGTGCATCTGGGCATGACCAGCTACGACCTCGTCGACACCGCGCTGGGCCACACCCTGGCCCGCGCCACCGACCTGCTCACCGCAGCCGCCCGGCGGCTGCGGACGGTGCTGAGCGAACGCGCCCTGGAACACTGGGACACCGTGATGGTGGGCCGCACCCACGGCATGCACGCCGAACCCACCACCTTCGGACACAAACTCGCCCAGCACGCCTTCGCCGTCGACCGCTCACTGCGCCGCCTGGCCGCCGCCCGCGAGGCCGTCGCCGTCGGCACCGTCTCCGGCTCCGTGGGCACCTACGCACTGATCCACCCTGCCGTCGAAGAACACGTCTGCGCCGCCCTCGGCCTCGCCGTCGAACCCGCCCCCAGCCAGGTCGTCGCCCGCGACCGCCACGCCCAGCTCCTGCAGGCCGTAGCCACCCTGGGCGCCTGCGTGGAACACCTCGCCCTGGAACTGCGGCTGCTGCAGCGCACCGAGATCCGCGAGGTCGAGGAGGCCCGCACCAGCGCCTACCAGGGCTCCAGCGCCATGCCCCACAAACGCAACCCCACCACCAGCGAACGCCTGTGCGGACTGGCCCGCCTGCTGCGCGGCTACGCCGACACCGCCCTGGAAAACGTCGCCCTGTGGCACGAACGCGACCTCGCCCACCAGAGCGTGGAACGGGTGATCCTGCCCGACAGCCTCTGCGTCGGCCACTACCAGGCCACCAAGGCCGCCGACCTGGTGGCCACCCTCACCGTCGACCCCGACCGGATGCGCGCCCACATCGACCACACCGACGGCCTCATCTACAGCTCCTCGGTCCTGGCCGAACTCCTCGGCGACGGCACGGAACGCGAACACGCCTACCGCAGCGTGCAGGCCGCCGCCAACCACACCCTGGCCACGGGCGAGCACTTCGGCGCCTGTCTGGCCAAACAGGGCATCGACCTGGCCGGCCTGGGCCCCGAACGCTTCCTCACCCACCACGACGTGATCCGCACCCGATTGGAGAAGCTGCATGAGCTGGAAGATTGACCGCGTCGACGGCGCCGCCCTCGACCTGGACGAGGTCCTCGGCGTCTACCGCGCCTCCGGCCTGGGCGAGCGCCGCCCCATCGCCGACAGGGAGCGGTTCGCGGCCATGCTCGCCCACGCCAACCTCGTGCTGAGCGCCCGCGACGACGACGGCACACTCCTGGGCATCGTCCGCGCCGTCTCCGACTTCTCCTACGTCACCTACCTCTCCGACATCGCCGTGATCCGCGACCGCCAGCGCTCCGGCATCGGCCGCGCCCTCATCGACGCCACCCGCGCCGAGGCCCCGGCCGCCAAGCTCGTACTGCTGTCCGCGCCCGCCGCCGTCGACTACTACCCGCACATCGGCTTCACCCGCCACGACTCCGCCTGGGTCCTCAACCCCTGACACCCCTGACACCCCCCAAGGCGCGGGGAACCGGCTCTTCACGGGGGCTGCCGGGGCTGTACCGGGGCTCGACCGCGCGTGCCTAGATTCAGATGTCAGGGCGGGACCCGGAGCCGGACCCGCGCACCGCATCCCCGGGGGAGGCAACACCGTGACATCGGCACAGGCGCTGCTCGAGACCCGCCCGCCCGCCGGACCCGCCCCGGCCGCCCCCCGCCCCATCAGGGAGCGCGAGCCGGCGACTACCGGCCGCTCCGCCGCGGTCTCGATGCCCTCCGGCCGCCGCATCCTGGTCGTCGACGCCGACACCGCCGGCGCCGAATCACTGCTCACCCAGCTGCGCCGGCACGGCCACGAGGCCTTCGGCGTCCGGCGCGGCGAGGCCGCGCTGCGCGCCCACGAGGACGCCGATCTCGTCCTGCTGGACCTGGAACTGCCCGACCTGGACGGTCTGGAGGTCTGCCGCGCCGTGCGCGCCGTCAGCCGGGTGCCCGTCATCATCGTCACCGCCCGCGCCTCCGAACTGGACTGCGTCCTGGGACTGCAGGCGGGCGCCGACGACTACGTCGCCAAGCCCTACGGCCTGCGCGAGCTGATGGCCCGCATCGAGGCCGTGATGCGGCGGGCGGCATGGCAGCCGGCCCCCGCCCGCGAGATCCGCCACGGCCGCCTGCACATCGACGTCGGCTCCCGCGAGGTCCTCATCGGCGGCGAGGAAGTCGCCCTGACCCGCAAGGAGTTCGACCTGTTGTGCCTGCTGGCCTCGCACCCGGACACCGTCATCCCGCGCAAGCAGCTCCTGCAGCAGGTCTGGGGCGACTCCTGGTCCCGGCGCACCGTCGACACCCACGTCAGCAGCCTGCGCGGCAAGCTGGGCGACAGCGGCTGGATCGTGACGGTACGCGGCGTCGGCTTCATGCTCGGCAACCCCTGAGCGACACCCCCGCCGCCCCCCGCCCCGCGCCGCTCGTGCGGCGCGGGGCGCACTGCTGCCTGCACTGCTGCTGCCGTGTCGGCCTGCGCCGGGAGCCCGTGCTGAGGCAGGCAGCCCGGCGGCCACATCGCCCGCCCGGCACACAGCCCGCCCGTCACGCCGCCGTGGCCTGATCCGCCACCCTGCCGCGCACCGCCGTCCGCGCTCCGCGCACGGTCGAGCCCTTCTCGAGCGGGCTTCCAGCCGGTCTCATGCGTTCCGGTCAACGCTGGTTGAGGCGTGATCACCAGAACGCGCTTTCCGCTTCCGCTTCTTCGTATCTCATGGGGAGACGAACATGCAGATCAGCTCGCGTCTGACCAAGGCCGGCATGCTGGGCTTCGCGGCCGTGGCCGCCCTCGCCCTCTCCACCGCTCCGGCCTCAGCCGCGGCCGCGGTGACCGCCTCGCCCAGCAGCGGCCTGGCCGACGGGCAGAGCGTGACCGTCACCGGCACCGGGTTCCCGGCGGGCGCCACGGTCGCCGTGTCGCAGTGCCGGGAGAACACCACCTGCACCGACACGCTGGCCACCGTCACTGTCGGCGCCGGCGGCTCCTTCACCGTGCCCTACACCGTGCACCAGCAGTTCTCGGCCACCGACTGGAGCACCGGCACCGCCACGTCCGTGAGCGTCGACTGCGCCGTGGACCAGTGCCAGTTGGTCGCCTACCTGGACGCCACCGGCCCGGTCGGCACGACGATCTCCTTCGGCTGACGGCGCGCCCGGTCTTCCTCGACACGGCAGCCCACCGTGCGGTGCCCGCGACCGGCACCGCCCGGTGGGCGCGTTCGTGTGGGCCCCTGTCCCCGGGGGGCGGGGGTGGCCTTTCAGGCCTGGGCCGACGTCACCGGCGCGGGCTCCCACGCGAAGCCGTCGGGGTCGGTGAAGGCGCCGGCGGTGCCGCCGAGCACGATGCGGTGCGAGCCGCTGCCCTCCTCGGGCACCCCGACGTCCTTGGCCAGGCCGCGGCGCTTGTACAGCGCCAGCTTGACGGGGGCGTCGTCGCCGGCGGCGAACTCGACGTACTTGCCGCCGAAGCTCTTGGCGACGGACAGGCCCTGCTCGACGTAGAACTGCTTGCTGGCCTTGACGTCCTCGGCGCCCAGCAGCAGCACGAGGTCGTCGACCGTGCGGGTGGCGGGCCCGGTGTTCTTCTTCGCCGAGGTCGCCATCTTCCAGATGGTGCCGTCGGGGGCCTGCACGACACCGCCGTAGCCCCACAGGGACTTCGCGGCCGGCTTCAGCGTGGTGGCGCCGGCGGCGAGGGCGGAGGCGATGAAGCTGTCGACGTCGGCGGGCTGGGCGACGGTGATCGACATCGAGAACCCGCGGAATCCGGTGGTCTCTGCCTGGGAGGCGCGCAGCCGTAATTGCGGGCCCAGCCCGAAGGCGTCGGCGTAGAAGCGTTCGGCGGCCGCGAGGTCGGCCACCTCCAGGGTGACGGATGTGAGGGAGATCATGGCGGTCACTGTAGTCCCGGGTATGCGGGGGAGCCGGGTGATGCGAGGCCGTCCGTGAGGGGGCCGTCGGCGGCCGGCCGCACCGCCCGCTCCGGGCGGCCGGTGCGGCCGGCCGCCGTCGTCGTGCCGTGGGCGGCGGGCCTGCCGGAAAGCGGCAGTTGAGGCCGCATCCCGCATCCCGCCCGCCCGCGTCGGCAGCCGTCCGCTGTCCGGCTGGCTGCCCGCGGGGGCCTGTAGTGGTCTTCGAGTAGTCCTTGAGCGGATCACGACGGGCGCACGCCACCCTGTTGAGCGGATCGGCACGCGGTGCGGCGAGCGAGGTGGGTCATGGACGCGGCGGTTCAGGCGGCGATCGCCTGCATGCACGAACGGTTCGGCGGTCCGCTGACCGTCCCGGACATCGCCCGAAACGCCGCGCTGGGCCGTTTTGATTTCTCCCGCCTGTTCAAGGAGGAGACCGGGGTGAGCCCGGGGGAATTCCTTGACGCGGTCCGTGTCGGCGAGGCGAGGAAACTCCTCGACGCCACCTCGATGAGCATTACGGAAATCTCCCGCGCGGTCGGATATGCCGGCCCGGATGCGTTCACCGATTCCTTCACGGCCCGGGTCGGGCTGTCGCCCGGCCGGTTTCGCCGGCTGTGCCGTAAGGAGGGGGAGACGCTGCCCCTGCCGCAGCAGGACCCGGCCCCGGGGCAGGGTTCGCTGGCGGGCACGGTCCGGCTGCCCCCGGGCCACGGCAACGCGCGGGTGTTCCTGGGGGCGTTCGCCACGGCCGTCGTGCAGTACCCGGCGCTGGCCTGGACGATCGTCGACGTCCCCAGCGACCGCCCGTCCTGCTACTCGCTGCAGAACGTTCCCGAGGGGCGCCGGCACCTGCTGGCGGTGGCGGTGGCGGCCGGCACCGGGCACGATCCGCAGGCCGTGCGCACCGCGCTCGTCGGCGGCGCCGCCGCGGCCGTGACCGTGACCGCCGGCGCCGTCACCAGCGCGGCGGTGCGGCTGCGTGCAGCCCGACGGGCCGATCCGCCCGTCCTGCTCGCCCTGCCCCCTCTTGAGCCGCCGGCGGCCGTGGTGCCGCACCCGGGATGCGCCGCCGCCGCGGATACGGCCGGCCCGGAACCGGTCCGGCTGCGGGTGGTGCCCGCCGCGCCGGCGCCCTCAGGGGCCTGAGGGCGACAGCTTGCGGCACATCTCCTGGCGGGCCTTGAGCCGTTCGGCGAGCTGGCACCACTCCTTGCCGATGTGCTCGGCGAGCGGGGCGACGACGCCGAGCCAGTGCGGCGGGACGGTGTCGACGAACCGCCGCCCCTCCTCGCCCGGTTCGATGCCGTGGGACTGCATCCAGCGCAGCAGCTCCCGGCCGCCGGCGGTGTAGCGCAGGGCGGGGTCGGTGGCCATCTTGGCCGCCACCGCCGCCCAGGTGGGCGGGGTCTCGGTGTGGTTGCGGCGCTGCGGGGCGGCCGGCTCGGCGCCGGCGGGCGTCTGCAGCGGCATCCGGCCGCCGTGGTCGCCGGCCGTCCGGGCCGGGGCGGCGGCGTCCTCGGGTTCGGGCACCGAGGGCACGGGCCGCACGTGCGGGGGGCGGGCGGTGTGCGGGCGGCGCCCGTTGCGTTCGGGCTCCTCGCCGCGCCGCAGCCGGGCGCTGACGTCGTGCACCGTGCCCAGGGAGACGTCGGTGGCCCGGGCGACCTGGCGCAGCGGGGCGCCGGGGTGGGCGGCGATGTACTCGGCGGCACGCCGCCGGCCCTCGCCCGCGTCCACCGGGCGGCGCCGGCCGTCCTGGCCGATGCGTTTGCCGCCCAGCGGGGTGGCGATGGCGGAGCGTTCGCGCAGCGCGGCGATGGTCTTCGCGCTCAGTCCGGCGATGCCGGCGATGGCGCGGTCGGACCAGTCGGGGTGGGATCCCAGGACCCGCTGGGCGCCGGCGACGCGGTCGGCCCGCGACAGCGGCAGGCCGTGCACGCCGTTGGCCTTCATGGCGATGACGAGGGCCTCGGCATTGGAACAGTCCAAAAAGCGGGCGAGGATGCTGCCGGCGCCCATGAGCCGGGCGGCCTCCAGCCGGTGCAGCCCGTCGATGACCCGGCAGCCGTCCACCTGGACGAGAATGGGAGGAAGTTCCGCCGAATCCGCGGCGTCGACGAGCATCCGGACATGAGCGGCATCCGTTCCGCCCTGGCGCAGAGAAACCCCGGGAGAAAGCGCGGCGACGGAGATTTCACGCGCCGGGAGTTTCTCGAAGTTCTTCAGGTCGAATTCGCCGTGCGCCGTCGATGCGGCGTCCTCCATCCGAACGAGACTGAATGCACTCGTGAGCGAGACGGCTTGCGCGTTCCTCTGGGACATTCCTCTGACTCCCTCTCTGCTGCCGCTGCCGACGAGGCTCGCAGGAGGGTCTCCAGCCGCACTGGAGAGCAGGTCGACGTTCTCTGGAAAACGCAACAGCCGCCGCGGGCGCCCGCCGGGGGAGGGCGGGCACCCGCGGCGGGATCAGGCGTCGCGGCGGCGCAGCTGGACCGCGGCGACGGCCAGCAGCACGGCCGTCCACAGCGCGAACACGCCCAGGCCCTGCCAGGGCCCGAGCAGGTCGCCGGCGCGGGCATGCTGCTGGGTGATCATGAAGCCGGCCTGGGTGGGCATCCAGGCGTGCAGGTGCTCGCCGGCGCTGCCGGGCAGCAGGTCCGTCATCGGGGTGATGACCAGGACGAAGCCGACGACGGCGGTGATGCTCGCCGCGGTGTGCCGGATGACCGCGCCGGCGGCGAGCGCGAACAGACCGAGCAGGGCGAGGTAGAGGCCGCAGCCCGCCACGGCCCGCAAAACGCCCGGGTCGCCGAGCGCGACCGGCGCCTTGTCGTGCAGGATCGGCGCGCCCAGGAAGAAGGAGCCGAACGCGGTCACCTCGCCCACGCCCAGCACCAGCAGCGCGAACACCGTCGCCTTGGCCGTCAGGACGGGCACCCGCCGGGGCACCGCGAGCAGGCTGGCCCGGATCATGCCGGTGGAGTACTCGGAGGCGATCGCCATCACGCCCAGCACGCACACCGCCAGCTGGCTGAGCAGGATGCCGCTGCCCAGGATGGTGCCGGTCGGGTCCAGCCGCATCTCCGCCTGCTGGGCGGGAGAGGTCTTGTCCCAGTTCGCGATGCCCATCTTCATGAACAGCGCGGTGAAGATCAGGGTGAGCACGATGAGGATGGCCAGCGACCACACGGTGGAGCGCACCGAGCGGATCTTCGTCCACTCCGAGAGCATCAGGTGGCCAAAGCCCGCACCCCGCTTGCCGGTTGCCGGGCCGTGCGCGGTCAGGGCAGCGGTCGTGGCACTCACTTGACACCTCCGGCGGCGGGCAGGCCGGCGTCGTACTCGACCGTGTCCTTGGTCAGTTCCATGAAGGCCTCCTCCAGCGAGCCGCGCCGGGTCGACAGCTCGTGCAGCACCAGCTGCTCGGCGGCGGCCAGTTCGGCGATCCGCGGCGCCTCCAGACCGGTGACGTCCAGATCGCCCTCCTCGGTACGGGTGACGGTGGCGCCCTGCCGCGTCAGCAGGTCGGCCAGCTGCTGCCCGTCGGGCGTGCGGACGAGGACGGAGCGCTCGGTGCTGCGCTCGATGAACTCCTCGGTGGAGCAGTCGGCGACCAGCCGGCCCCGGCCGATGACGATGAGATGGTCGGCGGTGACGGCCATCTCGTTCATCAGATGACTGGAGACGAACACCGCCCGGCCCTCGGCCGCCAGCGACTTCATCAGGTTGCGGATCCACAGGATGCCCTCGGGATCCAGGCCGTTGACGGGCTCGTCCAGCACCAGCACGGCCGGATCGCCCAGCAGCGCGGCGGCGATGCCCAGGCGCTGGCCCATGCCGAGCGAGAAACCGCCCGCCCGCTTGCGGGCCACCGAGGCCAGCCCCACCTGCTCGATGACCTCGCCCACCCGGCGCCTGCCGATGCCCTGGGTCTGCGCCAGGCACAGCAGATGGTCATAGGCACTGCGGCCGGTGTGCACGGCACGCGCCTCCAGCAGCGCCCCCACCACCCGCAGCGGGAAGGCCAGATCACGGTAGGCCACCGAGTTGATGGTGGCGGTGCCGGCGTCGGGCCGGTCCAGGCCCAGCAGCAGTCGCATCGTGGTGGACTTGCCTGCGCCGTTGGGGCCCAGGAAGCCGGTGACCCGGCCGGGCTCGACCGTGAACGACAAATCGTTCACGGCGGTCTTGTCGCCGTAGCGTTTGGTGAGGTTCTTGGCCTCGATCATGGTCACCTCGGTTGAATGGCCTGCGAGTTACTTCGCCGGGGGCAAAAACCCCGGCCACCTGTGATAGCAGGATCGCTATCTGTTCAGTAGTCGCCGCCTGGAGCGGTGCGTGAACGATGGCCCGCGCCGCACACCCCGGATATTTTGAACAGCTCGGCCCGTACCGGGGAAGCGCGTGTTTCATCTGCTTACTTTCCTCGGTTGAACCCGGAATCCCACAAGGGCGGTCATGAATTCAGACACGAACGCTCCGGCGCCCGAGGGGCGGCCGGTGATCGGGATCTGCGCGCGCACCGCGCCGGTCACCCTCCAAGGCAGCGACCTGAACGTCGCCCTGGCCCTCGACACGCATGTGGCCTTCCTGGCCGAGGCGGGGGCCACCCCGGTGCTGCTGCCGCTGGTGCAGGGCGCCGAGACCCTCATCGGCCGGCTCGACGCCCTGCTCGTGCCCGGCGGCCCCGACCTGGACCCGGCGCTGTACGGCGCGGCCGCCCACCCCGCGACCCGGGCGATGAGCCCGCACGCCGACCGCGTCGAACTGGCCGTGCTGCGCGCGGCGTTGGACGCAGAACTGCCGGTGCTGGCGATCTGCCGGGGCATGCAGGCGCTCAACGTGCTGCACGGCGGCACCCTCCACCAGCACCTGTCGGAGGTCACCGGCCACGACGGCCACCGTCCGCGCACGGCGTCCTTCACCCTGGGCCGCCAGCCGCTGCACCTGCTGCCCGGCAGCCGGATCGCCGCCGTCCTGGACGGCGAGCAGGAGCACACCGCCTGCCACCACCACCAGGCGGTGGACCGGGTGGGCAGCGGACTGGCCGTCACCGCACGGGCCGCAGACGGCACCGTGGAGGCCCTCGAAGTCGTGGGCCATCCCTTCGCGATCGGCGTGCAATGGGAATGCGGGCAGACCCCCGACAAACGACTCCACCACGCCCTCGCCGCTGCCGCCGGCGCACACCGGGAAAAAGAGCCGGCCGCCGCTCTTTCCCTTCATTGAGGAAAGACGGCCCCCGAGGGCACACTGCTTTTTCCGACGAAATCCCCCTTGTGAAGGAGAATTATGTCGCCGCGGATGCCGAATCCCTCGCTGGTGGTTCCCGACGTTCTTCCGCCCATGCGCGCGCTGGTCAAGGCCGTCAACAGCGTCGGGGTGCCCCTGGCCACGCTGGTGCTGGTCCACCTCAGGGTGAGCCAGATCAACGGCCGCCCGGTCCACCTGCCCACCAAGCCCCAGGAGTTCGAGGACGCGGGGGAGGAGGACCGCCGTCTGCCGCTGGTGGAGACCTGGCGGGAGCAGAGCTGCTTCACCGACGCCGAACGCTCGCTGCTGGATCTGGCCGAGGCCGCCACCCGCATCGACGGCCGCACGGACCCCGTCTCCGACGAGGTCTGGGACGAGGCCGCCCGGCACTGGAGTCAGGTGCAGCTGGCCGCGGTGGTCCTGCACATCGGGCTGGTCAACCTCTGGAACCGGGTCAACGTCGTCACCAAGCAGGAGGCGGTGGACTGGCGCATCAACCCCAAGACATGGAAGCCGATGACCAGCCGGCTCACCCCGGCGCCGTAAAAGGCCCCAACGACATCAGGCCCTGTCCGGGAAATGCCTTCCGGACAGGGCCTGATGTCGTCACGCGAAACCGGGACTCAGGGGGTGGTGTGGTCCCGCAGGGCGGCGTCGAGGACGGCGAGCAGGGTCCTCGCCTGCACGTTGACGTAACGGCTGTGCGCGGCCAGCCAGTTGAGCTGGCCGGGGGTGACCCAGTGGTAGCCGGGCGGCGGCTGGGTGGGCGTGGTGGCCTCGTCGGTCTCCACGATCAGGTAGCGGCTCTCGGCGTTGAGGAAGCGGCCGCCCTCCTCGGAGTGCACGGTGGAGTAGCGCACCCGCTCGGGCGGGGCGTCCAGCATCACGTCCAAGAAGCGCGGACGGTCCCCGGCCGGCAGGGGAGCGTAGTTGGACGGCACGCACTGCACGGTGGGGGCGAGTTCGACGGTGTCGAGGAAGCCGCCCTCCACCAGGGCGTGCGCCAGCACGTGCGGGACGCCGTCGAAGAGGCGGTAGGCGAAGCCGACCACGCCGCGTTCGACGGGTTCGATGATGGGCTGACTCCAGCCGGCCACCTCGCGGCCGGCGCCCTCCACGGAGACTGCCACCACGCGGAAGAACCTCTCGTCGGTGCGGCTGACGGCGTGCTCGCCGGTCTGCCATCCGGTGATCTCGCGCAGCGGCATCAGGCGGGCGCGGACGTCGTGCCGGGTGCGCTCGCCGGTGAACCAGGCCAGCAGGTCGGCATCCGAGGACAGCGCCCTGGTTTCGGACGGCACCGCCGGGGCGCTGGCCAGCACGGTGCGCGCGTCCATGTTCACGATGTTGTCCAGGCGCAGCAGCTGCAGGATCTGGCCGAGGGTGAGCCAGCAGAAGGCGTCGTGGACGGGGACGTCCTCCTCCACCTCGACGATCATGTTGCGGTTGCGTTTTTGGAAGAACCAGGCGCCGTGCTCGGACTGCAGGACGTCGGTGAGGACCTGCTCGCGGCGGGGGGCGAGGAAGTGCTCCAGGTACTGCACCTCCATTCCGCCGTGGGCCTTGGTGTAGTTGCTGCGGGTGGCCTGCACGGTGGGGGAGAGCTGCACCAGGTTGGGGTTGCCGGGCTCCATCTTGGCCTGCATCAAAAAGTGCAGGACGCCGTCGAACTCCTTGGCCAGGATGCCCAGGATGCCGATCTCCGGCTGCACGATGATGGGCTGCTGCCACTCGGCTTCCGGCCTGGTCACGTGCAGTCCCTCGATGGTGAAGAACCGTCCGCTGTCGTGCCCGAGGTTGCCGGTGTCGGGGGAGAAGGACCAGTGGTCGAGCTCGGCGAACGGGATCCGCCGCACCACCGCCCCGACAGAGCGGCGCTGCTGCTGCAGCCAGCCCGGCACCTGGGAGGTCACCGTGTGCACGCCCTGGAGGGTCGCGGCCGACCGGGCCAGGCGTTCGGCGATGCCCGCCCGGGTGCGCGGGACGAGCAGGGCGGGGGCGCTCACGGCCGACCCCCCATGTCCTTCAGCGGCTTCCACCACTGCGGGTTGTCCCGGTACCAGGCGACGGTGTCGGCCAGTCCGGCGTCGAATCCGGTCAGCGGCCGGTGGCCGAGCTCGGCTTCGATGCGGCTCTGGTCCAGGGCGTAGCGCCGGTCGTGGCCCTTGCGGTCGCCGACGTGCTCGATCATGTCCGCTTCCGCGCCCAACAGGCCGGCGATGCGGTGGGCCAGCTGCAGGTTGGTCACCGCCGTGCCGGCGCCGATGTTGTAAGCCTCGCCCGCCCGGCCGCCGGTCAGCACCCGCTGCACGGCGCGGCAGTGGTCGTCGACGTGCAGCCATTCGCGGACCTGCCCGCCGTCGCCGTAGACGGGGATCGGTCGGCCTTCGAGGAGGTGGGTGACGGCGAGCGGGATGAACTTCTCCGGGTGCTGGTGGGGGCCGTAGTTGTTGGAGCAGCGGGTGACGGAGACGTTCAGCTTGTGGGTGCGCACGTAGGCCAGGGCGATCAGGTCGGAGGCCGCCTTGGAGGCGGCGTAGGGGGAGTTGGGCAGCAACGGGGACTGCTCCGTCCACGCGCCCTGGTCGATGGAGCCGTACACCTCGTCGGTGGAGATGTGCACCACCCGCTGAACGCCCGCCGCCAGGCAGGCCTCCAGCAGGGCCTGGGTGCCCTCGACGTTGGTGCGCACGAACGCCGCGCCGCTGGCGATGGAGCGGTCCACGTGGCTCTCGGCCGCGAAGTGCACCACCGCGTCCTGGCCGGCGAGGACCTCGCCCAGCAGCGCCCGGTCGAGGATGTCGCCGTGGACGAAGGTCAGCCGGGGGTGGGCGGCGGGGAGGTTGTCACGGTTGCCCGCATAGGTCAGGGCGTCCAGGACGGTGACGTGGGCCTCCTCGAAGCCCGGATAGCCCCCGTCGAGCATGGTCCTGACGTAGTGCGAGCCGATGAATCCGGCACCGCCGGTGACGAGGATGTTCACGTGACCACATCGCAATCCGCATTCCACGCTCGAAGCATGTCCTTTTCCCTTTTCTCGAGGGGACGGCAGGAGTGCCGCGGGCCCTGCCGGTCGGCGGGGGCCGCGCGGCGGGCGGCTGGAGGGACCTGCTTGCGGCCGGGCATCGCCGGCACGCCGCCGGCCGTTGCCGTCGTCGCGTCGCCGCGTCGGGTGGGACAAGGGGCGTGGTGCCGGCAGCCCGGGGCGAGCAGGGCCGATCGTGTGCGCGCCGCCCGGACCGGTGTCGGTGTGCCCGCTCATGGCCTCTCCCTGTACCGGGGCGGCCCCTTGTGAGTTCACGCCCGTCCTGCTCGTGAGCGTGGACGGCCGGCCTCGAAACCCTCTCGAGACGGGCTCGACGGCGTGCCGGGACAGCCCGGATACCGGCAGGCGGCCTGCAGGATGATGCCGCCGCCACCTCCGCCGCGGGCTGCGTGCGCCACGGTCGTGGTGCCCCCCCTTTTTTCCTTCCAGGCCGTGGCAGGTGGGCCGCCTCTTCTCAAGTCGGTTTCCAGACGGGTTCGACCGCGAGCCGACAGGCCGGTGCCACGCTGCGAGCGCGCTGAACTAGGAGGGGAAATCACGTGAGAAGGATTGCGTTGGCCATACCGGTCATAGCGGCCGCGCTGCTGGGCTCGGCCGTCGTCCCGGTCGCGGCGGCGAACGACGGGACCGCCGTGGCGGCGGGCAGTATCGACTGGGTGCCGTGTCCGGACAGCGACCCGGTCCTCGGCAACCTGCTCAAGGGCCTGGAGTGCGGCACCGTGCAGGTGCCGCTCGACTACGACCACCCCGAGGGCCGGCAGATCAGCCTGGCGCTGACCCGGGCCAAGCACACCGTCCCCGACAGCGACTACAAGGGCGTCGTCATCCTCAACCGCGGCCAGTGGCCCGGCGGCATCGGCCGTGACCTGCCCACCCGGTACGCCACCGGCACCACCGGGCTGGCCAAGGACGTCGGCACCGCCTACGACTGGATCGGCTTCGACCCGCGCGGCGTCGGCGCCAGCGAGCCCGCCCTGGTCTGCGACACCGACTACGTCGACCCCGGGCACGCGCTGCCCAACCCGGTGCCCGCCACCGCCGCCGCCGAGCAGCAGTGGGTCACCCTGGCCCGCTCCTACGCCGCCAGCTGCCAGGAGAAGTACGGCGACGTCCTGGCGCACCTGAGCACCCAGGACGCCGCCCGCGACCTGGACCGGATGCGCATCGCCCTCGGCCAGGACAAGATCACCTACTTCGGCACCGACTGGGGCACCTACCTCGGCTCCGTCTACGCCACCCTCTTCCCCGACCACCTGCAGCGGATGGTGCTGGACAGCGTGGTGCGCCCCAGCGGCGTGGGATACCGCAACAGCCTGCGCAAGAACGTGCTGACCGAGCGCAACGCCCAGATCTTCTTCGCCTGGGTCGCCAAGTACGACACCGTCTACCACCTGGGCACCACCGAGGCCGCGGTCGAGGCGGAGTACTACGCCGCGCAGGACGCGCTCGCCGCCGCCCCCCTGGACGGCAGGATCGGCGCGGCGGAGTGGGCGGACGTCTTCGAGCCGGTCGTCTACCGCAGCTGGACCTGGCTCTCGCGCGCCAAGGTGCTCTCCGACTACGTGGTGCGAAAGGACCCGGCCTCGCTGCGGGCCACCTGGACCCTGCCCGGCTTCCCGCACCAGAACCGGCAGGCCATGAACGACGCCGCCAACTGCACCGACGGCCCCTGGCCGCTGAACTGGAAGCGCTGGCACCAGGACTACACCCGCCAGTACAACGCCGGCAGCCGCTTCTTGACGTGGACCAACGCCTGGTACAGCGCGCCGTGCGCGTTCTGGCCGCAGCCCGCGCCGAAGACGCCGCTGAAGGTCGGCAACGACCAGGTCGACGTCCTGCTGGTGCAGCCGCAGTACGACACCGCGCACGGCACGGCCGGCGCCGTCGAGACGCACAAGCTGTTCCCCAACTCCCGTCTGGTGCTGGAAAAGGGCGGCCACAACGTCGGCGCGGCGCTGTCGGCCAACAACAACCCCTGCCTCAACACCTACGTCGGTGACTTCTTCCGCGACGGCACCCGCCCCGCCTCCAAGAAGGGCATCGACGCCGTCTGCCAGGCATCGAACGATCCGGTGCCCGCGTCCTGACCCGCCCCGCACAACAAAAAGGGGGGCCCCGCGTGAACCTCACGCGGGGCCCCTCTTCGCATGTCCCCGTTCCTGTGCCGTGCCCGTTCCGGCCTGGTCAGCGTCCGGCGGGCACCGGGCCGGCCCGGCGGGCGGCGGCCAGATCCTGCAGGGTGTGCGCCAGGTCGTTGGGCGAGGGCATCGCCAGCATCTCCTTGCCCAGTCTCGCGGCGTTCGCCCGCAGGGCCGGGTCGCCCAGCAGCCGCAGCAGCGCGGCCCGTACCGCCGGCCCGTCCGCCTGATCGGGTGTCATGGCCAGCCCCGCGCCCGCGGCCTTGAGGCAGGCGAACTTCAGCGGAGCGTCGAACGCCCGGCTGATCAGCAACTGGGGCACGCCGTGGCGCAGCGCGCAGCCGAAGGACCAGGTGCCGCCGTGGTGCACGACGGCCGCGCAGGTCGGCAGCACCTCGGCCAGCGGAACGGAGTCCACCAGACGGGTGTTGGCCGGCACCTGGCCCACCTCCCGCCGGGCGTGTGCCGGCAACGCCAGCACCAGTTCCATCTCCACATCGGCCACCGCCCGCAGGATCTGCTGAAGGCGTTCGAGGGGCAGCGGCAGCCGGGCCTGGGCGTCGTCGACGGAGTCGCCGAACGTCATCAGCACCCGCGGTGCCGCCGGCGCCGCCGCGAGCCACTCGGGCACGACGGCCGGGCCGTTGTAGGGGACGAACTGCACGGGCAGGGTGTCCGCCCGCGCGTCGGGCCGGAACGCCCGGGGCAGCGGGGCGATGGTGAACTGGCCGCCCACCAGGTCCTCGGAGAACTCCACCCCGAACCGGCCCGCCCAGCCCTCCAGCCACTGCCGCAGCGCGTCGGTGCGCTGCCCGGGCGGCCGGCCGGCCTGGGCGTGCAGGAAGTCCTCCCGTATCCGGGTGTAGACGTCGACGGAGTACAGCACCCGGGCGTGCGCCGCGCCCACCGCCTCGGCGGCCACCGCGCCCGCGAACGCCTTGGCACCCCACAGCACCAGATCCGGCCGCCAGGCGCGGGCGGCGGCGATGAGGTCCTCCATCATCGAGTCGTTGGAGCGCCGCGCCTGCGGCAGCACCAGGTCCTCCACGACCCGCCGCACCTGCTCCCAGCCCAGCCGCTCACGGTCGGCCCGGGGGTCGAACAGCGCCTCCAGGCCCTGCTGCGGGGCCCGCCGCGCGGCGGCGGCGCGGTCGGAGCTCTGGCGCCGGTCGCGCTGGGTGCGCACCTGTGCCGTCTCGCCGGGACCGACGGCCACGGCCGTCAGCCCGGCCGAGGTGACGGCATCCAGCAGATCCGGCCAGCAGGCCACCCGCACCTCGTGCCCGGCCGTCTGCAGCGACCACGCCAGCGGCACCACATTGAACACGTGCGCCTTCCACGGAAACGGCACGACGAGAACTCGCACAACGCACTCCTTTCCCAATCGGGGATAGACGAATTCTGTTCTGTGCCCGCCGTGTTCAACCGGGGCGTGTCGGCGGTTGAACAAGCAGAACCGCTCGAACAACACCCTTGAAAAACCAGGAACTTGACACAGCGGAGCACCCGACGCGATCGTCAATGCACTCGATTGCCGATACAGCTTCGGGAGGTGAATCAGATGAAGACGCTTCGTCAGTGGAACGCTCTGCGCTCGCAGCGTAAGGGCGGTGTGCGCCCGGCCGGTAAGTACTTCAAGTGGGCTGCCTGATCAAGGCGCTCTCGTGGCCTGTGGAGGGTGATATCACCCTCCACAGGCCAGGGTTTTCGGCCCAGGGATATCTGACCGTGGCAATCGAGGTGGGATCAGTGCACAGGTGGAGTTACGAACGTTTTGCCGTCGAGCAGAAAAATGTGAACGGGCTGGTCGAGCGTTTTCTGGCCCCGGAGGTCTGGCAGACATCACGCGAACCATTGACCGGGGAAGAACGCGCCGAACTGCGTGAGGCGATCGCGGCACTTCGCCACCCCATGGTCATCGAAGAACTCTGCGCGATGGCGGCGACCCACCCGCGTGCGGATGTCCGCCTGACGGTTCTGGAAGGCGTCGAGCCGTTCATGGCCACGCTGCCCGCGGCGCGGGAATTTTTGGTCTGGCTGCTCGGCGACGACGAGGACTTCGTGGTGTTCTCCGCCGCGAAGATCGCCGGCCGGCACCGCATCGGCGAGGCGTACGAGGAGCTGCTGCACATCACCGGGCCGGCCGAGGCCGGCCTGCTGCGCAGCACCAAGCCGGTGGGCATCGGTGCCGCCGTCGTGGCCAAGGCGATGGACGCCGTCCTCGGCGCCGAGGACCGCGCGGCCCGCCTCCAGCTGGAGCGCGAGCACGCCCGCACCGGCCGGCTGCCCGAGGGGTGCGCGCTGGGCGAGCACTGGGACTACGACCCCGAGAACCTGCCCCGGCCCGTCCCCGAGGGCATGGTCCTCATCCCCGGCGGCGACTTCGTCGTCGGCATCGGCATGGACGACGTCACCCACCCGCTGTACGACGTGGACGACGCCGTGCCCCGCCAGGTGCGCCACCTGCCCGACTTCCTCATCGACCGCCACCCGGTGACCAACCGGGACTACGACGCGTGGGCCGACGGCCCGCTGGCCGCCGAGCACGCGCTGTGCCACCCCGACGAGCCCGAGGACAAGGACCACCGCCGCGGCATCGTCGGCGACGCCCGCTTCGGCCCCGACCACCCCGCCACCGGCGTCGACTGGTACGACGCCTACGCCTACCTCGCGCACATCGGCAAACGCCTGCCCACCGAGCTGGAGTGGGAGAAGGCCGCCCGCGGCGAGAAGGGCTCGCTGTATCCGTGGGGCGACACCTTCGACCCCGACGCCCTGCGCTGGTTCGGTGCCTCCTTCGGCCCGGCGCAGAGCCTGGAGCACTGGCGGGACACCCTGAGCACCTTCGACGAGACCACCCCCGCCGTCACCACCGTCCCGGTCGGCACCCACCCCAAGAACGTCAGCAGCTACGGGGTTGCGGACCTGGTCGGCAACTGCTGGGAATGGACCGACACCAACTTCTTCACCCGGGACCGGATGAAGCCGATGATCTCCGGCCGGCCCCGCACCGAATGGGCGACGGCCGAGGAGACCTCGGTGGTCATCCGGGGCGGCGCGTGGACCTCCATGCGCGAGCAGGTCACGGCGTACTTCCGCGGCAAGGACCTGTTCACCGACCGGCACAACGAGATCGGCTTTCGGGGGGTGATCCGGTGAGCTCCCCGCAGCGCATCCCCCGCTTCCGCTACGACGGCACCGTGACGGCCGACCAGCGCGCCTTCTACGAGCAGTACGGATTCGTCGTCTACCGCGGCGTCTTCGACGCCGACGACGTGGACCTCATCAAGCGTGACGCCCGCCGCCTGGAACGCGACACCCTGGAGGGAACGGTGCCGGCCGAGCACCGCGACCAGGTGATCAAGCCGTCCTACGACGAGGACGGCCACGCGACGCTGCACCGGCTGCCCTACTTCACCCTGCACTGCGCCGACACCCGCGACCTGATCGAGCGACGCCGCCTCGACGCGCTCGGCCCCGGCCTGCTGGGCGGGCCGACCTGGCGCTTCGAGGACGCCGTCGACGGCGCCGTATGGCAGATGAAACGGGGCAAGCGAAGCTCCTACAGTGCCCTGGACTGGCACCTGGACTTCCCGCACGACCTGCCGCTGACCCCCCTGGTGAACGTGGGCATCTACCTCGACGACGCCACCCTGCGCAACGGCTGCCTGGTCCTGGTGCCCGGATCCCACCGCTACCCGCCGCGCCGCGTGGAACCGGTGGGACTTCCGCTGGAGGCCGAGGCCGGCGACGTCATCTGCCACACCTTCAACATCCTCCACCACTCCGGCCCCGTGCTCGACGACACCAGCCGGGCCACGCTGTACGTGTACTACTCCGCGGGGGAAAAGCCCTCCGCGGGCACGGCGTACAGCCACCGGGCGGGCGAGGATTTCGCCAAGATGATCACCGGAGCGGAGGCCGGCGCGCGATGACCACGACCACCACCCCCGACGTTCCCTCCCAAGTCCTGCGGATCGCCGCCTGGGCCGACGGGCCGGCCGCCGAGCGCGATGCCCTGCTCGCCGGCTACCTCAGCAGCCTGGAGCAGCTCGCCGACCCGCAGCTGCTCGCCGAAAGCCTCGCGGTCGGCCTGCTGCACGACACGCCCGAGATCCGCCGCCAGGCCCTGGCCGCCGCCGTCCGCCTGGCCCCGGAGCTGGCGGCCGAGGCCGTCGGCTGGGCGCTGGCCGACCCGGACGAGAGCGTGCGCACGCCCGCCCTGGCCGCCCTGGCCGCCACCCCCGTCCTGCGGTCCGCGGGCGGCCCGGCGGCCCTGCACGCCCTGCTGGCCGTGCTGGGCCGGGCACCGCAGCAGATCGCCGCGGGCGTCGGCAACTACGTGACGGTGGCGGACGCCCAGGCCCTGGCCTCGGCGCGCACGCTGCTGGCCGACCCGGACCTGGCCGGGGCGGTCCTTGAGGAGCTGCCCGTCCCGCTGTCGGCCGACCGGCTGCCCAGCCGGCTCTCCCTGGCCGGGATGCGGCACATCCCCGCCGGGCGGCTGCGCCGCGGCACCCAGCCCGGCCAGGAACGCTCCTGGGACGAGCTGGGCGAGCCCGCCGTCGGCGAGGTCGCCGTGGAGGGGTTCTACCTGGACACCTGCCCGGTCACCAACGACGCCTACGACGCCTTCGTCGCCGACGTCGGCGAGCAGGGCCACCTGTGGTGCCACCCGGACGAGCCGCGCAACACCGACCACACCCGTTCCACCGCCGACGACCCCCGCTGCGCCGGTGACCACCCGGTGGCCGGCGTCAGCTGGTACGACGCGGTCGCCTACGCCGCCTGGTGCGGCAAGCGGCTGCCCACCGAGGACGAGTGGGAGCGGGCCGCACGCGGAGACGACCACCGGCGCCACCCCTGGGGGGCGCGGTTCCGGCCCGAGCGGGTGCGGGGCCTGCACTCGGTCCTGGGCTGGGACGGCGACGCCGCCCTGGACCGCCAAGCGTGGCTGCGCCGGCTCCAGGACCTGTCCGTCGCCCAACTGCCCGCGCTGACCGGCCCGGTGAACCTGCCCGGCGGCGAATCGCCCTTCGGGGTGCGGGACCTGTGCGGCAACGTGTGGGAGTGGACCTCCACCCGGTTCCTGGACGGCCTGCCGCTCCAGCCCCGCTTCGCCGGCATGGACCCGGGCGATTTGTGGGGCGAGTGGTCGGCCGAGGTCAGCGTCCGCGGCGGGGCGTGGAGTTCACCCCCCGCGCTGCTCACCGCCCTGAGCCGGGCGGGCAAGACGCTGGTGACCAAGAGCCCGGAGATCGGGTTCCGCTGCGCGGTGAGCGAATCCGAGGGGCCCGGTCGATGACCGAAGTACGGCGGCGGATCCAGCGGGTGCTGCCCCAGGGCTACACCCGCTGTCTGGCCAACCCCGACTTCCGCCGGCTGCAGCCGGGATTCCTCATCTCCTTCCTCGGCGACGGCATGAGCTTCATCGGGGTGGCGTGGCTGGCCGTCGAACTGGCCGCCCCCGCCGACCGGTCCCTGGTGGTGGGGCTCGCCGTCGCCGCCTACAGCCTGCCCGCCGCGCTCGGCTCCCTCACCCTGGGACGCTGGCTGAGCGGACGCAACGCCAAGAGCCTGATCCTGGTCAACGCCCTGCTGCGCGGCACCCTGTTCGCGCTGATCCCGGTCCTGTACTGGACCGGGCTGCTGAACGCCGCGACCTACATCGCGCTGCTCGCCCTGTCCTCGATCCTGCACGCCTGGGGGATCGCCGGCCGGCAGACGTTCGTCGCCGAGACCCTGCCGGCCGAGGACCGGCTGGCCGGGCACGCCCTGGTGGGCAGCCAGGAGACGCTGTCGTTCATCACCGGACCGCCGCTGGCCGGTCTGGTCTCGGCCGCGTTCGGGCCGGCCGCGGTGCTGGCCGGCGACGCGGTCAGCTATTTCTACCTCGCCCTGGTGACGGCCCGGGTACGCGGCGAGGGCACCATCGAGCGCCGTCCCGCGGTGCCGCTGCGGCGCAGCGGGAAGACCCTGGCCCGCCATCCGGAGCTGATGGGCCTGCTCGCGCTCACCTTCGTGTTCTACCTGCTGTACGGGCCGATCGAGGTGGCGGTCCCGGTGGTGGTGGCCGAGCGGATGGGCTCGGATCCCACCGTGCTCGGCTGGATCTGGGGCGCGTTCGGCGTCGGCGCGGTGATCGGGACCTGGGTCACCGGGACGCTGCGGCGGCTGCCGCTGTGGCCGACCGTGCTGGGCATCGTGGCCGGCTGGGGGCTGGCGATCCTGCCCTTCGCCCACTTCGGCACGCTCGCCGCGGGCATCGCCGGCTTCGGCCTGGGCGGGCTGATCTACGCCCCCTACGGGCCGGTGACGATCACCCTGCTGCAACAGAAGGCGCCCATCGAGGAGTTGGTCAGCCTCAGCGCCCTGCGCAGCGCCATCCTGGTGATCGCCACCCCGCTGGGCGCGGCCCTGGGCGGCCCCCTGGTCGGCGCGTTCGGCGCGGCGGGCACGATCCGGCTGTCCGGCCAGACCACCGTCGCCCTCGCCGCCCTCGGCGCGCTGCTGATCCTGCTGCTGCGACGGCGCCGGCACCACCGGCAGCGGCAGGAACCGCTGGTGAGCACCGAACGGCGCTGAGCCCCACCGCACGAGCGGCGCCGTGCGCCCACTTCGTCCTCTCCAGCGCCCAGGACCTTCGTCCTGTCCAGCATCAGGGACCCACAGACAAGGAGCGGTGATGAAACTCGGGCAGGAAGAGATGCGCCGCCGGTTCGAGCGGGAACGGGCCGTCCGGCTGGCCACGGTCGACGAACGCGGCCGCGCCCATGTCGTGCCGGTCATCTTCGTGGTCGACGGCAACGTCTTCTACTCACCCACCGACAAGCCCAAGAGCGGCAATCCGCGGCCCAAGCGGCTGCGCAACCTCGACCGCGACCAGCGGGTCACCGTCCTGGCCGACTGCTACGACGAGAACTGGCTGGGGGCGTGGTGGGTGCGGCTGCGCGGCACCGCCCGCATCCTCGACGACGGTGCGGAACGCACGCACGCGCTGGGCCTGCTGGACGGCAAGTACGAGCAGTTCGACGGCCCCCGCTACCTCAAAGACGGCGGCCCGGTGGTGGCGGTCGACATCAAGGACTGGCTCGGCTGGGCCTACAGCGAACAGTCCGCGCAGCCGGTCGCGCAGGAGTCCGGCCGGCGCCGCCCGTGGCGCGAGCAGTCACGGCTGCGGTCGGGGCTGCGGCTGCGGTCCAGTCGTGCTTGACCGGTGCTGAAGACGGCTTTGCCAGGCTGCGACTGGCAAGGCATCGGTCGATCCTTAAGGGGCGAATATGGGAGCCATCGAGGTTCCGGTTCTGATCGTGGGCGGTGGCGGATGCGGTCTGTCGGCTTCCGTCTTCCTGTCCGACCAGGGCGTCGATCATCTGCTGGTGGAACGGCACCCGGACACATCGAGGGTTCCGAAGGCGCACTACCTCAACCAGCGCACGATGGAGATCTACCGGCAGCACGGCGTCGCCGACGACGTGCTCGCCGAGGCGGCGCCGCTGGAGAAGTTCGGCAAGGTGCGCTGGCAGACCACGCTCGCCGGCGACGGGCCGCTGGAGCGGCGCCTGATCCACGAGATGGACGCCTTCGGCGGCGGCACGCTGCGCGAGACCTACGCGGCGGCCGGCCCGCTGCTGCCCGCCAAGCTGCCGCAGATGTGGCTGGAGCCGATCCTGCGCCGCCACGCCGAGCAGCGCAATCCCGGACGGATCCTCTTCCACCACGAGCTGACCTCCTTCCGTGACGAGGGCGACCACGTCGTCGCCGAGATCCGCAACGTGGACAGCGGGGAGATCACCACCGTCACCGCGCAGTACCTGCTGGGCGCCGACGGCGGCCGCATGGTCGGATCCGAGGTCGGCATCCGCATGCAGGGCCCGCCCGGACTGGTCAACACCACCACCGTGTACTTCTCCGCCGACCTCTCCCCGTGGTGGGAGGAGGGCACGCTCATCACGCACTTCCTCAGCCCCGAGGACCCCGATCTGTCCTGCAACCTCATCGAGATGGGGCCGCGCTGGGGCAAGGAGTGCGAGCAGTGGGGCCTGCACTTCGCCCCCGGCCCGCCCGGACGCTGGGACAACGACAGCGTCGTGCCCCGCATCCGCGAGCTGCTGCGCATCCCCGACCTCGAGGTGACGGTGCACAAGGTGACGGACTGGATCGTGCACGCCCACCTCGCCGACCGCTACCGGGTCGGCCGCGTGCTCATCGCCGGCGACGCCGCGCACCGCCAGCCCCCGGCCGTCGGCCTGGGCCTGAACACCGGCATCCAGGACGCCCACAACCTCGCCTGGAAGCTGGCCGCGGTGCTCGCCGGCCGCGCCGGCGAGCACCTGATCGACACCTACGAGGCCGAACGCCGGCCCGTGGGCCGGGAGAACGTCGACTGGGCGGTCTCCGCGGCCGTCCACCACCAGGCCGTCATCGACGCCGTCGGCGCCGGCCACAACATCCCCGCCGGCCGCCGCAAGCAGCGCCTGGAGTCCTACTTCGACCCCTCCCCGCTCGGCGACACCGTGCGCGCCCGCGCCCTGGAGATCTTCCACACCCACCGCGGCGGCTGCCAGTCCCTGGACATGGAGGTCGGCTTCCACTACGAGGACGGCGCCCTGCTCGGCGACGGCAGTACGCCGCCGGCCCGCGTGCCCATGCGCAACGAGCACCGGCCCACCTCCCGCCCCGGCCACCGGCTGCCGCACGCCTGGATCACCGCCGGCGGCCGGCGCCTGTCCACCCTCGACCTCACCGGCCGGACCGACTTCACCCTCATCACCGGCCCCGAGGGGACGGCGTGGCGGGAGGCGGCCGCCCGCGTGGCGGAGAAGTTCTCCGTGGGGGTACGGGTGGTGCGCATCGGCGACGGCGGCACGCACGCCGACCTCGACGGCGGCTGGGCGGCCGTCCGTGAGATCACCGACGCCGGCGCCCTGCTGGTCCGGCCCGACCAGCACGTCGCCTGGCGCAGCACGGACGGCGCCGAGGATGCCGAGCAGGTCCTGGCGCAGGTCTTCGCCGCCGTGCTGCAGCCCTGACCCCACGCCGTACAGCACATCGAAGAGGCCGTGCCCCACGGGGCACGGCCTCTTCGATGTGTGAGGGAGCCGGTTCAGGCGCCGACAGCCGTACGGGCGGCGGCGGACTGCTTCACCCACGCCAGCACCTGCTCGGTGGCCTGCCGCGCGGAGGCCATGCACACCCCCACGCCCACCCCGTCGTACAGGGCGCCGCACACGGCGAGGCCGGGCTGGGCGGCGACCGTCTCCCGGATGCGCCGCACCCGCTCGAAGTGGCCGACGGTGTACTGCGGCAGCGCGTCCTGCCAGCGGCTGACCCGGCTGGCCACCGGCACGCCCTGCACGCCGGTGGCCTCGGCCAGCTCGGCTGCCGCCAGCGCCACCAGGTCGGCGTCGTCGCGGCCCAGCAGGTCCGTCTCGCCGAAGCGGCCCAGGGAGCAGCGCACGATCTCCACCTCGCCGGCCAGGTGCGGCCACTTCACGGTGGTGAAGGTGACCTCCTTGACCGCCTTGCCCTCCGGCGCCGGCACCCGGTAGGCGGCATAGCCGCGGCCCGCAAGCCCGCCGGGGAAGGCCGCGCGGGGGTAGGCGAGGGTGACCACGCCGACGCTGGCGTAGGGCACTTCGGCGAACGCCGCCACGGCCGCCGTGGCCCCGGCGACTCCCGCCAGCAGGCGGCCCGCGGGGCCGGCCGGGACGGCGAGGACGACGGCGTCCGCCGCGAGGTGCTCCACCCCGAAGGCGGTGCCCACGCTGACCCGCCAGCCGTCCGCCGTGCGGGCCAGTTCGCGCACGGGGGCGTCGGTGCGCACCGACGCGTCGGGCGCCGCCGTCAGCACCTCGCGCACCAGCACGGCGGGCAGCGAGCCGAAGCCGCCCTCGAGCGTGGCCACCCGCACCGGCGGCGGCTTTTGCCCCTCGGCGAGCACGGGCGTCAGCGAGCCGGCCGCATCCGCCAGCGAGACGTGCGAGCGGGCCGCCTTCGCCAGCGGCGTCAGCGTGGCCTCGAACGACAGGTCCGTGGCGCGGCCGGCGAACACCCCGGCGAGGAACGGCTCGACCAGCTGGTCCACGACCTCCTGGCCGAAGCGGCCGCCCACATGGTCGGCGACCGAGACGTCGCCGTCCCGGTCGAAGGAGGGCAGCACCAGATCCTGCCGGGCCCGCTCCACGCCCTCGGCGGAGACCACACCGGAGCGGGCGAGGTCGTCCATGTCGCAGGGCACGCCCATGAACTGACGGTCCGGCTGCTGCCGGATGCTGCCCCTGGTCCAGATCGCCGACGCGGTGACACCGGCCGACATGATCTTCTCGCCGAGTCCGGCGTCCGCGATCAGCCCGGTCGTGCGGCGCCGGTTGGCATACAGCGACTCCGCTCCCTCGTCGACGGCGACGCCCGCCACCTCGGAGACCTGCAGCTTCCCGCCGAGCCGGGAGGAGGCTTCCAACACCGTCACCCGGACCGGCTCGTTGCGCAGCTGGAACGCCGCCGCCAGTCCCGCGATGCCACCCCCGATGACCACCACGTGGGGCTTTCCACTCACCTGATCCTGTTCGCTGCCAGCCATTCCACCAGTTCCTTCGCGGTTGGGGTCGAAGAGGGGCGTCTCGCGCCGTCCCGCGGCGTCAAGACAGGTCCTGGCAGTCTCGCTGGGGGGCCCAGCCCCCCGGTCGAGAGCGCCTAGAGGGCCGTGCTCGCGGCGCCGAACCAGTGCGCGAGCGCGTCGGCGAGGTCCTCGACGGTGCCCGGAGAGGTCCAGGCGACATAGCCGTCGGGACGCACCAGGACGCCGTCCAAGGGCGCGCCCGGCACATCCCAGGGGCCGGTGACCACATCGACGCGGTCCCGGTAACCGTCGGCCACCGCCGCCGAGTTGGTGGTGTCGGTGTCGGATGTCAGCAGCAGTCCGCGGCCGGTGCGCAGCAGTTCCCCGACGCGGGTGCGCCGGCCGTCGGGGAGGGTGAGGGCGGTGTCGGGGGGCATGCGCCGCCCCAGCAGCGGGTGGGTGCCCTTGGCCAGGTCGTAGCGGACACCGAGGTTGCTCAGCATGCCCGCCGCGTACTCGGCGGCGCCCTTGTGGGCCAGCAGCTCGCCCACCACCTCGCGCACCGGGTCCATGTCCTCACCCGTCAGCCGCAGTTCGATCGCCGCACGCGCGTTGCGCGCCAACTGCTCGCCCACCGGATGCCGTTCGCCGTGGTAGGTGTCCAACAGCCCCTCAGGAGCATGGCCCTTGACGGTCGCGGCCAGCTTCCAGCCGAGGTTGACCGCGTCCTGCACGCCCACGCTCAGCCCCTGCGCCATCGCCGGGGGCTGCACGTGCGCGGCGTCGCCGGCCAGGAACACCCTCCCGCGCCGGTAGGCGTCGGCGGCCCGGGAGGCGTCGGTGAAGCAGCTGATCCACCGGCACTGCCCGTGGTGGATGGACTCGCCCGTCAGCCGCTGCCAGGCGTCGGCGAGGTCGGCGAAGGCGACGGCGCTCCGGTCGGCGGGCGGCGGGGTGCCCGCCTCGTGGACGACGACCCGGGTGACGCCGTTCTCCAGGTCCATCGCCATCACCATGCTGCCGCCGGGCAGGTCTTCCCCGATGCGCCGCTTGCGGGTGGCGATGCCGGTGACGTCGGCGGTGAGGAAGCCGCGCCGGCCCTCGGTGCCGGGAAAGCCGATTCCGGCCAGCCGGCGCACCGTGCTGCGCCCGCCGTCGCAGCCCACGAGATAGGCCGCGCTCTCCTCGGTGCTCCCGTCGGGGCCCTCCACGCTCACCACGACCTCGTGCTCGTCCTGGCGCAGGCCGCTCACCTCGTATCCGCGCAGGACGGGCACGCCGAGTTCGCCCACCCACTCCTCCAGCATCCGCTCGGTGCGGAACTGGGAGACCCCCCTGTGCCCGTAGTGGTCCTCCTCCAGCAGGCCGAGGTCGATCGGGACCCCGCCGAAGTGGCTGTCGGCGGGCTCGGTGGCACCCAGCCGGTCGAGCAGGCCGCGCTGGTCGAAGCATTCGGCAGTGCGCTTGGTGAAGCTCGCGCCGCGTGACTGGCGGGTGGGGGCGGACAGCCGCTCCAGGACGACGACGTCCACGCCGCGCAGGGCGAGTTCACCGGCCGTCATCAGCCCCACCGGGCCGGCCCCGACCACGATTACATCCCTGGCCATCTCTTCAACTCCTCATTCGAAGGGCGCCGTCGTGGAGCTCACCGGCCGGCCGGCTGCCGGACGCGTGCGGCGCCGAACCAGTGCGCGAGGGCGTGGGCGAGGTCGTCGACGGTGCCGGGAGAGGTCCAGGCGATATAGCCGTCGGGACGCACCAGGACGGCGTCCAACGGCGTGCCCGGCACGCTCCAGACGCCGGTGGCCACGTGGACACGGTCGCGGTAACCGTCTGCGGCCGCCGCCGAGTTGGTGGTGTCGGTGTCGGATGTCAGCAGCAGTCCGCGGCCGGTGCGCAGAAGTTCCCCGACGCGGGTGCGCCGGCCGTCGGGGAGGGTGAGGGCGGTGTCGGGGGGCATGCGCCGCCCCAGCAGGGGATGGTCGCCCTGGGCCAGGTCGTAGCGGATGCCCAGGCCGCTGACGATGCCGGCGGTCTGCTCGGCGGCGTCCTTGTGGGCCAGCAGTTCGCCCACCACCTCGCGCACCGGGTCCATGGCCTCGTCCCCGAGGTAGAGCTTGGCGGCCGCCCGGGCGTTGCGGATCAACTGCTCCCCGATCGGGTGGCGTTCGGCGTGGTAGGTGTCCAGCAGCCCCTCCGGGGCGCGGCCCTGCACGGTGGCGGCCAGCTTCCAGCCGAGGTTGACGGCGTCCTGCAGGCCGGCGCTCAGCCCCCAGGCGGCCAGCGGGGGGATCTCGTGCGCGGCGTCGCCCGCCAGCAGCACCCGCCCGCGCCGGTAAGTCTGAGCCAGTGCGGAGGCGTTGCCCGAGGCCCACACCCACAGGCACTGCGCGTCGTCGATGGACTCGCCCGTCAGCCGCCGCCACGCGGCGGCGACCTCGGCGAACGTCAGCGCACCCGGCTCCGGCCGGGCGGGCAGGTCCGGGTCGTGGACGACCACCCGCACGCGGCCCCCGCCCAGCGGGGTGCACACCACCATGCGGCCGCCCGGCAGCCGTTCACCGATCGGCCTCGGGCGCGGGCTGACACCGGTGATCTCCGCGGTGTACATGCCCCGGGTGGGCTCCCATACGGTGGCGGGGATGCCGGCCAGAGCGCGCACCGTGCTGCCCGCGCCGTCGCAGCCGGCCACGTAGCGGGCGCTTTCCTCACCCACCCCCTCGGGGCCGGCGTAGGACACCACGACACCGTCGGCGCTCTCGCGCAGGCCGGTCACCTCACGGCCGCGGCGCACCGGCACACCGAGCTCGGCCAGCCACTCGCCCAGCGCCTGCTCGGTACGGGTCTGGGACAGGCCCAGCACCCCGCTGTGGTCCTCGTCCAGCAGGTCGAGGTCGAAGCGGACACCGCCGAAGTGGCCCATCGGGCCCCAGCGGAAGGCACCCAGACGGGGCAGCAGACCGCGCTGGTCCAGACATTCGGCGGCGCGCCGGTTGAAGCCGAGTGCCCGGGACTCCCCGGTGGGCGCGGACAGCCGGTCGTAGACGGCCACATCCACCCCGGCCAGACGCAGTTCTCCGGCCAGCATCAGGCCGACCGGGCCCGCACCGACCACGATGACGTCAGTTGTTTTCATTCTTCAAAGGCCCTCTGCACTGTGGCAATGGTTGGCCATGGTGAAGCTACTCAGGGCAATCTCCGGCCGCAACGATTCCCCAATTCCCTGCACGGTGACCGGTGTTCGACCGCGGAGTCGGCGCAATTGAACGCGACACTGAACACTTGAGCATGCGGTCCGCGCCGCAGCAATATCGTCACAAGCCATCGGATTCTTTTCTTCTTCCGAATGCGCCCATTACCGCCCCCCTCGAAAGGAAGCTGACGTGACGGACGAGAAGATCGCCCTTGTCACCGGTGCCAACAAGGGCATCGGATTCGCCGTGGCGCGCCGGCTCGGCGAGCAGGGCATCGTCGTCTTCCTCGGCGCGCGCGACGAGACGCGGGGCAAGCAGGCCGCCGACGCGCTGGCCGCCGACGGCATCGCCGCCACGGCACTGCGCCTGGACGTGAGGGACCCGGCCAGCGTCGCCGAGGCCGCGGCGGCCATCGAACGGCGCCACGGCCGCCTGGACATCCTCATCAACAACGCCGGCACCGCGGGCACCTTCACCGGCCCGCCCAGCCAGGCCGGCGCGGCCGAGATGCGGGAGGTGTACGAGACCAACGTCTTCGGCGTGGTCACCGTCACCGGCGCGATGCTGCCGCTGCTGCGCCGCTCCAAGGCCGGCCGGATCGTCAACCTCTCCAGCCACACCGCCTCGCTGGCCCTGACCTCGGACCCCGACTCCCCGCTGGCGGGCGTGAACATGATCGCCTATCAGTCGTCGAAGACCGCGCTGAACGCACTCACGCTCGCCTACGCCAAGGAACTGCGCGGGACTTCCGTCAAGGTCAACGCGGCCCTGCCCGGAGTGGTGGCCACCGACATCAACCACCACCGCGGCCGGCGCACGCCCGCCGAGGGGGCCGCCGTCGTGGTCCGCCTCGCCCTGCTGGAGGAGTCCGGCCCGTCGGGCGTGTGCCTGGCGGACGAGGGGCCCATCCCCTGGTAGCGCGCGCCCCGACGCACGGCGGCCGCCCAGCGGCCGCATCCGACCGCACCGCCAGGCGCGTTCTTGGCGGGCACGAGACTTGGAGAAAGACAGTGGCGCTTGAGGGAACGATCCTGGTGCTGGGCGCAACCGGCCGGCAGGGCGGGGCGGTGGCCCGCGAACTGCTGCGGCGCGGCCACAGCGTGCACGCCCTGGTCCGCGACCCGGCCAAGGCGCAGGCGCGCGAGCTGGCGCAGGCGGGCGCGGTCCTGGTGGCCGGCGACATGGACGACCAGGCGTCGCTGACGGCGGCGATGGACGGCGTGCACGGGGTGTTCAGCGTGCAGACCTTCCGGGGGCCCGGCGGCGTCGAGGCCGAGGAGCGCCAGGCTAGGGCGGTGGCGGACGCCGCGGTGCGCGCCGGGGTGGGGCACTTCGTCTACAGCTCGGTCGGCGGCGCCGACCGCGACACCCGGGTCCCGCACTTCGAGAGCAAGCACCGCGTCGAGCAGTACCTGGCGACCCTCGACCTGCCCACGACCGTGCTGCGGCCGGTGATGTTCCACGACATCCTGCTCGACATCGCCCCCCGCCCGGCCGGGGACGGCCTGGTGCTGGCCATGTGGCTGGACCCGCGCATCCCGGTGCAGCTCATCGCCACCAGTGACATCGGCGTGTTCGCCGCGGACGCCTTCGAGGACGCGGGCGCCTGGCTGGGCCGGACGGTGGAGATCGCCGGCGACGCGCTGACCGGGCCGCAGATGGCCGCGGCCTTCGCAGCGGTCTGCGGCATCCCCACCCGCTACCAGCAGCTGCCGATCGAGCCGCTGCGCAACGCCCGCCCCGATCTGGCCAACATGTTCGACTGGTTCGAGCGCGACGGCTACCGCGCCGACCTGGAGGAGTTGCGCCGCACCCGGCCCGGCCTGGTCACCCTGGAGAGCTGGCTGGCCCAGAACTGGACGGCGCCGGTGGCCGCGGCATCCCGCTGAAGGACTCAGGTGAACACCGGCCCCCGGGTGCGGGTGCGCTTGAGCTCGAAGAACCCGTCGGTCGCCGCCACGGCGAGCACCCCGTCCCACAGCCGCAACGCGGCCTCACCCCGCGGGGCGGGGGTCACCACGGGCCCGAAGAACGCCACGTCCCCGACCGCGACGACGGGCGTGCCCACCTCCTCGCCGACCCGGTCGATGCCCTCGTGGTGCGAGGCGCGCACCGCGGCGTCGTACGTCTCGGCCCCCGCCGCGTCGGCGAGGCGGGGGTCGAGGCCCGCGGCCGTCAGCGCGGCCGCGTAGGTGGCGTGCTCCTTGGGCGCCCGCTGCAGGTGGAAACGGGTGCCGAGCTCGGTGTACAGCGCGCCCAACACCTGTGGGCCACAGGTCTGTTCGGCGGCGGCGCACACCCGCACCGGCTCCAGCCGCACGGCGAGGTCGCGGTGCCAGCGCTCGGGCAGATCGGTGCGCCCCTCGTTGAGCACGGTCAGGCTCATCAGATGCCAGCGCAACCGCAGCGGCCGCTGCCGGGCGACCTCGAGGATCCACCGGGAGGTCATCCACGCCCAGGGGCAGGTCGGGTCGAACCAGAAATCCACCGGGGTGGGGGTGTCGTGCCGCACGGGGCCTCCTCGACGTAGCCGGGCCGGAACAATTTGACAAGCCGTCCCGGAATTTCACTGGAGGAGTAGTGGACGCAGGTCCCGTTCAACCGCTCAATTCCCCGGTTGAACATTGCGGGAAGACAGGCCGGGAATACGGAAGTTGCGGGTTTTTGAATCGCCGACCTATGGTCTGGAATCCACGAAAATGGCGCTCCGAAAGGAAAGGCATGTCCGTGCTGCCCGAGGTTCGTGACCAGTCCGACTCCTACGCACTGCTCCATCTCATCCAGGGCGCGGTGATCACCCAGGCTATTTCGGTCGCGGCCCGGCTCGGCGTCGCGGACGTGCTGGCCGGCGGCCCGCTGTCCGCCACGGACATCGCCGCCCGCGTCGGCTCCGACGCGCAGGCGACCCACCGCCTGCTGCGCGCGCTGGCCGGGCACGGGGTGTTCGCCGTCCGCGGGGACGGCCGGTACGAGAACACCCCGCTGTCGGAGCCCCTGCGGGAGGACGCCCCGGACTCGATGCGCGGCTTCGCCGTGCTGATGAGTCACCCCATGCTGTGGCAGGAGTGGGGGCACCTGGCCGAGACGGTGGAGAGCGGCGAGGCCAACCTGCCCAAGCTGCGCGGCATGGGCGCGCTGGACTTCTTCCACGCCAACCTCGACTACGCGCGGGTGTTCTTCGAGGCGTTCGGCGGGCTGTCGGCCTCCGAGACCGCCCCGATCCTGGCCGCCTACGACTTCTCCGTCTTCGGCACGGTCGTGGACGTCATCGCCGGCCGCGGCAACCTGCTGGCGGGCATCCTGCAGCAGGCGCCGGACACCAAGGGCGTGCTGTACGACTCCAAGGTCGCCACCGTCGACTCGCCGGCGCTGTTCGAGGCGGCCGGTGTCGCCGACCGGTTCACCATCGAGCACGGCGGCTACCTCGACAAGCTGCCCACCGACGGCGATGCCTACGTCTTCAAGCACATCATCCACGACTTCTCGCGGGCCGACGCCGTCACCGCGCTGCGCAACGCGCGCGAGGCGATCGCCCCCGGCGGCAAGCTCCTGGTCATCGAGTACGTGATCCCGGAGACCAACGAACAGCATCTGGGCAAGACCATCGACCTGTGGCTGATGCTGATGCTCGGCGCCCAGGAGCGCACCCTCGCCGAGTACACCGAACTGTTCGCCGAGGCCGGCTTCCAGCTCACCCGCGCCGTGCCCACCAGCGCGCCGATCTCGGTCATCGAGGGCATCCCGGTCTGAAAGGCCGCTGCCTGACAAGGCCGCCCGCGCACCGCACCCGACTCGTTTCCCCGTACACCCCTTCAGGAGAAGACCCGATGACTGCACGGATGGACAACCCCTCCCTGGTCGTTCCCGGCGCCCTGCAGCCCCTGCTCGACCTGACCGAGGTCATCGGCAAGACGGGCGTGCCCAAGACCACCCTCGATCTCGTCCGGCTGCGCGTCAGCGAGATCAACGGCCGCGTCTACACCTTCCCCGACGACCCGGCGGGCACGTGGGACGAGCGGCTGCCGCGGGTGGCCGGCTGGCGCACCGAGTCCTGCTTCGACGAGGCCGAGCGGCACGCGCTGGAGATGGCGGAGGCCGTCACACTGATGACCGACCCGCAGGACATGGCCTCGGACGAGGTGTGGGAGAAGTCCGCCCAGTACTACACCGACGAACAACTCGGCGCCCTGGTCATGCACATCGGCCTGGTCAACCTGTGGAACCGGGTCAACGTCGCCACCCGCCAGGAAGACGCGGCCTGGCGCTGAGAAGGGAAGAGGGCCATCGTGCTCACGCTCATCAACGCCGGTCTGGGCAGGACCGGCACGACCTCGCTGAAGGCGGCCCTGGACCGGCTCGGTCACGGCCCCTCCTTCCACATGTTCGACATCGTCGGCGACGGCGAACGGCTGCGGCAGTGGGAGAAGGTCGTCTGCGACGGCGAACGCCCCGACTGGGCGGCCCTGTTCGCGGGCTACCGGGCCGCGGTGGACGGCCCCTGCGCCCTGTACTACCGCCAGCTCAGCCAGGCCTTCCCCGATGCCAAGATGATCCTCACGGTGCGCGACGCCGACAGCTGGTACCGCAGCACCCACGACACCCTGTACCAGTTCGCGCTGCGCAGCATGGCCGCTCCGCCCGAGCCCGGCAGTGCGCAGGCCCGGCTGCTGCGCATCACCCGCGCCATGGTCTGGGACGGGCTGTTCGGCGGCCGGTTCGCCGACAAGGACCACGCCATCGACGTCTACCACCGCCACAACGAGGAAGTGGTGCGGGCGCTGGGCGCGGACAACGTCCTCGTCTACGACGTGCAGCAGGGCTGGGAGCCGCTGTGCGCCTTCCTCGGCAGCGACGTCCCGCGCGAGGCCTTCCCGCGCACCAACGACACCGCGTCCATGCGGCAGCGGATCGTGAAGGCGGCCGGCGCGGCCGCCACCGGTTGAGTTCGGCGAGGAGAACTACGGTGCTGATAACGGAAATGACGGTCCCCGGCGCCTACCGCCTCCAACCGGAGCCGCTGAGCGACCGCAGGGGCCACTTCTTCGAGTCGGTGCGGGCCAGCGAGCTGCTGGCCGCCAGCGGCTGGGAGTTCACGGTCCGTCAGGTCAACTACTCGGTGTCGCGGCGCAACACCCTGCGGGGCATCCACGGCACCACGGTGCCGCCCGGCCAGGACAAGTTCGTCACCTGTGTGCGCGGCAGCGCCCTCGACATCGCCGTCGACCTGCGCGTCGGCTCGCCGACGTTCGGCCACTACGACGTCACCCTGCAAAGCCCCGAGACGAAGACGGCCGTGTACCTGCCCGACGGGGTCGGGCACGCCTTCCTCGCCCTGACCGACGACACCTGCATGAGCTACCTGTGCTCGCATGAGTACGTGCCGGGCACGATGATCGACGTCGACGCGCTCGACCCGGACCTCGCCCTGCCGTGGGATCTGAAGGAGCCGCCGATCCGCTCGGACAAGGACGCCGCGGCGCCCACCCTGGCCCAGGCGGCGGCCGCCGGCCTGCTGCCCACCTACGCCCAGTGCCCGCCCCGCCCGCTCACCCCCGCACGTTAGAGCCGGCGGGGGAGTGGCAGACGGCGGGCGGCATCCCCGGGATGCCGCCCGCCGTCTTCCTGCTTTTGCGGTGCGCCCCGTCGGGGCTCACCGGGCGGCGCCCACCAGGCCCTGTCCGTCCAGGGCGTGCGCGCGGATGCCGGCCATCAGCCCCGCCTGGCGCACCAGGTCGCGGTGGTGCTCCGCCCGCGCCGCCGGGTCGCGTACGGCCTTGTGGAACGTGGTGAACACCCCGAGGAACTGATCCGAGGCCGAGGCCCGGATCCGTGTCTCGCGGTCCTTCTGCTCCAGGCGCAGCACCGGGCGGGCGCCCGCCGAGGGCGTGAACGCCCACTCCAGCACCAGCCGCCCTTCGCTGCCCCACAGCTCATAGGCCGACCGGTAGCCGTGGGACAGCCCGAAGGAGCAGTGCGCGGTGATGCCGTCGTCGTCGCCCAGCAGCGCCGCCCCGGACACGTCCACGCCCAGCTGCGCATCCCACCTCAAGGCCGCGCCCAGCACCCGCGCCGAGGGCCCCAGGTAGGCCTGGGAGGCGCGCACCGGATAGCAGCCCACCTCCCACAGCGCCCCGCCGCCCAGGTCCGCCTGGTACTTGATGCCGCGCGGATCGGTCGGCGGAATGCCGAACGTGCCGTGGTAGGAGCGCAGTTGCCCGATCGCCCCGTCGGCGAGCAGCGCCTGCGCCTGGCTGTGCTGGGGGTGGCGCAGGAACGCGAAGTTCTCCATCAGGGCCAGGCCGCGCTGCTCGGCGAGCGCGACGAGGTCCCGGGCCGTCTCCTGGGCGGGCACGGCGGGCTTCTCGATCAGGACGTGCTTTCCCGCCTCCAGCGCCCGCCGCGCCCATGTGGCGTGCTCGCTGTTGGGCAGCGGGATGTAGACCGCGTCGATGCCGGGCACCTCCAGCAGCCGCTCGTAACCCTCTACGGCCGCGCAGCCGGCGCCGGCCGCCACCCGCTGGGCCTTCTGCCCGGAGCGGCTGGCGACCGCGACCAGATGGAACGGCGAGCGGCGGATCGCGGGCAGGGCCCGGCGGGTGGCGATGTCGGCGCATCCGATGATGCCGATACCGGCCCTCTGCTCGGATTCGAGATCGGGCGTCAGATCTTCGTTTTCCACAGGTCCACCTAAACGACGACAGTAAAAGCGCATGCCTGAACCGGTATGCCGTCAGCCTGAGTAAGCACACCCGTGCCTGTCAACAGGAGGAAATTCGATCGCGGAGGGATCCGGGGAAACTTTCGGCCGGGTGGCCGACGCCGATAAAGTGCGGGCACCGCCTAAATTGGCACGAAGTTACTGAGGAGGCCCCACGGTGAAGGGCATCATCCTGGCCGGCGGCAATGGCACGAGGCTCCATCCGATCACTCTCGGGGTCTCCAAGCAAATGCTTCCGGTCTACGACAAGCCGATGATTTACTACCCGCTTTCGGCTCTCATGCTGGCGGGGATCACCGAAATAGAGATCATCACCACGCCCGGGGATGCGGAGATGTTCCGGCGGCTGCTGGGCGACGGCTCCTGGCTGGGCATCACCCTGACCTACGCGGAGCAGGACAAGCCCCGCGGGCTGGCGGACGCGTTCCTGGTCTCCGCCGACCACATCGGCGACGACTCCGTCGCCCTGGTGCTGGGCGACAACATCTTCCACGGCTATGAGTTCGGACCCATGCTCCAGCGGGCCGCGCAGGACATCGAGGGCTGCGTCCTGTTCGGCTACCAGGTCCGCGACCCCGAACGCTACGGGGTCGGCACCCTCGATGAGCAGGGCCGGCTCATCGCTCTGGAGGAGAAGCCCGCCCACCCCAGCACCAACCTGGCCATCACCGGGCTGTACCTCTACGACAACCAGGTCGTCGACATCGCCCGCCGGCTGCGGCCTTCCGAACGCGGCGAGCTGGAGATCACCGACCTCAACCGCGTCTACCTCGAGCGCGGCCAGGCCCGGCTGATCCCCCTGGGGCGCGGCTTCGTCTGGCTGGACACCGGCACCCACGACGCGCTCATGGAGGCCGGCGACTACGTGCAGGTCCTCGAACACCGTCAGGGCGTGCGCATCGCCTGCCTGGAGGAGATCGCCTGGCGCATGGGCTACATCGACCGGGAGTCCTGCTACCGGCTCGGCAGCCGCCTGGCCCACTCCTCCTACGGCCAGTACGTCATGGAGATGGCCCAGGCCGGCTGAACCCCGCGCACCGCGCGTTCCCGCCCCGCAACGGAAAGAAGTGCTGCAGCCATGAAAATACTGTTCACCGTCGGTGGCAGCCAGGCGGCCGTCTTCGGCGTCGCCCCGCTGGCCGCCGCCGCCCGCAACGCCGGCCACGAGATCCTGCTGGCCGCCGACGAACCGCTGATGGCGGCCGCCCAGTCCGTCGGCCTGCCCGCCGTCTGCATCACCCCCGAGCGCATGCGCTACGGCCAGGACGCCCTGACCGCCGCCGGCCGCATCGACGCGCTGCTGGAGCTGACCGGGCAGTGGACCCCCGACCTGGTCGTCGGGGGCCTGTCCCACGTGCCGAGGGTGCTCGCCGCGAAGCTGAAGGTGCCCTACGTCCGCCACATCTGGCACATCGCTCCCATGGCCCGCCGCGACGCCACCGCAGTGGCCGAACTGGCCCCCCAGCTGGAGCGCCTGGGCCTGAGCGAACTGCCGGCCCCCGACCTCTTCATCGACCTGTGCCCGCCCCCGCTGCGCCCGCCCGGCGCGCCGGCCGCGCGGGCGATGCGCTGGGTCCCCCGGGTCAGCCAGCGCCGCATCGAGCCGTGGATGTACACCCGCCCCGAAGGCCGCCGCCGCGCCCTGATCACCGCGGGCACCCGCAACCTGCTGCTGGACACCTCCGCCGGCTCGCTGCGCCCGCTGGTGGAGGAGCTGACCGGCGCGGGCGTGGAGGTGCTGATCGCGGCCCTTCCCGAGGCCGCCGAGCGGTTCGCAGCGGAGCTGGGCGACGTACGCATCGGCTGGATCCCGCTGGACGTGGTCGCCCCCACCTGCGACCTCGCCGTCCACCACGGCGGGGCCACCACGGCCATGACGCTGCTCAACGCCGGGGTACCCCAGCTGATCGTTCCCGACAACGGCTACGGCAAGGCCGTCGCCGAGGCCATCAGCGGCTACGGCGCCGCGGTGCTGGTGGACCGCCACCGCCCGCAGGGACAGGACCCGCAGGCGGCGGTCGTGGCGGGCTGCCTGGAGATCCTCAGCGAGCCCCGGTACGCGCAGCGGGCCCGCGCCGTGGCCGCCCAGGCCGCCACGCTGCCCACCCCGGACGAGGTGCTGCGCGAGATCGAGGCCCTCGCCTCCCGCTGACCCGAGCACCCGGCCGCCCGCATCGCACATGCATCACGCGGATCGCCCCGGGACCGACGGAGAGGTTCTCCGCGGTTCCGGGGCGATTGCGCGATGGCCGGGGCCGACGTGCCGGCCGTCAGACCAGCGCCTCCAGCCGGGGCACGATCTCGGCGGGCGTGGGCAGCGTCGCGATCTCCTTGGCGACGAACTGCGTCCGCTCGGTGTAGCTGGGGTTCTCCAGCAGCTCCTTGCACGCCGCGGCGATCACTTCACCGGGCGCCTTGTCGGGCTCCTGGGCCTGCGGCCACAGCGTCTTGCCGGCACCGAAGTCGGTGATGGCCTTGGCGATGGCCTCCCGGTGGTAGTTCGGCGGGAACTCCGGCGGGTTCTCCGGGATGACCAGCTGCGGCACGCCGTTGGCCATCAGCGTGGTGGCGGTGGTCGCACCGCCGTGGTGGACGGCCAGGTCACAGGTGGCGGCGGTGACGTCCATCGGGATCCAGCCCACGCGCGCGGTGCCCAGCTCGGCGCCGAACCGCTCCACGGCGCCGGGGTTCGCCGCGATCAGCGCCTCCGCGCCCAGCTTCTCCAGCTCCTTGACCAGCAGCGGCATGGACCAGCCCGGGTCGCGGAACATCAGGCTGCGGAAACCGGAGGTGATCACCACGCGCTTGCGGCCCTCGGGCCGGGTGTACATCCAGCGCTCCAGCCGGCGCTGGGGGTTGCTGGGGATCCAGCGCATCGGCTGCGCGGCCGGGTCGTGCGAGGGCCGCAGCGACGGCGGGGTGGAGTCCAGCAGCAGATCGGGCGTGAGCAGCCCGTCCACGCCCAGGCGCTCCATCTCGGGCCGCAGCTCCGCCTCGGCGCCGGGGTCGATACCGGTGAGCGGGATGCCCAGGTACTCGATGTGGCGCACGTAGGGGACCTTCAGGTGGGCGGCGAGCAGCATCGCGGCGTAGCTCTGCGAGCTGCCCACGACGACGTCCGGGGTCCAGTCCTTGGCCAGCTCCAGCAGGGACTTCACCCCGGCCAGGCCCATCTGCGCGAAGCCGCGGCCCTGCCCGAACATCTCCTCGTCGCCCAGCTCGCGGGGGAAGCGCAGCCCCTTGCCGGGGTTGCTGATCCGCATGAAGTGCCGGATCGGGTCGACGGTGAAGCAGAAGGTGGGAAGGCCGATGGCCTCCGCGGTCTCCACCCACGGCTCGTGGGCGGCCAGCATGACGTGGTGGCCCGCGTTGCGCGCGGCCGTCGCCAGCGGGGCAGCGGCATAGTAGGTGGCCTGACTGCCCGTGGTTATGAACAGGATTTTCATGGCACTCCGGATGCTTTTCGTGGGATGCGGCCTGCGGCATTCGCGAACTGTACCGATGGTCCGCAGCGCGGCCGTTTTCTGTCAAACACCGGCAATTGGCAAGCCCGTTCATTCGCGGATTTCCCGCAGTTGAACGGGTTATTCTCCGGGCGTCGTTGCGCACGCTTCGGCCGCTGACCATCATGAGGTCGGTACGTGTGGCCAGGAAGCCTTCAGAAAACCGGATACCGAAAGTCGGTGGCACATGAACAACCTGATCTACGAAGCCCGGATGGCTCTCCGTGACGTCATGGAAGTGAACATCTACAGCCAGGGAAACGACAAGGTCTATCTGACCGTTTTCCCGGAGCTGGTCTGGGAGGGCACGGAAAAGACGCAGCCGGAGAAGGTCGTGCGCAACGTCATCGGCCGCCTCCACGACATGGACCTGGACGTCGCCGACGGCGAGGCGTCCGTGCGCACCCTGCTGGACTCCGGCCCCGTGGAGATCGTCCGCAAGGCCGCCTGACCGCGCCGCCCCCCTCTTTTATTTGTGTGTTGCGAGTGCCCGCGCCGACCACCGCCGCGGGCACTCGTCGTTGAAAGGTCAGTGGTGGTGGCCGGCGTGGAGGTGGTCGGCGGGGCCGACCACCAGGGGGCGCACCATGTGCTGCTCGTGCTCCAGCATGTGGCAGTGGTGCACGCCGCGGCCGGTGACGGGGAAGCGGACCGCGACGGTGACCATCTCGCCCGGGGTTCCGTTCGGGCCCAGCCGGATCTCGCCCGCGGTGCCCACCCTGATGACGTCCTTCTCGCCCCGCTCGTGCGGTTCGAGTGCGGCCGCCTTCAGATACGCCACCGGTCTCGCCGTCCCGCGCACGGTGCGGTCGAAGCCGGTCACGTCGTAGTTGTCGCGGGAGAGCACCTGGAAGTGGGCCAGGTGGATGTGCATGGGGTGGGGGGAGGCGGCGAGGTTGAGGTACTTCCAGATCTCCACGCTGTCGTGGGCCACGGTGAACGCGCGGCCGTCGTCGTAGTCCATCGCGGTGCGGCGCAGTGTCGTGACGGTACCGTCGGCGTCCTTGACCTGGACGATGCCGGCGGCGGGGAAGGTGACGCCCGCCGCGTCGGCGTCCATCACCTCCTCCATCTCCCACAGTTCGGGCACGTTCGCCGTGCCCGGGCCGACCAGCACCACCCACCGCCGGGCGGCGTCGTGGTCCAGGTCGTCGTGGGTCATCCGCGCGAAGGTGGAGGACAGCACCGCAGGCGGCGCGGTGGAGCGGCCGGCTCGCTTGCGGCCGGTGACGCGGAACTGCATCACGTCGGGCTCCAGCAGATCGTTGCGGGCGCTCGACGCCCCGGGCTGCACGCCCTCCATGGTGTTGACCAGCTTCACTGCTTGCCCGCGGAAGGCGCCGAAGTCGACCAGGACGTCGGCGCGTTCGCCGGGGGAGAGGTTGAGCGCGCCGTCGACCGGCAGCGGGGCATCGAGCAGGCCCTGGTCGGTGCCGATGACCTTGAAGGCGCCGGGGACGGGCCGGCCGTCGGCCAGCAGCATCAGCCGGTAGAGGCGGGAGTTGGCGGTGTTGGCGATCCGCAGCCGGTACCAGCGCGGATCGACCTCGAGGTAGGGCCAGATCACGCCGTTGACCAGGGTGTAGGGGGCCGCGTGGGTCCGCATGAGCTTGGTGCCGACCATCTCCACCTTGTGCACCAGAGCTCCGGTGAGCGCGCCCGAGGCATCCAGGTCGAAGTTGCGGTCGCTCAGGACCAGCGGCACCTCGTGCCGGCCCCGCGGCAGATCCAGCGCCTGCTCCTCGTCGTCGCGGCAGACGAACAGGCCGGCCAGACCGGCGTACACGCTGAAGCGGCTCACGTGGTGGGTGTGGTCGTGGTACCACAGCGCCGTCGCGGCCTGGTCGTTCGGGTACGCCGACAGCTGCACGTCGCCGGGGGCGATCAGGTTCTCCATCCAGCCGTCGTTGCCGCCCCCGGTCAGCATGCCGTGCAGATGCACCGCGGCCCACGGCTGCAGACCGGCCACCCCGGGCACCTCCTCGCAGCCCGCGGTGCCGGGGTAGTTGGACAGCGGGTCGGGGGCGGGGCCGCCGGGTGCACCGAAGTCGACGGCGGTGACCGGGATCGTGCCCGTCAGCTCGTTCTCCCAGGCCACGCGCAGCCGGCGGCCGCGGACCGTCTCGATCGTCGGCCCCGGATAGCTTCCCTCGTACGTCCACATCCGCACCGCGGGCATCTGCGAGTGCACCCGGACGTCGGCGGTGCGCATCCGCACGGTCAGCTCGTCATGACCGCCGCGCTCGAGGGGCCGCAGCACCCGCGGGATGCGCAGCGGGTCCTGGAACTTCGTCAATATCAGCTTCTCCGCCGACGGCTCGGGCCCGCCGGGACCCGCATCGTGCGGCGCACCGAAGACGGAGTAGGCGGGCACCAGCGAGGCCAGGCCGGCCACGGCGCCGCCACGCAGCAGCGTGCGCCGGGCGAACAGGGGCGAGTCGGGTATGTCGGCAGAGGGATTCTCCATCTGCCGGATAGTAGGCAATACCCGCTGCAAAGCCGCTCGAAGTCCCGTCCAGGAAAAGGGAGTTCACCGCTCCTCCCGCCCGGGGCGGGAGGAGCCTAGACGGCGGCCATCTCGGTGTCCCGGCGCACCAGCGCGGCGTAGCGGCCACCCAGGGCGAGCAGCTCCTCGTGCGTGCCGCGTTCGGCGATCCGCCCCCGCTCCAGCACGATGATCTCGTCGGCGTTGCGGACCGTCGACAGCCGGTGCGCGACCGTGATGGTGGTACGGCCCGCGCTGGCGGCGTCGATGGCCTGCTGCACGGCCCGCTCGGTCTGGGTGTCCAGGGCGCTGGTGGCCTCGTCCAGGACCAGGACGGGCGGATCGCGCAGCACGGCGCGGGCGATCGCCAGCCGCTGCTTCTCCCCGCCGGAGAACCGGTAGCCCCGCTCGCCGACCACCGTGTCGTACCCCTCGGGCAGGGACATCAGATAGTCGTGGATGTGCGCCACCCGCGCCGCTTCGATCAGTTCCTCGTCCGTGGCGTCGGGTTTGGCGAAGCGCAGGTTGTCGGCGACCGAGGCATGGAAGAGGTAGGACTCCTGGGAGACCACGCCCACCGCGGCCGACAGCGTGGCGAAGGACAGCTCGCGCACGTCGACACCGTCGATCGTGACGGAGCCCGACGTGGCGTCGTACAGCCGCGGGATGAGGTAGCTCAGCGTCGTCTTGCCCGAGCCGGTTCCCCCGACGACGGCCAGGCTGCGCCCGACCGGCACGGTGACGTCGATGCCCTCCAGGGTGGGCCGCTCGGCGCCGGCGTAGCGGAAGCAGACGTCGTGCAGCCGCACCTCGCCGCGCAGGCGCGCCGGCACCACCGGCCGCTCCGGCTCGGCGACGTCGACGGGCAGGTCCAGGTACTCGAAGATCCGCCCGAACAGCTCCAGTGAGCTCTGGATGTCCAGACCGATCGTCAGCAGCCGCTGCGCCGGCCGGAACAGGATCTGCTGCAGGGTGACGAACGCGACCAGCTCACCGATGGAGACGGCCATGCGGCCGCCGCTCGCGGTCAGCCCCGCCACCCAGTAGATCACCGCGGGCATGGCCGCCATGACGACCCAGATCGTCGACTGGTACCACAGCCCCGCCGTACTCGCCCGGACCTCGGTGTCGGTGAGCTTGCGCGACTGCGCGGCGAAGGCGTCGCTGAGCGAACGCGAACGGCCCATGGTGTGCCCGAGGATGATGCCGCTGACCGACAGCGACTCCTGCACGTTGGAGGACAGGTCGGCGAACTGCCGCTGCCGCGCCCGGGTCAGCACGCGCAGCTCGTCGCCGACGCGGCGGCTGACCCACACGAATCCCGGCAGCACCACCAGCGACGCCAGGGTCAGCCGCCAGTCCAGCAGCACCATCGCGGTGATCGTCGCCAGCACGGTCGTCACGTCCGACACCAGCGCCGTCGCCGTGGTCGTCACGGTCACCTGCATCCCGCCGACGTCGTTGGCGATGCGGGACTGGACCTCACCGGTACGGGTGCGGGTGAAGAACGCCAGCGACATGCGCTGCAGATGGGAGTAGACGGCGGTGCGCAGATCGTGCATGACCAACTGGCCCACCCGCGCCGACAGATAGGTCTGCCACACGTTGAACGAACTGTTCGCCACCGCGACGGCCACCATGCCCAGGGCCAGCACCGACAGCAGCCCGGTCCTGCTCTCGGGCAGCGCCACGTCGACGATCTCACGGATCAGGAAGGGGTTGATCAGGGAGACCAGCGAGGAGGCCGCGACCAGGAACGCCACGGACAGAAGGCTCTTGCGGTAGGGGCGGAACAGCTTCAGTATCCGCCGCTTGTTGACGGGATGGCGGGCAGTGGCCGACCCGGTGGTCCTCACCCTGGTCTCCTTGTCCTCGCTGGAGTCGAAACGACGGGCGCCGCGGCCGGTTCTCACAGGTCCCCGACCAGCTCGTGCCACCGGGCCAGCTCCTCCTGCGACAGCGGCGGCAGGCACGGTGGTTCGCCGGGCGGGCTGACGCACTGGGTCCAGGGAGTCGGCAGGTAGGTTCCGTACCAGCCGATCGCCATCCACATGAGCCCCTCGCCGAGGTTCCTGCCGATGGCCTTGAAGGCGGATGAGCGCCGTGCCCGCATGTCGGTCTCCGTTTCGCCGGCCAACCATTCACCGCCACCTTCGGCGAGGCCTCTCAAGAAGCGGCGGGCCATGGCTCAAGCCCCGCTGGAGGCGCCGTCTCAGCCCGTCACCAGCAGGCCTGAAGGGCCGTCTCAGCCCTTCACCAGCAGGCCACGGCTGCGCAGCACCCAGCGTTCCAGCGGGCTGAAGAGCAGCAGATCGACGGCGATGCCGACGGCGAGGATGAGCACGATGGCCTCGAACACCATCGCCGTGTCACTGGCGTTGCGGCCGTTCTCCAGCAACTGCCCCAGCCCCACGCCCAGATCGGGGAACGAGGCGATGATCTCGGCGGCCATCAGCGAGCGCCAGGAGAACGCCCAGCCCTGTTTGAGCCCCGCGACATAACCGGGCAGCGCGGCGGGCAGGGTGACGTGCCAGATGCCTTTCAGCCCGGTGGCGCCCAGGGTGCGGCCGGCGCGCAGGAACAGCGGGGGCACCTGGTCGACGCCGGAGACCAGGCCGTTGGCGATGGACGGCACCGCGCCGAGCAGGACGACGGCGTACATCATCTTGTTGTTCAGGCCCAGCCAGAGCACCGCGGGCGGCACCCACGCCACCGACGGCAGGGACTGCAGGCCGGACAGGATCGGGCTGATCGCCGCCCGCACGAACCGCACCCTCGCCACCACCAGTCCCAGCGGGGTGCCGATGGCGAGGGCCAGCAGGAAGCCGAGCAGGCCGCGCGAGACGGATGTCCAGATGTAGCCGAGCAGTTCGCCCTTCAGCCAGGCCTGGCGCAGCACCTGCCACACGGCGGCCGGGGCGGGCAGCTTGGTGGGATCGTCGACCACCCCGAAGGACACCAGCCCCTGCCAGACGCCGAGCACCAGGGTGACGGCGATGACGGGCGGCAGCATCTTCTCGGTGAGGATCTGCCGCAGCGGCGTACGGGCCGCGGGCACCGTCTCCAAGGCGTCCAGGCCTGCCTCCAGGCCGGACAGATCGCTGCCGCCCTCTGTGACGGCGGTGTCAGTGCCGGCCATGGCGGCGGATCTCCCCACGCAGCTCTTCGGTGATCTCGACCGACAGTTCCGCCACGGCCATGTCCTCGATACGGCGCGGCTGCGGCATGTCCACCGTCCACTGCCGGGCGATGCGTCCGGGGCGGGAGGACAGCAGCACCACCCGCTCGGCCAGCCGGACGGCCTCGCGCACGTTGTGCGTCACGAACAGCACCGACAGGCCCGTCTCGGCCCAGATGCGGATCAGCTCCTCGTGCAGCACGTCCCGGGTGATCGCGTCCAGCGCCGCGAAGGGTTCGTCCATCAGCAGCAGCCGGCTGTCCTGCGCCAGCGCCCGGGCCAGCGCCACGCGCTGGCGCATCCCGCCGGACAGCTCGTGCACCCGCTTGCCGTACGCGCCCTTGAGCCGCACCAGCTCCAGCAGCTCCTCGGCCCGCTCCCGGCGCTCGCAGCGGGCCACACCGGCCAGCCGCAGGGCGAGTTCGATGTTCTTGCCCGCACTCAGCCACGGGAACAGGGCGTGCTCCTGGAACATCAGCGCCGGGCGGCCGTCGGTGGCGATGGTGCCGGCGCTGGGTTCGTCCAGGCCGGCGACCAGGTTGAGCAGGGTGGACTTTCCGCAGCCCGAGGCACCCAGCAGGGTGACGAACTCGCCGGGGGCGATGTCGAGGCTGATGTCGTCCAGCACGAGCTGGCTTTTGGCGGGGCCCGTAAACGACTTCGAGACGTGCGCGAGGCGGGCGGCGCAGGAGCCCGCCGCGGTGGTCCGGGCCGCTCCGGCTGCCTCGACGGCGGTTGTGGCGAGGGTCGTGGTCATGGTCGTCACCTCCTGGGATCTCGTCGAAACCTGTGTCAGCCGACGCCGAGACCGGCGTCGTCGACCGTGCTCCGGCCCTTGGCCCTCAGCACCTTGTTCAGGAGCGTGAGGTCGTAGATGCCCTTCAGATCGGGCTTGTCGAGCAGGCCCGCCGTGACCGCGTGCTCTGCCTCGGTGCTCAAGGTGGCGGCCAGCGGGTCGTCGGTGATCTGGAGGGACTCCCACGCCGGGTCAAGGACGTTCGCCGGCAGGGCCTTGCCCAAGTCGGCCTGCAGCTGCTTGTTCGCCGCGGCCTTCGCCTTCTCCGGGTGGGCGTTGATCCACGTGTTGGTCTCGGCCGACGCCTTCAGGACGGCCTCGACGGCCTTGGGGTGCTGTTTCAGGAAGCTCTGCCGCACGACGATGTTGGTGATCACGAACCTGTGGCCGGGCCACAGCGTCGCCTCGTCCAGCAGCACCGTGCCGCCCTCGGCGACCAGCTTGGCGGCGGTCGGCTCCGGCACCCAGGCGCCGTCGATGGAACCGGCCTTGAACGCGTCCGGCGTCACCTTGTTGTCACTGCGGACGACCGTGACGTCACCCCTGCCGCTCTGGGCGTCGACCGTCCAGCCCTGGCCGGCGATCCAGTTCAGGAAGGCCACGTCCTGCGTGTTGCCGAGCTGGGGGGTGGCGATCTTCTTGCCCTTGACGTCCTTCAGGGACCTGACCTTCTTGGGGTTGACGACCAGCTTCACCCCGCCGGACGCCGAACCGCCGATGATGCGCAGGCTCTTGCCGCCCGACTTGGTGTAGCCGTTGACCGCCGGGGACGGGCCGATCCAGCCGATGTCGATGGAGCCGGAGTTCAGCGCCTCGATCTCCGAGGGCCCGGCGTTGAAGAGGGCGTACTCGGCCTTGGTGGCGCCCAGTTCCTTCTGGAACAGGCCCTGCTCACGGCCGACCAGTGCAGTGGCGTGGGTCAGGTTGCCGAAGTAGCCGATCCGGACGGAGCCGAGCCCGTCGATCTTCTTCGCGCCGGCGGCGACCTTGGCGGTGTTCTCGTCCTTGGCCTGGGCCCCGTAGCCGCAGGCGGCGAGAGCGAGCAGGGGAAGCGTGGCCAGGGCCGCGAGGATGCAGCGCCGGGCGGGGGTGGCAGACACGGTAGGCGTCCTCTCGAATGGAGCGTGCTCAGACGTGCCGGTGCCCGTGGCCGGGTGCGGCGTCGGCGAAGGCCGCGGGGGCGAAGGACTCCCCGGCCATGCCCGCGGTGAGGGTGGTGCCGTCGCTGGGGTCGATCAGGATGAACGCGCCGGTGCGCCGGGAGTCGGCGTAGGAGTCCAGGGGCAGTGGTGCGGCAGTGCGGATCTGCACGCGGCCGATGTCGTTGGCGGCGAGCTGCCCGGGGTGCGGGTGCAGGGACAGGTCGTCGAGAGCGAGCCGGGAGGGGATGTCCTGGACGATCGCCTTGACCGTGCGGGTACCGTGCTTGAGCAGCACCCGGTGGCCGACCGTCAGCGGGGCGTCGGCGACGTGGCAGACGGTCGCCTCGATGTCCCGGGTGCTCGCCGGCGCGTCGCCGCTGGGCACGATCAGGTCGCCGCGGGAGACATCGAGGTCGTCCTGCAGCAGCAGCGTCACCGACAGCGGCGCCTGGGCCGCCTCGACCGGCTCGCCGAGCAGGTCGATCCCGGCGATGCGGGTGGCACACCCGGAGGGCAGGACCGTCACCGCCTCGCCGACGCGGAAGGTGCCGGCGGCGATCTGCCCGGCGTAGCCGCGGTAGTCGGGGTGCTCGGCGCTCTGCGGCCGGATCACGTACTGCACCGGCAGGCGGGCGGGGCAGGGCCGCGGGTCGTGCCCGGCCGGCACGGTCTCCAGATGCTCCAGCACGGTCGGGCCCGCATACCAGTCCATGGTCGCGGACGGCTCCACCACGTTGTCCCCGGCCAGCGCCGAGATCGGGATCGCGGTGACCTCCGGCACGCCCAGTTCGAGGGCGTAGGCGGTGAACTCCGCGGCGATCGCCGCGAAGACCGACTCCCGGTAGCCGACGAGGTCCATCTTGTTGACGGCGAGGACCACGTGCGGGACCCGCAGCAGGGCCGCGATCGCCGCGTGGCGGCGGGTCTGCTCGACGACGCCGTTGCGGGCGTCGACCAGGATCACCGTCAGCTCGGCGGTGGAGGCGCCGGTGACCATGTTGCGGGTGTACTGCACGTGGCCGGGGGTGTCGGCGAGGATGAACCGCCTGCGCGGGGTGGCGAAGTAGCGGTAGGCGACGTCGATGGTGATGCCCTGCTCGCGCTCGGCCCGCAGCCCGTCGGTGAGCAGCGCGAGGTCGGGCCCCTCCTGGCCGCGGCCCGCGGAGGCCCGCTCGACGGCCTCCATCTGATCGGCCAGCACCGACTTGGAGTCATGCAGCAGCCGCCCGACGAGGGTGGACTTGCCGTCGTCGACGGAACCGGCGGTGGCGAACCGCAGCAGTGCGGTCGGGGCGGCATTCACGGCGGTGGTCATGGCTAGAAGTACCCCTCGCGCTTGCGGTCTTCCATCGCGGCCTCGGAGAGCTTGTCGTCGGCCCGGGTCGCCCCGCGCTCGGTCAGCCGGGACACGGCGATCTCCGCGATCACCTTCTCGACGGTGTCGGCGTCGGAGTCGACCGCGCCGGTGCAGGACATGTCGCCGACCGTGCGGTAGCGCACCCGCCGCTTCTCCACCCGCTCGCCGTCCTTCGGCCCGCCCCACTCGCCGGCCGTCAGCCACATGCCGCCGCGCCGGAACACCTCGCGGTGATGGGCGTAGTAGATCTCCGGCAGGTCGATGGCCTCGCGGGCGATGTACTGCCACACGTCCAGTTCGGTCCAGTTGGACAGCGGGAAGACGCGGACGTGCTCGCCGGGGGAGTGGCGGCCGTTGTACAGGTTCCACAGCTCCGGGCGCTGCCGGCGCGGATCCCACTGCGAGAACTCGTCCCGCAGCGAGAACACCCGCTCCTTGGCGCGCGCCTTCTCCTCGTCCCGCCGTCCGCCGCCGAAGACCGCGTCGAACTTCTCGGCCTGGATCTTCTCCGTCAGCGGCAGTGTCTGCAGCGGGTTGCGGGTGCCGTCGGGGCGCTCTTTGAGGACGCCGCGGTCGATGTAGTCCTGCACCAGGGCGACGTGCAGCCGCAGCCCGTGTGCGGCGACCGCCCGGTCGCGGTAGTGGAGGACCTCGGGGAAGTTGTGCCCGGTGTCCACGTGCAGCAGCGAGAACGGCACCGCGGCCGGGACGAACGCCTTCAAGGCCAGGTGGAGCATGACGATGGAGTCCTTGCCGCCGGAGAACAGGATCACCGGCCGCTCGAACTCGCCCGCCACCTCACGGAAGATGTGCACCGCCTCCGACTCCAGGCCGTCGAGGTGGGACACCGTCGTGGCGTCGCGGGCCAGTCCCGCCGGATCCTGCGTCAGGACCGTCATGCCAGGCCCCTTTCGGCCAGGAAGGCGTGCAGTTCGGCGGCGGTCTCCGCCACCGACCTGCCCTCCGTGCGGATCCGCAGCTCCGGGGCGTCCGGCACCTCGTAGGGGTCGTCGATGCCGGTGAGCCCGGTCAGCTCGCCCGCCGCCTGCCGGGCGTACAGGCCCTTGACGTCCCGCTCGGCGCACACCTGCAGCGCGGTCGCCACGTGCACCTCCAGGTACTCGGTGCCGCCGGTGGTATGCCGCTCTCGGACCGCGGCGCGGGAGGCGGCGTAGGGGGCGATGACCGGGGCCAGCACCAGCACGCCGTGGGAGGCGAGCAGCTGTGCCAGGTAGCCGATCCGGGTGACGTTGGTGTGCCGGTCGGCCCGGGTGAAGCCCAGTTCCTGGGACAGGAACCGGCGGATCTCGTCACCGTCGAGTACCTCGGTCCGGCGGCCGGTGGCCGTCAGCCGGTCGGCGACCGCGCGGGCCAGGGTGGTCTTTCCCGCGCTCGGCAGCCCGGTCAGCCACACGGTGGCGCCGCGCTCGCGGGTGGCGGCGGCCGCGGCCGGTGCCGTAGGGGGTGCGGCGGCCAGGGTGTGAGCCGTGGTCACGGTGATTGCCCTCCTGAACGTGAGGTGACGTGCCGGAGCGGGACGGGGTCAGGCGGTGGCGAACTCGGCCAGGGTCCGGCCCAGGACGTCCATGTCGATCCGGTGCCAGGAACCGGGCAGTTCCAGCGACCGGCCCTCGGGCAGGGCCGCCGCGGTGGCCTGGGCCGCCGCGCGCAGCCAGTCGCTGGTGCCGCTGCTGTTGAGGACCAGCGTCGGTGTGCGGTAGTCGGCGAGCCGGCCGGCCGGGACGCTGCAGTCGCCGCAGATCGCCACGTCGTAGGCGAGGGTGTGGGCGTTGGCCTCGTTCACCGCCCAGATCGGCCCCTGGCGCCACTGCGCGACCGTGTCCGGGGTCAGCCCCAGGAAACTGCCCAGGTAGTACTCGACCGCCTCCTGACGGCGGTCCTGCTCCATCAGCACCCGCAGTGTCTTGGCGACGTTCCAGGGGGGCTTGGGGAAGCCGTCGGTGCGGTAGAACGGCTCGTGCAGCGCCAGCCGGGTGATCGGGGCGCCCGCGAGGGCCGCCTCGATCGCGAGGTTGGCTCCCGATGATCCGGCGAACACCACCGCCGACCCGCCGGCCTCCTCGATCACCGCCTCGAGGTCCTCGATCTCGCGGGCGACCGCATACTGCGGGGCGTCGCCGCTCTCGCCGCGTCCGCGGCGGTCGTAGACGTAGGTGGTGCAGTGCGGCGCCAGTTCGGGCACGAGCGCGTCGAAGATGGTGTGGTCGCGGAACGAGCCGTTCAGGAGCACGATCGGCGGACCGTCTCCCGCCTTCTCGTAGGCGATCGTGGTGCCGTCACGGGAAACGACCTTGCGCATACGCACTCCTCACGCCGAGCGGAGGTGCCCTCACCTCCCACCTGTCGGCAGCTTGAAGTGCCTCGCTGGACCACGGGTCGAAGAACGGTCGTGAGATTCCTGGGTCCCGCTCGCCCGGACCGCGTGACCCGGGCCCCCTGCCCCCGGTCCGTCGGCGGGCGGCCCCAGCGGCCCACCAGCGCGGCCACAGCCGCATTCGACTCCCGGGCCCTGTGATGGAGCGTGGCGAGACCGAACCCGGCGGTGGCCGTCAGCGGTGCGTCAGGCTCCTGGCGCACCGCTGCGGCGACAGCAGGCCGGGCCCGTCCCGTCTGCCGCCGACCAAGGGAGAGCTCATGAGCGACCGGGCCGAACTCGGTGAGGTGCGTGCTGCCCTGGTGTCGCTGCCCGGTGTGCGGGATGCCGCCGTCCATGCCGCCCGGCACGCCCCGGGTGGCCCGCGGATCGTCGCGCACGTGGTGACGCGCACCCCGCCCGCCGAACTGCGCGCCGCCCTGCGCTCCCGCCTGCCGTCCCATCTGCTCCCGGCCCGTGTGCACCGGGTGCCGTACATTCCCCTGCTGCCCGACGGCCGTACCGACCACCGCGCGCTGGCGGCGCTCACCGCGGCCGCATCCGACACCGCCTCGACGCCGGGGGAGAGCCGGTGGGCCGCGGCGAGCGTGCCGGTCACCCCCCAGCAGCGTGCCCTGCTCCCGCACGCCCTCGCCCACCGCGGCACCGGCCGCTTCGTGCAGCAGCTGCACTGGCGTTGGCGCGGCCCTCTGGACACCGGCCGGTTCACCGCGGCCTGGCAGTCGGTGTTCGCGCACGAGAGCGTCCTGCGCGCCGCCTTCGACGGCGACAAACCACGCATGGTCCTGCACGAGCACGTCCGCGCCGAGGTCGTCCGCCATGCGGTCGGCTCCGTGGACTTCGACCGGCTCACCGCACGGGACCGGCTGCGCGGCTTCGACCTGCGCCGCCCGGGCCTGCTGCGGCTCCGCCTCGTCGACGAAGCCGCCCCGCACGGCGGCGATCCGCCGTCCGTGCGGATCCTGCTCACCTTCCACACCCTCGCGCTGGACGACTGGAGCGTGGCCGTCCTGCTGGAGGAGTTCTACCGCGCCTACCTCGCCGGGGGCCGCCTGCCGGGCGGCGAACGCCGCCCCGACCACCGGGACTACGCCCGCTGGCTCACCGGCCAGGACACCGCGCCCGCCCGCGACTTCTGGTCCTCCACCGCCCCCGGCGCCACCGCCCTGATACGGCCCGGCACCCCGGGCCCGGCCACCGGCCTGAGTGGATACGGGCGGGCCGAGACCCGGCTCGCAGCCGGACCGGCGGGCCGGCTGCGAGCCTGGGCGGCCTCCCACGCCTGCACCGAGGCCGGCGCGCTGCAGGCGGCGTGGGCGCTGCTGCTGTACCGGGCGGGCGCCACCGCCGGGCCCGCGCTGGTCGGCTTCGGCGTCAGCGTCCTGGGCCGTGGCGTCGCCGTGGACTTCGTCGAGCGGCTGCCCGGCCTGCTGGCCAACACCCTGCCCATGACCGTCCGGGTCGACCCCGGCGCGCCGGTGGCCCGGCTGCTGGCCGACCTGCGCGACCAGGCACTGGAGATGGCCGCCTACGAATGGGTGTCCCTGCAGCAGATCGGCGCCTGGAGCGGGCGCGGGGCGGGCGACGAACTCCTCGAGAGCCTCGTCGTCTTCGAGCACCGGCGGCGCGGCTCCCCCACCCTGCGCTCCGCGCTCGCCGCCCAGGGCATCAGCGTCACACCGCCCCGCCCGGCCGGCACGCCCACCGTCTTGCCCGTCACCCTGCAGGCCCGCCGGGACGCCGACGACGGCCTGCACCTGAGCGCCGTCCACGACCGCGCCCGGCTCGCCGACGCCGACGCGGCACGCCTGGTCGGCCAGTGCGCCCGCCTGCTGCGCGAACTGCCCCACCTGGCAGGCGGTGCGGCGACCGTCTCCGACGCGCTCGCCGCCCTCGCCGACGAGCCACCGGCCGCCATGGCCGGCGCGCCCGCAGCGACCGCCACCGGCGCACCGACGTGAGGAGAGCACCCGTCATGACCACCCGCCACCGGCGCCCCACCCCGCCCGGCCCCTGCACCGGCCCCGGCGGCCGCCGACCGGTCGGCCGGTCGCACCCGTGCCGTCCGCCCGCCCCCGCCTGCCCCGGGACGACGAGGTGAGCGCCGCAGACCTCAGCGTCTGCATCGTGGGAGCCGGACCCCGCGGCCTGTCCGTGCTGGAACGCATCTGCGCCAACGAACGGGCCGACCCCGCCCCGCGCCGGGTGACGATCCACCTCGTCGACCCCTGCCGGCCCGGCGCCGGACGCGTCTGGCGCACCGACCAGTCACGGCTGCTTTTGATGAACACCGTCGCCTGCCAGGTGACGGTGTTCACCGACGACACGGTCGCGATGAAGGGACCGGTGGAAGCGGGACCCGACCTGTACGCGTGGGCCCGCTCCGTCGTCCTGGCCGCACCCGCCGGCCGGTACGGCGACGCCGTGCACGCCGAAGCAGCGGCCCTGCACCCGGACGCCTACCCCACCCGCGCCTTCTACGGCAGCTACCTGGAGGACTGCTACCGGCGCATCGTGCGCACGGCGCCCGCCCACTGCCATGTCGTCGAACACCGCACCCACGCCGTGGCGTTGCGCGAGCAGACCGGCACCCCGGGCGGGCCGCAGACCCTCACCCTCGCCGACGGCACCCGCCTGCGCGACCTGGACGCCGTCGTCCTCGCCCAGGGCCACCTGTCGCGCCGCCCCACCGCCGAGGAATCCGTCTGGGCCGCCGCGGCCGCACACCACCACCTGACCTACATCCCCCCGGCCAACCCCGCCGACCTCGACCTAGCCGCCCTCCCCGCGCAGCAGCCCGTTTTGATGCGCGGGCTGGGGCTGAACTTCTTCGACGGCATGGCCCTGCTCACCCAAGGACGCGGCGGGACGTTCGTCCGCCGCTCCGGACGCCTCACCTACCTGCCCTCCGGCCGCGAACCGCGGATCTACGCCGGCTCCCGCCGCGGCGTCCCCCATCACGCGCGCGGCGAGAACGAAAAGGGCCCCCACGGCCGCCACCAACCGCGCGTCCTCACCCCCGAGACCATCGACACACTGCGGCGCCGCCGCCTGAGCGGCGAGGCGGTCCGCTTCGGCACCGACCTGTGGCCGCTGATCCGCCTGGAGGTCGAAAGCGTCTACTACGAGACGCTGCTGCACGCCGAAGGCCGTACGCGCGAGGCGGCCGCGTTCGTGCCCGCCTTCCTCACCGCCGGCACCGCCCCGGCCCGCGCCCGCCTCCTCGACGCCCACCGCATCGACCCCGCCGCACGCTGGGACTGGGACCGCATCCAGCACCCCACCGCCGGACGCCGCTTCCCCGACCGGACGAGTTTTCGCAACTGGCTGCTCGGTCACCTGGCCGAGGACATCCGCCACGCAAGGGCCGGAAACGTCAACGGCCCCCTCAAGGCCGCCCTCGACGTCCTGCGCGACCTGCGCAACGAAATTCGCCTCGCCGTCGACCACGGCGGCCTGGACGGCGACTCCTACCGCGACGAACTCACCGCCTGGTACACCCCGCTCAACGCCTTCCTGTCCATCGGGCCCCCCGTCTCCCGCATCGAGGAACTGCACGCGCTGATCGAGGCCGACGTCATCCGCCCGCTGGGCCCCGGCACCCGGATCAGCCTCCGCACCGACGGCGGCCGGGCCGCGTTCGTCGCCACCGCCGACGGCGTCGACGCGGCCCCCGTCCATGCGAGGGCACTGATCGAGGCACGCCTGCCGGAACCCGACCTGCACCGCACCGCGGACCCCTTGCTGCGCCACCTGCTCACCACCGGCCAGGCGGCCCCCTACCGGATGCAGACCACCGGCGAAAGCGCCTATGAGTCGGCGGGCCTCGCCGTCTCCGCCCGCCCCTACCACCTCGTGGACGCCCACGGCCTGCCCCACCCGCGCCGCTTCGCCTACGGCGTCCCCACCGAGGCCGTGCACTGGGTGACGGCGGCCGGCATCCGCCCGGGCGTCGACTCGGTGATTCTCGGCGACTCCGACGCCATCGCCCGCACGGTCCTCGCCCTGGGCCCCGCCCGCCTGACCGTCCCCCTTCCCGGCCTGCCGACCGACGTTCTGGAGATGACGCCTTGACCCCCGCGACGAGCGGCTTCGACGGCGGCCCCGACGCCGGACTGTTCTCTCCCGTGCGCGCGGGCACGCCGGTGGAGGAGGCCGTCAGCGAGACGGCGTGGCTGCAGTGCCTGCTGGACGCCGAGGCGGCGCTCGCCCGGGCCCAGGCCGCCCTGGGCACCGTCCCGGCGCACGCCGCCCGCGCCATCACCCGTGCCGCCCGAGCCGAACGCTTCGACCCGCGCGCGCTGGCGGTGCAGGCCCGGGAGACCGCCAACCCGGTCGTGGGGCTGGTGCGCGCCCTGACCGCGGCGGTGGCCGCCGACGACCCTGAGGCCGCCGAGTACGTGCACCGCGGCTCCACCAGCCAGGACGTGCTGGACACCGGCATGATGATGATGTGCCGGCGGGCCCTGGACCTCATCTTCGGCGACCTTCAGCGCACGGCCGCCGCACTGGCCGCGCTGGCCGGCCGGCACCGCGACACCGTGATGGCCGGCCGCACCCTGGCCCTGCACGCCGTCCCCACCACCTTCGGGCTCAAGGCGGCCGGCTGGCACCGACTGGTCCTGGACGCCGCCACCCGGATCGCGGCCGCCCGTGACGCCTTGCCCGTCTCCCTCGGCGGAGCCGCGGGCACCCTCGCCGGATACCTTCAGTTCGCCGCACCCGACGCCGGCGCCGCGAGCGCGGGGGAGTACCGGGAACGGCTCGTGGACGCCTTCGCCGCCGAGACCCATCTGGCCCGCCCGGTCCTGCCCTGGCACGCGCTGCGCACCCCGGTCGCGGACACCGCCGCCGCGCTCGCCTTCACCACCGGCGCCCTGGGCAAACTCGCCGCCGACGTGCAGGTGCTGGTCCGCACCGAGATCGCCGAGGTCGCCGAGCCCGCCGTCGCGGGCCGGGGCGGCTCCTCCGCCATGCCGCACAAGCGCAACCCCGTGCTGTCCACGCTGATCCGCAGCGCCGCCCTGCAGGTGCCGCTGCTGACCGCGGGCCTGACCCAGTGTCTGGTGGCCGAGGACGAACGCTCGGCCGGGGTGTGGCACGCCGAGTGGCTGCTGCTGCGCGAGGCGCTGCGCCTGGCGGGCGGGGCCGCCGTCACGGCCGCCGAGCTGGCCGAGGGCCTCACCCCCGACCCGGCCCGTATGCGCCACAACCTCGGCCTGACCGGCAGCCAGGTGGTCAGCGAACGCCTGGCCGCCGTGCTCGCACCCAGGATCGGCAGGGCGCGCGCCAAGGACCTGCTGTCCCAGGCCTCGCACACCGCCGACCTGCGCTGCATCCCCCTGCTGGAGGTGCTGCGCACCCTGCCGGACGTGACCGCGCACCACAGCGTCGAAGAGCTGGAGCAGCTGCTCGACCCCACCGCCTACGTGGGCGACGCACCGGCCCTCACCGCCCGCGCCCTCGACACCGCAGGACCGGCGCGGACACCGCCGCCCACCGTGACGCCAGCGCACTGAGACCCACGCCCGGCCCCGCACGAGCCACCCGTCGGCGGGCATCCGCCGCCACCGCTGCGTTCGCGCGCGTGGCCGATTCGAGTCTTCCTCCAGGCCCGTCGGCGAGGCTCGAAAGCAGCCGATGCGCTCTTGTCGAAGGCGGCGGCCGAGGAGGTGCGACACACATGCGGGATGGCCCGCCGGTCACGCTCTACTGCTTCGCGCACGCCGGCGCGGGCGCGTCCGGCTTCGCGCACTGGCGCACCGCAACCGGCCCCGGGGTGCACACCGTGCCCGTACTGCTGCCCGGACGCGGCACCCGGCGCCGCGAACCCCGTACGACCTCGCGCGAGGCACTGCTGGGCGCGCTCCTTGAGCCGCTGGCCGAGCAGGTCGCCGACGGCCGCCCCTACGTGCTGTACGGGCACAGCCTGGGCGGCATCGTCGCCCACACCCTCGCCCGCGCCCTGATCCACCGGGGGCTGCCCGCCCCCGCCTGCCTCGCCGTCGGCGCGAGCCCCCCACCGCAGACCGCACCGACCGGCCACGACGCCGACGGCCTGAGCGACGAACGGCTGCTGCGGTTCGCCGCCGGCCTCGGCGCGGCGCCCGACGGCGCGCTCGCCGCCCCCGGCAGCCTCTGGTACCGCCGCGTACTGCCCCTGCTGCGCGACGACCTCAAGCTCGCCGACGCGCTGCGCGCCGACGCGCTCACCGACACCGGCGGCCCGCTGACGGTTCCCGTCCTGGCCGTCGCCGGCCGGGACGACCCCGTCGTCGGCGCGAGGGTGCTGGACGGCTGGGCCCGCTGGACCACCGGCCGGTTCGTGCGGCGCACCGTCCCCGGCGACCACTTCTTCGTCCGCGGCCCGCACGCACCCCAACTGATCGGGCGCGCCTGCCGCGTGGTGCGACGCACCCGGCTCGTACCTGGGCCCCTATCTGGAGGACAACTGTGAGGGACACACGATGAGGCGGGTCGTCATCACCGGCATCGGGGTCGTGGCCCCGGGCGGCGTGGGCACCCGCGCGTTCTGGGACACCCTGACCGCGGGCCGCACCGCCACGCGCGGCATCACCCTGTTCGACGCGAGCACCTTCCGCTCGCGCATCGCCGCCGAGGTCGACTTCGACCCGGCCGCCCACCACATCGCGGCCGCCGACGCCGCCCGCCTCGACCGCGCCGCCCAGTTCGCCCTCGCCAGCGCCCGGGAGGCGGTCGAGGACAGCGGACTGACCGGCGCCCTTGACCCGGTGCGCACCGGGCTCACCCTGGGCAGCGCCGTCGGCTGCACCACCGGTCTGGACAACGAGTACGGCGTGGTCAGCGAGAACGGCAGCACCTGGGAGGTCGACCACACCCGGGCCGTGGCCCACCTCTTCGACTACTTCGTGCCCAGCTCCATGGCCGCCGAAGTAGCCCTCGCCATCGGCGCCCAGGGCCCGGTCTCGCTGGTCTCCACCGGCTGCACCTCCGGCATCGACTCCGTCTGCCACGCCGTCGACCTGATCCGCGAGGGCAGCGCCGAGGTGATGGTCACCGGCGCCACCGAGGCACCCATCTCCCCGATCACCGTGGCCTGCTTCGACGCCATCAAGGCCACCAGCCCCCGCAACGACGAACCCGCCACCGCCTCGCGCCCCTTCGACCGCTCCCGCAACGGCTTCGTCCTCGGCGAGGGCTCGGCCGTCCTGGTCCTGGAGGAGCTCGAACACGCCCGCCGGCGCGGCGCCCACATCTACGCCGAGATCGCCGGCTTCGCCGGCCGCAGCAACGCCTACCACATGACCGGACTCAAGAGCGACGGCGTGGAGATGGCCGCAGCGATCCACGCCGCCCTCGACGAAGCCCGCCTGGACGCCACCGCCGTCGACTACATCAACGCCCACGGCTCCGGCACCAAGCAGAACGACCGGCACGAGACCGCCGCGTTCAAGCGCAGCCTGGGCGAGCACGCCTACCGGGTGCCCGTCAGCTCCATCAAATCCATGATCGGCCACTCGCTCGGCGCGATCGGCTCCCTGGAGATCGCCGCCAGCGCCCTGGCCATCGAGCACAACACCGTGCCGCCGACGGCCAACCTGCACGAGCCCGATCCGGCCTGCGACCTCGACTACACCCCCCTCACCGCGCGCGAACAGCGCACCGACACCGTGCTCAGCGTCGGCAGCGGCTTCGGCGGCTTCCAAAGCGCCATCGTCCTGACCCGGCCGCGACTTCAGGAGGCGGCATGACCACAGCCACACTGGACCGTCCCACCGCCCGGCCGGGCGCCGGCGCCCGCACCGGCTCGGTCGTCACCGGCATCGGTGTGGCCGCCCCCAACGGCCTGGGTACCGAAGCCTGGTGGGCGGCCACCCTGCGCGGCGAGAGTGGCATCCGCCCCCTCACCCGCTTCGACGCCTCCCGTTACCCGGTGCGCATCGCGGGGGAGGTCCCCGGCTTCGTCGACGACGAACACCTGCCCAGCCGGCTGCTGCCGCAGACCGACCGCGTCACCCGGCTGTCGCTGGCCGCCGCCGCCGAAGCACTGAACGACTCGGGCACCGACCCCACCGCACTGCCCGAATACGGCGCCGGAGTGGTCACCGCATCCTCCGCGGGCGGCTTCGAATTCGGCCAGCGCGAACTGCAGGCCCTGTGGTCCAAGGGCGGCCAACACGTCAGCGCTTATCAGTCCTTCGCCTGGTTCTACGCCGTCAACACCGGCCAGATCTCCATCCGGCACGGCCTGCGCGGCTCCAGCGGCGTCGTCGTCGCCGAACAGGCCGGCGGCCTGGACGCCGTCGCCCACGCCCGCCGCCAGATCCGCAAGGGCGCGGCGCTGATGGTCACCGGCGGCGTCGACTCCGCCCTGTGTCCCTGGGGCTGGGCCGCCCACCTCGCCGCCGGCGAGCTGAGCCCGGTGGCCGACCCCGCCCGCGCCTACCTCCCCTTCGACGCCGCCGCCAGCGGTCACGTGGTCGGCGAGGGCGGCGCCCTGTTCGTCCTGGAGAGCGACGCCGCCGCCCGCGCACGTGATGCCCGTGTGTACGGGGCGTTCACCGGATACGCGGCCACCTTCGACGGCCCCGGCACCCCGCGCCTGCAGGACGCCGCCCGCCTCGCCCTCGACGACGCCGGACTGCGGCCCGAGGACATCGACGTGGTGTACGCCGACGCGGCCGGCGCACGCGCCGCGGACCGCGCCGAAGCCCAAGCGCTGGCCGCCCTGTTCGGCCCCCGCCGGGTGCCGGTCACCGCACCGAAGTCGATGACCGGACGCCTGCTGGCCGGCGGCGCCTCCCTCGACGTCGCAGCCGCCTTGCTGTCCCTGCGCGACCAGGTGATCCCGCCGACCACCGGAACCACCGAACCCGCCGCCGACTGCCCCATCGACCTGGTCACCGCACCCCGCGAGACACCCGTGCGCCACACCCTGGTCCTGGCCCGCGGCCGCGGCGGCTTCAACTCGGCGGCCGTCCTCAGCGCCGTCTGACCGGACCGAGCCGCCCACGCACGACCCCCGCGCACCGGGGCCGCCGGACGACATCCCCCGCGTCCGGCGGCCCCGGCTCCATGCGCCGGCCGACCACAAAAAGAGCCATCGCCATCGCCCACCTGTCACACCCCCGCGCCCGGACCCACCGGCCCAGTGACAGACACTCACCAACCAACCGGAAGGCAGCACATGAACGCCGCGAGCACCCCCACCGCCCGGATGAAGAACCCCGCCATGGTCCTGCCGGACGCCATGAAGGGCATCCAGAGCATCTACCAGGCCATGTACCAGGGCGGTGTCGCCCCGCAGATCCTCGAACTGGTCCACCTGCGGGCCAGCCAGATCAACGGCTGCAGCGCCTGCGTGTTCGCCGGCGTGGCGGGCGCCAAGAAGCACGGGGAGAGCGACCAGCGCCTGCACTCCGTGGCCGCCTGGCGCGAGGCACCGTTCTTCACCGACGCCGAGCGCGCGGCCCTGGCCCTGACCGAGGCCGCCACCCGGATCGCCGACCGTACGGGTAAGGCCGTTCCCGACGAGGTCTGGAACGAGGCCACGGACCACTTCACCGAGGAACAGCTCTCCGCGATCATCCTCATGATCGCCCTCACCAACTTCTTCAACCGCCTCAACACCACCATCGAGGAGCCCGCCGGCACCACCTGGTGACCCGGGCGCCATGACCCCGACAACGAGGCCGTGGCACACGCCCGTGACGAGCGGTGGCGCTGACGGCAGGGGGAAACCCCCCTTTCCGTCAGCGCCACCGCAGTGCCCGGACCAAACCCAGGGGCCGCCTGTCAGGCGGATCGAGCGCGTTCCCAGGACCCGCCGACGACCACAGGCCCACGCCACCGCGCACCCCGCCCCCGCACCGCCTCCAGCCGCCGCCAGTCCAGCGGCGACGCACGACGCTCCAGCCGGTCCGCCAGCAGCCGCTCCGCCCGGTCGTACTCGCCTCCCGCGATCAGAGCGTGCAGCAAGGTCTCCTCCACCACCTCCTGCTGGGCCTTGCTGGCACCCGTGCGCGCCAGCAGAGGCAGCAGCGGCCGAAGCCGCCGTACCGCCTGCCGCCACTCCTCCCGCACGACGGCCGACAGCGCCTCGCACAGCGGCGCGACCAGCAGCGCGAACACCGCCTGATGGTGGGCCAGCGCATGGGCACGCAACCTGCCCAGGGCGTCGACGTCCCCGGCCGCGGCGAGCGCCAACGCGCCATGCAGCGCGGCGAAGCTCGTCGCCGGCGCGTCCAGCCAGTGCGGGGGAGCGGCGTGCAGCAGTTCGGCGACGGGCAACTCGCCGCTCCAGCTGTCCGTCATACGCGCCCGCCACAGCAGCGAGGCGGAGTCGACCAGCAGCCGGCCCCCGCCCACCCGGCAGGCGACGAGTTCGTCGCGGTAACGGCGCAGCAGCGCGGGCCGGTCGTCGAGCGACAGCTCATGCAGGGCGGCATGCCAGGCCACGTGGGAACGCTGTGCCGCCCCGTCCCCGTGCCGGCGCAGCCACTCGTCCAGCCAGGCCAGGCCCACGCGGTGCTCACCGGTCTCGTAGTACACATGAGCCCGCGCGTGCACGGCGTGCCCGGCATCCGGCTGCGCGGCCAGCGCCCGGCAGGCCAGGGCCTCGGCCTCCTCCCAGCGCTCCTGTTCCTGCCGGACGAAGGCCAACTGCCCCAGATACCACCAGTCGTCGCCGTAAGTTCCCGACAGTCCCTCGACCAGGGCCCAGGCCTCCTCGGCGGCGGTCACCCCGTTGAAGGAGACGGTGGGTACGGCCGCGCTCACCGCCAGCGCGTCCCGGGGATGGGCGGCGATGTGGCCCAGCAGGGCCGCCTTGCCCCGCTCCTCGGTGCCGGTCAGGCAGGCGTCCACCGCGGCGACCAGGCTGCGTTCGCGGTCATCCGCCCGTACGGCCGCGGCCCGGCGGGCGGACGCCAACGCCGCAGGCGTCTGCCCGACGCCCCCGCGCTCGTGGCCGAGCAGCGCCAGAGTCGCGTGGCCGACGGCGAAGTCCGGATCGGCGGCGACGGCTTCGCCCAGCAGTTCCTCGGCGCCCAGGCGGCCTGCCAGGATGCGCCCCAAAGCCCGGTCGTACAGCTCGGCCGCCTCGGGTGAGGTGCTCAGGCGCTGCCCGTAGCGGTCGGTCGGCGCGGGGGTGCGGCGGTCGGTGAGCGCCTCCAGCACGGTGCCGGCGACCTCGGCGGCCTGCGCGCGGATCTCCGGAACGGCGGTGGTCTCCAGCAGATTCCCGCGCCGCGCGGCCCCGACCGCCCACAGCCGCAGAACCGGGCCGCCGGCCGCGGGCACCAGCCGCCCGTCCCCGGCGGTGTCCAGCCCGAGCCCGGCGGGCCCGGGACGGCCGTATCCGCCCTCCAGCACACACCGCACCAGGGGAGCCGTCGTGCCGCGCGGGCCCGTCCGGGCCCCGGTGCAGTTGACCACCGCACCGACCCGCAGCCGTGTGCCGTCGCTGAGGTCGACGGTCACCGCGTCATCGGCCGGCACGGCGGCGACCACCTGCCCGGCACCGATCCGCAGCCGGCCCGACGCCAACAGTGTGCGCAGCGTGGCCGCGCTCGCGGGTGCCATGCGATGGCGGTGCACCTCCCAGACCCGCAGGTCCTCCTCCAGGAAGCGGGCCCGGTCGGCCACGGGCAGCTGCTGCCACAGCGCCGCCGTCACCGGCCGCAGCCCGTCCAGCGCGGGCCGCCAGTCCCCGCAAGTACGCCGGGTGGCGGACAGATGCCGCCGCACGCTGCGGCGCAGCACGTCCAGACCGCGCGAACCGTCCAGGCCCGGCGGCGCCTGGACCGGCGGAGCCGCGGCAGGCAGGTGCTCCTGGGGAAGCAGCCCGTGCCGGGAGACCGCGTAGACCACGCGGTCTGGACGGGCCAGCGTGGCAGCCACATCGACCATGGTCAGACCGGTGCCGACGAGCAGAACATCCCCCTCCCCGGCGGGACCGTCGAGAGCGCCCGGCGCCCAGGGGTCGGCGACGAACCGCCCGGACCCCCGCAGCTCGGCGCCCGCCCAGTCCTGCGCCGGGGCGAGACTGCCCAGCGCCAGCACGGCCGCGTCCACCCGCAACTCACCACCGCCGGCCAGCCGCAGAGCCGGCCCGAATCCCTGCTCGCGTACGGCGACGACCTCGTCCCGCACCCGGTGCAGGCGGGCGTGCGGCGAGGCGGCGGCGGTGCGCTCGACGATGTCGGTGAGGTACTGCCCGTACACCTGGCGGGGGACGAAGTCACCGGCCGCGGCGTGCGGGTCCCGGTCCGTCAGCCAGCGCAGGAAGTGTTCGGGGTCGTCGGGGAAGGCACTCATGCGGCCGGCGGGCACGTTGAGGAGATGACGCGGATCGCACGTGCCGTAGGCGACCCCCGGCCCGGTCCGCCCACCCGGATCGATTAACCACACCCCGACCGCCCGGCCGAGCCGGTCGGCCTGCCGCATCAGCTGAACCGCCGTCAGCGCCCCCGCCGCACCGGCCCCGACGACCGCGACGCGCCGCATCACAGCCGCCTTCCCGCACGCATGGCGTCACCCGGGCGGACGACGGCGAAGGCCCCGCCCGCCGTGCTACATACCGGGCCGGCCGCGGGGCAGTCCCCTGTCCTCTCGCAGGCGGTCGTGGTGCCGTCACGGAAAACGACCTTGCGCATACGCACTCCTCACGCCGAACGGAGGTCTCTCACCCCCCACCCGGTGGCATCCTCGAGCGCCGCACTCGACCACGGGTCGAGGAACGGTCGCGAGGCAGGTGAACACTGGTCGTCCGCGACTCCCGACCGGCTCCAGCAGAGGGGCGCCAGCGAGGGTCACGCGAACGGGCGAGGGCCACGCGAACGGGTCGACACCGCAGCGTCGACGTAACGGCGGTTGTGACGTCGGTGACAGGACCACGACAAAAATGCCCACAACTGTCAGTGGGGCTTCCGGGTCTCATTTGGCGTGGACGGCGATGACCGGCCGTCCCGCCGACATCAACAGGGGGAACACCATGAAGTCGATCCGCCGTAAGGCAGCTACCGCCGGAGCTCTTGCAGTCCTGGCTCTGGGCGGCACGCTCGCCGCGACGACGCCGGCCTCGGCCGCCACGGCCGGCGCCTACAACGGAGCGTGCGGCACGGGGTACGAGGTCTTCATGTCGACGCCGATCATGTCCTCGCAGCGGACCGTGGCTGCGACCACGTACGTGGCCTACAGCTCCGCGGACAAGCAGTGGTGCGCGGTGACGGTGCGCAACAAGCCCGGCGCCCGCGTCTTCATGGAGGTCACCCTGGACACCTGGCCCTCCGGCAACCACCCGGCCAGGGACGCCGGCTCCTACACCACCTACGCCGGCCCGGTGTACAAGGGCCTCCCCGAGCCCGGCCAGTGCATGACCTGGAGCGGTTCGATCGACATCTACTACAACTCCGACCAAGGCCTGTGCCCCTGATCCGACGCTTCAGGCGCCGGCGCGGCCGACCCCCGGGTCGGCTGCGTCCACTCTTCCTGCAGCGGGGCGATGCGTGCTACTGCCGTGGATCTGCTCATTCGGCGCTGGGGGTGGCGCAGGGATACAACGTGCGCAGACCCTCGTTGAGGGCATACGGCAACGCGGAACCGTGGGTCTGTCGGGGGTACAAGCGGGAAGTGAGCTATGGAAGGGAGGTTGCGCAGCCGCAGCAGCTGCGCCATGCGGGTCATCGATCCGACGATGTCCACGGCGGCCAGGTAGGGATCGGCGAGCTCCGCCTCGCCGGCGCCGAGGAACACCTTCGCCACCAGGTCGTCGTGGGTCCTTGCGTAGTGGGCCTCCAAGGGGTGAACAGCAGATACGCGCATGGAAAACGGCCTACATGATCATCTTCAGGCAGCAGGATGCCACCATGACGACGACACTCGCCGGCGCCTGGGCACGCGTGCGAACCGCTCTGGAAACGCACGCCCCTTCCACAGCACGCACGGTGCGGGCATCGGCGGCGATGGGCGACATAGCTGAGGCTCAGTGCGTGATGAAGCAGACGTTCCCCGAAGCAGTGAGGGAACAACTGCTGCTGTTCGACGGGGCGGAGACGAACCCGATCACCGGTGTTCTACTGCCCCCCTTGTACATCCCCGTCGGGCTCCAGCGCATGCAGATGCTGTGGCAGCGTAAGCACGCCGCCTCGCCGATCCCGGGCGCAGGAGAGGCGGATGTCCCAGCTGTGGCCGGAGAGCCGTGTCACGGATTCCATCCGCTCCTGGTGCCGATCGGGGATGACACGACCGGAGACCTGCTGGTGGTGGACAACCGGCCGGGCGAGCTGCGCGGGAGTGTGCTGACCTGGAGCAGGGACGACGGCCTCTTCGGCACGCCCACATGGCGCAGCGTGACGGAAATGTGGCCGACGTGGCGAGCGCGCTGGAAACCGGCTCCACGCAGGGCACCGCAGACGACGATGATCCTCACCTGACCCGCAACGGGTGTACTGCGGTGTACACCGCTGACGGAACCCTCGAGTGGGAGTTCTAGCGGGGCGGGTGCGTCCCCGGCCGCTGCCGGGTCGCGGAGCGTCGCACGGGTGGGTCCGCAGGCTGCGGGCGCGCTGCGGTTCTGCGAGGACCACAACCCCCGCCGCACTCACGTCCTGCTGCTGCGGGTCATCGGGGCAAAAGGAAACCCAGTCGACCAAGCTGCGCCCCTCGGAAGCTCCTCTGCGGAACGCCCGTCCCTGCCAGGGCCGCGGCGAGCAAGCAGCCGGCTGCTCAGACCTGCTGTTCGAACACCAAGGCTTCATACCGGCGCCCGGCGATGTCCTCGCGGGTGCCGACGATCAGAGTCTGGGTGTAGACGTTGGATTCGATCGACTGGCCGTGTATCTGCGCCAGGAGAACGAGGTCCCCCTCGTCCGGTGCCAACTGCCAGGGACTGGAGAAGCCGCCCAGTTGGATAGAGACTCCATGTGAGGCGCCGCCCGCTGCCGCGTCCCGCACGGCGTCCTCGAAATCGTCCAGGATGTCGTCCCGGCCCGCACCGCCGTCCAGGAACGCGCTGGTCGCGGGGGCGTCACGCCAGTCGGGCGCCACGGTCAGCCCCGGCACCGGATACAGGACGCCCGGCTGGTAGACAGTGGTCTGTTCCGGCTCGCCGTCGAGTTGGTACGTCGCTGCGCGTTGCGTGGTCCGCGCGTCGGCGGGGAGGTGAACCACCGTCGACGACTCCGGCTCGTACTCGATCTCGGTGAAAAACAACAGGCTCCCGTCGGGCGGCAGTTCGATGTCCAGGGCTTCACGGGGGAGTGCCGCGCAGTCGATGGTCAGCACCAGAGGTGCGCGTCCATCGGGCCAGTCGATGCCGTCCGGCAGATTGGGGAGGCCCCCCGTGCGCGCGGCGGGACGGGCCTCTTTCTGCTGGGCGGGAGTCAGGTCTTGGAAGGGGACCAGGTGGAGGCACGGCCGGAAACCGGCGAGCATCTCCTGCGCCACCGGCCCGGGGACGCCGTGCCTCTCGGCCGTTCGCAGGACGAGCTCTTCCACGATCGAAGGAGTCATAAAAGCGATCATGCCAGGGCCCACGGACACCAGCTGACGACCAACTCCCGGTCCGTAGACAGCAGTTACTTCCATTTCGGTGTGGCTTGCGCCGAGGTTTGTCAAGACGAGCAGGACTCGCGAACTGGCCATGCCCGTGGAGGAATCAGCGTCCTGTGGGCATCGTTCCTGCGTGCATGACGACCTTTGTTCTCGTTCCCGGCGGCTGGCGCGGCGGCTGGTATTTTTCCGGCCTGGCCGACCGGCTGCGCACCGCCGGACACCGGGCGCTGACTGTTACCCCCACCGGTGTCGGTGACCGCGCCCACCTGAATTCTTCCAACGTCAATCTCGACACGCACATCGACGACGTGCTCGCCGTACTCGCTACCGAGGAGGTCAGCGACGCCGTCGTCGTCGGGCACAGCTACGGCGGCATGGTGATCACCGGTGCCGCCGACCGCGCCTCTTCCGGCGTCGTGCGCCGCCTGGTCTACTGCGACGCCTACGTACCCGAGGACGGCCAATCCTGTTGGGATCTGACCACCGATGCCTACCGCAGGCTGTTCCTGGACGGCGCGGCGGTGGACGGATACGCGGTCCAGCCGCCGTCCGGCAGCGACCCGCGCGTGAGCGCACATCCACTGGCCTCATTCCTTCAGCGGATCCGGCTGGACGCGGGCGGCTTGCGTGACGTCAAGACCCGGGACTACGTGTATCTGTCCGGGTGGGACGGCACGCCCTTCACCGCCGTGCGCGACCGGCTGGCGAACGACCCAATCTGGGACGTCCACACCCTGGACAGCGGCCATGACGTCTGCAGGGATGCCCTGCAGGAGTTCTTGGAGATCCTTCTGCTGGGCGAAGAGTCACGACGTGGTGCGCGCGGGTCCTCGTCTGCCGTGTAGTTCATCTGGCAGTGGTGGTGTCGAGGTTCGTCAGCACGAGGAGGGCGCGAGAGGTGGGTGGGGCGGCGGGGTCGGTACGGAGTTCGGTGAGGTCCTCCGGTTCTTCAGGTGGGTCGTGCTCGTCCCGCTCGATACGGCGCCACTTCCTCGTGCTCGAGCGAACGGGGCTTGGTGTGATGCCTTCACCATCACACCGGCCGCGAGACCCGCTATGATGGATCTTGAGCCGACTGGACCAACTCTGGTCGTTCGGACGTGCGTTGGTGGTCCAAGGAAAGACGCCCCGCTTCCTGCGGGGAAATGCAGGTGCAAGGCCTGCCCGGCGCTCCACTGTGTGAGCCCCATCCCGTCATCGCCGGGATGGGGCTCACATCGTTTTGCCGGCCCAGGTAACCGCGAGCGTGCAAAACCACGCTTCCTTGCGCGGTACCCCGCACGGTAGAGCCGGGGGGTGATGGGGGAGTATCTGCTCAGCCGTCGCCTGCCTGTGAGGGATCGTCATGCATCCTGCCCGCCGTTGCCTGCTGCCCCTCCTGCTCAGCTGCCTGCTGCTGGCGGGCTGTTCGTCCGTCGACTTGCGCGACCCGACAGCGGCCGTCAGCAAGAGCAGTCCCGCCGCGGGGGCGCCCGCCACGGCCCCGCCAGCCGGCGGGGGGAAGGCGATCGCGGTGGGGGCGGGCCCGCAGAAGCACTACACCGTCCAGCAGCAGCCGGCCGCAGGCTCGTGCCACTACCGCTACGAGCACGGCGAGCCTCTGGAGGACCGTCGTTGCACGCCGGG
>NZ_JBITSP010000011.1:0-336807 GCF_044540925.1 Streptomyces sp. NPDC085900 | reverse complement strand
GGCGCATCTTCCGCCGGGCCCGCTGCAGCCCCAACCGCATGACGGTCATCGCCGCAGCCGTCCTCACCCTGGAGAGGCAACGCTGAAAACGCTCAGTGGTCCGGCCTGCCGCCCCGAGGCGGCGGGCGGCGGTTCGTGAGTGACGGCTCCGGCCACGGTCTCCATCCCCCTTCGCTGCTTCTCTCGCGCGGCCCCTGTGGCCCCGCGATTCCCAAACGCGTGAAGAAACCGGCAACCGGCCTCCTTATGCACGGCCGGCAGAAACCGGCCGTAGCCGCCCGACAAAGCGGAACCGGTCATGAACTCGGTCCGAGCGGGACGCGCTGGAATCACGGTGCAGCGATGCGGGAAATCGTGTGGATCTTGGTCGATAACTGTGGACAACTCAGCGGTTGTGAATATCGCCATCCCCCATACCCGTGAGTCCCGTACCGACTCCCGCGCGATTTCCGCAGAGGAGCCCTGCGGCTACACAGGGTGACGGATCATGGACATGCAAAAGAGGCGGTCGCAACCGCCTCGACGCGGCGGTACAACCACCTCAATAAAGGAAAAACCCACCCGGACATGCGACGACCCCCGCCGGGGGGGAGAGCGGGGGTCGTCTCCACGGCCGACTCGGGGGGGGAGGAGCCGGACCGGGTTAGCACGGTCGCGAACGATCCGTGACTTCCATGGTGTACCCGAGAGCCCTCTCAGGCAAACCCACGCGCCCACCTTACGCCGAATGGGCTCCCCCTATGCTCAGGGTTGTGGAAAACCAGTCGTTGCCCCGCACAGCGGCCTTCTTTGACCTGGACAAGACGGTCATTGCGAAGTCGAGCACGCTCACGTTCGGCAAGTCCTTCTACCAAGGCGGCCTGATCAACCGCCGCGCCGCCCTGCGCACCGCATATGCCCAGTTCGTCTTCCTCCTGGGCGGCGCCGACCACGACCAGATGGAGCGCATGCGGGAGTACCTCTCCGCCATGTGCCGCGGCTGGAACGTCCAGCAGGTCAAGGAGATCGTCGCCGAGACCCTGCACGACCTGATCGACCCGATCATCTACGACGAGGCCGCCTCCCTCATCGAGGAGCACCACACCGCCGGCCGCGACGTCGTCATCGTGTCGACCTCGGGCGCCGAAGTCGTCGAGCCCATCGGCGAGTTGCTCGGCGCGGACCGCGTGGTCGCGACCCGCATGGTCGTGGGGGACGACGGTTGCTACACGGGCGAGGTGGAGTACTACGCGTACGGCCCCACCAAGGCGGAGGCGGTCAGGGAACTGGCCGTGTCCGACGGGTACGACCTGGAGCGCTGCTACGCCTACAGCGACTCCGCGACCGACCTGCCGATGCTGCAGTCGGTCGGCCACCCGCACGCCGTGAACCCGGACCGCGCGCTGCGCCGCGAGGCCCTCGCGCGCGGGTGGCCGATTCTCGACTTCCACCGCCCGGTGCGGCTGAAGCAGCGGATCCCCACGTTCTCCGTGCCGCCCCGTCCGGCCCTCGTCGCGGCCGCCGCGATAGGTGCGGCGGCCGCGACCGCCGGCCTCGTCTGGTACGCGAGCAGACGCCGAACGGCCGCCATGTGACCCATTTGGCCCTGTTTGAGGGTAAAAGTAAAGAAGCGTAGGCAGGGGTTTCGCTTCCTCCGGTCCTGGAGTACAAAGGGGTTAACGGCCCGCGAGACCAAGGACATCCGAGAGGATCACCTTAATAACGCATTTGGCCCCACGGACCGAGCATGAACACCGAGCACCCACGCGACGTCGACCCGTCGATTACGGGCCAGCCGCACCAGGGACGGGCAAAGTTCCCGACCTGATGGGCAACATATCGAGGACGCTTGGTAACCCGGTGGACATGCCAGCGGCGGTACGAATTACTCGTACCGCCGCAACCCTTTTCCGGATGTTCCGGCGCCTTTTCTACGCCGCCCCGCGCTGCAGCGCCTCGCACACGGCCGTCGACTCCCGGGCGCCCAGTCCGACCGCCTTGCCGCAGTGCGCGATCCAGGCGGCCATGCCGTCCGGGGTGCCGGAGACGTACCCGTCGAGTGCCGCCAGGTAGGCCGCACGGCCCAGTTCGGCGTGGCCGACCTCGGCGGGGCAGACGGACTTCGGGTCCAGACCGCTGCCCACCAGGACGATGCGCTCGGCCGTGCGCGCGACGAGGCCGTTGTGCGAGGCGAAGGGGCGCAGCGCGAGGAGTTCGCCATGGACGACGGCGGCCGTCACCAGGGCGGGGGCGGAACTGCCCGCGATGACGAGTTCGGCGAGGCCCTCCAGTCGGCCGTGCACCTCGTCCGCGCCCGGCAGCGGCAACTCGATCAGCGGCTCGTCGACGGGCTCGCCCGCCTGCCGCGGGCGTCCCACCTGGTCGCCGTCGGTCGCCGCGGCCACCATGTGCAGCCGGGCCAGCACCCGCAGGGGTGACTGCCGCCAGATGGACAGCAGCTGCCCCGCCTCGGCGGTGAGCCTGAGCGCCGCGCCCATCACGCGCGCGTCGTCGTCACCGCTGAAGTCGGTCCGCCGGCGCACCTCCTCCAGCGCCCAGTCGGCGCCGGACAGCGCCGCCGAGCCGCGGGCGCCGCGCAGGGCCGCCTCGGAGGTGATCTCGTTGCTGCGGCGCCGCATGACCCGGTGCCCGTAGACCCGGTCCACGGCTTTGCGCACGGACTCCACTGACTCGGCCACGCCGGGCAGCGAGCCCAGGGCGGCGAGCGGATCGGCGGTAGCGCCTGTCGTACTCATGAGTACGACACTAGCCATTCCGGGGGCGAACCCCACGAACGAGTGGTCTTCTTCACGCACGCATGCCACTTACAGCTATCAGCCGACTACTCTTCGTGAACATGAAAATTGCTTTCGTCGGGAAGGGCGGCAGCGGCAAGACGACGCTGTCCTCCCTGTTCATCCGCCACCTCGCGGCCGCCGGCGCGCCGGTCCTCGCGGTCGACGCCGACATCAACCAGCACCTGGGCGCCGCGCTCGGCCTCGACGAGGCGGAGGCCGCCGCACTGCCCTCGATGGGCGACCGGCTGCCGCTGATCAAGGAGTATCTGCGCGGCTCCAACCCGCGTATCGCCTCCGCCGAGACGATGATCAAGACCACCCCGCCCGGCGAGGGCTCACGGCTGCTGCGGGTCTGCGAGGACAACCCGGTCTACGACGCCTGCGCCCGGCCGGTGGAACTCGACGGCGGCGCCGTCCGTTTGATGGTCACCGGCCCCTTCACCGACGCCGACCTGGGGGTCGCCTGCTACCACTCCAAGACGGGAGCGGTGGAGCTGTGCCTGAACCACCTCGTGGACGGGCGCGGCGAGTACGTCGTGGTGGACATGACGGCGGGCTCGGACTCCTTCGCCTCCGGCATGTTCACCCGTTTCGACATCACGTTCCTCGTCGCCGAACCGACCCGGAAGGGAATCTCCGTCTATCGCCAGTACAAGGAGTACGCCCGGGACTACGGCGTCGTCCTGAAAGTCGTCGGCAACAAGGTGCAGGGCCAGGACGACCTCGACTTCCTGCGTGCCGAGGTGGGGGACGACCTGCTGGGGACCTTCGGACACTCCGACTGGGTGCGCGCCATGGAGAAGGGCCGCCCGCCCCGGTTCGAGCTCCTGGAGGACGTCAACCGCCGCGCCCTGCGCGTCCTGCGGGTCGCCGCGGACGCGACGTACGAGCTGCGCGACGGGGAGCGCTACACGCGCCAGATGGTGCACTTCCATCTGAAGAACGCCGACGCGTGGGGCAACGCCCGCACGGGGGCCGACCTGGCGGCGCAGGTCGACCCCGCCTTCGTGCTGGGCGAGGGCGTCGTCGCCCCCGCCTGACGGGGGCTACCGCTTGGCGGCCGGCGCCCCCGGCACGCCCTTCGGTGCCGGGGCGGGGTGGCCCGCCAGGAAGGACTCCCAGCCCTGCTTCGGGGCCTCGCCGACGTTCAGGGTGCGCAGCTTGGCCAGGACCTGGGGGTCCTGCGCGTCCAGCCAGTCGGCCAGTTGGTGGAAGGACACACAGCGCACCTCGGGCTTGTTGCACACCTGCTCGACGACCTCGTCGACGGCCCGCATGTAGGTGCCGCCGTTCCAGGACTCGAAGTGGTTGCCGATGACCAGGGGCGCGCGATTGCCGTCGTAGGCCCGGCGGAAGCCGGAGAGCAGGCCGTCGCGCATCTGGTCGCCCCAGTAGTCGAACTTGGCGGGGTCGCCCTGGGTCCGGGTGCCGGACTGGTTGACCATGAAGTTGTAGTCCATGGTGAGCTGCTCGTAGCGGTGCCCGGGGAACGGCACGAGCTGCATGGACAGGTCCCACAGGCCGTAGCGCTTCTTCGGCCAGATCTGCTCGTTCACCCCGCTGGTGTCGTAGCGGAAGCCGAGCTCGCTCGCGGCCTTCATGAAGTTCTGCTGGCCCTCGAGGCAGGGTGTGCGCGCCCCGATGAGTTCCTTGTCGTAGTCGAAGGGCAGCGAAGCCGCCTTCTTCATCCCCGAGTTGGTCTTCCAGGACTTCACGAACTGCTTCGCCTGGGCGATCTCGTCCTTCCACTCGTCGACCGACCACTCGCCGACGCCGCCGTTCTTGCCGCAGAAGTGGCCGTTGAAGTGGGTGCCGATCTCGTTGCCCTCCAGCCACGCCAGGCGCAGCTGCTTCACGGTGTCGGCGATGCCCTTCTCGTCGTTGAAGCCGATGTCGGAGCGGCCCGGCGAGTGCTGCGGCGGCCGGTAGAGGTCCCGCTTGTCCTCCGGCAGCATGTACACGCCGCTGAGGAAGTACGTCATCGTCGCGTGGTTGGCCTTGGACACCTTGCGGAAGTGGGAGAACAGTTTCTGGCTGTCCTCGCCCGCGCCGTCCCAGGAGAAGACGACGAACTGCGGCGGCTTCTGGCCCGGCTTGAGACGCTCGGGCCTGGGCAGGTGCGGCTGGGCGCCGGTGTAAGAGGTGGAGCCGTCGCCGATCAGGCGGAGGGCGTGCTTGGGGGCCTGGCCCGGCTTGGCCTTCAGCGGGCCGGCGGCACCTGTCTTGGAACCGTTGGAGCCGATCGCGCAACCGGCGAGTGAAGCGGCGCACGCCGCGGCGATCACGGCGCCCGCGGCGATCCTCTGGGTGGCGGCCATGTTCCGCCCACCTTCTTCCTTCTCTCAGGCCAACGCCGATAAGGGCGTTCTCTGGTGATGTGCCGGGCAGGCCCGACAGCGCCGCCAAGGTCGCACGGGCCCGAGAAGGAATTAGTACGACAAGCCGATGAAATAACCGCTTCACCCATTCAAGTGATTGAATGCTCCATTTGCCAGAAAAGTCTATGCCCGACCTTTACTCTGAATTACGATTCGTTTACCGAGCGTTGAATCATCCCGCCGCTGTACGCCGTGACCCACGGCCGCGACCCGAGCCCCGCCATCGACGGGGACCACCTGATCCGCGACCGCTGCCCCGGAGGAGACGGGAAACATGTCAGCCTGCGCACCCACCCGCGCCACCGACCCCACTCGGCCCGAGCGCACCAACCAGTCCCACAGCCCACCGACGCCCCCGCACCGCCGCTTCCACATCGACGGTGCCGATGTGTCCGCGTCCGTCGCGGTCTTTCTGATCGCTCTCCCCCTGTCCCTCGGCATCGCCCTCGCCACCGGCGCGCCGCTCCAGGCCGGCCTGGTCGCCGCCGCGGTCGGCGGACTCGTCGCCGGCCGGCTGGGCGGCTCCCCACTCCAGGTCAGCGGCCCCGCCGCCGGACTCACGGTGGTCACCGCCGACCTCATCCACCGCTACGGCTGGCGGACGACCTGTGCCATCACGGTCCTGGCGGGTCTCGCCCAACTGGGCCTCGGCTGCCTGCGCGTGGCCCGCGGCGCCCTCGCCGTCAGCCCGGCCATCGTGCACGGCATGCTCGCCGGCATCGGCGTCACCATCGCCGTCGCCCAGCTGCACATCGTCCTCGGCGGCACCCCGCAGAGCTCCGTCCTCGCCAACGTCCGCGCGCTGCCCGCCCAGCTGGCGAACGTGCACCCGGCCGCGGTGACGGTCAGCGTGCTCACCCTCGCCCTGCTGCTGCTCTGGCCCCGGATCCCCGGCCGGGCGGGACGGCATCTGCGCCGCGTCCCGGCCGCGCTGATCGCCGTCACCGGCGCCACCACGGCCGCCTCCCTCACCGACCTGCGCCTGCCCAGGGTCGATCTGCCGTCCTGGAGCAGCCATGCGCTGGCCGGACTCCCCCAGGGCCCGGCGCTCGGCCTGGCGACCGCCGTCCTCACCACCACCCTCGTCTGCAGCGTGCAGTCACTGCTCGGCGCCGTCGCCGTCGACAAACTCGCCGCCGCCCGGCCGGGACCCACGCCCCGGACCGGACGCTCCGACCTCGACCGCGAGCTGCTGGGGCAGGGTGCCGCCAACATCGTCTCCGGCGCGCTCGGCGGACTGCCGGTCGCCGGAGTGGCTGTGCGGAGTACGGCGAACGTGAACGCGGGCGCCGTGAGCCGGAACTCCACGATGCTGCACGGCGTTCTCGTAATGATCGCCGCGCTGCTGCTGGTCCCGCTCCTGCAGCTCATCCCGCTGGCCTCGCTCGCCGCCCTGGTGATGGCCGTCGGCATCCAGATGGTGTCCCTGCACCACATCCGCACGGTGACCCGCCACCGAGAGGTGCTGGTGTACGCCGTCACCACACTCGGCGTGGTGGTCTTCGGCGTCCTCCAGGGCGTGCTGCTCGGCATCGCCGTGGCCGTCGCCGTCTCCATGCAGCGCCTCGCCCATACCCGCATCACCCACGACGAGCAGGAGGGAGTCCACCACGTACGCGTGCGGGGCCAGTTGACGTTCCTCGCGGTGCCCCGGCTCAGCCGGGCCCTGCACCTCGTACCCCGAGGCGCCCACGCCGTCGTGGAGTTGGACGGGTCCTTCATGGACCACGCGGCGTACGAGTCCTTGCAGGACTGGCGGAACACCCACACGGGCCAGGGCGGCACGGTGGAACTGACCGGCCGCCGGGCAGGGCTGAGCACCGGCGGCCCCGACGCCGGGGCCGACCGCGCCGCCGAGCCAGGGACCACGCCGGGCGTCGGCGATGCGACCGCCTCCGTCGGCTGCCGCTGCCACCCCTGGACTCCCTGGCGCAACCACCAGTGCGAGCACCCCCGGCCCGCCCCGGCCGGCACTCACCCGGCCCCGGCGGCCGGCCGCAGCCGGCACCAACTGGCGCGCGGCATCAGCGCGTTCCAGCACAACACCGCACCCCTGGTGCGCGGCGAGCTGGCGAGGCTCGCCCGGGAGGGACAGCGCCCCTCCCAGCTCTTCCTCACCTGCGCGGACTCCCGGCTGGTCACGTCGATGATCACCTCCAGCGGTCCGGGTGACCTGTTCGTGGTGCGCAACGTCGGCAACCTCGTGCCGCCGCCGGGCGAGGAGAGCGGCGACGACTCGGTGGCGGCGGCCATCGAGTACGCGGTGGACGTACTGAAGGTGCGGTCCGTCACCGTATGCGGGCACTCCGGGTGCGGGGCGATGCAGGCGCTGCTCGACGCCGAGCCCGGGCGTGCGCGGACGCCGCTGGAGCGATGGCTGCGCAACGGACTGCCGAGCCTGGAGCGCATGGCCGACGCCGACCGGCCCTGGGCCCGGCTGGCGGGCCGGGCGCCCGCCGACGCGGTGGAGCAACTGTGCCTGACCAACGTGGTCCAGCAACTGGAGCACCTGAGCGCACACGAGTCGGTGGCGCGAGCCCTGCGGGAGGGGACGCTGGAGCTGCACGGGATGTACTTCCACGTGGGCGAGGCACAGGCCTATCTGCTGACGGGGGCGCGGGAGGAGCAGGTGTTCGGCCATGTGGGGGTGGCCGATGTGACCTCGTGACCGCCGCGACGGCGACGACCGGGCCGGTGTGAAGGGCGTTACACCGCTGAACCCCGCCCGGTCGGCCTCCGTGGGTACGAATGACCCCAGGCCACGGCAACCGAGCCGACCCGACCGGCACCCCATGACAGGTCTAAACCAATTATCGGACGACCCTTGTCATCGGCCCCTCGGGTCTGATGAGCTGTGGCCTGGGACACAACGGACACCCTGGGAAAGGCAGATGCCGTGAGCAACGAGAGCCTGGCCAACCTGCTCAAGGAAGAGCGCAGGTTCGAGCCCCCCGCCGACCTGGCAGCCAACGCCAATGTCACGGCGGAGGCGTACGAACAGGCCAAGGCTGACAGGCTCGGCTTCTGGGCCGAGCAGGCCCGCCGGCTGGCCTGGGCCAAGGAGCCGACCGAGACGCTGGACTGGTCGAACCCGCCGTTCGCCAAGTGGTTCAAGGACGGCGCGCTCAACGTCGCCTACAACTGCGTCGACCGCCATGTCGAGGCCGGCAACGGCGACCGGGTCGCCATCCACTTCGAGGGCGAGCCGGGCGACGGCCGCGCCGTCACCTACGCCGAGCTCAAGGACGAGGTGAGCAAGGCCGCCAACGCCCTGCTGGAGCTGGGAGTCCAGGCCGGCGACCGGGTCGCGATCTACATGCCGATGATCCCCGAGACGGCGGTCGCGATGCTGGCGTGCGCCCGGATCGGCGCCGCGCACTCGGTGGTCTTCGGCGGCTTCTCCGCCGACGCCCTCGCCACCCGCATCCAGGACGCCGACGCGCGCGTCGTCATCACCTCCGACGGCGGCTACCGGCGCGGCAAGCCGTCGGCGCTGAAGCCGGCCGTGGACGAGGCGGTCGGCAAGGCCGGCAACGTCGAGCACGTGCTCGTGGTCCGCCGTACCGGGCAGGAGGTCGCCTGGAGCGAGGGCCGGGACGTGTGGTGGCACGAGATCGTCGACCGCCAGTCGGCCGAGCACACGCCGGAGCCCTTCGACGCCGAGCACCCGCTGTTCATCCTGTACACGTCCGGTACGACGGGTAAGCCGAAGGGCATCCTGCACACCTCCGGCGGCTACCTGACCCAGACGGCCTACACCCACCACGCCGTCTTCGACCTCAAGCCGGAGACGGACGTGTACTGGTGCACGGCCGACGTCGGCTGGGTCACCGGGCACTCCTACATCGTCTACGGGCCGCTCGCCAACGGCGCCACGCAGGTCATGTACGAGGGCACCCCGGACACCCCGCACCAGGGCCGCTTCTGGGAGATCGTGCAGAAGTACGGCGTGACGATCCTGTACACGGCGCCGACCGCGATCCGCACGTTCATGAAGTGGGGCGACGACATCCCCGCGAAGTTCGACCTGTCCAGCCTGCGGGTCCTGGGGTCCGTCGGTGAGCCGATCAACCCAGAGGCCTGGATCTGGTACCGGAAGAACATCGGCGCCGACCGGACGCCGGTCGTGGACACCTGGTGGCAGACCGAGACCGGCGCGATGATGATCTCGCCGCTGCCGGGCGTCACGGCCGCCAAGCCCGGCTCCGCGCAGACCCCGCTGCCCGGCATCTCCGCCACCGTCGTCGACGACGAGGCGAACGAGGTGCCGAACGGCGGCGGTGGCTACCTGGTGCTGACCGAGCCGTGGCCGTCGATGCTGCGCACCATCTGGGGCGACGACCAGCGCTTCATCGACACCTACTGGTCCCGCTTCGAGGGCAAGTACTTCGCCGGCGACGGCGCGAAGAAGGACGACGACGGCGACATCTGGCTGCTGGGCCGGGTCGACGACGTGATGCTCGTGTCCGGGCACAACATCTCCACCACCGAGGTGGAGTCGGCGCTGGTGTCCCACCCGTCGGTCGCCGAGGCGGCCGTCGTCGGCGCGACGGACGAGACCACCGGACAGGCGATCGTGGCCTTCGTCATCCTGCGCGGCACCGCGGCCGAGACCGAGGACCTCATCGCCGAGCTGCGCAACCACGTCGGCTCCACGCTCGGCCCGATCGCCAAGCCCAAGCGGATCCTGCCGGTGGCCGAGCTGCCCAAGACCCGCTCCGGCAAGATCATGCGCCGCCTGCTGCGCGACGTCGCAGAGAACCGCCAGCTCGGTGACGTGACCACGCTGACGGACTCCACCGTCATGGACCTCATCCAGTCGAAGCTGCCGGCGGCGCCCAGCGAGGACTGAGGGCCTTCGTCCCGGTAGGGGCGTCCGGCACAGCGCGCCGGACGCCCCTATTAGGTAAACTAAACAAAGCAAACGTGATCCTCCAGGTGTGCCGGGAAGTCTGGTCGGCAAAGAGCACTGCCCTGCCATCCGACCGGAGGTCTCCCCGTGTCCGCCGCCCGCAGCAGCACCCCCCGCAAGGTCCTCGGACGCCTCTCCCTGCCCGAGCGGACCTACGTCGCGGACGCGCTGCGCACCGAGACCGTCGGTGGCGTACTGCTGCTCGCGGCCGCGGTCACGGCACTGATCTGGGCGAACATCCCCGCGCTGCACGACAGTTACGAGAGCGTCAGCCACTTCCACTTCGGCCCCGGCATCTTCGGGCTGCACCTCTCGGTCGCCCACTGGGCCGCCGACGGCCTCCTCGCGGTCTTCTTCTTCGTGGCCGGCATCGAGCTCAAACGCGAGCTCGTCGCCGGTGACCTGCGCGACCCCAAGGCCGCCGCCCTGCCGGTCGTCGCGGCCCTGTGCGGCATGGCCGTACCGGCGCTCGTCTACACCCTCACCAACATCACCGGCGGCGGCTCCCTCCAGGGCTGGGCCGTGCCGACCGCCACCGACATCGCCTTCGCGCTCGCGGTGCTCGCCGTCATCGGCACATCCCTGCCGAGCGCCCTGCGCGCCTTCCTGCTCACCCTCGCCGTCGTCGACGACCTCTTCGCGATCCTGATCATCGCCGTCTTCTTCACCAGCTCCATCGACTTCGCCGCGCTCGGCGGCGCCCTCGTGGGGCTCGCGGTCTTCTGGCTGCTGCTGAGGAAGGGCGTGCGCGGCTGGTACGTGTACGTCCCCCTGGCGCTCGTCATCTGGGGGCTGATGTACAACAGCGGGGTCCACGCCACCATCGCGGGCGTCGCCATGGGCCTGATGCTGCGCTGCCACCGCCACGAGGGCGAGGCGCAGTCCCCCGGCGAGCGGATCGAACACCTGGTGCGCCCCCTCTCGGCGGGCCTCGCCGTCCCCCTGTTCGCACTGTTCAGCGCGGGTGTCGTCGTCTCGGGCGGGGCGCTGGGCGATGTGTTCACCAAGCCGGAGACGCTGGGCGTGGTGCTCGGGCTCGTGGTCGGCAAGGCGGTCGGGATCTTCGGCGGCACCTGGCTGACGGCACGTTTCACCAGGGCCTCGCTGAGCGAGGATCTCGAATGGGCGGACGTGTTCGCGGTGGCCACGCTGGCCGGCATCGGCTTCACCGTGTCGCTGCTCATCGGGGAGCTGGCCTTCGACGGCAACGCCGTACTGACCGACGAGGTCAAAGCCGCCGTACTGGCCGGGTCCCTCATCGCGGCGACCCTGGCGACCGTGCTGCTGAAGATCCGCAACGCCAAGTACCGCAGGCTGTGCGAGGCCGAGGAGCGGGACGAGGACGCCGACGGCATCCCGGACATCTACGAGGAGGACGACCCGGCGTACCACCTGCGGATGGCGGCGATCTACGACAAGAAGGCCGCCGAGCACCGCCGGATCGCCGAGGAGAAGGCCGCCGAGCGACGCGCGGTTGCCCAAGTGCCGGGCGGGGCAGGCGATGAGGACGGCCGTCCGGCATGATCTGACGGGACGGTACAAAAGTTCCGTGGGAACAGAGACGGTACGCAGAAGAGGGAGATCGCGATGAGCGCACCCGACGGCAGCCCGGTCGGCGCCGAACGCAGCATCGGCCAGCTGTTCGCCTCGGCGACGACCGAATTGTCAGCGCTGGTGCACGACGAGATCGCGCTGGCCAAGGCGCAGCTCAAGCAGGACGTCAAGCGCGGCGCGACGAGCGGCGGCGCGTTCACCGGGGCCGGCGCGGTCCTGGTGTTCTCGCTGCCGATGCTGAACTTCGCGCTGGCATACGGGATCCGCACCTGGAGCGACTGGAATCTCGCCATCTGCTTCCTGCTGTCGTTCGCGGCGAACGTGCTGGTCGCAGCCGTGCTCGCGCTCATCGGCGTGACCTTCGCCAAGAAGGCGAAGAAGAGCCAGGGCCCGCAGAAGGTCGCCGCGTCCATGAAGGAGACCGCGGGCGTGCTGCAGAACGCCAAGCCGCACCCGCGGCCGGAGCACCCGGCGATCGAGGACCGCGCCCCCGCGGCCATCGAGGCTGTGGCACGCTCGTCCTCATGACGGATCCCGCCACACCATCGGCGCAACCCACCTCGGTCGTACGGCCGGACGCCCTCCCCGACGGGACGAAGGTGACGCATCGCGACGTCGCCGCGAACGGCGCCCGCTTCCACATCGCCGAGGCCGGGGACGGCCCGCTGGTGCTGCTGCTGCACGGCTTCCCGCAGTTCTGGTGGACCTGGCGGCACCAGCTGACCGCGCTGGCCGACGCGGGCTTCCGGGCCGTCGCCATGGACCTGCGGGGCGTCGGCGGCAGCGACCGCACCCCGCGCGGGTACGACCCGACGAACCTCGTCCTCGACATCACCGGCGTCGTCCGCTCCCTCGGCGAGCCGGACGCCGCGCTGGTCGGCCACGACCTGGGCGGATACCTGGCGTGGACGGCCGCGGTGATGCGCCCGAAGCTGGTACGGCGCCTCGCCGTCACGTCCATGCCGCATCCGCGGCGCTGGCGCTCGGCGATGCTCACCGACGTCAAGCAGACGCGCGCCGGTTCCTACATCTGGGGGTTCCAGCGCCCCTGGATCCCCGAGCGGCAGCTCACCGCCGACGACGGGGCTCAGGTGGCCGAGCTGATCCGGGAGTGGTCCGGCCCCAACCAGCCGGACGACGAGACCCTGGACACCTACCGGCGCGCCATGTGCATCCCGTCCACGGCCCACTGCTCGGTGGAGCCCTACCGATGGATGGTGCGCTCCCTGGCGCGGCCGGACGGCATCCAGTTCAACCGCCGGATGAAGCGGCCGCTGCGGGTGCCGACCCTGCATCTGCACGGCTCGCTGGACCCGGTGATGCGCACGCGCAGCGCGGCCGGCTCCGGCGAGTACGTCGAAGCGCCCTACCGCTGGCGGCTGTTCGACGGGCTCGGGCACTTCCCGCACGAGGAGGATCCCGGCGCCTTCTCGACCGAGCTGATCAACTGGCTCAAGGATCCCGAGCCCGATCGGTGACCGCTTCGTCGCGCCCGGTATCCGGACCTGAACACCTGTCCTACGAACAGCCAATTGCCCGGCGCATAGGCCAATTGGGGGCCGTGGGGGCGGTTATCGACCTTGGGGCAGGGGCAGACGTCGGGGTATGGGCTGGACGCACGACTACAGTGACGCCGCACGCAATCGCCGCTCGGCCACCGGCTTGAGCCCCCACCAGCGAGGAGGCACCCCGCAGATGCAGGGTACGGACCTCCGCGTGGGCATTCCGCGCATCCTGCGTCGCCGGGCCCGCTGGGTCTCGGTACGCCTGCGTCATCCGCGCGGCTGACGCCCCTTCCTTCACCGGGTTCCCGTACGGCGTCTACAGCGCGCAACTGTCGCTGTCGACCTGCTGGTTCGCGCTGCGCCCCTGGGCGATGTCCTTCTGGATCTCGTCCGCGGTGAGCGCGTAGCCGGTGTCGGCGTCGTCCAGGGACTTCGCGAACACCACGCCGTACACCTCTCCCTGAGGGGTGAGCAGCGGTCCGCCGGAGTTGCCCTGACGGACGGTCGCGTACAGCGAGTACACGTCCCGGCGCACGGTGCCGCGGTGGTAGATGTCCGGGCCGTTGGCCGGGATGCGGCCACGCACGCGTGCGGCGCGGACGTCGTACGAGCCGTTCTCGGGGAAGCCCGCGATGATCGCGCCGTCGCCGCTCCTGGCGTCGGTCGCCGAGAACTTCAGGGCGGGTGCCTTGAGGTCGGGCACGTCGAGTACGGCGATGTCGCGGTGCCAGTCGTAGAGGACGACCGTGGCGTCGTACTTCCTGCCCTCGCCGCCTATCTGGACGGTGGGCTCGTCGACGCCGCCGACCACGTGCGCGTTGGTCATGACGCGGCGGTCGCCGAAGACGAAGCCGGAGCCCTCCAGGACCTTGCCGCAGCTCGTGGCGGTGCCCATGACCTTGACGATGGAGTTCTTCGCGCGCGTGGCCACGGGACTGTTGGCGAGGGCCGGGTCCGGGGGCCGGACGTCGGTGATCGGCTCGTTCGAGAACGGGCTGAAGACCTGCGGGAAGCCGTTCTGCGCGAGGACCGAGGAGAAGTCGGCGAACCAGGTGTCGGCCTGGTTCGGCAGCGCCCGGGAGACCCCGAGGAGCACCTTGGAGCTGCGCACCTCCTTGCCGAGCGTCGGCAGGGTCGTGCCGGCGAGGGCGGAGCCGATCAGCCAGGCCACCAGGAGCATCGCGACGACGTTGACGAGGGCGCCGCCGGTGGCGTCCAGGGCGCGGGCCGGGGACCAGGTGATGTACCGGCGCAGCTTGTTGCCGAGGTGGGTGGTGAGGGCCTGCCCGACGGAGGCGCAGACGATCACGACGACGACCGCGACCACGGCGGCGGTGGTGCTCACCTCGGCGTTGTCGGTCAGCGCGTCCCAGATGACGGGCAGTGTGTAAACGGCGACGAGACCGCCGCCCAGGAAGCCGATCACCGACAGGATGCCGACGACGAAGCCCTGGCGATAGCCGACGATCGCGAACCACACGGCGGCGACCAGCAACAGGATGTCCAGCACATTCACGGTGGACACCCTGTCATGACCGCCAGTCGAGCGGGACCTGCTTCTCCCGGTCCCAGGGGCGCTCCCAGCCGGAGTAGTGCAGCAGACGGTCGATGATCCCGGCCGTGAAGCCCCATACGAGGGCCGATTCGACCAGGAATGCCGGACCTCGGTGCCCGCTGGGGTGGACCGTGGTGGCTCGGTTGGCCGGATCCGTGAGATCCGCCACGGGGACGGTGAAGACCCTCGCCGTCTCGTTCGGATCGACCGCGGCGACCGGGCTCGGCTCGCGCCACCACCCCATCACCGGTGTCACCACGAAGCCGCTGACCGGGATGTAGAGCTTGGGCAGCACGCCGAAGAGCTGCACGCCGGACGGGTCGAGTCCGGTCTCCTCCTCGGCCTCGCGCAGAGCGGCCCGCAGGGGCCCGTCGGTGTGCGGGTCGCCGTCCTCGGGGTCGAGGGCGCCGCCGGGGAAGGACGGCTGTCCGGCGTGCGACCTGAGGGAGCCCGCCCGCTCCATGAGCAGCAGCTCGGGCCCGCGCTCGCCCTCGCCGAACAGGACGAGCACCGCCGACTGCCGGCCGGCGCCGTCCTCGGGCGGCAGGAAGCGGCTGAGCTGCAGCGGCTGCACCGTCTCCACGGCCCGCACCACCGGGCCGAGCCAGTCGGGCAGGCCCTCCTTGCTGAGTGTCACCGGCCCGCCCTGCGTATCGCTCGCTCGTGTCATCGCCACCCCCGTCGTCCTGCCCGTTCCAACGCGCGGCAGGCCCTTGATCGTTCCTCGCGCCGGTGTGTCCGGTCCGTCATCCGGCACCCAGCGGCGGCGCCGCCCTGCCGCCGGCGTCCAGGTAGGCCTGCGGCGGGTTGAGGCGCTGGCCCGGGAAGCCGCCCTTCTCGTACTTCAGGAGCTTCCTGGCCTTCTCGGGGTCCGTCTCGCCCTCGCCGTAGGCCGGGCAGAGCGGGGCGATGGGGCAGGCGCCGCAGGCGGGCTTGCGGGCGTGGCAGATGCGGCGGCCGTGCCAGATGACGTGGTGCGAGAGGTCGGTCCACTCGCTCTTCGGGAAGAGCGCTCCCACGGCGGCCTCGATCTTGTCCGGATCGGTCTCCGCGGTCCACTGCCAGCGCCGCACGAGCCGCTGGAAGTGCGTGTCCACGGTGATGCCGGGGCGTCCGAAGGCGTTGCCGAGCACGACGAAGGCGGTCTTGCGGCCGACGCCGGGCAGCTTGACGAGGTCCTCCAGCCTGCCGGGGACCTCACCGCCGAACTGCTCCACCAACGCCTTCGAAAGCCCTGTCACCGACTTGGTCTTGGCCCGGAAGAAGCCGGTCGGGCGGAGGATCTCCTCGACCTCCTCGGGGTTGGCGGCGGCCAGGTCCTCGGGGGTGGGGTACTTGGCGAAGAGCGCCGGGGTCGTCTGATTGACCCTCAGGTCGGTTGTCTGGGCCGACAGAACGGTGGCGACGACGAGCTGGAAGGGGTTTTCGAAGTCCAACTCCGGGTGGGCGTACGGGTAGACCTCGGCGAGTTCGCGGTTGATGCGGCGGGCGCGGCGCACGAGCGCGGTCTGCGACTCGCCCTTGGGCGGCTTCGCGACGGCCTTGGCGGCGGGGGCGCCCCTGACGGCGGCGGAGGCCTTCTTCGGGGCGACGGTCGCCTTCTTGACGGCTGCGGTCTTCTTCACGGCCGTCTGGTTCCCCGTCGTCTTTTTCACAGCCGTCTTCTTCGCGGTCGCCTTCGCCGCGGTCGCCTTCGCCGCCGTCACCTTCTTCGCAGCCGTCTTCTTCGCGGTCACCTTCGCCGCGGTCGCCTTCTTCGCCACAGCCTTACCGCCCGCCACAGTCCCTGTCTCTTTTGCCGGTTTCCTTCCGCCGCCGGGGTCTTGTTCGCCCACAGCGGAATCACGACGTGCAGCCACCCGTCCAGCCCCCTTGGCCTGTGCTCTCACCGGCGATTTGGACACCCGGCCAGCCTAGAGCCCGCCACTGACATCCGCCCCGGACCCAAAAGATCGGCCCCCAATTGGACCCCTGCCGCTTACCTCGGGACACCAGTGCGGCATCCTTGTGACAGATCACACTGTTTGGACCGTCCGGCAAGATGGGGAACACGGTCCCCTGGTACCAAGGGGGAGCAAGATCCCCTGAGCAGGTCGACAAGGAGAGAACTCGTGGACGACGTTCTGCGGCGGAACCCGCTCTTCGCGGCGCTCGACGACGAGCAGGCCGCGGAGCTCCGCGCCTCCATGAGTGAGGTGACCCTCGCGCGCGGCGACTCGCTCTTCCACGAAGGCGACCCCGGTGACCGGCTCTACGTGGTCACCGAGGGCAAGGTCAAGCTGCACCGCACCTCCCCCGACGGCCGCGAGAACATGCTCGCCGTCGTCGGCCCCGGCGAACTGATCGGCGAGCTGTCGCTGTTCGACCCGGGCCCGCGCACCGCCACGGCCACCGCGCTGACCGAGGTCAAGCTGCTCGGTCTCGGCCACGGCGACCTCCAGCCCTGGCTGAACGTCCGCCCGGAGGTGGCCGGCGCCCTGCTGCGCGCCGTCGCGCGGCGTCTGCGCAAGACCAACGACCAGATGTCCGACCTGGTCTTCTCGGACGTCCCCGGCCGTGTCGCCCGCGCCCTGCTGGACCTCTCGCGGCGCTTCGGCGTGCAGTCCGAGGAGGGCATCCACGTCGTCCACGACCTCACCCAGGAGGAGCTGGCCCAGCTGGTCGGCGCGTCCCGGGAGACGGTCAACAAGGCGCTGGCCGACTTCGCGCAGCGGGGCTGGCTCCGCCTGGAGGCGCGTGCGGTGATCCTGCTGGACGTCGAGCGGCTGGCGAAGCGGTCCCGCTGACGTTCGGTCCCGGCCGGGCCGGCCGGGGGCTCCGCCCACGGACCCCCGTTCGGCCCGAGCGGCCTCGTCCTCGAACGCCTCACGGGCTGCTTCACTGCCTCCATGGCCGAAAAGGTGCTCTCCAAGGGGCTCGACCCGCAGGGCTGCATCGAGCGCGAAGGCTCCCTGGGCCGCGTTCCGCACGCCTTCCTCCCCGTGGTCGCCGCGGCCCGTGACCGGCTGCTGCACGTCCTCGGCGCCCGGCTGCACAGCGCGTACCTCTACGGGTCGATTCCGCGCGGCACCGCGCGCGTGGGGCGCAGCGACCTGGATCTGCTGTTCGCCCTGCGCGAGGAGCCGGCCGACGCGGACCGGGACGCCGTACGGGCTCTGGGTGAAGCGCTCGACGCGGAGTTCCCGCAGATCGACGGGGTGGGCACGCTCCTCTACGGCCGATCGCGCCTGCTGAGCGATGCCGAGACGTACGACCTCGGGTGGTTCGTGGCCTGTCTGTGCACCCCGCTGCTCGGGGACGACCTCGCCGAGTACCTGCCGCGCTACCGGCCCGACTCCCGGCTCGCCCGCGAGACCAACGGCGACCTCGCGCTGCTCCTTCCCCGCTGGCGCGAGCGGGTCGCGGCCGCCGACGGCACCGAGACGGCCCTGCGGCCCCTGGTGCGCTTCATGTCGCGCCATCTCGTGCGCACCGGGTTCACGCTGGTCATGCCCCGCTGGAACGGCTGGACGAGCGATCTGGCGGACATGGCCGAGATCTTCGGCGCGTACTACCCGCAGCGGGCCGGGCAGATGCGTGCGGCCGCCGTACGCGGCCGTGAACCGACCGGCGACCTCGCCGTGCTGCGCTCCTACGTCGACGACCTCGGACCGTGGCTCGCCGACGAGTACACGCGCGTGCACGGCGTGAAATCCCCCCGTACGGACTAGATCAGCCCGTGCTCCTCCAGGTAGTCCATCTGTGCCCGCACCGACAGTTCGGCGGCCGGCCACAGCGACCGGTCCACGTCCGCGTAGACGTGTGCGACGACCTGGGACGGGGTGCGGTAGCCGTCCTCGACGGCCGTCTCGACCTGGGCGAGGCGGTGGGCGCGGTGGGCCAGGTAGAACTCGACGGCGCCCTGGGCGTCCTCCAGGACGGGGCCGTGGCCCGGCAGGACGGTGTGGACCCCGTCGTCGACCGTCAGCGAGCGCAGCCGGCGCAGCGAGTCCAGGTAGTCGCCCAGCCGGCCGTCGGGGTGCGCCACGACCGTCGTACCGCGCCCCAGGACGGTGTCGCCGGTCAGGACGGCCCGGTCGGCCGGCAGATGGAAGCACAGGGAGTCCGAGGTGTGGCCCGGGGTGGGTACGACCCTGAGCTCCAGTCCGCCGACGGCGACCACGTCACCGGCCGCAAGGCCCTCGTCGCCCAGCCGCAGCGCCGGGTCCAGGGCACGCACGCGCGTGGCGGTCAGCTCGGCGAAGCGGGCGGCGCCCTCCGCGTGGTCGGGGTGGCCGTGGGTGAGGAGGGTGAGGCCGATGCGCTTGCCTGCCCCCGCGGCCGTGTCGACGACCGCGCGCAGGTGGCCCTCGTCCAGCGGGCCGGGGTCGACGACGACCGCCAGGTCGGAGTCCGGTTCGGCGAGGATCCAGGTGTTGGTGCCGTCGAGGGTCATCGCCGAGGCGTTGGGGGCCAGGACGTTGACGGCCCGGGGCGTGGCGGGACCGGTCAGGACCCCGCCCCTGGGCCGGCCGGGGAGGGTGCTTGCGTCGGTCATGCGGAGGCTCCACCGGTCGGAAGGTCGGTCGGGATGCGCTTGGTGAACTCGTCGTGTCCGGGCCAGGTCAGCACGATCCGGCCGTCCTCCAGACGGGCCTGTGCCAGTACGGCGGTCATGTCCTGGCCGGGGGCGGCTGCGAGCGCGTCGGCGGCCGAGCCGAACGGGGCGAGACGGCGCAGCGTGGCGATGGTGGGCGGCATCATCAGCAGCTCGCCCTTGTCGTAGCCGTCGGCCGCGTCCTGGGGCCGGATCCACACCGTGCGGTCGGCCTCCGTGGAGGCGTTGCGGGTGCGCTGGCCGTGCGGGAGGGCCGCGACGAAGAAGAAGGTGTCGTAGCGGCGGGACTCGAACTCCGGGGTGATCCAGCGCGCCCAGGCGCCGAGCAGGTCCGAGCGCAGCACCAGGCCGCGGCGGTCGAGGAACTCGGCGAAGGAGAAGTCGCGCGCGACCAGCGCCGCTCGATCCGCCTCCCAGTCCTCGCCCGTGGTGTCGCCGACCACGGAGTCGGCCGTCGGCCCGGCGAGCAGGACGCCCGCCTCCTCGTACGTCTCCCGGACGGCCGCACACACGATGGCCTGGGCCGTCCGCTCGTCGACGCCGAGCCGCTCGGCCCACCACGCGCGCGTGGGGCCCGCCCAGCGGACGTGGTGCTCGTCGTCGCGCGGGTCGACGCCACCGCCCGGATACGCGTACGCGCCTCCGGCGAAGGCCATGGAGGCGCGTCTGCGCAGCATGTGGACGACGGGACCGCCGTCGGTGTCCTTCAGGAGCATGACGGTGGCCGCGCGCTTGGGCACCACCGGAGTGAGCGTGCCCTCCGCGAGCGCGCGGATGCGGTCCGGCCAGTCCTGCGGAAACCACTGCCCATTCGCCATGGCCGGAGGCTATCCCGTGGTGCGCGAATGTTCGAGAGGTCCCCGAGGTCAGAGCGGTGGCTACGGCACCAGCTCGACCTGGACCTCGACCTCCACGGGCGCGTCCAGCGGCAGCACCGCCACGCCGACGGCGCTGCGGGCGTGCACGCCCTTGTCGCCGAGGACCGCGCCGAGCAGCTCGCTGGCCCCGTTGATCACGCCGGGCTGGCCGGTGAAGTCGGCCGCCGAGGCGACGAAGCCGACGACCTTCACCACGCGCGCGATGCGGTCCAGGTCGCCGGCGACCGACTTGACGGCGGCCAGGGCGTTCAGGGCGCAGGTGCGGGCCAGGTCCTTGGCCTCCTCGGCCGTGACCTCGGCACCGACCTTGCCGGTGACCGGAAGCTTGCCCTCGACCATCGGGAGCTGGCCGGAGGTGTAGACGTACACGCCCGACTGAACGGCCGGCTGGTAGGCGGCGAGCGGCGGGACGACCTCCGGCAGCGTGAGGCCGAGTTCGGCCAGCCTGGCCTCGACGGCGCCCATTACGGCTTCTCCCGCTTCAGGTAGGCCACCAGCTGCTCGGGGTTGTTCGGCCCGGGCACGACCTGGACGAGCTCCCAGCCGTCCTCGCCCCAGGTGTCCAGGATCTGCTTCGTGGCATGGACGAGCAGAGGCACGGTTGCGTATTCCCACTTGGTCATGTGGCCGACTCTAGCCGTTGCCCGGCCACCATCCGTCGCCGAGTTGTCCACAGGCTGTCGCGTGATCCGCACGGCGACTGGTTAGGCTCGAATACGTGAGCAGGCTCCAGGTCGTCAGCGGCAAGGGCGGGACCGGAAAGACCACGGTCGCCGCCGCTCTCGCGTTGGCCCTCGCGACCGAGGGGAAGCGGACGCTTCTCGTCGAGGTCGAGGGGCGCCAGGGCATCGCGCAGCTCTTCGAGACCGAAGCGCTGCCCTACGAGGAGCGGAAGATCGCCGTCGCTCCAGGGGGCGGGGAGGTGTATGCCCTCGCCATCGATCCAGAACTGGCCCTTCTGGACTACCTCCAGATGTTCTACAAACTAGGAGGCGCCGGAAGAGCGTTGAAGAAACTCGGCGCGATCGACTTCGCCACCACCATCGCGCCGGGCCTCAGGGACGTGCTCCTGACCGGCAAGGCCTGCGAGGCGGTGCGCAGGCGGGACAAGAGCGGCCGGTTCGCCTACGACTACATCGTCATGGACGCACCGCCCACGGGCCGCATCACCCGTTTCCTGAACGTCAACGACGAGGTGGCGGGCCTGGCGAAGATAGGGCCGATACACAATCAGGCGCAGGCCGTGATGCGGGTGCTGAAGTCGGCGGAGACGGCCGTGCACCTGGTGGCGCTGCTGGAGGAGATGCCCGTCCAGGAGACCGTGGACGGGATCGCCGAACTGCGCGCCGCCAAGCTCCCGGTGGGCCGGATCATCGTCAACATGGTGCGGCCCGAGGTGTTGGACGGGACGGACCTGGAACTCGTACGGAGCGTGCCGCGTTCCTCTGTCGCCAAGGCACTGTCGGCGGCGGGGCTGGGCGGCGCGCGACGGGGCGGGAACGCCGAGAAGCTGGTGGACCCGCTGCTGCGGCAGGCCGATGAGTACGCCGAGCGGTACGCGCTGGAGCACGAGCAGCGCTCGGTGCTCGCCGAGACGGGCCTGCCGCTGCACGAACTGCCGCTGCTCGCCGAGGGCATGGACCTCGCGGGGCTGTACGAGCTGGCCGCCGAGCTGCGCGGGCAGGGCCTGTCATGAGCCGGAGCACGACGCGCAAGCGCAACAGCCGGAGCACGATGCGGAAGCAGGGGATGTCATGAGTCCGGACCCGGCAGGCGCCCAGGAGAGCCCGCGCCAGCACCGCCTCTCCGCCGCGCGCGTCCTCGACGTCGACCCGTTGCTCGACGACCCGAGGACGCGGATCGTGGTGTGCTGCGGCTCGGGCGGTGTGGGCAAGACCACGACGGCCGCCGCGCTGGGCCTCAGGGCCGCCGAACGCGGCCGGAAGGTGGTCGTCCTGACCATCGACCCGGCCCGCCGGCTCGCCCAGTCCATGGGCATCGACTCGCTGGACAACACCCCGCGCCGGGTGAAGGGCGTCGAGGGCGACGGCGAACTGCACGCCATGATGCTGGACATGAAGCGCACCTTCGACGAGATCGTCGAGGCGCACGCGGACGGGGAGCGGGCGGCCGCGATCCTGTCGAACCCCTTCTACCAGTCGCTCTCCGCGGGCTTCGCCGGCACGCAGGAGTACATGGCGATGGAGAAGCTGGGGCAGTTGCGGGCACGCGACGAGTGGGACCTGATCGTCGTCGACACCCCGCCCTCCCGCTCGGCGCTGGACTTCCTGGACGCTCCGAAGCGGCTCGGGTCCTTCCTGGACGGCAAGCTGATCCGCGTCCTGCTCGCGCCGGCCAAGGTCGGCGGCCGGGCGGGGATGAAGTTCCTGAACGTCGGGATGTCGATGATGACCGGCGCGCTGGGCAAGGTGCTCGGCGGTCAGCTGCTGAAGGACGTGCAGACGTTCGTGGCGGCCATGGACTCGATGTTCGGCGGCTTCCGTACGCGCGCGGACGCCACGTACAAGCTGCTGCAGGCGCCGGGCACGGCGTTCCTGGTGGTGGCGGCCCCGGAGCGGGACGCACTGCGCGAGGCCGCTTACTTCGTGGAACGGCTGGCGGCCGAGGACATGCCGCTCGCCGGTCTGGTGCTCAACCGGGTCCATGGCAGCGGCGCCGACCGGTTGTCGGCCGAGCGCGCCCTCGCCGCCGCGGAAAATCTTGTGGAGTCCCGCATTGTCGATCAGGACGGCGGGAAAGCTGGACTTCGTAACTCTCCCGACACGTACGGCAGTTCAGAATCTCCCGCATCCGAGCCCGCCGAGTCCGCGGCGTCCGGGGCCAACTCCCCCGGTCCGGACGACGAGGACCAGGGTGTCGACCGTCTCGCCGCGGGCCTGCTGAAGCTGCACGCGGAACGTATGCAACTGCTCTCCCGCGAGCAGCGCACGCGTGACCGCTTCACGGCGCTCCACCCCGAGGTCGCGGTGGCCGAAGTGGCCGCGCTGCCCGGCGATGTGCACGACCTCGTGGGACTGCGGGACATCGGCGACCGGCTCGCGGCCAACCGGCCGGAGCTGCCCGACTCCGTCGTCGACTGAGCTGAGGGGTGCCCTCAGCTCACCGCCGCGTAGTTCTCGTAGACCTCGTCGTCGTCGAGCGGCAGGATGCCCACCCCCCGCTCGTACTCCACACGCGCCGTCTCCAGGAGCCGGCGCCAGGAGGTCACGGTGGGTCGCCTGCGCAGCAGTGCGCGGCGCTCCCGCTCCGTCATGCCTCCCCACACGCCGAACTCGACGCGATTGTCCAGCGCATCGGCCAGGCATTCAGTGCGTACCGGACATCCGGTGCACACCGCCTTGGCCCTGTTCTGCGCTGCTCCCTGAACGAACAGTTCATCCGGATCGGTAGTGCGGCAGGCGGCCTGCGCACTCCAGTCGGTTACCCAGCCCATACCGGCGCCGTCCTCTCCCGAATCGAGGCTCCCCCACGGCGGCAGCGGCATATTCACCGCCGCCAGTTGAGGACGTTACGGAAGGTGGGCACAGCGCAACACCCCCTTCGGGCCCAATCTTGAATGGCCCGAACGGACTATGCGTAAGCGGCAGATCACCCGGGGGAGTGAGCTGGTAACATGCGTGACCTTCCCGGCAAAGCGGGACAGTTCCACTGAGTCACAACGGACGCCAGGTGACACAGAAGGCGGATTCGGACACGCCCCCAACAGAAACTCGGGGAACTTCCGGAACGATTCGGGGTCGCCGGACGTATTGATACGTGGCCCTGCTGCTGTGACAGTTGAGAGCAGCTTAGGCCAAGGCATATACGCGTGTCCGGCGATTGAGAACGTAGGCTGCCCTCATGCCAAAGAAGCGCTCGGGCGGTGGCCTGTCCCCCACGCAGCAGGCCGCCAAGTTCCTCGGTGTCAGTGTGCTGGCCGGTGCCGTCATGGCCGGTATCGCACTGCCCGCCGTAGGCGCGCTCGGACTCGCGGCCAAGGGATCGGTGGAGAGCTTCGACGAGCTCCCGGCCAACCTCAAGACCCCGCCGCTGAGCCAGCGCACCACGATCCTCGACGCCGACGGCGGCCAGATCGCCACGGTGTACTCGCGCGACCGTACGGTGGTCGCCCTCAAGGACATCTCGCCGTACATGCAGAAGGCGATCGTCGCGATCGAGGACTCGCGCTACTACCAGCACGGCGCGGTCGACCTGAAGGGCATCCTGCGCGCGCTGAACAAGAACGCGCAGAGCGGCGGCGTATCCGAGGGCGCCTCCACGCTCACCCAGCAGTACGTGAAGAACGTGTTCATCGAGGAGGCCGGCGACGACCCGACGAAGGTCGCCGAGGCCACCCAGCAGACTCTGGGCCGCAAGATCAAGGAGCTGAAGTACGCGATCCAGGTCGAGGAGGAGCTCGGCAAGAAGAAGATCCTCGAGAACTACCTGAACATCACGTTCTTCGGTGAGCAGGCCTATGGCGTCGAGGCCGCCTCCCAGCGCTACTTCTCCCGGCACGCCAAGGACCTCAGCCTCCAGCAGGCGGCGCTGCTCGCGGGCATCGTGCAGTCCCCGAGCCGCTACGACCCGGTCAACGACGAGGCGGAGGCCACCAAGCGCCGCAACACCGTGCTGCAGCGCATGGCCGAGCTCGGGGACATCTCGCAGGCGGAGGCCGACAAGGCCAAGAAGTCCTCGCTGGGCCTCGACCCCAGCCAGCCGAAGAACGGCTGCATCACCGCCGTGAAGGGCGCGGGCTTCTTCTGCGACTACGTCCGCGAGGTCTTCCTCAACGACCCGATCTTCGGCCGGACCAAGGAGGCCCGGGCCAAGGTCTGGAACCAGGGCGGTCTGACGATCCGCACCACCCTCGACCCGCAGGCCCAGGAGTCGGTGCAGTCCTCGATCAAGGACCACGTCTACAAGAGCGACGACGTGGCGACCGCCGCCACCCTCGTGGAGCCCGGCACCGGCAAGATCCTGGCGATGGGCCAGTCGCGGCCGTACGGCTTCGGCAAGCACGAGACGCAGATCAACCTGTCGGTGAACCAGTCGATGGGCGGCGGCGCGGGCTACCAGCCCGGCTCGACGTTCAAGCCGATCGTGGCCGCGGCCGCCATAGAGGGCGGCACGCCGGCGACGCAGTCGTACTCCTCGCCGTACGAGATGTACTACCCGAGCCCGGTGTCGATCTGCAACGGCGGGCAGTGGCGGGACGACCCCAACAACCCGACCAAGCTGAGCAACGAGAACGAGTCGGAGCACGGCCCGTACAGCATGAAGCAGGCCACCGCGAAGTCGGTCAACACCTACTACGTGCAGCTGATCAGCGACATCGGCATCTGCCCGGTCGTCGACATGGCCAAGAAGATGGGCGTGCAGCGCGCGGACGGCGCCAAGATGCGGCAGGCCCCCTCGATCGCGCTCGGCACGCAGGAGATGTCGCCGCTGACGATGGCGAACGCGTACGCCACCTTCGCCTCGCGCGGCATGTACTGCACGCCGATCGCCATCGAGTCCATCAGCCAGCGGATCGGCGACAAGACGAAGTCGCTGCAGGTGCCCAAGTCGACCTGCTCGCGGGCGATGTCGGAGAAGACCGCCGACACCGTGACGACGCTGCTGAAGGGCGTGGTCGAGGACGGTACGGGCCAGCAGGCGGGCCTCAGCGACCGCCCGAGCGCCGGTAAGACCGGTACGACGGACAACCGCTACGCGGCCTGGTTCGTCGGCTTCACCCCGAACATGGCGGGCGCGGTCTGGGTCGGCGACCCGACCCACAAGCGCCAGATGAAGCAGATCACCATCGGCGGCATCTACCACAGCCTCGTCTACGGCGCCGACACGCCCGGCCCGATCTGGAAGGACGCCATGACCGGCGCCCTGGAGGGCAAGCCCGTCGAGTCCTTCAACCTCGTCGACATCCCCGACGGCAACAAGGACAAGGGGAACGGCGACGGGAAGAACGGCGGCAACGGCAACGGCGGCAACAACAACGGCGGGAACTCCAACGGCGGCACGGACGGCGGCGGCACCACCTTCCCCACGCCCACCTTCTCCATCCCGGAGAACCTGTTCCAGGGCACGAGCAACGGGAACGGCAATGGGGGCCGGCGCGGCTGACGCGGAAGCCGGAACGACGTAGGGCGGCCCTTGCCCCACCTGTGAGGTGGGGCAAGGGCCGCCCTACGTGCTGTCTCTACGAGATCCTCAGCGTCCTCAGCCGGCCAGCAGCTTCTTCACCACCGCGGCGACGCGGCCGCCCTCGGCCTGGCCGGCGACCTTCGGGTTGACGATCTTCATGACGGCGCCCATGGCACGCGGCCCCTCGGCACCCGCGGCCTTCGCCTCCGCGACGGCCGCGGCGACGATCTCGTGCAGCTCCTCGTCGCCGAGCTGCTTGGGCAGGTACGCGGCGAGCACCTCGCCCTCCGCCTTCTCCCGCTCGGCCGACTCGGCACGACCACCCTGCGCGAAGGCGTCGGCCGCCTCGCGACGCTTCTTCGCCTCCTTGGTGATCACCTTGAGGACCTCGTCGTCGGAGAGCTCGCGCTTCTCCTTGCCCGCGACCTCCTCCTTGGTGATCGCGGTGAGCGTCAGCCGGAGCGTCGAGGAGCGGAGCTCGTCGCGCTCCTTGATCGCGGCGTTGAGGTCTTCCTGCAGCTTCGACTTGAGCGTGGTGGTCATGGGTTTGATTGTCGCAGGTACGGAACGGACGACGCCCGTCGATTTAAGGGGGAGGCAGCAACAGGGCGGCTCAAGTCGCCCCGCGCGTCTGACACGATGGAGGTATGCGCGCTCGATACGGAGTACCTCTGGGGATCGCGGCGGTCGGCGCCGCCGGTGTGGCCTACGCGGCGGGCTTCGAAGCCCGCTCCTTCCGTCTGCGGAGGGTGACCGTCCCCGTCCTGCCCGCCGGGATGCGCCCCCTGCGGCTGCTGCAGGTCTCCGACATCCACATGGTCGGCGGCCAGCGCAAGAAGCAGCGCTGGCTGCGCTCGCTGGCCGGCCTGCGCCCCGACTTCGTGATCAACACGGGCGACAACCTGTCGGACCCCGAGGGCGTGCCGGAGGTCCTGGACGCGCTGGGCCCGCTGATGGAGTTCCCCGGCGCGTACGTCTTCGGCTCGAACGACTACTACGGCCCCAAGCCGCGCAACCCCGCCCGCTACCTGCTGGAGAAGGTCCAGGGCCGGCACGGCCTGAACGGCAACCCGCCGGTCGTCGGCGCGATCCACAACCCGTGGGAGGACCTGCGGGACGCCTTCGACGCGGCGGGCTGGCTGAACCTGACCAACACCCGCGGCACCCTGAAGATCGACGGCATGGCGCTGGAGCTGACGGGCCTGGACGACCCGCACATCAAGCGCGACCGGTACGCCCAGGTGGCGGGCGGCCCGTCGGACGCGGCGGACTTCTCCATGGGCGTGGTGCACGCGCCGTACCTGCGCGTGCTGGACGCCTTCACCGCCGACGCGTACCCCTTGATCCTGGCGGGCCACACGCACGGCGGCCAGCTCTGCATCCCCTTCTACGGCGCCCTCGTCACCAACTGCGACCTGGACACCGACCGGGTCAAGGGCCTGTCGCGGCATGTGTCGGAGGGGCGTACATCCTATCTGCACGTGTCGGCGGGCTGCGGGACGAACCGCTACACACCGGTACGGTTCGCCTGCCCGCCGGAGGCCACGCTGCTGACGTTGGTGGAGCGGGCGTAGAGACCCCCGCGAGGGCGAGCGCGACGAACGATTAACCCACACGGCCCGCCCATATCGCCGCATATGCCCCCTTTATCTAACTTGAGGGCATGACCGCCCCGATACCCAGGGACATCCCGGACCTCCCCGCGGTCCCGGGCGTACCCGCGCTGCTGCCCTCCCCGGTCCCCGCCACAGCGGTGATGACCCCCGTACGCCACCCCCTGACCGCGCTCTACCGCCTCCTGGTCGCCCTCGCGGCGGCCGGGGCGGTGACGATCGAACTGCTCCTCGGCAGGCCGGTCCGGATCCTGAGCTACTTCACGATCCAGAGCAACATCCTGGTGGCCGTGGTCCTGACCCTGGCGGCCCACCGAGCGTGGACGGCTCGCCGCCCACTCCCCTCGGCGCTGACGGGAGCGGCGCTCCTCTACATCACGATCACGGGCCTGGTGTACCACCTGCTGCTGGCCAGGGCGTCGAGCCCGTTCGCGATGACCGGCGAGACGGCCCCGCCGACCGGCTGGCACTGGGTCACCGACCAGATCCTCCATACGGCGACCCCGGTCGCGGCGGTCCTGGACTGGCTGCTGCTGACCGCCCCCGGCCGGCTGCACCTCCGCCAGGCGGCGACCTGGCTCCTCTACCCCCTCGCCTATCTGACGCTCTCCCTCATCAGGGGCGAGCTCATCCTCCCCGGCACGCCGGGCCGCTATCTCTACCCCTTCCTCGACGTCGACCAGCACGGCTACAAGAGCGTCCTCGGCAACGCCCTCCTCCTCGGCCTCGCCTTCTACGCCCTCGCCGTCCTCCTGATCGCCCTCGACCACGCCCGCCCGAACCCCGTCCGCCGCCGCGCGAAAACCGGATTTCGTCTACAGCCACCGGTGGGCTAAAGTAAACGTCGTCGCCGCGACAAGCAGGACAGCAGCGACATCGGGGTGTAGCGCAGCTTGGCAGCGCGCTTCGTTCGGGACGAAGAGGTCGTGGGTTCAAATCCCGCCACCCCGACAGCCAAATAGCAGTTCAGAGGGCCCTCACCGAATCGGTGAGGGCCCTCTGGCGTTGCTGCGTGTCTATCTGCGTGACTATCGCTTTCTGAGTGCCTACGACTTCCGCGGATCGGCTCCGAATCCGAAGATCCCGTCCATGACGACGGCTCCAGTCTGGATCACGGGCCGGATCTGCTTCCGGTAGACCTCCTCGGTCACGGCCGTACCCGAGTGCCCGACGAGCCGGGAGATCTCCTCCAGAGGCACGCCCCGGTCGGAGAGCAGCGACACGAAGCTGTGCCGGAGCTCCCGGGGCGTCCACTCATCGGCGTTGATCCCGTCGATGCCCTTGAGCGCCTGGCGGAAGGCACGGCGGACGTTGGCAGCATCAAGCGGCTTGCCGACGGCGGAGGAGAAGACGAGCCCGTGTTCCTCCCAGTCGTCACCGGCGGCGAGCCGATCCCATCCCTGGTCTTCGAACTGCTGCCAGAGAGCATCGACGCAGCGCGCTGGCAGGGCGAGGGTGCGCCGGGACTTCCGGGTCTTGGTGTCGCCGCCCCGACGGACTGAGCGCCATACCGCGATGTGCGGAGGCTGCGGTGGGTCCGCGTCCGGCTTGCCCTTGAGGAAGACGTGGTCCCAGGTGAGAGCGCGCAATTCTTCTGTACGTGCCCCAGTCAACAGCGCGACGACGATGTACGCGTACATCGAGGTTCCCTCGGCCCCTTTGAGGACGGCCTCGGCCTGGGCGAAGGTGAGCGCCTTGGACGGGCGGCCGGCCTGCCCCTGGGGTACCGAGCAGAGTTCGACGACGTTGCGCTTCACCTTGTCCCGCGCCATGGCCCGCTTGACCGAGCGGTTCAGGCAGGAGTGAAGGGCCTGGAGGGTGCGTGTACTGAGCGTCTTCGCCTTGGTGGCCAGCCAGCGGTCTACGTCCTCCGCGCTGAGGTCGCGGAGCTTGCGAGCGCCGAGCGACGGAATGACGTGCTTCTCGCTCAGGAGCGTTGTGGTCTCGACGGTCCTGGGGTCGAGGCCGGCCAGCCCGTAGGTGAGCCAGTCCGTCACCGCGTCTTTGACGGTGTAGTTGGTGGGTGCGATCGCGAGGCCGTCTTCGTGGTCCCGCAACACCTCCTTGAGCTTGTTCTTCGCTTCCGTCTTGGTCTTGCCACTCCCCCGCTTCACGATCCGCTTGCCGCTCGGGTCGAATCCAAGGTTCGCCGTGGCGATCCAACGCTGTCTCTTCTCGTCCCAGTGGAGGCCGCCGTCACCGCGGCTACGACGCTTCGTCATCAGGCCGCCTCTTCCATCTGGCCCCGGATGAAGGCACGTACGGCGTCATCAGGGATGCGGCGGCAGCCGTCGACCTTGATGGAGACCAGGCGCCGGGTGCGGATGAGGTCGTACACCTTCGTGCGGCCGACCTTGAGTCGCGTCATGACCTCGGTAACGGTGAGCAGTTCGGGCGCGGCCGTGGTCATTTGGTGGGCTCTCCTTCGGTTCCGGGGGCGGGTTCGAGGGATGCGGCGAGCCAGGCTTCGGCGGAGGACAGGCCCGTGCCGGCGAAGACCCAGTGCGCGAGGACGTACGTGGTGTCGGTGCCGTGTTCGGGCTGTGCGGCGGCGACTTGGGCTCGGCGCCATTCGGCGCGGGCGTCGCGGAGGGCGCCGAGGGTGGTGGAGTAGCGGCGGGACTTGGTGGAGAAGTGGCCGCGGAAGCCGAGCATGTGGGCCCAGGCGCGCAGGCGAAGGTGTTCGAGGCTCTTGCGTGCGCCAAGGTCCCAGGCGGTACGGACCAGGCGGCGGGCGTGGTCACTGATGTCGAGCTGGCCGAGTTCGGCGGCGAACTTCAGGGGGCGGTCGAGAGCTCCCGTCGCGGTCTCGGCGCCCTTGGTGGCGTACTTGGCGATGTAAGCGGCGACGGCTCGCTCGGTCACCTCTTGGCCGTCGTTGAAGTCGGCGGATCGGATCGTGCGGACGTCGAGTTGGCGGCCGAAGGTGAAGGTGTGGGTGCGGCCGTCGAGGACCGGGCCGTCCACGCGCACCTTGGCGGTGGCGGCGCGGATGGCGTCGGTGAGGAGTTCGGCGGTGGCCCAGGGCGGGGGCGGGGTGTCTCCGCCGGCGGGGCCGTCGAGGCGTATGACGGCGTGGAAGTGGACGGCGCCGCGCTTCTGGTACTCGGCGACCTTGGCGAAGGACACGCGGGCATGGTCGCGGAGTCGGCGTTGGGAGAGGCCCGCCCGCTTGGCGACCTCTCGGCGGAGGTAGGTGGAGAAACGCCGCCAGAGGGCGCCTGCATGGGCGTTCCAGAGCACGGCCGCTTCGTAGTCGTAGGTGTCCGGGGCGAGCGGGGTGCCAAGCTTGTCGTCGTCCTGGGCGTGGTGGATGCCGCAGCGGCAGGTGCGGCCGTTGGAGGGGCGGTTGTGGACCGGGCCGAAGCTCGGTGCGGTGAAGGTGGCGAACACGCGGGGGTGGGCGGCGACGTGTTCCGGGGTGCCCTTGCCGCCGCGTAGTCCTGCGGTGATCAGGTGGAAGGTGTCGCGGCGGTAGACCTCGGCGCAGGCCGGGCAGCGGGTGGTGCGGCGGTTGTTGCAGCGGACGAGGAGTTGGCCGGCCGGGAGGCTGGTGGAGTCGAGGTGGTGGAGGACGTTGCCGATCTCGCCGGTGGTGGTGTCGACGTCGTACTCGGTGCGGTGGCCGTCGAGGCGGATCGGGTGGGTGCAGCCTCCGAGGCCGGAGAGCTGGCGGAGGATGCCCGGGAGCGTGCCCTGTGCGGCCAGGTTCGCGACTTCCGGGAGGGGGGCCGGAGTGGTGCGGGTGAAGATGGCTATCTCCTTTGACTGGCTCGGTCGGGAGGAACTGGCCCCCGGGGCGGCGAGATGCTCGGTTGTGTGCCGCCGCCCGAGCAGCCGAGGCGGGGGTTCAGCGCCGGTTGTGGTCGCGGAGCATCGAGCGCAGGACGACGGCGGCCACGGCGACGGAGATGGCCGTCACGGCGACGGCGGCCAGGAGCGCGGTGAGGACGACTCCGCCGACGAGCACGACGGCGACCGTGTTCTTGTCGATCGCGACTGACGGCAGTGAGCGCCGTATGGGCGCCGGGTCGGTCGGGGCGTGAGTGTGCGCCGGCGGCGGGGTCGGGCTGTCGGGGTATTTGGGCAGGAACACGGTCGGAGACTCCTTATCTACTCGTCTAGTCATGTGAGCCGTTTATGACGTCCACGCCGGAGCGCGTTCCGGACTCGATGGCGGGGGCCATGAAGGTGTGGGAGAGCCAGAAGCCGAAGAGGGCGATCAGGACGACGATCCAGGTGCGGACGCCGAGGAACTTGACCGCTCCCCAGGCGAAGAAGCCGAGGACGAACACGAGCGGGAGGCTGACGGTCACGGTCTTCGGGGTCCTTTCAGCGGACGGGGCAGCGGTGGGTGCGGGCGGCCAGTTCGGCGGCGGCGCGACTGTCGTAGTCGGCGGAGAAGCCGCAGCGCGGAGCAGTGCAGGCGGCGGTGTGCTTCTCGCGGCCCCGGCCGTCGTATGAGGTGCCGACCTGGACGGGGCCGATGCGGGTGACGCTGCGGAAGCGGCGGTTGGCGGTCACGTGGGTCTCCTTTCAGAGCTGGGCGGCGATGGCTTCGGCCATGGGGGCCGGGACGCCGAGGCGGGCCCGGAGGGTGGGAGTGTCGATTGGTGTGCCGGTGCGGGTGTGGTGGTCGGCGGCGACTTTGCGGGCGTGGTCGACCAGGGCGGCCGGGACCGACACGGCGGGGCGTTCGGGCGGTGCTTCGAGGGCCGGTTGGGCGGGTGGCTCGGGGGTGGGTTCGGGCGTCGCCTCCTGGTCCTCGATGACGTCGAGGTTGTTGTCCGGTGGGGTGGGGGTGGTGTGGGCGAGGAGGGTTCCGCCGAGGAAGGCGACGGCGGGCCAGCCCGCGACGAGGATGCGCAGCCAGGACGGCACGTGGCTCAGGTCGAGCAGTCCAGCGGTGGCGACGTTGGCACCGAGGGATGCGGTCAGGGCGATGACGAACCAGCACCAGCCGGATGCCTTGGCGTCACCGGAGCGCAGTCGGCGCCAGGCGGCGACGAGCAGCAGGTCGACGCTGATCGGGTAGGCCCACGCTTTCCATCCGTCCTGTCCGGCCGCCGAGGCGACGTCGTGCAGGTGGGCGAAGGACAGGGAGGCGGCGATGAGTGCCTGGACGAGCACCGCGTCGACGCGGGCCAGTTGGGCGCGCATGCTGCGGCTCCTTTTCGGGTTCAGGCATGGGAGGGGTAGGGACGTGGCGTGAGGCGGTCACGCCGACCGGGATGGGGTGGGTCAGTCGGTCACCGGGCGCGGCTTCACGAGCGAGGCCGGGGCCTCGACGGGGCGAGCGGACACGTCCGGTCGGAACGGCTTGAGCGCGGGCAGATCAGGGACCAGGTGGGCGGTGTCGCGGCAGGTCTCGGCGGCGTCGCCGAGGGAGAGGTACGGGGTGCGGATGCGGGACCAGCCGCCGGAGGTGTCACCGGCCACGGCCAGGCCGGGCCGTTCGGGAGCGATGGCGCAGGCGGCCATGACCGCTTCCGGAGCGATGTCGCCGAGTGCCATCTTGGCGGAGGCTTCGTCGTTGACGCGGTGGCAGACGCGGCCGGTGAGCTGAGCGCGGAGCATGGTCGCACCCTTGCCGAGTTCCGCGCCGAAGCGCTGCCCGCACACCTCCAGGTAGATGCCGGCGGCGCGGCCCAGTTGGGCGAGCCGGATGAGCTGGGTGACCATCTCGTCCCGCCGTTCCTCGTCCTTCTTGGTGGCGACGAGGAAGAGTTCGGCCACCTCGTCGACGAACAGCACTAGTGGCGTAGGGCGTTGGTGCTCGGGCAGGCCCCAGATATCGGAGGTGATCTCCTCGTCGGGGTGTCGGGGGTGATGCCCTGCCGGGCCTTGATCAGGTCGTATCGGTCCTCCATTTCCTTGACGAGCACGGGCAGCAGCTCGGCCGCCTGCTCCGGGTCGGTGGCGAGTGCCGAGAGACGGGGCGCGAACGGCGCCAGCTCCACCCCGCGCTTGCAGTCGATGCCGACCAGGGCGACCGGCTGCCGGGCCAGGCCGGTGATGAGGTGGCGCAAATACATGGACTTGCCGGACAGGGTCGCGCCGAGAGTGAGTTGGTGCGGGATGGTCCGGTAGTCGCGTACGAAGGGCATGGCGTCCTCTCGCAGCGCGACCGGCACCTGGAGGAAACCGTCCGCAACCTTGCGCGGCATACGCACCTTGCGCAGGACGTCGTAGCCGACGAGCCGCAGTTCGACGACACCGGGCTTGACCGTGGTGACGTACACGGCGTGAACGCCCCAGGCGTGCCGCAGCCGTTCGGCGGAGGCGGCGACGTCGGCGGGTTCCTGCCCCGGGGCGAGCCGGAGCCGGATGCGCAGCCCGGTAGAGGTGGGCCGGATGATGCCCCGCCGGGGCGGGACGGGCCGGACCTCTCGTTTGGTGGTGGCCTTGACAGCGAGGACCCGCAGCCGGGAGGGGGCCACGGTCAGCCCGCAGGCTTCCATGACCGAGCCGTACGAGCCGAGCAGCCGGGTCGTGGATATCGGCAGGCCGATGGTGGACCAGTACACGCCCGGGTGCTTGGCCCGGGTGTAGGCGGCCCCACCGCCGAGCGCGGCGAGGGGACCACCCACCTCCAGAAGCGTCGTCAGGTCGGCCATCAGGCAGCAGCCCCCGCAGCGGCCGGGAAGGTGGCCGGAGTGACGGCGGCGGCGCGGAACGCGATGCCGTGCCGCTTCTGCCCGTTGAACACGGACTCCCACGGCCGGGCGACCAGCCCCGGCAGCGAGACCGGCGCGCCCAGCGCCAGCCCCTCGGAGACACCGCTCTCCGGAACGGTGACCTTGATCAGCGACGACTCGCCGTCCTCAATGTGGACGACGCCGATCGTCATGAGCGCTTCCCCGCTCACGGCGTCCTTGGCGATCTCGCCCGTCTGACGGTCACGAACCTTGGGCTCGGGGGCCTCGGTCAGCAGGATCGTCGCGGCCGAGGTCTCAACGCGGATGGTACGCAAGGGACTTCTCCTATCTACTCGTCTATACATGTAGCGTCCTGCGAACCCGATGCCGGGAACGCGCGGACCACTATGCATCACAACTTGCCCACTCGTCTATACGAGTAAGCGTGTTGGGGTGTACGAGCCCGGGAATCGCCCCCGCGCACCACCGCAAACCATGACGATCAGGTCGCAGGAAGCTGGTACGACAGCACGTATGCGTCAGCAGCCATGACCGTGTCGCAGACCTCGACGGCGCGCCCCTCGGTGTCGAAGGCGGTCCGGATGAGGTGGATGACCGGGACGCCAGAGGCCAACCGGAGCGTCTTCACCTCGGCCGGCGAGGGCATCCGCGCCCGAATCTCCTCCTCGAAGTGGTCGAGGCGGTGGCCCAGTTCTTCGAGGCGGGCGTAGATGCCGCCAGGCCCGGGGTTGGGTTCGGCGATCTGCGTGCCGCGTGCGATGTCGAGCGGCAGGAAGGAGGTGGCGAACTCGACCGGACGGCCGTCCAACAGATACCGCCGCCGACGGGCCAGCACACGCCGAACAGAGCCGAGTCGCGCGGAGACGTCGGGACTGGCCTTCTCTTCCTTGACCTCCAGGCTGTCGACCTGGGGGTGACTGCCGGCGGCGTCGGCCTCGACGATGAAGGCGGACTTGCCTTGCTCCCGGTGCCGTCGCGCGAAGCGGTCGGAGGCGAGACGTCGTACGGGGGGCCGTGGTCGGACGAAGACGCCCTTGCCGTGCTCGGCGTGCACGAGCCCTTCCCCCTGGAGGATGGAGAAGGAGTTGCGGACCGTCATTCGGGATACCCCGTAATGCTCGACAAGGTCGGCTTCCGAGGGCAGCTTGTCGCCCTCGTGGAATCGCCCGCGGTCGATGGCCTCGCGCAACTGGTCGGCGATCTGGCGGAAGACCGCACGATCACTCGTGGGGTCGAGGTCGCCGAGGAGGCCGGAAGGAAGAGGGCTCACGCGTACTCCTTTAGGTATCTAGACGTGTGGGCGAGTCTTGTTGCTACGGTGGAGAGCCTAGCCAGCCGAGAGGGCCGAGGAACGTGAGCATGGACCGTCCGCACTCCGTGAGCGTCGCCGGAGTGATCGTTGACGCCCAGAACCGGGCCCTCTTGATCCAGCGCCGAGACAACGGCAAGTGGGAGCCCCCGGGCGGCGTCCTCGAACGCGAGGAAACCATCCCCGAGGCCCTGCAGCGCGAAGTCCTCGAAGAGACCGGCATCAAGATCGCGCTTCCCGCGACCCTGACCGGCGTCTACAAGAACATGACGGGCCTGATCGTCTCACTGGTCTTCCGCTGCGAGGCCGCCGACGGCGTGCCCACCACCGGCGACGAGACCCGCGCCCTGCGCTGGGCCACCCGCGAAGAAGTGTCCGACCTTGCCGACGAGGCGTACGCGATCCGCGTCCTGGACGCACTCGACGCGGCGTCCCCGCCGGCCATCCGCGCTCACGATGGCGTGAAACTCGTCTAGCCCGAACCCGCTGCACATGGCGGCCTACCAGCATGAAGGAACTTGTATGCACGAGTATACGAGTACAGCCCGGGTCTGGGGACTCACTTGCCCAGGTTTTCCCGAAGAGGTCAGCCGGGCCCGCCGCTGGACCCGCGACATCCTGCGCGGCTCGCCCCTAGCAGAGGACGCCGAACTGATCGTGAGCGAACTGAGCGCGAACGCGATCCTTCACACCGCCAGCGGACGGGACTCGGGCAGCTTCCATCTGGTCCTGGCAGTCTCCGCACAGGTCGCCCTCTCAGTGACGGACGGCGGAGGCGCCGGCACCGCACCCAAGGCCGAGCACCAGGACCAGAACGCCGAGCACGGCCGCGGCCTGGGCATGGTCAGCGCCATCGCCCACCGGGTGGTGGTCCACGAAAGCGACAGCGGCCACACGGTCACGGCGGAGCTCTTCACCGGCACGCACGCAGGACGTCACCCGTGCTGAACACCGAGACGCGCCGCGGCTACTGGTGCGAGTGCTGGACCCAGGAGCTCCCCGAACAGGAGCGGCCCGCACTCCGAGCCTCCTTCGACGCCTACTCAGCCCCACAGGCAGACCGATGGGTCGCAGTCGCACTCCGCACGATCTCACCGGCACTGGACCCCGCGGCCTCCGACGAAGCGTGGGTCTGGCTGTACCAGGGCCGCATCGCAACCCGGCAGGCACTCTTACGAGGTCAACCCTGCGACGTCTCAGTGACCCACGGCAGCACCACCATCACGTGGACTATCCGACCGGTGATCTTCCTACCGCTCGCACACCGACAATGCGTCGAACTCCCCGCCTGCGTAGACGACTACAAGCCCCACCGAACCGACTGAGTTACAACTTTCTCTACTGGTTCAAGGCGGCTCGCTCCGCTCCCCGCGCGCGGCCCGGCCCCGGCCGGGCCTGCGCTCCTGTCTCCGCCCCGCTCCAGCCCGGCCGACGCCCGTGCCGCGCTCAAAGCATGCAGCCGCCCGATGCCAGAGAAGGGGTACGTCGTGGCTGAGGGCTGCGCGGCTTTAGCCACCTCCCCGATTCAGGGTCCCGCATCGAGCAAGACCAGGGGGCCACTCGTGCTAATTGCGGTCAGGCCCAAAGCCTGCCCGAGTTGCCAACCAGCGTACGGCCCCCTGATCATGCTCGACCCCAGACCGGGCAGGCCACCGGCCAAACCCGCTCCGCTCGCGCCGTGGGCCTGAGAAGTGCATGGGGGAACCCCCGTTGGCGGCTGTTTTGCTGCTCGACACACACGCACCTTGCCGGATCGGAAGACGACTGACGGGACCGTGAGGCAGACTGAGACAACCTGCCACTTTCAGCAGAAGGGGTTACGACCTTGGGAAATCAATCCCGCATCACGGTTGCCGTGCTCGAATCAGACAACAATAAGCGAGGAGACCTGTTCGGGCGTGCAATGCAAGACCTCTTCCATTCTCTCGGATATGGAGAGTTTGCCTTGAATGTACACAGGGCGGGACGGGAAATCGATATCAAGGGCAAGCATCGAACCGAGAATCGCACTCTAATCGCTGAATGTAAGGCCACAAAGGCCGCGGTGGGCGGAGCCGACACTAATAAGTTTGCCGGGGCCGTACAGGCCGAGAGAATCAAAAATTCACAGGCAACTGCATACTTTGTATCCCTTGGAGGGTTTACCGCTCCGGCACGAGAACAGGAAGAGGAGGCGGGTCACAGGATGACCCTCCTAGACGGGGCACGGATCGCAGATGAACTCGTGCGGGGTCGTGTAGTTGTTGAGAGGAGCGTTGCCGCTGCAGTTGCAGGAACCTGTCCGGACCTGCCCAGCAATGCCAAACTAGGAGACAGAGCTGCGCTACTCGTCCATGAAATTGGCTGGATTTGGGCATTCTTCTTTAAAGTAAGCGGAAAATATTCCTACTTCACTCTCGTGCACGCAGATGGATACGGACTGCATCAAGATCTGGCCGACGAGGTGATTGATTCTGATTCAACGTCATCTCACCTTTTCAGCGAACTACAGTACGTCAAGCCATCAGACGTAGGTGAGGCAGTCACCAAAAAGCAAGAAGCCATTCAGGTCTATTTCTCGTACCTAGAGCGCGAATTCGGCGGAATTACCTTGGAAGGACTTCCTGCCGACCAGGAAGTTGGCTCTAAAGCGATCCGTCTCGAATCTCTTTATGTACCCCTACACCTTAATCCTATCCCACGCCAGGACGAAGTGACCGAAGTCGATCCGGAGGAAGATGAAGCGCCCGTCCGATCAACTCCTGACATCCCGAAAAAAGCCGTGAGTGAAGTTCTGCAGTCCACGAAGCACGTTGCTATCCTTGCCGCCCCCGGCGGAGGGAAGACAACACTGCTGAAAAGGTTGGCTGTAGCCTATGCCGCCAACGACCGCAGGGGGGAGGTAGCCGACGAGCTTCCCGCAGAAGATTGGTTTCCCATTTTTATCCGCTGCAGGCAGCTAGGTGCTAGCGTTCGAAGTCCGATCACTGAGATCATTCATAATACACCACGTCAGGCCGAACGGGCAGATCTACTTGACCCATTCCAAGAGGTAACCGCAGAAGCACTGAAGGCCGGTAAGGTCCTTCTGCTGGTGGATGGATTGGATGAGATCAGTGACGGTGGGAATAGGGCCGCTTTTGCGGCACAACTTCGCACGTTCATTGGTACGTACCCAGCAACGCGAGTGATCGTCACTTCTCGCGAAGCTGGATTCCGTGTTGTCTCCGGCGCCATGTCCGCCGTTTGCTCTCTCTACCGGATTGCAGACCTTTCCAACCCGGATATTTACACCCTATGCCGGGCATGGCAGCATGAAGTGGTAGGTGGACCTACCGAAACCGCCAATAAGCTAGCTCACGCCATCGTAAGCAAGCCGCGGGTGCGCGACCTTGCGATAAATCCACTGCTCCTCACGACCTTGCTGCTCGTGCAAAGGTGGCTTGGCGAACTCCCTCAAAAGCGAAGCGTGCTTTACGACAAAGCTATTGAAGTTCTGCTCATGACATGGAACAGGGAGGGGCACGATCCAATTGATCGCGAAGAAGCGATGCCACAACTTGCTTACGCCGCATTTTCCATGATGAGGGATAAGCGTCAATCTATTAGCGCTAAAGGGTTGAAGGATCTGTTCGACGAGGCACGCGCCACGATGCCTGAGGTTCTGGCATACGCGCGCATGTCGTCCACTGACCTAATCGAGAGAGTGGAAGAAAGGAGTAGTCTCCTCGTGCAGAGCGGCCACATTCTCGAGTCCGGGCAGTTGCGACCTCTGTACGAGTTCAAGCATCTAACCTTTCAGGAATATCTTGCCGCACAGGCATGTGTCGAATCTTGGAATCCTTTGCGTGAAGAAGTAGATGACTACTCTGCGGTTTTGGATCCATATTTGGACGACGAGTCGTGGGCCGAGGTGGTCCCACTTGCTGCTGTCTTGGCAGGCAGTCGAGGGGCGCGGAAGATTGTCAAACGCTTGCTGGAAAGACTGCAAGAGACAAAGAATGAGCTAAGGCCTCCTCGGCGTCAAACTCTCGGGCTACTAAGCTCACCAGCATATGCAAATCTCATGCAGTGCATTGTAGATGAAGTCCAGATCACCCCGCAGCTTGTACGCGAAGTCATCGATAAACTCATTGTTTATGCCGGAATCGCCGAAGATCAGATGATCCTTGAGATTTGCCAATCAAAGTTCGCTGAAGAAATCTCCACTGTAGCCTGGGATGGTTACAAGTTGTGCGACGAAAGCATGATGCGATACGGCAGTGCACTCGCATCCTACTCCCTCTGGGAATTCACTAGAGATTCATCCCTACGTGAGTCGATCAATTCTCATCTATCCTCCGCCGAGTTGAGAGAGGCATGCATCGGTGCTTCGGTAGTCATGACACTTTCGTTTATGCACCGGACTTCTTCCGAATCGCAAAGAAGCCGCCGACTATCGACACTCGACCTGAGCGAGGAAGCACTTCCGTCGGAAGGAGATTTTTCCACTTTCAAATCATCCCTCCTGCAAGCAATGCAACAGCATGAGCAATCGGCCCATTTTTGCACAATGGCCGCCTGGGCTATTGCGTGGATGGGCAGTCTCGGAAATTGGCAAGACGAAGAAATCAAGCGGGCACTGGAAATTCTTATTCGGTATTGGCGCGAGGGTGACCACGTTGACACTAGAAGGATGGCTGCCTGGGGTATTTGGTCGCTCCCGCTGGCCAGCCCTGGATTCGACGTCTCTATCCCGAATACCCCAGAGCTCAAAAAGCTGGTAACCAAGGAGTCCCGGAGGCAAGCGCGCACTCCTGCGCGTGATAACCAGCGCGCTGCGGCAGTAGTAGCCTACTATGCTGGGTGGGTATTCGACTACACCGAAAAAGAGCAACCCGGTACCCACAATGACGTGCTCTCAAAAGAGTGGTATGAAAAACTTGCCACGATTGAGGCGACGCATTGAAGCAACGCGGTTTCGTGGAGTTCCTAAAGCCCTGTGCGTAGCCCTGGTCCTCAATCCCGGCCTAAGCGATCCCCTTCGGCAACCATGCCGTTTCATTCGGGTGCCCGATCGGACAAGAGCCGCCGCCTGGAACCTGCTGAGTGTCTAACTGCGTGACAACGCCGACGGACAAGGGCGGACGAGCGAGAACGTCTGCGGACCATTAGCACAGGGGAGAGCCACAGTAGCCCAAGGCAGCGCCCCCACCCAAGTTGCTTCGGGACGAAGAGGTCGTGGGTTCAAATCCCGCCACCCCGACGCTGGTCAGAGGCCACATACCAATCTTGGTATGTGGCCTCTGTCGTGCTCGGGGGGCCAAACGGATTTGATCAGCCCATCGCGCTGCATTCAGGAGCGAAGCGCCCAGGCAGCAGAGTCCGGTCTGGGCGACGACTCCTTCGCTGAGCTACTCCTATAGGCGGTCGGCACCATGCTGCCAGTTGCGATCACCACGCCTGCGTGTTCTGTTCGCGCGGTGCGGGTCTCACCCACCCAGCGGGCGCGCCCCAGCTAAATCGGACAGGTCGGATCAAGGGAACAGCGGCTCGCCAGGAGCCGGGGGTCCTCTACCCGGTGAGGCCGATGCGGGCGCAGGCCGTCCGGAGGCCGCGGCAGATCTGGTCGATCGTGTGCACGTGGTCCTTGACCAGGGTCTGCTCGATGTTGTCCTTCGTCACCGCGCGCGGGGTGAGCAGGACCGAGGGAATGTTCCGGGTGGTGGGACTGTCCGTGGTCGTCGGGGCGACGGTGCGCAGATCGTGGCCGCGGCCCAGCGCGACGGCCAGCTCGGCGGCCGCGGCCGCCTCCGTGCGGAACGGCTTGTAGACCGTCATGTACTGCTCGCCCTTGACGATACGGCGTACGGCGTCGAGGTCGGCGTCCTGGCCGGTGACCGGCGGGAGAGCCGTGACGCCGGCGCTCTTGAGTGCGGCGATGGCGCCCGCGGCCATGGCGTCGTTGGCCGACAGGACGCCGTCGATCCCGTTCGGGCCGAGCGCGGTGATGGCGGCGGACATATGGGCGTGGGCGTTCTCCGTGCTCCATCCCTGGGTGTCGTAGACCCTGCCGATGCGCACCTTGCCCGCGAGGACGGAGAGCGCGCCCTGGCGGTACCAGGCCGCGTTGGGGCTGGTCGGGTCTCCGTTGAGCATCACGATCTGCCGGGCCTTGGCAGTGCCCATGGCGTGGAGGAGCGCCTCGCCCTGGAGCCTGCCGACCTCACCGCCGTCGAAGCTGACGAAGCCGGAGATCGGGCCTTCCGCGAGCCGGTCGTAGGCGACGACCGGTACGCCCGCGGCGCGGGCCTCGCGGATCGAGGAACGCACGGCCTTGGTGTCCGCGGCATCGAGGATCAGGACCTTGACCCCCTTGGTGATCATGGAGTCCATCTGTGCTCGCTGCCGGGCCACGTCGTCGTCGGCGTTGGCGTACTCCAGGGTGCAGTGCGGGCACAGCTCCTTCACCCGCTGCTCGATCAGTGGCTTGTCGGAGTGCTCCCAGCGGGGCAGCGACCGGCTCGGCAGCAGCAGGCCCACGGCGAAGCCGTTCGCGCCCGCCTTGCCGTCGCCCTCGTCCCCGCAGGCTGCCTGGGACAGCGTCAGGAGTACGGCGAGGAGCGCCGCGAGGAGGTGCACTCTGCGGAAGGTCACGGCCGGCCCCCTCAAAGCGTTCCGGTCCCGGAGACCCCGGGATCCGGCTCGTGCGGTACGACGATCTCGCTCCACACCTGCTTGCCGCCCGCCACCGGCGTCGTGCCGAAGGACTCCGACATCGCCTCGACCAGCATCAGGCCCCGGCCGCCGGTGGACTCCCAGTCCACGATCACCGGCTTGGCGGGCGCCCGCGGCGAGGAGTCGCTGACGGCGACCCGGAGCCGGTCCCCGCGCAGGACCACATCGAGGCGGACCGGGCCCTGGGTGTACACCAGAGCGTTGGTGACCAGTTCGGACACGACCAGCAGCACCGCGTCGGCCACCTCCTCGGCCTGCCAGCTGCGAAGGGTGCGCGCCGTGAAGCGGCGGGCGTGCATGACGGCGTCGGGCAGCCGCCACACCACCCAGCCGGCCCGGGTGGGGCGGGTCCCCATGCCGTCGTAGCGCAGCAGCAGCAGCGCCACGTCGTCCTCGCGGCGGCCGACGTCGCCGAGCAGCTCGTCGGCCATGCGGCCGAGGTCCGCCGGATCGGCCGCGGCGAGTGCGCCCCGGGTGAGGTCCATGCCCTCGTCCACGGGCAGGCCGACGGCCTCGACCAAGCCGTCGGTGACCAGGGCCAGCACGGTGCCGGGCGACAGCGCGACCGCGGTCATGGGGAACTCCGCGTCCTCGAGGATGCCGAGCGGGAGTCCGCCCTCGACCTCGATCTCCTCGGTGCTGCCGTCGGGGAGCCGCACCAGCGGTGCGAGGTGCCCGGCCCGTACGAACAGGGTGTTGCCCTCCTCCATGTCCAGTTCGGCATAGCAGCAGGTGGCGAAGAGATCGGTCTCCATGCCGACGAGGAGGCGGTTGGCGTGGCTGACGACCACGTCGGGCGGGTGCCCCTCCACCGCGTAGGCCCGGACCGCCGTACGCATCTGCCCCATGATCGTCGCGGCTCCGGCGCTGTGTCCCTGTACGTCCCCGATGACCAGCGCCACCCGGTCCTCGGACAGGGCGATGACGTCGTACCAGTCGCCGCCCACCTGCAGGCCCCGCCGGGCGGGCAGATAACGGGCCACGGCCAGTCCGCCGGGCAGTTCGGGCAGGCGGCGGGGCAGCAGGCTGCGCTGGAGCATGGTGGCGAGCTGCTGCTCGGCGTCGTGCTCGTGGGCCCGCTTGAGGGCCTGCCCGGCCAGGGCCGCGGTGGCGGTCAGCAGGGACCGCTCGTCGGGCTCGAACTCGTGCGGCTCGTCCCAGCCGACCAGGCACACCCCGGCCACCTGTCCCCTGGCCGGCAGGGGCAGTACGGCCAGGCCTCCGGTACCGATGCCCTCGAGGCCGGGTTCGAAGGCGGTGCCGGCGGGCCACAGGTCCATCCGCCCGTCCTGCAGGGCCAGTTGCAGGGTGGGCAGGGCGCCCACGGGCGCGTCGGGCCACTCCGTGCGCCACTCGTCGCGCCAGGCCTTGGGCCAGGCGTCGGGTTGCGGCGGGTCCAGCACGGTGACCATGAGCCGCTCGCCCTGCAGTTCGGCCAGCGCCACCCGGTCGGCGCCCAGCGGCTCGCGCAGCGCGGCGACCACGACGCGGCTGACGTCGCGGACCGTGTCGGCGTCGTCCAGGGCGGCCGTGAGCCACTGGATCCTGGAGACCTCGTCCGCGCTGCGGCGCAGCACCGAGGTGGCCGTCACCACGCCCAGCACCAGCTCAGGCCGGTCCTCGGTGGCCTCCACCACCCGGCAGCTCAGGCTCAGCCAGCGCATCTCACCGGTGGGACCACGGACGCGGAACTCCAGCTCACGCCGGCCGAACGTCTGGGTGGCCGGCTCCAGGACCGACACCAGGGCGTGCATGTCCTCCGGAAGGGCGTGCGCGAGCAGGGTGTCCGCCTTGCCGTCGAAGTCGTCCGGGGTGATGCCGACGAGGTCGAGGAGGGTCCGGTCCGCCTCGATCCGGCCGGTGTCCGGCAGCAACACGAAGGAGCCGACGCGCAGACTGCGCAGGGCGGTGTCCAGCAGCGCCCACGGCTCGGGCCGGCCGACAGCGGAGGGCAGCAGGTGGGCGACCGCGTCGGCGTACCGCTCGAGGAAGTGCCGTTGTTCGGCGGAGAAGCCGTCCGGGTCGGTCCCCACCACGACGAGGCAGCCGAGCCGCTCGCCCTCGCTCCTGAGGGGCAGCGCGCCGAGCGACGCGTCCGCTCGCGGCGTGGGGCCGCCCTCGGGGTAGGCGGCCAGTGCGGCCGGAGCCACCCACAGCGGCCGGTCGGCGCGCATGGCGTGCTCCGCCGGTGAGCCTCCGGGCAGGTGCAGATGCTCGGGCAGCCGGTAGTCGGAGGCGGCCCACCGGGCCGTCTCGGCCAGCCGTAGCTCCCGCTTGTCGGCGCCGCCGGGCACGTACACCGCGGCCAGGGCCACCCCGGCGAAGGCCAGGGCCCGCTCGCCCGCCGCCCGCGGAACCGGAGGCGGCGCACGGGTGTCCGCAGTGTCGGCCCCGGATACACCCGGTCCGGACACTGCGGCCCGGATGGCGCCGTCATGAGGCATGTCCGCAACCTACTTCCCGTCCGTACCACAGACGCGACTGAGATCGGGCCCCCACACCAGAATTGCATATACGGGCAAACCCACAGAGTCGCCGATCGCCCCGCCCGGTGCCACACTGGCGACATGGTCGTCTCGCCGCGTCCACGCGGCACGTTCCTGGCGGACCTCTAGCGTCGGCGCCCGGCCGTACCCGTGGAATGTGAGGAGGCCGGGTATCGCCATGCTCGACGACATCGCCGCCGGTGCCGGGCCGGCCGGGCGCAGGCACCGCATCGCCTGGGCGGCCGTCCGTGCCGACATGGCCGCCCGGCCCATACGGGCTCGTACCGTCGCAGGGCATCGGTCGTCGTGCGTACGGGTCGACCGGACCACGCACGAATGCGGGTCGCCGCGCTGCACGCGCGCCTTCGCCCCACGCGCACGACGCCGGCGAAGGAGGTCTTTCGGATGAGGGCCGGCATACGGCACGTGGTGCTGACGTTGGGCGTGATCCCGATGGCCGTGGCTCTCGCCGCCTGCGGGTCGGGGGGCGGCGACCCCGACGGCCAGAGCGCGCCGCGGATCGGTCTGCTGCTGCCGGACGCCACCACGGCCCGCTGGGAGGCACAGGACAGGCCTCTGCTGGAGAAGAAGATCAGACAGCTGTGCGCCGAGTGCATGGTCGAGCACGCCAACGCCAAGAACGATGTGGCGATCCAGCAGGAGCAGATGGACTCGATGATCACCAAGGGGGTCGACGCCATCGTGCTCGTGGCCGTGGACGCCCGATCGCTGGCCAACGAGGTCAGGGACGCGGCCCAGGCGGACATCCCGGTCATCGCCTACGACCGCCTCGCTGAGGGCCCGATCTCCGGCTTCGTCTCCTTCGACGGCCAGGAGGTCGGCAGACTCCAGGGCCGGGCCCTGCTGAGGGCGATGCGTGACGACAGCGCGGGCAAGCGGCAGATCGTCATGATGAACGGCGATCCCAGCGACCCCAACGCGGCACAGTTCAAAAAGGGCGCCCTGTCCGTGCTCGCGGGCCGGGTGAAGATCGGCAAGGCCTACGACACGCTGCAGTGGCGGCCGGAGACCGCGAACATGAACATGTCCGGCGCGCTCTCCGCCCTCGGGGTCGCCAACATCCACGGGGTGTACGCCGCCAACGACGGGCTGGCCGCCGGGAGCATCTCCGCGCTCAAGGCGAACAAGGTCGACCCGCTGCCCCCGGTCACCGGGCAGGACGCCGAGCTCGGGGCTGTGCAGCGCATCGTCGGCGGCGAGCAGTACATGACCGTGTACAAGCCCTTCGGTCCCGAGGCCTCGGCCGGGGCCACCATGGCCGTGACCGCGGCCCGTGGGGCCGCCCTCGACCGGGTCGCCAAGGACACCGTGCGACCGACCGGCGGCGAACAGGTTCCGGCCGTCATGCTCACACCCGTCTCGGTGACCGTCGGCAACATCAAGGACACGCTGGTGAAGGACGGCGTCTACACCGTCGGGCAGATCTGTGTGCCCCGGCTGGCGAGCGCCTGCAGCAAGGCCGGACTGACCTGACAAGCCCCGGGAAGGAGATGATGTCCGTGTCGGCTCCCCCCTTGCTGGCGCTGCGCGGGGTGTGCAAGCGCTTCGGTGTCGTCGAGGTCCTGCGGGACGTCGAGCTGGAGATCAAGGCCGGGCAGGTGGTCGCCCTGCTCGGCGACAACGGGGCCGGCAAGTCCACCCTCGTCAAGGTGATCTCCGGCGTGGCCCCCGCGGACCGGGGCGTCATCGAGTGGGAAGGCCGACCGGTCCACATCAGACGCCCGCACGACGCCCGCGACCTCGGCATCGCCACCGTCTACCAGGACCTCGCGCTGTGCGGGAACCTCGATGTCGTCGGCAATCTGTTCCTCGGCCGGGAGATCCGCAGGTTCGGGTTCCTCAACGAGATGGAGATGGAGAGCCGTACCCTCGAACTGCTCAAACGCCTGACCAGGACCGTCCCCAATCTGCGCGCCCCGGTGGTGTCGCTCTCCAGCGGCCAGCGGCAGACGGTCGCCATCGCCCGCTCGCTGCTCGGCGAGCCCCGGATGCTGCTGCTGGACGAACCGACCGCGGCGCTGGGATTCGAGCAGACCACCGAGGTCCTGGACCTCGTCGACGCGCTGCGCGACCGCGGTATGGGCGTGCTGCTGATCAGCCACAACATGGGTGACGTGAAGGCGCTGGCGGACCGGGCCGCGGTGCTGCGGCTCGGCCGCAACAACGGCTTCTTCAACGTCAACACCGCCTCCCAGGAACAGATCATCTCGTCCATCACGGGCGCCACGGAGAACGTGCCGCGCCGGCCGCCCGCGCACGAGGCGGGATGGTGAGGGGGATGCGCCGTACGGAGGACAACCAGCCGGCGGAGTCCGCCGCACCCGCCGCCACGACGCGCCGGCCCCGGCTGCGCCATGCCGTCGCCCACGCCGCGAAGGGCGGCGCGGCCTCCTTCCGGAGCAGGCTGCGGGCCGGGGAGACGGGCTCGCTCCCCGTGGTCCTCGTGCTAGCCACGGTGTGGATCATCTTCCAGTCCCTCAACACGAACTTCCTCTCGCCGCGGAACCTGTCCAACCTCAGCGTGGACATCGTGGGCACGGGGCTGATCGCGGTCGGCATCGTCTTCGTGCTGCTGATCGGTGAACTCGACCTGTCGGTCGGCTCGATCAGCGGCCTCGCGGCGGCCGTCTTCGCGGTGCTGAACGTGAACAACGGTGTGCCCGAATGGCTGGCCCTGATCCTCGCGGTGCTCACCGGCACGGCGGCGGGAGCCGTGCAGGGCTTCTCCTGCGCCAAGACCCGGGTGCCGGCGTTCGTCGTCTCGCTCGCGGGGCTGCTCACCTGGAACGGGCTGATGCTCTACATCCTCGGCACCAGCGGCACGATCAACCTCGCCGAGAACGGCTTCCTCGCCGATCTGACCAGCTACTACTTCACCAACGACGCCGTCGCCTACAGCTTGGCGGCGCTCGCGGCGGGCTCGGTCTTCCTGGTGTCGTACCTGGACCTGCGCCGCCGCACGGCGGCGAACATGCCGCACCGCTCGCTGAGCGAGATCGCCGTACGCACGGGGGCGCTCGCGGTGGTCGCGTTCGCCTCGGCGTATCTGCTCAACCGGTTCCAGGGGCTGCCGCTGGCCCTGCTGATCTTCCTCGTGGTGGTGGCGGGGCTCGACATCCTGCTGCGCCGCACACACTACGGACGGCAGGTGTACGCCCTCGGCGGCGGCGTCGAGGCGGCCCGGCGCGCCAGCCTCAACGTGACCGGGGTCCAGACGGCGGTGCTCGCGATGTCGGGCACCATGGCCGCGGTCGGCGGCCTGTTCCTGGCCTCGCGTATCACTTCGGTGAGCCAGAGCTCGGGCTCCGGCGTGCTGCTCCTCAACGCCATCGCGGCGGCCGTCATCGGCGGCACGAGCCTCTTCGGCGGGCGCGGTACGACCTGGTCCGCGGTGCTCGGGATGCTGGTCATCCAGTCCATCGCCTCGGGCATGGCGATCACGGACACCCCCACCGCGATCCAGTTCGTCATCACGGGCGGCGTCCTGTTCGCCGCCGTACTCATCGACGCCCTGGCACGACGCTCACAGGAGGCACACGGACGCGCCTGACGGCCGCATCAGCACGGCCGTTCCGAGGAGTGGCCGGCGCGCGCCATCGTGTCCTTGAGCGTGGCACTCGGCTGTATCGCATCCCTGTATCCCAAGACCCGGCGCATCATCGGATGCGCCGGGTCTTGGAGGGCGGGCGGCCTCAGCTTGTGAAGGTGAAGTACTTCCAGGAGCCGTGGGTGGTCGAGTTCACGGTGTCGCCCGAGGAGTTGTTGATGTAGGACGACCGCACGCGCATCGAGTAACCGGTCTGGTGCGTGCCGCCCAGTTCCACCAGCGACTTGCCCGTGGAGTCGAGCTTGAAGTACTGGGACCCCGCCGACCGCCAGGCGCCGTCGGAGTAGATCTGGAACTGCAGCCTCTGCGAGCGGCCGGGGTAGGCCGTCATCGTGGTCGTGAGGAGCGGATTGGTCGTCTTCCGGAAGTAGTACTTGGTGTGCCCGCTGACCGTGGCCGTCTTGTAGTAGCGGCCAAGGCTCAGCGACACCTTGACCTTCGCGCCCACCCAGCTCGTGGCCGTCTTCGGGGCGGTTCGCGCGTCGCCGGAGAAGGACGCGCTCACCGTGGTGTCGCGCTTCAGGGTCAAGGTGACCGACAGGTTGCCCTCGCTGTTGACCGTGCCGGTCTTGATCAGGTACTCGCCCTTTCCGTCGCCCGCAGTGTCCGCGTAGAGCGAGAGCGTCCGGTTCTTGTACGTCGTGCCGAGGTGGGCGGTGAACGTCACGCTGCTGGCGTAGTCGTAGACGTTGCCGTTCTTGTTCACTGTCAGGGTCGCGGCGTTCCGGGAGACCTCGACCGTGTCGGAGGCGGAGGCAGTCGTGCGATCGGCGTCGCCGGCATACGAGATCTTGTACGTGACCTTGCCGCCCGCGGGCGGGGTGTCGGTGAAGGAGAAGGTCCCGTCCGCCTTCACCGTCGCGGCCGGGAGCGCCTTGCCGTTCGGGGACTCCAGGTCCGTCCGGGTGACCGCGACGGTGGTGCCCGCGGGCAGCCCGAGCGTGTTCGTGACCTTGCCGGAGACGGTCAGCGACTTGGCACGGTCGGCCGTCGCCGGGGCGTTCGCCGTGATGGTGGTGACGGCCTTGCCGGGGTCGGTGACGACGCGCAGGCGGTACTTGTTGCTGAGGTCGTGTGTGACCGCGAAGAGCCGGCTGCTGTCGGGCGCGAAAGCGAGGTCGCCGTGGTCGAGCAGGGTCTCTTGGGCGACTCCGTTCTGGTAGTCGGTGAAGTTGACGGTCCGCCTCGGCGTCGTGCTGCCCGGCTTGTAGATGGACACATGGGGGCGGTCGAAGGAGGCGTAGGTGTCGGTGCCCCCCGCGACGAGGCCGTCCGGCGCGACATCCACCGACCGCTGTTCCCAGTAGCTGCTCGGATACCTGATGGTCTCTGACAGGTCTGAGGTCCGGAAGACCTGCTGGAAGTCGCCGGCTGTGGTGGCCACTACGAGCTCTGTGCCGTCCGGGGTGAGCGCCAGGTCCTCCGCGGTGTTGCCGATGGCCGCGTCCTGCCCGCCGAGGAACGCGGTCCGGCCGGCCGTGCCGGACGACACGTCATAGATGCCGAGCGTGAAGTAGTACTGGCGCGAGCCGGCCGCCAGGGTGTCGGGAGCGCCGGGTGTCGAATCCAGCAGGGGAGCGTCCTTCCACGTCCCGTCGGCCTCCTGGGCGAGCGAAACCTGCGTCTGCCCGCCGGACAGGTCGAGCGAGCCGATGTTGCCGTGACCGTCGCTGCCATAGCCGAACCAAAGCTTGCCGCCCGCGAGCGCCAGGTGCTGCGGATCTGTGCCGTCACCCGTCGCGTACCGCCCAGTCTCGGTGACCGTCGCCGTGTCGATGGCCACGATCTGATCAGTTCCCGGTACGGCGACGTAGACCGTTGCCGAGTCGGCGGAAAGCTCCAGGCCGTCAGCCTGCGGCAGCGAGGTGACCGTCCCGATGACGGTGCCGTTGTAATCGGTGGCAACGACCTTGCCTCCCGACGGGTCACTGATGAAGACCCGCTGGTGAACGCCGTCCACGATGATGTCGCCGCTGGACGTGATGGGCAGTACGGCGCTGCTGTCCGCGACAGCAGCGCCCGCGGCCGAACCGATCAGGGCTACCGAACTGAGAGCGACCGCGAGCGCCGTCACGGCCGAAATGCTGCGCACACGCACAGTGATGCAACCCCCACTAGGACAACAGGACTGCCCACAAGACTCCTCGAACCCCTTCAGGGTTGTACGGCCCGACCGCGCAGGTTCCGCAGTTGCCATTGGTTGCCTGAGGTGACCGGTGGGCTGGTCGTATACGGCTCGGGTGGGGGTAAGCGGTGGACTCCTCTCACGGCGTTCATGACGAGTTCGGGTGAGCTCTCGGTGAGCCGGCTGTCCAAGGAGTGTGCCGTCAGGAAGGTGCGGCGGTGGGTGCGGTGTTGGTGGCTTGTTCGTGGTGCTTCAGGGTCGTCCAGCGGGATGATTGTTGCGGGGTCAGGGTGCCTTGGAGTTCCGCGAGCTTCAGGAGGTTGGCCTCTGTGCCTGTGGTGAGGGTTTGGGCCTCGGCTCGGTAGTGGTCGTCCACAACGGCAGTCAGTTCTGTGGCGTTCATCGTCGGGTGGATGCGCTGAGCGATCTTGTTGAGGTTGCGGTAGGAGCCCTGAAGTCGGAAGGGGGGCTCCGTGCGGGTCGAGGGGGACTGGGCGGCGGAACGCATGTACGCCTCGTTCACGGCCAGGACCGTGTCGCGGGCTGCGACCAGGTGGCGTAGGACCGCGAGGAGTTGGTCCAGTTCGGCCGGGGCGCAGGGGTGGGTGAGGTGGTCCGGGTGGGCCGTCGGGTCGTGTGCCGCCAGGCGGAGCAGGAGGTCCAGGTCCGTGCGGGGGCGCGTCGCCAGGGGGGCCAGGGTGGGGTTGGAGGTCAGGGCGTTCTCTATGAAGCTCAGTGCGAAGACCGCCTCCTTGCCGGTCACCACGTCGCCGAGGTTCCATACGTCGGCGCGGTTGGCCAGCATGTCGGGGACGTGGAAGCGGGTGCCCGACTCGGTGTAGGGGTTGCCGGCCAGGCAGACGGCGAAGCGCTTGCCGCGCAGGTCGTAGGTGCGGGGTTCGCCGTCCCACACTCCTTCGACGCGGCGCGTGCTGTCGCACAACGGCACGAACTTCTGGAGGAGTTCGGGGGACATGTGCTGGATGTCGTCCACGTGGAGGAGGGTGTTGTTGCCGGCCGCGAGGGCGAAGTTGATCTTCTCGACCTCCTGGCGGGCCGTGGCGTTCGGTGCCTCGGCCGGGTCGAGGGAGGTGACGCGGTGGCCGAGTGCCGGGCCGTCGACCTTCACCAGGACCAGGCCCAGGCGGTCCGCCACGTACTCGATCAGCGTCGTCTTGCCGTAGCCCGGCGGGGAGACCAGCAGCAGGAGGCCGCCCGTGCCGGGTCCGGCCGTCGTGCCCAGTTGTCTGGCCAGGCTGTCGCCTAGGAGGGGGAGGTAGACCTCGTCGATGAGGCGGTTGCGGACGAAGGTCGTCATCACGCGCGGGCGGTGGTCGTCGACGCGGATGCGGGCGCGTTCGGCGGCCACCAGTGCGGTGCGCCGGCTCAGGCAGGCGCGGTGTGCCGGGACCTCTCTCGCCCTGAACTGCGTTGTGCGCGACAGGAATTCGTCGATGCGGAGGGTCAGGGTTCCGGTCGCGTCGATGCGGGGGTGGGTGCCCAGCAGGCCGTCCACCGTCGTCGTCAGCGGGGCGTCCGACTCGTAGCGCGGCAGGGCGGGGCAGAGTTCCGCCGCGATCGCCTCGGCCAGGTCGTCGGGGGAAAGGTCGGCGTACCCGCTGGTCGTGGCGTACGCCGACAGCCACGCCTCGACCAGCTGGCGGCGGGCCGGCAGGTCGTCGAGGGCGGTCAGGTCCTCGTCGTAGGCCGAAGCGCCGACCGTGCGGCGGAACTTGTCGAGGAACTCGCGGGCGCCGGCGCTCATCACGAATCCGTCGGGGCCGCTGGTGAGTTCCTCGAAGAGGTATGCCGCCGCATCCGCGTCACCCATCGCCGCACCCAGCTCCGAGCTGAAGTCGGCGATCGCCGGGGTCGGTCCGAACGTCTGCCTCGCTCGGGCGAGTGAGCGTGCGCGTCTGGTCCATGTGTCACGGGACTCGGGGGTGGTGTGGTGCGTCCAGAACAGGTGGGCGGCCGCTCGGGCGGTGGGTCGGTGGCGCAACAGGCCCGCACGCGAATGCAGTTGGAGGAGAGCGGTGAGGATCGCCGTGGCGTCGTGGTCGTGGACGCCGCGTTCGTGGCCCTCGTCGTACGACTCCTGTGCCGTGCGGCGGACCAGGGCGGCCAGGTCGGTCTCGGCGAGGGTGGCCGGGCCGTGTTCGGCGAGCAGGCGGGCGGCCAGGTGCTCGGCGCGGTAGACCTCGGGGGATTCCGAGGGCAGGGGGCGGTTCCAGTAGGGGCGGGTGGCGGCGAAGCCGGGGTCGGTCACCGGGGAGCGGTAGTCCGTGCCGGTGAGGGCGAAGGCCAGGCCGTCGGGGCCGTGCGGGACGAGGGTGAGGTCGAGAGGCTCGGTGTTGACGGCGAACCGGTGGCGGCCGAGGCGCAGGGTGCGGCCGTCGTCGGCGTACAGATCGGTGCGGTCGCGCAGGGCGCGGCCTGCCTCCTGGCGGGCGGCGGTCAGGCGGCCGGCCAGTTCGTCCGCGCGCGCCTGGTCGCCGAGGGCGCGCAGGTCGTCGGCGGTGCGGCGGACCTTGGCGACCATCGGGTCGGAGGCGAAGTACGCCCCGATCGCCTCGGCGTCGGGGAGAGCGGTCGCCCGGCGGGTCACCGTCTCCAGCAGGCGCTGGGCGGAGGCGGCGAGCTGTTCCGCGCGGCGGGCCCGGTTGTCGGCGAGGGTCTGTTTGCGGGCGGCGAACGTCTCGTGGATCTCGGTGCGTTTGTCCGCGAGTTCGGTGAGGAAGTCGTCGTGGTCGGTGAAGCGGGCTTCCAGGTTCTCCAACCGGACCAGGAGCAGCGACAGTTGGGTGTCGCAGGCCTGTGGGTCCGCTGCGGCGGCCAGGGCGCCGGTGATCGACTGGGCGAGCAGGGCCAGTTCGGCGGCGAACTGGGCGCGGCCCTCCCGGTCCCGTAGTTCGCGGCGGCGGGCCTCCAGGACGGCGCGGGCCCGGTTGGTCCCGCCCAGCACCTCGGCCACCCGCTCCAGTACGGACGTACGGACCGTGGCGTCGGCGATGTCGAGGCCGGACACCACCTCGGTGACCGTCCGCAGCCGCTCGGCCAGCTCGTCCAGCCGGGCGGTCAGCGGTACCGCCTCGGCGGCCGTGGCGAGCGCGCCGGCCTCGGCCACCAGGTTCTCGATGTCCTGGTGGTGGCCGGCGAAGGCGTCCTCGTGGGCCAGCGCCGCCACCGCACGCTGCCCGAACGACGCCAGGTCCGCCTCGACCTCCGCCGCGAGGTCGTCGACGCGGGCGGTGTCCGCGTACCGGAGTTCCTTCAGCGTGAGCAACCGGCCCTGGGCGCGGCGCAGTTCGGTCAGGCCGTCGATCCAGGAGGCGGCGTCGCGCGGTGGCTCGCCGCGCAGACGTCGTACGAGAGCGGTGGTGCGGTCGGACGCCTGCGTGAGGGCGTCGGCGGCCTGGCGGGTGAGGGTCCGGACGGTCTCGAACTCGGTCAGCACCCGCTCGGCGGTCTCGCGGACATCGTTCAACGGGGTGCGCAGGTCGCCGAGTTCGGGGTCGCCGAGCCAGTGGTGGGTGTCGGTGATCCGGACGCAGGCGGCGGCCAGGGCCTCGTAGACCTCGGTCGTCGGCGTCGTACCGGCCGCGGTCGCGGTGACGGAGAGGCAGTCGGAGATGCCCCGGACGAGGTCGGCGTTGCCGACGCGGGCGAGCGGGCCGGCGCCGGCGGGGCGGGTGGCCGCGTGGGTGTCGGAGACGTAGGGCGAGGTCCACCGCTGCACGGGGTGGACGCGGGCGGGTTCGCCGGTGTGCGGGCGCAGCACGGTGAGCGCGCCGTCCTCGAACAGTGCCCAGCCGTCGCAGGTCAGCGGGGTGGCGACCTGCTTGCGGACCAGGTTGTACGGCAGCAGGAGGCTGCGGCCGGTGGCGCGTGCGTGGTAGGCGAACAGGATGTCCTCGCCGTTCGGTGAGCGGACCGTCCGCTCGAGTTCGAGGCCGTCGGTGTCGACGCCGTCGAAGGTCTTGTACGCCCCCGTGGCCAGGCAGTAGCCGCCCGGGAAGACGACGCCCTGGTCCTCGGGGAGGCGGCGGCAGGACCGGCCGATGCCGTCGAGCCGGACGACGGTCCTGGTGAGGGTGTTGAAGACCAGGTGGCGGTGGGTGTCCTCCTTGTAGGGCAGGACGTCCAGGAGGATCAGCGTGCCCACGCGCGCGTACGCGATCTCCGCGTCGGCGAGGGACTGCAGCGGTTCGGCGACCGGTTCGCTGTGGATGCCGTCGGCGGTCTCGGTGTCGTCGTCGGTCTTGACGGTGAGGGCGCCGCCGACCGTGGTGACGAACACCTCGCCGTCGACGGAGACATGGGGGTGGCGGCCGAGGACGTGGTCGTCGCGGGTGGTCCGGGTCCAGGTGAAGTCGTGGGCCGGCGGCAGGACGTGGTCGCGTTCGCCGCGCGCGTCGAGGAAGGAGATCCGTCCGTCGGTCGCGACGCTCCAGCGCAGCACGCGGATGTCGTCGGGCAGCTCGCCGGTCTGGAAGACGGCCAGCAACCGGCCGTCCAGCAGGCGGAGTCGGAGGAGCCGGGCGTCTCGGTAGTAGCGGTGGAGCTCGGCGAACTCGCGGACGAAGGCCGGATCGTCGAGGAGACCGGGGACCGCGTCCTCGGGCAGGGGGTTCAGGTCGCGGTCGTGGAGGGTGAGGACGTCGGCGACCGTGGGCGGGCGTCCCGGGCCCGGGGCCGCGGTGCTGCCGAGGAGCAGCGCGTCGCCGACGGCGACCAGGTCGCGGGGGACGCGGTTGTGCTCGGTGCGCAGGCTTCCGCTGCCGGTGAGCTCCAGCCCGGTGGAGCCGAACTCCTCGACGCGGCGGGCGTTGAGGAGTTCGGCGCGGCGGGCGAGTTCGGCGGCCTGGGCGGTGAGGCGGTCGCGCAGCACCTCGTACGAACCGGTGTCCGGGCCGGTGGTCATGGTTGCCTCTCCACGAAGCTCAGCAGATCGGTGAGTCAAGGTTCCGGAGCCGCCGTCCCCTCGTGCGGCGGCTCCGGAACGGTTCAGGGGTGACACGGCGGGGCGTCGGCCGCGCGCGGCACCGTCAGGGCTGGTCGCGGGTGGGCCGTCGGGCTTCCGCGGCGCCGTCAGGGCTGGTCGCGCAGTTCGGCGCGCGGGACGTTGCCGTTCACGGACGCCAGGGGAGTGTCGGCCACTCCCAACTCGCCTGCCCTGTCGAGCAGTTGCCGCAGTGCGACCGAATCCGCCCCGCCCGTGTTCATCAGCTTCAGCAGCAGCGCCGAGACGGTGAGGTTCTGTACGTCGGCGGTGGAGACCGAGCCCAGCACGCGGCTCACGTCCTGCGTGAAGCTCGCCGTGCCGTCGAGCCAGGGCTTCGCCAGGGCCTGTGCCGTGTGCGAGTTGTCCATGAACCCGTCGACGCCCTTGCCCAGCGAGATCGCCGACACCAGCCGGTCGAAGAAGACGGACTCGCCGCCGACGATGTCGATGTCGGCGTTCTCCAGGCCGGTCGCCAGGACCGTGGCCTGCGCCTCGGCGACCTGACGCTGCGTGTCGAGGCCGGCCAGGCGGATCTCCTTCTCCGCCGCCAGCCGCAGCCGGTACTCCTCGTGGCCGCGGGAGGCGTCGTCCAGGGCTGCCATCGCGACCGCCTTCTGGCTCAGGCCCTCGGCCTCGGCCTTGAGCTTCTCGCCGATGCCGGTGGCCTCCGCGAGCGCCTTGGCCCGCGCGCCCTCGGCCTCGGCACGCAGCCTGGCCTCGGCGCCCTCGGCCTCCGCGAGCGTCTTCGCCCGGGTGCCCTCCGCCTCCGCCCGCAGCCGGGCCTCCGTGGCCACGGCCTCCGCGCGGCCGGCCTTCTCGGTGACCTCGGCCTCCTTGTCGCGGACCTGCACGGCGGCCAGTCCCGCGGCCGCCTCCTCCGCCTGTACGCCTTCCGCGAGCCGCAGCTTGGCCCGTGCGTCGAGGTCGGCTGACTTCAGCCGCGCCTCGGCGAGGGTGAGCTGCTCGGCCGCCCGGTGCCTGGCCGCGGACTCGGCCGCCTCGGCGGCCTTGATGTCCTTGACCAGCTTCTCCTGCGCCTCGGCCTCCGCGGCGATGATCACCGACTGGCGTTCGCGCTCGGCCTCCTCGACGACCCGCAGCTTCTTGATGGCCTCCTCCTGCTCGGCGACCGTCCGGTCGACGGCGATCCGCTCCCGGATCACGTCCGCGACGGTCCGCCGCTCGGCCTCGACCTCCTTGTCCTTGGCGATCCCGGACAGGGCGGTCTCCCGCTCCCGCGCGATGACCTCCAGCAGGCGGTCCTTCTCGATGCGCTCGTTCTCGACGGCGATGACCCGCTCACGGTTCTTCTGCGCCACGGCGATCTCGCGGGCCTGGTTCTCGCGCTGGACGCCGAGCTGTTCCTCGGTGCGCAGGAAGGCGGTCTGGGCGCCGAGCCGTTCCTCCTCCTGCACCTTCGCGGTGACGGCCTCCTCCTTGGCGCGCAGGGTCTCCACCTCGCGCCGCTGCCTGATCTCCGCCTCGGCCTGGCGGCGCTCCAGCTCCAGGATGGTCTCCCGGGCCTCGACGTTCTGCCGGGTGATCTCCTTCTGCTCGGTGCGCTCGTACTCGTTGGTGCGCACGTGCTCGACCGTGGTCAGCTCGGTGATCTTCCGGATGCCCTGGGCGTCGAGGATGTTCGCCGCGTCCAGCTGGGTCATCGGGGTCTGCTCGAGGAAGTCGATGGCCGCGTCGTCGAGGTGGTAGCCGTTGAGGTCGGTGCCGATGACCTGGATGATCCGGTCGCGGAACTCCTCGCGCTTGGTGTAGAGGTCGACGAAGTCCAGCTGCTTGCCGACCGTCTTGAGGGCCTCGGAGAACTTCGCGGCGAAGAAGTCCTGGATCGCCGCAGGGTCGCTGGCGGTCTGCGTGCCGATGGCCTGGGCGACCTTGATGACGTCCTCGACGGTCTTGTTGACCCGTACGAAGAAGCTGATGTGGATGTCGGCGCGGATGTTGTCCCGGCAGATCAGGCCCTCGCGGCCGGTGCGGCGGATCTCGATGGTCTTCACCGAGATGTCCATGTACTCGGCCTTGTGCAGCACCGGCAGGACGACGGCCCCGGTGAAGGTGACGTCGACCTTCTTCGTCTTGGAGATGATCAGCGCCCGGCCCTGCTCCACCTTGCGGAACAGCCGGCCGACCACCAGCAGCAGGGTGAGCGCGATGAGCAGCACGACGGCGACGAGCACGCCGATGCCCACGGTGATGGCGTTCATGACATGAGTCCTCGAAGGATGAAGTGAGTGGGTGAGCCGGAACAAGGCGAAGCGGGGGGGCGGGCGGTACGGGGATACGGCGGTACGGGGATCAGCCGGAGCCGGGACGCCGCGGGTCGAGCGCGCTGTCGTAGGGCGCGACCCAGAAGAACTCGCCGGCCTCGTCGTACGCGTACAGAAGCCCGGTGCTGCCACTGCCCAGGGCGTCGTCGCCCGACTGGCGCACCTGGACCAGCGCGCTGGAGCCGTCGGCCGGCCTGACCTCGGCCTGTCCGAAGCCTCCGTCCACCCGGCCCGTGCGGATGGTGCAGGTCAGACCGACGAAGTCGTGCCGCGAGGGGCCGGGGGCGTCCGGGAGGAGGTGGCGCAGCGGGCGGACGAGCAGCCGGGTCGTCCGCCAGGCGACCAGCAGTGCGACGGCCAGGACGGCGACCCGGAACGCGGCCCGGGCGAGCCCGAACGGCACCAACGGGTCCAGCAGCACGGTCGTACTGAGGCTGACGAACCAGGCGACCGCGGTGAGCAGGGAGAACGCGACCGTCACCGGCACCCCGCCCATCCCCCACGCATCGAAGTGCTGGTGCCCGTGGAAGCCGTGGTGGTCGGCGGCGCCGACGGCGGTCAGCAGCCAGAAGACGACGACCACGACGAGTGCCGAGCTGAACAGGATGGTGGGAAACCCCGCGGCGGCCGCGAGAAACGCCCCCATGATCCCCGACCCCCGTCCCATGGGTCCCGATGCCGGAGTCCGGCATCGGGACCGTCCGTCGTGCTCCCCTCGGTCCATGGTGCGCGCCCTGCGCACGCCCGCGCATTGCCGGTTTCCGGCAGTGTTCACTAGGGTCTCGATGCCGGGGCCGCGCTAAGAAACCGTCACCGGCGCGTCAGGAAACGGGGGACGAGGTGGCGGAGCGTGAGATGTCCGGCCAGTATCTGGACGGGTATGCCCAACTGCTGGCGGACGTGTCGGCGACCGGCCGGCGGCTGACCCGCGACGAGATAGCGGCCCGGCGCGCGCTGGGCGAGCAGGCCGCGGAGGCCGGTCACGGGCTGCGCGCCCTGATCGTCGCCCACCTCACGGCCACCCGGGCCGCCTGGCCGGCCACGCCCGGCTCCGCCGACAGCACGCTCGCCGCCATGACGCAGGTCGTCGACGCCTTCGCCGAGGGCTACGAGCACGCCCAACTGGTCGCCGTACGCCGGGAGGAGGCCGCGCGCCGGGAGTTCATCGACGACCTCCTCTACGGCCGCAGCGATCTCGGGCACCTCGCCGAACGCGCCGAACGCTTCGGCCTGCGCCTCTCGCACGCCCACGCCGTCGCGGTCGCGCAGGGGCCCACGGCCTACGACGAGGGCGCGCCGGTCCCCCGCCGGGTGGAGCACGCTCTCAACGCCCGCTTCGGCGAGCGCAACATCCTGCTCACCACCAAGGACGGACGGCTGCTGTGCGTCGCGCCCGGCGACCAGGACGAGGTGCTCGCCCACTTCGCCAAGCACGCGTACGCCGCCACGGACGGCTGCCGTGTCGCCATCGGCCGGCCGCAGCAGGGTCCCGGCGGGGTCGTCCAGTCCTACGAGGAGGCCCTCAACACCCTCGAACTGGCCGAGCGGCTCGGGCTGGACGGGCCCGTGCTGCGCGCCGCCGACCTGCTGGTGTATCCCGTTCTCACCCGGGACCGGCAGGCCATGGCCGACCTGGTGCGGGACGCGCTGGGTCCGCTGACCGCGGCGCGCGGCGGCGCGGAGCCGCTGCTGGAGACGCTGAACGTGTACTTCGAGTGCGGGTGCGTCGCCGCTGAGGCCGCGCGGCGGCTGGCGCTGAGCGTGCGGGCGCTGACCTACCGGCTGGCGCGGATCCACCAGCTGACCGGGGCCGATCCGTGCGACCCCGGCCACCGGTACACACTGCAGACGGCCGTCATCGGGGCGCGGCTGCTGGACTGGCCGGCGAAAGCGCTCTGACTACAGGGCGCTCCAGTCCAGCGTCCGGCTCGTCAGCCGGGCCACGTCCGCCAGCAGGGACAGTCGCGCAGCCCGGATCCCCAGGTCGAGGTCCATGACCAGCACCTCGTTGAAGAACGCGTCGATCGCCTCGACCAGCGGCGCGGATGCCCCGACCAGCGCGGTGAGGTCGTCCTCCCGGCCCTGAAGGACGCCGCGGACCGCCTCCGTCGCCTCGGCCAGGCGCAGTTCGGCCGGTGCCGTGAGCAACGAGCGGTCGGCGTCCTTGGGTTCGTCGGCGGGAAGGATGCGCACCACCCGCTGCAGCGCCGCCACCAGCGCCCCGAACTCCGCTGTCTCCACGTGCTGTTCCAGTGCCGCCAGCACACGGTCCCCGGTGGCCGGGCGGTCCGCCCACACCCGTACCGCCTGCACCAGACGGTGTTCGTGCCCCGCGTCGGTGAGCTGCTGCTCATAGCGGCGGGCGATCAACTCGGCGGCCTCGGTGAGGCGTTCGGCGGGGACCTCGATGCCCTGGGCGGTGTAGCGGGCGGCCGCCGCGCGCAGGCCGTCGCTCACGCCGACGGCGGCCGTCGCCGGTACCGCGCGCAGGACGTTGACCAGGCCGATCGCCGCCCTGCGCACGCCGTACGGGTCGGAGCTGCCCGTGGGCACCGCGCCGATCACGAACATGCCGGTCACCAGGTCGAAGCGGTCGGCGAGGGAGAGCACGGCGCCCGCGTCGGAGGCGGGCAGGGCGCCGCCGGCCGAGCGCGGCAGCTCCATCTCGGCCAGCGCCCGCGCGACCTCCTCCGGCTCACCGGCGCGACGGGCGTACTCCTCCGCCATCACCCCGGCCAGTCCGGAGAACTCGACGACCATCTGCGAGGCCAGGTCGAACTTGGCCAGCTCACCGGCGCGCCGGACGGTCGCCGTCGTGTCCTCGGCAAGGCCGGCGCGGCCCGCGAGGTCGAGGGCCAGGGCGGCGATGCGGGTGGCGCGGTCGGCGACCGTGCCGAGGCGGTCCTCGAAGGTCAGCTGGTCCAGGCGGGCACGGAAGTCGGCGGGCGCCACCTTCAGATCGGCCCGCCAGAAGAAGGCCGCGTCCTCGTAACGGGCGCGCAGCACCGCCTCGTTGCCCGCCCGCACCACGTCGTCGTCGCAGGCGCCGTTGGCGAAGGTGACGAAGTGCGGCATCAGGCGGTCGCCGTCCAGCACCGGCAGATAGCGCTGGTGCTTGCGCATCACGGTGGTCAGCACGCTCGCCGGGAGGTCGAGGTAGCGCTCCTCGAAGGAGCCGCGCACCGGGTGCGGGAACTCCAGGATGTCGGTGATCTCGTCGATCAGCCCGGCCTGCCCCTCGGCGTCGATGCGGCCGCCGACCTCGGCCGCCAGCCGCTCGGCGCCGCGCACCACGGCGTCGTAGCGGACCTCGCGCTCCAGCACGATGCCGTGCATCTTCAGGAAGTGCGAGTAGCCCTCGGCGGTCGTCACCTGGACGACCGGGTCGGCGGCGGTGCGGTGAACCCGGGTGGTGGTGCCGGAGGCCAGCGCGGAGACCGTCACGGGCAGCGGGGTGCGGCCGAGCAGGGCCAGCAGCCAGCGGACCGGGCGGGAGAAGGAGAGCGCGGGATCGTTCCAGCGCATGTTGCGGGAGGCTCGCAGCCCGGAGACGACCTCGGAGAGCAGGTCGCTGAGCACCTCGGTGGCCGGGCGGCCCGGCTCCTCGCGGGTGACGGCGACGTAGTCGGTGCCCTTGACGGTGACCGTCCGGACGGCGTCGGGCTCGACGCCCTGGCTGCGGGCGAAGCCCAGCAGGGCCTGCGTCGGGGCGCCGTCCTTGTAGGCGGCCGCCGCCTTCGGCCCGCGCACGGTCTTCTCGGTGTCCGCCTCGCGCGGCTCCACCCGCTCGACGGTGACGACGACCCGGCGCGGGGTGGCCATCACGTTGATCTGCCCGTGCCGCAGGCGGGTCGCGGCCAGCTTGGCGGTGACCGACTCGCGCATCGCGTCGGTGGTGGCGACGACGTCGGCGTACGGCAGCTCCTCCAGGCCGATCTCGAACAGCAGCGTCTCGGTCCCGGGCACGGTGGGCAGTGGGGCGCGCACCGCCGGGGCGGGCTCGGGGGTGACACCGAGCGGGTGACCCAGCGCGGTGCGGCGCGCGGCCCACAGCTTGGCCGACTCATGGGTCAGGCCGCGCATCAGGGAGAACGCCTTGGCCCGCTCGGTGGTGCTGATCGCGCCGCGCGCGTCGAGGACGTTGAAGGTGTGGCTGCACTTGAGGACGTACAGATACGCCGGGACCGGCAGCTCCAGGTCCAGCAGGCGCCGTGCCTCGGCCGCGTACGCCTCGAACAGCCGGTGGTTCGTGTCCACGTCGGCGTCGTCGAGGTAGTAGCGGCTCATCTCGTACTCGTTCTGGCCGAACACCTCGCCGTAGGTGATGCCGGGCGCGTAGGCGATGTCCTTGAAGTGGGAGACGCCCTGGAGGTTCATCAGGATGCGTTCCAGGCCATAGGTGATCTCCACCGAGACCGGGCTGAGGGAGACGCCGCCCACCTGCTGGAAGTAGGTGAACTGGGTGATCTCCATGCCGTCCAGCCAGACCTCCCAGCCCAGTCCCCAGGCGCCCAGCGCGGGCGAGGCCCAGTTGTCCTCGACGAACCGGATGTCGTGGGCGGTCAGGTCGACGCCGAGCGCCTCGAGGCTGCCGAGGTAGAGCTCCTGCGGGTTGCCCGGGTCGGGCTTGAGGATCACCTGGAACTGGGTGTGCGTCTGCAGACGGTTGGGGTTCTCGCCGTAGCGGGAGTCGTCCGGGCGCACGCTGGGCTCGACGTAGGCGACGCTCCAGGGCTCGGGGCCGATGACCCTGAGCGCCGTGGACGGGTTGGCCGTACCCGCGCCGACCTCCGTGTTCAACGGCTGCGTGATCATGCAGCCGTTGGCGCTCCAGTAGTTCTGGAGCGTGAGGATGGCGTCCTGCATCGTCAGCGGGGTCTGGCCGGTCGTCATGGGGCGCATGATGTCACAGGGCCGACATGAGTGACCTGCTGTTTCTCGGTGCGGACAGCGCGGTGGCGAGGCGCGTCAGTTGTTCCAGCTCTCGTCGTACGGGTCCTTCGGCGTCGCCACCGGGGTCGCGGAGGTGACCTTCAGATACGGGACGGGGCCGTCGTTCACCGGGTCCCTGGTCTGCCGGGCGGTGTAACTCCCCGTGATCTCAAGCCACTTGTCGGGTTGCAGCACCGGAGGGATCTTGCCGGTCAGGGCGATCTTCACCGGCTGGGCGTCGGCGGCGCAGCAGTTGAGGGCCATGCGGACGAGGTAGGGGGCGCCGGAGCGGTCGAGGGCGACGAAGCCGGTGACCTTGATCTCACGGCCCTTCAGGGAGCGGCCGTGGTCGTAGACGGCGCGGGTGGCGTAGTCGACCACGTTGAGGTCGAGCGGGCCGGTGGCGGGCAGCTTGCCGTAACCGTACGGCTGCTGCAGAGCCGTACCGGTGCGCATCGCGCTGTAGGAGCCGAGGGCCGGCGGGGCGACCAGGATGAGGGCGAGCAGGGGCAGGACCAGCAGCCAGGAGATGCGGGGTTCGCGGTGGGTGTGCCCGTGGTCGTCGTGGGCGTCCGCCTCGTGGTTCCGGCGGCCCCGCCACTCGTACCAGATCGTCGCCAGCGCCGCGACGATCAGCACCGCGCCGGAGGCCAGCAGCAGCGGCTGGAGCCCCGCCTTGACATAGCGCAGGTAGAGGTTGGTGAAGCCGGCGTGCAGCAGGGCCGCGCCGGTCAGGAACAGGATCGCCGCCTGCGCCTGCCGGTTCACAGCAGCACCGCCCCGGTCAGCACCGCGCCCGTGATCGCGAGGACGAAGGTGGCGGGCGCGAAGCGCAGGGCGAAGCCGCGGCCGAAGGTGCCCGCCTGCATGGCGAACAGTTTGAGGTCGATCATCGGGCCCACCACCAGGAACGCCAGCTTGGCCGTCAGCGAGAACTGCGTCAGCGACGCCGCCACGAACGCGTCCGCCTCCGAGCAGATCGACAGCAGGACCGCAAGGACGGCGAGCGCGAGGATCGCCACCAGCGGGTTCTCGGCCGCCGTGCGCAGCCAGCTCGCCGGGGCCACCGCCTTGAGCGTCGCGGCGGCCATCGCGCCCACCACCAGGAATCCGCCCGCGTGCATCACGTCGTGCCGGACCGAGTTCCAGAACGCGGCGCCCTTGCTGGGGCCCTCGTAGTGGGAGCGTTGCGGTGTGCGCAGCCAGTCCGTGCGGCCGAGCCGCTGCCACAGCCAGCCCATCACGCACGACACGGCCAGGCTGGCGACGAACCGGCCCACGACCATCTCGGGGTTGCGGGGGAAGGCCACCGCGGTCGCCGTCAGCACGATCGGGTTGATCGCCGGGGCGGACAGGAGGAACGCGAGCGCCGCGGCCGGGGTCACCCCGCGCCGCACGAGCGCCCCGGCCACCGGCACGGACGCGCACTCGCAGCCCGGCAGCATCGCCCCCGCCATCCCGGCGACCGGCACCGCCAGGGCGGGCCGGCTGGGCAGCGCCCGCGCGAAGAACGCCGGTGGCACGAACACCGCGATGGCCGCCGAGAGCAGGACGCCGAGCACGAGGAAGGGCAGCGCCTGCACCAGCACGGCGACGAACACCGTCATCCAGCTCTGCATGACGGGTGCGTTGAGGGCGCCGCGGATGGGGCCCTGCAGCAGCACCAGCGTCAGCAGGAGCATGGTGAGCACGAGCGGCGACCTGGACTCCGACCCGGAGCCGGGCGCCGGCCGCGGTGCCGCATGCGGTTCGGGGGCGGCGTCGCGCGTCGGCTCGTGGGTGTCCGTGCCCGTCGGGGCTGGTCTGGTGATGGCCACGGGCGAGGTACCTCCGGTGGTGCGCTGCGGCGGTGCGCTGGTCCTGCTCCCCCTCAGTACGGCGGGAGCGCCGTGGACGTTCAGTGACCGTACGGGTTCTTCGCTGGAACCACCCGTCCCGGTGGGGCAGTCTTTGCCCTCGTGGCGAGCGTTCCGAATCAAGTTCAGCCGGACGATGGCGGGTCCGCGCACATGGTGGTCTGCGGTGACGACGGACTGGCCCACCGGCTGGCCGCCGAGCTGCGCGGTGTCTACGGCGAACAGGTCACCCTCGTCGTCCCGCCCTCCGAGCGCGGTGTCCGGCTGCCGGTGGTGGGCCGGGCCCGCGCGACGACGACGGCACTGCTCGACCGGGTGACCGCGGCCGTGGGCCGGGCTGGCGGGGCGGGGATGGCCGAACCCGTCGGCGCCCAGCAGGTCGTCGAGGCCACCGAGGCGACCGAGACCGTGCTCGCCGAGGCCGGCGTGGAACGGGCCGCCGCGCTCGCCCTCGTGTACGACGACGACGAGACCAACATCCGCGCCGCCCTCACCGCCCGCCGCCTCAACCCCCGGCTGCGGCTCGTGCTGCGCCTGTACAACCGGCGGCTCGGCCAGCACATCGAGGAACTCCTCGACCAGGCGTCCGCGCTGGCCGCGGGCGGCTCCGACACCACCGGCTTCGACGCGTCCACCACCGTGCTGTCCGACGCCGACACGGCCGCGCCGGCGCTGGCCGCCACCGCCGTCGCCGGCACCAGCAAGGTCGTCCAGACCGACGGGCTGCTGCTGCGCGCCGTGGAGCGCACGCCGCGCCCCGGTCAGCTCCCGGAGCCGGGTCTGGCCACGCTGGCGGTGCTCTCCAGCAACGACCCGGCCGGGGCCGACGGCGTCGGACTCGGCCCCGACCAGGAGCCGTTGCTGCTGCCCGACGCGGAGGCGGTGCGGGGTGCGACCGGACGCGGGACGGTGGTGCTGGAGCAGGTGTCGTACTCCGGGCCCGCGCTGCCGCCGGCCCGGGGTGCCGTGCCGTTCGCGTCGCTGTTCTCGCGGCGGCTGCGGTGGTCGCTGGCGGGCATGGCGGCATGCGTGATCGCGCTCGCCATCGCCCTGTCGGCGGTGACCCGGATGCACCCGCTGCAGGCCTTCTACCTGACCCTGCTCGACCTCTTCGCCATCGACGACCCCGCCATCGGGCAGCCCATCGGCCGCCAGATCCTCCAACTCCTCTCCGGACTGGTGGGGTTGCTGCTGCTGCCGGTGCTGCTGGCGGCGGTCCTGGAGGCGCTGGGCACCTTCCGCACGGCCTCCGCGCTGCGCAAGCCGCCCCGCGGACTGAGCGGGCATGTCGTCCTCCTCGGGCTGGGCAAGATCGGCACGCGGGTGCTGACCCGGCTGCGGGAACTGCAGATTCCGGTGGTGTGCGTCGAGTCCGACCCCGACGCGCGGGGCCTGGCCACGGCCCGGCGGCTGCGGGTGCCCGTCGTCCTCGGTGACGTCACCCAGGAGGGCGTCCTGGAGGCCGCCAAGATCCACCGGGCGGAGGCGCTGCTCGCGGTGACCAGCGCGGACACGACCAACCTGGAGGCCGCGCTGTACGCCCGCTCCGTGCGGCCCGATCTACGGGTGGTGCTGCGGCTGTACGACGACGACTTCGCGACCGCCGTGTACCGGACCCTGCGGGCCGCCCATCCGCGGGCGTCCACCCGGAGCCGGAGCGTGTCCCATCTGGCGGCTCCCGCTTTCGCCGGGGCGATGATGGGGCGGCAGATCCTGGGGGCGATCCCCGTGGAGCGGCGGGTCCTGCTGTTCGCCGCGGTGGATGTGGACGGGCATCCGCAGCTGGAGGGGAAGACGGTCGCGCAGGCGTTCCGGGCGGGGGCGTGGCGGGTGCTGGCGTTGGAGCGGGGGGTGTCGGCGGGGGGTCGGCAGGAGCCGGCCGCCGAGGAGGCGTACGAGGACGCGCGGGGCGTCGGGGGAGCGGGGCTGGTGTGGGATCTGGACGGGGCGTATGTGCTGCGGAAGTCCGATCGGGTGGTGATGGCGGCGACGCGGGTCGGGTTGGCGGAGTTGTTGGGGCGGCGGCGGGAGGCGGCGGGGGCGTGAATTGGCAGGGCGGCGCGGGTGCCGGGGCCGGGTTGGCGCCGGGCGCCGGGGATGGCGCCGGGCGCCGGGGATGACGCCGGGCGCCGGGGATGACGCCGGGCGCCGGGGATGACGCCGGGCGCCCGGAGCCGGGGTTGGCGCGGGGCGCCGGAGCCGGGGTTGGGCAGGGACCCAGGTTGGGGCTGTCCGGGTGGGGTTTCGCTGCCCGCGCTTGCGGGGTGCCGCCGCGCCCACCCGTGCCGCCCCAGCGGCACGACTGCCCGCGGCTGCTGCCCTCGCGGCTATGCCTCTCTCAAGTGCTTTTCCGCGAACTCCAGTTCCAGGCGTACCTGTTTGATGCGTTCGTCCACTACCAGGGAGCCGTGGCCCGCGTCGTAGCGGTATACCTCGTGGACCGCGCCTCTGGCCTCCAGGCGCTTGACGTAGTTCTCGATCTGGCGGATCGGGCAGCGTGGGTCGTTGACGCCGGCCGAGATGTAGACCGGGGCGGTGACCTTGTCCACGTAGGTCAGGGGTGAGGACGCCTCGAAGCGCTCGGGGACCTCCTCCGGGGTGCCGCCCAGCAGGGTGCGGTCCATGGCCTTCAGGGCTTCCATCTCGTCGTGGTAGGCCGTGACGTAGTCGGCGACCGGGACCGCGGCGATGCCCAGGGTCCAGGCGTCCGGCTGGGTGCCGAGGCCGAGGAGGGTGAGGTAGCCGCCCCAGGACCCGCCGGTGAGGACGAGCCGGTCGGGGTCGGCGAGTCCGGAGGTCACCGCCCACTCGCGGACCGCCGCGATGTCCTCCAGCTCGATCAGGCCGACGCGGTGCTTGAGGGCGTCGGTCCAGGCGCGGCCGTAGCCCGTGGAGCCGCGGTAGTTGACGCGGACCACCGCGTAGCCGTGGTCGACCCAGGCCGCCGGAGCGGCCGCGAAGGCGTCGCTGTCGTGCCAGGTGGGTCCGCCGTGGATGTCGAACACGGTCGGCAGGGGGCCGGTGGCTCCGGCCGGCTTCTGGACCAGGGCGTGGATGCGGCCACCGGGGCCGTCCACCCACACGTCCTCCACCGGGACCGAGCCCGGGGACTTCAGGCCGGGCGGGTCGAGGACGACCTTGCCGGTGGTGGAGCGCACCGCCGAGGGCTCGGCGGCCGAGGACCACAGGTACTCCACGCTGCCGTCGGGGCGGGCCGAGGCGCCGGAGACGGAGCCGGGCGGGGTGGGGATCCGCTCCAGGGCGCGGCCGGCCAGGTCGTACCGGAAGAGTTCGCTGCGGGCCTCGAAGCTGTGCACGATGAGCAGGCCCGCGCCGTCCGGGTACCACTCGGCGCTGACGTCGCCGGGCAGCTCCAGGGCCAGGTCGGTCTCCTCGCCGGTCGCCACGTCCCACACCAGCGGCTCCCAGCGGCCGCGGCGCTGGTGGCCGATGAGCAGGCGGGTGTCGCCCTCGACGGGGGCGAAGCCCAGCACCTCCAGGCCCAGTTCCTCGGTGCCGCCCTTGGTGTCGTCGAGCTCGGCGACGGGGGTGCCGTCGGGGCGCAGGACGCGCAGCGCCGAGTGCATGGCGTCGCCGTGCTCGGTGTGCTCGATCGCGATCAGGGTGCCGTCGTGGGAGAGGTCGCCGACGCCCGCCGACTCCCGGTGGCGGTAGATCTCCACGGGGGCCGAACCGGCGCGCGCGAGGTGGATCGTGGTGCCCTCCTCGTCGGTGGAGCGGCCGACGACCGCCGTGTCGCCGTCGCGGCCCAGGGCCAGGCCCGCCGGGTAGGAGGCGTCCAGGCCGGGGGCGGCGAGTTCGTCGGGGCCGCCGTCGAAGGGCTGTCTGCGCCAGACGCCGAACTCGTCGCCGTCCTTGTCGTCGAACCACCAGATCCACGCGCCGTCCGGGGAGAGCACGCCGTCCGTCGTGCCGTTCGGCCGGTCCGTGACCTGGCGCTGAGCACCCGTGGCCCGGTCCCAGGCGTACAGCTCGTACGTGCCCGTGGCGTTCGACACGAACAGGGAGCGGTCCGGGGCGTCCTCGGCCCATTCGGGCAGCCACACCCGTGGCGCCCGGAAGCGCTTCTCCCAGTCGGGCATGTCCTCGTTCCGCTTGGGGGCAGCGAACCCGTTGCTCTCAGTCATGGCCCCATAGTGCCTGCTCGCGCGGACAATTCGCCGCCAGGGTCCGCAGGCTGTGGACAACTTCTACCGCGCCCTTACCGAACACACGTCCAGGCCGTCGAACGGTGGGCGCGGCGGAGCGAACCCCGCGGCCGGGCGTGCCACGGCGGCCCCGTACCGTGGAAGGCGTGTACCGGTTTCTGCTGACGCCCCGGTGGTGGGGGATCAACGTCTTCGTGCTGCTCGCCATCCCCTTCTGCATCTTCATGGGGTCATGGCAGCTGAGCCGCTTCGAGGGCCGGGTGCAGGACCACCGCGCGGCGACCGCGCAGGCCGCCGACAGCAAGCGGGAGGCCGCGCGCCCCCTGCGGGAGCTGCTGCCCGTGGACAAGGCCACCTCGGGCCGGCAGGTCACCGCGACCGGCCGCTGGGGCAAGCAGCTGCTGGTGCCGGACCGCACCCTGGACGGCAGGCAGGGGTACTACGTGCTGACGCTGCTGCGCGTCGACGGCGGCAAGGCGCTGCCGGTCGTACGAGGCTGGCTGCCGGGGTCGGCCGACGCGGCCCGGGCCCCCGCCGCGCCGAGCGGTGAGGTCACCGTCACCGGCGCGCTGCAGGCGTCCGAGACCCCCGGGGACAACGGGGTGAGCGCGCGGGGCGGCCTGCCTGCCGGGCAGACCGCCGCGATCAGCGCGGCGTCGCTGGTGAACCTGGTGCCGTACGACGTGTACGACGCCTGGGTCACCCTGAACACGGCGGACTCCGGGATGAAGGCCGTGCCGGCGAAGGCGCCGGCCGACTCCGGGCTGGACCTGAAGGCCTTCCAGAACCTCGGTTACACCGGCGAGTGGTTCGTGTTCGCCGGGTTCGTGGTGTTCATGTGGTTCCGGCTGGTGCGCCGGGAGGTGGAGTTCGCGCGCGACGCGGCGATGGGGCTGGTGAGCGAGGCCGAGGCTCAGGACCCCGCGAGCAGCCCCGTGTAGTAGACGATTCCGGCGCACGCGTTCGGCACCGTCGCGGTGGCCGTGGGTGATCCGGCCTGCGTCGTGTGCGACACGATCACGCTGCCGTCCGCCGTGCCGTCCGTCCTGAGCATCTGGGTGGTCACGCCGCTGTCCGTGCCCGTGGACGTGGTGCCGCTGGTGCTGCTGGTGGTGTCGCCCGTGGGGGACGGGTCGGCGGTGGGGCCGCCGTCCGTGGTGCCGCCGCTGTCGCCACCGGTGCTGGGGCAGCTCTGGGAGGGCACCCAGGCGAACTTCACCTCGTAGGCCGCGCCGGGCTGCAGGATCAGTGAGGCGAGCTCGGTGGACGGGTCGGGCAGCCCGGCCGCCGCGTCGCCGGACACGTGCCGCATGGTGCTGATCTTCGCGGCGTCCGCGGCGCCCGCCGTCTGGAAGCCCACCGAGCCGAGGGCGTCGACGGTGCAGGAGGCGGTGGAGATGTTCACGACGCGGAAGGTGCCGTAGACGGTGCCCGCGGCGTCCGGGGCGGCGGCGCTGCCGGTGGCCTGGCCGAGCTGGCCGGCCGCGCAGACCGGGGCCGTCGCGGAGGTCGCCGAGGGGTCGGTGCCGGCCGTGCCGCCGGTGCCGGCGCCGGAGTTCTTGCCCTTGTCGTCGCCCTTGGTGCCGTTCTTGCCGGGGTTCCCGGACTTGCCGGAGGTGCCGCCGGCAGTGCTCTCACTGCCGTCGGTTTTTCCCTGGTTCGCCCCGCCCTGGGCCTGTGAGGCCTGGCCGGCGACGGACGGGTTGACGTCCGAGCCGGTGGAGTTGGAGACGTGCACCAGGGCCGGGACGGCGGTGCCGAGGAAGAGTGCCGCGGCCGCCATGCCGACCATCGCCTGCCGCTTGCGGGCGCGCCGGGCGGGCACGGCCCGCCGCAGGTGCTCCAATGTGCCGTCGCGCGGCTCGACCGTCTGCACCGCCTGGTGCAGCATCCTGCGCAGAGCCAGCTCGTCCGAGTCGAACCCGTCCGGGCTCTGGTCGTCGGGGCCGTGGTTCACAGTTCCGTTCCCAGCGTGCGATTGCGTGTGCTCTTGCTCGTGCGGTGCCGTCGGCTCGTGCCAGGCGAAGGGCTCGTGGCGGTCTCGGGAGTCGGGTCCCTGGGCGTCGCGGTTCATGCCGACGCCTCCATCGCGACGCGCAGGGCGGCGATACCGCGGGAGCCGTACGCCTTCACCGAGCCCAGCGATATGCCGAGCGTCTCGGCGACCTGCGCCTCGGTCATGTCCGCGAAGTAGCGCAGCACCAGCACCTCGCGCTGCCGGCGCTGCAGCCCCTTCATCGCCTTGATGAGGGAGTCGCGCTCCAATTGGTCGTACGCCCCCTCCTCCGCGCTCGCCATGTCCGGCATCGGCTTGGACAGCAGCTTGAGGCCGAGGATGCGGCGGCGCAGGGCCGAGCGGGAGAGGTTGACGACCGTCTGCCGCAGATAGGCGAGGGTCTTCTCCGGGTCACGGACGCGCTTGCGCGCGGAGTGGACGCGGATGAAGGCCTCCTGGACGACGTCCTCGCAGGACGCGGTGTCGTCGAGCAGGAGGGCGGCGAGGCCCAGCAGCGAGCGGTAGTGCGCCCGATAGGTCTCGGTCAGGTGGTCGACGGTGGTTCCGGCCGCCACGGCGTCCTCGACGCCGTCGCGCTGACTGGGTATGCGGGCGGGCCGCGCTGCGGGCATGGGCGCGATCACCGGCATGCCGCCGGGCGCGCCGGGCATGCGGGGTCGGCTGCGCGTAGCAGCGCTGAAGTCGAGAACCTGGGCCACGTCAGTTGGACACGCTTCCCCCCGTCAAGGTTGTACGTGCCGGGCGTCACTTTCGCGTCATGTGCCGTGACCGGCCGTCTCGCGTCAGGCAGCACAACCGACCGTGCGTCAAACGCCCTCATGCCTACCCGCTCTTCCCCTATATACCGAATGACCGAGATGTCCCCACACCTCGTACCGCGTCCCTGCCGACTCCCGAAGGCGGTCGGCCCCCTGAAGGACGTTCGACCCTCTGAAGGGCGTTCGCAAAGACGCTCCCCGCCCTTCGCGCGGTTGCGGAAGGACGGGGAGGAAAATCTTCGGACGCCGACGGGGTCCACAGCAAGTGGTCCGGACCATGGACCGGCTCACACTTCGTTCACAGATCATACAAACCGCCCCGGACCCGCGTCCGGGGCGTCTCGCGTCACGCCCGCTCGGCGGCCACCAGCTCGGCGATCTGGGCGGTGTTGAGGGCCGCGCCCTTGCGCAGGTTGTCCCCGCAGACGAACAGTTCGAGCGCGGTCGGATCGTCGAGCGCGCGCCGCACCCGGCCCACCCAGGTCGGGTCGGTGCCCACCACGTCGGCGGGCGTGGGGAACTCCCCGGCGGCCGGGTCGTCGAAGAGCACGACACCGGGCGCGGTGGCCAGGATCTCGCGGGCGCCGTCCACGGTGACCTCGCCCTCGAATCGGGCGTGGACGGTCAGGGAGTGCGTGGTGACGACCGGGACCCGTACGCAGGTGACCGCGACGGGAAGGCCGGGCAGTCCGAGGATCTTGCGGGTCTCGTCCCGCACCTTCATCTCCTCCGACGACCAGCCGTCCTCGCGCAACGACCCGGCCCACGGTACGACGTTCAGCGCCACCGGCTCCGGGAACGGCCCGGTGTCGTCGCCGACGGCCCGCCGCAGGTCACCGGGGTGCGTCCCCAGCTCCGTGCCGGCCACCAGCGCCAGCTGCCGGCGGAGCGTCTCGACACCGGCGCGGCCGGCGCCGCTCACCGCCTGGTACGAGGACACCACCAGCTCGCGCAGCCCGAACTCGGCGTGCAGCGCGCCGAGCGCCACGATCATCGACAGGGTCGTGCAGTTGGGGTTGGCGATGATCCCGCGCGGCCGGCGGCGGGCGCAGTGCGGATTGACTTCGGGGACGACCAGCGGGACCTCAGGGTCCATCCGGAAGGCGCCCGAGTTGTCCACCACGACCGCGCCCCGGGCGGCGGCGAGGGGCGCCCACTGCTCGGCGACCTCGTCGGGCACGTCGAACATGGCGACGTCGACCCCGTCGAAGGCCTCCTCGGTCAGCGCCACCACCTCGACCTGCTCACCGCGCACGGCCAGCTTGCGGCCGGCCGAGCGCGGCGAGGCGATCAGACGGATCTCGCCCCAGATGTCCGCGTGCTGGGACAGGATCTGGAGCATGACCGTGCCGACGGCCCCGGTCGCGCCCACGACCGCGAGCGTCGGCCGTCCGGTCCCAGACATCAGCGCCCGGTGCCCCCGTAGACGACGGCCTCGTCGCTGTCGGAGTCCAGGCCGAAGGCGCTGTGCACGGCGCGCACGGCGTCCGGCACGTCGTCGGCGCGGGTGACGACCGAGATCCGGATCTCGGAGGTCGAGATCAGCTCGATGTTCACGCCCGCGTCGGACAGCGCCTCGAAGAAGGCGGCGGTCACGCCCGGGTTCGTCTTCATGCCGGCGCCGACGAGGGAGATCTTGCCGATCTGGTCGTCGTAGCGCAGCGAGTCGAAGCCGATGCCGACCTTCGCCTTCTCCAGGGCGTCGATGGCCTTGCGGCCCTCGGTCTTGGGAAGGGTGAAGGAGATGTCGGTCAGCCCGGTGGACGCGGCCGACACGTTCTGCACCACCATGTCGATGTTGATCTCGGCGTCGGCGATGGCGCGGAAGATGACTGCGGCCTCGCCCGGCTTGTCCGGCACGCCGACGACCGTGACCTTGGCCTCGGAGGTGTCGTGCGCGACACCGGAGATGATGGCCTGCTCCACCTTCTTGTCCCCAATCGGCTCATTGCTGACCCAGGTGCCCTGCAGTCCGCTGAAGCTGGACCGGACGTGGATCGGAATGTTGTAGCGGCGGGCGTACTCCACGCAGCGGTGGAGCAGCACCTTGGAACCGGACGAGGCCAGCTCCAGCATGTCCTCGAAGGAGATCCAGTCGATCTTCTTCGCCTTCTTCACCACACGCGGGTCGGCGGTGAACACGCCGTCGACGTCGGTGTAGATCTCGCACACCTCGGCGTCGAGGGCCGCGGCCAGCGCGACCGCCGTGGTGTCGGAGCCACCGCGACCGAGGGTCGTGATGTCCTTCTTGTCGGCGCTGACACCCTGGAAGCCGGCGACGATGGCGATGTTGCCCTCGTCGAGCGCGGTGCGGATGCGCCCCGGTGTCACGTCGATGATGCGGGCTTTGTTGTGGACGGAGTCGGTGATGACGCCCGCCTGACTGCCGGTGAAGCTCTGGGCCTCGTGGCCCAGGTTTTTGATCGCCATGGCCAGCAGTGCCATGGAGATCCGCTCTCCGGCGGTCAGCAGCATGTCGAACTCCCGCCCGGCAGGCATGGGAGAAACCTGCTCGGCGAGATCGATCAGCTCGTCCGTCGTGTCGCCCATCGCGGAAACGACGACAACCACCTGGTTGCCGTTCTTCTTCGCTTCCACGATCCGCTTGGCGACGCGCTTGATGCCTTCGGCATCGGCTACGGAGGAGCCTCCGTACTTCTGCACGACAAGGCCCACGTGCGCTCCTCGCTCAGTCCCGTATATGTCGGCTCAGTTTAACGAGCGTCCGAAAATCCCCTCCGCGATATCGCATCGTGAGATCTCGGCCCGCTCGCGTTCCGGACAGCACCTGCCCCCCGAACGTCCGCGCCACTCGGAAAGTGCCCCGGGTCACAACCCGCTCGCTCAGGGGCACCGCCGGGACGCGCCATTGATCACACCCGCCGGTGGGGGGAGGATTCCGAGGCGTGACCGAGGGGTGGGCCGGCGACGCGCTGCTCGCGGGCATCGTGCTGCTCGGCTCGTCGGTGCAGTGGCTGACCGGCATGGGCTTCGCGCTGGTCGCCGTACCCGCACTGGTCCTGCTGCTGGGGCCGGTGGACGGGGTGGTGCTGGCCAACTGCGCCGCGGGCGCCATCAGCGTCGTCGGGCTCGCGGGCGGGTGGCGGCGGGTGCGGCCGGCCGCCATGGTGCCGCTGTGCCTGGCGGCGGCGTGCACGGTGCCGGCCGGGGCATGGGTGACGCGTCGGCTGCCCGAGCCCGGCCTGCTGCTGGTGATGGGCGCTCTGGTGACGGTCGCCGTGCTGCTGGTGATGCGGGGTGCGCGGGTGGCCGCGCTGCGCGGGACGAAGGGGGCCGTCGCCGCCGGTGCCGTCGGCGGGTTCATGAACTCGGCGGCGGGCGTGGGCGGCCCGCCGATCTCCCTGTATGCGCTCAACGCGGGCTGGACGGTACGGGAGTTCGTGCCGAACGCGCAGTTCTACGGGGTGGTGGTGAACGCCTTCTCGGTGGCCGCGAACGGGGCGCCGCGGCTGGGCGGCGCCCAGTGGACGGCGGTGGCCTGCGCGATGGCGGCCGGCGCGCTCGTCGGCAGGTCGCTCGCGCAGCGCATACCGGAGAAGCGGGCCCGACTGCTGGTGCTGACGCTCGCGCTGACCGGCGGGGTGACGGCCGTGGGGAAGGGACTGTGGGGGCTGTGAACGCCTCCGCCGTACGGCAGTTCGGATACGGTCGCCGGATGGAGATTCTGCGATACGTGGCGTTCAGCACCGACCCGGCGGGAGGCAACCCGGCGGGTGTCGTGCTCGATGCCACCGGCGTCGACGACGCGGCGATGCTGGCGGCCGCGGCCGAGGTCGGCTACTCGGAGACGGCGTTCGTGGTGCCGTCCCATGACGGCACCCTGGACGTGCGGTACTTCAGCCCGCTCGCCGAGGTCCCGTTCTGCGGTCACGCGACGATCGCGACAGCTGTCGCGCACGCGGAGCGGCACGGCACCGGACGGCTGGAGCTGCGCACGAAGGCGGGCCCGGTCACGGTCACCACCGACCGGACGGCCGACGGCACGCTGGTGGCGACCCTGGTGAGCGTCGCCCCGCGTTCGGTGCCGGTCCCGGAGGCCGACCTGGCCGAGTTGCTGGCGATCCTGGGCTGGGCCGCCGAGGACCTGGACCCGGCGCTCCCGCCGCGCGTGGCCTTCGCCGGCGCCTGGCATCCGGTCCTCGCCGCCGCCGACCGCGAGCGGCTGGCCGAACTGCGCTACGACATGGGCGCGCTCGCCGCCCTCATGGACCGTCGCGGCTGGACGACCGTCGACCTGGTCTGGCGGGAGTCCCCCACGGTCTTCCACGCCCGCAACCCGTTCCCGCCCGGCGGTGTCGTCGAGGACCCGGCGACCGGCGCCGCGGCGGCCGCTCTCGGCGGCTACCTCCGCGAGTTGGGGCTGGTGGCGACGCCCGCGACCGTGACCGTCCACCAGGGCGCGGACATGGGCCGGCCGAGCACGATCACCGTGACGGTACCGGCGGAGCCGGGCACGGGTATCGGCGTGGCCGGCGCGGCCGTAGCGCTCTGATCCGAGGCCGGAGCAGTCCTAGCCCCGCTTGATGCCCAGCGGGCCCGCGATCTCCTCCGCCATCACCTTGCCCGCCTCGAACTCCAGTGTCTCGTCGCCCATGCTCTGGTCCGTGTCCAGGCCGTCCAGCTCCTCGAGCGGCTGGTTGAGGCGGACGTGGATGAGGACGGACTGCAGGGCGCGCAGGGCGGCGGAGGCCGTGGAGCCCCAGTTGGAGAAGTAGGAGAACTGCCACCACCACAGGGCCTCCGTGACGCGGCCGGCGCGGTAGTGGGCCATGCCGTGGCGGAGGTCGGTGATGACGTCGGCGAGGTCGTCGGAGAGCCGGGCCGGCACGGGGGCCTTGCGAGGCTCGTAGGGGTCGAAGACCTCCGAGTAGACGTCCACCGGGTCCAGCAGGCGGGCGAGGTTCTCGCGGAGTTCGTCCACGTCGGCGTCCGGGCCCGTGTCCGGCTCGTAGCGCTCGTCGGGGACGATGTCCTCGTGCGCGCCGAGGCGGCCGCCGGCCAGCAGCAGCTGGGAGACCTCCAGCAGCAGGAAGGGGACGGCCGAGCCGGGCTCGTCGCCCTTGGCCACCTCCGTGACGGCCACCAGGAAGCTCTCTACCTGGTCCGCGATCTGGACGGCGAAGTCGTCCGGGTCCTGCGTCGCGTCGTGCAGCGTGGCGTCAGACATCTAGGAGTCGTCTCCCCTCGAAGGCGCGACCGAGGGTCACCTCGTCCGCGTATTCCAGGTCGCCACCCACCGGGAGGCCGCTGGCCAGGCGGGTGACCTTGAGGCCCATGGGTTTGATCATTCGGGCGAGGTACGTCGCCGTGGCCTCGCCCTCCAGATTCGGGTCCGTGGCCAGGATCAGTTCCGTGACCGTACCGTCGGCCAACCGCGCGAGAAGTTCTCGGATGCGCAGGTCGTCGGGGCCGACGCCCTCGATGGGGCTGATGGCCCCGCCCAGGACGTGGTAGCGGCCGCGGAACTCGCGGGTGCGCTCGATCGCGACCACGTCCTTCGGCTCCTCCACCACACAGATGACGGAGGGGTCGCGGCGGGTGTCGCGGCAGATGTTGCACAGCTCCTCCTGCGCGACGTTGCCGCACGTCGCGCAGAAGCGGACCTTCGCCTTGACCTCCATCAGAGCCTGGGCGAGGCGCCGTACGTCCGTCGGCTCCGCCTGCAGGATGTGGAAGGCGATCCGCTGGGCGCTCTTGGGACCGACGCCGGGCAGCCGTCCCAGCTCGTCGATGAGGTCCTGGACCACGCCTTCGTACAACGGATCGCCCTTCCTGGAGTCTTTCAGTTCGTACGGTAGTTGCCACAGGCCCCGCTTAGAAAGGCGGTGCCGGCTCCTAGAACGGCAGGCCCGGGATGCCGCTGCCGCCGCCGAGGCCCTGGGCCAGCGGGCCGAGCTTCTGCTGCTGCAGGGCCTGCGCGTTCTCGTTGGCGGCCTGGACCGCCGCGACGATCAGGTCGGCGAGGGTCTCGGTGTCCTCCGGGTCCACAGCCTTCGGGTCGATCTTCAGGGCGCGCAGCTCGCCGGAGCCGGTGACGGTGGCCTGCACCAGGCCCCCGCCCGCCTGTCCGTCGACCTCGGTCTGCGCCAGTTCCTCCTGCGCCCGCTGCAGGTCCTGCTGCATCTTCTGGGCCTGCTGGAGCAGCTGCTGCATGTTGGGCTGGCCACCACCGGGAATCACGATCAGCTCCTGGTTTCGTCGTCTCATCCGTTGTGCTTCCACCGTTGTGCACGAGCCTACGTGTTCCGCGCAGCCATCGCCCCGCCACTCTTTCGAGTGAGATCGCCGCGACTCCCATACCTGATCAAGGCCCCCTTGCGAGCGGAAAAGAGACGAAAGGCAGGCCTTCGCCACCCATTGGGCGGTAGGAAGGGTCCCGCGTCGTCATCCAATGTCACGCAATGTGAACGGTCGGCGTCGGTTCGGGATCAGTGGATCAGTAGGGAGTGCCGGGTGGGTCAGCCGGAGATGCAGCCCGAGGGTCCGCCTCAGGACGGGCGCGGCGAGGGCGCGGCCGGACTGCGGCCGGGCGATCTGGCCGGGCGGTCGTTCCCGCTCGGGGACTGGGGCGAGCCGGCCGAGCGGCTGTACGAGCTGTACCGGTGGGTGGAGCGCGGGGCGATGGACACGGCGGCCTGGTACCTCGCCGACCGGGTGTGGAAGCGGCGCGGCGCGCGGGCGCTGCGGGCCGGGACGGCGGCGGGGGCGGTCACCGGGGCCGCGCTGCCGCTGCTCGACCTCACCGGGGTCCTCAGCGGGGCCGCCACCTGGGGATATCTGGCGCTGCTGCTGGCCGTGGCCTGCGTGGCGGTGGACCGGTTCTTCGGGGTGACGTCCGGGTGGATAAGGGACGTGGCCACGGCGCAGGCGGTGACGCGACGACTGCAGGCACTGCAGTTCGAGTGGGCGTCGGAGAGCGTGCGCGAGGTCCTGGGGCCGACCGAGGGGACCGCCGGGGAGGCCGCCGAGCGTTGTCTGGCGGTGCTGCGGCGGTTCGCGGAGGACGTGACGGAGCTGGTGCGGACCGAGACGGCGGACTGGATGGTGGAGTTCCGTACGGGGTCGGCGCCGATGGGGATCCAGTCGGTGGGCGCGAGTGGCGGCCGCCAGGAGCCGGGGAGCGCGCAGGGGCGGTTGCCGCTGCCGCCCGGCGCGAACTCCCGGCCGAACATGCCGCGCCAGCGGCCGCCGGAGCCGCGGTGAGGGGTGCGGGACGCGGGTGCCTGGTCGCCGTGGGGGTGCGGGGCCGTTCGCGGCTGCGGGTTGCGTGTGGCTGGTCGCGCAGTTCCCCGCGCCCCTAACTAAGGGCGTGCCCGCCCCCTATGTCTGGGGGCTCGGGAAGGCCACCGGGCTGCACTGGCCGCGGGTGTTGCGTGCTCGTACGCCGAAGAAGACGTTGTCCTTCGACAGGTCCACCTCGTACGTCGTGACGTCGCCCGCCGGGATCACGTGGGTCCATTCCGGCGCCGTCGTCTCGCGCCAGACCACCTCGTACCCGGCCAGGTCCGGCTCCGTGCCGCGGCTCCACACCAGCGTCGTGGAGTTGGTCAGGGCGGACGTGACGATCTTCAGCCCCTTCGGTGTCCCCGGCGCCTGGGCCAGGGTCCACAGGGCGGCGGCGTTGACCCTGGCCACTCGGGCGACGAAGCCGAAGTCGCAGAACTCCGGCAGGTCGCCGTACTGCTTTCCGTTCTCGACGCGCACGTCCTGGTGCTGATGGGCGAAGTCCTCGGCGGGCTCGGTGAAGCGGGCGGCCGGGTAGGCGCGTTCGAGGAACGGGATGTGGTCGCCGCCGCGGAGGTAGCGGTCGCGGCGGTAGACCACGCGGACGCGCATGCCGGTGGCATCGTTGTCGGCCACGTCCCGGACGAAGCGGGCCAGCTGGCGGGTGGCCGAGTCGTTCTCGCCGCCCACCGACCTGCGGATCGCGGCCTGTTCCGGGGTCTCGGAGGTGGGCACTCCCTCGGCGAAGAGTCGGATCGTGTGCGGGTCCCGCGTCCCGTCGTCGGCGGTCGGGCTGCCGACGATGTCGTTGGTGAACATCCCCTGCACGTCCGTACCGGCCGCCTTCAGCAGCTCGGCCAGGTGCGTCGACCCGTACAGTCCCTGCTCCTCCCCCGCCACCGCCGCGAACACGATCGTGGCCGCCGGCCGCCGCTTCGCCATCACCCGCGCCAGTTCCAGTACGACCGCCACCCCGGACGCGTCGTCGTCCGCGCCCGGCGCGTCGGACGTGGCGTCCATGACGTCGGTGACCCGCGAGTCGTAGTGCCCGGAGACGACGTACACACGGTCCGGTGTCACCGAGCCGCGCAGGGTGGCCACGACGTTGGTGATGCGGGTGGCGGTGGGGATGCGGGAGGCCGGTTCCTGGACGTACGACTGGAGCTCGACGGTCATACGGCCGGCCGACTCGGCGGCGTACGACCGCAGTTCGGCCAGCAGCCAGTCGCGGGCGGCGCCGATGCCGCGGGCCGGGTCGTCCTGGGCGGAGAGGGTGTGCCGGGTGCCGAAGGAGACCAGCCTGCGCACCGTCGCCTCGATCCGGTCCGGATCCAACTCCCGTAACAGCGAACGGAGTTCCCGTGAGGGGCGTTGGGCCGTCGGTGGCGGCGCCGGGGCGGCGGCCTCGGCGGGGGCGGCCCCCGCGGCGCCCAGTGCGGTCGCGCTCGCCGCCGCCGTCGCGGTCAGGACCGTTCTCCTGGTGGGACGCATGTGCCCTCCCGAGTCTGCCGATACCCCCACCATCGTCATGGGCACGCCAGGCGGGCACAAGGGTGTGGGGCAGGCGCCGGCCGGGTCCGCTCAGCCCCTGGTGTACTTCAGCTTCTCCCCGTTGGTGGTGTTCACGCGCTCCAGGCTGCCGTCGGGCAGCAGGCTGATCTCGGTGGGGTCGCCCGGCTTGCAGTAGCCGGAGTCGCCGACCGTGACGATGGAGGGCCCGAGCTCCAGCGGGCCGTCGCCGCCCGGGTCCTGGGTCAGCTCGGCCTGGAACACGCAGTGGTAGCTGCCGCTGGAGGTGGGGCCGTCGGCCACGAGGGAGAGCACGTTGTCGCCGACCTTGCCCTGCTGGATGGTGAGCCGGCGGGTGTTCTCGCCGTCCGCGTTGGTGATCGTGGCGCTCCAGGTGCCGAGGTAGGCGGCGGGCACCGCGCCGTCGGAGGGCGCGGACGTGGTCGGAGAGGCGGACGTGGGCTGCTGCGTGGTCGGTCCGGGGGTCGTGGGCGCGCTCGTGGAGGGCCCCGGCCCGGGCTTGTCGTCGGCCTTGTCGTTGCCGCCGCCGTTCATGATGGCGTACACCGAGCCGCCGGCACCGAGCGCGACGACGAGGGCGACGGCGATCAGCAACGCCGTGGAGCGGCCGCTTCTGCGGGGCGCCTCCTGGGGGACGGTGGTCGACGGGCCGGTGTAGGGGCCGGGCCCGTACGGCGGGGTGGAGCCGAGGGCGCCGTAGGAGCCGGGCTGGTGGGGGTAGCCGTAGGCGGGGGGCTGTTGCTGGGGATACCCGTATCCGGCGGGCTGTTGCTGCGGATACCCGTATCCGGGTGGCTGTTGCTGCGGATACCCGTAGCCCGGCTGCTGCTGGGCGCCCCCTGTGCCGGACTGCGACTGCGGCTGTTCGGGATGGCCGTGGGCGGACTGGCTCTGAGACTGCGGGGTGGGCGGGGGTGTCGGGGCGGACGGTCCGGCGACCTGCGTCGGGAGGTGGTTCAGGGGCGCGCCGCCGGCCGGCTGTCCCGGCGGTGGCGGCCCGGCGGGCGTGTCCGGGCCCGGCCGCGCCGGCGTGTCATCCCCGGCGGGGGCGTGCTCGGGCGAGACCTCGGGCGCCGGCTTGTCGAGGGACGGTGCCGTGCCCGGGGCGACGGCCGTGGCGCCCGCGGCCCAGGCCCCCTCCGCCGTGCGATCCGGGTCCTCCGTGTCCAGCAACTGCACCGCGTGCCGCCCGAGTTGGGCCACCAGGGCGCTCGGCAGCCACGGGTCCTTCGAGCGTCCGCCCAGCACGGTGTCCTCGGCGCCCGTGCGCTCCAGGACCTGGTCCAGGGTGGGCCGGGCGGCGGGGTCCTTCTTCAGGCAGTCCCGTACGAGGTCGGCGATGCCCTCGGGCACCCCCTCCAGGTCCGGTTCCTCCTGGGCGATCCGGAACATCAGGGCGTGCACGCCGCTGTTGGCGGTGCCGAAGGGCAGGGCGCCGGTGGCGGCGTACGCCAGGACGGAGCCGAGGCAGAAGACGTCGCAGGCGGGCGTGATCCGGTCGCCGCGCACCTGCTCGGGCGCCATGAAGCCGGGCGACCCGACGAGCGCGCCGGTCCGGGTGAGCCCCCCGTCGGTCACGGTCTCCAGCGCCCGGGCGATCCCGAAGTCGATGACCCGCGGGCCGTCGATGGTCACCAGCACGTTGGAGGGCTTGAGGTCCCGGTGCACGATCCCGGCGGCGTGGATGTCCTTCAGCGCGTGCGCGAGCCCGGCGGCGAGGATGCGTACCGACCGCTCGGGCAGCGCCCCGTGGTCGTGTCCGACGACCTGCTGCAGGCTCGGCCCGGCGACGTACCCGGTGGCGACCCAGGGCACGGCGGCCTCGGTGTCGGCGTCCAGCACGGGCGCCGTCCAGTACCCGCCGACCTGCCGCGCGGCCTGCACCTCCTTCCGGAAGCGCTCCCGGAACTCCTCCTGCGCGGCCAGCTCCCGGCGCACCAGCTTGACGGCGACGGTACGGCCGCGGTCCGACCGCGCGAGGTACACGAACCCCATCCCGCCCGCGCCCAGCCGCGCCAGCAGCCGGTATGCCCCGATCCGTCGCGGATCGCCGGCCCCGAGCTTCTCCATCCCCGGCCCCCCGAAATCCCCCGATACCCTGTGGAACGTGCCCACGATAGTGCGGGGCGGGGGGCCTGACGGCCGGAGCGGTGTCTACGGTTCCGTAACAGGGGGTCCGAGCTTCTCGAGCACGTCGGCCAGCCGCTCCAGGGTGCCCACCGCCTCGGCGAGTTCGGCCTCGCCGAAGGCCTCCGCCAGCCGGTCGGCGAAGGCGGCGTGCCCGGGGCCGATGCGCCCGATCGCCGCGCGCCCCTCGTCGGTCGGCGCGAGGAGCTTGGCGCGGCGATGGGCGGGGTTGGGCCGGTACTCGGCGAGGCCGCGCTCCACCAGCAGGTCGGCGATGCGCTGCACACTCTGCCGGGTGATGCCCATGACCCGGGCGATCCCGGCGACGGACAGCGGCTCCGGCAGCACCGCGCCGAGCACCTGCCACCGGGCGGCGGTGAGCCCGGCCGGCCCCGCCAGCTCCTCGGCGACGCCCAGGAACTGGCCGTTGAGCCGGAAGACCCCGAGCGCGCCGCGGCTGAGCAGTTCCTGACGCTCCCTGCTCAACGCGCGTTCTCCAGGACGGCGTAGGCCTCGGCGTCGGAGTCGTGGAACAGCCGGTACCAGGCGTCGAGGACCTTCCCCTCGTACACCCCGAGCAGCCCGAACACCTCCCGCGCGAACGCGACGGGCTCGGTGGGTCCGGCGGTGATCAGGTTCCCGTCGGTGACGGCGTCCGCGTCGACGTACCGCCCGCCGCCGCCGTATCCGGTCGCGGCGAGGTAGAAGGAGACCGCACTGGTGTGGTTCCGGTCGTCGAGCAGCCCCTCCCGGGCGAGCCCCGCGGTGGCTCCGCAGATCGCGGCGACGGGCGTGCCGGCGTCGAGGAACTCCCGCGCCTTGCGGGCGAAGGGCGCCAGCTTGTCGCCCGAGTCCCACAGATCGGCGCCGGGCAGGATCAGCAGCTCACTGTCCTCGGGGCGTACGTCGTCCAGGACGAGGTCGGGTTCGACGCGCAGCCCGCCGATGCTCCGGACCGGCGCCGCGGACGCGCCTACCGTCCGGACGCGATACCCGGCCCGGGCGAGATACGCCGTCGCGTACCCGGTCTCCCAGTCGGCGAGCGTGTCGTACACAGCCAGATGCACGGACTTGGAGTTCATGACAGCAGACTGTCAGTGCGACAGCATGCTGTCAAGAGGTGGGCCGGGTGCCGATGTCGACAACCTGTCGCGGAAACCCCCGGACCACAGACAGGACGCCGATGTCGCATCCCCCTCGGCGCTCCCTACGCTCGCCCGCATGACCCCTCAGCCGAATCCCCGGGCCGGTGCCGCCGTGAAGGCGGCGGACCGTGCGCACGTCTTCCACTCCTGGTCCGCACAGGAGCTCATCGACCCGCTCGCCGTCGCCGGCGCGGAGGGGTCGTACTTCTGGGACTACGACGGGAAGCGGTACCTCGACTTCACCAGCGGGCTCGTCTACACCAACATCGGCTACCAGCACCCGAAGGTCGTCGCCGCGATCCAGGAACAGGCCGCGACCCTGTCCACCTTCGCGCCCGCCTTCGCGGTCGAGGCCCGTTCGGAGGCGGCCCGGCTGATCGCCGAGCGGACCCCCGGGGACCTGGACAAGATCTTCTTCACCAACGGCGGGGCGGACGCCGTCGAGCACGCCGTGCGGATGGCCCGGCTGCACACCGGGCGGGCGAAGGTGCTGTCGGCGTACCGGTCGTACCACGGCGGTACGCAGCAGGCCGTCAACATCACCGGTGACCCGCGGCGTTGGGCCTCCGACTCGGCCGCCGCCGGGGTCGTGCACTTCTGGGCGCCGTACCTGTACCGGTCGCGCTTCTACGCCGAGACCGAGGAGCAGGAGGCCGCGCGGGCGCTGGAGCACCTGGAGACGACCATCGCCTTCGAGGGGCCGGGCACCGTCGCCGCGATCGTCCTGGAGACCGTCCCCGGCACGGCCGGGATCATGGTGCCGCCGCCCGGATACCTCGCCGGCGTGCGCGAGATCTGCGACAAGTACGGGATCGTCTTCATCCTCGACGAGGTCATGGCCGGGTTCGGGCGGACCGGCGAGTGGTTCGCGGCCGACCTGTTCGACGTCACCCCCGACCTGATGACCTTCGCCAAGGGCGTCAACAGCGGGTACGTGCCGCTCGGCGGCGTCGCCATCAGCGGCGAGATCGCCGAGACCTTCGGCAAGCGGCCCTACCCCGGCGGCCTCACCTACTCCGGGCATCCGCTCGCCTGCGCCGCCGCCGTCGCGACGATCGGCGTCATGGCGGAGGAGGGCGTCATCGACAACGCCCGGCGGCTCGGCGAGACCGTCGTGGGCCCGGCCCTGCGGGAGCTCGCCGAGCGGCACCCCAGCGTCGGCGAGGTCCGCGGTGTCGGCATGTTCTGGGCGCTGGAGCTGGTGAGGAACAGGGAGACCCGCGAACCGCTGGTGCCCTACAACGCGGCCGGCGAGGCGAACGCCCCGATGGCCGCCTTCGCCGCCGCCGCCAAGCGGCACGGCATCTGGCCCTTCGTGAACATGAACCGCACGCACGTCGTGCCGCCGTGCAACGTGAGCGAGGCCGAGCTGAAGGAGGGCTTCGCGGCACTGGACGCGGCACTGTCCGTGGCCGACGAGTACACGCAGTAGCCGGACCGCGGTCGGCGAGTACACGGAGTAGCGGGAACGTGGCCGGCGGGCACCGGGCACACGGATAAACGGGCGAATCCCGAACGCGTAAGGTGGCGTGCTCGTAGGTATAGACGTGCACGCCACCCGACCGCCCCGAGGAGACCGCCCGACGATGCCCGGCAGCAGCGGCAACGGCGCCGTGACCCGCAGCACCCTGCGGCAGCAGATCGCCGACGCGCTTCGCGACGAGGTGCTGGCGGGACGACTCCAACCGGGGCAGGAGTTCACGGTCAAGGAGATAGCCGAGCAGTACGGGGTGTCCGCGACGCCCGTGCGCGAGGCGCTGGTCGACCTCTCCGCGCAGGGCCTGCTGGACGCAGACCAGCACCGCGGCTTCCACGTCCACGAGTACTCCGTCGCCGACTACCGCGGCATCGTCGAGGCCCGCAGCCTGGTGACCGACGGCATGTTCCACGCCCTGGAGGCCGGCACCGGGCGTCTGCCCGCACCGGACGACGCCCGCGCCAACGCCGCCCTCGCCGGAGTGCGCCGACGCGGCGAGGAGGCCCAGCGTGCCTCACTGGCCGGCGACCTCACCGTGCTGATCGGCTACGACCTGCGCTTCTGGCACGAACTGGGCAACCTCTTCGGCAACCCCTACCTGGCCGACTTCCTGCACCGCCTGCGCGTGCAGTCCTGGGTGTGCGCGACACAGCACCTGCGCCGGCTCACCGACCTGCGCGGCGCCCTGTGGTCCGGCCACACCGATCTGGTCGAGGCGCTGTCCCGGCGCGACCTGCCGGCCGCGCGGGAGATCGTCGACGCCTACAACGCCCACGCCCTCGCCCTCATCGAACGGCTGGCGAACGGATGAGCGCCCTGGCGGGCGAGGAGCGAACCGCCGGGGAAGGGGAAGAGGGAGGGAACGGCAGCGGCCCAGGGGCGAACGCCACGACCCTCGACCTCTCCGTGGTCATCCCCGCCTTCGACGAGGAGCAGCGGCTCGGGCGCACTCTGGACGCCGTCACCCACTACCTCTCCCACGGCGACGGGCGCTGGGGGACGTGGGAGGTGGTCGTCGCCGACGACGGGTCCGGTGACGGGACGCGCGAGGTGGTCGCCGGCCGTGCCGACCCCCGCGTCCGGCTCGTCGTCGCGGACCGGCACCGCGGCAAGGGCAGCGCGCTGCGGCTGGGCGTCGCCGCCACCCGTGGCCGGCGCGTGCTGGTCACGGACGCCGACCTCGCGTCCCCCATCGAGGAGCTGGAGAAACTCGACGCGGCGCTCGCCGAGGGCAACTCGGCGGCGATCGGCTCCCGTTCGGTGCCCGGCGCCACGATCGGGGAGCGTCAGCATCCGGTGCGCCGGCTGCTGGGCCGCGCCGGGAACCTGCTGATACGCAGCGGCACCGTCCCCGGCGTACGGGACACCCAGTGCGGCTTCAAGCTCTTCGAGGGCGACCGGGCCCGCGAGGCCTTCGCCGCCTCCCGGGTCGCCGGGTGGGCGATAGACGTCGAGGTCCTGCACCACTTCCACCGCGCGAACTGGCAGGTCACCGAGGTCCCCGTGCGCTGGTCCCACCAGCCCGGCTCGAAGGTGCGCGCCCTCGACTACGTCCGCGCCCTCGCCGAACTGGCCCGCGTGCGCGCCCGGTCCGTGCGCCCGGCCGACCTGTTCGCCCTGCTGCTCTTCCTGCTGATGTCGATGGCCCTGTACTCGGGCCGGCTCTTCGACCCCGGGCACCGCTACCTCGTCGACTCCCTGCAGGACCAGAACCAGTGGGAGTGGTTCTTCGGCGTCACCGCCCACAACCTCGCCCACCTGGACAATCCGCTCTTCTCCGACGCCCAGAACTTCCCCGCCGGCGTGAACCTCATGGCCAACACGGTCATGCTCGGCCTGTCCGTCCCCTTCGCCCCGCTCACCCTCCTCGCGGGCCCGGCGCTCTCCCTCGCCGTCGCCATGACGCTGGGCCTGGCCGTCACCGGGTTCGCCTGGTACCGGCTGATCGTCGAGCGGGTCGTGCGGCACCGCCCGGCGGCCTTCCTCGGCGCGTCTCTGGCCGCCTTCGCCCCGCCGATGGTCAGCCACGCCAACGCGCACCCCAACTTCGTGGTCCTGTTCATGATCCCGCTGATCGTCGGCCGCGCCCTGCGCCTGTGCGAGGGCGGCCGGGTGGTCCGGGACGGGGTCGTGCTGGGTCTGATGGCCGCCTACCAGATCTTCCTGGGCGAGGAGCCGCTGCTGCTGGCGGCGCTCGGCCTGGTGCTGTTCGCCGCCGCCTACGCCGTCGTACGCCCGGAGGTGGCGAGGGCCGCGTGGCGCCCGCTGCTCAAAGGCCTGGGGATCGCGGCCGCGGTCTGCCTCCCGCTGGTCGCCTACGCCCTCGTCTGGCAGTTCACCGGCCCGCAGAGCTACGCGAACATGCCGCACGGCGACAACGCCGGCAACAGCCCGCTCGCGCTGCTCTCCTTCGCCGAGCGCTCCCTCGTCGCGGGCAGCGCGGAACGCGCGAACGAGCTGTCGATGAACCCCACCGAGCAGAACGCCTTCTACGGCTGGCCCCTGGTCGCCCTCGCCTTCGCGATCACGGTACGGCTGTGGGACCGGGCCCTGGTCAAGGCGCTGGCGGTGACCGCGGTCGGGGCGGCCCTGCTCTCGCTGGGGGCCGGCTTCCGCATCCCGCTGACGGAGAGGACCTACCCCGGGCCCTGGGCGCTCCTCGCCCACCTGCCCCTGTTCGAGTCGGTCATCGAGGGCCGGGTCGCGATGGTCTGCGCCCCCGCGCTCGGCATGCTGCTCGCCCTCGCGCTGGAGCGTCTGGCGGCCACCCCTGAGAGGGGCACGCAGTACCTGGGCCTGCTCGGCGTCTGCCTCGCCCTGCTCCCGCTGATCCCGGCCCCGCTCAAGACCGTGCCCCGGGCCGAGACGCCGGCGTTCTTCACGAACGGCACCTGGAAGTCGTACGTCCACGGGGGCGAGTCGCTCGTCACGGTGCCGCTGCCCGACGCGGGCGACGCGACGCCCCTGCGCTGGCAGGAGGAGGCGGACTACGGCTTCAGGCTCCCCGGCGGCTACTTCAACGGTCCATGGGGCAAGGAGCGCAGGGGCATCTACGGAGCCGCTCCGCGCTACACCTCGCAGCTGTTCAGTGATGTCCGTGACACCGGTGTGGTCCCCGAGATCGGCGAGAACTGGCGGGCACAGGCCGCACGGGACCTCGCGTACTGGAAGGCGGGAGTGCTGGTGGTGGCGCCGCAGCCGCACGCCGACGCCCTGCGCAGGGCGCTGCGGGAACTGATGGGCCGTGACGGGAAGTGGGTGGACGGCGTGTGGGTATGGGACCTGCACAAGGGCACCTGACCCGACGACCCGGTCCCACCCCGAGCCGCACCGACTACCCTTCCTTGACTGACCACCTCGCTAGGGAGCCCTCTTTGGCCTGTGACCTGTGGCTGGTACCGCTCGTCGACGTGTTGTGCCACACCCCCGACAATCCCTTCGCCGACGAACTCGCGCAGTACAACGACGTGCTCGCCGCGGCGGGTCTGCCGCCGGTGCCGGTGTACCAGTACATGCCGGGCCTGTCCGGCGAGGTCGCCCCGGTGGCCGGCTTCGACTACGACGCGCTGCACTTCCTGCGCCGGGTCTACCTGCTGCAGGTCTGCGGTCTGCCGGTGACCCCCGTCGACGATCTGGGCGGCGACTACGAGCAGTTGCTGGAGATGTTCGACTCGACGGCACAGCAGTCGCACCTGGTCTGGCACTACGACCACGCGGGCGCGTACGTCCCCGTGGACTTCCCGCAGCCCCTGTCCAACGACGAACTGCTGTCCGGCGGCGGCCCCTTGGGCTCCTCGCAGGCGCTGCTGCGGGAACTGGAGTACGTCGCCCCGGCGATCGGCATCGACCCGGCCAACCCGCCGGCCGCCCCGGAACCGCCGCGCGCTCCCACGGAGCTGGAGGAGCCGGCGGTCCCGGCGCCGTACGACCCCAGCCCCTTCGCCCGCGAACGTCACGTCTGGCTGGGGCTGCACGCGGCGGCGACGCGGAGCCTGGCACAGGGGTCGATGATCGTCTTCAGCTGAGCGGCCGCTGCCCTACCGGAGCTGCGAGAGACCCTTCTGCAGGTCCTCGCCGTTCATGACCGGCGTGAGGTCGATCTCGGCGCCCAGGTCCAGGAAGAAGGGCTCGCCGACGGACGGCATCTGGGAGCTGTCCTGGAGGTCGAAGAAGAGGTAGGCGGTGCGTACGCCGTGGTCGAGGGTGAAGTAGGCGGCCTCGGGCTTGAGATTTCCGAGGATCTCCTCCATCAGCTGGGGCATCTTGCCGCTGCGAATGACGTCGTTGGCCTTCTCGGTGTTCATGGACGCTTTGAGCAACACGCGCATCGCACTCACCTTCTCCTGTAGACCGATACGCGGCTTTTTCATCGTATGCCCGATACGCCCTGCCTGGGCGACCGGCCGCTGGACCGCCGGTCGCCCTTCGCCCGCCGCGCTCCGGTCAGAAGACCGGGGTCCCGTCCTGGGTCAGCTTCCAGTTCGTCACCGCGAAGTCCTTCGGGTCCAGCGTCCCCTTCGACGTCACGTAGTCGATCATCAGCTGGCGGATCTCGTTGGTGGAGCTGTAGGCGATGTCCGCCGAGGCGATGTGCGGGTAGCCCGAACCGCCGTTCGCCCGGTAGTTGTTGACGGCGACGACGAAGACCTGGTCGTCGGCGATCGCCGCGCCCTTGTAGGTGAGGTTCTTGATTCTCGAACCCTCCGCCTGCGCGATGTCGATCTCGTAGTCGACCCCCGCCGCGGTGTCGTACATGTAGTCCCAGAAGTTGTTGGCGTTGGTCAGGGTCGAGGTGTCGACCTTCGTGCCGGACGGGACCTGGTGGTAGTACTTCGCCGCGTACTCCAGGTAGTCCTTGAGCTGGGCGCCCGTGAGCTTCTTGCCGTAGAGGGTGTTGTCGTAGATGTAGAGGCCGGCGATGTCCTTGATGGTGACGCTCCCGGCCGGGATGTCGGCGGTGCGGCTGAAGGGCGCGGCCACCGAGATCAGCGGCAGCGCCGCGTCGCTCGTGGACAGGCCGGCCTTCACCGTGTCCATCTGGACCTGGTGGATGAAGTCCATGATCGGCACGTCCTTCCAGCAGGACTCCGTCGCCGAGAGGTCCTCGGTGCAGGTGCCCACCGCCGTGTTGACGTACTTCACGACCAGCTCGTGGTCGGCCTCCAGGAGCTTCTTGATCTCCGGGTCCTCCTCCACCGTGTTGGGGTTGAGGGTCTGAGCCGTCTTCTTCGTGACCTTCCAACGGCCGTGGTGGAGTTCGAGCTCGAAGTCGAAGACGCTCAGCCGGTAGCCCCAGCAGTACGGCTCGGAGAGCAGGACGTCCTCGCCGGTCTCCGCGTTCTTCACGGTGTAGGACGGCACCTCGACGTGCGTGTGGCCCACCAGGATCGCATCGATGCCGGGGACCTGCTCGGCGACGAGGTTGGAGGCGTTCTCGACGTACGGCAGGGCGTCGCCGTACGAGCTCGACCCGTCGAGTCCGGAGTGGTCGGTCAGGAAGACGACGTCGCAGCCGAGCGCGCGCAGCCTCGGCACGTACTTCTTCGCCTGCTCGACCAGGCCCGGGAAGACCATCTTCCCGCTGACGTTGTCCTTGTCCCACAGGGCGATGCCGGGGTTGGTCAGGCCCAGGATGCCGACCTTGATGTCGGGCGCGCCCGGCACGCAGATGCGCTTGACGGTGTACGGGTGGAATGCGGGGCGCAGGGTCTTGGCGTCCAGCGCGTTGGCGCCGAGCAGCGGGAAGCGGCACTGCTGCTCGAACTTGCGCAGCACCTCGATGCCGTAGTTGAACTCGTGGTTGCCGAGGGCGGCGGCGTCGTAGCGCATGTGGTTCATGGCCACGGCCATCGGGTGCTTGGGGCCGGGCTTGCCGTCGGTGCCCGTGATCGGGGCGACGCGCGCGAAGTAGTAGGCCAGGGAGGTGCCCTGGATGATGTCGCCGGCGTCGACGAGCAGAACGTGCTCCTCGCCCTTGGCCGCGCGCTGCTGCTTGATGAGCGTGGCGACCCGGGCGACGCCGACGGAGTTGCCGGCCTTGTCGCTGTAGGCCGCGTCCTTGTAGTAGTCCCAGTCGAAGACGTGGCTGTGCAGGTCGGTGGTGCCCAGGATGGAGAAGGACCAGGTCTTCGGGGCCATCCCGGGCATCTGGCCGTCGGCGGCCCGGGCGGTACCGGTGCCGACAGCCCCCGCCGCGGCGACGGCCGCTCCGGTGACGGCCGACTTCTTCACGAACTCGCGGCGGTTCAGGGGACTGACGGGCATAAGGGGCTCCTGGAAGCTGGCGTGGCGCGACGCGCGTAGACAAGTCGGACGTGCGGGGCTACTCGCGTAGAGCGTGACCTCTGCCCGGCCGCCCGGAAAACCAGGAATTGGCCATGTCCAGTTCAAAGATGAGTCAGCTTGGGTGAGGCGGGGAAGCGGGTGGAGTTGCCGCGGCTGTTCCTCTACGACGCCCACGGCGTCCTCGATGTCGGGCACCGGCCTCTCACTGCCTCGACGCCCCCCACCATCGCCCGTGGTGATGACGGACCCGGTTCCACTCCTCGGCAGAGGCGTCGTCAGGCACCGGAACAAGCATCGACTCCGCCTCGTCCCGCACGAGCCCCACCTGAACCGGCGTCAGGCGTCGGCAGCTCCACAGCAGCCCCGCCATCTCCGCCGGCAACGGATCGTCGGGCCAAGGTGGTTCGACGAGTTCGAACGGCTCTCCGGTCCGACGGCAGTGCCATCGCGATCCGGACCAGGTCCACGACAGCGGTCCGGCCGACGGCGACGTCCCCGACACCACCGCCCGGAGTTCGGCCTCCGGGACGCCGGACGCGGAGGACAACCGCGCGACATCCGTCCGGCGGTGGTTCATGAGCCGGGTCAGCGCGACGCCGAAGCCCGGGTGAATCGCCAAGGTGTCACCCGGGTTCACTGAATCGGTACTGCTCCAGCCTCACCGGATCCCACTCCACTATGTCCAGCACATCGTCGGCGTATCCCTTGGCCACGGGACCACTGGCATCAAGAAGGGCCCGGTAGACGAGCCACAACCCGTCGCGGACCGTTTCCACGCAGCGCATCTGGAGACGGTCCTCCACCGAATCACCGTCCACCTCGCCCGCGACCAGAGCCAGCAGCAGCCAAAGGAGCTCCTGCTCCTGCGCCACCGTCATGCCATCCGCCAGATACGCCATGACGACCGCACAGACTGCGGGCGCCGGGGGCATCAGAACGGACTGGACAACCACGTGGTCGTCCAGACTTCGCACGGCACCGGAGGCGCCCCCGGCAAGGATGGTCTCCAAAGTGGCGAGCAGATGCCCGGCAGACTGACCGCACCCACACCGGATCGCGTCCCAGTCATGCCGCTCCAACTCCGCCCGCGCGAGACTCCCGTGAATGCGCACACAGTCATCGTCAGGCATCCGGGCCCTCCGGATCTACGATGGCCTCGTCCGCAGTAGGGGGACGGCCTCGCCCAGGCCACATCGGCTCTGTCCGATCAGTCGGCGAGGTAGTCGGGCAGGGCGAATCGACCTGTATTCCGGTAGGCGCGGAGCCGGGCCTCGTCGTCCTCGATCGCCCGCAGAACGTAATAGGCACACGCGGCAATGCCGGGCGATGCGCCCGACCACAGGTCTCGGTACAGCACCCAGAGCCCCTGCCGCGCGATCTGCCGACACTTCTCCGACGAGTCGTCGTCGTCGCTGAACACCAGCCCGCCGAGCAGATCCAGGCATACGAACCTCGCCCCAGGGGACAGGTCACCCGCAAGTGCCGCCATGAGCACCGAGGCGACGTGAACCGCCGGCTCCTGCGGGATCGACTGAATCAGGGCGTGGTTCTCGATGTGAAGCGCCCGCGCCTCCTCGCTGGACTGCGCCGAGGCCAGCCGAAGCAGGTCGTCGGCCAGGTGAGCGGCCGTCTTCGTACATCCACAGGTGAACGCCGACCAGTCGTACCGGTCGATCTCCACATCGATCAATCGCACGCGTGCTTCCACTTCGATCGTGCCGCGGCGGAAGTGGTGTCGTACTGCCGCGGGAGGTGCCGGTCGGCGCGGGAGCCGGTGCGCCCGGCGGCAGTGTGGTCGTCACCCGGCTCGGCCAAGTCGCCCCCGGCGAGCAGCGCGAAGGAGCCGCCCCGGGTGGGGCGGCTCCTTCGAGGCGTCGGGTCAGAGGAACGAGTTGATCTCGATCGTCTCGTCCCGGCCCGGGCCCACGCCGATCGCGGAGATCGGGGCGCCGGACATCTCCTCCAGCGCCTTGACGTAGTTCTGGGCGTTCTTCGGCAGGTCGGAGAAGGACTTCGCCTTGGTGATGTCCTCGGACCAGCCCGGGAGGGTCTCGTAGACGGGCTTCGCGTGGTGGAAGTCCGACTGCGAGTACGGCAGCTCCTCGACGCGCTTGCCGTCGATCTCGTAGGCGACGCAGACGGGGATCTGCTCCCAGCCGGTGAGGACGTCGAGCTTGGTCAGGAAGAAGTCCGTCAGGCCGTTGACGCGGGTGGCGTAGCGGGCGATCACCGCGTCGAACCAGCCGCAGCGGCGGTCTCGGCCGGTGGTGACACCCCGCTCGCCGCCGATGCGGCGCAGTGCCTCGCCGTCCTCGTCGAACAGCTCCGTCGGGAAGGGACCGGACCCGACGCGGGTGGTGTACGCCTTGAGGATGCCGATGACCCGGCTGATCTTCGTCGGGCCGACGCCGGCGCCGGTGCAGGCGCCGCCCGCGGTCGGGTTCGACGAGGTCACGAACGGATACGTGCCGTGGTCGATGTCGAGGAGCGTGCCCTGGCCGCCCTCGAACAGCACGACCTTGTCGTCGTCCAGGGCCTGGTTGAGCACCAGGACCGTGTCGGCGACGTAGGGCGCGAGCTTCTCCGCGTAGCCCAGCAGCTCCTCGACCACCTGGTCGACGGCGATCGCGCGCCGGTTGTAGAGCTTGGTGAGCATCTGGTTCTTGACGTCGAGGGCCGCCTCGACCTTCTGCGTGAGGATCGACTCGTCGTAGAGGTCCTGCACCCGGATGCCGACGCGGTTGATCTTGTCCGCGTAGGTCGGTCCGATGCCGCGCCCCGTCGTACCGATCTTCCGCTTGCCGAGGAAGCGTTCCGTGACCTTGTCGACGGTCACGTTGTACGGCGTGATGATGTGCGCGTTACCGCTGATGAGGAGTTTGGACGTGTCGACGCCGCGCTCGTTCAGTCCGTTCAGCTCGGAGAACAGGACCGAAGGATCGACGACGACACCGTTGCCGATGACCGGGGTGCACCCCGGCGAGAGGATTCCGGAAGGGAGCAGGTGGAGGGCGTACTTCTGATCCCCCACGACGACGGTGTGGCCGGCGTTGTTGCCGCCCTGGTACCGCACGACGTAATCCACCGAGCCACCGAGCAGGTCGGTCGCCTTTCCCTTGCCTTCGTCACCCCACTGAGCACCGAGCAGCACAAGTGCGGGCACGCGCGTACACCCCTTCCGGGCGGGGCATGTCCAAGGTCAGGGGCGCACGCGTAGGGTTCACCGCCGCGTGCACCATGGCCGTCGTTGGCCGTAACCCGTCGGACCGGATGCCCCGGAATAGACGAAGCCCCTGGCGCAATAGCGCAAGGGGCTCTTGCACAAAGATGCTACCCGAGGAAGCGAGGCAGGACCGAGGTGGCGACTTCCGCGACTTCCGAGGCGAGTTCCGAACAGCTGCTGGTGGTCATCGATCCGGTGGCCCGACGGACGGACGGGGAGTCGGTACGCATCGCGAAAGACGTGCTCAGCGCGGGTGCGCAGACCAAGGTCTGCCTCCCGGACGGTCCGGAGGAGTTCGTCCGGGCCCTCTCCCGGCGCGGGTCGAGACGCTTGGTGGTCATCGGCGACGACCGGGCCCTGGTGCGAGCCGTGTCCCTTTTGCACCGGCAGCGGGAACTGGCCGGATGCGCGCTGTCGATGGTCCCGGTGGGGGCCGCGCTGTCGGTGGCCCGATCCCTGGGGGTGCCCACGGGCGCGGTGGCGGCGGCCCGGTCGGTTCTCGACGGGGCCGTACGGCGGATGGACCTGCTGGTGGACGACAGCGACGGGGTGGTGCTGGGCGCGCTGCGGATCCCTCCGCTGAGCGAGGCGCACACGCCGCTGGAGGAAGCCGCGGGGCGCCCGTGGCTGCGCACGGCGCAGTCCCTGGTACGCACCCTCGTCCCGGCCCGTGAGGCCCCGGCGCAGCCGCCCCGCGCCGCCCGCCTGCGCATCGAGGTCGACGGCGAGACCCTGGTCGACCTGGACCAGCCGGTGGAGGCGGTGTCGGTCGTGCCGGGCGAGCGCGGAGTGGCCGAGGTCGAGGTACGGCCCCTGTCGGTGGGCGCGGAGGCCTCGCCGGTACGGGCCCAGGGGCGGACCGTGAGCGTGTCGGGGGCGGACTTCCGCTACCGGGCGGACGCGGGCGTGTGCGGGCCGGTACGCAGGAGGACGTGGACGGTGTGGGAGGGCGCCTGGGGGCTCACGCTGCCGGGGCGGTGAGGAGGCTCCCGGGGCGCTCGGGGGCTCACGCTGCCGGGGCGGTGACGAGGCTCCCGGGGCGCTCGGGGGCTCACGCTGCCGAGGCTGTGAGGAGGCTCCCGGGGCGCTTTCGGGCTCACGCTGCCAGGGCAGTGGCGAGGCTCCCAGGGCGCCTGGGGGCTCACCCTGCCGGGGCGGTGACGAGGCTCCTGGGGCGCTTGGCGCCCTAGGACTCGGCGCCTCCGAAGAGTTCCTCTCGGTGGACCCGCCAGCGTTCCATCATGGCCGCGATCTCGTCGTCGACGAACTCGAAGAAGGCGAGCGTCTCGGCCATGCGGCGGCCCGCCGGGGTGTCGGCGCCGAGGCTGCCGACGCCTTCCCGCAGGGCGCCCTCCCAGCGTTTGATGACGGCTTCGCGGTTGGTCAGCGCCTCGTACCACTGGTTGCTGTGCACCCGGTAGCGCTCCCGCCGCGAGCCGGGCTCGCGCTCGCGGGACACCATGTGCTGCTGGGCCAGGTACCGCACCCCGCCGGAGACCGCGGCCGGGCTGATCCGCAGCTGTTCGCCCAGCTCGGCCGAGGTCATCGCCCCCTCGTCGGAGGAGAGGAGCGCGGCGAAGATCCGCGCGGGCATGCGCTGCATCCCGGCCTCGACGAGCTGTGCCGCGAAGCTCTCCACGAACTTCGAGACCGCTTCCTGGTCCCGCCCCGCCTCGTCAGTCATGGACACCACCCTAACCGGGCTTCACACACTTCCTTATCTTCACAAATTTCTGAAAGAAGCGTACGTTCTGAAGCATGACGAAGGCCATCACGGTCGCCGGACTCCACAAGTCCTTCGGCCGGACCCACGCCCTGGACGGTCTGGACCTCGACGTGGAGACCGGCGAGGTGCACGGCTTCCTCGGCCCGAACGGCTCCGGCAAGTCCACCACCATCCGCGTCCTGCTCGGCCTGCTGCGCGCCGACTCCGGCGCCGCCCAGGTGCTGGGCCGCGACCCGTGGAAGGACGCGGTGGAGGTGCACCGCCGGATCGCGTACGTCCCCGGGGACGTGACCCTGTGGCGCAACCTGTCGGGCGGCGAGGTGATCGACCTCTACGGCCGCCTGCGCGGCGGACTCGACGCGACCCGCCGCGCCGACCTGATCGAGCGCTTCGAACTGGACCCCACCAAGAAGGGCCGCACCTACTCCAAGGGCAACCGCCAGAAGGTCGCCCTGGTCGCCGCTTTCGCCTCGGACGTGGACCTGCTGATCCTGGACGAGCCGACCTCGGGCCTGGACCCCCTGATGGAGGAGGTCTTCCAGCGCTGCGTGGAGGAGGAGCGGGCCAGGGGCCGGACCATCCTGCTGTCGTCGCACATCCTCAGCGAGGTCGAGGAACTCTGCGACCGGGTGAGCATCATCCGCAAGGGCCGGACCGTGGAGAGCGGTTCGCTGGCCGACCTGCGCCATCTGACCCGGACCAGCGTGACCGCCGAACTGGCCGGCGCCCCCAACGGGTTGTCGCGCCTGCCGGGCGTCCACGACCTCGACGTGCAGGGCCGGCGGGTGCGGCTGCAGGTCGACACCGACAAACTCGACGCCGTACTCAAGCAGTTGAGCGAGTCCGGCGTTCGCTCGCTGACCTCCACGCCGCCCACGCTGGAGGAGCTGTTCCTGCGCCACTACCAGGACGAAGAGGTGGCGGCGCGATGACGTCCCTCGTGGGCACCCGGATCCTCCTGCGCTTCAACCTGCGCCGCGATCGGCTGATGATCCCGGTGTGGGTGGCGGTCAACACCCTGATGGTCCTCTCCATGCCGAACACGCTGAGGACCCTCTACGGCACCCCGGCCGAACGCGCCGACCTCATCCACCAGGTCGCCACCAACGCCTCCTTCCGCGCCCTGATCGGCCCCGTCTTCGACGACTCCGTCGGCGCCCTGACGGCCTGGCGCGTCGGCGTCTACGCCGCGCTGCTCGCCGCGATCACCAGCCTGCTGGTCGTCGTACGCCACACCCGCGACGAGGAGGAGAGCGGGCGTCAGGAACTCCTCTCCTCCGGCGCGGTGGGCCGCCGGGCCTCCCTGACCGCGGCCCTGCTCGCGGCGGCGGTGGCGAACGCCGTGCTGGCCCTGCTGGTCGTGGCCGGTCTGGCGGGCCAGGGAGCCGTGGGCGCGCTGGCCTTCGGGCTCGGGCTGGCGGCCGTCGGCATGGTCTTCGCGACGGCCGCGGCGATCGTCGCCCAACTGACGGAGAGCGCACGGCTGGCGCGCGGCCTGACCGCGGGCGTGCTCGGGACGGCCTTCGTGCTGCGCGCGGCGGGCGACTCCGCGACGACCGACGGCTCCTCGGCGTGGACGTGGCTGTCCCCGCTGGGCTGGCTGGAGAACCTGCGCGCGTACGCCGGCGAACGCTGGTGGGTGCTGCTGCTCTTCGCCGCGGCGATCGCGCTCCAGGCGGCCGTCGCCTACGGGCTCGCGGGGCGCCGGGACATCGGCATGAGCTTCCTGCCCACCCGGCCCGGACCGTCGGTCGGCCGCCTGGGCACGGCCGGCGCGCTGGCCTGGCGGCTGCAGCGGGGCAGCGTCCTGGGCTGGTCGCTCGCCTTCTTCATCGTGGGAGTCGTCTACGGCGGCCTCACGGACGGCGTGGCCGACATCGTCGGCGACAACGAGAACGCGCGGAGGATCTTCGAGCGGATGGGCGGCCAGAGCGCGCTGACCGACGCCTTCCTGGCCGCGATGGTCGGCATGATGGGCCTGGTCGCCGCGCTGTACATCGTCGGCAGCGTGCTGCGCCTGTACGGCGAGGAGACCTCCGGCCGTGCCGAACCGGTGCTGGCGAACCCCGTGGGCCGGCTGCGCTGGGCCACCGGCCACCTGGTCATCGCCTTCGGCGGCTCGGTCCTGCTGATGCTCGTGACCGGCCTCGGCTTCGTCGTCGGCTACGGCAAGGAGGCCGGGCCGATCCTGGGGGCCTGCCTGGTGCAGCTCCCCGCGGTGTGGGTGATCGGCGGGCTGGCGGTGCTGCTGTACGGGGTGCTGCCCCGGGCGGCGACGGCGGCGTGGGGAGTGGCGGGCGCCGTGCTGCTCATCGGCTGGGTCGGCCCCGCTCTGGACGCGCCCCAGGCGGTGCTGGACCTGTCCCCTTTCGGACATCTGCCGAAGCTGCCCGGCGGGGGGATGGAGTGGGGGCCGGTACTGGTGCTGCTGGTACTGGCCGTGGCGCTGGTCGCCACGGGCCTGACGGGACTGCGGCGCCGGGGCCTGACGACCTGAGCGACACCTCAGAGGACGACGCCGAGTCCCTCCAGTCCCCGGATCACGAAGTTCGGCTTCCGCCGCGGCTCCTGAGCGAGGCTCAGCGTGGGCGCCTTCTCCAGCAGGGCCGTCATGGAGGCGGCCAGTTCGATGCGCGCGAGCGGGGCGCCGATGCAGTAGTGGATGCCTGCGGAGAACGAGATGTGGGGGTTGTCAGCGCGGGTCAGATCGAGCCGCTCGGGGTCCTCGAAGACCTCCGGGTCGTGGTTGGCCGACCCGAAGAGCATGGCGATCTCGGCCCCCCTGGGGATGACGGTGCCGTCGATCTCGATGTCGTCCAGCACCCAGCGCTCGAAGAGCTGCAGCGGGGTGTCGTAGCGCATGAGCTCTTCCACGGCGGTGGGGACGAGCGAGTGGTCGGCGCGCAGGGCGGCCAGTTGCGCCGGGTTGCGGAAGAGGGCGTACCAGCCGTTGACGGTGGCGTTGACGGTCGCCTCGTGCCCGGCGTTGAGCAGCAGCACGGCCGTGGAGATCATCTCCTGCTCGGTCAGCCGGTCACCCTCGTCGTGGGCGGCGATGAGCCCGGAGATGAGGTCGTCGCCGGGCTCCTTGCGCCGCTCGGCGATGAGCTCGCGCAGGTAGTCCGAGAACTCCACGGAGGCCTGTACGGCCTTGTGGGCCGTCTCCTCGGACGGGTTCAGCTCGTACATCCCGCAGATGTCCGCCGACCAGGGCCTGAGCGGGGCCCGGTCCGCCTCCGGGATGCCCAGCATCTCGGCGATGACGGCGACGGGGAGCGGCTCGGCGACGTCCGTGAGGAGATCACCGCCGCCGCTCTCGACGAGCCGGTCCACGAGCTCCCCGGCGAGCGCGCTGACATAGGGCTTCAGCCGATCGACGGTCCTCGGCGTGAACGCCTTCGACACCAGTCGCCGGATCCTGGTGTGGTCCGGCGGCTCCAGGTCGAGCATGCCGTGGTCGTTGAGCGTGTGGAACGGCTCGTGCTCGGGCGGCGGCGCGGTACGTCCGAAGTCCTCGTGGTCGAACCGGTGCAGATACGTCCGCCCGAGCCGGCGCTCCCGCAGCAGCGCCGAGACGTCCGCGTGGTGCGGCACCAGCCACTGGTCGGTGGCCTCGAAGTAGTGCACGCGCCCCTTGGCACGCAGCTCGGCATAGGCGGGGTAGGGGTCGGCGAGAAACGCCGCGTCCCACGGATCGAAGACAGCCATGCGGGGACGCTAACCCGACGCGCCGGGCCCTGACCAGGGGTGTTCCTTCAGGTGATCGACGAGGGCGGCGAAGGCCGGGGCGGGGAAGGTGAGGGTGGCGCGGGCGGGGTACGTGTGGTGGGAACCGGCTACCGACCGAACATCTTCAGCGCGGGAGCTGCCTGCGGTGGGCGGTTTCGAGTGAGCCCAGGCCCGTGTCGAGCAGGCGGGCCGCGCGGCGGACGTCGCCGTTCACCGCGTCGTACAGCTGCTCCGGCGTCTTCGTGCGGTCCAAGTGGCGGTGCAGCGACTGGAACTGCAGCGGCCACAGGGCCAGCAGCGCTGCCGCGGCGATCCGGGGTTCGGGGGCGTCCGGGGCCGCGCCCGTGCGGTGGACCAGGATCTCGGTGGCGACGGCGACCTGCCGGTCCGCCATGTCGTGGTGGTAGGCGCGGAGGGACGGGGTGGATCTGGTGAGGGCGGCGAAGCGCAACAGGGCCGCCTTCGCCTCCGCCGGATCCTCCTGCGCGGCCAGCCAGGAGGTGATGGCGGCCAGTTCGGCGGAGAGGATCTCCAGTACGGCCTCGACCGGCGACAGGTCCGGGTCGGACAGAACGGTCCGCAGGGAGTCGAGGGTGGTCTCCCCCAGATCCAGGACCAGTGACTCCTTCGTCGGGAAGTGGTTGAAGACCGTCTTCTCCGACACCCCGCAGGCCTCGGCGATCTCGGCCACCCGTACCGCGTCGAAGCCCCGCTCCAGGAACATCTCGGTGGCCGTGTCCGACAGCCGCTGGCGCAGCTGCCGTTTCTTGCGCTCCCGCAGTCCCGCCCCGGCCGGCTCCTCCTCCCGGCGGCGCAACGCCGTCCAGTCCACAGTGCGCGTGCTCATGGCTGGAGCTTAAAGGTCCCGCCCCCTATTTTTTTACTGCTACAGTAATTTTTCAGTGACTGTAATTACTGGCTGGGATTCGTCACCGAGGAGCCTCCATGAGCGCCATTCACATCGTCCGTGACTACCCGCATCCGCCCTCGAAGGTCTGGCGGGCGGTCACCGATCCCGAGCTGGTCCCGCAGTGGACGGCCACCGGGGCGGGCGCGCGGCCGGAGGGGTTCGCCACCGTGCCGGGCACGCGGTTCCGGTTCGTCGCCAGGCCGAAACCCGGCTGGAGCGGTGTCGTGGTGTGCGAGGTGCTCGAGGTCCGGGAGCCGTCGCTGCTGCGGTACTCGTGGCAGGACGAGGGCGGCGGTGAGGTGACCGAGGTCGCCTACCGCCTCGCACCGCACGCCGACGGCACCCGCTTCACCTACGACCACACCGGCTTCAGCGGCGCCGGAGGCTTCCTCATGGCGAGGATCCTCGGCAGCGTCCGCACCAAAATGCTCGCCAAGGGCCTGCCCGCCGTACTCGACCGGCTCGACTAACCCGGCGTCACCAACCGCGCCTCGTACGCGAACACCGCCGCCTGCGTCCGGTCCCGCAGTCCCAGCTTCACCAGAATCCTGCTGACATGAGTCTTGATCGTCGACTCGGCGACCACCAGGCGCTCGGCGATCTCGGCGTTGGACAGGCCCTGGGCGATGAGGACCAGGACCTCGGTCTCGCGGTCGGTGAGGTCGCCGTAGGCCTGATGGGCGGACTGCATGACGCGCGGGGCCTGGGAGAGCTTGGAGAACTCCGTGATCAGGCGTTTGGTGACCGTGGGGGCGAGGAGGGCCTCGCCGGACGCCACCACCCGGACGCCGTCGGCCAGTTGGCGGGCCGAGGCGTCCTTGAGGAGGAAGCCCGAGGCGCCGGCGCGCAGCGCCTGGTAGACGTACTCGTCGAGGTCGAAGGTGGTCAGCACCAGGACCTTCGACGTGCTGTTGGCCGCCACGATCTCCCGGGTCGCCTCGATGCCGTTCATCTCGGGCATGCGAATGTCCATCAGGACGACGTCGGGCGTGAGCTCACGGACGCGGTCGACCGCCTCGCGGCCGTTGACCGCCTCGCCGACGACCTCGATGTCCGGCATCGCGTTGAGGAGCACCGAGAAGCCTTCGCGCACCATCATCTGGTCGTCCGCGATCAGGACGCGGATCGTCATGCCTCTCCCTCTCGCACCCCGGCGACCGGCAGGAACACGGTCACCTCGTAACCGCCCTCGTCCGTGCGACCGGCCGTCATCTCGCCGTCGAGCATGGTGACGCGTTCGCGCATGCCCGTGATGCCGTGGCCGGCACCGGGCGACGGTTTCACCGCCGACGGCTCCGGAGGCGGGCCGTTGACTATGCGCAGGCCGAGACCGCCGAGGACGTAGGACACCTCCACCTTGGCCGCGGCGCCCGGCGCGTGGCGCAGGGTGTTGCTCAGCGCCTCCTGGACGATCCGGTACGCCGACAGCTCGACGCCCTGCGGGAGTTCGCGTATCGCCCCGGTCGTCGTGCTGTCCACGCGCAGGCCCGTCTCGCGGACGTTGGCGAGCAGCGCGTCCAGGTCGGCGAGCGTGGGCTGCGGGGCGTCCGGCGCCTCGTAGTCCTCGGCGCGGACCACGCCCAGCACGCGGCGCAGCTCGGTCAGGGCCGCCACCGCGTTCTCCCGGATCGTGGCGAACGCCTTCTCCAGCTCCGGCGGCGGGTTCTCCACCCGGTAGGGCGCGGCCTCCGCCTGAATGGCGACGACCGACATGTGGTGCGCGACCACGTCGTGCAGCTCGCGGGCGATGGTCGTGCGCTCCTCCAGCAGGGTGCGCCGGGAACGCTCGTGCGCGGTCACCGTCTGCTGCGCGGTCACCTCCTGGCGGGCCTCGCGGCGGATGTGCCACACGGTGACGGCGAGGAGGGCCAGGGCCGCGAAGAACACCATCGGGACGGAGTTCGTACCGAAGCCGGAGTGCCCCCAGCCGAAGAAGTTCTCCACCACGAGGCCGTACACCGCCGTCAGCGCCCACATCCACGCCGCGGTGCGCGGCCGGGTGCGGACGGCCACGATGGTGAGGACGAACAGGTGACAGGCGAAGCTCCCGGGCAGCCACGGCCACTCGGCGTCCCAGCCGCCGCCGATCACGCCGGCGAGGGGGGTCGCGGCCATCGACAGCCAGAACGCGCCGACCGGCCGCACCATGGTCAGCAGAACCGGGACCAGCGCGAGCAGGCCGAGGACGAAGTTGTCACCCGCGCCGATCATGGCGCTGTTCGAGGCGATCAGCATCGCGAACAGCCCGAGCGCGACGATCACGGCGTGCGCCCGCCAGGCCGCGTACTCCCGCATCCGGCCCTTCATCCGCCGGGTGAGCGGGCCGTCGACGCTCATCCGGGGCAGCGGACGGTAGGCGAAGGCGTCGTGGAACAGGTCCTGCCGCAGGCCTTGCAGCGCGTCCATGGCGGCACGGAACTCCGGGCTGCGCGGCTTGTACGGCTCGTACGCGGCGTCCGACGGCTCCATCAGCCTCGTCGGCTCCGGCTGCCTCTGGGTCTTCTCGGTCACATGGAAACCGTAGGCGCAGGCCCGGTGCGGGGTCGTCCCCTGTGAGAACGGTCCTTCGGCATCCACCTGAAGTACTACGGGTACGGGGCGCGGGCGCGGCCGTCAGTAGCCGGACGGCCTGACCAGTCCCGACTCGTACGCGAACACCGCCGCCTGCGTCCGGTCCCTGAGCCCCAGCTTCACCAGGATGCGGCCCACATGCGTCTTCACGGTCTGCTCCGCGACGACCAGCCGCTCGGCGATCTCCGCGTTCGACAGGCCCTGCGCGATCAGCGCGAGGACCTCCGTCTCCCGCTCGGTGAGATCGCCGACGCGCACCTTCAGCGGGGCCCGGGGCCGGTCGCCCAGGCGGGAGAACTCGGCGATCAGCCGACGGGTGATGCCGGGCGCGAGCAGCGCGTCGCCGGCCGCCACCACGCGGACCGCCTCGGCCAGCTTGTCCGCCGAGGCGTCCTTCAGCAGGAACCCCGAGGCGCCCGCCCGCAGCGCCTCGTACACGTACTCGTCGAGGTCGAAGGTGGTGAGCACCAGCACCTTGATGTGCGGCAGCTCGACGGCGATCCGGCGGGTCGCCTCGATGCCGTTCAGCTCGGGCATGCGGATGTCCATCAGGACGACGTCCGGGGCGATTTCGGCGACCTTGGCCACGGCGTCCGAGCCGTCCACCGCCTGCCCGACGACGTCGATGTCGGGCTGGGTGTTGAGCAGCACGGTGAAGCCCTGCCGGACCATCTGCTGGTCGTCGGCGATCAGTACGCGGATCGGGCTGCTCGTCATGCGGTGTGGTCCTTCACGTCGGAGATGTCATCGGCGGCGACGGGTCCCGCGGCCTCGGCGTGCGGGGTGACCGGGAGGAACGCGGAGATCTGGTAGCCGCCGCCCGGCCGGGGGCCCGCCAGGAGGTGACCGCCCAGCATCCCGGCCCGCTCCCGCATGCCGAGCAGCCCGTGCCCGGCGCCCGGCGACTCGGAGACGGGTCTGCTCGAAGGCGAGTTGAGGACCTCCACCCGCAGGCCGTAGGGCACGTAGGCGATCTCGACGCTCGCCGTCGCGCCGGGCGCGTGGCGCAGCACGTTGCTCAGCGCCTCCTGCACGATCCGGTACGCCGACAGCTCCACGCCGGACGGCAGCGGCCGCCGCTCGCCGACGATCCGCGTGGTCACGCTCAGCCCGGCCGCCCGGGTGTTCTCCACCAGCGCGTCGAGCCGGTCCAGGGTGGGCTGGGGGCTGTGCGGGTCGGTGCCGGCCCGGTCGAGGGCGTCGGTGTCGCCGTCCTCCGAGCGCAGCACGCCCAGCACCCGGCGCAGCTCGGTCAGCGCCTCCAGCGCGTTGTGCCGGATGCCCTCCAGGTTCTCCCGCAGCTCCGCGGGCGGATCCTGCACGAGGTGCGGGGCGACCTGGGCCTGGATGGAGATGACGGACATGTGGTGGGCGACCACGTCGTGCAGCTCGCGCGCGATACGGCTGCGCTCCTCGAGCAGTGTGCGCCGCGCCCGCTCCTCCGCGGCCATCGTGGCCTGCCGGCCGAGCTCCGCCCGGGCCTCGCGACGGCCGCGCAGTGCGCTGCCGAGCGCCCACACGATCGCCGACAGGGCGACGGCGACGACCCCGGTCTCCTGGTAGTACGGGGCGCCCCACACGCCCTCGAGGGCATAGGTGACCAGGGCGGTCAGGGCCAGAGCCTCGGCGGAGACACGGGTGGGGACGCGCAGGGCGAGCAGCAGCATCACGAGCGTCTGCGCGACAATCCCGGCCGTGGTCCAGGGCCAGGTGAACGGCATCGCCGGTCTCATGCCCAGCCGGCCGTGCAGCAGGACGGCGCCGACGAGGGTGGCGCCCGTGGACAGCCACCACGCCGGGATCGGCCGCCTGAGGGCGAGGACCACCGCGCCGCCCTGCGCGAGCGCGAGCGGGAAGGCGGTCCCGTTGCCCAGATGCCCGTTGTCCCTCAGCTGTGCCACGGCGCCGAGCGCGACACCGAACGCGGCCAGGCACAGCACCGCGTGCGGCACCCGGCGCAGCCGCGAGAAGCGTGGCAGCGGGTCGGCCCGCACGGTCCACAGGTCCTCGCGCAGCACCCGCGGCCAGCGCGGCACCCGCTCCCCCAGCACCCGCCGGATGCCCGGCCCCGTCCCCGTCACGCGGACCACCCTAGACACGGCGCGGCCCCGCCGTCCTCGGCCGATCGGCCGGTGCGTGCCCGGTCCGGAGCACCCGCGAGCGGCCGCCCTCGGCCGGACGGCCGTGTTCGTAGGTGCGGAACGCCGTCCAGCAGACCGTCAGGGCCAGGGCGAAGACCGGCAGCCAGGTCAGGCGGCAGGCCACCCAGACGAGGTCGTCGGGGCGCGTGTGCAGGCCGGGCAGGCGGCCCGCGAGGAGGCCGGTGGCGGTGATCGCCATCATGGCGGTCTGGTGCCAGAGGAAGATCGTCATGGCGGAGAGGTTCACCAGGGCGACCGCCGCCCAGACGAGGGGGCGGCGCATCGTACGGCGCAGCCGGTCGCGCAGGAGCAGGGCCAGGCCGCACTGGGTCAGGCCGAAGGTGACGGCGGCCAGCGTGGGCGGGTCCAGGTTGGACACGGACGCGCCGGGGACGCCGACCATCGAGGCCGGGTAGCCCGCCCACAGCACCAGCCCGGCCGTCGCCGCGGCCCCGCCGAGGAGCAGCACCCAGCCGGCGCGGGCACGGTCCAGCTCACCACGGGCCCAGGCCGCGCCCAGGGTGTACGGCACCAGCCAGCCGGCCGCCAGGTTCACCCAGCCCAGGCTCTGCGGGGCGCCGAGGCCGAAGCGGAGAAGGTCCACGTGGAGGACGACGGCCAGCGGCCACAGCGGGTTGAGCCGGGTGACGAGCGGAGTCGCCGCCGTCAGCGCGGCGAAGACGACGAGGAACCAGAGCGGGGAGAGGGCCAGTTTCACGAGGGTGCGGACCGTGGAGTAGTCGGTGCCGGAGGAAAGAAGTGCGACGGTGACGACCGTCCACAGGGCGAGGACGGCGGCGACCGGTTTGAACAGGCGGGACAGCCGGGTCGCCAGCCAGGTCCGGTACGGCACGCCCCTGGCCCGGGCCGCGGTGTAGCCGCGGGTCGCCACGTGGCCGCCGACCAGGAAGAACACGGCGAGGGTCTGGAAGGCCCAGGAGATCGGGGCCAGCCGGGGCATGTGCTGCAGCGGGCTGGCGGTGTGCAGGTTGCCGCCGTCCGCCACCGGGGCGGTGACCAGCCAGTGGCCCAGGACCACGCCGAGGATCGCGAAGGCGCGCAGGGCGTCCACGGCCCGGTCCCGGTCGGCGGGGGTGGCGGCGTCGACCCGGTGGGCGGCGCGCCGTATGCCCTCCCAGGTGCCGTGCGGGGTGGGCTCACGCATGGGACACCTCCCCCGTCTCGCCGAGGACGATCCTGGCGAGGTTGGCCAGGGAGACCGAGCCCGGCCGGAAGTAGTCGCTGTGGCCGCCACCGCCCGCCGCGAAGACGCGGGCGCCGAAGGCCGGGGAGACGGGATCGGTGCCGAAGCCGACGGTCGTGCCGAAGAAGTCGGTGCGGACGTGCGGGACCTCGGCGATCCAGTCGTCGCTGCCGCGGGCCGCCCAGACGCGGGCGCGGGTGTGCAGGTCCGCGGCCGAGTCGACGCCGGTGCCGGGGCTGCCGACGAGGACGATGTCGCTCACGCCGAGGCCGGAGAGCCGGGCGGCCGAGCGGCCGCAGACGACCGTGCCGTAGGAGTGGCAGAGCAGGGAGACGCTCGCGTGCGGGCGGGTCAGGGTGTGCAGTTCGGCGAGGAAGTCGCGCAGGCGCGGGGCGGCCCGGTCGGCGCGTGCCGTGGTGAGGACGGTCGTGCTGACCGTGGCGGGGGTGGTGTAGCCGAGCCAGGCCACGACGGCCGTGCCGGTGCCGTGCGGGGCCTCGCGCAGCAGGCGTTGGCGGAGGGCGACGGCGGTGGCGCGGAAGCGGGCCCAGGTGTCGAGGGAGGTGTCGGAGCCCGGGACCAGCACGGCCACGCGGGAGGCGCGCGCGAGGTCGCCGAACACCTCCGTGGCCCGGCCCTCGCCTCTGCCGTCGAAGGCGAGGAGCCGGCGGGCGGGGCCGGCCATGGCGTGGTCGGCGGCGGCGCGGGTGGAGTCGCCGTGGGCGGCGGCCATGCGGGACGCCTCGGCGGCGTCGGCACGGTTGGCCGCGTAGGCCGCGTCGAGGGTGGAGGGCGTGAGGGGCGCCAGGGAGGCGGGGGGCGGGGCGGGGATGCCCGGCCTGGTGGCACCGGTGAGGGGCAGGACCACGGCGGCGGCGACGAGGACGGCCAGCGCGGTACGGCGCCCACGGTGCCTGCGGCGGCGCGGAGGCCGCGGGGTTTCGTGCTCGCTCGACCGTGCCGCCCCGGGCGGCTCGGATGTCCGCACACCTCGTGCGGACACCGTCGCCCCGGCCCCCGTCTCCCGCCCCATGACGCGTCTCCCTTCCCCACCGCCCGGTCATCGGGCTTGTCTGGAGGGGAAGTTACGGAGACGACGGCGTCGTCCGCGTCACGCTGAAGAGCCCATGTGCGGGGTAGCTCTCAGGTACTACGGGTATGTAGGGGACACCCCGAGAACAGGGCGAAAGGCCTGTTCAGCGCGTGTCACCAGGCCAGTTGAGCGATCTCCTCCGCCACCACCGCGCAGGCGTCCGCCGCGGGGTCGATCAGGGGGAAGTGGCCGACGTCCTCCAGGAGCGTGAGGCCCACCATCTCGCCGGACTTGGCCGCCGCGTCGGCGTAGGACTCGGCGACCGCGTGCGGGACGACGATGTCCGTGCGGCCCTGGACGAGGGCGGTCGCGATGCCGGTGGGCAGCAGCAGCGCCGGGTCGGCGTAGGGGCGGCGCTCGGCGAACTTCTCGTCGCCGCCCAGGAGTTGCCGTACGGCCCCGCCGCAGACCTCCAGCTTGTCGGAGACCTCGAGGTCGGCGATCGGGGCGAGCGCGACCACACCGCGCAGGGGTGCGGGGCCGCCGGTGCGCCAGGGCGCGTCGGCCGGCAGGACATGCCGGGCCGCCGCCCAGAGGGCGAGGTGGCCGCCCGCCGAGTGCCCGGTGATCACCATGCGCCGCGGGTCGGCCTGCGGAAGCGCCTCGCGGGCGAGCGCGGGCAGTGCGTCCAGCGCCGCGGCCACGTCGTCGAAGGTGTCCGGCCAGCGGCCCGCGACGGGACCGCCGGCGGCTCCCTCGCCGCCCTGTCCCGGAAGCACCGCACCCCGCCGGTACTCCACGCTGGCCACGGCGAACCCGCGCCGCGCCAGGAAGTCCGCGAACGGCGAGATGTGCTTGCGGTCGTACGGTGCCCGCCAGGCACCGCCGTGCAGGACGACGACCAGCGGGACGAGCCCGGCGCCGGGGACCGTCTCGCCGCGCGGGGCGTAGAAGTCGATCACCTGGTCGGGGTGGTCGCCGTAGGCGGCGGTGGAGTCGGGGTCGACCGCCGGGTGCGAGAAGGCCGACTCCTCCTCGGCGGCGGCCCGGGCTGCTGCGGCGTCGTCCGGCATGCTCCAACCTCTCAGCGGCGTAACTGTTTTGACGGACCGGGCGGGAAAGCGTCCCAGATGGGAATGCGGCCGTTGGCGGGGACGGTACCAGGCCGGTGACGTGCGCGGACACGTGGATGTCACGCTGGGTGAGGGGAAAACGGTTCGGCAGACGCAACGGGGCCGGGCGGCGTCACACACCCCCCGGCCCACATCCCCCGAAAGCGCCGCAAGCTACCCCGCGACCGTCTCCCCCAGCACCCGGGCCGCCCGCTCGACGTCCGCGAAACCGACGTACAACGGCGTGAAGCCGAAGCGCAGGACGTCCGGGTGCCGGAAGTCCCCGACCACTCCCCGCTCGACGAGCCGTTTCATCACGTCACCGGCGTCGTCACAGCGCAGCGCGACCTGGCTGCCGCGCTCCGCGTGGGCGGCCGGTGTCACGGAGTCCACGCGGCCGGCCGGGGTGTACGCGTCCACGCACTCCAGGAAGAAGTCCGTCAGCGCCAGGGACTTCGCCCGCACCGCCTCGACCGACACCCCGTCCCAGACCTCCAGCGCCGCCTCCAGGGCCAGCATGGACAGGATGTCCGGCGTACCGACCCGGCCGCGCACGGCACCGGACGCCGGTTCGTAGCCGGGCCGCATTCCGAAGGGCTCCGCGTGGGAGTTCCAGCCGGGCAGCGGCGAGTCGAAACGGTCCTGCAGATCACGTCGGACGTACAGGTACGCCGGGGAGCCCGGGCCGCCGTTGAGGTACTTGTAGGTGCAGCCGACGGCCAGGTCGACCCCGTGCTCGTCCAGGCCGACCGGCAGCGCGCCCGCGCTGTGGCACAGGTCCCAGACCGCGATCGCGCCCGCCGCGTGGACCGCGGCGGTGAGCGAGGGCAGGTCGTACAGCCGGCCGGTGCGGTAGTCGACGTGGTTGAGCAGGACGGCTGCGGTACGGCCGGACAGCGCCGAACCCACCTCGGCCGGCGTCACCGGGCGCAGCGTGCGGCCCGTCATCCGGGCCGCGGACTCGGCGATGTAGCCGTCCGTGGGGAAGGTGGTGGCGTCGACGAGGATCTCGTCGCGCCCCTCGCCCGCCATCCGCACGGCGGCGACCAGCGCCTTGAAGACGTTGACGCTCGTGGAGTCGCCCACCACGATCTGCCCGGCCGCCGCCCCGACCAGCGGGGCTATCCGGTCGCCGATCCGCTCGGGCGCCGTCCACCAGCCGCTCTCGTCCCAGGACCGGATGCGCAGCTCGCCCCACTGCCGTCGTACGACGTCCTCGACCCGGCCGGGGACGTTCGCCGGCAGGGCGCCGAGCGAGTTGCCGTCCAGGTAGACCACGTCGTCCAGCACGAACCGCCCGCGCAGCCCGGCCAGTTCGTCGGCGGAGTCCAACTCCATTGCGCGCGAGGCCAGTTCAGACATGAGAGCGCGCCGTCCACAGCTCGGGGAACACGTTCTTGCGCGCGCGCTTCTCCAGCCAGGCCACCCCGGCGGAGCCGCCCGTGCCGGGCTTGGCGCCCATGGCCCTGCGGGTGGCGACGAGATGGTCGTTGCGCCAGCGCCACACCAGTTCCGCGACATCGGTCAACGCCTCGCCGAGCCGGGCGAGTTCGGCGTTCTCGTCGCCCGCGTAGACGGCGGTCCAGGCGGCCTCGACGGCGTCGTTCGCCTCGTAGCGCAGAGAGACGTCACGGCGCAGGACGGACGCCGGGATCGCGCAGCCGCGCCGCGCCATCAGCCGCAGCACCTCGTCGTAGAGGCTCGGCTCGGCCAGCGCCTTCTCCAGCTCGGCGTGGACACGGGGCGCGCCGCGGTGCGGGACCAGCATGGACGCGGACTTGTCACCGAGCAGGAACTCCATGCGCCGGTACATCGCCGACTGGAAGCCGGAGCCGTCGCCGAGGGCGGAGCGGTACGAGTTGAACTGGGCCGGGGTCAGCTGCCCCAGCGGCTTCCAGGAGGCGTTCAGCGCCTCCAGTTCCCGTACGGAACGCTTCAGCGCGGCGATAGCGGTCGGCACGTCGTCGGAGCGCAGCGCGTCGGCCGCGGTCTCCCACTCGTGGACGATGACGGTGAACCACAGCTCCATGACCTGGGTCGTGACCAGGAAGACCATCTCTCCGGGGTCGTCGGAGAGGGTGTGCTGGAGGTGGGTGAGCACGTCCGCCTTGACGTAGTCCTCGTACGGCGTCGTGCCGGCGAAGTCGAGATGCGGGGTCTCGGGCTCCTCGGCCTCATGAGCCTCGTGGGACATCGCTGTCTCCTGTGATGTTCTCCGGGTAGCGGTCCGCCCCTGCCGTTACCGACACGGGGGCCCCGGTCCCCACCCGCATTCTTTGCAATGACCCCCCGCATCGCAAGGCCCGCCTCGTCACACCGGACGGGCGGGCCCGGAGGCGACGGTCAGCCCAGGGTCTGGGCGGCCGTCGGCGAGGAGTCCTTCAGGAACTGCGTGCAGCGCTCGTGCTCCTCCTGCTCACCGATGGCTCCGGCGGCGCGGGCGAGGGCGTGCAGGGCGCGCAGGAAGCCGCGGTTCGGCTCGTGCTCCCACGGGACCGGGCCGTGGCCCTTCCAGCCGCTGCGGCGCAGGGCGTCCAGGCCCCGGTGGTAGCCCGTACGGGCATAGGCGTACGACTCCACGACGCTGCCCCGCTCGAACGCCTCGTCGGCCAGCTGGGCCCAGGCCAGCGAGGAGGTGGGGTACTTGGCGGCGACGTCCGCGGGCGGGGTGCCGCCCGCCAGGAGCTCGCGGGGCTCGGGGTCGTCGGGCAGGTGGGTCGGGGGCGGGCCCCCGAGAAGGTTCTCGTGAATCGACATGTGCACCAGTGTCGCCCTTGCCGAAGCCGACCGCTCCCTCCCCCCGCCCCTAGGCGATCCGCCTGCCCGCCCGTTCCCCCTCCAGGGGCGGTGTCGTGATCGAGCCGTGGTGGCGGCATTCCGGGCGGCGGCAGTCCGGGGGCAGGGAGCGTACCGTCGCGAAGGCGACCACCGATCCGACCACCAGGACGCCCGCGCACAGCAGCATCGCCCGGTCGAAGGCGTCGTCGAAGGCGGCCGGGGAGCGGTACGCCTCCGGGCCCATCCCGGCGAGCAGCGGCAGCGCGGCCACCGCGATCAGGCCGGCCGCGCGGGCCGCCGCGTTGTTGACGCCGCTGGCCAGGCCCGCCCGCGCGGTGTCGACGGAGGCGAGGACGGTCGCGGTCAGCGGGGCGACCAGGGTGACCATGCCGGTGCCCAGGACGAGGAGGGCGGGCAGGACGTCGGCGACGTAGGACGCGCCGGGGCCGACCCGCAGCATCAGCAGCATGCCGGCGGCGCACAGCAGTGGCCCCACCGTCAGCGGGATGCGCGGTCCGATGCGGTCCGCGAGGGCGCCGGAGCGGGCCGAGAACAGCAGCATCATGGCGGTCGTCGGCAGCAGCGCGGTGCCGGCGGCGAGGGGGGACCAGCCCACGGCGACCTGGAGCTGGAGCGCGGTGAGGAAGAAGAAGCCGCCGAAGGCCGCGTACACGCACAGGGTGACCAGGTTGACGGCCGTGAACTGGCGGGAGGCGAAGATGTCCAGCGGCATCATCGGATCCGGGCTGTACTTCTCGACGTACACGAAGGCGACGCCCGACGCGAGGCCGGCGACCGCCGTGAGGACGACCACCAAGGAACCCTGGCGGGCCTCGATCAGCGCGTACGTCAGCAGGCCGAGCGTCAGCGCGCCGAGGACCGCGCCCAGCACGTCGAAGCGGCCGTGGGAGCGGCCGTCCCTCGACTCCGGGACGTGCCGCAGGGCGATCGGCGCGCACAGCAGGGCGAGGGGGACGTTGAGCAGGAACACCCAGCGCCAGCCGGGACCGTCCACCAGCCAGCCGCCCAGGAACGGGCCCACCGCCGCGCCGATCCCGCCGAAGCCGGACCACAGGCCTACCGCCCGCCCCCGGTCGTCGGGGTGGAAGGACGCCTGGATCAGGGCCAGCGAGCCGGGCGTCAGCAGCGCCCCGCCGACGCCCTGCAGGGCCCGGGCCGCGATGAGCACTCCGGACGTCGGGGCGATCCCGCACAGCAGGGACGCGGCGGCGAACCACACCACGCCCACCACGAAGACCTTGCGGCGGCCGTAGTGGTCGCCGAGCGAACCGCCGAGCAGGATCAGCCCGGCCAGCGTCAGCATGTACGCGTTGACGGTCCACTGCAGGGCGGCGAGGTTCGCGTCGAGGTCCTGGCCGATGCGCGGCAGGGCGACGTTGACGACGGTCGAGTCCAGCATGGCCATGCTGGAGCCGAGGACGGTGGTGAGCAGGATCCACTTGCCCTGCGATGAGGCCAGCCGGACATCGCGCATGGCCTCAGGTATACAGGCGGCCCGGTGCCGTAGCACCGGGCCGCCGGAAAACATGCGGCGAAGGACCGCTTACTTGATCTTGTTGCCCGCCGAGCGCAGGTTCTGCGTGGCCTCGACGACACGGGCCGCCATGGACGCCTCGGCCAGCTTGCCCCAGGTGCGCGGGTCGTAGGTCTTCTTGGAGCCGACCTCGCCGTCGACCTTCAGGACGCCGTCGTAGTTCCGGAACATGTGGTCGGCGACCGGGCGGGTGAAGGCGTACTGGGTGTCGGTGTCGAGGTTCATCTTCACGACGCCGTTGTCCAGCGCGGTGGCGATCTCCTGCTCGGTGGAGCCGGAACCGCCGTGGAAGACGAAGTCGAACGGGGACTGCTTGCCGAACTTGGCGGCGACGCCGTCGCTCAGCTCCTTCAGCAGCTCGGGACGGAGCACGACGTTGCCCGGCTTGTAAACGCCGTGGACGTTGCCGAAGGACGCGGCCAGCAGGTAGCGGCCCTTCTCGCCCAGGCCCAGGGCCTCGGCGGTGCGGATCGCGTCGTCGACCGTGGTGTACAGGGAGTCGTTGATCTCGTGCGAGACGCCGTCCTCCTCGCCACCGGTCGGCGTGATCTCGACCTCGAGGATGATCTTCGCGGCCGCGGCGCGGGCCAGCAGCTCCTGCGCGATGGCGAGGTTGTCGGCGAGGGTCTCCGCCGAGCCGTCCCACATGTGCGACTGGAACAACGGGTTGCGGCCCGCCTTCACGCGCTCCTCGGAGACCGCGAGCAGCGGACGTACGTACCCGTCGAGCTTGTCCTTCGGGCAGTGGTCCGTGTGCAGGGCCACGTTGACCGGGTACTTCTCGGCGACGATGTGCGCGAACTCGGCGAGGGCGACCGAGCCGGTCACCATGTCCTTGCTGTACTGACCGCCCAGGAACTCGGCACCACCGGTCGAGATCTGGACGATGCCGTCGCTCTCCGCCTCCGCGAAACCGCGCAGGGCCGCGTGCAGGGTCTGGGTCGAGGTCACGTTGATGGCCGGGTAGGCGAACTTGCCTGCCTTCGCCCGGTCCAGCATCTCGTTGTAGACCTCGGGAGTTGCGATGGGCATCTGTCCGCTCCTTGTATGTGCGGGTTGGCGTTCTGCGTACTACGGCCCTGACCTAGAACCTGGGGGTGACATCGTCGTCGGCCACATCTTCGCAGACGTGGCAGGGTGCTTTGCCCGCCGTGTCCAAGTTGTGGATAACCCCCTGTGGACAACTCAGTCCAGACCCAGCTCGTCCTTGGAGAAGGCGAAGAGGTAGGGCACTCCCGCGCCCTCCTGGATCTTCTCGGCGGCGCCCGTCGCGCGATCCACGATGGTCGCCACGGCGACGACCTCCGCGCCCGCCTCGCGCACCGCCTCGACGGCCGTCAGCGGCGAGCCGCCGGTGGTCGAGGTGTCCTCGACGACGAGGACGCGCCGCCCCGCGATCTCCGGTCCCTCCACACGCCGCTGCAGGCCGTGGGCCTTGGCGGCCTTGCGCACGACGAAGGCGTCGAGCCGCTGCCCGCGGGCGGCGGCCGCGTGCAGCATGGCGGCCGCGACGGGGTCGGCGCCCATGGTCAGGCCGCCCACCGCGTCGAAGTCGAGGTCCGCGGTCAGGTCCAGGAGCACCTGACCGACCAGCGGAGCGGCCTCCCCGTCGAGGGTGATGCGGCGCAGGTCGATGTAGTAGTCGGCCTCCAGACCCGACGACAGGGTCACCTTGCCGTGCACCACGGCCTTGTCCTTGATCTGCTGCAGCAGCGCGCCACGTGTGCCTGGCGGCATTACTTCGTCGACGTCCGTCATGGCAGTCAGCTTAAAGGCGACGCCAGGTCCAGGTGGTCGCCGCCTCCAGCGGCTCCAGCGGCGTGACCTGGCGGGGCAGGGTGTTCAGACCGTTGGGCGGCCCGGTCTGCGGCTCCACGCAGACGGCGGCCTCCTGCTCGTCGTACACCACGACCCACTCCTCCCGGCTGGCCACCTTCAGCTCCAGTTGTCCGGGCCAGGTGAGGGTGACGTCGACGCCGCCGGGCATGCCGAAGCAGTCGTCCCACGGGCCCGGCCTCGGTTCGGTCCGGTCGCCGGTGGGCAGGTGGTCGTCGCCGCGCTCCTCCTGCCAGGCGGGCGTGAAGTCGAGCCGCACGTCCTCGCCGCCCAGGTTCCGGTTGAACCACGGGTGCCAGCCGATCTGGGCCGGGAAGGAGGAGTCGTACGTCTCCACGGACATCGTCAGCGTCAACGCGTCCGGCGTGAGGACGAACTGCTGGGTGACGCGGCCGGTGTAGGGCCAGGGGTCGACGAGGTCGTACGTGATGACGGCCTCGTCGGCGCCCACCCGCGCCACCCTCCAGGCGCCGTCGCGGGCGGTGCCGTGGATGGCGTGCGGCGGGGAGTTGAGCGGCATCTGGTGGACGGCCGCCCCGTCCCGGAACCGCCCGTCCCTGATCCGCCCGCACCAGGGGACCATCGGGAAGCACCCGAACCTCTCCCCCTGCCTGAGCAGTTGTGTGCCACCGACGCGCAGCCCACCGACCCGGCCGCCGTTGCCGGGCTGCACGGTCACCTCCGCGTCACCCGCGATCAGCGTGATGTCTTCGTTACTCACGGGACGACCCTACTGGGGCGATCAAGACCGCCGCGCACGTCTCGTCAGTGGCGCTTGCGCAGGGCCCTGCCGACCACGATGGCCGACGCCAGGGCGAGGGCCGCGGCGGGGGCCGCCCAGCGCAGCGGGGAGTTCGCGGCGACCGTCTGCGGCGCGGGGACGGGGGCGTACCGGCCGCGGGGCGGCGCGTGGTCGACCTCCTCCGCGCTGCGGCCGATCATCGTACGGCGGGCATGCGCGGCCTCGGCGGCAGGCTCGACGGCGTCCGCCGGCTCGGGGGCACCTTCGCGCTCCCGGGCGTCCCCCGGCTCGGGGGCGCTTTCGCGTTCCCGGGGGTTGTCCGGGGCGGGCGCGGCCGCGTCGTCGGCGTCCGGGGTGGTGTCGAAGTCGCTGGTCGCCTTGGCCTCGAAGTCCTGCGTGACCAGGGGCTCGGGCTCCTGCGGCCCTTCCTGCGCCGCCGCGGCCAGCTGCTCCGCGAAACGGTTCAGCAGGCGGTGTACGGCGGAGGTGACCGCGTCGGCGGGCAGCTCGGTGAGCCGGCCGTCCGCGGAGGCCGTGCCGCCGAAGGTCAGCCGGGAGCCGCCCTCCGCCTCCTCGACGCGCAGCGTGAGCGCCAGCTTGACCGACCCGGTGCCCCGGGCCTCGACGGCGTCGCCCTCGGCGGCGTACGAGCCGTCGTCCAGCCGGGTGATCCGCACGCTGCCGCGATAGGTGACGGAGTGACTGCCCACGCGCACCTTCAGCCGCCCGGAGACGGGCTCGGCCCCGGCGTCCTGCTGGAGCCCGGGGACGGCCCGGGCGACCCTGGCGGGGTCGGCGAGGGTCTCCTCGAGCCGCTGGACCGCAACCGGAACGAACACCTCATGCTCCATGACGTCGGAGCCTACCCAGGACCCCGCCGCATGCACCCCCGTTGGTCGAAAGTGACCGCGCGTCGCGTGGCGGCGCCTGCCGGGCGCCGGACGGGCCGGGGCGGGCCCGGGCGGTTCATTCCCCCGGCACCACCAGCCCAGTCTCGTACGCCACGACCACCACCTGGGCGCGGCTGGTCAGTCCCAGCTTGGTCATCGTGCGGTTCAGGTGGGTCTTGACCGTCGCCTCGCTGATGAACAGGCGGTCCGCGGCCTCCGCGTTGGTCAGGCCCCGGGCGACGAGCCTGAGGACCTCCAGCTCACGGCCGGTCAGGGCGTCGAGGCCGGGCGGTGGTTCAGGGGTGCGGGTCGTCCGGGTGAAGGCCTCCACCAGGCGGCGGGTGACCGCAGGGGCGAAGAGGGCGTCGCCGCCGTGGACGGCGGTCACCGCGGCGAGGAGCCGTTCGGGGCCGGCGTCCTTGAGGAGGAAGCCGGAGGCGCCGGCGCGCAGGGCGCCGTAGACGTACTCGTCGAGGTCGAAGGTGGTCAGGACGAGGATGCGCGGGGGCGGGTCCGAGGTCGCCGCCAGGATGCGCCGGGTCGCCTCGATGCCGGTGGTGCCCGGCATGCGGATGTCCATGAGGATGACGTCGGGGTGGGTCTTCGCGGCGAGCGTGACCGCCTCGGCCCCGTCCGCGGCCTCACCGACGACCTCCATGCCGGGCGCGGCGCGCAGCAGCGCGACCAGGCCGCCGCGGACCAGGAACTGGTCGTCGACGACGAGCACCCTGATCGTGGGCGGCTGGTTGTCGGTCTCGGTCATTCCGCGCCAGTGTCTCCCCGGCGTGCCGTCCGTGCGGACGTCGGCAGGGTCAGGTGCACGCCGAATCCCCCCTCGCTGCGCGGGCCGACGACGATCGTCCCGCCGTAGAGCTTGGCCCGCTCCCGCATACCGATCAAGCCGTGGCCACCGCGCTCCGGCTTTCTGGCCGGATTCACCCCCTTCCCGTCGTCGCTGACCGTCAGGGCCATCTCGCCCGCCCGGTAGGCGAGTTCGACGCGCGCGTGCGCGCCGGGCGCGTGTTTGAGGACGTTGGTGAGGGCCTCCTGGAGCACGCGGTAGAGGCAGAGCTGGACGCCGGGCGGCAGGGGGCGCGGCTCGCCCGTGATGTGCAGGTCGACGGGGACGCCGCCCGCGCGGACCCGGTCCACCATCTCGGCGAGCTGGTCGAGGCCGGGGGCGGGGGCGCCGTCGGGGGCGCCCTGGACGCCGTCGGCGCGCAACAGGCCGAGCATGCGGCGGAGTTCGGCGAGGGCCTCGCCGCTGGCGGATTCGATGGTGTCCAGGGCGCCGCGGGCGGTGGGGGCGTCGGAGGCAAACACGAAGCGGGCCAGGCCCGCCTGGACGTTGATGACGGCCATGTGGTGCGCGACGACGTCGTGCAGTTCGCGGGCGATGCGGACCCGTTCCTCGGCGACCTCGCGGCGGGCCCGTTCGGCCTGCTCGGCCTTCAACTGCCGCGTCAGGTCGGCCGTTTTGCGGGCGGTGTGGCCGAACCACCACAGCACCACCGGGTACGCGACGGACTGCGCCACGACCGACGCCATCGAGCTGCCGGCGGTGACCAGCCCCGCGTAGATCCACACGGCGGCCATCAGGGCGGCGCAGGCCGCGGTGGCGCGGGTCGGGCGCAGGGAGGCGACGGTGTAGAACGCCAGCATCGGGCCGAGGGAGTTGACCACCGGCCAGTCGCCGCGGGCGGTGTAGCCGACCGAGGCGGCGAGAACGAGGACGCACACGGTCACGGGCGCCCTGGTGCGCAGCAGGGTCGGCAGGTTGGCGAGGGCGACCAGCGCCCAGGCGGGTGCGTCGAGCGCGGGCCATCCCTGGGCCGCGGACTCCCTGCCGAGCAGGACGGCCACGGTCGTCTGCGCCGCCGTGATCAGGCCGTCGACGGCGAGGGGGTGGATCCGCATCGCCGCAGCGTAACCCCGGTGCCCGCGGCGGGGCGTCAACCTCCGGCGGTACCGCGGAAGTTGGAGGAACCGTTGGGTTACCGCGCGGGTTGGGACACGGATCCACCCCTTGCGGGATTCGGGGTCGGCCGGGGCGGCCGTAGCTTCTCGATGCGGGCCGGAACGGGGGACCGACGGGGGAACCACGGCTCGCTCACGGGAGGGAACAGCACATGTCACTTCGTACCAGGGCGCTCGCGCTCACCGTCGTCGCCGCCGTCGGGGGCGGGCTCGCGCTCACCGCGTCGCCGGCGTCGGCCAGTGTCTCGCAGGGCTGGTTCTCCGGCTCCGGCGACCCGTCGAACGACTGGGGTGACGAGGGCACCCTGTCCGCCTCCAGCCACGCGCGCAGCAACGCGACGGCGCTGGTGCAGATGCTGCTGTGGGCCGACGGCGCGAAGGAGCAGAACGGCACCGCGTTCGACTGGTCCGACATCGACGGCAAGTACGGGCCCAACACGACCTACGCCGTCAAGTCCTGGCAGAAGCTGTACAACAGCAGGCTCGGCGCGAGGCTCGTGGTGGACGGCAAGGCGGGCCCGAAGACCCTCGGCGCCGCGGACGTCTCCCTGTACGCCGACGGCGGCACCGTCACCTTCCAGGGCTGGAAGCACGACGTGACCTTCAAGCGCTCGGGCGGCAAGTACTACCTGAAGGTCAACAACTCCCGCGGCTGGAAGCTCGCTTCGTACAGCACGCTGAACGTCGTCTGAGCCGGGGCTCGGGGGAGGCGGGGGAACGGGGGAAGCGGGGGAGTACGGCGGTCCGTCCGATGGGGGAAGGGGCGGGCCGCCGTTCCCGCGCGCGTGGTGGTCAGTTCGCGTACCGCGGGTGCACGAGGGTGGACGGCGGCAGGCCGGTGAGGCGGGTGCGGGCCGCCGCGCGGGCGTCCGCCGCGAGGGACGAGCGGGTCAGGGTGCGCGGGGGCGGGGCGTGCGCGTCGAGGCCGAGGGGCGGGGTGGTGCGGACGGCGGCCAGTACGAAGCCCCAGTCGCGGGGCGCGCGCAGGACGCCCGCGATCCGGTCGGGCCCCGAGGCGAATCGGGCGTCGCGGTCGCCGACACGGTAGGGGGCGGTGTGCAGGCCGACGGCGCGCAGGGTCGCGACGACCGTCCAGAACGCGTGCGGCCGGGCGGAGAGCGGGCCGGCGTGCACCGCCAGCCGCCCGCCGGGGGCGAGCACCCGGCGGGCCAGGCCGTAGAACTCCTCGGAGTAGAGCTTGGTGCTCGCCGTGATGCCCGGGTCGGGCAGGTCGCAGACCACGACGTCGTACGTCGCCTCGCGTGCCGTGCGCAGCCAGTGGAAGGCGTCCGCGGTGATCACGCGCACGCGTGGGTCGTCGTAGGCGTGGCCGTTGAGGGCGGACAGCGCGGTGTCGTGGCGGGCCAACCGGACGACCCCCGGGTCGACTTCGACGACGTCCACCCGCCGCACGCCCCGGTGGCGCAGCACCTCGCGGGCGGCCAGTCCGTCGCCGCCGCCGAGGATGAGCACGCGCGCGTGGGGGCCGTTCATCACGGGCCGGACCAGGGCCTCGTGGTAGCGGCGTTCGTCGCGGCCGCTGACCCGCAGGCGGCCGTCGAGGAACAGGTGGAGGGGGCGGCCGTGGGTGCCGCCGGTGAGGACGACCTCCTGGACGCCGGTCCGCAGCGCCACCCGTACGTCGGCGCCGTAGACCGCGTGCCGTGCGGCCCGTTCGAAGTCGTCGACCAGGGCGGCGGCGGAGGCGAGGAGGCCGAGGACGGTGAGGTTGGCGATCAGCAGGGTCCAGCGGGCGCGGCGGGTGAGGTCGCGGCGGAACAGGCCGAGGACGAGGGCGCCGCCCGCGAGCGCGTTGACGGTGCCGGTGATCAGGGCGCCGGTCAACTGGCCGAGCAGGGGCAGCAGGAGGAACGGGAAGGCGAGGCCGCCGACGAGCGCGCCGACGTAGTCCGCGGCGAACAGGTCGGCCACCGCACCGCCCGCGTCCTGGCGCCGGATGCGCTGGATCAGCTCCATCAGCAGCGGCACCTCGGCGCCGATGAGCAGGCCTATGGTCAGGGAGAAGGCGACCAGCAGCCAGCGCGGGCCGTCCGCCCACAGGCCGCCCCAGTCGCCGGTCCAGGCGAAGACGGCGTACATGGCCATCGCGCTGCAGCCGCCGACCAGCGCGAGGCTCGCCTCGATGGCGCCGAAGCCCGCCGCGGCGCGCCAGCGCAGCCGCTTCGCGGCCAGCGAGCCGATGCCCATGGCGAACACCATCACGGACAGCACGACCGAGGCCTGGGTGACCGAGTCGCCGATCAAGTACGAGGCGAGGGCGACGAGTTCGAGTTCGTACACCAGTCCGCAGGCCGCGCAGACGAAGACGCACGAGAGGACGAGGAACCGGCCGGTGGCCGCACGGACGGGCAGCCGCGCGGGGACCGCCCACGGGGGTGGGGGGCTCGGCGGGGCTGGCGCGTGCGGCTCGATCACAACTGCGACGTTACGTCACGGAGACATCACGGTTCGTCACCCACACGTGTGGATCTCATGCCCTCAAACGCCGGACGCGCTGAGATCCCCGGCCCGCACGGGCGCGCGTACACCCACGCGCGTACGCGTCGCCACCAGCTGCCCGTCCTGCGGGTAGGCGTGCCAGGTCCGCCACAGCACCTGCCCCTCGTGCCGCTGCGCCAGCAGCGCCGTGAAGGCGTACGGGCTGCCGGGGAAGACGCCCGCGAGGCCGTGGGGATGGTCGGAGACCAGGTCCAGCAACTCCTGGGCGCGGCCCGCGAAGGAACCCGGGGAGAGGACCTCCACCCGCGCCGCGAACTCGTACTCCCAGTCGTCGACCCGCTTGGCGACGCCCAGGGGCAGCGGGGTGCTGCTGCCCGGGATGCACGCCACCGTCTCCGAACAGGTGCCCCGGTCCTCCTCCAGGATGACCTGGTGGGATGCCCCCAGGAGTCTCAACTGCAATCTCGTCCCGGCCAGTTCGAGGTCGAGTGTCGCCAGTGCGGGAAGCGGCTCACGCCCCAGGGCCCAGGCGAGGTCGGCCGCGCGCGTGTCGGTGTACGAGGTGTTCAGGGTCGTGAGCATGGATCGGCTCCGCTAGCACGCAAAGAAAGGAGTGGAGTGGGGTCCGGCACACCCGGGCGACTGTGGGGGGATCGGCCCGGTCAGCCCAGTCGGGAGGTCAGGACATGTCCGCAGGACGTCCGAGGGGCTGCGTTGGTGATTTAGAGGGAATCATGAACAGTGGCGCCACCACAGCGTTTTTACCCAACTTCGTGGCGTTTCCATCCCTCAGAGGGCTCCACAGCTCAACTGTTCAACCTTGGCGTGCGCCACGGCGGCCAGGGCGTGCGCCGGAGCGCGCGAGCGCCCGCCGGGTGCGTGCCCCGGCGGGCGCTCCTTCGCATGGACGCGGATCCCCCTTCACGGGGGACAGCCGCCGCCCGTCAGTTGCCTCCCCCGCATCCACCGCCTCCACCGCACCCGCCGCCCCCGCACGACGAGCCGCCGCCGCAGGACGACCCACCGCCGCACGACGAATGGCCGCCCCCGCAGGAGTGGTGATGCCCACCGGAGTGGTGGCCACCCGACGACGAGTCGTACGACGCAGCGCCGCCGCCCGCGTCGCCCGCCCACCAACTGCTGCCGCTGCCGCGGCTGTACGACCGCGTCCCGAGCGCGCTCTTCGGGCTCCTGCGCACCGCCTTCACGACGACCCCCACGAACAGGAGCACGATCGCCACCACGATGAGGCCGGTCAGCATGGCGTCACCGTCCTTCCGAGTCCCCCGAAGCGACCCCCCGTGGGCGCCTCGCTTGCTGTGTGCCGGGGGGATGCCCGTCGGCGTCGACGGCCAAAGCAGAGTTGAGGAACTTCAGAGGGTTGGCCGCAGCCGGCGTCCGGCTGCGCCAACGGGCCGTTCGGCTCTACCGGCCGTCGACGGCCGCGGTTAGCGTCGTGTGTGACCGGAGCCGGTCGGGCCTGAGGGAGGTCGCCATGTCGGTCGGACAGCGGGCGAGGACACCATGGCTGCCGCCGCGCTGGTTCATCCGTCTGGCCTGGTTCACGCACCGGGGTCTGTACCGGGTCTGCGGAGGCCGACTCGGGCTGTGGCGGCCGCGTGCCGACGGCTGGGGCGCCCTGCGGCTGACCACCACCGGCCGCCGCACGGGCCGCCGGCGCAGTGTCATCATCGGGTATTTCGAGGACGGTCCGAACCTCGTCTCGCTCGCGATGAACGGGTGGGGCCCGGGCGAGCCCGCCTGGTGGCTCAACCTGCAGGCGCATCCGGACGCGCGCGTGGACCTGGTGGACGGCCCACGGCTGGTGCACGGTCACGCCGCGGCGGGTGACGAGCGGTCGCGGCTGTGGGCCCGGTGGCGCGAGATCGACAAGAACCTGGACGCCTATGCGGCCCGTCGCCCGTCCGAGACCGCGGTGGTGGTCCTGGCACCCCGGGCGGTCGAGGGTACGGCCACCGGGCGGTGACCATCGTGCCGCGGCCCGCCTGACACCCGTGACACAACCGCTCGACCCCGCGCACGGTTGAGGAACCCCGCGCCTTCGGCGCAGGATGGCCCGCATGACCTCCAGCACCCGCCCCTTCCTCAACCGTCGGCTCGCCGAGTTCGGGACGACGATCTTCGCGGAGATGTCGGCCCTCGCGCTGCGGACCGGTTCGATCAACCTGGGTCAGGGTTTTCCCGACACGGACGGCCCGGAGGAGGTCCGGGAGGCGGCCGTGCGGGCCCTGCGGGGCGGCCGGGGCAACCAGTACCCGCCGGGTCCGGGCGTGCCGGAACTGCGCACCGCGATCGCCGCGCACCAGCAACGGTGGTACGGGCTGTCGTACGACCCGGACACGGAGGTCCTGGTCACGGCCGGTGCCACGGAGGCCATCGCCGCGGCCCTGCTGGCGCTGCTGGAGCCCGGCGACGAGGTGATCGCCCTCGAGCCGTACTACGACTCCTACGCGGCCTGCATCGCGATGGCGGGCGGCACGCGCGTGCCGGTCACCCTCCGGCCGCACGAGGGCGGCTTCCGCCTCGACCTCGACGAACTGCGCGCGGCGGTCACCGACCGCACCCGCCTGCTGCTCATCAACACCCCGCACAACCCCACCGGCACGGTCCTCACCCGCGCCGAGCTCGCGGCGATCGCCGAGCTGGCGGTGGAGCGGGACCTCCTCGTCGTCACCGACGAGGTCTACGAGCACCTGGTCTTCGACGACGCCGAGCACCTGCCGCCGGCCACCTTCCCGGGCATGCGGGACCGCACGGTGACCATCGGTTCGGCCGGCAAGACCTTCTCCTTCACCGGCTGGAAGGTGGGCTGGGTGACCGCCTCGCCCCCGCTGGTCGCGGCCGTGCGCTCGGCCAAGCAGTTCCTGACCTACGTCTCCTCCGGCCCGTTCCAGTACGCGGTCGCCGAGGCCCTGGCCCTCCCGGACGCGTACTTCACGGCCTTCCGCGAGGACATGCTGGCCAAGCGGGACCTGCTGGCGGCGGGCCTGAAGGACGCCGGCTTCGACGTCTTCCACACGGCCGGCACGTACTTCATCACCACCGACATCCGCCCCCTCGGCGAGAGCGACGGCTTCGCCTTCTGCCGGGCCCTGCCGGAGCGCGCCGGAGTCGTCGCGATCCCGAACGCGGTCTTCTACGACCATCGGGAGGCGGGGGCGCCGTTCGTGCGGTTCGCGTTCTGCAAGCGGGTGGAGGTGCTCGCGGAGGCGGTGCAGCGGCTGAAGACGCTCGCCTGACGCGCGTCACGCCGACACGCCGGGCCCGGCGCATCCGTACCCACCCGGACGCCCCCTGCTCGCGTCCGCCCGGTTCGCCCTGCAATGTGCCGGTGTGACCCACGTCAGCATCCTCACCCGCCCCTCGCTCACCGAGCCCGCTCCCGGCACGAAGGATCGTGCGCGGCACTCCGTCATCGTCGCGACGGGCACGGCCCTCGGGCTGTTCCTGGCCGCCCGGCTGCTCGGCGCGGCCGCGCTCGCGCTCGTGGCGCGGGCGGCCGGGCACGGCGCCCTCGCCCTGCTCGGGCGGTCCTGGGACTCCCGGTGGTACCTGGGCATCGCCGCGCACGGCTACGGCCACACCCTGCGCCCTCGCCCCGGTGTCGCCTACAGCGACCTGGCGTTCTTCCCGCTGTATCCGGGGCTGGTGCGGGCGGTGACGACGGTGATCCCGCTGAGCGGCGGCGCGGCGGGGCTGGTGGTGTCGTGGACGGCGGCGGCCGTGGCCGCCTGCGGGATCTACGCGGTCGGCGCACGGCTGCACGGACGGGCCGTGGGCACCGCGCTGGTCCTGCTGTGGGGCCTGCTGCCGCACTCGGTGGTGCTGTCGATGGCGTACACGGAGCCGGTGCTGACCGCGCTCGCCGCCTGGTCGCTGTACGCCGTGATGGGCGGCCGGTGGGTGTGGGCCGGCGTGCTGGCCGCCCTGGCCGGGCTGGCCCGGCCCAACGGGTGCGCGGTGGCGGCGGCGGTGCTCGTGGCGGCGACCTGCGAGGTGTGGCGGCGGCGCGGAAAAGTTTCCCACAGGCTGTGGACGGGCGCCGCGCTCGCGCCGCTCGGCTGGAGCGCGTACGTGCTGTGGGTGGGGCGGCGGACGGGGAATCCCCTCGACGGGTACTTCGAGGTGCAGCGGCGGTGGGGGTCGCGGTTCGACTTCGGCCGGGGTGCGCTGCTGTTCGTACGGCGGCTGCTGCTGCACGGGGACCGCTTCGTCTTCCCGATGACGCTGCTGATCGTCGCGGCCGGGGTGCTGCTGTTCGCCCTGCTGCTGGCCGACCGAGCCCCGCTCCCGCTCATCGCGTACAGCGGGGTGCTGCTGCTGATCGCCGTCGGCGGCTCCGGCTTCTTCGAGTCCAAGCCCCGCTTCCTGCTGCCGGCGTTCCCCCTGCTGATCCCGCTCGCCCGGGCCCTGGTCCGTACGGCCAGAGCCCGGCCCTGGCACGCGACCGTGGTGGTCGGCGCCCTGGCCGGGCTCTCTTTCGGCTACGGGGCGTATCTGGTCGTGATCGCCCACACGCCTCTGTAGAGGACGTCTCCGGGAAGACCTACTCCTCGTCGTCCCCGGGCTCGCCCTCGGCTTCGTTGACCTCCTGCTCGAGGCCGAGCTGCTCGACGAGCCACTTGTCGAACTCGATGGCGGCGCGCACCCAGCTGACCGTGGAGGACACGAAGTGCTCCAGGCTGACGCCGGTGCCGATCAGCATCTGCGCCTCGCCGATCAGCCGGACGGTGCCGTCGTCATGGGTGTGGCTGTAGACCTTGGGCCACAGGGTCCGCCGGTTCCAGTCGTCGATGGACTCCAGAAGCTGCGGCTTCTCGTCGATCTTGTGGGGGCGGTCGTAGAACGTCCGCACCGAGAAGACCTGCTGGTCCGCCTCGCCGCGGAACATGAAGTACGTACGGAACTGCTCCCACGGCGCCGCGAGGTCACCCTCGTCGTCGACGACGTACTTGAGCTCCATCTGGTCGAGGAGCTGCTTCACGAGGTCCTGATCCGGGACGACGGGGCCCGCCGGTCCTTGGGGCTGCGGCTCGGGCTGGCCCCCGAAGTTCGGAATCGAGGACGGGTCGATGGTCACCGTGAATTTCCCTTCGTACGGATGCCGCCATCCTCCCCCATGCGGGGCGGGTGGTGGCAAGCCTCGGCGGTCCTGTCAGCCCACGGCTGACACGATGCGTCTGCCGGGACCGCCCACTGCGAGTACCCCGCCGGTGCGATGATCCCTCCGTGACCGCGCCCAAAGCACTGCCCAAGGCTGTACGTCTGTTGCTGTGGACCCTGTGGCTGGGGTGTCTGGTCTTCTCCGTGTGGTTCTTCGTCACCGTGTACCTCGCCATGACCGAGGTATGACACGCGAGGGGCCCGCCACCCGGTGGGGTGACGGGCCCGTACGGCTCCGGAGGGGTTACAGCGTCTTGCCGGTGGCCGGGCCCACGATCAGGCCGTCGCCGAAGGCGTCCACCCGGACCGTGTCGCCGTCCTTGACCTCGCCGGCCAGGATCTCCTTGGCCAGGCGGTCGCCGATGGCGGTCTGGACGAGGCGGCGCAGCGGGCGGGCGCCGTAGGCCGGGTCCAGACCCTCCGTGGCGAGCCAGGCCAGGGCCTCGTCGGTGATCTCCAGGGTGAGGCGGCGCTCCGCCAGCCGCTTGGCCAGGCGCTCGATCTGGAGCTTGGCGATCCGCTCCAGTTCGGGCTTGGTCAGCGCGGAGAACACGACCAGGTCGTCGAGGCGGTTGAGGAACTCCGGCTTGAAGGAGGTTCGGACCACCTCCAGCACCTGTTCCTTCTTCTCCTCCTCGCTCGTGAGCGGGTCGACCAGGAAGTGGCTGCCCAGGTTGGAGGTGAGGACCAGGATGGCGTTGCGGAAGTCGACCGTGCGTCCCTGTCCGTCCGTCAGCCGGCCGTCGTCCAGCACCTGCAGCAGGACGTCGAAGACCTCGGGGTGGGCCTTCTCGACCTCGTCCAGCAGCACCACGCTGTACGGGCGGCGGCGCACCGCCTCCGTCAGCTGGCCGCCCTCCTCGTAGCCGACGTAGCCGGGAGGCGCGCCGACCAGCCGGGCGACGCTGTGCTTCTCGCCGTACTCGGACATGTCGATGCGGACCATGGCCCGCTCGTCGTCGAAGAGGAAGTCGGCGAGCGCCTTGGCGAGTTCGGTCTTGCCGACGCCCGTGGGGCCGAGGAAGAGGAAGGAGCCGGTGGGGCGGTCGGGGTCGGCGATGCCCGCGCGGCTGCGGCGGACGGCGTCCGACACGGCCTGCACGGCCTCCTTCTGCCCGATCAGGCGCCTGCCCAACTCCTCCTCCATACGCAGGAGTTTCTGGGTCTCGCCCTCCAGAAGGCGGCCGGCGGGGATGCCGGTCCAGGCGGCCACGACGTCCGCGATGTCGTCGGAGCCGACCTCCTCCTTGACCATGGTGTCCTTGGCGGCCTCCTCCTCGGCCTCGGAGGCGGCCTCCAAGTCCCTTTCCAGGGAGGGGATCTCGCCGTACAGCAGCTTGCTGGCGGTGTCGAAGTCGCCGTCGCGCTGGGCCCGTTCGGCCTGGCCGCGCAGCTCGTCCAGCTTCTCCTTCAGCTCACCGACGCGGTTGAGGGACTGCTTCTCCTTCTCCCAGCGGGCGGTCAGGCCCCGCAGCTCCTCCTCGCGGTCGGCGAGGTCGCGGCGCAGCTTCTCCAGGCGCTCGCGGGAGGCCGGGTCGGTCTCCTTCTCCAGCGCCAGCTCCTCCATCTTGAGCCGGTCGACCGAGCGCTGGAGTTCGTCGATCTCGACGGGCGAGGAGTCGATCTCCATGCGCAGCCGGGAGGCCGCCTCGTCGACGAGGTCGATGGCCTTGTCGGGCAGGAAGCGGGAGGTGATGTAGCGGTCGGACAGGGCCGCGGCGGCGACCAGCGCGCTGTCGGCGATCTGGACCTTGTGGTGGGCCTCGTAACGGCCCTTGAGGCCGCGCAGGATCGCGATGGTGTCCTCGACCGTGGGCTCGGCCACCAGCACCTGCTGGAAGCGGCGCTCCAGGGCCGGGTCCTTCTCGATCCGCTCGCGGTACTCGTCGAGGGTCGTCGCGCCGACCATGCGCAGCTCGCCGCGGGCCAGCATCGGCTTGAGCATGTTGCCGGCGTCCATGGCCGAGTCGCCGCCGGCGCCCGCGCCGACGACGGTGTGCAGTTCGTCGATGAAGGTGATGATCTGGCCGTCGGAGTCCTTGATCTCGGCCAGGACGGTCTTCAGCCGCTCCTCGAACTCGCCGCGGTACTTGGCGCCGGCGACCATGGCGCCGAGGTCGAGCGCGACCAGCCGCTTGTCCTTCAGCGACTCGGGCACGTCGCCCTTGACGATCCGCTGCGCGAGCCCCTCGACGACGGCGGTCTTGCCGACGCCGGGCTCGCCGATGAGGACGGGGTTGTTCTTCGTACGGCGGGACAGCACCTGCACCACGCGGCGGATCTCGTGGTCCCGGCCGATGACCGGGTCGAGCTTGCCCTCGCGGGCCGCTGCGGTGAAGTCGGTGCCGAACTTCTCCAGGGCCTTGTACTGGCCCTCCGGATCGGCGGTGGTCACCCGGCGTCCTCCCCTCGCCTTCTGAAAGGCCTCCTGCAGCTTCTTGGCGGTGGCCCCCTGACCGGACAGTACGTCACCGGCCGCGCCGCCCTTCGCGGCGATGCCGATCAGCAGGTGCTCGGTGGAGAGGTACTCGTCGCCGAGGTCCCGGGCGCGGGCCTGCGCGTCCGCGATGACGGCGAGCAGTTCCCGGTTCGGCTGCGGAGGTGCGACGGTCGTGCCGGTCACGCTGGGCAGCGAGGCGAGCACCTTCTCCGCGCCGGCGCGCACGGCCGCCTGGTCGGCGTCCACGGCGGAGAGAAGATCGACGATGTTCTCGTTGTCCTGCCCCTGGAGCAGAGCAAGGAGCAGGTGAGCAGGGGTCAGGTCGGGATGCCCCTCGGTCACGGCCCGGTTACCGGCCGCGTTGATGGCGTCCCGGCTCCGGTTGGTCAGCTCGGCGTCCACGTTCGCGTTCTCCTCCTGGCGTCAGCCGTCATCCGCACTGACTTGAGCAACGTACACAAAGTTGAGTCTATTCCACTCAAGGTGAGACGGGCTACCTTCCAGGCATGGCCACATACGCCCAGGATCCCGGTGCCCCCGACCCCTCGTATCTCACCTTCTGGCGGGAAAGGCACCTGTGCACGCTGACGACCCCGCGCCCGGACGGCAGCCCGCACGTCGTGCCCGTCGGGGTCACCTACGACCCCGAGGCACGGCTGGCGCGGGTGATCACGAACAGGACGAGCGCCAAGGTGGCGAACGTCCTGGCGGCCGGGCCGGAGGGGGCGCGGGTCGCGGTGTGCCAGGTGGCGGGGCGGCGCTGGGCGACGCTGGAGGGGCGGGCCTTCGTACGGACCGAGCGGGAGCGGGTCGCGGAGGCCGAGCGGCGCTATGCGGAGCGCTACGAGCGCACGCCGGCGCCGAACCCCGACCGGGTGGTCATCGAGATCCGGCTGACGGGGGCGATGGGACATGGCTGAAGTGGCCCGACTGACGGTTTTCGGCCACTGAGGCGCGCCGGACGATTGCGTCGACGGCGGGAAATGTCGCCCGAAAACTGCAGCGGCGTCACCGTGTTCAGGTCACGGTGACGCCGCTGCGGGGGGAAGCACCTGAGCGATCTGTTACGACGGGGGAATCGCGTCAGGCACTGCGGGGGGTGGCTGAGATGGTCCGTACGTTGGGGGACTCCGGTTCCACCAGCCGATGGTCTCGTTGGTCCAGGTTGACGAAGATCATTCCGTACCGGACGGCACATCGCACGGGCTGCGGCGCCCCCCGAGGCCGCCGCAGACATCGATACGCCCGCACGTCCTCGTCCTCGTCCCGCGTCACGACGACCGGCTCACCGAAGACGGTCACCATCAACGAGTCACCGGAGTGGGGGATCGCGGTGACCAGGTCGATGAAGTGCCATCCGGATCGGTAGGCGGTGGCCATTTCTCTACGGAAGGAACGGTCGTCCGGTGGAGTGGTCACGTCGTCAGCTCCCGGCGCTGTCGTCTGTGCCGACCGTCGATGCGGGGCCGTCAGCGAGCACGGTGGACGCGGCGGCCGCCGGCCAGTGGGAGTCCGCTCGGGTGTTCTCCTTCGCGTCGGAAGAACCGCCCAGCACTGCGAGTCCGACAACGGCGGAAAGGGCGGCCACAAGCACCGAGCGAAGCATTCTGTTGCGCATGGTCGGCTTCGTCCTCACTTGAAAGTCTCCTCTTCCCCCGTCGGATAAGACGATGGCTCATTCAGGCACGTCATGGCCACAGGATCGATGCATCATGTTCCTGCATGTTCAGGACCCTGGGGGGTGGAGATTTCGTGGCAAATCAGACTAAGGCGGCGCATCCCCATGCGGTGACCGAGCTCTGCGAGGAAGGTGGCCGACTCTATGCGAACGCCCTGCGCATGGGGCGGGTCGCGCGAGCCGACGCGGAGTCCGCTCCCTGTCTGATCGAGTTCGCCCTTCTCCACCCGGATCCGGATGATGCGGACTGGCTGCGGCCCGTGTCGCCGTCGGCCGCGCTGGCCGAACGGCTCTACCCGATCGAGCGCGACATCACAGAACGCCGGCGGCTGTCCATTCAGCTCGCCGACACTTTCGAGCCGTTCATGGCGCTGAGCGCCAAGGCCGCCGCGACCGACGACTCGATCACCGTGCTGGAGGGCGGAAAGCGGATCAACGCGGCGCTCAACATGGCCACGGCCCAGTGCCGGAGCGAGATGCTGACCATCCAGCCGAGCGACGACCGCTTCTCCGAACAGAGCCTCATCCAGGGGCTGGAGAGAGACAAGCCACTAATCGAACGTGGTGTGCGCATCCGGACGCTGTACCAGCACACGGCCCGCTACAGCCCGGAAAAGCTGGCGTACGTCGCTCAGCTCGCCAACGGCAAGGTGGAATACCGGACGATCGACGAGGTGGTGGAACGCCTCATCATCTGCGACGAGACGGTCGCCTTCATCCCCGCCAGGGACGACCAGCAGGTCGCCCTGGAACTCCGTCATCCCGGGCTGATCCGGTACCTGATGCGGCTGTTCGAGTTCATGTGGGGGCGGTCCGTGCCGCTGAACGCCGGCGCCCCCTACGAGACCGCCCGCGACGGCATCACCGACATCCAGCACTCGATAGCCAAGCTCCTGGTGGAGGGACACGTCGACGAGGCGATCGCCCGCCGCCTGGGCATGAACGTCCGCACCTGCCGGGCCCACATAGCCAAGCTGGCCACGGTCCTGGGCAGCGGCAGCCGGGCCCAACTCGGCTACCTGATCGCCCAGTCGGGGATCCTCGACCCCGACAGCTGATCCGGACGGGCAGAGCGGGCTCCGTACGCCCTCAACGGGCCGTCCGGGACTCCTGACCCGGAAGAGTGACCGGCGTGACGTCAGCGGGGTGACGGGGGCCGTCCAGGCCCACCTGGGCGATGCGGACGCCGAGTTGGGTGCGGCTGGCCGCGCCCAGGGTCTCGGACAGCCGCGCGATGTGGGCGCGGCAGGTGCGGACGCTTATCCCCAGCCGTTCCGCGATCACCGCGTCCTGGTGGCCCTCCGCGAGGAGTGCCGCGATGGACTGCTCGCGGTGGGAGATGCCCTCGATGCCGGTGTCGGGCAGCGGGGCGGTCAGCGGGATGGCCAGCCGCCAGAGGCGGTCGAAGACCGTGCCCAGATAGCCGACCAGGGCCGGGTGGCGCAGTTCCAGGGCGAGGGTGCGGTCGGCGTTGGCGGGGATGAAGGCGACCGTGCGGTCGAAGAGGATCAGGCGGTCGATGACCTCGTCGAGGGTGCGGGCCTCGACCGCGTCGCCCATCAGCTCCAGGTAGTTGAGCAGGCCCTGGCCGTGCCGGGCCACGTGCGTGTACAGGTCGCGCATCCGCACGCCCCGGCCGCGCAGGGCGAGCGCCCGGTGCAGGCCCTCGGTCAGCTCGTGCTCCGGCCGGATGCCGCCGGGCTGGACGGTGAGGACCTCCGTGGTGCAGGCCTCCGTCGCCTCGTCCATGGCGGCCTGGATGCGCGAGAGCCCGTCCAGGACACGGATCGCGGAGCCCTCGGCGGGGCCCGGCTGCTGCCGGGAGGGCCCGAGACCGGCGTACCACTCGAAGGCCGCCACCGCCGAACCCACCCGCCGCTGACTGGAGCTCACCTCGTCGTACACCCCGCGCAGCAGCCGGGTCATGACCTCCTGCGGCGACGTGGGGACCAGCCAGTCCATGTCGTCGGGGTCGGGGTGCAGCAGGGCGAGTTCCAGCAGGCAGGGCACCGGCTCGGCGTCGCGGCGCGACACCCGTCCGCGCCGTACGGCCCGGGAGTACACGCGGTCCCCGGCCTCGCAGAGTCGGTCAGCACCGTGTGGATGAGCGTCCGCCCCGTGCCCGGCCATCGTCCATCCCACCCCCCGGTTCCGCCGTCTTCCGCAGCGCAACTATGCGCGGACATACCCTGCTCCGCAACACGGCTTCGACGGCCACTTCCGAAAGAAAGCACCGGTTTGTACGGGTATTTCGGACCCTCCGTACGGAGGGTTGCAACAAGATGACGGTGGTACAGGGGACTTGTGGGGGCATCGTGAAGAACCCCGTCAGAACGTGCTTCTGACGGGGTCTCATGGCGGATATGCGACGCTGCGCGCTCCTGGCTACTTCAGCCCGATGGACGCGCAGCCGGAGGCGAACTTCGAGGTGCAGATCTGCGAGACGGTGTAGATGCCGTCCGCGATCACCGTCGACTTGATGTTCTTCCGCGTCAGGGCGGTCACCGTGACGAGCTGCGCGGGGATGTCCTTGTCGGTGGGGCTGTCCACGGTGTCCTGGGTGAGGGCGTCGAACTGGATGTCGTGGCCCTGCACCTTGGCCACCGCCATCTGCGCGGCGGCCTCGGCCTCCTGCGGGTAGGACTTGTAGACGCTCATGTACTGGTCGCCCGCGACGATGCGCTGCACGGCGGCCAGTTCGGCGTCCTGGCCGGTGATGGGCGGCATCTTCGTCACGCCGGCCTTCTTCAGGGCGGCGATGACGCCGGCCGCCATGCCGTCGTTGGCGGAGTAGACGGCCGCGATGTTGTCCTTGCCGATCTTGGCGATCGCCTGGGTCATGTTGGCCTCGGCGTTCTCCGGCTTCCAGTCCTTGGTGTCGTAGGACGCGGCGATCGTGACCTTGCCGTTGAGCTCCGACTGCGCACCGGCCTTGAACTGCTTGGCGTTGGGGTCGGTGAGCGAGCCGTTCATCATGACGACCTTGTCGGAGGTGTCGGCGTTGCCTCCGAGGGCGTCGAGCAGGGTGCGGCCCTGGACCTCGCCGACCAGTTCGTTGTCGAAGGAGATGTAGGCGTCGATGGGGCCCTCGGCGAGGCGGTCGTAGGCGATGACCGGGATGCCGGCGTCCTTGGCCTTCTTCACCTCGTCGGCGATGGCGTGCGAGTCGACGGCGTCCAGCAGGATGATGTCGACCTTGTCGTCGATCATCTTCTGCATCTGGCTCGCCTGCTTCTTGGCGTCCTGGTCGGCGTTCTGGTAGTCGACGCTGCCCCGCTTCTTGGTGAGCGACTCCACCTGCTTCTTGATGATGGGGTAGTCGAAGTCCTCGTAGCGGGTGTTGGCCTTCTCCGGCAGCAACAGGCCGATGGTGACGTCGTTGCCCTTCGTCGGGCTCGCCGAGCTGCTGTCCCCCGACACGTCGAGCATGCCGCACCCGGCCAGCGACAGGGTCATCGTGGACGCGGCCACGGATATGGCGATACGACGCGTGGGACTGCTCACAGGCCTGCTCACTTCTGGTGCCTACGGGACACGGGCGCCTCAAGGTGCCCGGATGTCTGAAAAGACAACGCGCAGCCGCCCCCGGGCGTCAAGCGGAACTACTTAACGAGTGCGCAACGCCACGCTCCGCTTGAGTTGTGAAGACATGAAGGAAACGCCTCCAAACGCTCTTTACGGACTCTCCATGCAACGGCAGGCAATCGTCAGGCAAAGATCCGTACAACCAAGCCGATACCTCGCGAGTCGTGATCATGACGGTCCCGAACAGCCGTCCTCGACCGATCAGAGGATCGAATGAACTCAGCCAGACGTACGACGGCTTCGGCGCTGGTGCTCGCGACCGCGGGCGCCCTCCTCGGCGCGTCCGTCTCCTCCGCCTCCGCGGCGACCACCTGCGCCTCGCCGGTCTTCAAGCGCCAGTTCTTCGGGAACACCGCCTTCTCCGGTACGGCGAAGAAGACGGACTGCGACAGCGTCATCGACCAGAGCTGGAGCGGCGCCCCCGCGACCGGCCTGCCGAAGGACGGCTTCGGCGTGCGCTGGAGCGTCACCCGCGACTTCGGCTCCGGCGGCCCCTTCGCGCTGGCCGCGAGCGGCCTCGACGGCATCCGCGTCTACCTCGACGGCACCCGCAGGATCGACCTCTGGAAGAACGTGTCGTCGACGGTGCAGAAGACCGTCGACGTCACGATCCCCTCGGGCAGACACACCCTCCGGGTGGACTACGCGAACTTCACCGGCGCCGCCAAGGTCACGTTCACGTACACCCCCCGCACCTCCGCCACCGTCGACAAGGTCAAGCCCCTGGTGCCCGCCGGGACTTCGCTGTCGTACGACACGGCGACCGGGCAGGCGAAGCTGACCTGGGCGAAGAACAAGGAGATGGATTTCGCCGGGTACCGGGTGTACCGGCGGCCGAAGGGCACGTCGTTCGGCTCCACGCCGCTCGCGACGACCACCTCGACGTCGTACACCGACACCACCCTGCCGACGACGGGCGAGACGTACTACTACGAGGTGCGCGCCTACGACAGGGCGGGCAACACCTCGGCCGGCACGGCGGACCAGGGCGTGACCACCGTCGACCGCACCGCGCCAGGACAGCTCACCGGCGTCACGGCGAACGGCACCACCGCCGGCAACACCGTCCGGTGGGAGGCCTCCGGCTCGGCGGACGTCCACCACTACGAGGTGTGGGGCGCGCCCGAGGGACAGCAGGACACCGACGGACCCGACCTCGTCACCGGCACGTCCTTCACCGACGTGCGCGCCGGGACGGGCACCGCCTACGTCTACCGGGTGTACGCGGTCGACGGCGCCGGGAACGTCTCCCCCGCCTCCGCCCCGGTGACGGCCACCCGCCCCGAACCGAGCGGCACGCCGGCCCCGGCCGGACTCACCGCCACCCTCCACGACGACCGGACCGAGCTGCGCTGGGACCTGCCCGAGGACTCCGGCCAGTACAACGTCTACCGCCGCACCGACGGCGGCTTCACCGCCATCGGCAGCGTCCGCGGCGGCGGTTGGGACGACATCATCGCCCCGGCGGGCGAGGCGTCCTATTACGTGGTCGCCGTGGACGGCACGGGCGCCGAGTCCGCGCCCTCCGACGTGATCACCGTCGACCGGCTCACCCGGGCCACCGGGACCGGCCCGGCCGCCCCGCAACTGACGCTCGTCTCGGCGGGCATCCCCGCCCGCTCCCCCGTCAAGGTCACTGCCGCGCCCGGCGTGGGCGACGAGGGCCGCGTACTGAAGGGCTACTCCTGGGAGATCGAGGGCGCCTGCGGCGCCAGCGGCACCCAGCTGTCCACCACCGGCGACATCTCCTGGACGCCGCCCTACAACGGCCCCTGCACGGCCACCGTGTACGCCGTGGACGCCTACGGGCGCCAGAGCGAACAGAGTTCGACGCTGGAGTTCTTCGTCGGCCGCTGACACCCGCGAGGGCATGCGAAGGGGCCCGGAGGTCAGCACCTCCGGGCCCCTTCGGCCACGCGTCGCTAGTCCTTCGCCTTCTTGGGCCGCCACACCACCAGCGCGCTGGTCTGCTGGACCTCCTGGTACGGCACCAGGTCGCGCCGGTACGAGGCGTGCACCGCGGCCTCGCGCTGCTGCATCGCCGCCGCGGCACCGTCGACGGCCGCCTGGAGCTCGATGACGCGCTGCTGGAGCGCGGCGACCTGGTTCTCCAGCTCGATGATGCGCTTGATGCCCGCCAGGTTGATGCCCTCGTCCTGCGACAACTGCTGCACCTGGCGGAGCAGTTCGATGTCGCGGGCCGAGTAGCGGCGGCCCCGCCCGGCCGTGCGGTCGGGGGAGACCAGGCCGAGGCGGTCGTACTGGCGCAGGGTCTGCGGGTGCAGACCGGAGAGCTGGGCAGCCACCGAGATGACGTAGACCGGGGTCTCCTCGGTCAGTTCATACGGGTTGCGTCGACGGCCGTCCATCTCGATCAAGCTCCCTTCGCCGCCTGGAACAGCTCCGCCCGCGGGTCCTCGCCCGCGGTCGCCTCGCGATACGCCTCGAGCGCGTCACGAGCCTTCCCCGTCACGTCCTTCGGGACACTCACCTCGACGGTGACCAGCAGGTCCCCGCGGGTGCCGTCCTTGCGGACCGCGCCCTTGCCCCGGGCGCGCATGGTACGGCCGTTGGGCGTGCCCGGCGGCAGCTTCAGGGTGACGGGCGGGCCGCCCAGGGTGGGGACCCTGACCTCGCCGCCGAGCGCCGCCTCGGAGAACGTCACCGGCACGGTGACGGTGAGGTTGTCGCCCTTGCGGCCGAAGACGGGGTGCCCGGAGACGTGGACCGTGACGTACAGATCGCCCGCCGGACCGCCCCGTTCACCCGGCGCGCCCTTGCCGCGCAGCCGGATGCGCTGGCCGTCGTCCACCCCTGCCGGGATGCGGACCTGCATGGTCCTGGACGACTTGGCGCGCCCGCTGCCGTGGCAGACCTCGCAGGGGTTCTCCGCGATCAGGCCGCGGCCCTTGCAGTCCGGGCACGGGTCGGTCAGCGAGAAGCCGCCGCCCGAACCCCGGGCCACCTGGCCGGTGCCGACGCACGTCGGGCACACCCGGGGGTTGCCGTTGGCGTCGCCGGTGCCGGAACAGGCCTTGCACGGTGCCTGCGAGGTCATGCGCAGCGGGACCGTCGCACCCTCGATCGCCTCGGTGAAGTTGAGGCTGACCTCGGTGTCGATGTCCTGGCCGCGCCGGGGCTGCACGCGCGTGGTGCCCGAGCCGCCCCGGTTGAACAGGCCCCCGAAGACGTCACCGAGCCCGCCGCCGAAGCCGCCGGCTCCCCCGCCGCCGCCCTGGGCGCCGCCTCCGAAGAGGTCGCCCAGGTCGAAGTTGAAGGAGCCGCCCGCGCCGCCCGGCCCCGGGCGGAAGCCGCCGTTGCCGAAGAGGGCGCGGGCCTCGTCGTACTCCTTGCGCTTCTTGGGGTCACCGAGGACGTCGTTCGCCTCGGAGATCTCCTTGAAGCGCTCCTCGGCCTTGGCGTTGCCCTTGTTGGCGTCCGGGTGGAACTCGCGGGCGAGCTTCCGGTACGCCTTCTTGATCTCGGCCTCGGTGGCGTCCTTGGGGACGCCGAGGACCTTGTAGTAGTCCTTCTCGATGAAGTCCTTGGTGCTCATCCTCGACGCGCCCCCTTTCCGGTGTTCCGCTCGGTGTCTACGTCAGCCCTCCTCAGGGCCGTTGTCCTTCTCGTCGCCGGCCGCGGGAGCCTCTTCGGCCCCCTCGGCCTTGACCGTCTGCGCGCCCGGCTGCGGTTCGGCGACGGCCACCCGGGCGGGCCGGATGGTGCGTTCGCCGATGCGATACCCGGGCTGCAGGATCGCCACGCAGGTCGTCTCGGTGACGTCCGGCGCGTAGCTGTGCATCAGGGCCTCGTGGATCGTCGGGTCGAAGGGCTCGCCCTCCTTGCCGAACTGCTGCAGACCCATCTTCGCCGCGACGGTCTCCAGCGACTCCGCGACGGACTTGAATCCGCCGACGAGTTCGCCGTGTTCCCGGGCGCGGCCGATGTCGTCGAGCACGGGCAGGAGTTCGGTCAGGAGGTTCGCGATGGCGATCTCCTTGACCGTGATCCGGTCCCGCTCCACGCGGCGGCGGTAGTTCTGGAACTCGGCCTGGAGCCGCTGGAGGTCCGCCGTGCGCTCCTCGAGCGCCTTGCGCACCTGGTCCAGCTGAGCCGTCAGACCGGCGATCTGAGCTGCGTCCCCGGCCGGGGCCGCCCCCTCGGAGGAGGCGGCCTTCGGCTCGGCGTCGTCAGAGGTGGCGCCTGAGGGGACGTCGGGCTTCTCCTCGAAGCCCGGGGTCTCCTCCGTCACGCGGCACCGTCCTTGCGCTCGTCGTCCACGATCTCGGCGTCGACGACGTCGTCGTCGGCCTTGGGCGCCTCGGCGCCGGCGTCGGCGCCACCCGCGGCCTGCCCGGCCTGGGCGTCGGCGTACATGGCCTGGCCGACCTTCTGGGAGACCGCGGCGACCTTCTCGGTGGCCGTGCGGATCTCGGCGGTGTCCTCGCCCTTGAGCGCGGTCTTCAGCTCCTCGACGGCGGCCTCGACCTCGGTCTTGACCTCGCCGGGGACCTTGTCCTCGTTGTCCTTGAGGAACTTCTCCGTCTGGTAGACGAGCTGCTCGCCCTGGTTGCGGGTCTCGGCGGCCTCGCGGCGGCGGTGGTCCTCCTCCGCGTACTGCTCGGCCTCCTGGCGCATCCGGTCGACCTCGTCCTTCGGCAGCGAGGAGCCGCCGGTGACGGTCATCTTCTGCTCCTTGCCCGTGCCCAGGTCCTTCGCGGTCACGTGCATGATGCCGTTGGCGTCGATGTCGAAGGACACCTCGATCTGCGGCACGCCACGCGGGGCCGGCGGCAGACCGGTCAGCTCGAACATCCCGAGCTTCTTGTTGTAAGCCGCGATCTCGCGCTCGCCCTGGTAGACCTGGATCTGCACGGACGGCTGGTTGTCCTCGGCCGTCGTGAAGATCTCCGAACGCTTCGTCGGGATCGTGGTGTTGCGCTCGATGAGCTTGGTCATGATGCCGCCCTTGGTCTCGATACCGAGGGACAGCGGGGTGACGTCGAGCAGCAGGACGTCCTTGACCTCGCCCTTGAGGACACCGGCCTGGAGCGAGGCGCCGATGGCGACGACCTCGTCCGGGTTCACACCCTTGTTGGCCTCCTTGCCGCCGGTCAGCTCCTTGACGAGCTCGGCGACGGCGGGCATACGGGTGGAGCCACCGACGAGGACGACGTGGTCGATCTCGTTGATGGAGATGCCGGCGTCCTTGATGACGTTGTGGAACGGCGTCTTGCAGCGCTCCAGCAGGTCCGCGGTCAGCTGCTGGAACTGGGCGCGGGTGAGCTTCTCGTCGAGGTGCAGGGGGCCCTCGGCGGAGGCGGTGATGTAGGGCAGGTTGATCGAGGTCTCGGTGGACGAGGACAGCTCGATCTTGGCCTTCTCGGCGGCCTCGCGGAGGCGCTGGAGGGCCATCTTGTCCTTGCCGAGGTCCACGCCGTGACCGGACTTGAACTGCTGCACCAGGTAGTCGACGACGCGCTGGTCCCAGTCGTCACCACCGAGGTGGTTGTCACCGTTGGTGGCCTTCACCTCGACGACGCCGTCGCCGATCTCCAGCAGCGAGACGTCGAACGTACCGCCACCGAGGTCGAAGACGAGGATCGTCTGGTCGTCCTTGTCGAGGCCGTACGCGAGCGCGGCCGCGGTGGGCTCGTTCACGATGCGCAGGACGTTCAGGCCCGCGATCTCGCCGGCCTCCTTGGTCGCCTGACGCTCGGAGTCGTTGAAGTAGGCCGGGACGGTGATGACCGCGTCCGTGACCTTCTCGCCCAGGTACGACTCGGCGTCCCGCTTCAGCTTCTGCAGGATGAACGCGGAGATCTGCTGGGGGTTGAAGTCCTTCCCGTCCAGCTGGATCTTCCAGTCGGTACCCATGTGGCGCTTCACGGACCGGATGGTCCGGTCCACGTTGGTGACCGCCTGACGCTTGGCCACCTCGCCGACGAGCACCTCACCGTTCTTCGCGAAGGCGACGACGGACGGCGTGGTCCTGGCGCCCTCGGCGTTGGTGATGACGGTGGGCTCGCCGCCCTCCAGAACGCTGACGACGGAGTTAGTCGTGCCCAGGTCGATGCCGACCGCACGTGCCATGGTTGATTCCTCCAGCTGACTTGAGTGGAACGGACTCAAGTGTGCATGACGGCGGCGAATGGGTCAACAGACCTGAGTCGTACGGGCTCAACTCTTATCCGTTCCTTACACGCAACCTGCCGGTGACCTGCGCAGATGCCGAACCCCTACGGGAAGGATCAGGGATTCGGAGCAGTGCCAGGACGAGGATCAGAGCGCCCGCCCCCACCCACCACACCCCGGATCCGGCGATCCACCCCATGTCCACGAGCACCCCGACGAGCACCCCCGCAAACGCCCCGATTCCCAGAAGCACGGTGATTCCCGGCGGGGTCAGTCCCAACCGCCGCAGCCGGTGGGCGAGATGGTCCGGTCCGCGCCGCTGCAGCGGCCGCCCGCCGAGCCGCCGCGCCAGCACCACGAGCAGCACGTCGGCAGTGACGACGGCGGTGAGCGGGAAGAGCACGCCCGCGCTGGAGGCGAGCCCGTAGCCGGCACGCGTGAAGACCGCGGCGGCGGCCGGCACGAACCCGGCGAACAGCGAGCCGCACGCGCCGAGCCCCACGCGCGCGGGATGCCAGTTGTGCATCAGGAACCCGGTCAGCGCGGCGGCCAGCACGCTCAGCAGCACCGCGAGCCCGTCCATCACCTCGGCGGCGGCGCAGGCCCCCACCCCGAAGGCGGTGAGGACGCCGACGGTCCCGGCGAGCGCGTCGGCGTGGTCCAGGGCGCGGAAGCCGAGCGCGACGAAGGTGATCCACCCGACGGCCAGCAGCCCTCCGCCGACACCCGTCTCGCCGTACGGCACCACGCAGGCCGCCGCCACCGCCGTACCGGCGACGAGCACCCACAGTCTGAGCCGTCCCACGTCGCCGAGGAGACCCAGCGCGGCGACCGCGGCCCCTGCGACGAGCAGGCGTCCCACGCCGCCGCCGAGCGGCGCGACGCCCGCCCAGTCCCCGGCGCCGGCGACCAGACAGCTGGCGAGCACGACGGCCACTCCCCCGAACAGCGGCAGCGGCCGCTGCCGCCGTCGGTCGACCACCCCGAGGCGCAGGGCGGGGATCCGCAGGAGTGCGGAGAGCACGGCGGCGAGGAGCAGGGCGGTGGTGGCGGCGGCGATCCCGTAGAGCACGGGTCTAAATTAGGGGCGAATGTACCAATTTGGTACGAATAACACGATCGGATTGTCCCGGACCTTTGAGGTGACCCTCAGCGACACAGATCACCGCACCGCTGACTACATTGCGACGGAGAATGTGGGTAGTCTCAGACGGACTGAATAAGTTACCGCTTAGTAATGTCGAGGATTCCCTCGAAGAACCCCTCGCAGGCCCGAGGAGCCCCCAATGCAACTCGCCGCGATCATCGTGTCGCTGGTTCTGATCGTGGTTGGCGTCGCCCTGTTCGCCCGCGCCATCCTGCAGATCTACAACTTCATGCGGCTCGGTCAGAGCGTGCCCGCGGGTACCCGCACCGACGAACCCGGCCGACGCACCGTCACCGTGGCCAGGGAGTTCCTCGGCCACACCCGGATGAACCGGTGGGGCGTCGTCGGTGTGGCGCACTGGTTCGTGGCGGTGGGCTTCTTCACCCTGCTGCTGACGATCGTCAACGCCGTCGGCCAGCTGTTCCAGGCCGACTGGATCCTGCCGGTCATCGGCGACTGGGCGCCGTACAACGTCTTCGTCGAGTTCATCGGCACGATGACCGTGCTCGGCATCCTGGTGCTCATCGGCATCCGCCAGCTGAGCCACCCGCGCAGGCCGGGCCGCAAGTCGCGGTTCGCGGGCTCCAACTTCGGCCAGGCGTACTTCGTCGAGGCCGTCATCCTCATCGTCGGTGTCTGCATCTTCATGCTGCACGCCCTCGAAGGCGCCCAGCACCACGTGGACGGCTACGAGGCCTCGTTCTTCATCTCCTACCCGGTGGTCCACTGGCTCTCCGGCATGGACGTCTCCACGCTGCAGAACCTCACCTACTTCTTCGCCGGCCTGAAGATCGCGACCTCCTTCATCTGGATGATCACGGTCGCCCTGAAGACCGACATGGGCGTGGCCTGGCACCGCTTCCTGGCCTTCCCCAACATCTGGTTCAAGCGCAACGCCGGCGGCGAGACCTCCCTGGGCGCCCTGCTGCCGATGACGTCCGGCGGCAAGCCGATCGACTTCGCCGACCCCGGCGACGACGACATCTTCGGTGTCTCCCAGGTCGAGCAGTTCTCCTGGAAGGGCCTGCTGGACTTCTCCACCTGCACCGAGTGCGGCCGCTGCCAGTCGCAGTGCCCCGCGTGGAACACCGGCAAGCCGCTCTCCCCGAAGCTGCTGATCATGTCGCTGCGCGACCACGCGCACGCCAAGGCCCCCTACCTGCTGGCCGGTGGCGGCAAGTCCATGGAGGGCGAGGAGAAGGCCTCCGAGGAGCAGCTGGCCGGCGTGCCCGCCGCCGCCCTCGCGGAGGCCGAGCGCCCCCTCATCGGCACCGCCGAGGAGAACGGCGTCATCGACCCGGACGTCCTGTGGTCCTGCACCACCTGCGGCGCCTGCGTCGAGCAGTGCCCGGTGGACATCGAGCACATCGACCACATCGTCGACATGCGCCGCTACCAGGTGATGATCGAGAGCGCGTTCCCGTCCGAGGCGGGCACGATGCTCAAGAACCTGGAGAAGAAGGGCAACCCCTGGGGCCTGGCCAAGAAGCAGCGCCTGGAGTGGCTCAAGGAGGTCGAGTTCGAGGTCCCGGTCGTCGGCCAGGACATCGAGGACCTCACCGAGGTCGAGTACCTGTACTGGGTCGGCTGCGCGGGCTCCCTGGAGGACCGCGCCAAGAAGACCACCAAGGCCTTCGCCGAGCTGCTGCACATCGCGGGCGTCAAGTTCGCGATCATGGGCGGCGACGAGAAGTGCACCGGCGACTCCGCCCGCCGCCTGGGCAACGAGCCCCTGTTCCAGGAGCTCGGCATGGAGAACGTCATGGCGCTGAACATGGCGTTCGGCGAGGAGCTGGACGACGACGGCAAGGTGGTCCCCGAGTCCGCCAAGCCCAAGTCGGCCAAGAAGATCGTCGCGACCTGCCCCCACTGCCTGAACACGATCGGCAACGAGTACCCGCAGCTCGGCGGCGACTACGAGGTCATCCACCACACCCAGCTGCTGCAGCACCTGGTGGACGAGGGCAAGCTGGTCCCGGTCACCCCGGTCGAGGGCATCATCACGTACCACGACCCCTGCTACCTGGGCCGCCACAACAAGATCTACACGCCCCCGCGCGAGATCATCGCCAACGTCCCGGGCCTGCGGAACGAGGAGATGCACCGCCACAAGGAGCGCGGCTTCTGCTGCGGCGCCGGTGGCGCGCGGATGTGGATGGAGGAGCGGATCGGCAAGCGCATCAACAACGAGCGCGTCGACGAAGCCCTCTCGCTCAACCCGGACATCGTCTCGACGGCCTGCCCGTTCTGCCTCGTCATGCTGACCGACTCGGTCAACGGCAAGAAGAACGACGGCAAGGCCAAGGAGTCCATCCAGGTCGTCGACGTCGCCCAGCTGCTCCTCGAGTCGGTCAAGACGCCGGGCGACCCGGCGGGCGAGGAGGAGACGGAGAGCGCACCGGAGCCGGAGCCGGTGAAGTAGCCCGTACGACCACGACGGCGCCCCCTGCCTCCCACGAGGCGGGGGGCGCCGTCGTACGCGTCACGGCGGGGGTGTCGTCGTACACCTCACAGCGCGCGCCGTCGTACGCCTCACGCGCCCCTCGGCCCCGACTGCTGCACCACCTCGAAGGACCACAGCGTCGAACCGCTGGCCGCCGGCTTCGGCCGCTCGCCGCCCTCCTGCCCGCCGCCCTGGTGCGCGGACTTCATCGGGCCCTCCATCCACGCCTGGAAGGACTCCTCGTCCCGCCAGCGGGTGTACACGAGGTACTGGTCGGTGCCCTCGACCGGTCGCAGCAGCTCGAACCACTCGAAGCCGTCGGAGCCGTCCACGGCGTGGGCCCGCGAGGCGAACCGCTTCTCCAGGACCTCGCGCTGCTCGGCGGGCACGGTCAGTACGTTGATCTTGACTACGCTCATGGGCCCATCCTCCACCCGCCCACCGGACTCTCAGAACACCGGCTGCCCGACGGCCAGCAGGTTGCCCTCGCTGTCCCGGAACCACGCGCCGAGCTCCCCGCGGGCACCCTTGCTCGGATAGTTCCCCTCGACCTCCGCGATCCCGTCCACTGTCCGCAGCCCCGGCGCGTCCACCTCCTCGAACACCACCCCGCGCCGACGCAGCTCCGCCACGACGGCCGGCAGGTCCTCGATGCCCTCGAACGCCATCTGCGTGAACGTCCCCGGCGAGGTCCCCGTGGACCGGAAGAGCACGAACTCCACTCCCCCGCACCGGTACAGCAGCCCCCCGGGCCGCTCGTCCACGGGCTCCAGCCCGAGCATCTCGGCGTAGAAGCGGCGTGCCCGGTCGAGGTCCCGGGCGGGCAGCCGGGTCGCCACCCGCGCCCCCGACAGTACGTTCCCTCCGTCTGCGCTCATCCCTCCACTGTGCCCATGCACGGGCGAGCTGTCGCGGTGTCCCGGTCGCGGGCATGATGGGGCCGGCGTTGTCGGCTGGGCGGGCGGGGTGGGCGGTGCGCGTGCGAAGTGGCGGGGCGACGGTCACGGCGGCGATGTGCGGCTGCCTCCTGCTGCTCGCCGCCTGCGGCCCCGGCACGGACACCCCCGCCGCCGGGCACACCCCCGCACGGGTCGCGGACGCCCCCGCCAAGCTGGCCGTCCCGCACGGCACGGGCAGCGAGGTCGCCGACGACTTCAACGGCGACGGCCACCGCGACCTCGTCCTCGACGACCTGGTCAAGGCCCACCGCCACGCCGACGACGCCGGCATCGGCATCGTCTACGGCAGCGCGCGCGGACTCGTCCCGGGCGCACGGCAGTTGCTCGCCCCCGCCGCCTACGCGGCCCGCACCGGGGGCCGCCTCCCGGCCGTCTTCGACGCGGAGGCGAGCTGCGACCTGGACCGGGACGGCTTCACCGACCTCGTCGTCTCCACGGACCCGCCCTACGACGGCCGCGGCCGGCCGCCGGTCCCGCTCCAGATCCTCTTCGGCTCCCCGGCGGGCCTGACCCGTGCCGTCCACCTCACCGTCCCCGCCCGCGCCCGCGCCGGCACCGACTGGCCCGACCAGCCGGTGTGCGGCGACTTCGACGGCGACGGTGCGCGGGACCTGGTGCTGCACGCGTCGGGCGGCCGACTCACCTATCTGCGCGGCCCGTTCGGCCGCAACGGCACCCCGCGCGCGTCCGCCGCCCCCGTCCCCTCCACCGGCGAGGTCCCGACGGGCCCCGCGGCCGACGTGAACCGCGACGGATACGACGACCTCGTCGTCCGTACGACGGAGGGTTCCGGCACCTCGACGATCGTGCTGGGCGGCCCGGACGGCCCCACCCGCACCGGCACCGCACTCCCCGAGGGCCTCGACGTCGCCCTCGGCCGTTTCGGCCGGGGCAAGGCCCTGGACGCGGCGGTCGGCACCACCGCCGAAACGTCCCTGCGCTACGACCTCCCCGCCTCCGCCCGCGCCGCCCTCCCCGTCCCCGGCCCCCGCCTGACCACGGCCGACCTCGACGGTGACGGCCTGGGCGAACTCATCGCCGAAGGGCACGAGTTGAAGGTGTTCCACGGCCGCGAGGCCGGCCTCTCGACCTCGGACACGGTGACCGTGAAGCCACCCGCCCCCGGCACGACGAGAGTCCTCGCGGCAGCGGACTTCGACGGCGACGGCCGCGCCGACCTGGTGGTGCGGACGTACCGGGGAGAGACGAAGGACACCGTCGCCGTCCTTCCCGGCGTCGCGGTGAGGGAGGGGCTGGTGGCGAAGAAGCCGGCGGTCGGTTTCTCCACGTCGGAGTTCCTGGCCGACCGCTGACCCGCCCCCTCATCCGCCTCCGACCCACGTGAGAATATTTACCGAACTCACGTACAACCCTTACCCGACGGCAAGGGTCTCCTGATCGCCTGCCACCCCGCACCCGGGACGGCGGGCACGCCACCGACTGTCGATGCCCCCGGGCATCCCCGCATGCCGCAGGAGACCCCGCATGCACAAGCCCCTGCGACTCGCCCTCGCGTCGGCCACCGCGGCCGCGCTGACGGGCGGGCTGCTCACCCTCTCCGCCGCCCCGGCGACGGCCGCGCCCTCCGGCCCGGCCGCGGACTTCAACGGCGACGGCTACCGCGACACCGCCGTCGGCGCCCCCTGCGCCACCGTCGGCACGGTCTCGTGCGCCGGCGCGGTCGTCGTGCTGTACGGCTCCTCCTCCGGTGTCTCGGCCACCAGGAAGACCGTGATCACGCAGAACTCCACCGGCGTCCCGGGCACCGCCGAGGAGCTCGACCGCTTCGGCGGCGGCCTCGCCACCGGCGACCTGGACGCCGACGGCTACGCCGACCTGATCGTCGGCACCCCGAACGAGGGCGTCGGCGACCGCGCCGGCGTCGGCAGCGCCACCGTGATCTGGGGCTCCAAGTCAGGCCTGTCCGGCGGCGCCTCGCTGCCCTCCCCCTCCGGCCTGAGCGAATGGGGCGGCTACTCCGGCTCCATCGCCACCGGCGACTTCAACGGCGACGGCAAGACGGACGTGACCGTCACCGGCCAGAGCCGCACCGGCCTGTACCGGGGTCCCTTCGCCCGCACCGGCACGCCCACGGTCCTGTCCGCCGTGGACGAGGTCGGCTCCACCGACGAGGTGATCGCCGGGAACATCGACGGCGACCTGGCGGCCGAACGGGCGTACCCGTACACCCTGGAGAGCGACGAGGCCGGGGTCATCGAGTACGTCGACTACGACCCCGAGGGCTGGGAGAGCCACCCCGAGTCCGACTACACCACGACCGCGCTGCCCGCCGCCGAGGGCCATCAGGGCGCGGTCGGCGACATCAACGGCGACGGCTACGGCGACCTGGTCCTCGGCGACCACGAGGACCCGCGCGCCGACAAGACCAGCGGCCACAAGGGCGGCGAGATCAGCGTCTGGTACGGCGGCCCGAACGGCCCCGACCCCGCGCAGACGCCGACAATCGTCCACCAGGACACGACCGGCGTGCCCGGCTCCGGCGAGGCCGACGACCTCTTCGGCTCGGCGCTCGCGGTCGGCGACATCAACGGCGACAAGTACGCCGACGTCGCCGTGGGCGCCTTCGGCGAGGACAACGGCACCGCCGAGGAATCGGGTTCGGTGACGGTCCTGTTCGGCTCGGCCACCGGTCTGAAGACCTCGAACGCCAAGTCGTACACCCAGAACACCGCGGGCGTGCCCGGCAGCAGCGAGACCGGCGACGCCTTCGGTATGACGGTCCGTCTGACCGACCTCGACAAGAACGGCAAGGCCGACCTCGTCATCGGCACCGGCTACGAGAACGGCTACGGGGCGATCACCGTCCTGAAGGGCACCGCCTCCGGCCTCACCACCACCGGCGCCAAGTCGTTCACCGCCCGCGACCTCTCCCTCAAGGGCGGCGCGGACCTCGGCTGGGAGATCGCCCAGTGACACAAGGGGACTTACGGTCGCCGGGGGCTCCCTGGGCACCCGGCTCCCTAGGGGCCCCCGGCCCGTCCCCTTAGGGGATGTCACAGGTCGGCCGCAAAGCCGGGCCCGAACGGCCGGGCCCGGCACGTCACTCTCCGGGACCAGGTACGTTCGAAGACGTGGCTGGATTCAGGATCGGACGCGGCGGCCGGAACAACGGCGCTCCGCAAACGCGACCGCAAAACCCCCCGCACGGACAGCAGACGCCGCAGGGACCGTCGTACGGCTACCCGCCGGCGCCGCATCCCCACCCGGGCCGGCAGCAGTACGGCAACGGCGGCGGCCAGTGGCCGCAGTCGGGCGGCGCCGGCGGCTACGGCGAGCCGGAGTACTTCGGCGGCGACGGCGGCGGCTACGCACCGCAGGGCGCCCCGGACCCGTACGCGGCCAACAACCCGGGTCACACGCAGGCGTTCTCCGTCGGCGAGGACCCGTACAGCCAGGGCGAGACCTACCGCGCCGGTTCGGCCCAGCCGCCGTCCGGCCCGATCGGCCCCCGCCTGCACTGGAAGGACCTGCTGCGCGGGATCGTCCTCTCCCCCTCCCAGACGTTCCTGCAGATGCGGGACTACGCCATGTGGGGCCCCGCCCTCGTCGTCACCTTCCTCTATGGCCTGCTGGCCGTCTTCGGCTTCGACGGCGCCCGCTCGGACGCGATCAACGCCACGCTGTCGAACGCGGTGCCGATCGTCCTGACGACCGCGGTCGCCATGGTCGTGTCGTCGTTCGTCCTGGGCGTGGTCACGCACACCCTGGCCCGCCAGCTGGGCGGCGACGGGGCCTGGCAGCCCACGGTCGGCCTCTCCATGCTGATCATGTCCCTCACGGACGCCCCCCGCCTGGTCTTCGCCATGTTCTTCGGCGGCGACGCGACGTTCGTGCAGATGCTCGGCTGGGCGACCTGGGTCGCGGCCGGTGCCCTGCTGACCATGATGGTCAGCCGCTCCCACGACCTGCCCTGGCCGAAGGCCCTGGGCGCGTCGGCGATCCAGCTGATCGCCCTGTTGTCGATCGTGAAGCTGGGCACGTTCTAGGAGCCGGAAGCACGTTGCCGGCGCCGGACGGCACGTGCTGGGAGCCGGTGGGCACCGGACCGGCGAACGGGGCTCCCGGGGTGTCACCGGGAGCCCTCGCAAGGTCGGCGAGGGCGGCCCGTGCCGACCAGTGGCCGGAAATTTTTCCCGACCGCGTCCCTGCCCTCGTCCTGAAACACCAGGTCAGCGGCGAGCCGCGGTCTTCTCCGTCCGGATCTGTGCCGATGGCCACAGCGAACGGGACTCGGCTGGGCGCATACTGAGCCATGACAAAGCCTGCGGCACCGAAGCGCCACCTGCCCACCAGCCCGTTCAAGGCACCGGTCGCACCGGCTCCGAAGCACTTCGCGACGGGCGACCAGGTCACCCACGACATGTACGGACTCGGTCGGGTGATCGGCATCGAGGAAGGCATCGCGGCCCTCGTGGATTTCGGCACGGCACAGATGCGGATCCTCAGCCCGTACTCCAAGATGACCAAGTTGTAGAACCGCTGTGCCCGGACACGGCACACCAGGCTCCGTCAGGAGCCTGTAACGAAAGGCAGAACTCTCATCGACCAGACTTCGCTGTTCTCCGCCCTGGAAGGGCAGCCCCGCCGTTCCACCGCCGTCTCACCGCCTCCGGCGACGGAGCCCTTCCAGGCCCCGGACTTCGGACGCGACGAGATCTTCGAGGACGAGCCCTTCTCGTCCGGGGCAGAGGAGCCCGAGCCGACCACCCGTACGGCGCCGCGCAAGGCCGCCCGGCGGTAGTCGACGGCGGCTACGGACCCCACGCCGCAGCAGCGAGAGAGCCCCACGGCACTACGCCGAGGGGCTCTCATGCTGCCTGTGACCTCATATGACCTCACCGCAGGCCTCGCGGCTCAGACGGCTTCCCGGTTCTCCTTGGGCGCCTTCCCCGGCCCGTGCACGGGCGGCAGGACACTCCACGGGAAGTTGATCCACTCATCGGTGCGCTTCCACACGTACTCGCACTTCACCAGCGACTGCGACTTCTCGTAGATGACAGCGGAGCGCACCTCGGCGACGTGGTCGAGGCAGAAGTCCCGCACCAGCTTCAGCGTCTTGCCGGTGTCGGCGACGTCGTCGGTGACGAGGACCTTCTTGTCGGAGAAGTCGATGACGTTGGGGACGGGCGCGAGCATGACCGGCATTTCCAGGGTGGTCCCCACCCCGGTGTAGAACTCCACGTTCACCAGGTGGATGTTCTTGCAGTCCAGGGCGTAGGCGAGCCCGCCGGCGACGAACACGCCGCCGCGCGCGATGCTGAGGACGACGTCCGGCTCGTAGCCGTCGTCGGCGATGGTCTGCGCCAGCTCGCGGACGGCCGTCCCGAACGCCTCGTAGGTCAGGTTCTCCCGCACACCGCTCACACCCGTCACACCTGCGTCCTGTGGAAGTTGAGGTAGGAGCGCGAGGCGGTGGGCCCGCGCTGCCCCTGGTACCGGGACCCGTACCGCTCGCTGCCGTACGGGAACTCGGCCGGCGAGGAGAGCCGGAACAGGCACAGCTGCCCGATCTTCATGCCGGGCCACAGCTTGATGGGCAGGGTGGCGAGGTTGGAGAGCTCCAGGGTCACGTGACCGGAGAACCCGGGGTCGATGAACCCGGCGGTGGAGTGGGTGACGAGCCCGAGCCGGCCGAGGGAGCTCTTGCCCTCCAGGCGGGAGGCGAGGTCGTCGGGAAGCGTGATGACCTCGTACGTCGACGCGAGCACGAACTCCCCGGGGTGCAGGATGAACGGCTCGTCGCCCTCCGGCTCCACCAGCCGCGTGAGGTCGGGCTGCTCGACGGAGGGGTCGATGTGCGGGTACCGGTGGTTCTCGAACACCCGGAAGTACCGGTCCAGCCGGACGTCGACGCTCGACGGCTGCACCATTGATTCTTCGAAGGGATCGATCCGTACCCGCCCGGCGTCGATCTCGGCCCGGATGTCCTTGTCTGAGAGAAGCACGCCCCGAGGATACGCAAGGCGCGCGAGCCGACCACAATCGTGGCAACCCGCGCGCCTGCGGTCACGTACTGCCTGCTTGCCGCTCTGCCCGCTACCGCTTCTCGAGACTGACCGGTACGACGCTGCGAAGCCGCGCACAGCGTGGACATCGGAGCAACCGACCGGGGCCGAGCCGCTCGGCCTGCTGCATCGGGAACGAAGCGGTGCTGAACACGTGCCCATCGGCACAACGGACGACGGTGCGCTCCATCAAGTTCTGGAGTCCCTTCCCCAAAGAGCCTCGCCGGGCTGCTCACCGGACGACAAATGCCACATTACGGGATCAAAGGAACGACTCTCCAGGCGGCACTCCGGCCTCACCCGGACCCTCTCCCACCCCTCCACCGTACGCCCCAACTCCGGCCGCTCGCAGCCCCGTCCCTCCCCTGAAACACACTCAGACCCCGCGGCTTCAGCGCCGGGGGTCTGCCATGAGGTAAGGTGACGTTGCGTTCCAACACCGACCTCGGTCGACGTCTTACGCGGGTGTAGTTTAATGGTAGAACATCAGCTTCCCAAGCTGAGAGCGCGAGTTCGATTCTCGTCACCCGCTCCAAAAGAAGCCCCAGGTCAGTGACCTGGGGTTTATGTATTTCGGGGGTCCCCACCAGGTTCCGATCCGTTTCGTACCGCGGCCGACCACCCCACCTACAACGGGACCAAGGCCGCACTGCACTCCTTCGCCGAGAGCCTGCGCGTGCAGCTCGCGGGCGTCGACGCCGGTGTCCAGGTGATCGGGGTGGCGCCGCCGGGCGTACGCGCGACCCTGCTGGGCCAGCAGGACGACGAGAGCTCGATGCCGTTGGACGACTACCTCACCGAGACCCTCGACCTGCTGCGCGACAAACCCGACGCGAAGGAACTCGTCGTCGAGCGCGCCCGGTTCGTACGCGACGCGGCGCACCAGGCGTTCGAGCGCGGCGGCGTCGTGGGCAAACACGTGGTGACGGTGGAGCGCAGCTCCGTCTGACGGAGTCCGGTCAGCGGGGTGTGGTGCGCAGGTCGATGCCTCGGCCGTGGGCTTCGGCGGTCACGATCCGGGTCGCCATCCGTGACAGCAGTCGCCGGTCGGTTTCGGGCAGTGGTGCGACAGACCTCTCGATCCGCTCGGCGAACTGAGCGGCGACCTGTTCGACGAGCTGCCGGCCGGTGTCGGTGATCGATACCTGGAACGAGCGGCGGTCGACGGTGCTGGCGGTGCGGGTGACCAGACCGCGGCGCTGTGCACGGTCGACCAGGCCGGTGATCGAGGACTTGTCGAGGCCGAGGTGTCGGCCGAGCTGGTTCATGGTCGGTTCCCGGTCCCGCAGTATCCCGAGCATGCGGGTCTGGACGACCGACAGGTCGTGGTGCCCTGCGATCTCGGCCAGGGCGCCCTGCACCAGGAACGACAGCTGGGCGAGGGCGTCGACCAGCCCGAAGTCCTCGTCCGCGGGCGGCGGTTCGGGCGGGGGCGGCATGTCGTGTGATGACGTCATATCCCGATTCTACTTGCAAAGGTACGTGGCACCTACTACTTTAATTTGTGCCACGTACTAAACTGTTCGCTTCGCATACTAAATCCTTTGTCCCGCGTACCAAATCTGAGGAGAGCCCTCATGGACATCCATGCCGCCGTCGTCAGCTCGTTCGGCAACCCGCCCCGCTACGAGCCCTTCGACCTGCCGGCCCCGACCGACGAGGACCAGGCACTCGTCGACGTCCTCGCGGTGGGCCTGCACCCCCGCGTGCGCACCGGCGCGTCGGGCAGCCACTACACGAGCACCGGAAAACTGCCGATGGTGCCCGGAGTCGACGGGGTCGGCCGGCGCGCGGACGGCCGCCTGGTGTACTTCGTCGCCGATGACGAACTCGTCGGCCCGATGGCCACCCGGACCGTCATCGACAGCCGCCACAGCATTCCGCTGCCCGACGGTGCGGACGTCGTGAAGATCGCCGCGGCGATGAACCCGGCCATGTCGTCCTGGGTGGCGCTGCGCCGCCGTGTCCCGATCGAGGCCGGCCAGGCGGTGCTGATCCTCGGCGCCACCGGCAACGCCGGCCAGATGGCCGTCCAGGTCGCCAAGCGCCTCGGTGCGGGCCGGGTCGTCGGCGCCGGCCGCGACCAGGCCCGGCTGGCGGCCCTGCCGGGAATCGGCGCGGACGCGACCGTCGCGCTCACCGACGACGCCGACGCCACCGCCGCGGCCCTGGCCGAGGAAGCCGCCGACGTCGACCTGGTCATCGACTATCTGTGGGGCAAGCCCGCCGGCGACGCGATCATGGCACTGCTCCAGGCCCGCGCCGACCGCAGCCGCGCCCTGAACTGGATCCAGATCGGCGCCATGGCCGGCCCCACCATCGAGCTGCCCTCGGTCGCGCTGCGCTCGGCGAACTTCCGGCTCCAGGGCAACGGCCAGGGCGCCGTGTCGACGAGGACGTACCTGGAGGAACTGCCGTCCCTCGTCGACGAGATCGAGGCCGGAGGTCTCATGGTCGCCGCCAAGGCGGTACCCCTTGCCGACGTCGAAAGCGCGTGGACCGCGCCCGAGGTCCCGGGCGTGCGCACCGTCCTGGTGCCCTGACTCCGGCGAGACCGCCATGCAGTTCGTACCGGAGTTACCGAAGGAGCGTAGAGCCATGTCACACACCACTGACACCGACGCCGACGTGATCATCTGCGGGACCGGCGCGGCAGGGCTGACCCTGGCCGTCGACCTCGCCCGCCGGGACGTCGCCTTCCTGCTGATCGACAAGGCGCCGCACCCGTTCGTCGGTTCCCGCGGCAAGGGCATCCAGCCCCGCAGCCAGGAGGTGTTCGAGGACCTCGGCGTGATCGACAGGATCGTTGCCTCCGGCGGCGAATACCCCGTCCAGCGCATCTACACCGACGACGGGCCCATCGACCAGGTCGGCGTGGAGATGTCGGAGCCCACGCCGGAGGAGCCGTACCAAATACCCTTGCTCGTCCCGCAGTTCCTCACCGAGCGCAGGCTGCGCGAGCGGCTGGCCGAACTCGGGCACGCCCCGCACTACGGCCACGAACTCGTCGGCTTCGACCAGGACTCCGAGGGCGTGACCACGCGGATCGCCACCCCGGACGGCGAACAGACCGTACGAGCCACGTACTTGATCGGCGCCGACGGCGGATCGAGCTTCGTCCGCAAGACGCTCGGCATCGGCTTCCCCGGCAAGACCCTCGGCGTGCGGGCGATCGTGGCCGACGTGTACGTCGACGGCGTCTCGGCGGACGCCTGGCACCGCTGGGGCGAGGACACCGCCGGGCAGGTGTCGATGTGCCCGCTCTACGGCACCGACATGTTCCAGCTCCAGGCCCCCGTCCCCTTCGACGTCGACCTGGATCTCTCGGCGGAGGGGCTCACCGCGTTCTTCCGCGAACGCACCGGCCGGGGCGACGTCGTCATCCGCTCCGTGAACTGGGCGTCCGCGTTCCAGATGAACGCCCGGCTGGCCGACACCTACCGGCGCGGACGGATCTTCCTGACCGGGGACGCGGCGCACTGCCACCCGCCGACCGGCGGACAGGGCCTCAACACCAGTGTCCAGGACGCCTACAACCTCGGCTGGAAGCTCGCCGCCGTACTCGACGGCGCCCCGGAATCCCTGCTGGAGACGTACGAGCAGGAACGCCGGCCCATCGCCGAAGCCGTCCTCGGACTGTCCGAGAAGCTGCTCGAAGCGGCCAAGAACCGTGATATCCACCGGGGCCGCGAGGTCAGCCAGCTCGACCTCGGCTACGCCGACTCGCCCCTGTCGCTGCACACCCCGGAGCGTGCCAAGGGGGTACTGGCCGGCGACCGCGCGCCCGACGCGCCCGTGACCGGCGCGGGCGGCCTCCCCACCCGGCTCTTCAGCCTGTTCCAGGGACCTCACTGGACCCTGCTCGGCCACGACGTCGACGACGCCCCGGCACCACGCCGCGGCCTGCGCATCCACACCATCGGCACCCGGGGTGACATCCTCGACACCGGCGACCGCGTCCAGAGCGCCTACGGACTGTCCTCCGAACAGTGGGTGCTCGTCCGCCCGGACGGATACGTCGCTGCCGTGGTCGGCACCGCCGACCTCGCCGGCATCGAAACCTATCTCGACACCGTCGGCGTCCGCCCCGTCGCGGCGACGCGACCCCCCATCACGGAATCGAGCACCGACATCCCCACCGAGACCTCTTCCGACAGCACCGGCACACCCCGTACCCGGCGAGAGCACCGTCAGATGCGCACCGCCGCGGAGAAGCGACTCGCCACCGCCCAACGCGAACTCCACCAGCTCTCGCGCCAGGTCCAGCGCGACCTGCGCAGTGTCCGACGGCACGGGGAGACCACCGCCATCGTCGCCCGCTCGAACTTCGCCGAACTCGCGGTCCAGAGCATCAACCGGCTGACGGCCAACCTCCGCACCGACCGCACCGACCAGTAAGCGCTCCCCATGACCGTGGGCGGCACTTTCTTCGTCGCCGCCGTCAGCGCCAGGGGGTTGCGTCGTAGACGACGGCAGCAGGACCGATGAGGGGAAGCCGGTTGCCGCGCAGCAGCGAAACGCAGCAACCGGTACGACCACAGCGGACCCAGCAAGTCTCGGCGACCGCCGTGCCCGTAGTTCGCATTGAGGTTAAGACCGGTCAACCGCGGTAAACAGCGGTGCGATGCTGTGCTCTCGGGCATCGAGCCGGCCCACAGGCTGCTGGATCGGCGAGCCCCTGCCGAAGCGGGTCATCCACAGGGGTGTGGAAGGGCAGCACGGGAATGCCCTGCCGCAAGGTCGGCGAGGCGCTCGGAGCGGCCTTGCCGGGTCGGGATCTCGCTGCCGTCCCGCACCTTCCCCGACCAGCCATCAGGCGTTCGCCGCCGCCGGCGTCAGCCGTGCCGTGCTGCGCGGCGAACGGGAAGCGGTCAAGGCGAAAAAGATCTGTGGATCTTCGCGGCAACCTTTTCGGCCTCTCGGACCACTCAGCGTTGTCCGGCCAAGTGGTCCGGTCAGATGCAACGGCGGAAAGAGAGCAAAGGCATGTCCCTGGAACGAGAGCACAGACATGTCCCCGGCCCACCCACGTCATCGGTGGCGTCCCGCGTCGGCGGCCACCGTGCCGACGGCGGCGCGCGTGGTGATCGTCCGAAGCATCGTGGCCGTCGGTTGCTCGCGCGTCGGGGTCTCTGGGCGGGTCTCGCCATGGTGGTCGTGGCCGGCTCGGCTGTCGTGGTCAGCCAGGCTTCGGCGCAGCAAAAAACCCTGGATCTGAAGAAGTGGTACGTGCTGGTCAACCGCAACAGCGGCAAGGTGCTGGACGACCGCGCCTTCGCCAAGAACGACGGCGCGGCGGTGGTGCAGTGGAGCCGTCATGGCGGCCCCAACCAGCAGTGGCGGTTCATCGACGCGGGTGACGGTTACTACCGGCTGCAGAACCGGAACTCCGGCAAGGTGCTGGACGACCTCGGCTGGTCGAAGACCGCCGGCTCCGCCATCGTGCAGTGGAAAGACGTGAACGGCACCAACCAGCAGTTCAAACTGGCCAAGTCGCCGGACGGCTACGTGCGTTTGGTCAATCGCTTCAGTGGCATGGCCGTCGATGTCCACAACGCCGCCAAAGCCAACGGGAGCGACATCGTCCAGAACCGCGACCGGGGCGGCGCCGATCAGCAGTGGAAGCTCGTCCCGGCCGGTAGCGCCGCCGGCACCGGGAACCCGGGGAACTCCGGCAGCACGCCCACGCCCGGCGGCAGCGCTCCGGCGAGCTCGGCTCCGAGCGGCACCCACCCGGCGTCGCCGCCGGCGTCTCCGACAGCCACCGACGGCAGCTCGACGAAGCGTTTCATGGGCAGCAGCACGGTGCTCATCGGCGGCTCGATGTCCGACGCCTCGGCGGCCGCCGCGCCGTTCGACGTGCGGTACGCCTATGTGCACAGCCAGCCCGCGCCCTCGTCGGACTACTACTCGGCAGCGCGCTGCCACGACGGGTGGTCGGGCTGGTGGGGCTGCTGGAACGGCAGCACCACGGCGCCCGGCACTTACGTGACCTGGCGGGACACCGTGGCGGCCCAGGCGACGTACAAGGGCAGCCCGCGTCCACAGAAGATGCTGTGGACCTGGTACTCGTTGCGCGACCTCGGGGATGCGGCAGGCCAGGGCGACGGCCCGGGCGAGGTCAAGGCCATCAACCGGCTCGACCTGCTCACCCGGTACCTGAACGACTACCGGTTCTTCCTTCAGAAGATCGGCACGTCGCACGATGCGATCGACCTCGAGCCCGACTTCTGGGGCTACGTCCGGTCGCTCGGCAATCCGCACCAGGTTCCCGCACAGGTCTCGGGCGCAAATCCGACGGATTGCGGATCGCAGGAGAACAGCGCCGCCGGACTCGCCCGCTGCCTGGTCTCGATGGCGCACAAGTACGCGCCGAACACCGCCGTGGGGCTGCACCTTTCCTGCTTCGACTGGCAGACCAACACACAGGCATGCGTCAAGGACTACGCGAACCTCGGGGCGCAGAACGCCGACTTCCTGGTCACCGATGTGTCGGACCGCGACGCAGGCTGGTACGCACAGCCGGCCCACGGCGGCAGTGACCACTTCTGGACCGACCAGAAGGCCGCCGCCGCGCTGCAGTTCTACAAGACGATGGCCGAGTCCGTGGGCAAGCCGGTGGTCCTGTGGCAGATCCCCGTGGGCAACATGGCGCAGAACAACACCCTCAACCATTACAAAGACGACAAGGTGGACTGGCTCTTCGGGCACATGGACCAGGTGGCGAACGCCCATGTCGCCGGCCTGTTCTTCGGTCCAGGGCAGCAGGAACAGACCACGGTCGAGTCCGACGGCGGAAACCTGATCCGCAAGACGATCGCCTATCACAACTCGGGCGGTACAGCACTCAAGTAGACGAAGATGACGAAATGCGCCCCCATCTCTTCGATGGGGGCGCATTTCGTCATCTTCGTCGGGCTGAGGAGGTCAGCGCACCGGCCATGCCGCCGTCGGTGCGGGCGCCGATCGAGGCAGCCTTGGCGAAGGGGACAGGCGGGTCAGCGCTGCAGGGTGAGGACACCCGGGCCGCTGCCGGTCGCCGCGGCGGCCAGGGTCGGTGTGCGGGCCTCCGGCGTGCGTGCGGCCAGCGCGACCAGCGGTACGGCGGCAGCCGCGGCGGCGAGGACCACGACGGCGGCGAGCACGCGGCGGGTAGCCGGACGGCGGCGATGAGAGCGGTTCCGATCTGACAACGGCATGTCCTTCTGGCACAGCGGGCCTTGATCCGGACCCGGTTACCTGCCAGTTGCCGCCACGCACACACAGGTTGCCGCGATCGAGGGAAGAGTTTTCGAGGCCGCTGTCACCGTCCGCACCCAGTTCCACGGCGACTCGCCGGCCACCATGGAGGCCACCCACGCCGACGGGACCGACGTCGACCCGGCCGACTGGACCCCGTACCAGCAGTGCGGGTACTTGTTCTCCAATCGAGCTGTGCGGCAAGGGGACTCGTCCCTTGCCGCACAGCGGCGTTCACCGGGTCGGGACGAACCCTCCCCGGACCGACGCGGAGCCGGACGAACCCTGCGCGTCGACGCGGTAGGCGTCGCCTGAGGCACGGCGCACGCCGGTGCCGTTGTTGAACTGGGCGGCAAACTCATAGCTCGCGGCCGGCACGGTCAGGCCCGGCTTGAGGACCCAGCGGTAGACCAGCGCGCCGCCCGCCTCCTGGACGGTGACGGTGAAGTCACCACTCGGCAGGGTCTGCCAGGTGCCGGTGTTCTTCACCCCGCCGGTCTGCGCGATCCGGATCTCGACCGTGAGCGAGGTGAGGGGCCGGGTCGTCTTGAGGGCGAGGTTGCTCTGCGTCCAGTAGACGGTGCTGGCCGGATCCAACGAGCCGGCCGACCACAGCGGCCCGTTCTGGCTCTCGCCGGCGGCCGGCGAGGGACTGGTGGCCGACGGAGTCGGGCGCGCGCTGCCCGGGGTGGTGGCCGGGGGCGGCGCAACAGGGGTGGGGCGGCCCGATGTCGGGTGCGGGGAGCTGACGGTCGGGGACGGGGTGGCAGGCGTGGTCACGGTGGCCGACGGCGACGAGTGCGTGACGATGGCGGCGACGGCGAGGCCGCCGGTCGCCAGGATGCCGGTGGCGGCGAGCCCGGCGAGCGCGACCCTGGTCCCGGACCTCGCGAACGGCCGCGCGCGGTGACGGACGGCGGGGCCGGCCATGTCGCGTTGCACCCGGGCCAGCATCCGCGCGCGGTCGGGCCGGTGCGCCTCGGCGGCCTCGCGCAGCTGGCGGGCGATCTCGTCGTTCACCGGTTCCTCCTCCCTGCCACCAGGTCCCCGGCCGCTCGTGCGCCCAGTATCCTTTCCAGCTCGGCCATGCCCTTCGAGGTCTGGCTCTTCACCGTGCCGACCGATATGCCCAGCGCTGCCGCCGTGTCCTTCTCCGACAGGTCGAAGGCGTGCCGCAGCACCACGCAGGCACGCTTGCGGAAGGGCAGCCGGGCGAGCGCCGCGCGGACGTCCAGTACGGCCGCCATGTCCGGCCCCTCCACCTTCTCGGGGCTGCGGGACCAGAACAGCGTGATCCGGCGTCGCTCGCGCACCGCGCTGCGGATCCGTCCGCGCGCCAGGTTGGCCACCACACCGCGGGCGTAGGCGAGCGGGTGGTCGGCCTGCCGCAACCGGTCCCAGCGCTGCCACAGGGCGACCAGGGCATCCGCCGCGAGGTCGTCCGCCGCGTCGGTCTCGCCGGTCAGGAGGTGTGCCAGACGGGCGAGTTCGGCATAGTGGCGTTCGAAGAATTCGTGGAACTCCGCGGACGCGTCGTCGACGAGCATCCCTCCGTCGCCCTCTCCTGGCGATGATGTGCGCGTTAGTTGCATGTTTAACAACAGGGGGCGCAGCCTAACAGTGCGCGGCCCGGGATTCGAACGGCGGTCGTGCTCGGTTGCGGACCGGTGAAGGCTGTCCGGCGGGCTGGTCAATGCCGGGCGAACTGGACGCCCGTCGGCTGCGCGACGTCCGGCTGCACGGCGGTGCCGTCGACGGTCAGCCGCTCCCCGTAGATGTCGGTGATCCTGACACCGGTCCCGCTCCCCCACGCCGCCGCCTCCCAGCCGCCTCGTGGGGCTTATCGGGCCGTGAGTGAGACTCGATGAGTGGCCGCCAGCAGGTGAGCACTCGTGATCAGTCCCGAACCCCCAGACGAACATTTGGACGGCGTGTTGAGGGTTGCCCCTTGCTGCAGAGGCGTCCGCGACGGAGCGTCATGCGCGGGATTGAGTGCACGACCCGCATGTTGCTGACCAGGTAAGACAAACAACGGTAAACAGCGGCACGAAGCCAGCCCTCCGAAACCGCTTCGCGGCAACCAAACTGCAGGTCAGAAGCAGTACCACCATCCAAGCGCCGTCGCTTCCCAAGCTGAGAGCGCGACTTCGATTCTCGTCACCCGCTCCATGGATAAGGCCCAGGTCAGAGACCCGGGCCTTTTTGCTGTCCTCGGTGATCACTCGCCGGATGCCGGATTCGTGCCCGCAGGCTTGTCGCCCGCCTTCTTGGCTGCGGCGACCCGGGCCTTCCGGACGGTGGCGTCGGGGCCGGTGGCGACCTCCTCTGCCGCTCCTCGTCCGGTGCTGATAAATCAGCGCCGCTCACGCGGACGACTGCCCAGAACTTCCGGCACCAGCACCGGGCCCCGGGGCAGGGACTCCGACTCCGGCGTCGGCCGCAGAGTCAGGAGCCGGAGCCGTCCAGGGGAATCCGGGTCCAGCTGAGGGCCTGGGGGTTGTGCGGCTGGACGGTGACCTTCAGGTAGTCCTTGGCGTTGCTGGAGCCGTCGACGGTGATGCGGTGCAGGTTGGGCACCACGCTGGTCAGGTGGTAGAAGGACAGCCACGAGGAGCCGGCGGCCAGCGGCTGGTCGCTGTTGTAGAGGTGGCTGTCGCCGTTGAAGAGGTAGACCGGGCCGTCGAAGGCGGCCGACTCGCGGGCGACGGCGGCGACGATCGGCTGGAAGGCGTAGTAGTCGGCGTAGGAGGGATCGCTGACGGTGGGGTCGAACATGTCGGCCTGCATCATCAGGGTGACGGCCCGGCTGTGGTGGCGGCGGGCCGAGGCGAAGGTGTCGTGGATGGATTCGGTCACCGACGCCGTGCGGGCCAGTACCTCGGCGGCCTGCTCCGGGGTGGGCTGGGTGTTGCCGGTCCACGGCGCCATGCTGTTGTTGCTGCCAACGACGTCGACCGCGGCGAAGGCGACCCCGGCACGGGTGTAGCGGACGTCCTCCGGGACACCCTCGTCGGCCTGCGAGGTCACCGGCACGCTGTTCTGGCCCAGGGTCCGGCCGGGGCGGGGGAAGAACACCTGGCGGATCTTGGCGAGACGCTCAAGCGGGTTGTAGGAGCCGTTGTTCGGCCGGTGGCAGTCGGTCCACTCGTTGTCGCCCACGGTGTACACCAGCGGGTCCTTGAACTGGTCGAAGTCCGACTTGATCATCTGGAAATACGCGTCGCTGCACACCGTCGAGCCGTTCTTGATGTCCCCGAGGTGCGTGACGAAGGTGACGTCGGGGTCGGCGTTGATCTGGCTGATGACGTGCGGGAAGTCGGCGATCTCGGCGTCGCCGTAGGGCATGTCGCCGAACACCGCGAAAGTGAACGGCGTGTCGTCGTTGGTGGTGCCCGTGTCGGCGGTGTCCGGGCCGGCCGAGGCGGTCCCGGTGGACACGGCGAGCGTGAGCAGGCTCAGGGCGGCGGTGGCGGACAGGGTGTGGCGCCACGATCTCATCGGGTTCTCCCTCACGTCGGCGGCCCGGGTGGGCCGGGGGCACGGCTGGTCGGCGGCCGGCGTGGGGGTAGCTGTGCGGCCCGCAGTGGCGCGGGCGGCAGTCGCCGATCGGCCCGGCGGGCAGTCTGGCGGCCCCGGTTGGCGTCAGGGTCCGTGGGTGAACGGACGGGCGGTGAACTCTTGTCAGCGCTCCGGTGGCCGATCGGCGAGTGAGGCGGGACGTGAGCATCGGTCACCGTCCCGCCCCAACCGGCCACACCCCTACTTGTCGGCCGGGGTGATCTCCCAGGTGGTGTTGTCGCCGTGCTGCTGGGTCCAGAACAGCCGCCAGCCGTCGCGGAACAGCGTCGGCACCTTGGCGCCGAGGATGCCGTCCGTGCCGGGGTCGCCGTCGGAGACGTGGATGCCGGTGATCTCGTTGTCACCGTCGTTCTGGATACCGCCGTTCACCGCGGACAGCATGTTGTCCAGCGTTGCCGAGGGGTCGCGGCCCTCGGCCAGGAAGCGCACCGGCTGTGCGCCGCGCGAGTAGTCGGTCGTCGTGGCGAAGCCGTACCCCGAGTCCAAGGCTCCCCGCTGGGTGTGCACCGTGTCGCTGGCGTCCTCGACGAAGGCGACATGCGTGCGGTCGAGGAAGGTGACGTTGTCGATGCCGGTGTGCGCCTTGTCGCCGGCGTAGAAGACGCTGAGCCTGCCGTCGTCGGAGCGCGGGTCGCTCTGGGTGAGCTTGTAGAGGGTGCCCCAGCCGCCGTAGCCGTCGTTGGCCGTGCTGGTGGTGTTGGTGTCGCCGGTTGCGTCGAAGTAGAACTCGCGGAAGTCCGTGCCGGGACGGAACTGGCCGTTCTCCGGGCGCTTGAACGGGGTCGCCTTGGCCGCTTTCGCCAGGGCGTTGGCATCGAACGCCTTGCCGCTGGTGTCGGTCTTGGTGTCGTGGATGGTCACCCAGTGGGTGCTCAGGGCCGGACCGTAGTTGGTCAGGTCCTTCTCGTCGTCGGTGAACGCTCCGCCGGTGGGGTGCGCGCTGTCGACGTTCTGGTACGCGATGGGCGAGCCGCTGCGGCGGGAGACGACCTGCAGGGCCTGGAGCCTGCCGCCCTTGGTGAGGTCGTGCTTGTCGTAGGGGATCAGCCGGTAGACGAAGCTGTTGGGGACCTTCGTCTTGGTGGCGACCGTTGCTCCGCCGCTGTCCTCGACCATCAGCAGGTTGCCGGCGGAGTCGTTTTGGATGCCCTCGTAGCCGGCCCGTCCGGTGACGGAGGAGATGTCCTGGACCTTCGAGTCGATGTCCGGGGTGGCCTGGAGCACGGTGCCCTCGGCCCCTTCCTCGGAGGTGAACAGCAGTCGCTTGGTCCAGGGGTCCCAGGTGGAGCCGTCGATGGCGGGGATGTTCGTGCCGTCGGTCTTCTTGGTGGCCAGCAGCGTCACCCGGTGGGCCTGGTCGGCGTCGAGGTTGATGCGGGTGATGTACCCGGCTTCGCCGCCCTCGTGGCCCTGGAAGAGGAAGTGCGTGCCGTACGGGTACGACGCGTCGGCGCCGTGCAGACCGGACAGCCTCAGGTAGGTGTTCTTGTCGGGCTCGGTCTTGCCGGCCTCGATCTTCACGCCCGGGGCCTGCTTGATGGTGGGGTCGGGCAGCAGTGTGCCGTCGCCGAGGTATCCGTAGTACGGGACCTGGTCGGTCGGGTTCTCCAGCTTCAGGGAGCCCTGCGCGACGGGGTGTTCGGTGAGCCCGGGCGACAGGACGTTCGGAGCGGTCGCGCCGCGGGCGTCGATGACAGGCGGCACCGACGACCAGGCGGCCACGCCGCCACTGGCGTCGGCCGCACCGGAGGACAGTGCGAGGCCGGCACCGATCACGCCCGTCGCCACCGCTGTTGCGACAACGCGGCTACGTCTCTTCTTGGCCATGTGCGATCACCTTCCAGATGAGCGAGGGCACACAGTCAAGGCACAGCCGCCGTCACAGGATGGCTGGATCAGTGTCAGTCCGATTGATGATTCGTGAACATTGCGCGGTCTTGTGCCAGAAGGCTGATCGTCGGGCGTACCCGGTGGATCATCCGGCACACCAGCAGCTTCCTGGCGCGCCTTGCGCACGGTCGCGTCGAGACCGGCAGCAACTTCCTGCTGTCGATCACCTGAACGTCACAGACGTCACTGGCAACGGCACAGCTCAGTCGCTGCTACGGGCTGCCGGACGTGGTCGTCAGGTCGCGGAAGCCCGTAGCCCGGGAACTGAGGGAACGACCGGCCCAGGCCTGTCGGGTCTCGGTTGATGCTGGGCAGTTCGGCGTCAGGTGATGCTTGACGTCTGACCCAGACACCGTGACTTACTGTCTGCCATGGCGGACCGTTTCTCTGAGATCACCTCCGTGGAGGAGTTCATCCGGCTGCGACAGAGCGAGAACCCGGCGGAGTACAACCGCTCAACGTGGGCGACCTTGTCGCCGGCAGTCTGGTGGGACCTGGTGCGCAACCATCCCGACATGCGTTTTTGGGCTGCGCACAACAGGACGGTGCCGCCGGAGATTCTGGCCGAGCTGATCAAGGATTCCGACTGGCGGGTGCGGGACCGGGTGGCGAGCAAGGGCAACTGCCCGTCCGAGGTGTTGGAGCGGTTGGTCGATGATCCGCATGACTCTGTGCGGCGACTCGTTGCTGGCCATCCACGCTCGCCGCGCTCGGCAGTTGCGCGTTTGGTTGACGACCCGTGGCCGGTCATTGCGCAGGAAGCCCGTGACCGGCTGGCCAAGTGGCCGTCGGCGGAGTCGCCGGAGCCTTCCTGACTCGACCTCACACGATCTTGCGACAGGTGTGTTCGCCGGACTTGCGGAGAGAAACGCGCGTGCCGCCGGTCTGTCACCGTGCACCGTCCTCGTGGTCGGTGCTGACGGGGTGTGCGGCAGGATGCTCGCCATGAGCGATGTTCCTGTCCCTCCCGATAGAGCCGCCGAGTTCATCGAGCGAGGTCGGCAAGCCGCTGCCAGGGAGGACTGGAAGGCCGCCGTCGCTGCCTGGATCGCTGGTTCCAATGCCGGCAGTGTGGAGTCGGCGAACCTGGTGCTCACGGGGATCGCGCCTCTGAAGGCTCTGGCCGACGCCGGGGACGTCGACGCGCAGGCCCTGGTGGCCGGAGCGATGCTGGACTTCGTGGACGATTCGGCTCTGCCGATGGTGCTTACCTACGCAACAGCCGCGGCACGGGCCGGGCATCCGGCGGCCCAGCGCACTTTGGGCTTCCTGTACCGCACCGGCCGTGGAGTGCAGGCAGACACATTCCAGGCCGAGGCTCTCTTCACAGCAGCCGCGAAGGCCGGCGACGCATACGCCGCTTTCAACTTGGCGAGCATGCACATCAACGGCGATGCCCGGGTGAGAGACCACGACGAGTGCCTGCGTCTGCTGCGCCGAGCAGTCGAAGGGGGTGTGACACAGGCCGCTGCCGTACTCGGTGATCGCCTCGCCGCGATGGACGAGGACGCCGAAGCGCTGAGCTGGTACCTGCATGCCGCGGAGCGGGGCCACGCGGGTGCGATGTTCGCCGCCGCTTGCTGGTACCGCGACGGCCTCGGTACAGCACCGGACCCGGTCCAAGCCGTGCGGTGGTTCCTGGCCATGCTCGACCGCGGCAACGGAGACGGGATCCACGAAGCCATCCAGCTGGTGAAGCGCGGCATGACCGAAGAGCAGATCCGCAGCGCGGGCGAACTGGCCGACCGGTCCTCCGAGGCCGAAACGCTCATCACCATGGCCCGCGAGCGTGGCTGGTAATCGTCCACCGACGCCGCCGCTGCCCGACTCGGTTTCCGTCTCATTCAGCACCGTTCACGGCCGTTCAGGCGAGACCTGAGCCGTACACAGCGCACCACCCCACCAACACAGTTGATGTCAGACGTCGATGAGAGTGTGTCCGGTATGGAGACACCAAGTTCCCCTGACAGCAAGGATGAGGAACACGCCGTCATTGGGCACTTCCGGCTTGCCGGTGACGGCTTCGGTGATACCGACCAGCGCGACCTGGTCTACAAGGCCGCGCAATTGATGGCGACAGCTGTCGAGGGGGCTGGCGTCGGCGAAGTCGACGGCAACGAGTTCGGAGGAGGCGAAGCCGTGGTGTACGCCTACGGGCCGGATGCAGATGATCTCTTCCAGGTCATGGAGCCGACCCTGCGCAGTCTGCCGTTCCGGCCGGGGTACGTGGTTCTAAGACGGGGCGACAGCGAGTCACGTGTGGACCTGTGAGTTGACCGAAGATCGAGCTGGGAACGGTGGGGAATCACGGTGAAAGCTAGTAGGCCCGACGAAGCTCCAGCCCGGCAGTTCGCGTAGAGCCGCAACCCCTCCGGTACGCCGACGACGGCTCGGGCAGCCGGACCCGCCTTGGGGTAGCGGTGATCACGCGTCGGGTGTGTCGGGCGTGGAGCGGGGAGCTTCGAGGCGTAGTACGAGTGCGCGTAGGGCTCGGAGTTCGGCGTCGAGGGCCTGGGCGCCTTCGCGGGTGAGGGTTACCCATGTTCGGGGGCGTCGACCGGCGTAGCCCTTCTCCACGGTGATCATTCCGGACTCCTCCAGCACCTTCAGGTGCCGGGAGAGATTTCCGTCGGTGACGGCCAGTTGCTTCTTCAGGAAGCCGAACTCGACCCGGTCGGCTTCGCGGGCGACGGTGAGGACGCCGAGCCGCACGCGCTGGTGGACGGTGTCGTCCAGCGCGTGCGTGGGATGCAGTTCCTCTTGGTCGTCCTGCGTAGCGGTCGAGTCTTCGACGCTCATGAGACGACCGTACCCGCAGCTCCGGCACCGGGCGCGCCCCGGCGGCGGACCGTCGTCCACTCGCACAGGCCGGCGAGAAGCAGGACGGCAGCGAGCAGAAGGGCCTTGACCTGCGGTCCGTCGGCCCAGCCGGGGTGGGCGGGGTGCTGCCAGGGAAGCCATCCCGTGCCCCAGGAGGCTCCCAGGTACCCCGTGAGCAGCAGGGCGTGAGCGATGCCGGCCGCCGCGGCGATCCAACTGCGTTCGGCAATTCCGAGGGCGAGAAGTCCGATGCCGACCAGGTACCACGGGGAGGCGTAGCTGTTCTCCAGCAGCACGGCCTCCCACGGCTGGTCCTTGCCGAACAGCAGCGCCACCAGAGCTGCCGTGATCACAGTGGTGGTCACGGCAGTCACGCGCACCCACATGCCGCGCCGCGGGACGACGCCCCGGGCCTCGCCCCGCAGGCGGTACCAGCGGGCGAAGACGAACCATGCGAGGGGGAGGAGCGCGAACCACACACCCCATGCCGCGAAGCGCAGGACGGCTCCGTCGAACTCGCCTTTCAGGCAGGGGGTTCCCGGTTCGTGGACGACACACAGGCCGGTCAGCTCGGCGTAGGCGAAGGCCGGATAGGACACGATGCTGCGCCCGTGGGCTCCGAAGTTGAAGGCGTACCGGGCGACCGGAACAGCCGCCAGTGCAAGGAGCCCGAAGCCAAGGAGCGGAGTCCATGCTCCGTTGGTCTGCGTGCGGGTCCTCGCCCGGAGGCCTTCCGTCGCAGCCAGCAAGGCGGCCGCGGCCGCCCTCGGTTCCGATCCCGCGCCGCTCGCTGCGGATGTCCCCATATGTCCCCCTTGTGACTGGCGCTCAGGCAGCGCTCGTGAGCGGACCGCCAGATGGCCGCCGCTGACAATTAACTTTGCGATGCAAAGTACATGGCAGTCAAGAGTCAGCTCGCAGAAGCGCGGCGGAAGCCGGCCGAGGGGAGCGGCCGTTGGGGTGCCCGCCATCGTCGGGCACCCCAACGGCCGGCTGCGTGCCCTCGACCCAACTCTCAGCTCAATTACGGGAGTTGACCGCTCCGCGGCGGAGTCCGATCGGCGGCGCCCTTTCGCTCGGCGAGCGTCGGCGTCTGCTGCGTCCCTACAGCGCTCCATCGCCATCAGGAGATCGGGGTCGGGACGCGCCATCACGGACGGTCGTTCTGTGATGTGTAGTTTGTTCGTATTTGAGCCTTCGCGGATGCGCCGGACGCCGTCGCGATGGTCGCGAGCTTCGCCGACGGCATGTCAGGTGGGCATGGCAGTCGCGACCCGCCTGCCGCAGTGTGCGCCGTCTCACGCATCGTAGATGCGCCCAAGTTGCCCAGGTCACAGCGCAAATGCCCTTTTGGCGTCCATGCTCGAAACGGACACACAGTCCCGAACTAGAGCGCACTGTCATCGATTTCATCGAATCCCGCCCAAGTGGCCCATGACACAGCGTTCGTGATGTCCCCCCTCGTTCTCTGTAGAAAGGTGCCGAAAATGGCCGCTTACCTGTGCCCGCCTGCCGTGATACACGGCGAGAATTCCGTGCGGACGAGTCAGATCGTGGACGAAGTGCGCAGTCGGCACCCGCATGCGGCGTGGGCGCCGCGGATCGACGGCATCGCGGCCAGTACGGGCATCGAAACCCGTGGGTGGATGCTGCCGTTGGAGGCGGCCGTCGCGCCCGGCAGCGGGAGTGGTCTGCCGGCCGCCGGCGTCGGGGCGGCCCGGGAGGCGCTGGTCGGTGACGGTTTCACCGAGCAGGACGTGGATCGCGTGATCGCCGCCCTCGAGGCGATGCCCGCGCCACAGACCGTCCAGGAGCGCACCGCGCCGGCATGGGAGGCGGTTCAGTCCTACGGGGAGCGTGCGGCGCGCGGGGCCCTGCAGATCGCCGGGCTGGACGCCGCTGACGTCGACTGTCTGATCACCAGTCACTCCACCACGCCGGCGCTGCCGGGGCTGGACGTCTCCCTGGCCAACCGACTCCCGCTCCGCAGCGACGTGATGCTGCTGCCGGCCACGCAGTGGGCCTGCATAGCCGGGACCCGCTCCCTGGCGCTGGCGGCGGATCTCGTGGCCGCGGACCCCGACCGGGTGGTCCTGGTCGTGATAGCGGAGGCGCTGAGCACGACCTACCAGCCCGCGGACGACACCCTGGAGTCCCTGATCGTCCGGTTGCTGTTCGCGGACACCGCGGTCGCCGCGGTGGTCACGGGCCGCCCGAGGCCCGAGTCGGTGCTGCGGCTGGACGCCGCCTGGAACCACACCCTGCCCGGCACCCAGGACCTGCACCGCCTGGAGACACGGGAGGACGGCACCCACTTCGTGATGGACCGGCGCGGGCCGCGCGCCGTGCAGGAGACGGTCACCGCGATGTGGGAGTGGCTGCGCCTGCGTTACGAGGACGACCCCGCCTCCTGGCACCCCGACGTTCTGCTCGCGCACCCCGGCGGGACGCGGGTGCTGGAGTACATGGAGCAGACGATGCCCGACGGGTGGCCGTCCGGGCTGCTGGACTACAGCCGGGACAGCTACACCACCGGCAACCGCGGGGGCGCCGCCGTGTTCGACATCATGCGCAGGGCGTACGACGCCGGGCAGAAGCCGGGCAGCCGTGCCGTCCTGTACGCGGCGGCCCCTGGGCTCACGGCCACCGCCCTGGAAGGGGAGTGGCTGTAGGGCGAACTCCCGCCACCCGTACCGCCGGTGGCGCCAGTGGCGCCGGCCGACGAGCTCACGCACCGTCCGGCCGAGGTGCCGCCGGGCCGAAGACTCGTCACCGCTCGACCGAGGCCCAGACCACCTTGCCGGTGTCCGTCCACCGCACCCCCCACCGGGTGGTGAGTCCATGGACGACGTGCAGGCCGCGGCCACCGTCGTCGAGGAGGCCGCCCGGGCCCAGCCGTGGCCTGCCGTTGCCGGTGTCGCCCACCTCGCACAGCAGTCCGCGGCCGGTCCTGATCAGTCGTACCGTGATGGGTCCGCCGGCGAAGCGGACCGCGTTGGCGACCAGTTCGTCGACCACCAGCAGCACGCTGTCCCGGGTGTCGTCCCTGGTGCCCCACCTGCTCAGCAGCTCGGCGGTCAGCGTGCGGGCCCGGGCGGCCGCGTCGCCGCGAGCGGGCAGCCGCCAGGTCGCGGTGTCCCCCTTGCGGTAACCGATCATGCGCGCGAGCAGCAGGGTCACGTCGTCGCGCCGGCGCGCAGGCGCCAGCGCCGAGACCACGCGCCGCGCGGCCTGCTGCAGGCCGTCCCAGGGGTGCACCGAGGACACGGCGTCCGTCAGCCTGTCGATGCCCTCGTCGATCGACAGGGCGGGATCCTCCACCAGGCCGTCGGTGTAGAGGGCGAGCAGCGAGCCCGGCGGTGCGGAGAAGGCGTGCACGTCGTACGGCTCCCGCAGTGCGAACTCGGTACCCAGCCCGGGGTGAGGGCGTATCGCGACCGGGCCGGCGGGTCCGCCCGGGGGTACCAGGACCGGGGGGAGGTGGCCGGCGCTGGCCAGCTCCACGTGGTGGCTGACCGGGTCGTACACGGCGATGCAGCACGTCGACCCGAGGGCGCTGTAGCCGGCCGCCAGCCCGGACTCCGCGTCGTCCAGCAGCGACACGGTGTCGTCCAGGTGCTCCAGCACCTCGTCGGGCCCCAGCCCCGCGGACAGCAGCGCGCGGGCCTCCATGCTCAGCTGTCCCATGGTCGCCGCGGCTCCCAGGCCGTGCCCGACGACGTCTCCGACCACCAGCGCGGTACGGCCGTCCGGCAGCGGAAAGCTGTTCACCCAGTCCCCGCCGACGCCCGCGCTGTCGGGGGTGGCGGGCTGGTAGACGCTGGCGGTCTCGATGGTGTCGCCGGCGGACCTCGGCAGCAGCCGGCGCTGCAACGCCAGCACCTGCGTGTGCTCGCGCTGGTGCTGGCGGGCCAGGTCGACATGGTGGGAGGTCCTGGCCACGAGCTCCTGCAGGTCGAGCAGCTCGCTGTCCTCGAAGGGGCGGTCCGCCCGCCGCCAGACCTCCGCCACCCCCAGTACGACGGGCGGCGCGCCGTCCAGGACCAACGGGATGCACGCCACGCTCGCCGCCTGGTCGCCGGGCACCAGGGCACGTACCAGCTGCGAACTGCCCAGTACCCGCTCGATCGCTTTCCGGTCGGGTATGACGATGGCCTGCGCGGCGTCGTCGCGCAGGATCGCCTGCGACAGCAGGCGGCTCGCGTCGCCGGGAAGGTCGTCGCCGGGAGTCACGTAGCCGTCGGGCCATGCCCGGTCCGGCACCAGGGCCGCCCGCCGCAGCCGGATGCGCCCCTGTGGGTGCTCGGTGACCACCTCGCCCGACCACACGGCGAAGTCGAGGTCGATGGCGGTGACGTCTCCCCAGGCCAGCAGGGACTCCGCCAGCGACTGCGCGGTCTCGCCGATGTCCAGCGAGGTGCCGATCGCGGTCTCGGCGGCGTACAGGTGCAGCCGCCTGGCCATGGCGATCAGGGAGACGGTCAGGCCCTCCTGAGGTGCGGCGGCGGCCAGGATGCTCATCGAGACCACCAGCTCCGACCCGTCGCCGCGCCGCAGCCGCTGAACCCGGGCGACGTGCGGCTCACCGGTCTCGAGGACCTGCCGCAGCCGCCGAGTGACGGTCGGTACGTCCCACGGAGGCAGGAGGTCGACGAAAGGGCTCCCGATCACCGCCTCCACGCCCGCGAAGACGGGGGCGTCCAGATTGGCGCGGGTGATTCTCAGTTCAGGGTCCAGATTGACCGCGCCGAGGATTTGCTCCTGACGGGCGGGGGGTGGATCGGCGGGTACGGGTCGGAGGGCGGCGTTGTCGCCCCGCGGCTCGGCGGAACCGGCGGCCGCTGCCGCTCCGTCGGCCGGCATGTACTGCCCCAAAGCGCTGCTGACCATGTCGAACGGTGACGCAGACGAGGGGGGTGGGGTGGAGTCCATGCGGCTCTCTCAGCTCGCTCGCCGACCCCGGCACCGTGCTGGGGCCGTACCAGAACCCCGGGCGACAGAGGACCGGGATTCCTGACCGCAAACCTCATTCAATAACACCTGGGGCCGCTTCGCCTACACCAGCAGGTCGCAAGGTGACCGCGGACCGTGGTCGGACGAACCGTTCTCCCGGGGAGAAAAGGTGTGGCGAGCCGCAGGAAAGCCACGCGCCCTCGGTGCGGGGTGGACGGCGGGCGAAGTCGACGTCGAAGGGCAGCCGGGGCCGGTGCGCGCACGCATCACCGCCGGAGGCCGGTGTGCATACGCATCCGCAATCACGCATGGATCGGGGGCATGATCGAGCGGCCGACCGCCGAGGGGCCCGCGTCGGAACGGGTGGTCGCCGGGAGGTGTCCGGAACACCTTGTGGCGGCCCGGGGCGCGGTGGCGGGCCCGCAGAGGCCGGGCGGGGCACGTCGCCGTGCGGCCCGCCCGGGCGGCTGTCAGTCGGGGCGTTGGGTGCGGTTCTCGTGGGCGAGACCGTCCGGACGGGTGGCCAGGGGCTGCCCGAGGGGAAGGACCAGGGCCCGCAGGAGTACGGGGGCCGGCGGCCGCAGGGTCGTGGGATCCGACGGTCGGCGGAGCGCCCCGATGTCGCGCCATCCCCACGACAGGAAGGCGTCGTAGGAGCGGGTGTCGGCCTGGTCGACCTGCGTCGCGCCGAGCGAGGCGTGGTGGTCGGCGAGCAGGCCTTGCTGGAGTCGCCGGGCGAGGCCCTGGTCGTCCGTATGGGGATGCACCACGATCTCGGTGATCGCGAAGACGTGTCCGGACGCGGTGAGCTGTTCGACGCTGTGTGGCAGGGGTCCGTCGAACCCCCTCCACCATGTCCCCTCGCGCGGGACGGGGAATCCGTACACGCACCCGGCCAGGGCCGTGTCCTCCGCGACCAGCAGGGCGAACCCGGCGCGCCGGATGTCGCCGGTGAGCCGACGCAGAAACGCCTTGCGGCTCCGGAACTCCTGGCCCGCCCGTACGCGGGTGGACTCGACGTACAGGTCGGCCAGGTCCTCCCGGAGGGTCTCGGCCTGCCAGCGGTTCAGCCGGCGCAGACGCACCGCGTGGGCGGGGGTCCTTTCCTCGCTCCGTACCCGCTCGCGGCGGAGCGGGGCCGTCACGGCGCACCGCGCATGGCCGCGGGAATCCCACCGCGCAGTGAACGGGCGGGCCGGACGGCGTGCAACCGGTGGAGCAGGAAGCCGGAGCCGGTGATCTCGATGACGCGGGCCATCACCGGTGGCGGGTAGTGCAGTTGGAGGACCGTTCCGGCCCGGGTGGCCGCCTGGAAGGCCGCGAGGAAGACGTTGAGTCCGCTGGCGTCGCAGAAGGTGACCGCCGTGAGATCGACGTCGACCTTGCCGACGCCGTCGCGCGCGCATGCGGCCAGCGCGGCGTGTACGACCGGGGCGCTGGACAGGTCGATCTCTCCGGCGAGGGTGATCTGCGTGTGGTCCGCGTGGTCGTGCCGGTAGACGTTCAGCTGAGGTATGGACATGGTTCCTCGGTTCGGGGTGCCCGGCGCGGTGTACCGCCGACGCGGGGGGTGCTGAGGAGTGAACGGCCGGTCCGACGGCCCGAGTCCTGGAGGGCGGTGGGGGATGGCCGTCCGGCGATGCGCCTCGGGACCGGGCGGACGGTCCGCACCCCGGTGGGCATCGTGTCCTGCAGGGGGCCGCCCGGAGCCCGGACGGCGCCGTCGGGAGCCTGGTCGGCTCGGAGGGGACAGGACACGCGAAGACCCCGGCCTGTCAGTTCAGTGCTGCGGCCGGGGTCACGGGCTGCGGTGGTGCACGTCAGTCGTTCGGTTCGGCCCGTTCGGTGACGAACGGGGGGTGGGGGCCGGAGGAGCGGGAGCTCAACCGGCCCTGTTACGGGTGTGGCGCCTGGGGCGGAGCCGTCCGCGTCCGCCGTCGCGGTGGTCGCGCCGACGGTCGGCGCCGTTCGTCCCGGCCTTGCCGTGGACCTTGCGCGGGGTCGGGGCGGCCGGTCCCTCGACGGGCGTTCCGGAGCGGCCGTAGTGGAAGGCGGCGACGCGGTCGCCGTGCTGTGCGTCGAGCCGGTGGATGAGGAACGCCCCGAGGGCGATCATCGCGAGGATCACGAGTACGGTCACGAACGCCTCCACGGTGCTCACCTCCCGTCCGTCGGCCTGTGCGGCATCGCGGGCATCGGGGGCGTCACGGCCGGAATCCGTGGACGTGCGGCCGGGTCGAGGGCCGTATGCCCTCCTTCGTAGTCCCAGACCGCCTCAACGGCACGGTCGGCCGCGGACACCGCCCGCACGCGTGCCGCGTCCTCCATCAGCCGGCTCGCGGTCGACGTGCCCAGGGGGTCGCTCGCGGCGGTCATCAGCCAGGCGGCCGTGACGGGGTCCGTACGCGGCGGGATCACGAGGAGGTTCCAGCGGCCCACGTGGTACGAGAGCAGCATCAGCTCGTGTTCGTCCTGCTCGGCCTTGAACCAGCCCACCTTCACCACATGCCCGGCGACGGGCACCTTGCGCGGGACGACCGGCCAGTGGGTGGGATTCACCGTGATCCGGGTGATCCGCCCCCACAGCGGGTCCAGAACGGCGGTGAGAGAGGGGAGTTCGGCCACCAGATCGCGGGAGTGGGGCCACCAGGCGCCGTCCAGCAGAGCCGGTACGGAACCGGCGGGAGCCAGCGACAGACGGAGTGGCGACAACGAGGAGCGGATTTCGGCTTCGGCTGCCGTCGGAAGGGAGATGGTCGCAGTCATGACGCGAACCCTGCCCCGGGCCGGATGCGAACCGGCCCGGCATATTCGATCGCCGAAAACGACACGGGCGTGGAAGCCGGTGCTCGAAAAATCCTCGGTAGTTCCAGGGTACTCCCCGAACGGGCCCGGCGGGCCTTACGGCGGCGGAGGAACGGCCCCATGCACGCGCGATGCGCCCTTAAAGCACCGAAGACGGCTGACCGCGGCGCGTAGGCCCGCGTTGACATGAACCGCCACCGGACGTTGACTGACAGCACGGCGCGGGGTGGTGCCCCGGACACGACCGGGTCTTCCGATGTCGCCCCCCGACACAACGGAAGCGGTACACACGACGATGTACGACCAGACACGCGCCCAGCAGCCCGCGGACCGGCCCCGGGCGACGGACGAACGCCGTGCCACGGGCCCGGAGCCGCTGATCCCGCCGGATGGCCGGGAGGAGATCGCGCGCCGCCTCGGACATGCCGTCAACACCTTCGCGGACAGCCCGCGCGAGGCGCTGGAGGAGGCCGAGGGCGCGCTCGACGAAGCGGCCGCCCAGTTGGCGACCGCCCTCGCCGCCCGGCGGCAGTCCCTGCGCGCGGGCTGGGCGGAACTCGACCCCGAGACACGGTCCACCGAACTACGGCTCGCGCTGCGGGAGTACCGAGAACTCACCGGACGACTGCTGCGCGCATAGCCGGCCCACGGGACCGGCGGTGGGCGGGGTCCCGGGCGCCGGGGCAGAGCGCCAGGGGCATGGCGCCTGAGGGTGCGGTGGCACGGCGGCTTCCGGCGGGCGGATGCGGCACGCGGTCCGGGCGCCGGGACATGCGGTGGCAGGGCGTCTCCGTGCGACACGCGGCCCGGATGCCGAAACGTGCGGTGCCACGGCGGTCTCCGGCGGGTGGGCGCGACAGGCGCCCGAGTGCCGGAGCGTGCCGTGGCACGGGGGCCTCCGGCGAGTGGGTGCGGGCAGGCGGCCCGGGCGCCGGAGCGTGCGCTGTGGGACGCGGGTGCGACACGCGGCCCGGATACCGGAGCGTGCCGTGGCACGGCGGCCTCCTGCTAGTGGGTGCGGGCAGGCGGCCCGGGCGCCGGAACGTGCCCTGTGGGACGCGGGTGCGACAGGCGCCCGGGTGCCGGAGCGTGCGGTGGCACGGCGGCTTCCGGCGGCCGCCGCCACGCGCCCTGGCCGGGCGGCGGCCGCCGGGGCTCCCCGCGCGGCCCTTCCCCCTCCGGGACGCGCGATGCGGGAGCCGGGTGCCCCGCGTCGGACCGTGCGACGGCACCGCGGAAAGTGACCGCGCCGGTCTCGCGACGAAGGGAAGCGACTGGGTGAACGCAGGGACGGCCGGGACGGGGCAGGAGAGCCGACTGCTCTGCGGAGGCCGGGAACCGGTCCTTGCCCGGGGTCACGGGGCACGGGCGGCCGTCAGGGCCGCCGAACGCCGTAACCCTACGTGCACCCAAGCCGGGAGAGAACCCTCCCGCACGCCCCGCTCGCCGGACCGCCGGGCGCAGTAGCGTGGAGGGCACCGGGAGTCACCCGTACGCCGGCCCTCCGTCGGTGTCGTTCCCGGCGCACCACGACACCGGGCCGCCGCACGACGGCCCGGGGACAGGGACCGCGACATGAACGCGCCCACCGGTCAACGCGCCTCACCCGAACGGGAACTCCCCTCGTTCCTTCCCCAGGCACGACTCACCCTGCGCCCACCGACCTTCCCGCCCGGCCCGGTGAGCGGCGCCTGGTGGCCCCGCTCCGACGACCTGGCGGCCGAACTGCCCGCTCTCATTGAGGCGTTCGACACATCGTGGGGCCGTGTGACACGCATGACCGCACACCGCGACACCTGGCGGCAGGCACCGTGCGACCTGCCCGTCGACGGTCACACCGTGCGGGCCGCCTGGCTCACATCCGGTTTCGACCCGCACTGCGTCCGGCTCTTCGCCTACGGCGTCGGACGCCGCGACCTGCTCGTCGTCCCGCCCGGGACGACGGAAACCGCGGCTCAGCGGCTGATGAGCGCCGCGGCCGATCCCGCGCACCACCTCACCGCGAGCGCGCTCCTGGCACTGTGAGAGTGAGTTCCAAACACGAAATGGGGCGGAATTATTCCCGGCCCGTCATCGAGCTTGCCGTGCTACTGTCGAATCAGGTTGCAGTTGCAGTTGTGGTTGCCAAAAGGGTTCTTTTTCCGACGGGTTGATCATCACGGCGACACGGAGACCGCATCAGGCGAACTCCGAGCCCGTTCCCCAAGGAGAAATGACATGGCCACAGGCACCGTGAAGTGGTTCAACGCCGAAAAGGGTTTCGGCTTCATCGCGCAGGACGGCGGCGGCGCCGACGTCTTCGCCCACTATTCGAACATTGCCGCTCAGGGCTTCCGCGAACTGCAGGAAGGCCAGAACGTGTCGTTCGACATCGCTCAGGGCCAGAAGGGCCCGACCGCCGAGAACATCGTTCCGGCCTGACACCGGCTCTGACGCATACTTCGCAGCTGGGGCCCGCACCTTGGGGTGCGGGCCCCAGCTCGCTTCTTTTCCAGGGGGATTCACCCCTGTTGTCTTCGGCTCGTTCTCGCGATTCTCTGCGCCGTTCATCGTGCTGCGGGAATTCCTTGGTACGCGCCCGCATCGAGGAAGGTTCCGCATGAACCGAGCACGCCCGTCACGCAGTTCACGCCCCACCCGCACCTACGACCGCTTCGAGGGCTCGGCGGCCGGCCGCTCCGGCACCACCCGGCACCGCCCCAAGACCAAGCCCAAGGGCCACGGCGGTCGACCCTCGGCGCCCGGCGGCGAATTCACGCCGCCGAAGACGATCGAGCCCGCCCTGCCCGCCGTCGAGTCCTTCGCCGAACTCGCCATGCCGGCACCGCTGCTGGCCGCGCTCGGCCACCAGGGGGTGACGGTGCCCTTCCCGATCCAGGCGGCCACCCTGCCGAACTCCCTGGCCGGCCGTGACGTACTCGGCCGGGGCCGTACCGGCTCGGGCAAGACCCTCGCCTTCGGCCTCGCGGTGCTGGCCCGTACGGCGGGCCGACGCGCCGAACCGCGGCAGCCGCTGGCCCTCGTCCTGGTGCCCACCCGCGAACTCGCCCAGCAGGTCACCGACGCCCTCACCCCGTACGCCCGCGCCGTACGGCTGCGCCTGGCCACCGTGGTCGGCGGGATGTCGATCGGCAGGCAGGCGCACGCTCTGCGGGACGGGGCCGAGGTCGTCGTCGCGACGCCGGGACGGCTGAAGGACCTCATCGACCGAGGTGACTGCCGGCTGAGCGACGTCGCCATCACCGTCCTGGACGAGGCCGACCAGATGACCGACATGGGGTTCATGCCCCAGGTCACCGCCCTGCTGGACCAGGTGCGTGACGGCGGGCAGCGCATGCTCTTCTCCGCCACCCTGGACCGCAACGTTGACCTTTTGGTCCGCCGCTACCTGAGTGATCCGGTGGTCCACTCCGTGGACCCGTCGGCGGGCGCCGTCACCACGATGGAGCACCACGTCCTCCATGTGCACGAGGCGGACAAGCACCGCACGACCACCGAGATCGCGGCCCGCGACGGCCGCGTGATCATGTTCCTGGACACCAAGCACGCGGTGGACCGGCTGACCAAGCACCTCCTCGGCAGCGGCGTCCGCGCCGCCGCCCTGCACGGCGGCAGGTCCCAGCCGCAGCGCACCCGGACCCTCGCGCAGTTCAAGGACGGTCACGTCACGGTGCTGGTGGCGACCAACGTCGCGGCGCGCGGCATCCATGTCGACGACCTCGACCTGGTCGTCAACGTGGATCCGCCCGGCGACCACAAGGACTACCTGCACCGGGGCGGCCGTACGGCCCGCGCCGGCGCGTCCGGCAGCGTCGTCACCCTGGTCACCCCGGGCCAGCGCCGTGAAATGGCCCGGCTGATGACCTCGGCCGGCATCGCCCCGACGATCACCGCGGTCCGTTCGGGCGAGGAGGAGCTGACCCGCATCACGGGAGCCAAGGCCCCCTCCGGTGTCCCGGTCGTCATCGCCGCGCCGGCCGCCGAACCCGCCCGCCGGACCACGGCCGGCGCATCGGGTTCCTCCCGGGGCCGCCGGGGACGCACCACCGCTCAGGGACGCACCGCCGCTCAGGGGCGCACCTCTCAGGGGCGGCCCGCGGGCAGGCGCCGCGCCGCGTGACGGGTCCGCGGTCCGCCGTCGCCCCGGCGGCCTGCCCGGAGCCGTCCCGACCAGCACGTCAACCCGTACCGCAGGAGGCAGCCGTGACACCGGTCCAGACCCATCGAAGCCCGATCGCTCGCGACCTGAGGAACAGGGCCGGTCACCCGGACCCCATGGAGCTGCGGGTCGGTGACGACATGACCGTCGAGGTCGCCCTGTCCGTCATGGCGGGTGCCGGGGTGGAGCACCTGCTCCTGTGCGACGCGGACGACACGCGGACCGGCTCGGTCACCCGCGCCGAACTGGTCGTACACCTTGGCAGCTCCGCCTACACGGACCGCGTCCGCCTGCGCGACGTCCTCGGCCGGCCCTCCCCCATGGTCGGCACCCCTTCCTTCCTCCTGTGAGGCATTCATGCGCTGTGTCATCGCCCGCTACCCGTTCGAACTGACCAAGGACGGGGTGCTGGCCACGATGGCGGGTGTCAAGCCCGAGCTGGTCACCGGCGACTCCGTGGCCATCGGCCGCCGCCGCTACCCCGTCATGCAGGTCGGTGAGGTCATCACCCGGCAGGACCGCCGCGACTTCAACGGCGGCGAGGTGACCCGCGCCATGGTCCGCCTCGGCTTCACCTGCCACGCCGGCCCCCGGGCCACACCGCCCCCGTCCGCCGTTTCCCGCAGCCCCCTCCAGGTCGCCTCGGACCTGCTCGGGAGCCCCGACCCGCAGAACGTGTGACGACGACCTCGTGCCGCTTCCCCGCCGGCGCCGAGGTCGCCCGGTCGGGAAGGGCTACGGCAGTGTGTGGCGCAGGACCCGCCCCCACATCGACGCGTACTGCCGGGCCAACGGCCCGGTGACGTACGGCAGTCCGTAGCGGTCGCAGATCTCCCGCAGCCGGGGCGCGATCTCGGCGTAGCGGTTGCTGGGCAGGTCGGGGAAGACGTGGTGCTCGATCTGGTGGCTGAGGTTGCCGCTGAGCAGGTGCAGCAGCCGGCCTCCCTCGATGTTCGCCGAGCCCTGGATCTGCCGCAGATACCACTCCCCCCGGGTCTCGCCCTCGATCTCGTCCTCCGTGAACGTCCTTACGTCACCGGGGAAATGGCCGCAGAAGATGATGGTGTGGGCCCAGACGTTGCGCAGGGCGTTCGCCGTCAGGTTGCCGAGGAGGCAGGGCACGGCGGAGGGGCCGGCCAGCAGCGGGAAGAGGACGTAGTCCTTCGCGAACTGTCCCGCCGCCTTGCGGGCCAGGCCCCCTAGGTCGCCGAGGAAGGACCGCACGCTCTTGCGGCCGGACGGCACCGCGTCCGCCTCCAGGTCGTACAGCGCGATCCCCCATTCGAAGACCGGCGCGAGCAGGGCGGCGTACAGCGGCTGGAGCAGATGTACGGGCTGCCAGGGCTGGTCGGGACTCACCCGCAGAACGGTGTAGCCGAGGTCGCGGTCGCGTCCGACCACGTTGGTGTAGGTGTGGTGCAGGTGGTTGTGGGTGCGTTTCCAGGCGTCGGCGGGGGTGGCGAAGTCCCACTCCCAGGTGGTCGAGTGGATCGCCGGATCGCCCATCCAGTCCCACTGCCCGTGCAGGATGTTGTGGCCGAGCTCCATGTTCTCCAGCGTCTTGGCGACGGCGAGCATGGCGGTGCCGGCCAGCCAGGCGGGCGGCAGGATCGAGACGGTGAGCGCGAGGCGGCCGCCGGCCTCCAGGGAGCGCTGCGCGACGAGGACCGTGTGGATGTAACGGGCGTCGTGCGCGCCTCGCGCCTCGACGACCTCGGAGCGGATGCGGTCGAGTTCGCGGCCCAGTTCGTCGGTGGTGGTTTCGTCGGTGGTGGTGTCGATTTGCTGTTCGGTCACGGCACTTGTGGCCATGAGGAGCCTCCTCGGGAGGTCCTAGATGTCGAGGACGAGCGGCCCTGCGGCGCCGTTGACGCAGGTCTGGATCAACTCGCCCACTTCTCCGTGCAGTTCGCCGGTGCGCAGATCACGGACACGGCCGTCGAGAAGGGGGACGAGACAGCTGTGGCAGATGCCCATGCGGCAACCGTGCGGCATCGTCACACCCGCCCGCTCACCGGCCGCCAGCAGCGGGCCGGACGCCTGCGCGTCGATCTCGATGCCGCTGCGGTCGAAACGAACCCGGCCGCCGGTGGAGAGGGACTGGACGGGCCTCAGCCTGAAGCGTTCCGTGCGCAGCCGTCCGCCCGAGCCGGCGGCGGCCCAGTGGCGTTCGGCCGCCTCCAGCAGCCCCGCGGGGCCGCACACCCACGCCTCCCGCCCCCGCCAGTCGGGGCACAGCGCGGCAATGCGCTCCGGGGTGAGCCGGCCTTCCGCACGCGTGTACGTCAGGACGAGCCGGAGCCAGGGTGAACGGGCCGCCAGCTCGGTCAACTCCTCGCGGAACAGGCACTGTTCGGGATCGGGTGCGCTGTGCAGCAGTACGACGTCGCCGGGTGGCCGGTGGCGTCGAGCGAGAGTCCGGAGGATGCCCGCCACGGGGGTGATCCCGCTGCCCGCCGTCACCAGCAGCATCCGCTCCGGAGGCGGTTCGGGCAGCACGAACTCCCCCTGCGCCGGGCCGAGTCGCAGCACGGTGCCGGGCGGCGTGCGGTGCACGAGGTGCGGGGAGACCCGGCCACGGGGGTCCGCCTTCACGGTGATCGTGAGCGCGGAGTCGCCGGGCCGTGCGGTGATCGAGTACGTACGCCAGTGCCGTACGCCGTCGATCTCCACCCCCACCGGCAGGTACTGCCCGGCCCTGTGTCCGCCCCAGCCCCGGCCCGGCCGGATGGTCAGCGTGGCCGCGGCGGAGCCCTCGGCACGCACCGCGACGACCCGTCCGGCGGGATGCCGGACGGACAGCAGCGGATCGAGCAGGGCCAGGTAGTCATCGGGAGTGAAGGGGCTGGTCAGCGGGGCGACCAGCCGGGACGCGACCGCGAGGACGCGTCCTCCGGTGCGCCCGGCCCACCATCCGGTGAGCCGATCGACGACGGGTGACGGCGGCGGGGAGCTCGGCATGGGCGTCTGGATGCCCTTCTCCTGGGTGCGGTCCTGGGTGCGCTCCTGGATTGCACTCCCGGTGCGTGTCCGGGTCGGGCGTCCCGGTGGGTCTCCGGGGGGGTGGGCTTCCCCGGGGGTGTCCGGGGTCGGGCTTCCCGGTGGGTCTCCGGGCGGCGCGTACGGCGGGCGGCCTTGGGTCCCGCCGGTCGCGGGCGCCGACAGCCCGCCTGCGCCACGGCCGGTTACCCCGCGGCCGGCGAGGCACACCGGGCGGCGGCCCGGAGGACGCGGGCTTTCGGCCACCGGCCGCGCACCACCCGTCGGCCGCGACGCCGAGCCCGCCCGGCGCGACCGCGGTGACCTGCGCGGACGGGCACACCGAGGGGAGCCTGCCGCTCCCCGGAACGACCGAATGACGGCGGCGTGGGGGGCCGACGAGCGGCGGCGGTCTCCGTGCTCCGAGCGCGGCGGTGGGTCAGAGCCTGGCGTCGGCGTCCTGCGCGGAGGCCGCGAACGCCTCGGGGCCCTGCTCCGCCGCCGCCGGGTCCATCCACATGACCTGCCAGCCGTGGCCGTCGAGGTCGAAGAAGCTGCGCGAGTACATGAAGCCGAGGTCCTCGGCGCCGTCCGCCTCGGAGCCGCCCGCCGCGAGCGCGGCGGCGCCGACCCGGTCGACCTCTTCGCGGGACGACACGCTGAAGCAGAAGAGCGCCAGCGCGTGCGTGGTGGGGTCGGCCAGCGGCAGTTTCGAGAACTGCGCGAACTTCTCCCGCGTGAGCAGCATGACGAAGGCGTGCTCGCCGACCAGCATGCAGGCGGCGGTCTCGTCGCTGAACGCCGGGTTGAAGCTGAACCCGAGCCCGGCGAAGAACGCCTTGCTGCGCTCGAGGTCCACGACGGGAAGGTTCACGAACAGCATGCGGCCGGGGTGTACGGGCTGGGTCATGGCTGGTCTCCAGTGGGTGGCTCGATGGCGTACGTCCTGGTAGACCGGGGCGGCCGGCGGAACTCATCGGTGGCCCTCGGAGCGAACCGCCGTCGAGATCAGCCCGTCAGGACACGCAGCGCTCCTGCCAGCAAGAAGACGGACACGATCCCGAAGCTGATCCGCATGGTCGTCAGACTGCGCCAGCGTTTTCCGTACGGCCCGCGCAGTGCTTCCGCCCAGTCCCAGGCCCACACGTCCACCCCGCGGCAACCGCATGCCACCGCCGCGCAGGCTCCGGCCCCGAGCAGCAGGAGCACACCGAGCACTCCCTGAATGATCAACCCCATTGCCCGCCCCCGTCGCTTCTCCGCCCTTCAGCGCGCCCCCTAAGTCTCCCTGAGCCGGTCAGCGACTCCCGAGCGGGCCTCCGCGAGGCCTCGCCGTGCCCGCGCGGGGAAGTCCGCGAATCGTCAGGGTCACGCACAGGACCGCGAGAGGGAGCTCGGCGACGGCCGCCATGGCCAGGGCCGATATGAGATCGGCGCCCGATGACGCCGTGGTCGTGTCGAACCAGGCGTCGGCGAGCAGGAGCGCGGCGGTCGCGGAGGCCGCGAGGGTGCGCCGGGGGTCGCGCCACAGCACCAGCAGGCCCGTGGTCACGAGGCCGACCGCTTCCAAGCCGTCCAGTCCGACCCAGGTCAGGGACTCCCGGGCGCTGTCGACGAGGGCCGGAACACCCGTGGCGAGGACGATCAGCCAGGGCACCAGGGCGAGACCGCAGGCGATGAGGCCGTAGCCGATGCGGGAGCGGGTGCGCTCGTCCATGACAGGGTCCCTGACGGACGCTCCGGTGGGCACGCCGGCGCGGGGCGAGGGGTCGAGGACGGTCATGCGGCGGTCTCCTGGTTCGTCGGACAGCGGCGGCTCAGGTGGTTGCGGTCTCCTTACGTCTCGGTTCCGGGTCGCCCGCGGCCGGTCGTACGAAACCCGGATCCGCGAGGCGGGGGGGTGTGAGGTCGACGTGCCGGGGAGCGGGCGCCGTCGTCATCGTCCCTCCGCGATCTGAGCATTCGCTGTGAGGCCCGTGAGAATGGGCTTCAGGAGCCCTGGGCGCGCGCCGGTGAGAAAGTCTGTCGCGGCGGGGACATATCTCCGGGGCGGGCGGAGTTAGGGTTGTCCGGCGGGTGGGCGATGTGCCGGAGCTTCGGCCGTGTCCGCCCGGATCCCTCTCCGCGTTCCCGAAGACAAGGTGCTATGCCCGCTGACAACGCCCCTGCCCCCGGGAACCTCGACGACGACGACTACCCCGCCTACACCATGGGGCGGGCCGCCGACGTGCTCGGGACCACGCCCGCCTTCCTGCGGGCCGTCGGCGAGGCCGATCTGATCACTCCGCTGCGGTCGGAGGGCGGCCACCGCCGTTACTCCCGGCGGCAGTTGCGGATCGCCGCCCGCGCCCGTGAGCTCGTGGACCAGGGCACGCCCATCGAGGCCGCGTGCCGCATCGTCTCCCTCGAGGACCAGCTCGACGACGCCCGCCGCGTGCACCGGGAAATGCGCCGGAAGCTGGACGAGGGCGACGAGGACAACCCGGATACCTAGTCCGGCCGCTACAGAAATACACGGCACCGCGGAGTGAGAGTTTCCCAGGTGATCCAGAAATCGATGGGGTTGCCGCCCGACCTGTGTTAGCGTGATAGCAGTTGCAGTTTTGGTTGCCAGAGAATTTTTTCTTTGCAGAGCTTTCCGGATCCTTCCGGAGGGGTGATCATCGCGGCGACTCGGACTCCGTAAAGTGCGGTTTCCGGCACTGCCCCTCAAGGGAGATTCAATATGGCATCTGGCACCGTGAAGTGGTTCAACGCGGAAAAGGGCTTCGGCTTCATCGAGCAGGACGGCGGCGGCGCTGACGTGTTCGCCCACTACTCGAACATCGCCACCAGCGGCTTCCGCGAGCTTCAGGAAGGCCAGAAGGTTACCTTCGACGTCACGCAGGGCCAGAAGGGCCCGCAGGCCGAGAACATCGTTCCCGCCTGATCGCTGACGCGACCGCGTGACTGGGGCCCGCACCCGTGGGGTGCGGGCCCCAGGTCGTTGCCTCACGCATTTCCCGGCCGTTTTCCGGCCCATTTTCTTCGGCTCATTCTTGCGATTCCCCGTGCGGCTCCCGCCACGGCCGGAATTCCTCGATGCGCCGCATCGAGGAGGGTTCCTCCATGGACCGCACGCGCCGTGACGGCCGCGCCTCCGGCCGCTTCCGAGGCCAGGAGAAAGGCCGCCAGAGTCATCGTCCGGACACCGGGCGAACCGGTGGCCGACGGGCACACGTCACACCCCGACCGCAGGAGTTCACCCTTCCGGCGACCCTGACCGAGCCACTGCCGCCGGTCGCGACGTTCGCCGAACTGGACATGCCCGCCCGCCTCCTGAGCGCGCTCGACGCCGAGGGGGTGACCGTGCCCTTCCCGATCCAGGCGGCCACCCTGCCGAACGCGCTGGCCGGACGGGACGTGCTGGGCCGCGGACGCACCGGCTCCGGCAAGACTCTCGCCTTCGGCCTGCCCGTGCTGGCCCGGCTCGCCGGGCAGCGGGCCCTGCCCCGGCAGCCGCTCGCGCTCGTCCTCGTGCCCACCCGGGAACTGGCCGGGCAGGTCACCGACGCGCTCGCCCCCTACGCGCGCGCCCTGCGCCTGCGGCTCACCACCGTCGTCGGAGGCGTGTCGATCGGCCGCCAGGCGAGTGCGCTGGGCGGCGGCGCCGAGGTCGTCGTGGCGACGCCCGGCCGGCTCAAGGACCTCATCGAGCGCGGCGACTGCCGGCTGGACCAGGTCGCCGTCACCGTCCTGGACGAGGCCGACCAGATGGCCGACATGGGCTTCCTGCCGCAGGTGACCAACCTGCTCGACCAAGTCGGCCCCGGCGGCCAGCGGTTGCTGTTCTCCGCCACCCTGGACCGCAACATCGACCTCCTGGTCCGGCGCTACCTGCACGACCCCGTCGTGCACTCCGTCGACCCGTCCGCGGGCGCCGTCGCCACCATGGAGCACCACCTGCTGCACGTGCACGACGACGACAAGCGCACCACCGCGACCGAGATCGCCGCCCGCGAGGGCCGGGTGATCATGTTCCTGGACACCAAGCACGCCGCCGACCGGCTGGCCAAGCACCTGCTGTCCGTGGGTGTGCGCGCCTCGGCCCTGCACGGTGGCAAGTCGCAGCCGCAGCGGAACCGGACGCTCGCCCAGTTCAAGGAGGGCCACGTCACGGTCCTGGTCGCGACGAACGTCGCGGCCCGCGGCATCCACGTCGACGACCTCGACCTCGTCGTGAACTTCGACCCTCCGGGCGACCACAAGGACTACCTGCACCGGGGCGGGCGTACGGCCCGGGCCGGCGAGTCCGGCACGGTCGTCACCCTCGTCCTGCCGCACCAGCGGCGCGCGATGGACCGTCTGATGGCCGACGCCGGCATCACCCCGAGCACCACCCGGGTCCGGCCCGGCGAGGCCGAACTGCAGCGCATCACCGGCGCCCGGACGCCCTCCGGGGTGCCCGTCACCGTCACCGCGCCCCCGCCGGCCGGCCGGAGCGAGGGAAGCGGCGCCGGTTCCGGCGGTCGCCGTCGCAGGGGCCGGACCGGCGGCCGGGGCGGGGCCGTAAGGACGGCTGCCCGAGGCCGTGGATCCGCTTCGCGCGGCAACTCGTAGCCCGGTCCGGTCCCCGGGCGCGTCCCGTGGATCGGCGTATCTCCCCAACTCCATGGAGGCATCCATGCGTTGTGTCATCGCCCGCTTCCCCTTCGACCTCACCAAGAACGAGGTCGAGCAGTCGATGAGCGGTAAGGAGCCCGAACCCGTCACCGGGGTGGCCGTCACCATCGGCGGCCGCGTCTTCCCGGTGATGCAGGTCGGGGAAGTGATCACCCGGCAGAGCCGCCGCGACTTCACCTCGGGCGAGATGCGCCGGGCCCTGACCCGCCTCGGCTTCACCTGCCACGACGCCGCGCCGAGCACTCCGACCGAGACCCCGCGCCCCGACGGCGACGTCCTGGGCTGGTGACGGCGCGCGCAGGTGATGCGCGCAATGCCGTGTGGACACCGCAGGATGTGGCACCCGTGAACGGGCGGGCCGTACACCTGAACCAGGTCCCGCCGGGGCGGTTCGGCCAGGAGCCGCGGCGCGCGGGAGCGTACGGCCCGTACCGAACGGCCGTCCGGACCGAGTGGGCTCAGGGCCGGTAGACCATGCCCGGCTTCGGCTTGGCGGGCGCGAGCAGCTGCGAGACCGTGACGATGGTGTAGCCGCGCTGCCTGAGTGCCTTGAGGATGCCGGGGACGGCGGGCACGGTGCCCTTGTGCAGGTCGTGCAGCAGGATGATGCCGTCGCGATGGGTCTGTTCGAGCACCCGCTTGGTGATCAGGGCCGAGTCGGTGGTCTCGTAGTCCTTGGCCGTGACGCTCCACAGCACCTGTGCCAGGCCCAGCTCCCGGCAGATCTTGGCCACGTCGCGGTCGGTGCGGCCCTGCGGCGGGCGCATCAGGACCGGCTTGGTGCCGGTGATCCTCTCGATGGCGTCCTGGGTGCTGCTCAGTTCGTGCCGGGCGTCGGCCGTGTCGATCTCCGTCAGGACCTTGTGGTTCCAGGTGTGGTTGCCGATCTCGTCGCCCTCGTCCCTGATGCGGCGGACGATCTGCGGGTACTTGGCGATGTGCCCCTTGCCCTGCAGGAAGAACGTCGCGTGCAGGTGCTCCCGCTTCAGGATGTCCAGAAGCCCGGGGGTGGTCGGGCTGGGGCCGCCGTCGAAGGTCAGGGCCACGCACTTCGCCTTGCGGCAGTCGACGGACCCGGGTACCGAACCGGACGCCTTGCTCCGGGCGGCGCGCGGCGAGGTGTGGTCGTAGGTGGTGACCGTCAGGGCCACGATCACGACGACGGTCAGGACGACGGTCGCGGCCGTGGCGAGGGCGATGAAGAGACGTGACGGTCTTATTCGAGCGTATTTCGACACAGCAGAGCTCCCCCTGGAAAAGACATTTCCGACGTCGACCGTCGTTGACCGTCACCGTTGGTTATTGATGGCTTTTCCGCTCGTCAGGTTCATCCGCGCTCGAAATATGGCCGGGAGACGACGCCTCGCGGGTGTGCCGGGGCGGCGACAACTCCGGTGCCGCCGCGCGCCGACACAGGATGTCGGGCTAGGCTCCCGAGGCATGAAGCGCCCTGACGACCTGCTCCTCGCGATCGCCGCGATGGTGGAGTCGCAGCACAACAGTCAGATGTCCTTGACCGTGGTGACCCCGGGAGCCGTCATCACCGGACGGCTCGCCCCGGAGGCCCTGTGGAAGGAACGCGTGGCCGAGGTCCTGCGGGACTCCGAGCACCTGGGGCGGTTCGCCGCCGCGTTCACCCCGCCCAAGGACGACGGTGACGACCCGCCGGACGACGGTGAACGCGGCGACCCCACCCACCTCCACTTCCATGTCGCCCGCATCCTCCAGGGCAGTTACGGCATCCCCGACACGGGCGGCATGTACCGCGTCGCGCTGGAGGACGTGAGCGCCTGGACCATCGGGGACATCGGCTACTCGGACCGGTGAGCCACCGGCCTCCCTCCTCCCTCCGTCACCAGTTCAGGGCGTCGTCCATGGTGGACTGCCAGTACGAGACGCGGATCGAGTCGTCGACGTAGACGCCCTTGGCGGGCAGCGACGGGCGGGCGGCGGTCGTGCCGTCGTTGAAGTAGACCTCCAGCGACTTGGCCGTGTAGCCGTTGGAGCCGCTGCCGTCCGCGGAGGAGAGCAGGACGCTCGCGTAGCCCGACTCGCCGGGCGCCAGCGTGACCACCGCCTGCGGCTTGGAGGCCTCGAAGACCGGCGGGACGGCCTGGGCCTCGCCGAAGCGGGGCGCCGGGTAGCCGATCAGGTTGCAGTTCTTCGAGCCGGTGTTGGTGACGGTGAGGAGCACGTGGTTCAGCGGGCGGGAGACCACCGTGGCGGTCGTCCGGGTGGTGGAGGTGGAGCAGCGGGTGCGCGTGGGACCGGGGTCCTCGGCACCCGAGCCGCCCGCCGAGCCCTTGGCACCGGTGGAGCCGGAGGAGTTCCTGGAAGCCGAGGAGTTCTTCCCGGTCGACGAGTTCTTGGCGGCCGTGGAGTTCCCTGAGGACGAGGAGCCCTTGGAACCCGGTACGGACGTGGACGTGCCCGTCGCCGACGCGGTCGCGGACCCCGCGGACGACGCCCCTTCGTCGTGGACGCCCTCTCCGTCCTGGCACGCCGTCAGCGTGAGTGCGGCGGCCGCCAGCGCGGCGGCGGTGAGCAGACGGGCGCGGCCGGTGCGGCGAGTACGTGCTGACATGTGATCCCCCATGTGTTGTACGGGTGTTGGCACGGGCCGCTCGACCGGGTGCCGGGAGCGGCGTGCTTGGATGGCCCAAGGTTGTGCGGCGATCCGTCCCGCCCGCCAGGACTGCCGGGACATCCGGGACGCTGGAACGCTCGCAACGGCCCTGAACTGGGGGAATGACCTCCCCCTGGAACGCGGGGACGGAACGCGGGGAGAGGGAGGAACGGTGGCGGGGGACGAGTTCTCGCAGCTGCTGGGGCGGTTGAAGGAGCGGTCCGGGCTCAGCTACGGCGTGCTCGGCAAGCGGCTGCACACGAGTGCGTCCACGCTTCACCGGTACGTCAACGGGGACGCCGTACCGACCGACTACGCGCCCGTGGAACGGTTCGCGCGGGCGTGCCGGGCGACGCCCGAGGAACTGGTCGAGCTGCACCGGCAGTGGATCCTCGCGGATGCCCGGCGCCGCGAGCAGCGGGCGGCCGCGGCCGAGGCGACGGAGACCGGTACGGGCGGCGGGGGCGGGACCGAGACCCCGAGCGGCATCGACGCCGTGGAAGCAGGCGCAGACAGCGACTCGGGAACCCACGGCGGCTCCGCCCCCAGCGACGACTCCGAGCCGATCGGCGAGCGGGCGCCCCTGGCCGAGAAGCCCCTCTCGCGGCGGCGCCGTACCGTCGTGTTCGCCGGAGCCGCCGTGGTCGCCGCCGTCGTGTCGGCGGCGCTCGTCGTGAGTCTCGTGCCCGGCAAGGGAGACGACGACCGGGGCGGGCGGCGGTCCGTGGGGGCGGCCGGCGCCGAGTCCGGCGGCGCGCGTCCCAGCGCCTCCCCGTCGGCCGGGAGCGGGTCGGCCTCGCCGTCGGCCTCGCGCGGCGGGACACCCACGGCCTCCGTGTCCGCCTCCCGAAGCGGTGGCCTGGGGGCGGCCCCGGAAGCCGGGGCGCGGGACGGGGCCACCGCGCCCACCGTCGCCGTGAACCCGTACAAGTGGGAAGACCAGTGCAGCCAGCACTACCTGTTGAACCGGCAGCCCGAGCAGGTCCCTCCACCGCCCGGCGAACCGGACGCGCGCGGGTGGGTCAGCGCGCTCGGCGGGGTGCCCGGCGGGGAGCAGATGCTCGCGCTGACCGTGCAGGGCACCGGGAAGGCCACCGTCGTCCTGGAAGCGCTGCACGTCCGGGTGGTGGACAAGAGCGCTCCCCTCGCGTGGAACGACTTCGCGATGGGCGTCGGATGCGGCGGCGGCGTACGGACGGCGGCCTTCGGGGTGGACCTCGACGCCGGGCGGCCCGCACTCTCCCCGAAGAACGGTCAGCGCGACTTCCCCTACAAGGTGAGCGAGTCCGATCCCGAGGTGTTCTACGTCTTCGCGGACGCGCGGGCGCACAACGTGAGCTGGTACCTGGAGCTGGACTGGTCCAGCGGTGACCGGCAGGGCACCGTGCGCGTCGACGACCGCGGCCGGCCGTTCCGCACGAGCGGGAACGTGGGCCGGCCCGCGTACACCCACCCGCTCGGCTCCTCGGAGTGGGGGCGGGACGAGGTGAACCCGGACATTCCCGGCTGACGCTCCGTCCCCGCGGAACGGGCGCGCTCACACACCTCCGATTGAAACCGTTCAATGAGCAAGTCAATCGTGACGCAACGATTGACCCAAGCACCGCACGGCTCTACGGTACCCACGCCTCTCCGTTCTGAATCGATTCATCCCTTCCGTTGTGTGAGTGAGGAGTCGTAGTGATCAGCAGGAGGAACATTCTCGCGACCGCCGCCGCCACCGTCGTGGCGGCGGCGGTCGACGCGGTACCGGCGGCGGCCCGGCCCGCATCCCGGGCTGCCGGGGCAAGCGCGCCGCGCGTCGCCGCGCCGACCGTGGAGTACGTCCGGCACCCCCTCGGCCTCGACGTCCCACGCCCCCGGCTGAGCTGGCCGCTGGTGTCCGACGGGACGGACGTGCGGCAGAGCGCCTACCAGGTCCGGGTGGCCACCGACGCGTCGCTGCTGCCGTCCCGTCCGGACGTCTGGGACAGCGGCAGGGTCACGTCCGCCGAGTCCGTGCTCGTGCCGTACGCGGGACCCGAACTCCGGCCCCGCACCCGCTACTTCTGGTCCGTACGCGTGTGGGACGGCGACGGCCGGGCCTCCGGGTGGAGCGCGCCCTCGTGGTGGGAGACCGGGCTCATGACGACGGGACGGTGGGCCGCCGACTGGATCTCCGCACCGGCGAGTCTCACGGACGCGCCGTCCTTCGAGGGCGGCTCCTGGATCTGGTTCCCCGAGGGGGATGCCACGGTCGGCGTGCCGGCGGCGACCCGCTGGTTCCGCCGTACCGTCGCCCTGCCCGCCGGCATCACCGCGGCGACGCTCGCCATCACCGCCGACAACGTGTACGCCGTCTCCGTGAACGGGGTCGAGGTGGCCCGCACCGACCTCGACACCGACCACGACGACTGGCGCCGGCCGGCCGTGATCGACGTGCTCGACCGGGTGCGCGCCGGACAGGACAACGTTGTCGCCGTCTCGGCCACCAACGCCACCGAGGGCCCGGCCGGGCTCCTCGCCGTCCTCGTCGTGCGCACCGCCTCCGGCGAGGAGAAGGTCTTCACCGACGGGGCATGGAAGACCACGGACCACGAACCGCCCACGGGATGGCGGGAATCGGGCTTCGACGACGGCGGCTGGCCCGCGGCCCGGGTGGCGGCCGCCTGGGGCGGCGGACCGTGGGGACGGGTCGTCCCGGTGTCGTACGCCGTCACGCGACTGCGCCACGAGTTCACGCTGCCGCGCCGGAAGGTGGCCCGCGCGCGGCTGTACGCCACCGCGCTCGGCCTGTACGAGGCCCACCTCAACGGCGGCCGCGTGGGCCGCGACCAGCTCGCCCCCGGCTGGACGGACTACCGCACCCGCGTGCAGTACCAGACCCACGACGTCACCGCCCTGCTGCGGCCCGGCGCGAACGCGATCGGGGTGTACCTGGCCCCCGGCTGGTACGCGGGCAACGTCGGCATGTTCGGGCCCGGGCAGTACGGACAACACCCGGCGTTCCTCGCCCAGTTGGAGGTGGAGTACGCCGACGGGACGAGCGAGCGCGTCACGTCCGGCACCGACTGGCGGGCCGCCGCCGGGCCGATCGTGGCCGCCGACCTGCTGAACGGCGAGACGTACGACGCCCGCAAGGAGACGCCCGGCTGGACCTTGCCCGGCTTCGACGACGGCGGCTGGCTCGCCGTGCGCGGCGAGGGAGACGTCGGGCCCGGCCTGATCGTCGCGCAGGTGGACGGCCCGGTGCGCGTGGAGCGGGAGCTGACGCCGAAGGCGGTGACCCGACCGAAGCCGGGCGTCTTCGTCTTCGACTTCGGGCAGAACATGGTCGGCTCGGTACGGCTGCGGGTCTCGGGCGCCGCCGGGACGACCGTCCGGCTCAGACACGCCGAGGTGCTCAACCCGGACGGCACCGTCTACACCGCGAACCTGCGCAGCGCGGCGGCCACCGACACCTACACCTGCAAGGGGAGCGGGGAGGAGGTCTACGAGCCGCGCTTCACCTTCCACGGGTTCCGCTACGTCGAGGTCACCGGGTTCCCCGGCACGCCCTCCGCGCGGGCCGTCACCGGACGCGTGATGCACACGGACGCGCCCTTCACCCTCGACTTCGAGACCGACGTGCCGATGCTCAACCAGCTGCACAGCAACATCACCTGGGGACAGCGCGGCAACTTCCTGTCCGTCCCCACCGACACCCCGGCGCGTGACGAGCGGCTGGGCTGGACCGGGGACATCAACGTCTTCGCGCCGACGGCCGCCTACACGATGGAGTCGGCCCGCTTCCTGTCCAAGTGGCTCGTCGACCTGCGGGACTCCCGGACCGCGGCGGGCTCGTTCACCGACGTGGCGCCGATGGTCGGCACCGTCGGCAACGGCACCGCCGGCTGGGGCGACGCGGGCGTCACCGTCCCCTGGGCGCTCTACCAGGCCTACGGCGACCGGCGGGTCCTGGAGGACGCCTGGCCGTCGGTGCGGACCTGGCTGGCCTACCTGGAGCAGCACAGCGACCGGCTGCTGCGTCCGGCCGAGGGCTACGGCGACTGGCTCAACGTCGACGACGAGACACCCAAGGACGTCATCGCCACCGCGTACTTCGCGCACAGCGCCGACCTCGCGGCCCGGATGGCCGAGGCGCTCGGCGAGGACCCCGCTCCCTACAGCGGCCTGTTCGGGCGGATCCGTACGGCCTTCCAGAGCGCCTACGTCTCCTCCGACGGCAGGGTGAAGGGCGACACGCAGACGGCGTACGTCCTCGCGCTGTCGATGGACCTGCTGCCGGAGGCGGTGCGGAAGGCGGCGGCCGACCGGCTCGTCGCGCTGATCGAGGCCCGGGACTGGCATCTGTCGACCGGGTTCCTCGGCACGCCGCGTCTGCTGCCCGTCCTGACCGACACCGGGCACACGGACGTCGCCCACCGCCTGTTGGCACAGCGGTCCTTCCCCAGCTGGGGCTACCAGATCGACAAGGGCTCCACGACGATGTGGGAACGCTGGGACTCCGTCCGGCCCGACGGCAGCTTCCAGGACCCGGCCATGAACTCCTTCAACCACTACGCCTACGGCTCGGTCGGCGAGTGGATGTACGCCAACATCGCCGGCATCGCGGCGGGCCGGCCCGGCTACCGCGAGATCGTCGTGCGGCCCCGCCCCGGAGGCGGCGTCACCTCCGCCCGCGCCCGGTTCGACTCGGTCTACGGCCCCGTCGCCACCCGCTGGCGGCAGCGGGACGGGCACTTCACCCTCACCTGCGAGGTGCCGCCCAACACGACCGCCGAGGTGTGGATCCCGGCGTCCTCCGCACGAGCGGTGACGCGAGCCGAGGGGAGGTTCCTGCGCCAGGAGGACGGCAGCGCGGTCTACCGGGTCGGCTCCGGCACGCACCGCTTCGCGGTCTGAGGGGAACTCTCCAGGGAACCTGGACCGGTCAGGGGCCGGGGGGACGCCCCGGTCCCGGCCGGTGGTTCAGGCCGCCGTGCCCAGGTCCGCCCGTGCTCGCGGCGTGCTCAGCCGCTCGTCCGCGATGCGAGGACGTCGGCCGGGTCCAGCGTGCGGGTGACCAGGGCGTAGGCGGTCTCGGTGAGGCGGACGTGCCGTCTGCCGACGTAGGCGTCGAGCAGCCGGGCGGCCTCGCCGATGGTGGACCCCGCGCACTCCGCGATCATGCCCCTGGCGATGTCCAGCGTGGCCTTGGCCGCGATGACGCTCTGGACGCGGGTGACGACGTCGTCGGCGCGGTCCGGCTCGGTGGACCAGTGCATCAGGCCCAGCGACGCGGAGTCCGCGAGGGCCTGCGCCAGATGGACGTCGTCCGCGGCCAGGGGTCCCGGCCGCCGGCGCAGCAGGGTGAGGCCTCCCAGGGAGCGCTCGTGCAGCCGCATGGGGATCGCCTGCAGGGACCGGTAGCCGGTCGCGGTCATGGCGGTGACGAGTGCGGGCCAGCGTTCGTGCTCGGCGCCGATGTCGGGGACGCTCCTCGGTTCGCCGCTGCGGTAGCAGTCCATGCAGGGGCCCTGCCCGCTCTGCACCTGCAGCAGCTCCATGAACTCGGCGTCCTCGTCGGTCGCCGCCATCGTCTTCAGGCCGCCCCGGGCGTCCGCGATCATCACCGCCACGGCGTCCACGTCGAACAGGTTCCGGCAGGTGTGGACCAGGCGGCGGAACAGACTCAAGGGGTCGAATTCGGCCGCGTAGGTGTCCGACAGGGCGACGAAGGCCTGAGCCAGCTCTCGCTCGCGGTTCATGCTCGCCTCCCCGGCTTCGTGGTCGCGCGCTGTCGCCGACGCCTGGTGTCCTCAGTCATCGCCGAGGTCCATGGTCCGGGCGACGATGGCACGGGCGACCTCGGTCGCGGTGCGTCCCTGGGCGAAGGCCCGGGCGCGCAGCCGCAGCAGGGCCTCCTCGGCGCTCACTCCGAGCCGCACCATGATCATTCCTGTGGCGTGGTGCACCTCCTCGCGGTCCGTCTCCGCACCTGCCAGCCACGTTACGACTCCTTCGGGGGCCGGAGAAGCGTGATCGAGCGCGATCACGGCGAGACTCAGCGCGTCGGCCACCAGCAGCGCGGTGCGCAGGTGGGCTCCGGTCAGCGAGCCGGACGCGCGTCGGTAGAGGTCGAGGGTGCCCAGAGCGTGCCCGGCACCGGCCAGCGGCAGCGAGAAGACCGACTGCGCGCCCGCCTTGATCGCCTGGACGGAGAACAGCGGCCAGCGGCGGGTGTCGGGAGGGCGGTTGAGGTCGGGGGCGAAGACGGGCGCCCGCAGCCGGACGGCCTCCGTGCTGGGGCCCTCGCCGAGGGTGTACTGGATGTCGGCCAGCCGGGTGGCGACGTGGTCGCTGGCGCAGAGCACTATGCCCGTGCCGTCGTTGTGTCCGGCCACCGTCACCGACAGGCCGGTCGCCAGCGGGAGCAGCCGGCAGCAGGCGCGGCACAGCGCCTCGGGCACCTCGGGCGGCCGCAGACCGCCCACCGCGGCGATGAGCTCGTGGGCGATACGGGCACGCTCCATCTCCATCTCCCGTTCGGCGTCACCGTTGCCCAGTACATCGCCGTCCGGCATGCCCCTCACCTCCCCGCGGCCCTGCCGCGCACCGGTCTCGCCCGATCTTGGCACACACGGGCGGCGACCAGGCGTGTACGGCGACGTATGACAGGGACCCGACCAGCCGCTCTTCCACTCCTCGCCCTTCCGCTCACGCCGGGCATCCACGTCCTCGGACGGCCGCCGGGTACCCGTCCCCGCTCGATCTCAGCGTCCGCGGGGACGAACGGCCCCTTTCGCCGGTGCGGGCCGGCGCGCAGGCTGGGATGCTGGCAGGTGGGGCACCTCAGCGCGCCGGGAGGCGGTCGTGGGCACGAACGGGCAGGCCGCCGGCGCCTTCGAGGAGACCCGGGTGCTGGTCGTCGAGGACGACCGCGGAATCGCCGACTCCCTGGTGCGCGGCCTGCGGCAGGCCGGCTACGTGGTGGAGGGCGTCCGGACCGGGCGGGCGGCCCTGGCGGCCCCCTCCCCCGACGTCGTCCTGCTCGACCTGGGGCTGCCGGACATCGACGGTGTCGAGGTGTGCCGGCGGCTGCGGGCCCGTTCGGACGCCGCGATCATCGCGGTCACCGCGCGCGGCGAGGAGGCGGACCGGGTGGTGGCCCTGGACGAGGGGGCCGACGACTACCTGGTCAAACCGTTCGGGCTGGCCGAGCTGATGGCCCGGATGCGGGCCGTGCTGCGCCGCCGGCGCCCCAGCGGCCCGGAGATCCTGCGGCACGGCCCGCTCTCCGTCGACCTGCGCACCCGGCAGGTGTCGGTCGAGGGGCGGCCCATCGCCCTGACACCGAAGGAGTTCGGGATCCTGGAGTGCCTCAGCGCCGATCCCGGGCGGACGGTGAGCCGGCAGGAGATCCTGGAGCGGGCCTGGGACGCCCACTGGTACGGCCCCACCAAGGTGCTGGACGTGCATGTCGCGGCCCTGCGGCGCAAGCTCGGCGTGCCGGGGCTGATCGAGACGGTGTACGGGCACGGCTTCCGGCTCGGGGCCGTCGCGGACGCCGAAGGGGCCGGGGAGCCGCCGCCGTGAGCCGGCGCATCGCCCTGACCTTCCTCGTCCTCACCACCGTGCTGCTGGTCCTGGCGGTGGTGCCGCTCGGGGTGCTCATGACGGCCCGGGAACGGGTTTCCTTCCGCGACGACCAGCAGGCGGCGACCCGGACGATCGCCGCGGCGGCCGAGGAGCACCTCTCCGACCACCGGTCGGCCGCGGCGATGGACAAGGAGCTCCACGCGGCGGCCGAGGCGGGCGACTGCGCCGCCGTGTACAACGGCTCGGGGCGCCTGGTCGCCAGTACGCCCTGCAAGGCCGCGCAGGGCGAGGAGGCCGACGAGCTGGTGGGGCGGGTGCTCGCCGGGCACGAGCCGGAACCGCCGCAGAACGAGGGACGACTGCTGGCCGCCGAGCCGGCCGGCGACGTGCGGCAGCCCGCGGGGGCCGTCGTCCTGGCCCGTTCCGCCGCGCCGCTCGACGCCCGCATCGCCGCCATCTGGGGCTGGTCCGCCGGGATCGGCGCGCTCGGGCTCGCCGCGTGCGTGCTGCTGTCCGTGCGGCTCGCCCGCTGGGTGAGCCGTCCGCTGTCCACGCTGGACGCGGCAGCCCATCGGCTGGGCGAGGGGAACCTGGGGGAACGGGCCGCCGTGGACGGCGGGCCGCCGGAGGTACAACGGCTGGCCACCACGTTCAACACCATGGCGGGGCGTACGGAGGCGCTGGTGCACGGGCACCGGGCCGTGATCGCCGATGTCTCGCACCAGCTGCGCACCCCGCTCGCCGCGCTGCGGCTGCGGCTGGACGTGCTGGCCGCCGGGGCGCGGGGCGAGACCGCGGCGGAGCTGGCCGCCGCGCAGGTGGAGATCGCCCGGCTGTCCCGGCTGGTCGACGGGCTGCTCGCGGTGGCGCGCGCCGAGCAGACCACGCCCCGGCCCGTCGCCGTACCGGTCGCCGAGGTGGTGGAGGAACGGGTGGCCGCGTGGGCGCCGGTGGCCGAGGAGCGAGGGGTGCGGCTGACGGCCGCGGCCGGGCCCGCCCCGGCCGCCGCGCTGGGCGGCGGGCATCTGGAGCAGGTCCTCGACAACCTGATCGCGAACGCCCTGGACGCCGTGGACGACGGGGGCCGGGTGACCGTCGCGCGGCGCGTGGTGGCGGGGCGGACGGCCGAGCTTCGGGTGGTCGACGACGGGCCGGGGATGGACGCGGAGGCCAAGGAGGTGGCGTTCCACCGGTTCGGCAATCCCGAGGCCCGCGGCAGCGGGCTGGGCCTGGCCATCGTGCACCGGCTGGTCACGGTGAACGGGGGGACGGTACGGCTGGAGGACACACCGGGGGGCGGGCTGACCGTCGTAATGGAACTGCCCCTGTGGACCCGGGAGTCGACGGGGCCGAGATCTTTACCGGTTCTGAAGGAGAGGTGAGCGGATTCCAGGGGGCCGCCCGCGGAGTCTGGAGATGCACGCAGCCGAAAGTGGGCCGCCGATCCTCCAGGAGCCGCTGCCATGTCGTACCCGCCTCCCGACTACGACCCGTCGGCCGTGCCGTCCGCCGGCGCGGCGCGCGCCCGTGATCGCGGGCTGACGCGGATCCGCGGCCTGACCGGCTGGATCGCCGCCGCGGCCGTCGCCGGCACCGCCGCCCTGGGCGCCGTGTACACCCACGTCCTGCCCGGCGGCACGGCCTCCCCGGCCCCCGCCGGACCGGCCGCCCACAACCCGGCGGCACCCTCCTCCTCGGCGACCACCCACCGCACCGGCGGGGAGGGCGACGACGGCGGCGGTGGCGAGGAGGGCGACGACGACGGAGGAGCACGCCAACCCGCCCTCCAGTCCCCCGCCCAGCCTCCCGCCCCCACCCAGCAGCAACCCCAGACCACGACGGGCGCGTCATGACACCGACCAAGACCCAGCCCGCCGAAGTCGCGTTCCCCGCTCTCGGGACCACCGCCGTGCTGCTCGTGGGTGATCCGCGGGCGCTGGGCGTCGCCGAAGAGGTGTTGCGGGACGAGTTGGTGGCGATCGACGTGACGTGCAGCCGGTTCCGGGCCGATTCCGAGCTCAGCCGGGTCAACCTGGCCGCGGGCTCACCGGTCCGGGTCGGCCCGCGGTTCGCCGAGGCGCTCGAGGCCGCGCTCAGGGCCGCCGAACTCACCGACGGCGCGGTCGACCCGACCGTCGGACGGGCGGTGATCGCGCTCGGCTACGACCGTACGTTCGCCTCCGTACGGCCCGAGGACGCCCGCCCCCTGCCGGTGTTCCGGCCCGCCCCCGGCTGGCGCCGGATCGCGTGGGACCCGCGCACCTCGGTGCTGCGCCTGCCCCCGCACACCTCCCTCGACCTGGGCGCGACCGCCAAGGCGCTGGCCGCCGACCGGGCCGCCCGCCGGGCCGCGGCCGCCGCCGGCTGCGGGGTCGTGGTCAACCTGGGCGGCGATCTCGCGGTGGCCGGCCCGGCTCCCGAGGGCGGCTGGCGGATCGCGCTCGCCGACGACCACTCCCGCCCGGTGCCCGGCAACAGCCCCGTGGTCACCGTGACGGCCGGCGCCCTGGCGACCTCCGGCGTCCGGGTGCGCACCTGGCGCCGCGGCGGCCGCACCGTGCACCACATCGTCGACCCGGCCACCGGCGAACCCGCCGCCCCCGTCTGGCGCACCGTCACCGTCGCCGCCGCGACCTGCGTGGACGCCAACGCCGCCAGCACGGCGGCGGTCGTACGGGGCCACGCGGCCGCCGACTGGCTGCGCGACGCCGGACTGCCGGCCCGGCTGGTCGCGGCGGACGGACGGGTCCTGCGACTGGGCGGCTGGCCGCCCGACGACTTCGACGCCCCCGACGGAGGCCCCCGATGACCACCCTCGCCCTGGTCGGCAGCCCGCTCTGGTACGCCAGCCGCGCCGGCGGCACCCTGTCGCTGCTGCTGCTCACCGCCACCGTGGTGCTCGGCATCGCCTCCGGCGGCCGGGCCGCGCCCCGCACGATCGGCCGCTTCGAGATCGGCCTGCTGCACCGCAACCTGTCCGTCCTGACCCTGGTGTTCCTCGTGCTGCACGTGGTCACCGCGGTGCTCGACCCGTTCGTGCACCTGGGGTGGGCGGTGACGGTGCTGCCGTTCGCCGCCTCCTACCGGCCGCTGTGGCTCGGGCTCGGCACGGTCGCGTTCGATCTGCTGCTGGCGGTGCTGGTGACCAGCGCGCTGCGGCTGCGGATCGGGGCACGGCGCTGGAAGGCGGTGCACTGGCTGGCCTACGCGGCCTGGCCGTTCGCCCTCTTCCACGGCGCCGGCACGGGCACGGACACCCGCCTCTCCCTCCAGCTGTGGCTGTACGCCGGGTGCCTGGTCTCCGTGGTCGGCGCCGTGTGGTGGCGGCTGGCGAAGGCCGGTCCCGGTCGGGCCGCCGGGCGGCTGGCCGCCGCGCTCGGCGCGGGCGCCGTACCCGTCGTCCTCACCGCGTTCCTGGCCTCCGGCCCGCTGCAACCCGGCTGGGCCCAGCGCGCCGCCGTCACCACGGCCCTGCACTTCGGAGGTGGCCGGTGAACGCCCCCGCCGAGCGAGCCACTTGGGCCGCGACCGAATCCCGGCTGCAACCCGGCCGCCCCCATCCCGCCACCCTCACCACAACCCCGACCCTCGGAGGTGACCGGTGAACGCCCCCGCCAAGCGAGCCACTTGGGCCGCGACCGAGACCCGCCTCCAACCCGCCACCCTCACCACAGCCCTCACCACAACCCCGCACCACGGAGACGACCGGTGAACGCCCCCGCCAAGCGAGCCACTTGGGCTACGACCGAGACCCGGCTGCTGTCCGGCCGCCCCCATCCCGCCACCCTCACCACAGTCCCGCACCTCGGAGGTGACCGGTGAACGCGCCCGCCGAGCAGGTCACTTGGGCCGCGACCGAGACCCGGCTACTGTCCGGCTGGTATGCCACCGGGCGTCCGGCCGACCTGACCGATCACCTGCGTCGCCACGGTTCGCCCCCGGTCACCGCGGCCCGCGGCAACCACCGGTCCAGGCCGCTGATCCGGGCCCTGGAGGCGGCCGGGCTCACCGGGCGCGGTGGCGCCGGGTTCCCGACGGCCGAGAAGCTGCGCGCGGTCGCGGCGGGACGCGGGCGGCCCGTGGTCGTCGTCAACGCCATGGAGAGCGAACCGGCCAGCCACAAGGACCGGTTCCTGCTCGCCGTGGCCCCGCACCTCGTCCTCGACGGTGCCGTCCTGGCCGCCGAGGCGATCGGCGCCGACTCCGTGCACCTGTGCGTGCCGCGCGGAAGCTCGGCGCAGTACTGGCAGCTGCGCAGGGCCGTCGACGAGCGCCGGGCCGCCTGTCTCGACGAGGTCGACCTGCGCCCGCACGCCCTGCCGCACGCCTACGTTTCCAGCGAGTCGACGTCGCTGGTGCGCTGGCTCAACGGCGGCGAGGCCCGCCCGCTCGGCACCCCGCCGCGTAGTCACGAGCGCGGCGTCGGACGCCGCCCGACCCTCGTCCACAACGCCGAGACCCTCGCCCACCTCGCCCTCATCGCCCGCTACGGCCCCGGCTGGTTCCGGCAGGCCGGCACGCCGGACGAGCCCGGCACCACGCTGGTCACCGTCTCCGGGGCGGTCGCCGCGCCGGGTGTCCTGGAGGTCGCGCTCGGCACGCCGCTCGCCACGGTCCTGGACCGGGCCGGCGGAGCCGTCGAGCCGCTGCGGGCGGTGCTGCTGGGCGGTTTCGCCGGTACCTGGCTGGCGGCCGAGCACCTGGGCACGCCGCTCACCCGGTACGACCTGGCCCGGCTGGGTGCCGCGCCCGGCGCGGGCGTGCTCGTCGCCCTGCCGCGCGCCGCCTGCGGGCTCACCGAGACGGCCCGCATCCTCGCCTACCTGGCCGCGCACAGCGCCGGGCAGTGCGGTCCCTGCCGGTTCGGACTGCCCGCGGTCGCCGACGACTTCGCCGCCCTGGCCGCCGGACAGGCCGACGCCTTCCTGCTGTCGCGGCTGCGCCGGCGCACCGGTCTGCTGCCCGACCGCGGGGCCTGCCGTCATCCCGACGGCGCGGCCCGCCTCGCCGCCTCCGCCCTGGAGTGCTTCGCCGACGACGTCGACCACCACCTCACCCACGGCACCTGCCCCGGCGCCCGGCGCCCGCCGCGGCTGTCCGTCCCCGCGGCCACACCCCCGGAGACCTGGCGATGACCCGCACCCGCACCCTCCGCGTCGACCGCGCCACCTGCACCGGCCAGGGCCTGTGCGCCGAACTCCTGCCGGAACTCGTCGATCTGGACGAGTGGGGCTACCCGATCCTCAAGGGGACGGCGATCCCCTCCCATCTGCACGCCCATGCCCGCCGTGCCGTCGCCGCGTGCCCCGTCCTGGCCCTGCACGCGGACCGGGAAGGGCGGTGAAGGTCACATCGGTGCCCGCTCCGGCCATCGCCCGGTAAAGGGTTCGGCATCGTCCGTTCAACGGCCTTGAACTGTGCATGACCCATTCGATGGGATGCGCGAAGACCATTCGCGATCACCTCATATGACCGCGATCACTTTTCGTGAGACCTCGAATCGCAGGGGGATTCATGCACATAGCCCGCACCGGGCTGGGCGTCGCGTCGGCCACGGCCGTCGCCGCCCTCGCGGTCACCGCTCTAGGGACCGCCGCACCCGCCGCCGTACCGCACACCCTGGCGGTACCGGCCGTCGCCGGACACACTCTCGTCCACGGCGTGAGCAGCCCGCTGACCAGCGAGCAGTGCCAGACCAAGTGGCACATCAACTGCTACACCCCGCTGCAGTACCGCACCGCGTACGACCTCAACGCCCTGTACCACAAGGGCGTGACGGGCAAGGGCCGCACGATCGTCATCGTCGACTCCTACGGCTCGCCGACCGTCCAGCACGACCTGGACGTCTACAGCAAGCAGTTCGGGCTGCCGAGCACCAAGGTGAAGGTGGTCAAGTGGGGCCACGTGCCCGCCTTCGACCCCAAGAACTCCGACATGACGGGCTGGGCCGGCGAGACCACCCTGGACGTCGAGATGGCGCACGCGGTGGCGCCCGCCGCCAAGATCGTGGTCGTAGAGACGGCCGTCTCCGAGACCGAGGGCACCACCGGTCTGCCGGAGATGATGGACGCCGAGAAGTACCTGATCGACCACAACGTCGGCGATGTCATCAGCCAGAGCTTCGGCGCCACGGAGAACACCTTCCCCGGCTTCGACAAGGGCGACTTCTCCAGCATCAAGAAGCTGCGGTACGCGTTCCAGGACGCGAACCGCAAGCACGTGACCGTGCTGGCGGCCTCCGGTGACGGCGGCGCGACCGACCTGAAGCTGGACGGGAAGACGTACTACAACAAGCGCGTCAACTCCTGGCCCTCCTCGGACCCGTTGGTCACCTCCATCGGCGGCACGCAGCTGCACCTGAACGACAAGGGCGAGCGCGTCAAGCCGGACAGCGTCTACAACGACTACGGCTCCGGCGGCGGCGGCCAGTCCCACGTCTTCACCCGCCCGTCCTTCCAGAACGGTGTGAAGAGCAAGGTCGGCGCCCGCCGCGGCACCCCGGACGTCTCGATGTCCGCCGCGGTCAACGGCGGTGCCTGGATCTACTCCAGCTACGACCCGACCGCCGTGGGCTGGGACGTCAGCGGCGGCACCAGCGAGGCCACCCCGCTCTTCTCGGGCATCGTGGCGCTCGCCGACCAGGCGGCCGGCCACCGGGTGGGCAACATCCAGCAGGCGCTGTACGGCCTGTACGCCCACCACGCCAAGGCCAACGGCATCGTCGACGTCAACGACGGCACGAACAACAGCTACGAGGGCGTGACCGGCTACAAGGCCGTCAACGGCTACGACCTCGCCACCGGCGTCGGCACCGTGGACGCCCTGAAGTTCGTCCCGGCCCTCGCCAAGGCGAGCCGCCACGGCTGACGCCCGACAACGGCACACGAACGGCCCGGGTCCCCACCCGGGCCGTTCCCGTGCCCCCCGCCGCCCCAACTGCCTTAATTGCCATGCGGTTTGGGGCGACACCCTCATACGATCCGTTCGCCGCCCGCACGCCAGTTCCCATCCGGGCACCGGCCGCGGGCATCCGAACGGGAGGGATCACTTGACCATGTCCATCGGCGCGCGTTCGCGTGCCGTCCTCGCCTCGCTGGGGACCCTCGGCCTGGCCCTGGCAGCCGCCGTGTCGCCCGCGAGCGCCGCCACCGGCACGCCGACCACGCCGACCCACCTCTTCAACGGCAACCGCGACTGCTCGGCCGACGCAGGCCGCCCCACCTACCTGTGGGCCGGCATCGGCCTGGTCGTCGAGGGCGTCCCCGGGACGACCGACCCGGGCGGCAACCCCTCGGTGGGCGTGCGGTACCAGGCGTGGCCGGTCACCGATCCGACGCACATCACGACGGTCACGCGGGACCACGCGAGCACCGGGTTCGAGGCGCCGGCCACCCTGCCCGCCGACGCCCTCGCGGACGGGCAGACGTACGCCTGGCAGGCGCAGACCGTGATCGGGAGCGCGGCCTCGGACTGGTCGGCGCCCTGCTACGTCACGATCGACGACACCCGCCCGGCGAACGCGCCCACCGTCACCTCGCCCAACTACCCGCCGGACGTGTGGAACCAGGGCGGCGACCGGGTCGAGTTCAAGCTGGGCGCGAACGGCGTCGACGACGTCGGCGGCTACGAGTTCTCCTGGCAGCAGGACCTGCCAGTCATCGGCACGAGCATCGGCGACCACGGCATCCCGCACCCCGTCGACCCGTACGAGGACACCCGGTACTTCAAGCGCGCCGACTCCTCCGACGGTTCGGCCACGCTCAGCCTGGTCCCGCCGCGCGGCTCCGGGGTGCTGACCCTGTGGGTGCGCAGCCTGGACCGGGCCTACAACGGCTCGGCGACCGCGAGTTACACCTTCCGCGTCGGCTCCACCGCGCCCACCGTCACCCCGTCCGACCCCTCGCCCGAGTTCGGCGAACCGGCCACCTTCACGCTCACCCCCGACCCCGCGCTCCAGGCGAAGAGCCCGGTGGTGAGCTACTCGGTGGAGACCACCGGCGGCGCCGACGACAGGACCGTCGAGGTCCCCGCGGCGGCCGACGGCACGGCCCGGGTGACCCTCACCCTGGACGGCCTCTACGGCGAGGGCCTGTGGGTGAGCAGCAACAGCGCCGACGGCTGGGTCAGCGACCAGGCCACGTGGAGCGTCTCCTACGACACCACGCCCACCGTCGCCTCGGACGTCTACCCCGAGTACGGCTCCGGCGGCGGCGCGGGCGTCCCCGGCACGTTCACCCTCGCCCCGAAGGTCAAGGACGTGGTGAGCTACACGTACTCCTTCAACGGCGACCCGGAGGTCACGGTCCCCGCGGCCGCCGACGGCGACGCGAGCCTCGACTGGACCCCGGCCGCGGCCGGCGACCACGACCTCATGGTGTACGCGACGACCGGCTCCGGCCTTCGACTGGCGCCGTACGACTACTACTTCACCGTGAACTGACCTGTCGGAGGCGGTCGGCGTCGACGACCGCTCGGGCGAAGGCGGTGGGCGCCTCCTGCGGGACGTTGTGGCCGACGCCGGTCAGGGTCCGGTGCTCGTAGGCGCCGGTGAACCTGTCCCGGTAGGCGGAGCCCCCGCCCGGGGCGGTGAAGGGGTCGCGCTCGGGGTCGAGGGTGATGGTGGGCACGCCGATCGTCGGCCGCCCGGCGAGGCGCTGCTCGAGTCCGTCGTAGCGGCGCTCGCCGTCGGCGAGGCCGAGGCGCCAGCGGTAGTTGTGGACGACGACGGCCGCGTAGTCGGGGTTGTCGAAGGCCGCGGCGGTGCGCTCGAAGGTGGCGTCGTCGAAGTCCCAGGTCGGGGAGACGGTGTCCCAGACGAACCGGGTCAGGTCGTGGCGCAGGTCCGGGTCCTCCATGGCCCTGCGGCCCCGCTCGGTGGCGAAGTAGTACTGGTACCACCAGTTGTGCTCGGCCTGCGGCGCGATCGGTGCGCGCTGGGCCTCGCGGTCGGTGACGAGGTACCCGCTCACCGACACCAGGGCCGTGCAGCGCTCGGGCCACAGCGCGGCGACGATGTCGGCGGTGCGCGAGCCCCAGTCGAAGCCGGCCAGCACGGCCCGCTCGATCTTCAGCGCGTCCATCAGGGCGATGACGTCGAGGGCGATCGCCGACTGCTGGGCGTTGCGGAAGGTCCGCGCGGACAGGAAGCGGGTGGTGCCGTGGCCGCGCAGATAGGGGACGATCACGCGGTAGCCCTGTTCGGCCAGGAGCGGGGCGACGTCGACGTAACTGTGGATGTCGTACGGCCATCCGTGCAGGCAGATGACGGCGGGGCCGTGGACCGGGCCCAGCTCGGCGTAGCCGACGTCCAGCAGGCCGGCCCTGATCCGCTTCAGCCGCGGGAAGCCGGTGTGCCCGCCCGCGGCCGTGTCGCCCGTGGCCGCGGCCGCGGTTTGTGCGCCCGGCAGACCCGGCAGGCCGGTCAGCGAGACGGTGGCCGCGCCGGTCGTGAGCCCCAGGACCTTGCCGAAACCACGCCTGTCGATCATGCGAATCCCTCCGGACGGCCGTGTCGCCGACTTGTTGGCGGACCGACTGTCGCACGCACCGCGTCACCGGTCAAGCCGGTGACGCAATCGAGGCAGCCCGAAGCGGCCCGGAGCGGCCGTAGCCTGTGCCGACAGGCTTCGTTCCGGAAGGATGCTCCCCATGATCATTTTTGGCACCAAGGGGTACCTCTACCAGCTCGCCATCCTCACCCTCATATGCGGCCAGTGCGGCAACCCCTCCGCTCACACGCTGCGCAAGCGCGTCACGAAGTTCACGCTGTTCTTCGTTCCGTTGTTCCCGATCTCGACCAAGTACGCGACGCAGTGCACCTTCTGCGGCGCCGAGCAGCGGGTGACCAAGGAGCAGGCGGAACAGCTGCAGGCGCAGGCCGCCGCCGGGCAGGGCGGGCCGGCGTACGGGCAGCCGCAGCAGCAGCCGAACCCCTACCAGCAGTGAAGGACGGTGTCAGCGAAGATGAGCTCTCCGTACGGCGGTGACGGCGCCGGCGGCACCCAGCCGTTCGTGATCGACACGAGCAGACCCCACCCGGCCCGGATGTACGACTACTTCCTCGGCGGCAAGGACAACTACGAGGTCGACCAGGAGGCGGCCGAGCGGTTCATCAAGGCGGCCCCCGAGGTGCGGGCGGCCGTCCGGGCGAACCGGCGGTTCATGGAGCGCGCCGTCCGGTACGTCGTCGCCGAGGGCGGCGTCCGGCAGATCCTCGACATCGGCACGGGCCTGCCGACCGAGCCGAACGTGCACCAGATCGCGCGCGCCGTCGCCCCGGGGACGCGGGTGGCCTACGTCGACAACGACCCGATCGTCAGCGCCCATTCACGGACGCTGCTGGACGACGACGACACCGACACCTCCGTCGTCCTGGCCGATCTGCGCGACCCCCGCGCCGTCCTCGACCACCCGGACGTGCGCAGGGTCCTCGACTTCGACCGGCCGGTGGCGCTGCTGCTGCTGGCCGTGCTGCACTTCCTCACCGAGGCGGACGACCCGGACGCCGTCGTCGCCACCCTCCTCGACGCCCTGCCGGCCGGCTCCCACCTCGTGCTGTCCCACGCGACCGTCGACATCCACGAGGACGGCCGCGCGGACGCGGTGAAGGTCTACAACAACGCCACCGCCACCATGAACCCGCGCAGCCACGCCCGGGTCCTGGACTTCTTCGACGGCCTCACCCTGGTCGACCCGGGCCTGGTGCTGGTCCCCGACTGGCGCCCGCAGGAACCGCCGGAGGCCGGCGCTCCGCCGATCGGCATCTACGGCGGGGTGGCCCGCAAGGACCGCTGAGGGACGGCCCGACCGCGGCCGCGGAAGGCCTGCTCCGCACCCGGGAGCAGGCCCTACTTCAGCCCGATGGCCGCACAGTCCGCCGCGTACTTGGACGTGCAGATGTCCTTCACGGTGTAGACGCCGTCCTTGATCACCGTCTCCTTGATGTTGTCCTTGGTGAGGGCGACCACCGGCACGAGCAGAGCCGGGATGTCCTTCTTCGTCGGGCTGTCGACCGAGTCCTGGGTCAGCGCGTCGAAGGCGATCCGGCGGTCCTGCACCTTGGCCACCGCCATCTCCGCGGCGTTCGTCGCCTCCAGCAGGAAGGACTTGTAGACGGTCATGCTCTGCTCGCCGGCGACGATCCGCTGCACCGCGTCCAGGTTGGCGTCCTGCCCGGTGACCGGCGGCAGCTTGGTGGCCCCCGCCTCCTTCAGGGCGTCGATGGCCGCTCCCGCCATGCCGTCGTTGGCCGAGTAGACGGCGGCTATGCCGTTCAGCCCGACGGACTGGACGGCCTTGCGCATGTCCGCCTTCGCCGTGGCGGGCAGCCACTCGTTCACGTCGTAGGACTTGGCTATGACCACCCGCCCCTTCAGCTCGCTCAGCGCCCCGGCCTTGAACAGGGCGGTGTTCGGGTCGGCGGGCGAGCCGTTGATCATCACGATCTTGCTCGTGCCGGCCTTGTCGCCCAGCGCCTCGATGATCGAGCGCCCCTGCACCTCGCCGACGAGTTCGTTGTCGTGCGAGATGTAGGCGTCGATCGGCCCCTGCGCGAGCCGGTCGTAGGCGATCACCGGGATACCTGCGTCCTTGGCCTTCCGCACGCCCGTGGCGATGGACTTGGAGTCGACCGCGTCCAGCACGATCACGTCCACCTTGCGGTCGACCAGGTCCGCGATCTGCCTGCTCTGCTTGGCCGCGCTCGCCTCGGCGTTCTCGTAGACGACCTCGCCCTTGCCGCTGGTGAGGGAGGCGACGCGCTGCTTGAACAGGGGGTAGTCGAACTTCTCGAAGCGGGCGGTCTCCTTGTCCGGCAGCAGCAGCCCGACCTTGATGTCCTTGCGCCGGTTCGGAGCTGCGGAGCTGTCACCGCCGCCCACGGCGTCGATCGCACCGCACGCGGTGAGCGAGAGGGCCGAGGTGGCGGCGACGAGCGGCAGAGCGAGACGAACCGCGGTGGATCTACGGGGGGTTGGAGCGTTCACTTACAGGTGCCTTCCGGGCGAGCGGGCGAGGTGCAAAAGGGCCATCAGGTAGCTGAGTAGCCAAACGGTGCCCGCGAGTCACGTCAAGACATCCGGTTGTCGTTTCGACAGTTCTACGGAATCTCCCCATCCGGGCGGGGGTTCGGATGGTTGTGGCGGAGGGGTGGGTGGACCCTACCTCGGCGGCGCCTGACAGGTGACATCCCGCTCCGGCAGCCGTCCGGTGGCCAGGTAGCGGTCGACCGCCGCGTCGGCACAGGCACTGCCGTAGACGCCGAACACCGCGTGCTGGTCGGCGCCGCGCAGGGTGACCAGGCGCGAGGAGGGCCACCTGCGGCGTACCGCCTCGGCACCCTCGTAGGTGGTGCGCGGATCCCCGGTGGCGTTGACCAGCAGGGCGGGGAGGTCGGCCCGGATCGTCGTGGGCTTCTCGCGGGGCGTGTCCCAACAGGCGCAAGGATTGGTGTTGTTGGCAACCGGTCCGAACAACGGGTCGCGGGCGCGGGCGCGTTGCACGTCGCGCCAGTAGACCTCCGGGTCGCGCGGGGCGGCCACGTCGCCGCACAGGATCGACGTCTGGACACTGCCGTACGCCGACTCCGCCCCGGTCAGCTCGAACCCGAGCGCGTCGGCCAGCCACGGGGACGGGGTGGCGACCGGCCTGCCGTCCGCCGCGCGCAGCAGGTCCCGTACGCCCTGGGCGAGGTCGCCGTACGCGGAGGCGTTGTCCTGCGAGAGGCCGTTGAGGCCGAGCACGGGCACCACGTGCTCGTCGACCCGATGGGCGCCGATCCGCAACGGGGAGCGGGCGGCGGCCGCCTGCACGCGGTCCACGGCGGCCAGCACCCGGCCCCGGGTGCGGCCCAGGCCGTACGTGGTGTCACGGGCCGCGGCCCAGGACGCCCAGCCCTCCAGGGCGTGCCGGTCGGCCGCCTCCACGCCGCGCAGCAGCCGGGACCGTACCGGTCCGGGGAGATCACACCGTCCAGCACGACCCGGTCGGTGCGGCCGGGGAACATCGAGGTGTACACCTGGCCGAGGTACGTGCCGTAGGAGTAGCCCAGGTAGGAGATCCGCCGCTCGCCGAGCGCGGCCCGCACGACGTCCATGTCGCGCGCGGTGTCACGGGTGGTGGCGTGCGGCAGCAGGTCTCCGGCGTACGTCCGGCAGCGCCGGGCCAGTTCCGCCGAGAACGCGGCCGTGCGCTCGAAGCCGGCCCGGTCGACGCCCGCCGAGCGGAACGCCGATCCGGTCCGCCAGTGGCAGTCCAGCGGAGTGCTGCGGCCGACGAAACGTGGGTCCACGCCCACGATGTCGTACCGCGCGCCGACGTCCTTCATCGCCTGCCGCACCCAGGGCGGGTCCCCGATCGTCTGCCCGCCGGGGCCGCCGCCGTTGAGCAGCAGCGCGCCGACGCGGTGGGCGCGGTCGGTGGCGCGGATCCGGGAGATCGCGACGGTGACCGTACGGCCGTGGGGCCTGCCGTAGTCCAGCGGAACCGTCACATCGGCACACCGGGCACCCGCCTGCTCCAGCTCCTTGCCCAACGCGTCTTCGGGGCCCCGCAGGCAGCTCTTCCAGGTGAGGCGCTGGTGGTGGTAGCGGAGGAGGGGGTCGGAGGCCGCCGCGGCCGGCAGGGCTGCGGCCGCCGGAGCGACGGTCAGGACGAGGGCGGCCAACAGGGCCGCCACACCCGCGCGTTTTCCCGGCATGAAGGTGCTGAGGGGGGTGGCCATGCCCACCACGCTAGGCACGCGCCGCGCCGCGTTCACTCCGGCCGGCAGCCGGTTCGCCGATGGTGCCGACGCCACCGCGGCGCGGGGGACAGCCCCACCGCCGCCGTCCGACGCCCCGATGAGTGATCAAGGCCACAGGCTCGCACGGCATCCGGAAGAGCCGGTCCTGACCTGGCCGTTCACCCGCCGGGTGGGGAGTGTGAAGAGAATCCGCGCAGGAGCACCACACAGGGCCCACACAGTCTTTCGAAACCATCGTTACCGTTGCGACCCGCCCGATCCCCCATGCGAAAAGTCGAACAGCGACACGCCGAACCGTCAGGATGACAGCGGATGGACTACTGCTCCTCGTGCCGCCGGCACCTCAACGGCGCCCTGGTGTGCCCTGGTTGTGGCGCCTACGCCCCGGACATCGCTCCGCTGCCCCACGGTGGCCGTGCCGTCGCCGCTCCCGCCGCCACGGCGGCCTGGCCGGAGCCGGTGCGGGAGCACGCCGCCTCCGCCCCCTCGTACGACGAGCCGGAGCCCGTCGGCGGTGACGCCGACGTCGAGGACCCGGTGGCCACGCGGGAGGGCAGGGCAGCGCGGCGCCGGCAGCGGGAGCGGTGGAGGAAGAACCAGCGGCGGGCCGTCGTGGCGACCGCCGTCGCACTCGTCGGCGGCGGACTGACCGTCTCCGCGATGAACCGCGGCGGCTCGGGCCAGCAGACCCAGGCCTCGCAGACGCCGGACGTGACGAGCATGGGCGTCGCGGAGACCCCGGACCAGGGCGACGCGGTCCTGCCGCCGGCCGGCACGGGCAAGCACCGCAAGCCCGACACCACGGCATCCGGGTCGTCCACGAACGGCGGTGTCACGCAGGAGCGTTCCGCCACCGCGACACACACCGACTCGGCGCGCACACAGCCCTACACCGTGTCCGGCACGCCCTCGACGAAGACCGCGACCGGCTCCACGCAGCAGACCTCCACGGCGGCCGGCGGCGGCTCGGGCACGACGTCGGGCCGGTCGTCGACCTCCTCGTCGGCCGGCGGGAGCACGACGTCGAACTCGACCTCGTCATCGGACTCGACGTCGTCCTCGTCGTCCTCTTCCTCGTCCTCGACGTCCACCTCGGGAAGCTCGGACACCTCCGGGACCTCTCAGTCCACGGGCACCTCCGGCTCGGGCACTTCGACGGCGTCGACGTCCCCGTCCGGCATCTGCCTGCTCGGCCTGGTGTGCGTGAGCTGAGCGGCCCGCCCGCTCAAGCCGCCTCACCGCCCGCGGAGTCGGGGCCGGCCGCCGCCCCTCCGTACTGCAACCGACCGTCCGCGTACCGCAGTTGTACGGCGGTGACGGCACGGACGACGAAGACGCCGGCCACCGCCGCGCCGACGACGGCGGCATCGGCCGCGAGCAGCACCCACACATCCGTGTAGGCACGGGCGATGACCTCGTCCGTGTCGTCGGCGTACATCAGGCCCACGCCGCCGAACATGCCGAGCAGCCACAGGGCCCACCACACGTTCAGCGAGCGCGGCAGCCGCTCGCCCGGTGCGCTGTCCTGGTGGACGCCGGCGACGATGCGGCGCGGGATCCACAGGTTGGCGAGGGGGATCAGCCAGCCCGCGTAGAGCCAGAAGCCGGAGTAGCGCGGCCGCCTGCCGGACAGTTCGCGCGCGTTGTCCCGCACGTTGTCCAGCCAGACGACGAACAGGATCGCGCAGATCGCCGCGGTGATCCCGCCCGCGCTGCTGATCAGGTGGTACCCGTTCTCCAGCGAGGTCAGCGGGCGGTGTTCGCCGCCGCCCTGGTCCGGCGGCCCCGAGGCCGGCTCCCCCGTCACGGCCAGCCGGATCTCCCAGACCGCCCGCAGCGCCCAGGCCGCACCGGCCAGGCCGAGCGCCACGGCGGTCAGCCGGGCCGGGGTGCGGACCGGGCGCAGTGCGGGAGAGGAGGCGGGAGGTGGTGTCGCTATGTGGTCGCTCACCGGGGCATCCTCCCGGACCCCGGCTCACGACCGCCAGGAGGACACTCCGCGTGCGCTAGTTGGAGAAGTAGATGTACTTCCACCCGGTGTAGGTGGAGCTGTTGACGGTGTCACCGGACGAGCCGTTGATGTACGCCGCCCGCACCCGGGCCTTGATGCCGGACTCGCCCGCGGCGCCCAGGCTCACGGCCGACTTGCCGTTCGTGCCGAGCTGGAAGTACTGGGGGCTGCCGTCGACCGGGTACCACTGGCCGGCGTAGTAGACCTCCAGCTCCAGGCGCTGCCGGCGGCCCGGGTAGTAGGTCATGCTCGTGGTGACGACCGGCGACGTGTTCTTGTGGAACCAGTAATACGTGCGCGAGCCGATCTTGGCCTTCTTGTAGTGCTTGGTGATCGCCGTGGAGACGTTCACCTTCGCGTAGGCCGTGACCTTGACGGTCCTCGGCTTGTAGCGGGCGTCGCCCTTGAAGACGGCCGTGACGTCGGTGTCCCGGGTCATGTCGACCGTGCCGGAGAGGTTGCCGTGGGAGTCGACCCGGCCGGACTTGACGAGCTTGTTGGGCTTGTCACTGCCGAAGGGGTTGGCCCAGATCTCCACCGTGCGGTTCTTGTACGTCGAACCGAGGTGGGCCGTGAACTTCACGTCCTTGCCGTACGCGTACAGCTTGCCGTTGTTGTTCAGCGTCAGCGCGGGCGTGGCGCGGGAGACCTCGACCGCGCCGGAGCCGGAGGCAGCGGCGTGGGTCGCGTCGCCCGCGAAGGACACCTTGTAGGTGACCTTGCCGCCGGCCGGCGGGGTGTCGGTGAAGGAGAAGCTCCCGTCGGCCTTCGTCGCGACGGCGGCCAAAGTCTTGCCGCTCGGCGAGTCCAGGTCGGTGCGGGTGACCTTCAGGCTCGTGCCCGCCGGGAGGGCCGTCATCGAGGTCAGCTTCCCGGTGACGGTGAGCTTCTTGGCCCGGTCCGCCTTGGTGGGGGCCGACACCTTCAGGGTGGGCAGCTCCTTGGTGGGGTCGGTCAGCGCCCGCAGGGTGTACACGCCGCCGTCGTTCTCGGAGACGGCGAAGAGCCTGCTGCTGTCCGGCGCCCAGGCCAGGGCCGCGTCCACCAGGGTGTCGGAGCCGCTGCTGTTCCCGGTGTTGGGGAAGTCGTACTCGCGCACCGGCTTGGTGCCGCCGGGCCGGAAGACGTGCACGTCGGGGTCGTACCAGGAGAAGGAGCCGCCGGCGACGGAGCCGTCGGGGGCGACGGACACCGCGTTCGGGTAGGCGTTGCCCGGGTAGTCCGTCACCTTGCTCAGATCGGTGGTGGAGTACGCCGGGAAGCCGTAGCCGCTGCCCCAGGAGGTCAGGACCTGCTTGCCGTCGGGCGTGACGTCGACCTGCTTGCCGCCGGAGTCGAGGCTGCCCTTGACCCGCAGCTTGGCGCCGTCCGCCGAGACGTCGTACACGGCCAGCGTGTTGCCGTCGCCGGCCGCCAGGACGCCCGGTGCCGACGGGTCGGCGCCCAGGTGCACCTGGCCCGACAGATCGCCCGGCGCCTGGTCGAGGTGGACCGCCGTCTCGCCGCCGGCCGGGTCGACGAACCCGAGGTCGGAGTCGTAGGAGAACCAGATCCGGCCGTCCACGACCTCCAGGTCGCGCGGCGCGGCCGCGCCCAGCGAGAAGCTCAGGGCCGGGGTCACCGTCTGGGTGTCCACGGTGACGATCCGGTTCTCGCCCTTGATCGCCGCATACAGCGTGCCGGAGTCGGCCGACAGCGCCAGACCGGTCACCCCGGGCTCGTTCGCCAGGGTCGCCCGGACGGTGCCCGAGTAGTCGGCGACGAGGATCTTCCCGCCGGCCGGGTCGGAGATGTACACCACCTTGTGGACGCCGTCGACGACCATGTCGCCGACCGACTTCACCGGCAGGATCTTTGCGGAGTCGGCCGCGGCCGGTCCCGCCGCGCCGACGGCGAGCGCCGCCGAGCCGAAGAGGACCGCGAGTGCCGTCGCGGTCGAGATGCTGCGCATGCGCACAGTACTGATACCCCCCCGAGAGAACCCGGTGTGGCACCGGGTGGTCGAAAGTGCCGCGCGGCGCCCGGGCACGACCGCTCGACGGCGGTGGCGCACGGGGCGCGGCTGCTGTCAGCAGCGTATGTCATGCCTGTGACAGTCGTGGAGGGAGTTTCGGGTGATGGGAAGGTTTCGTGCGGGTGGCGCTCAGTCCTCGCCGTCCGCGTCGCGCTGCAGCACGGTCACCCGGCGGAAGTTGCACACGGTCTCCGGCAGGCGGTCGGTGCCCGGCGCCCCGCCCTGCCGGTCGTGGGCCTTGAGGGCGACGCTGACCAGGCTGAGCAGCAGGTCCACGTCGGCGTCGCAGTCGAGGTGGACGGTGACCCAGCGCGAGCCCGGCACCAGACGGATCGCGGACGACTCCGCGAAGTCGTAGTGCAGCCGCTGGATCGCGCGGGCCGTGAGGTGGAGGTCGACGTCCCGTCCGGAGTGGAAGTGCACGATCTCGTCCCGCGCCGAACGCAACGCCCGGCCCGTGCCGCAGCCGGCCGCGCACGGGGTGAGGTCGGGCCACGCCGCGAGCCGGTCCATGGCCTTCTGAGCCGGTGTCATGTGCCCATGGTGAGGTGCTCACCGCGGCGACACCAGGGATTGCGGCAACCGTAACCCTCAAGAGACGTCGCGCATTTCGGCCTCCCGCACCCCGGGACGCCACCGGGGCCTGGGCGGCCCCGTCGCGTCCGGCCTCGCCAAACCCGTCAATGGGGTGATAATCGGTACATGAGTACCGCGACGTTCGAAATAGCGGCCTCGTCGGGTGACGTACTCAACGTGATCGCCGCCTTCGCCGGCGGCCTGATCATCGCAGGTGCCCTGATCTGGGCCTTCTGGTTCGGTATGCGGGTCGGCGACCGCGAGCTCCCGCGGCCCGGGCCCGGCGAGCAGCCCCACCTTCCCGCGGGCGGAGCCGTCCACGAGATGAGCGAGGTGCGCGAACCGGACGAGGTCCCGCACTCGCAGGACGGTGAGCGCCTGACGCCGTACGAGCTCCACCACTCGGGAAGCCGTACCGGAAAGGACCAGCACCGCCGGCGCTGGATGCCCGGCTCCAGCGGCTCCTTCGGCAGCGGCGGCCTGGGACACAGGTAGCGTCCCGGCCGCTCACGCCATCCAGAAGAAGACCGCCGTCATCCGCTTCTCCTCCAGCGTCCTGCCGGTGTAACCGGTCGCGCTGTGCACGAGGTTGGCGTTGTAGAGGAGCAGCCGGTTGTACCTGTGCGGGACGCGTACGTCCTCCTCGAAGTGGTCGGCCGGCACGTACCGCGTGCCGAGGGCCTCGACGAGGTTGTTGTGCGGGGCCTGGACGATGTTGCCGCCGAGCCGGCCGCCGGGCAGGGACTGACGGTAGAAGGCGGTGCCGCAGTCCTTGCCGACGCCCGGGTTGAGGTACAGCACGGCCGCGTACCGGCACAGCGCCCGCGAGTCGGTGTGCGGACGCGGCTCGCTCTCGCCCTCGCCGACGACCTGGACCCAGTTGTGGTTGAGGGTCCCGCCGCCGGGCGCCTTCTGCACCCACAGCTCCTTCGCCCCGGTCGCCTGCCGCACCAGGCGCTCGACCCGGGCGAGCTCCGCGGGTTCGAGCCCCGGCATGGTGCGCAGACCGGGCCAGGTCTCCGAGGTGTAGGGGTAGCCCCGAACCCAGTCGTCCTTCGCCAGACAGCGCGCGCGTACGGCGTCCACGTCGGGCAGCACGTCGTCGAGGACCCAGTAGTCGCGGCCCTTGGTGGGCTTGCGGTAGGGCAGGACGGGAAGGGCCGCGGGGACCCGGGGGGCGGGCTGTGGGGGCATGGGCCGAATCTAGGTCGGGGGCCCGTCTCGACTCTCCCGTGAAGTGGTCAACATTCCGTCAACCTGTGTCATGAACACCGCACCATGATCCGCCTCACACCCGTGGGATTTTACCGAATCAAAAGGTTCCGGCCCCCGGTGCCGTCCGTACTCACCTCCGTCCGACCCCCGCCGCAGAAGGGCGGGACAACCGATTGGGCAGGAGGCACGGTGCGCTTTTCGCGGAACGCGACGGGAACTCTCTTCGTGGGCGGTGCCCTCAGTCTGACCCTCGTCGCACTCGCCTATCCCTCGATGCTCGGGGTGAACACCGTGTCCAGTTCGGGGACGAGAGTCATCGCGCAGACGCAGTGGGGGCCGCTGACCGAGTCGGACCGGGACTTCGTGGTCAAGGTGCGCGCCGCCGGCCTGTGGGAGTACCCCGTCGGCCAGCTCGGCCTGCAGAAGGGGCAGAGCGCGGCGGTCAAGACCGCCAGCAAGCACCTCATCGACGGCCACGCGGCACTGGACGCCAGCTGCCGCAAGATCAGCACGATGCTCAACATCACGATCCCCAACGTGGCGAGCCCGCAGCAGGTGGGGTTCGTCAACACGCTCAAGGCGGACAGCGGCAAGCAGTTCGACACCGACTTCGCCAACATCCTTCGCGTGACGCACGGTTCGATCTTCAACACCATCGCGAAGATCCGCTCCACCACCAAGAACACCGTGGTGCGGACCCTGGCCGACCAGGCCAACGCAACGGTGCTGGACCACATCACGGTCATGGAGAACACCGGGCTGGTCAACTTCGACCAGGTGCTCTTCCAGGAGACCACCCCGCCGAAACTGCCCGCCAAGGACCTGACCCCGCCGCCCCCGGCCGCAGGTCAGCCCCAGATCGTGCTCACCCCGCCGGTGGACAGCACCACCCAACCCCCGGTCCTGCCGGGCGAGTCCAGCCCGAACGCCAGCCCCACTCCGACGGTGGGCTGAGCGACGGACAGCGGAAGGACCCTCTCCCGCTTGTGTCGAAATTGTGATGGACGGTTGAACTACCGCTGCGTCACCGCAGGTTGACAGCGTTCGATCACGGGATCCACGATGTGAGCGCACTGAGGCTCATGTGACCAGTGAGCCCGGTGTTTCTCCGACCATCACCCCGGCAGGGCCGGCCGCCGCATGCCCTCACGCTGCCCGCGCGGCCCTCGCCGGGTGCTGCACATGCCGAAGTGGGGATCCCGCCATGTCCACAGCGAGACGTGTCACCGCGCGCCGACTCCTCGGAACGGGCGCCGCGTCGCTCGCCCTGTGCGCCGCCACCGTCGCCGCCGCCTCCGGGGCCTGGGCGCACGGCGGCGCCCCCGGCGGAGACGGCTGGAAGGCGGGCGGCTCCTACAAGCCCGGCACGGGCGCCGGCACCAAGACGGAGACCGACCGCTGCCAGTTCTCCCTCGACGGCACGGACTTCTACGACTCGGTGAAGGTCGACGACCAGAACCTCAAGCCCACCGACGACGGCAAGGTCCACATCAAGGTCCGCACCGCCGGCGACGCCTCCACCTGCACCGCCTCGCTCGCCTCCTACCTCGCGCACGGCGCCACCTTCGCCACCTCGGGTCAGCAGGTCTTCGTCGACTTCGACACGGTGACGGTCAAGCCCGGCCAGACCGACTCCCTGGACATCGCGGTGCCGGACGCGGGCTGCTTCGCGCAGATCGACCTCTACCGCGGCGCCACCAGGTTCGACGGCAAGCAGGGCGCCGGCGACGGCTTCGAGCACGGCGACCTGCCGGCCGGCCCGGACCACGCGGTCATCAAGGACAAGCTGATCGCGTCCTGGAACGGCGGCACGAAGGACTGCACGACCACCGAGTCGCAGCCCCCGGCCACGCCCTCCACGACCCCGTCCACCCCGGCCGGGGAGAGCCCCACCCCGACGCCGAGCGCCTCGGAGTCGACGCCGGACACCCCCGTGGCGTCCGCGTCCACCAGCGTCCCGGCGGCCACGCCGAACGGCGGCGGTGGCGACCTCGCCGAGACCGGCGGCGGCAGCGACTCCGGCATGATCGCCGGCGGCGCGGCGGTCCTGCTGGCCGGCGGCGCGGCGATCGTCGTCGCGAGCCGACGCCGGCGCGGCGCCCGCTCCTGAACCACTCCCGAACGACGGACGCCCCGGGGATCCCCCGCTCCGGGGCGTCCGTCACGTCCGCACGCCGTCAGCTCGCGTCGGCCGCACAGTGCTTGAGCAGCAGCCGTACGTCCTCGTCGACGACCCGGTAGCGCACGACCCGCCCCTCCTTCTCCCCGGCGACCGCACCGGCCGCGCGCAGCAGCCGCAGCGCCTGGGAGACGGCCGGGTCGTTCATGCCGGTCGCGATCGCCAGGTCGGACACGGCCAGCGGCCCCGTGCGGTGCAACGCGAGCAGCAGGGCCAGCCGCTTGGGGTCGGCGAGCAGGGAGAAGCGGTCGGCCCAGGCGCGGACATGGGCCTCGTCACCGATGGCGGCGATGGCGTCGCACACCCGGTGGCCGTCGATGGTGCGACGGTCTGCGCGGTCGGCCGGGACGAGATGCATGGAGTCATCCTCGCAGCCCCATATGTGATCTTGAATACCTGCGCAGGTACGCAGCTATGCAGGGATACGTGCGGTCGCCTACGGTGAGCGGGCCGTGGCGTTCGGGAATCCGGTGCGATACCGGAGCGGCCCTCGCCACTGAAATCGGGGAGTCCCCGTCCCGCGTCCCGCAAGGGACAGCCACTGGTCGTCTCACGACGGCTGGGAAGGCAGGGATGACGGACGCACGACCCGTAAGCCAGGAGACCGGCCACGGCAGCTCACGAAAGATCCACGAGGTGCTGGAGCTGATCGCATGACCCTGCCTGAGATCAAGGACGTCTCCTTCCGCTGGCGGCGCGAGGACACCGTCAAGACCGCCGGACTGGTGGCGGTGATCGCCGCCCTTCACATCGTCGCCTTCGGAATCCTCTTCCTCCTGGTGGTCCCCGGCCACTACGAGGTCGGCTCCAAGGCCTTCGGCATCGGCCTGGGCATCACCGCCTACACACTGGGCGTGCGGCACGCCTTCGACGCCGACCACATCGCCGCGATCGACAACACCACCCGCAAGCTGATGGCCGACGGCAAACGGCCGGTGTCCGTCGGGTTCTGGTTCGCGCTGGGGCACTCGAGCGTGGTGATCGTGCTGGCCGTGATGATCGCGGCGGGCACGCAGCTCGCCGACAAGGTGACCAACCAGAACTCCGGCACCCACCAGGTCCTCGGCTTCCTGGGGACCACGGTCGCCGGTGCCTTCCTCTACCTGATCGCCGCGCTCAACCTGGTGGCCCTGGTCGGCATCGTGCGCGTGTTCCGGGCGATGCGGGCGGGGACGTACGACGAGAACGAGCTCCAACGGCACCTCGACTCCCGCGGTTTCATGAACCGCTTCCTCGGCCGTCTCACCCGGTCCATCAGCCGCCCCGGCCAGATGTACCCGGTCGGCTTCCTGTTCGGGCTCGGCTTCGAGACGGCCACCGAGGTCACCCTCATGGTCATGGCGGGCTCCGGAGCGGCGGCGGGCCTTCCCTGGTACGCGATCCTCTGCCTGCCCCTCCTCTTCACCGCGGGGATGTGCCTGTTCGACACGCTCGACGGCACGTTCATGAACTTCGCCTACCAGTGGGCGTTCTCCAACCCGGTCCGCAAGGTCTTCTACAACCTCACCATCACCGGCCTGTCCATCGTGGTCGCCTTCTTCATCGGCACGATGGAACTCGCGGGCCTGGACGTCGGCAACATCGGCTACGTCATCGTCGCCCTGTTCATCATCGTGTGGGCGGCCGCACTGGCCTACTGGCGCCTGGCGAAGGTGGAACAGCGCTGGACGGCACGGGCGGCCGAAGCGGACTAGGACCGCTCGACGGTAGCCAGATACAACTTCACGAACCGCTCCACGTCCACGTCCAACGCCACATCGACCAGGGCCTGTTCACGGGCGCCCTCATGGTGCTCGGCCTCGCCGGGCCGAGGGCGCCGGTCGACGATCGTCTGCCCTCGCGTCGCCCCCGGCGCGAGGGAGACCTCGACGGGGAGCAGCCGCGTGCCGATCCCCGCCGGATCGACGACAGCGCACACGGCACCCGCGTCCCCCAGCCCACCGGCCTCCTCGGCCTCGGGCGCCTCACCGGGATGGGCCGGCCGATGGGCCAGCAGCTCACCGGCCAAACGAGTCCCGGGTTCGGAGGACGCCCGCAGCCGATGCACGTCCGCACTGGGCACGACGACCTGGGTAAAAACATCCAGCCCGTACATGGTGATCGGCACCCCGGCGGTCAGCAGCACCGCTGCCGCCTCGGGGTCGTGCCAGACGTTGAACTCGGCGACGGGTGTGGCGTTGCCGGTCGCCACCGCGCCGCCCATGAACACGATCCGCTCGATGTTGCGGGTGACCTCGGGATGGGTCCGCAGCAGCAGCGCGATGTTGGTCAGGGGCGCGGTGGGAATCAGGGTCACCGGACGCGGCGAGGCGAGGATCTCCCTGTGCAACAAAGTCACCGCGTCCACGTCGACCGGCCTCCGCCCGGGCGCGGGCAACCCGAGATCGCCCATACCGTCGACCCCGTGCACCGGAGCCGGCCGCGCAGGCTCGATCAACGGCCGCTCGGCCCCCCGGGCGACCGGAATGTCGGGCGCCCCGGCCTGCTCCAGCACGGTGAGGGTGTTACGGACGACGCCGTCCACGTCCGTGTTCCCGGCGACGCAGGTCACCGCCCGCAGATCGAGCCCCGGATGCCGCACGGCGAACAACAGCGCCAGGGCGTCGTCGACACCGGTGTCACAGTCGATGATCACCGGAATGCCCACCACGACGAACTCCTCTCGACGCCCCGCACCAGCGACTGTACGAGGGATACCGCACCCGGGCCACAAGGGACCCGCGGCCGCGTACGGCGAGAAGGGGCCGCGGCGGGGGGTGCCCGCCCGCAGTGTCGGGCGTCAAGAAACAGCACATCCCACCCCACAGCACCGCCCGACCGAGGACGGACACCCCCGGCGCCGCGGCCCCGCCCCCAGACCCCTACGCGCACCCCCACAACGCACCACCACGCGCCGCGACCCGCTCCCCGACCCGCCGCACCAACTCCGCACCGGACATCACACCGACCCGCCGCCCGTCCCGCAGCCGCAGCGCCACCTGATCCCCCTCGGCCTCCCGCGCCCCGATCACGGCCTGGTACGGCACCAGCCGAGCCCCCCGGATCCGAGCCCCCAGACTGCCGCCCTCCGGCCCGACCAGTTCCACCCGCAGCCCCAGCGCCGAAGCCCGCCGCACCAGCGCCTCCGCCACCGCCCGCTGCTCCTCCGCGACCGGCAGCACCACGAGCTGCACGGGCGCGAGCCACACCGGAAACGCGCCGCCGTGTTCCTCGACGAGTTGCGCGACCACCCGCTCCACGCTGCCGATGATGCTGCGGTGCACCATCACGGGCCGGTGCTTCGCACCGTCGGCACCGACATACTGCAGGCCGAACCGCTCGGGCTGATGAAAGTCGATCTGCACGGTGGACAGGGTGGCCTCACGCCCAGCGGAGTCGACGACCTGAACGTCGATCTTGGGCCCGTAAAAGGCGGCTTCGCCCGCAACGGCCTCGTAAGGAACACCCTCGGCGTCCAGCACCTCCCGCAGCAACCCGCTGGCCCGCTCCCAAACAGCTTCCCCGGCAACGTACTTGCCGCCCTCACCCGGCAGAGAAAGCCGGAAGCGAGCGGCCCGGATGCCGAGATCGGCGTAGGCCCGCCGGATGAGCCGCAGAGCATCCCGGGCCTCCCCGACGGCCTGATCCGGAGTGCAGAAGATATGGGCGTCGTTGAGCTGGATGGCCCGCACACGGGTGAGCCCACCGAGCACACCCGACAGCTCGGACCGGTACATGGCACCCACCTCGGCGATCCGCAGAGGCAGTTCGCGATAGCTGTGTGCCCGCGACCGATAGATGAGCGCGTGATGCGGACACAGACTGGGCCGCAGCACGACCTCCTCACCGCCCAGCCGCATGGGCGGGAACATGTCGTCGCCGTAGTGGGACCAGTGCCCGGAGATCTCGTACAGCTCCCGCTTGCCCAGCACGGGCGAGTACACGTGCCGGTACCCGGCGGCGCGCTCGACCTCCCGGACGTACTCCTCCAGCACGTGCCGCACGGTCGCCCCGTCGGGCAGCCAGTACGGCAGTCCCGCGCCCATCAGCGGGTCGGTGTCGAACAGTTCCAGCTCACGGCCGAGTCGACGATGGTCGTACATGGTCGTTCTCCTCACGTCACTGCGGGAGGGGCGAGCGACCGGCCGACGACGAAGCCCCGGGGCACTCGCCCCGGGGCTTCGGACAGGAATCAGCGCGCCGGGACACTCTCCGGCGTCGTCGTGGAACACACGTAGGCGCGCTGCATGAGAAAAAACTAGCGCCCCCCGAAAAGAAGACGCGAGCCGTTTTCGGAGTAGCCCGTACGGACCGGAGCGCTGGTGACACAGGACGCGGGATGGTCCCTTGAAAGACAACCGATCATGTAAGCGCCCTCCGGGAGGCCCCTCGATGCCCCGCACCCCCACCCGCCTCCTCACCGCAGCCGCACTCACCGCAGCCGCCCTGCTCACCGCGACCGCCTGCACGGCGGGCACACCGCAAGCGAAGGAGAAGCCCCCGGCCGCCCCCAAGAAACCGTCAGCCACCGGCTCGGCACCGGCCCCCCGGGTCCTCACCCAGGCCCAGGCCCAGGCCGCCTTGGTCACCGCGACCGACCTGGGGGAGCCGTGGGCGCCGACGCAGGGGGCGGCGACTTGGCGGGACGGGCTGCTGAAGGCCACGACCGAGTCGCCCGAGTGCCGTCGCCTCCTGGACGCGCTCTACGCCGACGACCTGTTCGGCGGGAACACCGGCACCCGGGCGGTGACGGGCCTGGACGACCCGCTGGACCAGACCCAGCTCCGCTACCAGGTCCTCGCCCTGAACACCTCAGACGTGGACCGCACGCTGGCGTGGCTGAAGTCGCTGCCGCGCGGCTGCGGGAGATTCACGGCGGTCACCGCGCACGGCGCCGTGCAGGGGGTGACGGTCAGGGAGGCCGACCTGCCGCGGGTCGGGGACGCCCAGCAGGGTCTGCGGATCACACTGAGCAGCGAGACGGCGGACGGCGAGCCGACGGTGCTGACGATGGACGTCGCCGCGGTCCGCGTCGGCGACGACACGATCGCGGTCAGCCTGGGCGGCCTGGGCGACGTCTCGCCGGACGCGACGCGGGCGGCGGTGGAGACGGGCGTGCGCCGACTGAGCGAGGTCAGAAAGTCGGGCCGGGCACAGATCTAGTGAGCACCCGCCCGCCTAGGCGAGCCGCTCGACGGCTTCCTTGGCCTCGCGCAGGTCGGCCCCGGTGGCCTCCCGGTAGACCTTGATCGCCTGGATCTTCTTGCCGTCGCGCAGGAGCGCGGTCACCTCGTCGTTCCAGGGTTCGGAGGCGTCGATGCCCAAGTGCTCGATGATCAGGTCGAGTTTGCGCTCGACGCGGGCAACTCGCTTGTCCGCGCGGGAGATACGGCTCTCGACGCTGCCGACACCGACGATGAGGAAGAGGGCGGCCAGGGAGTAACCCAGTATGTCCATGGGCCCGATCCTAGAGGTCGCCGTCGAACCTCATCCTGCGCGCCACGACGTCCCGTGCCACGTCGAGGACCGTAAGGCCGAGGACGAACGCGTGGCCGCGCAGCCGGGCCAGCGCATCGGCCGCGTCGGCTCCGAACTGCGCCATGATCATGCCGACGGCCTGGTTGATCTCGTCGTGGTCGGCGACCAGCCCGCACACCCACGGCTCGTCACCCCGCTCGCCGCACTCCTCCCACGGCAGCGTCACCAGGGCCTCCGTGAGGAGCCAGGCCGCCCGCCGCGCGGTACGCAGCTGCCGCTCGGTGAGCTCCCCCGGGGTGCCGCGGTAGAGGTCGAGCGTGCCGACGCACAGCGCGTCGATGCCCAGCGGAATCGAGTACACGGCCGCGACTCCGGCGGCAGTCGCCTGGTGGGCGAACACCGGCCAGCGTTGCGGGTCGCGCCCGGCCGTGAGGTCGCAGGCGAGCACGGTGGCGCCGAGCCGGCCGGCCAGCGCCCCCGGCCCCTCGCCGACGGTCGCCTGGAGTTCCGCGAGGTGGGAGGCCGCCTCGTCGCTGGCGCTGATGCGTACGGGCACCCCGTCGGACCGCAGGGAGACGCTCGCGCCGCTCACCGGCAGCAGTTCCACCAGCGCCGCGCACATCCGGCCGGGGATCTCCTCGGGCCGTGCCCCGCGCAGTCCCGCGATCACGGCCTCGGCCCGGGCGTGGTCGTCCCCGGACCCCGAGGCACCGCCGAAGAACCCATCGCGGTCGTCGCCGGACCGCACGGCCACCGCCTCCTTCGGTCACAGCCGTACCCTGACGTCTCCCCCTCGGACATGGCACGCATTCGCGAACTTCCCGCAGTACCCGTGCGACCACGGCCGAAACGTCGTCGCCCGCCTCAGCCCCGCCCCGCCACAACACCGCACCGAACACCCGCCACAACACCACCGCACCGACCCCACCGGTCACAACGCAGCAGCACCCACCCCACCGGTCACAACGCCGCAGCACCCACCCCACCCGTCACAACACCGCAGCGCCCCTCACAACGGCGGCTGTGCGGGAGCCGGCCCCAAGGTGGTGGTGCCCGGCGCCGTGCGGTGACCGAGCCCGGTCCGGTAGGCGTCCAGTGCCGCCTCCACCCGCCCGGTGCGCCGCAGCAGGTCCCCCAGCAGCCGGCACAGGTCGGCGAGGTCACCCGCGGCCCCGGCCCGCTCGAGCAGACTGAGCGCCCGTACGTAGTGCTCCTCGGCGGTCTCCGTGTCGCGGGCGTCCTCGGCGATGATGCCGAGGAGGCGGTGGGCGGCGGCGGAGTGCAGCGCGCCGCGTTCGGAGTTCAGGTCGCTCAGGGTGTCGTGGAGGAGGGCCGCGGCCTGTTCGGACTTGCCGCGGCGGTGCAGTACGTCGGCCAGCTCGACGGCGACCTGGCTGCTGTAGAGGGCGGCCCGCTTGGCGGTGAGCATCTCCAGGGCCTGCCGCAACTCCGCCTCGGCACGCTCCAGTTCGCCGTTCTGGGCGCACACGTACCCGCGCATCCAGTGGCAGTTGGCGAGTTCGGTGCGGATCTGCAGGGTGCGGTACAGCTCGGACGCCTTGGCGAGGGAGGCGTCGGCCTCGGCGATACGGCCCTCGGCGAGCAGGGTGCGCGCGACCGAGCGGTGCATGCGGGCGACGAGCGCGGGGTCGCCGGAGTGGGGTGCGAGGGCGAGGGCGAGTTCGGCGGCCTGGGCGGCGCGGGCGTGGGCGCCCATGTCCATGTAGGGGCCGATGATGCTGGCGTACAGCAGGAGCAGGGCGTCGGGGTCGTGCAGCCCACCGCGGTTGAGCTCGTCGAGGGTGGACTCCAGCAGGTAGACGGCGTAGCGGAGTTCGCCCGCCAGGTAGTGGGAGACGGCGCGTCCGCGCAGGGCCGGGACGCGGGCGGGCAGCGGGGCGTCGGCGAGGGTCTTCTCCGCCCGTTCGAAGTACCGGCGGGCGTCGGTGAGTTCGCCGGTGTCCAGGGCCGACTCGCCCAGTCCCAGCAGCGCGGCGGCCTGTACGTCGGCGAGGTCGTGCCCCTCGGCCTCGGCGAGCAGCGCGTCGTACTGCTCGGCGGCCCGCTCGGCCTCGCCGCCGGCGAGCGTGCGCTGGGCCTCGGTGAGCCGGAGCCTGAGGTCGGTGGCGAGCCGGGCCGGACGTCCGGTGGCGAGTTCCTCGTACGCGACCCCGAGCCGCTCGGCGATGTGTCTGAGCGCCTCGTCGGAGGCGCGCACCCGGCCGGCTTCCAGGGTGGAGATGTAGGCGGGGGTGTAGGCGGGCTCGGCGAGCTGCTTCTGCGTCAGCCCGCGTGCGGCTCTGAGCTGCTGCACCCGTCTGCCGATGACCTCCGGTTCGTCGCGGTCCGCCATCCCCAACTCCCCCTGGCCCTCTTGCTGTTAGCCCCCGTCCGCCCCTAGGTTAAGCCACGGATTAAACATGCTTAACCCGTTGCTGTAATCACCGCTGTTGCGAGGTCGCCGTGAACGAACGCACCAGCCCCACCGAGCGCTACGCAAGAGGCTTCGCCGCCGCGCTGATCGCCGTGGCGACCCTGGTCCTGGCGGCGAACGCGGGCCCGGCGAGAGCGGCGAACGATTCGAAGCCGGCGGCCCAGATCCACCAGACCGAACAGGCCGAACAGACCCAACAAATCCACCGAACCCGGCACAGCGACTGAGGACGCCCCCTCCCCGGGAAACTCCACAACGCACAACCCACACCGCGCCGCACACCGCACACCGCGCGCCGCACACCACTCGCCGCGAACAGCATCCTCACAGCTTGATCGGTTCCGCGAAATGCCCCCGCGAATTTGACAGAAAGGCCTTTCCAATAAGGCCTCGGCCCTGCCAGTCTTCGGGCCGCCCGGATGTCATGTCCGGGACGAGCCCGTTCGTCGACTGGAGCCCCCCATGCCCCACCGCCTCGCCCGTTCCGCGGCCGTCGCGGGCAGCGCCGCGGTCCTCGCCGTCGCCCTCGCCGGCAGCGCCTCCGCGGGCGTGCTGCAGAACCTGCCCGAGAACGCGACCGCGTTCCAGAAGAACTTCGAGCCCCTCTACGACTACGACACCGAGAGCTGCTACCCGGCCGCCGCGATCGACCCGGGCGGCAACCTCAACGGCGGCCTCAAGCCGACCGGTTCCATCACCGGTGAGTGCCGCAGCGGGCACCTGAACCACGCGAACACCTACTCGCGGGCCAAGTGCAACAACGGCTGGTGCGGAATCGTCTACGCGAGCTACTTCGAGAAGGACGAGGCCTCGCCCGGCATCGGCCACCGCCACGACTGGGAGTGCATCGTCGTCTGGGTCAAGGAGGGCGCGGCCACCCCGTCGTACCTGTCGGCCTCCGCCCACGGCGGTTTTGACACCGAGCCGGTCGCGAACGTGCCGATGAGCGGACAGCGCGTGCAGGTCGTCTACCACAAGGACGGCGCGAGCACCCACGCCTTCCGCTTCGCCAAGTGGGGCGAGACCGCGGAGAACGACACCGGCGCCTGGCACCAGGAGAACCTGCTCACCTGGGACGACATGGCGTCCAACCTGCGGACGATCCTCAACGGTTCCGACTGGGGCAGCGCGAACCTCCCGCTGCAGGACTCCAAGTTCTCCGACCACCTGAACAAGGCCAAGCCGAGCGGCATCACCTTCGACCCGTACGCCTGACGCGCGGCCGCGGCCGGCGACGGAGGCTTCCCCTGCCGTCGGCGGCCGCTTTGCGTACGCTGCGGGGATGACCTCTGCCGCCGCGCGCACCGCCCTCGACCTGACCGCCGACCTGCCGGTGACCGCCCTGGAGGACCTCTACCGGGACCTGCACCGCCACCCCGAGCTCTCGTTGCGGGAGCACCGCACGGCAGGACGGCTCGCCGAGCAGCTGCGCGAGGCGGGCTACGAGACCGCGGAGGGCATCGGCGGCACCGGCGTCGCCGGGCTGCTGCGCAACGGCGACGGGCCGACCGTGCTGCTGCGCGCCGACATGGACGCGCTGCCGGTCGTGGAGGACACCGGGCTGCCGTACGCCTCCGAGACCCCCGGCGTGATGCACGCCTGCGGGCACGACCTGCACGTCACCTGGCTCGCGGGCGCGGCCCGGGCGCTGGCGGCGGGGCGGGAGACCTGGAACGGCACCCTGCTGGTGGTGGGCCAGCCCGCCGAGGAGTCCGGGCAGGGAGCCGAGCGGATGGTCGCGGACGGTCTCTACGAGCGGTTCCCGCGGCCGGACGTGCTGCTCGGGCAGCACGCGGCGCCGGGCCCGGTCGGGTTCTACGCCCACTCCCCGGGCCTGATCATGTCGGCGTCGACGGACGTCGACATCGTCGTGCACGGGCGGGGCGGGCACGGTTCGCGGCCCGAGACGACCGTCGACCCCGTCGTCACGGCCGCCCACCTCGTCACCCGGCTGCAGACCGTGGTCTCCCGCGAGATCCCGGCGAAGGAGTCGGCCGTGCTGACCGTGGGCCGGATCGAGGCGGGCACCCGGCACAACATCATCCCGTCCGAGGCGCGCATCGCCCTGAACCTGCGCACCCAGTCCGAGGAGGTGCGGGCGCGGATGCTCGCGGCGATCCGCCGTATCGCGGCCGGCGAGGCGCTCGCCGCCGGGTGCCCGCGGGAGCCGGAGATCACGGTGGGCGCGACCTTCCCGGTCACCGTCAACGACGCGGACACCGACCGCCGGGTCGCGGCCGTGCACGAGGAGGTGCTCGGGGCCGGGACGGTCCTCGACTTCGGGCCGGTGATGGGCAGCGAGGACTTCTCGCACCTGGCGCAGGGCGGTATCCCGTACTCGTACTGGTTCGTCACGACGACCCGGGCGGATGTGTGGGAGGCGGCCGAGGGTGCGGACCTGATGGAGAAGTTCCTGGCGGTCCCCAGCAACCACAGTCCCCACTTCGCCCCCGACCTCGCCACCGTCGCCCCGGGCGTACGCACATTGGTGTCGGGCGCGCTGGCCTGCCTCGAGGGATGAGGGTCCGGGGACCCTAGTCCGGCAGGGCCTTGCGCAGGGCCCGGTCGAGGGTGCTCGCCAGTTTCTCGTCGGTCGGCGGGCTGTCGCCGAACAGGGCGTCGAGCTGGGCGATGAAGGTCTGGGTGAAGGCGCCGTAGAGGGGCGTGCGGGGGCGCTGGACGGCCCTCTGCAGGGCGGGCAGCAGGATCTTGCGGGCGTATCCGGGGCGGCCGTCCGCGTCGCGGGGCATCGGGTCGGTGCGCTCGCCGGTGGGTGAGGCGGACGGCGCCGCGGTGCCCGTGGTGCAGCGCAGGCGGCGATCCCGGTAGGCGGAGGTGCGGGTGGCCGCGAACCCCGCGTCGAGCAGGCAGCGTTCGCTCTCGGCGCTGGTCAGGTAGGAGATCAGCTCGGCCGCCTTGTGCGCCCGCGGGGACGAGGCGGTCACCGCCAGGTTCTGCCCGCCCAGCACCGCGGCGCCCGGCAGCGGGGCCACGCCCAGCTGTTTCTCGGTGAAGGTCTGGAACAGGCTGCGGTAGCCGTAGGGCCAGAAGCGCAGGAAGGCGGTCCGGCCGTCCGCGAAGTCGCTCATCGATGCGGGCTCGTCGGAGTGCACGGCGGCGGGGAGGAGGTAGGGCGTGGCGGTGCGCCGGCGCAGCTCCGCGATGCCCCGCGCCAGATCGTCGACGTCGGCGTCGTAATGGCCCTCGGCGTCGGTGAGCTTCAGTTCGGGCACCTCCGTCTCGAACGCCTCGATCGCGTTGACGGTACGGCCCTCGTAGCCGGCCAACTGTGTGGTCCAGCCCCTCCGGTAGCCCTCGGGGGCCAGGTCGTCCACGTCGCCGATCAGCGCGTCGATGTCCGTCCAGGACGTGTCCTTCGCGCTCAGGTCGGTCTCCCGGACGCCCGCCTTCCGCAGCCAGTCGCGCCGGTAGAAGAGCAGCCCGACGTCGCTGTTGAACGGCACCGCGTACACCTTGCCGTCCCAGCGGGCCGTGCTGGCGACGGAGTCGATGACGTCGTCCGGGATCAGCGAGCCGGGCAGCGGGCGCACGAGGTGGGCGGCGGCGAACTCCGGCACCCAGGTGACGTCCAGGTTCACCACGTCGTACGAGGCGCTGCCGGACTGCAGGGCGCCGAGCAGCTGGCTGCGCTGTTCGTCCGCGCTGCCGGAGAGTTCGACCAGGCGGGCGTGGTAGCCGGTGTTCGCCTTGTCCTGCTGCCGGTTCCAGGCGTCGATGAGCTGCTCGCGAATGCCGTTCTTGCCGGTGACGTCCCGGCCGCTGGCGATGACGATCTCGCCGGGCACCTCCGGGGAGGAGGACGCGTCGGTGTGTCCCGTCGCGTTGGTGCAGGCGGCGAGCAGCAGCAGGGCGGCCGCGGCCGCCAGGCGCCGTAGGACCATCAGTCCTCCCCCGTTCCGGTGCGGGCGACCTCGTCGGTCAGGCCCGTGCCCAGGTCGTCGTCGGCGTCCAGGCAACGGCCGCCGCTCGCCGCGGAGACGAGGGCGTCCGGCCTGCCGCGGTCGCAGCCGCCGCTCACCAGGGACACCATGGTCACCGGCACCCGCCCCTTGCCGGCGCGGGCCTTGTTCAGCACGTCGTCGAGGGCGGCGCCGGTCAGCCGGCCGTCGTCCTCGTCGTCGGTGATGTACACGATCAGCTCGGGGCGGTGGTCGTCGGTGCCGCGGCGGTGCATCTCGTCGAGGGCGGCGGTCAGGGCGGCGGGCGGGTCGGCCTCGGCGTCCCGGAACCTCGCTCTGTCGACGGCCTGTTCGGCTTCCTTGCGCGTGTGGTGGTCGAAGGGCAGGAGCGTCGCGTACGGCCGCTCGCCCAGTCCCGACACCGTCCATATGCCGAACTCGTCGCCGGACCCGAGGCCGCCGAGCGACTGCCTCAGCAGTCCGGGCCCGCCGCTGGGCCCGTCCCACAGCCCGCCCATGGAACCGGAGTTGTCGAGCAGGTAGAGCACCCGGCCGGCCCCGTTGGCGCCCCGGTACTGCTTCAGCGCCTTGTCCAGCGCACCGCTCGCGGCGCCCTCGGTGCGCGGGGACGGGGCGTGCAGCACTCCGTCGGCCGCGTCCTCGTCGTCCAGCAGCGCCCGGTGGCCGGTGTCCCGGAACCCGTCGCGCGCGAACACCGCCCGCCCGCCGGAGCCGGCCAGCCAGGTGCCGAACGCCTCCGCGGCCCTGTCGCGGGCGGCGCCGTCCCGGTCGCCGTGGTCCCAGCGCACCCGCACGAAGGTGGGCTCGACGCCGGGCACGTCGTCCGGGTACCGGGCGGTGCGCCGCTCGCGGGTCGTTCGGTCGCAGCCGACGCCGGTCCTCAGCAGGAACTCCGGTACGAGGGCGGCGGTGCCGGCGTCCGACGACGGGTCCTCGGGCAGCGCGCACATCAGGTCGGCGGCGGTCCGGGAGGGCGGCCCCGCCTGGGAGACCAGGCGTTCGGCGCGGCCGGGGTCGGTCGGCTTCGCGGTGCCGGTGCCGTACAGGCCCGTCGTGGCCAGCAGCGCGGCGTCGGCGTACTCGGGGTCGGGCCGGCGCACCCGGAAGTCGGCGGTCCGCGCGGTCAGGGCGGCCAGCATCGCCGACAGCGGCCGCCCGGTGCGCGGCCCGGCGCCGGTGACGGTGTCCGGGACGGCGAGCACGACCGGCGAGTAGGCGAGCGGCCTGCCGGCCGCCACCAGGTGGGCCACGGCCGCGGTGTCCTGGCCGTCCTTGACGCGGTCGACGTCGGCGGGTGTGGCGGGGATCCACACGTCCGGCTGCGGCCCGACGTCCCGCTGCGGGTTGACGTCCGGGTCGTTCGGCTCCCGCCAGTCCTCGGTCTGCCGCCTGAGCGCGGTGACCGCGTCGGCCGCGCCCGCGCCGTAGACGGTGATCCGGCTGCGCCGGCAGCCGTGGCCGTCGGTGTTCGCGTCCGAGGTGAGATAGGCGTCGGCCGCCGCGGTGACCGTCGGCTCCAGGTCGGGGTCGGTCAGGACCCGCAGTTCCAGCGGCGGGGCGCAGGAGGCGGAGCCGCGCAGCAGGGCGGAGACGCCGATGGAGCCGGCGCCCAGGACGGCGAGGGCCAGGGCGAGGACTACGCCGATACGGGCGGGGCGGGACAGCTTCCTGAACCGGTCGGCACCGCGCCCGGCCCGTGCGCGGAGCGCGGCGAGCGGGACGGTGAGGGCGTTGCGGACGCGGTGGGGGAGCGTCGGGCGGCGGGCGGGCGGCAGCCGGGACTGGTCGTCGGAGGGCCCGGGGCTGTCGGTGGACGACGTCGGGGCGCCGGGCCGGATCGTGATCGGCAGCGTCGGCCGGGTGCGGGGCGGCTCCGGGGGGACACCCCGCGCCGACAGCAGTACGTCCGCCTCGGCCTCCATCCTGCTGAACGGGCGCCACGGTCTGTCGCGCAGGGTCCGCAGGTCAAGGGCCTCCATCCGGGCGCGTAAGTCGGCGGCGAGCCGGCCGAACCCGACCTCGCCCTCCCGGCCGAGGAGGTGCACGAGTTCGGCGGTGAACGGGGTCGGCGTGGTGTCGTCGCCCGCGTCGATGCGGTGGTTGGGCTGCACGCTCATCAGCAGCAGCACGCGCCGGCGGTCCTCGAAGGGCTCCCACTGCTCCCAGACGTGGGAGGCGTTGCCCGCGTAGCAGCAGTCGAGGATCACCACGATCCGCTCGGCCCGGCTGGCGGCCAGCATGCCCAGGACCGTGTCGAAGGTCTCGGCGCCGGGGAAGACCGACGCCTCGCCGCGGTAGACCTCCGCCCCGCGCAGTTGCAGGAACAGCGGTTCGGCGGCGCTGGGCACCGCCGCGTGCCCGGCGAAGTACACCAGCAGCAGGCCCTCGGCGCCGTTCGCGGCCCCGCGCAGGGCGTTGTGGAAGGTGCCCACGTCGGGCGAGGCCAGGGCGGTGACCTGGTCGGCGCCGAAGACCTGCCCGTCCCGCAGCGCCTCCTGGAGCAGGGTCAGGTTGTGCGCCACCGCCGGCAGCGGCCCGGGTACGCCGTGCGGCGGTCGGACGTGGTCATACTCGCTGACGCCGACCAGCAGTGCCCGGTTGGCCTTGCCACGCGGGTCCACGCGGTTCACGGCACTACCTGTCGTCGGCCGCACCGCCGACCTGGGCCTCGGGCGGATCGCCGGCCTCGACGCTGCGCCGGTTCTCCTGCCAGGCCACGACCGCGAGCCGCACCGCCACCATCAGTTCCTTGAAGGCGGCGGAGGCGGCCCCGCCGATCAGCACGACGACGACCTCCGTGCCGAAGCCCATCGGCGTGCCGGGGTCCTCGTTCCTGCGGTCGCGCAGTTCTATCTGCAACTCGCCGCGCCGCAGCCGTTCGGCGAGCGGTTCCTCCCGCTCCAGCCACTGCCGCAGCGCCACGACGTCCCGGTCACCGGCGGTGCGGTCCAGGCGTACGCGTATCTCCTGGTCGGCCACTCCATCCCCCTCAGCCATGACTCACCATCATGGCACCACGGTTGCTCAGAGGGGAGGGGCTGTCACCGTGCGTCGCAAGTGAGTTGTCAGCTCTGCGTCTGCAACTGCCGCAGCTGCCGCCGGACATGGTCCAGCGCGCCCTGCCGCCGCCCCGGCACCCGGGCGCGCAGGTCGGCCAGCGCGGGCCCGGTCCGCCGCGCCTCCTCCGCGTCGCGGATCTGCCCCCACTGGTGGTGCGCCCGGTCCACGGCCGCCTCGACCGCGGGCGCGTCCACGGGCTGCCCGGCCGACAGCCGGGCCAGCGCCACCAGCATCCAGGCCCGGCAGCTGCGCACCGGATCCCCGGCCAGCATGGCCAGATCGGCGCGCACCTCGGCCCAGTGCAGGGCCTGTTCGGAGCCGGCTCCGTGGGCCTGTACGGCGGCCCGCTCGTGGCCGGCGGCGAGGGAGTCGGCCTCGGGGTGCCGGCCGGCCTGGACGGCGGCGGTGATGGCGGCGTGCGGGTCCGGCCTGGTCAAGGGGGCCGGAGGGACGCCGACGGCCGGTTGCCGCGCGGCCGTCAGCACGATGCCGGGGCCCTCCTCGGCGATCCGCGCGAGGGCCTGCTGGTGCAACTGCTCCACCGGCGGCCGCCATCCGCTGCGCAGGATGGTCGCCACGGCCCTCATGTACGTCGGCACCGCCACCGCCCGCCGGGCCGCGCCCGGTGCGACACGGCCGTAGACCGCGTTGTTGTGGCCGGAGTCGAGACGGTTCGCGGCCAGCCACTCCCAGGTCTCGGCGTCGGCGTGCAGGTCGGCGAAGAGCGTCGTCGAACCGGGCGGGCGCAGCCGCAGCTCCTCCTTGAGCCAGTGCCAGGGGAGCCCGGTGTAGCGGACGGTGGAGGGGGTGGTGCGGGCCAGCGCCAGGTGCGGCAGCCGCTGCCGGCGGTCGAGCTGGAGCTGACCGGTGACGAAGACGGTGAGCGGGCCGGGTGCGCCCGCGGCGGCGCGCAGCCGCGTCAGCACGGCCTGCGGTTCCAGCGGGTCGGCGAGCTCGACGACGTTCGCGGTGTCGGTGCCGGACAGTACGGCGGGCGGGACGGCCGCGAGGACGGGAAGCACGGACGCCGCGTCCACCAGGCACCCCTTGCCCGCCGGGGCGGCGGCGAGCAGCAGCACGGTTCCGGGCATCGTTCCCTCCCCATCCCCCGTCGATCACGTACGTCAGCACCGTAACCGCTGCGACTGCTAAGCAGGCACGGCAGGACCGCGAACGTCCGCTTCCTCCCCTCCCGCCGACTTGCCAGGGCCCTCGCACAGGTGTGCCCTGGAAGGCAGGGGCGAGGAGAGAGAGGAGTGCTCTCATGGCTCATGCGGCACCCCCGCACGGCGGAATGATGGAGAAGGTCCGGGCCAACCGGTCCGCCCGGCCCACCCGCACACCCGACCTGTTCGACGAGCGTGTGCACACCGTGGGCCGGTACGGGATCCCCGTGGTCCTCGGACTCGTGTACGGGTTCTGGGCGGCCTCCAACCGCCGTCACGGCGGCGAGATCACGGGCTGGAACATCCTGTTCGGCTTCGTCACCGCGGCCGTGTTCATCGTGCTGTGCATCGCCGTCGCGACCTTCGCACCGCTGCTGAAGCGGGAGTTGCACTCGCTGGTGAAGTCGGCCTTCGCCGGCGCGGCGGTCGGCTTCCTCTACAGCCAGACCGGGGACTCCGTGCTGCGGTCGGTGGCGCTGGGCGTCGGGGTGACGGCGGCCGTCTTCCTGGTGTTCTTCTACCGCTACTACACGCGTGAGGACGCCGAGGGGCACCGCATCCGCTGACGTGCGGGCACGGGTGGGCCCCGGCCGTGACGGCCGGGGCCCACCCGCTCCCTCACCTTCCGGTGGTCACGGTGACGGTGACGCTGGTGGTCACCGCCCATGTCCCGCCCCAGCTCGGGTCGTTCCAGTCGGCGTTGGTCCAGTTGCCGTCCCGCCACCGCGGACAGGGGTCCGCGCAGGTCGGCACCCAGCGGCCGCCGGTGTCGACGAACTCGGCGCTGGCCCAGCCCTGGGCGCCGACGAGCCAGTACCAGTACGGATTGCGGTCGACGCTCTGCCCGCGGACCATGCACTGGACGCGGTCCTGGCTGCCCGGCAAGAGCCGGTCGACGACCGGTGAGTCGACGGTGGGTCTTGCCCGGACGTTCAGCGCGGTGCGGGAGACTACGGTGCCCCAGATCGGACCGCCGCTGCCTCCAGGGTGGGAGGGCTGGGCCGCCGCTGACGTGCCCGCCGCCGCTGCGACGAGGGTGCCACCGGCGAACAGGGCAGCGGTGAGGGTCCTCAGGGCCGGAGTGGTGCGCATGATCGGCCTCCTTCTCCCCTGCACCATGAGACACCCGTTCGGGTGAACCCTCCACCGGAGAGCGGAACCCCCAGTTCCGGCCTGCTTTCCCTGGCACAGCGCCCGTTGGGCGCGCGGATGCACCCGTATGCAGGAGCACCGCTCGCGCGCCCCGCCCGCAGGACCTTGCCTGAGAGGGTGTCCATACGCCTCAGGAGCGCCCTGTCGGCCGCTCTCATCGCCCTCGCCTGCCTCCTCGCGCCGTGCGGCGCGCTGGCGGCCTGGGCGGCGTACGACCTCGCCGACACGGGCCGCTACGTCAGCACGATGGCGCCGCTCGCCGGGGACCCCGCGGTGCAGGGCGCCGTCGCGGACACCGTGGGCGCCCAGGTCATGGACGAGGTCGGGGACCGCCCCGAGGTCCGCCCGATGCGCTCCGCCGTGGGCCCCTACGTGCACGACGCGGTCCGCTCCTTCACCCGCACCGAGACCTTCCGCGCGGCCTGGGACACCGCCAACCGCGCGCTGCACGACGCCGTCCTGCACGCCCTGCGCGACGACCGCGAGCGCGCGGTACGGGTCGACCTCGCGCCGGTCACCGCCCAGGTCAAGCGCCGCCTCACCGACCAGCACATGCCGCTCGCCGCCCGCATCCCGGTCGAGCACACGGCGGTCGACGTCCTCCCGGCCCAGGACCTGGACCGGCTCCGGAAAGGGTTCCACGTGCTGGAAGTCGCCGGTTTCTGGCTCCCCTTGGCGGCCGTGGTCTTCGCCGTCGCCGGTCTCGCGGTGGCCGCGTGCCGCCGCCGCGCACTGACCGCGACCGGCCTCGGCACCGCGCTCGGCGGCGCGTGCCTCGCCCTCGCCGTCGCCGTCGGCCGCCGTCTCACCCTCGCCGACCTGCCCGAGGCGGCCCACCGCCCGGCCGCTGGCGCGGTCTACGACGCCCTCACCACCACGCTGCGCGAGGCGTCCTGGCTGCTGGTCACCCTCGGCCTGGCGGTGGCCCTGGCCGCCCGCCTCAGCCGCCACCTGCCCACACGCCCGCGCAGACCCGGTACGCCGGAGGCCGGCCCACGACTCCCCGACCTGAGCGTGACCATCGCGTCACCGACCGAAGCCCAGCCGATCGCCCGTCCCTGACGGAAATGAGCGCGAAAGCGTAGGCTCGGGACGCGTGGATCATCCAGCCCGTCCCGCGTTTGAGGACGAGGCCCGTTCAGGGCCGAAGCGGGGGCCTGGGGGCGGCAGCCCCCGGCAACGGCCGTACCGACGCCGGGGCCCCGCCAGGAGGCTCGGTGCCTGGTGCGCGGGTCTGCTGCTGGCGAGCACCAGCACCGTCGTCGCCTGCCGCGCCGCCGACACCGACGCCCTCACCCCCGTCACCCAGCTCCTCGCCTTCCTGCCCTGGCTGCTCGTCCCCACCGCGCTCGCCCTCCTCCTCGCCCTGCTCGCCCGCTGGCGGCCGGGCATGGTGTGGGCGCTGCTCGTCCTCGCGTTCCTGGCCTGGTTCATCGAGCCGTACGGCAAGGTCGACGAACCCGGCGGCACCCCCCTCGCCGAGCTCAGGGTGCTGACGTCGAACGTCGAGTTCGGGCGGGGCACGGCCGCCCTGGTCCCCGAGATCCGGCGGCACAGGCCGGACATCGTGTTCGTCGAGGAGTGCGAGTACACCTGCCAGGCCACGCTCCGGCGGGAGTTCGGCACCGCGTACCCGTACCGGCAGGCCGTCGTCGCCGGCGGCTCCCAGGGGTCGGTGGTCCTGAGCCGGCTGCCCCTCACCGGCACGGACGGGGTGAACGGCGAGATGGGCATGCCCGGCGCCGTCGCCGACGTACGCGGGCACGACGTACGGCTCCAGCTCGCGCACCCCATGCCCCCGCTGCCCGGGCAGGTCGGGGTGTGGCGCCGTGAGCTCGGCCGGCTGCGGTCGGCCGCCGCAGCCCGCGCCGATACGCCGATGATCCTGGCCGGCGACTTCAACGCCTCCCAGGACCACGCCGCCTTCCGCCGCATCCTCGACACCGGCCTGCGCGACACGGCCCGGCTCGCCGACCACGACCGCACACCGAGCTGGCCGTCGCGCACGACCCCCGTCTTCGGCGCCCAGATCGACCACGTGCTCGTGTCGGAGGACTTCTCCGCGAACAGCGCCCGCTTCCTGGACCTCGCCGGCACCGACCATCGCGCGCTGCTCGTGGACATCACCCTGCACCGGCGCGGATGAGGCCGGCCCCGGGTGGACACAGACGGGTGCGGGCCGCCTCGTGCAGGAAAGGCGGCCCGCACCGTGTGGGGGGTGGGGTCAGGTCTCGAGGGGGTCAGCTCTTGCTCAGGGCCTTGTCGAGGGCGGCGGCGAGGCCGTTCGCCCACAACTGGTTCACGCGGGCCCGCTCGTTGGCGTCGGGCTGGGAATTGGTGCACGACGGCCCCGGACCGCCGCCCGACATCAACTCGCTGCACGGGCCCGAGTAGTGGTCCGGCAGCCCCAGGACATGGCCCGTCTCGTGGGCGGTCACGCGCGTGGAGTCGTACTGCCGGTTCTGCGCGTAGTCGAGGAAGACGTAGCCGCTGCCGTGCCCGTCGGTGGAGGCGTACGAGCCTCGGGAGTCGTTGCCCTCGCGGTAGCTGAAGTCGGCGTTCGAGGACGAGCCCGACTGCAGCTTCACGTTCGACACGGCGCTGTTCCAGATCTGCGCGCTGCGGGATATCTGCGCGCTGAACGTCGGCGCGCGGGAGGCGTCGTAGACGACGGTGACGGCGGCGGCGCTGTCCGGATGGGCGGCGCGCTTCTCCGCGACCGACTTCAGGACGGCGTCGAAGAAGGCCCGGTTCGCCTTGGCTTCGACGGGAGAACCGGTGTAGCCGGAGTACGGGGCGGGAGCCGGCGCGGCGGTGGCCGGAACCGCCGTACCGAGACCGAGGACCGCGAGGCCGACGACGGCCGCGGCCGCCGTACGGGAGAATGACGAATGCATCGAGGACTCCTTGGTGGGGGGTGAGTCGTCGATGTGAGTGTCGGCGCCTGTGGGGCGGCTGTGATGATGGCAACCGGCGATAGCACGGCCGTATCACCGGCCGTGTCACCGCCCCGGTCCGGGCCCGATTCGCCTGTGCACGGCGGGATTTGTGCGTCTGGTGAAACCTTTGATTCCGCTTTACGCTCCGAGGGCATGGAGCTTGAGGTGAGACACCTCCGGGCGCTGTGCGCCATAGCCGACACCGGCAGTCTGCACCGCGCCGCGCGCCAACTGGGCGTCGCTCAGCCGTCGTTGAGCACCCAACTGCGCCGCATCGAGCAGGAGCTGGGCGGCACCCTGTTCGTCCGCGCCCGCACCGGCTGCCGGCCCACCCCGCTGGGCAGCCTGGTGCTCAGCCGCGCCCGCCCGCTGGTGGCGGAGATGCGCTCGCTGGTCACCGAGGCGAGGGCGGCGGCGACCGGCGGCCAGGAGTTCCGCGTCGGCTCCACCGCGAGCAAGGCCCTGGCGGGCTGGCTGCGCCGGCTCCGCGCCCGCGGCCAGGAACCGACCCTGCACATGAACGTCTCGCCGAACGCCCTGCTGCGCATGGTCGCCGACGGCCAGCTCGACGTCGCCTTCGTGCACGAGGTCGAGGGCAGCCCGCTGCGCGTCCCCGAAGGACTGCGCGTACGCGTCCTGATGGACCGCGAACCGCAGTTCGTCCTGCTGCCCGTCGACCACCCGGCCGCCGCCCGCCCGGCCGTCCACGTCCGCGAACTGGCCGGCGACCGCTGGATGATCGATCCCACGGTGGACGGCGAGTGGGAGGCCGTGCAGCGCATGTTCCGCGCGGCCGGCATCAGCCCGCACGTCCTGCACGGCGACTACCACACGGCGGCCGCCCTGGTGGCGACCGGCGAGGTGGTCACCGTCTGCCAGCCGACCGCGCTCTCCCGCCCGGACATGTCGGTGCGCCGCCTGCACGGCGACCCCCTCGGTGTACGGCTGCTCCTCGCGGCCCGCACGGAGACGGACCTCGACGGCGCGCTGCCCGCGCTGGAGGAGGCGTACCGGGAGGCGGCGAGACTGGCGCCGGCGTACCGGGACTGGCTGGAACTGGAGGGTGCGGGGAGCACACCGCCCCCTCGCACTCCGGTTCCCGCTCTCCCGTAGACGACTTCCGGCCGCACGCGAAGCCTCAGGCGCCCCAGTCCCCCAGTCCCCCAGTCCCCTCAGACGCCGATGTCGCGACCGTCCCGACGCCATACGGCGACCACGGCCGGCCGGGTGATCCTCCCGGGCCCGTCGGGCCAGGTGCTCGCGGGCTTCTCCACGGACGCCCCGTCGATCTCGCCCGGATGCTGTACGGCGACGAGCACGCGCCGCCGCTGGATCACCGGCCCGCAGGTCTCCGCACCGGTCGGCACGGTGAGGAACTGCTTCAGCTCGCCCCGCCGCTCGCCGCAGGTGGCGACGCCGAACAGTCCGTCGTGGGAGCCGAGTTGGTTACCGTCGGTGGAGATCCAGAGGTTGCCGTGCGGGTCGAAGGCGACGTTGTCCGGGCAGGAGATCGGGCTGACGGCGTCCTTGGGGAACCCGGCGAAGTAGGTGGCGGGATCATCGGGATCACCGGCGACGAGAAAGAGCGACCAGGCGAACTCCGTGCTCTCGGGCCGGTTGTGCCGCTCGGTCAGCTCAAGAACGTGCCCGTGCTTGTTGGCGTTGCGCGGGTTGGCCTCGTCGGCCTTCGCGTTCGCGCCGATTCCGCGGTTGCCGTTGTTGGTGAGGGCGACGTACACCTTGCCGGTGTGCGGGGAGGGCTGGATGTCCTCCGGCCGGTCCATCTTGGTGGCGCCGACCTTGTCCCCCGCGAGCCGGGTGAAGACGAACACCTCGTCGGCCGACATGCCCTCGACGTGCGAGACGGCGCCGTCGGCGGTGGCGGTGGCGGTGGCGAGCGGGATCCACTGGCCGCCGCCGTCGAACTCGCCGTCGGTGGGCAGCTTCCCGCTGCCGTCGATCTCGACGGCGGGGGAGTCACCGGTGAGCCGGGCGACGTACAGCGTGCCCTCGTCGAGCAGCGACAGGTTGTGCTCGCGCACGGCCCGGCCCGTCCCGTGCCTCATGCGCTTGCTGCCGACGAACTTGTAGAAGTAGTCGAACCGCTCGTCGTCGCCGGAGTACACGACGGGCCGCCCGTCGGCGGTGAGCCGCACGGTCGCCGCCTCGTGCTTGAACCGGCCGAGGGCGGTGTGCTTGCGGGGCGTGGAGTCCGGGTCGTACGGATCGAACTCGACGACGTACCCGAAGCGGTGCACCTCGTTGGGCTCCTGGGCGAGGTCGAACCGCCTGTCGAAGCGCTCCCACTTGCGCTCGGTCGCCCCCGTCCCGACGCCGTACCGCTTGTCCGTGGCCCGCGATCCGTTGGCGAAGTACTGGTTGAAGTTCTCCTCGCCGTGCAGGGTCGTCCCCCAGGGGGTGGTCCCGCCGGAGCAGTTGTTGAGGGTGCCGAGGACCTTGGTGCCGGTCGGGTCGGCGGACGTCCTGAGCAGCGGGCCGCCCGCGGCGGGCCCGGTGAGCCTGAACCCGGTGGTGGCGGTGACGCGCCGGTTGAGGTGGTGCCGGGGCACGGGGGTCAGCCGTCCCGTGCCGCGGTCCTCCTCCACCACGACGGCGGACAGTCCGTGCGCGGCCCAGGCGACCTCGACCTGCTCCCGGGTCGGGCGCTCGGCGTCGTAGCCGCGGAACATCAGGATCTCGTCCGTGTACTCGTGGTTGGCGACGAGCAGCTGCCGTCCCCGCTCGCCCGGAAGGGGCAGCAGGGCGAGGAAGTCGTTGTTGTACCCGAACTGTCCGGCCTGCGCGGCTGCCGTCTGGTTCGCCGGGTCGAAGGCGGGAGCGCCGCGCAGGATGGGCTCGCCCCAGCGGATGACGACGTTCTGCGCGTAGCCGTCCGGGACGACGACGGCGTCGACCGTGTTGGGTGCGACGGCGTCGAACCGCAGCCCGCGGGCGCCCTGGCCGCCGGGTTTCGGCTTCCCGTACGGCTGCGCGCCCGCGGCGGCCGGATCGGCGCCGGCGAGACCGGCCGTGCCGGCCGCGGCCGCGACGGTCACCACGGCGGCGGCCCGCACCAGCGAACGGCGGCCGACGGCGGCGGCGATGACATCGCCGACGTAGGGGTTGGCGCTGGTGTTCGGCACCTCGTGGAAACAGGCGTCACCGCACCGGAACCGGCAGGTCATGGCGGACCGCCCGCCTGAATGCGAGATGATCGGCAGCAGCTTGCGCACTTTGCTCTCCCCTTGCGATCCCTTGGTGTGATCGTGACGGTAGGGGTATACCCGCGCGGGGACGCTGCGACCGGGTGAACGAGGAGTGAACGCGGGTGAGCCGTGGGGCCGTTGACAAAGGCGGGTGCCCCGTCTACTGCCCCTCCCCAAGATCGCCATCCGGGGCCGCTAACCTTACGTGTCCGTCCTGGCCAGTGATTGACGGTTTCAACTCACGCGAAGGGTTGCGCGCATGGGCATTCTCACTCTCCTTCGAAACGCATTCGGCAGGTCACGCAAGGGGCGTGCCGCCGAAGCAGAGGGTGCCGACCGAACCCTTACGCAGCCGGCTCCCGAGCCGACGGCGTCCCCCCGGCTCCCGTCCCCCCGCACCGAATCGACCCCGGACGCTCCCCGCGACGACGAACACGAACTCGTCGCCGCGGCCTTCGACAACGTCTCGGTCCCCAAGCCGCCGGAGTCGCCGGAGCCGACCCCGGCTGCGGAGACGGTCGCGGAGCCGACCCCCGAGGCCCCGTCCGAGGAAGCGGCTGAGCCGAAGACCGAGGCGACTGCCCCGGAGCCGACCGAGCCGGCGACCGAGCCGGCGGAGGAAACCGCCGAGCCGAAGGCCGAGCCGGTCGAGGCGAAGGCCGATGAGCCTGAGGCCGAGGCGGTCGAGGCGAAGGCCGACGAGCCGAAGACCGAGGTCGAGGCGGAAGAGGACGCCGAGCCCGAGGGCAAGACGGAGGAGCCGGAGCCCACCGCTGCCGAGGCCCCGGTGACGGAGGAGCCCGTCACCGACAGCGAGCCCGAGGCTGCCGCATCCGACCCCGAGCCGGTGGCGGAGGAGCAGAAGCCCGCGCCCCCGGCGGCCGAGGAGCCGGTGGCCGATACCGAGGCCGAGAACAAGCCGGCCACGGAGGAGCCGGCCGCCGAGGAGGCCGCCCCCGACGCCCCGGCCGCAGAGGCCGAGCCGAAGCCCGAGCCCGTCGCGGAGGCCACCCCCGCGACCGAGGCCCCGGTCGTCGAGGCCGAGCCGGAGGCTGCGCCCCTTACGGAGGCCACCCCCGAAGCCCCGGTCGCCGAGGAACCCGTCGTCGAGGACGAGCCGGTCGCGGAGGCCCCGCAGGAGACCGCCCCCGAACCCGAGGCGGCCGCCACGGACGCCGCCGCGGCCGCCGATGGCGAGGACGCCCCACAGGAGGCACCCGCACCCGACGACGAGACCGTCACGGGTGGTGCGGGTGGGAACGACCAGCCCGCCGAAGGCGAAGCAGAGGCCGTATCGCCCCCGCCCGCCGTCGCAGACACCGCCGCGGACACCGACGCCCCCGCCACCGCCCTGGCGAAAGCCAACCTCACCGGCACCCGAGCAAAGCTCTACCTCGTCCTCGACCGCTCCGCGAGCATGCGCCCGTACTACAAGGACGGCTCCGCCCAGGCCCTCGCCGACCAGACCCTCGCCCTGGCAGAGCACCTCACGGACGAGGCGCCCGGCGTCCACGTCGTCTTCTTCTCCACGGAAGTGGACGGCACCGTCGACCTCACCCCCGCCTCCCCCGAGAACGCGATCGACGAGGCACACGCGGGCCTCGGCCGGATGGGCCGCACCAGCTACCACGCCGCGGTGGAAGCGGTCCTCGCCCACTACGACGAGCACGCCACCCCCGGCACCCCCGCCCTGGTCGTCTTCCAGACGGACGGCGCCCCGGACGCGAAGACCCCCGCCACCCAGGCGCTCACCGACGCCGCGAAGTCCCACCCCCAGGTGTTCTTCTCCTTCGTCGCGTTCGGCGACCACGACAACAAGGCCTTCGACTACCTCCGCAAGCTGAAGACCGACAACACGGCCTTCTTCCACGCGGGCCCGACCCCCCTGGAGCTCACGGACGCCGAGCTCTACGACGGCGTACTGATCGACTGGCGCCCGTAACCCCGCACCCGTCGGACGACAAGCGGCCGCCCCTTCCCACCCTGTAAAAGGGGAAGCGGGCGGCCCACCCGTGTCGGCTACGATTTCAAGGTTCGCAAAGAACCGAGAACCCCGAAATCCGACCTGGGAGCAGCCCCCGATGGCTCGACACCTCATCACCAGCGCCCTTCCGTACATCAACGGAATCAAGCACCTGGGCAACATGGTGGGGTCCATGCTCCCGGCGGACGTGTACTCCCGCTACCTCCGCCAGCGCGGCCACGACGTCCTGTACATCTGCGCGACGGACGAGCACGGCACCCCGGCCGAGCTGGCCGCGAAGGAGCAGGGCCTCCCGGTCGACGCGTTCTGCGCGCAGGCCCACGACGCCCAGAAGGCGGTCTACGACGGCTTCGCGCTCGCCTTCGACTACTTCGGCCGCAGCTCCAGCGCGCAGAACGTGGAGATCACCCAGCACTTCGCCCGCCGCCTCAACGAGAACGGCTTCATCGAGGAGCGGGCGATCCGCCAGGTGTACAGCCCCGCCGACGGCCGCTTCCTGCCGGACCGCTACGTCGAGGGCACCTGCCCGCACTGCGGCTACGACAAGGCCCGCGGCGACCAGTGCGAGAACTGCACCCGCGTCCTGGACCCGACCGACCTGATCAACCCGCGCTCGGCGATCTCCGGCTCCACCGACCTGGAGGTCCGCGAGACCAAGCACCTCTTCCTCCTCCAGTCGAAGCTCCAGCACGAGGTCGAGGAGTGGGTCTCCCGCCACGAGGACGACTGGCCGCAGCTCGCCTCCTCGATCGCCCGCAAGTGGCTGAACGAGGGCCTGCACGACCGCGCGATCACCCGCGACCTGGACTGGGGCGTGCCGGTCCCGGCGGACACCTGGCCGGAGCTGGCGGCCGAGGGCAAGGTCTTCTACGTCTGGTTCGACGCCCCGATCGAGTACATCGGCGCGACGAAGGAGTGGGCGGACCTCGACCCGGCGAACCGCGACTGGAAGTCGTGGTGGTACGACGTCGACACCGACGTCCGCTACACGGAGTTCATGGCCAAGGACAACGTCCCCTTCCACACGGTGATGTTCCCGGCCACCGAGCTGGGCGTGCGCGAGCCGTGGAAGAAGGTCGACTACGTCAAGGCCTTCAACTGGCTGACGTACTACGGCGGGAAGTTCTCCACCAGCCAGAAGCGCGGTGTCTTCACGGACCAGGCGCTGGAGATCCTCCCCGCCGACTACTGGCGTTACTTCCTCATCGCCAACGCCCCCGAGTCCGACGACTCGTCCTTCACGTGGGAGCACTTCACCGCCACGGTCAACAAGGACCTGGCCGACACCCTCGGCAACTTCGTCAACCGCGTCCTGTCCTTCTCCCGCAAGCGCTTCGGCGACGAGGTCCCCGCGGGCGGGCAGCCGGGCGAGGCGGAGACGAAGCTGGGCGAGCAGATCGCGGAGCTCCTCGCGGAGTACGAGTCCCACATGGAGTCCCTGCAGTTCCGCAAGGCCGCCGCGGCCCTGCGCGCCCTGTGGTCGGCCGGCAACTCCTACCTGGAGGAGAAGGCCCCCTGGCTGGAGATCAAGACGGACAAGGAGGGCGCGGCCCTCACCCTGCGCACGGCGATGAACCTCATCCACCTGTACGCGGTGGTCTCGGAGCCGTTCATCCCGGCGACCTCGGCCGCCATGCGCCAGGCGTTCTCCCTGGCCGACGACACCGCGTCCTGGGTCACCCCGGCCGAGGCCCGCACCCTCGCCGCCGTCCCGGCCGGCACCCCGTTCACGGTCCCGCCGGTGCTGTTCGCCAAGCTCACGGACGAGGACCTGCAGGCCTACAAGGAGCGCTTCGGCGGCGAGCCGGAGCAGTAACACGCGGAGGAACCGTGGAGACGGGACTCGGGAAGCCGAACAGCTTTCCGAGCCCCGTATTGTTCCGCCATGGCAGTGCCCGAAGTCGTCCCGATCGCCTACGAGCCCAGGAGCCGGACCGAGTCCATCGGCCGGTACTCCGAGGGGCAGTTCCTGGCGTCGCTCACGTACGCCTTCCCCGCCGGATTCCGTCTCGACCACGGCTGGGAAGAGCACAAGCGTCTCTACACCGTCCTGCACACCTTCGACTTCGAGGGCCGCTACCGCGACTCGGAGATCTGGTGTGCGGGCACCTGGGCCGAGCAGTTGCAGGATCCGGACGGTGACGCGTCGGTCCTCCAACGCGCCCGCGTCCACCTGGCCAAGCTGCTGCGCAGCCTGCCCCGCCGCTCCTACACGGACATCGCGATACGGCCGTTCCAGGTCACCGTCGACGACGTGGTGTTCGGCCTGGTGACCGGCGAGGACGAGGAGGGCAGCTGGGCCGAGCTCTACCCGGACCGCCTGTTCTTCTCCTCGCCGTGGGACGGCTCCTACGACACCTAGGACAGGATCCCGGCGCCGGTCGTGGAAGCCAGCTCGGTCGGCAGGTTCTTCGCCGAGGTCTCCAGGCCGGCCGTCAGCGTCGGCGTCCAGTTCACCGTGGTCTTGATCTTCTTGGAGTTGGCGGCGTTGTAGGCGGCGACGACATCGGTCGCGGTGCCGTTGACCAGGTTGCCGCTGCCCGCGATGGAACCCGTGCCGTCACCGCTGACGAGCTTGGCGACCTTCTGGCCGGAGGGGATCTTCCAGTAGTTGGCCTGCGCGACGACCTGCGCCTTGGCGCGGGAGTTGATGCTGTACTGCAGGTCGTAGCCGTTCACGGGCGCCGTGTCGTACACGTTGTTGTAGATGTGGATCTGGCCGAGCCGGGCCAGCGGTGCCCGCTGCACGACGCCCTTCCACACGTTGTGGTGGATGGAGACGCGCAGCTTGCCGGTGCTGTCGGTGTCGCTGCTGCCGATCAGCATGGTCTTGTCGTGGTCGGTGAACCGGTTGCGTTCGACGGTGACCAGGTCGGAGCCCTTGGTGATGTCGAGCTCTCCGTCGTGGATCTGGTACTGGCGGCCGTAGTACGTGGGGTCGGCGGTGTCGAGGCCCGGCGCGTCGGTGAACGTGTTGTGGTCGGCCCAGACGTGGGTGGCGCCGCGCAGGGTCACCGAGTCGTACTGCGAGTTCCAGTTGCCCTTGTCGCCGTCGGTCGGGTCCCACTGCGGGAAGCAGTCCTGGGTGGCGGAGAAGGTGAGGTTGCGGACGATGACGTTGTCCACCTTCTGGATCTGCAGCATGCCGCCGGTGATGCCGGCCCTGGTGCCCGGCACGCCCACGATGCTGGTGTTGGCCGGCACCTTGAAGACGATGTTCTCGGCCTGCTTCTGCTGCGCGGCGGCGCGCGCGGCCTCCTGGGTGCCGGAGGGCAGCTTGGAGCGGCCGTAGGTGGCGGGGTCGAAGGCCTTCAGATAGGCGGCCAGTGAGTAGCCGGTGCCCTTCGCATAGTCGGCGCAGGCCAGCTTCTTGCCGGAGTCGTCGGTGTTGGCGTCGATGGTGCCCTTGACCTTGATGATCCGCGGGGTGGTGTCCGACGCGGATCCCAGGGCCTTCACCAGTTGGGCGCGGGTGGAGACGGTGAAGGTGTGCGCGGCGTCGGCCTTCGCGCCGCCGGTCGTACCGGTACCGGAGGAGGCCCAGCCGTCCTTGGCGGCGAGCGTCTGGTGGTACAGGTCGACGGTCGTCGTCCCGGCGTTCGCGTTCATCACGAGAACACCGGCACCGACACCCGCGGCGACAGCGGCGGCGGACACGACGAGAACACGCCGCTTGCGAAGAGACCGGCGGTGGGTGGGAGCGGCCACGGGACGTCCTTACGTACGGGTGGGAACTGTGCGGATGGAGAAGCTCCGGCGAAGGGGCTTTCGATCCGTCAGTTGCCGCTGGTGCACGTGAGGTTGCCGGGGCCGCGGACTTTTCTGCCGGGCGGGTTTCAGGAGGCTCAGGCGGTCATTTCCAGGCCCAGCGCCTCGCGGGCCGTCCGGACGTGGCGCAGGCCCTCCTGGGCCGTGCGGGTCGCCTGTTCGTACTGTGCGGTCGTACGGGCCTCGGTCAGCTGGGTGCGGGCGGTGCGGTGGCACTCGGCGGCCTCGGTCAGGGCCCGGCCGGCCGTCTCGCCCGCGGTCACCCAGCCGGCGGTGCCGGGCGGCATCAGGCTGCCGCCCAGCCGGATCAGCCAGCGGTTGGCCTCGGCCTCCGCGTCCAGCCGGGAGCCGTCCCGCCCCGTCCGCCCGCGCCGCAGCAGGGTGACGGCGACGACCGCCGCGGTGATCAGCAGTGCCGAGAACGCGATCGCGTGGCCCATGGTTTCCTCCTCGCCCGGCGGCCCGGAGGGCGGCCCTTCCTCGTGGTGTCGTCCCCCATGAGACGCCAGGGCTCTGTGCTCCTCCCCCGGGATTGCTGTGGGCCTCCAGTGAGGTTCCCCAGACCGGCCGGGCAAACGGAAGGGCCCGAAACCGGCGTCGGTCTCGGGCCCTTCGGGTTCGCTCGGGGTTACTTCGGCTGCGGCTTGCGCACCGACAGGTGCAGCTCCTTCAGCCGCTCCTCCTCCAGCTCCGTCGGCGCGCCCATCATCAGGTCCTGGGCGTTGCCGTTGAGCGGGAAGGCGATGGTCTCGCGGATGTTCGGCTCGTCCGCGAGGAGCATGACGATGCGGTCGACGCCGGGGGCGATGCCGCCGTGCGGCGGGGCGCCGAAGCGGAAGGCGCGCAGCATGCCGGCGAACTTCTCCTCGACCGTCTCGCGGTCGTAGCCCGCGATCTCGAAGGCCTTCAGCATGATCTCCGGCTCGTGGTTCCGGATCGCGCCGGAGGACAGCTCGACGCCGTTGCAGACGATGTCGTACTGCCAGCCCAGGATGTCCAGCGGGTCCTGGGTCTCCAGGGCCTCCAGGCCGCCCTGCGGCATGGAGAAGGGGTTGTGCGAGAAGTCGATCGCGCCGGTGTCCTCGTCCTTCTCGTACATCGGGAAGTCGACGATCCAGCAGAACCGGAAGACGCCCTCCCCGAAGTGCCCGGCGCGCTTGGCGGCCTCGACGCGGACCGCGCCCATGATCTTCGAGACCTCGTCGAACTCGCCCGCGCCGAAGAACACCGCGTGGCCGGCGGCCAGCGACAGGCGCTTGGTCAGCTCGGCGACGTTCTCCTCGGTCAGGAACTTGGCGATCGGGCCGGAGAGCGAACCGTCCTCGGCCACGCGCACCCAGGCCAGGCCCTTCGCGCCCTGCGAGACGGCGAAGTCACCGAGCTGGTCGAAGAACTTGCGGGGCTGCGCGGAGACGTCCGGCACCGGCAGCGCGCGCACGTGCTTGCCGGCGAAGGCCTTGAACTCCGAGCCCTCGAAGATGTCGGTGATGTCGACGAGCTCCAGCTGGGCACGCAGGTCCGGCTTGTCGGAGCCGTACTTCAGCATCGCCTCGCGGAACGGGATCCGCGGGAACGGGGAGGTGACGTGGCGGCCGCCGCCGAACTCCTCGAACAGCTCGGTCATCAGCTGCTCGATGGGGCGGAAGACGTCCTCCTGCTCGACGAAGCTCATCTCGACGTCGAGCTGGTAGAACTCGCCCGGCGAGCGGTCGGCGCGGGCGTCCTCGTCGCGGAAGCAGGGCGCGATCTGGAAGTAGCGGTCGAAGCCGGAGATCATCAGCAGCTGCTTGAACTGCTGCGGCGCCTGCGGCAGGGCGTAGAACTTGCCCGGGTTCAGCCGGGAGGGGACCACGAAGTCGCGGGCGCCCTCGGGGGAGGTCGCCGACAGGATCGGGGTCGCCATCTCGTTGAAGCCCAGCGCCGTCATCTTGTGCCGGATCGCCGAGATGACCGCCGTACGCAGCATGATGTTCTTGTGCATGCGCTCGCGGCGCAGGTCGAGGAAGCGGTACTCCAGGCGCCGCTCCTCGTTGACCCCGTCCTCGGCGTTGATCGTGAAGGGCAGCGGGGCGGCCGTGCCCAGCACCTCGACCTCGCCGACCTCGATCTCGATCTCGCCGGTGGGCAGATCGGGGTTCACGTTCTCGGTTCCACGTGAAACAACGCCGCCGTCGACGCGGACGACCGTCTCCTTGGACAGCTTGTCCAGGGCCTCGTACGCGGGGGTGCCGGGACGGGCGACGAGCTGCGTGATGCCGTAGTGATCGCGCAGATCGATGAAGAGGATGCCGCCCAGGTCGCGCCGATTGTGCAGCCAGCCACTCAACCGGACGTCGGTGCCGACGTCAGAGGAGCGGAGCTCGCCGCAGGTGTGGGACCTGTACCGATGCATCGTCGTTCATCGTCCTTCGTGGTGGGGTGGTGTGCGCCGGGTTTGCCGCCCGGCCTGAACGGGCGCACGGCCCGGACCTCCCAAGGGTACCGGCCGCCCCACGGTCGGCTCCCCACCATTTCGTGGCGGTCTTGACAGACGCGTGACGAGCGGCACTCCTGGTGCGGATCGGTGGCACTCCTCGATCACCTCTCCATAAAGTGGGGCAATGCGCACTGGCGAGCCCTTGCCGCCCGTGGGGGAGGTTCTCGCCACCCTCGCGACCGGCCTGTGGACCTGGGACACCGCCACCGAGCTCGTCACGGTCGACGCCGAGGCGGCACGGCTGCTCGGGCTGCCCGCCAAACAGGCCACGCTCACCGAGGCCCAGGCCCGGGCCCGGCTGCACCCGGTCGACTGGAACGAGATCATCAGCGTGGTGGGTCTCGCCGTCGCCGAGCGCACCCTCGCCGAGGTACGCATCCGGATCATGGACGAGCACGGCCGGGTGCTGCGCGTCGTCCGCTCCCGTTCCAAGCCGTCGTACGACAAGGAACGCCATGCCTTCCAGCTGATCGGCACCCTGCAGGAGGTCACCGAGCCCACCCCGGGCACCCCGGCCGGGCGCAGCGCCGTCACCGGTGACTGGCGGCGCTCCCGGGAGGCGTTCCTGCTGGACGCGGGCCGGGCGCTGGCCGAGGCGCGGTCGACGGAGGAGGTACTGCGGGTCGCGGCGGGCCTGTCGATGCCGGGCTTCTCGCCGGACGGGCTGGCGGTCTTCGGCGTCGAGGGCGAGCGGGTGACCATCGTCGGCCTGCACGGCTACCAGCCCGGCGACGAGGACCCGTTCGCCGCGATGCCGCTGGACACGGACCACCCGGCGGCCGAGGTCATACGCTCCGGCCGCGCGGTCTATCTGTCGACCCCGTCCGACTACAAGACCCGCTACCCCGTCATGTGGCAGCTGGTGGAGAGCTTCGGCCGCCAGTCGTGGGCATTCCTGCCCCTGATCGTGGCCGGCCGCACGATGGGCGCCTGGATGGCGTCCTTCGCCTATCCGGTCGCCTTCACGCCCGACGAGCGCTCGGTCCTGACCACCGTCGCCCGGATGCTCGCCCAGGCCCTCTCCCGCGCCGGCGCCGCGGAGACCGAGCGGGCCCTGACCGACGGCCTCCAGCGCTCCATGCTGCCGACGCTCGGCCCGCAGATACCGGGCATGAACGTCGCCGCCCGCTACGTCCCCACCGGCGGCGGCCTCCAGGTCGGCGGCGACTGGTACGACATGATCCCGCTGCCGGGCGGCAGGTTCGCACTGGCCATCGGGGACGTCCAGGGCCATGACGTGCGCGCCGCCGGACTCATGGGCCAGCTCCGTATCGCCCTGCGCGCCTACGCCTCCGAGGGGCACCGGCCCGACGCGGTCCTCTCCCGCGCCTCCCGCTTCCTGCACGGCATGACCGACGGCGACGGCGACGGCGACTCCGCCGACCCGCGCTTCGCGACCTGCCTCTACGTCGAGGCCGACCCGGCCACCGGCACCCTCGACATCGCCCGGGCCGGCCACCCCGACCCGGCGATCCGTCTCGCCGACGGCACGGTGCTGGCCCGCCCGACCGCCGGCGGTCTGCCGCTGGGCATCGACCCGGACGCCGACTACCCCACGACCCGTTTCGCCCTCGAACCCGGCGAAACGATGCTGATCTGCACCGACGGCCTCATCGAGACCGGCGGGCACGACCTGGACAGCGGCTGGCAGCGCATCCGCGAGATCCTGGAGGACCACAAGGGCGACCTGGAGGAACTGGCCGACGCCCTGGTCCAGGGCGTGCACGGGCCGTCCTCGCACCACACCACGGGCCCGCTCGCCGACCGCCGCGAGGACGACATAGCGGTGCTGCTGCTGTGCCGGCCGGGGGAGGGCTGCGGCGAACCGGTGACGGCGACGGCGCCGCAGATCCGGCGCACGATGCTGTCCGTCGCCCAGACCGAGCCGGAACGGGTGGCGGTGGCCCGCCAGCATCTGCGCGAGCTGCTGCACGACTGGCGCTCGCAGGACCAGATCGACTCGGCGGTGCTGCTGCTGTCGGAGATGCTGACGAACGTCCTGGTCCACACCGACGCCGACGCCCTGCTGCTGGCCGAGGTCCGGGGCGAGCCGGGCAGCCGCCGGATGCGCGTGGAGGTCAACGACACCAGCGACGACCTGCCGCACCGGCGCCGCCCCGGGGAGCTGGCCTCCTCCGGCCGCGGACTGGTCCTGATGGAACTGCTCGCCCAGGCGTGGGGCGTGGAGCCGCGGGGCGAGGGCAAGAGCATCTGGTTCGAACTCTACGAGGCCGAGGAGGCGGTCACCCCGTAGGGTGCCGCCTCCTCGGTGATCGCCGTACCGGCCTTACAGCCCGCCCTCGGTCATCCCGTGCACGGCGGGGATGGTGCCCAGCCGTCCCTTCTGGAAGTCCTCGAAGGCCTGCTGCAGTTCCTCGCGGGTGTTCATGACGAACGGGCCGTAGTGGGCCATGGGCTCACGGATCGGCTGTCCGCCCAGCAGCACGACCTCCAGGTCCGGGGTGTGGCTGTCCTGCTTCTCGTCCGCGCGGACGGTGAGCGAGGAACCGGCGCCGAAGACCGCCGTCTGGCCGAGCTGGACCGGACGCCGCTCGGTGCCGACCGTGCCCCGTCCGGCCAGGACGTACGCCAGGCCGTTGAAGTCCTCCCGCCAGGGCAGGGTGAGCTCCGCGCCCGGCGCGAGCGTCGCGTGGATCATCGTGATCGGGGTGTGGGTGATGCCGGGGCCCTGGTGGCCGTCCAGCTCACCGGCGATGACCCGCAGCAGCGCGCCGCCGTCGGGGGTGCTGAGCAGCTGGACGTTGCCGCCGCGGATGTCCTGGTAGCGCGGCGCCATCATCTTGTCCCTGGCCGGGAGGTTCACCCACAGCTGCAGACCGTGGAAGAGGCCGCCGGACATCACCAGGGACTCCGGCGGGGCCTCGATGTGCAGCAGGCCGGAGCCGGCCGTCATCCACTGGGTGTCGCCGTTGGTGATGGTGCCGCCACCGCCCTGGGAGTCCTGGTGGTCGAAGATCCCGTCGATGATGTAGGTGACGGTCTCGAAGCCGCGATGCGGGTGCCAGGGGGTGCCCTTGGGCTCGCCCGGCGCGTACTCCACCTCGCCCATCTGGTCCATCATGATGAACGGGTCGAGGTGCTTGTAGTTGATCCCGGCGAACGCCCGGCGCACCGGGAAGCCCTCGCCCTCGAAACCGCTCGGCGCGGTCGTGACGGCGAGCACGGGACGCGCCACGGCGTCGGCCGGCGCGGCGACGCGGGGCAGGGTCAGCGGGTTCTCGACGGTCACTGCAGGCATGTCGGTACCTCCTTGTGCGGCCAGTTTAGTTGAGCATTGAACTTTCTGCCACCCCACAACAGAAGGAGCCCGGAGGACATTCCCTCCGGGCTCCACCCGCGCGCGGTCGTCAGCCGTCTGCGGAGCATCGGCGTCTAGCCGTACATCCGTCTCATCGCGAACTCCACCATCTGCTCGACCGCCTTCGCGTCGAACACCATCCGGTGCTCGCCCTCCATGTCCAGGACGAAGCCGTAGCCGGTCGGGAGGAGGTCGATCACCTCGGCGCCCGTGATCACGAAGTACTTGGACTCCTTGCCGGCGTACCGGCGCAGCTCCTTGAGGGAGGTGAACATCGGGATGACCGGCTGCTGGGTGTTGTGCAGGGCGAGGAAGCCGGGGTTGTCGCCGCGCGGGCAGTACACCTTGGACGTGGCGAAGACCTGCTGGAAGTCCTCCGCCGACATCTGGCCGGTGGTGAAGGCGCGCACCGCGTCCGCCAGCGAGGGCGGGGACGGCTCGGGGTACAGCGGCGGCTGCTGGCCGTACCCGCCCGCCATCTGCTGCTGCGGCGGGACGCCGTACTGCTGCTGGGCCCCAACGTTCTGGTCGTAGCCGTACATGCCCCACAGAGTACTGACCCCGCACGAGGGCTCGGTCACAGATGTCCGGAACGGGGTTGCTTCTTATTACCGACGGGTAGCATCATCGGAGCTACTTGTTGGTACGTGAACTAGAAGCAGGCGCGAGGATCCACATCAGTGCCTCGCCGATCTCTCTTACGGAGCTGTCGCCATGGGGCACTACAAGTCGAATCTCCGCGACATCGAGTTCAACCTGTTCGAAGTCCTCGGACGGGACCAGGTGTACGGCTCCGGTCCGTTCGGCGAGATGGACACGGAGACCGCGAAGAGCATCCTCGAGGAGCTGACCCGGCTCGCGGAGAACGAGCTGGCGGAGTCCTTCGCGGACGCCGACCGCAACCCGCCGGTCTTCGACCCCGAGACGAACACCGCGCCCGTCCCGGCGTCCTTCAAGAAGAGCTACAACGCCTTCATGGAGTCCGAGTACTGGCGCCTGGGCCTGCCCGAGGAGATCGGCGGCACCACCTCGCCGCGCTCCCTGATCTGGGCCTACGCGGAGCTGCTGCTCGGCGCGAACCCGGCCGTGTGGATGTACTCCTCCGGCCCCGCGTTCGCCGGCATCCTCTTCGAGGAGGGCAACGAGCAGCAGAAGCACATCGCGAAGATCGCCGTGGACAAGCGGTGGGGTTCGACGATGGTGCTCACCGAGCCCGACGCGGGCTCGGACGTCGGCGCCGGCCGCACCAAGGCGGTGCAGCAGGAGGACGGCTCCTGGCACATCGAGGGCGTGAAGCGCTTCATCACCTCCGGTGAGCACGACATGGAGGAGAACATCCTCCACTACGTCCTCGCCCGCCCCGAGGGCGCCGGCCCCGGCACCAAGGGCCTGTCCCTCTTCCTGGTCCCGAAGTACCTCTTCGACTTCGAGACCGGCGAGCTGGGCGAGCGCAACGGCGTCTACGCCACGAACGTCGAGCACAAGATGGGCCTGAAGGCCTCCAACACCTGCGAGATGACGTTCGGCGACAAGCACCCCGCCAAGGGCTGGCTGATCGGCGACAAGCACGACGGCATCCGCCAGATGTTCCGGATCATCGAGTTCGCCCGCATGATGGTCGGCACGAAGGCCATCTCCACGCTGTCGACGGGCTACCTGAACGCGCTGGAGTACGCCAAGGAGCGCGTCCAGGGTCCGGACCTGGCGAACTTCATGGACAAGACCGCGCCCAAGGTCACCATCACCCACCACCCCGACGTGCGCCGCTCGCTCATGACGCAGAAGGCGTACGCGGAGGGCATGCGCGCGCTGGTGATGTACACCGCCTCGATCCAGGACGCGATCCAGATCAAGGAGGCGAACGGCGAGGACGCCAAGGCCGAGCACGCGCTCAACGACCTGCTCCTGCCGATCGTCAAGGGCTACGGCTCGGAGAAGGGCTACGAGCAGCTCGCCCAGTCGCTGCAGACCTTCGGCGGCTCCGGCTTCCTGCAGGAGTACCCGATCGAGCAGTACATCCGCGACGCCAAGATCGACACCCTGTACGAGGGCACGACCGCGATCCAGGGCCAGGACTTCTTCTTCCGGAAGATCGTCCGCAACCAGGGCGCGGCGCTGAACTCCCTCGCCGAGGACATCAAGAAGTTCCTGGCGCTGGGCTCCGGCGGCGAGGAGCTGGCGGGCGCCCGCGAGCACCTCGCGAAGGCCGCCGTCGAGCTGGAGGCGATCGTCGGCCTGATGCTGACCGACCTCGCGGCCACGGAGCAGGACACCAAGAACATCTACAAGGTGGGCCTGAACACCACCCGCCTGCTCATGGCCTCCGGTGACGTGGTCGTCGGCTACCTGCTCCTCAAGGGCGCCGCGGTCGCCGCCGAGAAGCTGCCGTCGGCCTCCGCCAAGGACAAGGCGTTCTACAGCGGCAAGATCGCGGCGGCGAAGTTCTTCGCGGCCAACGTCCTGCCGGGCGTCACCGGCGCGCGCAAGCTCGCCGAGAACGTCGACCTGGACCTGATGGAGCTGGACGAGGCCGCCTTCTAGTCACCCCCCACAAGGGCCCGCTCCCCGTACTTCCAGTACGCGCGGAGCGGGCCTTCGTACGTCGTTAAGGTGAACCCCATGAGCGAACCCCCCCGCTTCGACCGCGGCCACACCGACGACCTCATGTCCTTCCTGACGGCGAGTCCCTCGCCGTACCACGCCGTGGCGAGTGCCGCGGAGCGGCTGGAGAAGGCGGGTTTCCGGCAGGTCTCGGAGACGGACGCCTGGGACGGGACGACCGGCGGCAAGTACGTACTGCGCGGCGGCGCGATCATCGCCTGGTACGTCCCCGAGGGCGCGGCGCCCCACACGCCGTTCCGTATCGTCGGCGCCCACACCGACTCCCCCAACCTGCGGGTCAAGCCCCTGCCGGACACCGGGGCGCACGGCTGGCGCCAGGTGGCCGTGGAGATCTACGGCGGCCCCCTGCTCAATTCCTGGCTGGACCGCGACCTGGGCCTGGCCGGCCGGCTGACCCTGCGGGACGGCTCGACCCGCCTGGTGAACATCGACCGGCCGCTGCTGCGGGTGCCCCAGCTCGCCATCCACCTGGACCGTTCGGTCTCGGCGGAGGGCCTCAAGCTGGACAAGCAGCGTCATCTGCAGCCCGTGTGGGGGCTCGGCCACGACGTGCGCGACGGAGACCTGATCGCCTTCCTGGAGGAGGAGTCCGGTCTGGGCGCCGGCGAGGTCACCGGCTGGGACCTGATGACGCACTCCGTGGAACCGCCCGCCTACCTGGGCCGGGACCAGGAACTGCTCGCCGGGCCCCGCATGGACAACCTGCTGTCCGTGCACGCGGGCGTGGCCGCGCTGACCGCGGTGTCCGCCGGGGGCTCCGGGCTCCCCTTCGTCCCGGTGCTGGCCGCCTTCGACCACGAGGAGAACGGCTCGCAGTCGGACACGGGCGCGGACGGCCCGCTGCTCGGGAACGTGCTGGAGCGCTCGGTGTTCGCGCGCGGCGGCTCCCTCGAGGACCGGGCGCGGGCCTTCGCGGGCACGGTCTGCCTCTCCTCCGACACGGGCCACGCGGTGCACCCCAACTACGCGGAGCGGCACGACCCGACGCACCACCCGCGCGTCAACGGCGGCCCCATCCTCAAGGTCAACGTCAACAACCGCTACGCCACGGACGGTTCGGGCCGCGCGGTGTTCGCCGCCGCCTGCGAGAAGGCGGGCGTGCCGTTCCAGTCCTTCGTCTCCAACAACTCCATGCCGTGCGGCACCACCATCGGACCGATCACCGCGGCCCGGCACGGCATCCGGACCGTCGACATCGGCGTCGCGATCCTGTCGATGCACAGCGTGCGCGAACTGTGCGGCGCGGACGACCCGTTCCTGCTGGCCAACGCGCTCGTGGCCTTCCTGGAGGGATAGGTCCCGTGACCGGCGTCCGCTGGGTGAGCTCCGGGAGGAGGACCACGTCGACGTGACGTGAGCTACGGCCTCCGCATGGTCAGGGCGCGTCCGGGTACACGGAGTTGACCGGAAGTCCGGAACCACCGGACCGGACAGGGAGGCGACGCCATGGGCCTCGGCGGATGCATCATCCTCATCGCCGCGGGAGCCATCCTCACTTTCGCGACCGACTGGCACATGCAGGGGGTCAATCTCGACCTGGTCGGCATCATCCTCATGATCGTCGGGCTGATCGGTGTGAGCACCTTCAGCAGCATCGCCCGACGGCGCCGCGTGGTGGTACCGCCCACGACGCCGGTCATCGACGAGGAGCGCGCCACGCATCGGCGGGACGGCTACAGCGACGGTTACGGCGTCTGATCGGGACGCCCCCGCGTCCATGCCGACGAGCATCAGGGCAGGGCGGGTCCGTCCCCTCGGCGACGAGGGGACGGACCCGCCCCGGTCCTGCGGCCGGCGGTTCCGGTCACCCGGACCCTGCTCAGCCCTGGCGGACCACGTCCGCGCCCGGGCCACCGGAGAGGGTGTCGTTGCCGGGGCCGCCGTACAGCCTGTCGTTGCCGCTGTTGCCGTAGAGCTTGTCGTTGCCGCTGTTGCCGTACAGGACGTCGTTGCCCTTGCCGCCGTAGAGGGAGTCGGCGTCGGATCCGCCGGTGACGGTGTCGTCGCCGTCGTCGCCGGACAGGTACTGGGCGCCGTTTCCGCCGTGCAGCACGTCGTTGCCCCGGCCGCCCTGCACGATGTTGTCGCCGCCGCTCGCGGTGATCGTGTCGTTGCCGTCCTCGCCCCAGGCCAGGCCCTCCGCGCCGACGGTGATCGTGTCGTTGCCCGCGCCGCCGGAGACGTAGGCGCCGTCGAGGCGGCCGGAGTCGGTCGCCCGGTCGTTGCCGGCGCCCAGGGCGATCTGCGCGTAGGTGTAGATCTGGTCGGTGCCGTTGGCGTACTTCAGCGTGTCGTTGCCGTCGCCGAGATCCACGATCACACCCGGGTAGGGGTCCTGGCTGTCCACGAAGGTGACGGTGCAGGAGACCTTGGTGAGGTCCGAGGCGGCGGGGTGGACGCAGTCGTGGCCCGCGGCGATCGGGACGACGTCGTCGATCAGGTACGTGATGCCCGTCTTGTCGGCGGTGAGCGACGCGGTGACGGCGGCCTTGTTGGCCTGGCCGGCGGCGGCCCGGTAGGTGAGCTGCCAGTCGTACTGGTTGACCGAGGCACTGGCCGACGCGGTCGCCGCTCCCGCGGTGCCGGAGAGGGCGAGCGGGGCGGCCAGGGCCGTGCCGAGGACGAGGGCCGCCGCCGAGACGGTACGGGTCACCCGGCGGCGGACGGGACGAGAGAGCATGACGGACCTCCGGAAGGAAAGCGCGGCGCTGTGCGCCCTGTGCCTGATCCGACTCGGCGGTACCGTCTTTGGTTGGACAACTGCCGCACACACGAGCGAAGTTCACCTGCGGGACACCCCTCGGCCCGGTCGAGTACGGGGCCCGGTCAGGTCGGGGCACGGCCGCGTGCGTGGCGAAGGGGCGTCAGCCCGTCGGCCTACCGGCGGCGTTCCGGGCCCGCGGCCGGGGAAGGGGTGGGGACATGAGATTCCAGGTACGCGACCGGCTCCTCGGCTTCGGCGAGGACTACTGGATCGAGGACGAGCGCGGTGACAAGGCGTTCCTCGTCGACGGCAAGGCCATGCGCCTGAGGGACACCTTCGAGCTGAAGGACACCCAGGGACGGGTCCTGATCGACATCCACCAGAAGATGTTCGCGCTGCGCGACACCATGGTGATCGAACGGGACGGCGAGGCCCTGGCCACCATCAGGCGCAAGCGCCTGTCCCTGCTGCGCAACCACTACCGGGTGTCCCTGGCCGACGGCTCCGAACTCGACGTCAGCGGCAAGATCCTGGACCGCGAGTTCGCCGTCGAGTACGACGGTGAGCTGCTCGCGGTCGTCTCCCGGCGCTGGCTGCACGTCCGGGAGACCTACGGCGTCGACATCGTCCGCGACGACGCCGATCCGGCGTTGCTGATCGCGGTGGCGGTGTGCGTGATCCACTTGGCGGAGAAGGACCGGGACGACTGACGGCCCGGTGCTCCGTCAGACCCGGTGCGGGGGTTCCAGGCCGAGCATGCGGTCCTTCAGGGCCGGGAACTGCTCCCGGGTGGTGGCGACCTTCGCGGGGTCGAAGTCCACGGTGAGGATCTCCTCGTCGGCTCCCGCCTCGGCCAGCACCTGGCCCCAGGGATCCACCACGATCGAGTGACCCGCCTGCGGAACCCCCGCGTGCGTCCCGGCCGTTCCACAGGCGAGCACGAACGCCTGGTTCTCGACCGCCCGCGCCCGGGCCAGCAGCGTCCAGTGGTCCCGACGGCGCTCGGGCCAGCCCGCCGGGACCACCAGGGTCTCGGCGCCGGCGTCGACGAGGGCACGGAAGAGTTCGGGGAAACGGAGGTCGTAGCAGGTGGCGACGCCCAGGGTCGTCCCGGGCAGCCGGACCGTCACCAGTTCGCTGCCCGCGCCCATCAGCACGGCCTCGCCCTTGTCGAAGCCGAAGCGGTGGATCTTCCGGTAGGCGGCGGCCAGGTCGCCGGACGGCGAGAAGAGGAGGGAGGTGTTGTAGAGCGGCCCGTCGGGGTCCCGCTCGGGGATCGAGCCCGCGTGCAGCCACACGCCCGCGTCGCTCGCCGCCTTGGCCATGGCCTCGTACGTCGGCCCCTCCAGCGGCTCGGCCTCGGTGCCGAACTCCTCGTACGCGAAGGCGCCCGTGGTCCACAGCTCCGGCAGCACGACCAGGTCGGCCCCGGCCTGCTCCCTCACCAGGGACGCCACACGCCCACGTCGGGCTTCGACCGATTCGCCCTCTTCTACGGCGATCTGGATGAGAGAGGCGCGCACACTACCACCGTCCTGGCATTCGAGCCGTTGATACGGGCCTACGATCGTCACACGAAAGCACTGCCGGGGTGCCTCACAGCAGCGTAACTTGGGGGTCCCCCCGGTTCGAGCACAGCCGAGAATCGGGGGAGTCTCAAGACCGCGCCGAGTGCAGCCACCTCCCACTGGCAACGCCGCCACCAACCGCCCGTGTACCGACCGCCGAGGGGTCCCGTTCCGTGAGTCTGCATCCCACCCTCCAGCCCTACGCCGACGCCTGGACCCATTCCATCGAAGCGATATCCGAGCTGGTGGGCCCACTCGTGGAGGGAGAGTGGAACCGGCGGACGCCGTGCCCCGGCTGGTCGGTCCGCGACATCGTCTCCCATGTCATGGGACTGGACTGCGAGATGCTCGGCGACCCGCGGCCCATCCACACGCTGCCGCGCGACCTGTTCCACGTCACCAACGACCACCAGCGCTACATGGAGATGCAGGTCGACGTGCGCCGCCACCACACGGCGCCGGAGATGACCTCCGAGCTCGAGTACGTGATCATCCGCCGCAACCGCCAGCTGCGCAACGAGTCCCGGGACCCGGGGACCAAGGTGCGCGGCCCGCTCGGCACCGAGCTGACGCTGGAGGAGTCCATGCGGGCCCACGCGTTCAACGTGTGGGTGCACGAGCAGGACCTGCGCGCGGCCCTCGGCCGTCCGGGCAACCTGGACTCCCCCGGCGCGCACATCGCGCGGGACGTGCTGCTCGGCGAACTGCCCGTGGTCGTGGCCGAACGGGCGGACGCGCCGCGCAGTTCGGCGATCGTCTTCGACGTGCACGGGCCCATCGAGTTCCTGCGCACCATCCGGGTCGACATCCAGGGCCGCGGGACCCTGGAGACGGCCCCCGCGCTCGGCCCCGCCGCCACGCTCACCCTCGACTGGGAGACGTATGTGCGCCTGGCCTGCGGCCGGGTGACGGCGGACGCGGTGGCGGACCGGGTGAAGGCGGAGGGCGACCCCCAGCTGACGGCGGCGATCCTGCGGAACTTCACGGTGACCCGGTAGGACGACGCGTGGGGCCCGGCTCCACCGGCACAGGGTGCTCCCTGTGCCGGTCCCCGGCAGAACCCCGCTGGTGGACCGTGCGCGTCAGGCGGGTACGTGCACCGTCTCCACCCGGCTGGCCACCAGCCGTTCCCGCTCCCGCCGGGCCACCCGCCCGCGCAGCCGCAGGATCTGACTGACGCCCAGCGCCTGGAGCACGAACACCGCGGAGAACGCGACGGTGTAGTCGTCGCCGGTCGCGTCCAGCAGGACGCCGATCAGGAACAGCGTGGTCATGGAGGCCACGAAACCGCCCATGTTGGTGATGCCGGAGGCCGTGCCCTGCCGCTCGGGCGGGTTGGCCGGACGGGCGAAGTCGAAGCCGATCATCGACGCCGGTCCGCAGGCCCCGAGCACCGTGCACAGCACGACCAGCAGCCACATCGGCGCGCGCTCGCCCGGCCAGGCCAGCGTCACGGCCCACATCAGCGCCGTCGCGCCGACCGTGCCGAGCGCCAGCGGCAGCCGGGCCACGTGGTGCCGGGCGACGATCTGGCCGTAGACGAGCCCGATCAGCATGTTCGACAGCACGACCAGGGTGAGCAGTTCGCCCGCCGCGGCCCGGGACAGGCCCTGCGCCTGGACCAGGAACGGCAGGCCCCACAGCAGCAGGAACACCATCGCCGGGAACTGGGTGGTGAAGTGCACCCACAGGCCGAGGCGCGTGCCCGGCTCCCGCCAGGAGGCGGCGATCTGACGGCGGACGTAGGCCGCCCCCTGGTGCGGCACGGGCTCCGGCTCATGACCCTCGGGGTGGTCCCGGAGGAACAGCAGCATCAGCACGAGGACGACGACACCGGCGAGCGCGCTGCCCGCGAACGCCGCGGTCCAGCCGACGCCGTGCAGCAGCCGGGCGATGACCAGGGTGGAGACGAGGTTGCCCGCCATGCCGACCAGGCCCGCGAGCTGGGCGACCAGCGGGCCGCGCCGGGCCGGGAACCAGCGGGTGCCGAGCCGCAGCACGCTGATGAACGTCATCGCGTCGCCGCAGCCGAGCAGGGCGCGGGAGGCGAGGGCGGTGCCGTAGGAGGGGGAGAAGGCGAAGCCGAGCTGGCCCGCGGTGAACAGCACGACCCCGATGGTCAGCACCTTCTTGGTGCCGAGCCGGTCCACCAGCAGGCCGACCGGTATCTGCATACCGGCGTAGACCAGCAGCTGCAGGATCGAGAAGGTCGACAGCGCCGAGGCGTTCACATGGAAGCGGTCGGCGGCGTCCAGGCCGGCCACGCCCAGGGACGTACGGAAGATGACGGCGACGAAGTAGACGGAGACGCCGACCGACCAGACGGCCATCGCGCGCCGGCCGCCCGGCGGATCACCCGGGAGGGTGATCGTGGCGGACGAGGAGGAGCGGCTCATCGGACCTCACCCCGGGCGAGGTGCGAGAACCAGCTGACGTGCCGGTGGACCACTCCGACCGCGGCATCCGGGTCCCCGGACCGCAGTGCCTCCAGGATCTCCTCGTGCTCGGCGAGGGTCTTGGCGATCCGGTCCGGGTGGGAGTGCATGATCGCCACGCCCATGCGCAACTGGCGGTCGCGGAGCTGGTCGTAGAGGCGGGAGAGTATCTCGTTGCCGCCGCTGCGGACGATCTCGGCGTGGAAGCAGCGGTCGGTGACGGCGGCCCCGGCCAGGTCGCCGGCGGCGGCCTGCTCCTTCTGCCTGGCCAGCAGCTCCTCCAGACGGCCGATCAGCCCGGCGGGCGCCGGTACGGCCTTGCGGGCGGCGTGCTCCTCGACCAGCAGGCGGGTCTCGACCACGTCCGCGATCTCCTGGGCGGAGACGGGCAGGACCAGCGCTCCCTTCTTCGGGTAGAGCCTGATCAGCCCCTCCACCTCCAGGCGCAGCAGCGCCTCGCGCACCGGTGTGCGCGAGACCCCGACGGCATCGGCGAGTTCACCCTCGGTCAGCAGGGTCCCGCCCTCGTAACGGCGCTCCAGGACGCCCTGCTTGACGTGCGTGTAGACGCGGTCGGCGGCAGGTGGTTGCTTCGCGGTCAGGGTGCCGGGGCTGGTCATGCGAACAGCATAGATACAACACGTACGCATGAGGATCCCCGTCCATCATCCGGACCCTTCTGTACCAAGGTCGTCACAGAAGGCAGTCCCGGCTCAGCGGGCGCACAACCATCTGTGCTAATTACGTGTCACACACGTGCGGCCCCACTTTCCCCCCTCCAACTCGGCCGCATTTCAGGGGCATTCGACGTAATCGGGGTATTTGAGTTGAAAACCGCCATCCAGGGCTTCCGTGTCCGCAGAGCCGCAGCCGTCGCCGTCACGGCCGGCGCAGTGCTCGCCACCGGAGCTCTCACCGCGGCACCGGCGCAGGCTGTCACGACGCCCACCATCACCGCCAAGGGCGGTTACCTGATGAACAGCGCCACCGGCAAGACCCTCTTCACCAAGGCCGCCGACACGAAGCGGCTCACGGCCTCCACGACGAAGATCATGACCGCGAAGGTCGTGCTCTCGCAGTCGAACCTGAACCTGGACACCAAGGTCACCATCAAGAAGGCCGTCAGCGACTACATGGTCGCCAAGGGATACCCCTCGTCGGCCCACCTGATCGTCGGCGACAAGGTCACCGTCCGTCAGCTGCTGTACGGGATGATGCTGCCGTCCGGCTGCGACGCCGCGTTCGCGCTGGCCGACAAGTTCGGTTCCGGCACGACGTCCTCGGCCCGCACCAAGAACTTCATCGGCAAGATGAACACGATGGCCAAGAGCCTCGGCATGACGAACACGCACTTCGACTCGTTCGACGGCCTCAGCAACGGCTCCAACTACTCGACGCCGCGCGACCTGACGAAGGTCGCCCGGAGCGTGATGAAGAGCACCACGTTCAAGACCGTCGTGAAGGCCAAGTCGTACACGGCGAAGACGATCACGAGCTCCGGGTCCACGCGCACGATGAGCACCTGGACGAACACCAACACGCTGCTCGGCTGGAACGGCACGCTCGGCATCAAGACCGGCTCGGGCCCCGACGCCCACTACTGCCTCGTCTTCGCCGCCACGCTGAACGGCGAGTCGGTCATCGGCGCCGTCATGACCGCCCCCTCGGCGACCGACCGCACGTCGGACGTGAAGAAGCTCATCAACTACGGCTACGCGAAGATCAGCTGACCCTTACGCATGACCGCGACGGCCGACGGTCCGTGGGACCCCGGGGTGAGCGAGCCCTCGTATCTCGCCGCCGTCCGGGAGTCCTACGACACCGTCGCCGACGCCTACGCCGAGCAGGTGCCGCGGCCGGCGGACCTGGATCCGCTGGACCGCGCACTGCTGGGCATGTTCGCCGAGACGGTACGTGAGGCCGGCCTGGGCCCGCTCGCCGACCTCGGCTGCGGGCCCGGTTTCGTGACGGCCCATCTGGCCGGCCTGGGCGCCCCCGTCTTCGGCGTCGACCTCTCGCCGAGAATGGTCGAACTGGCCCGACGCGCACATCCGGACCTCGCCTTCGCGGTGGGCTCGATGACCGCCCTCGGCATCGGCACCGGAACCCTCGGCGGCATCCTGGCCCACTACTCCACCCACCACACCCCGCCGCGGGAACTCCCCGTCCTCTACGCCGAGTTCCACCGCACCCTCGCGCCCGGCGGCCTGCTGATGCTGGCGGGCCACGCGGGCACCGGAGAACGGACCCGCCCGACACGGGCCTACGGCGGCCTCCCGGTGTCGTACGAGTCCCATCTGCTGCCCGTGGATCGGCTCGCGGAGCTGCTGGAACGGGCCGGGCTGACCGTGACCGCCCGGGTGGTGCAGGAGCCGGAGAAGCCCAGCGGGCGCACATACGTGACGTTGCTGGCACGAAAACTCGCGAACGTTCAAGCCGAATAGGTGAACTTCGCTCGCATAAGTGAACATCATTGCGCCGACTGGCATATTCGATTTTCTCCGCCCTAAGTTCCGCAGCGGAGGTGGTTCACATGATCGAACCCAGCAAGCACCGGCCCAGCCCTCGCGCGCAGCAGGACGCGATCGACGTCAGCGACTTCGTCTACGCGGCCACCGGAGCCCGCGTCCGGAGGCTGACCATGCCGGACGGGACGCACTGGTTCCCGGCGGTGGACGTGTGCAAGGAGTTGGGCTACACGACTCCTCGGAAGGCTCTCCTCGACCATGTCCCGGAGGAGCATCGAGAGATTCTCGAGACAGTGACTGGAGGTCACGGTCTCAGCGTTCCCGCAGGTAGGGAGTGGCGGCGAGACCTGAATCTGATCGATCTGCAGGGTCTGATTCTTCTCGTCAGCGCCTGTACCAAGCCAGAGTGTGCGCCCTTCAAGCAGTGGGTCGCCGAGGTGATCGAGACCGTGCAGCGAGAGGGTTCCTACAGTCTCGAGGAAGCCGAGGTGCAGCCGTCCGACCCGGGTGCGCCGACCGCCTACGTGATGCCCGAGCAGGTCGTGGAGGCCATCGTCCGGCTCGAGGCACACAATCTCCAGCTGGACGAACGGCTCGCCGATGTGCAACAGCAATCACTCGCCCTGCAACAGGAGATGGCGGAGACGCAGCGGCAGAACCTCGTCGTCCAGCAGGCCATCGCCCAGGCCATCGAACGCATCGCCGACCGGCTCGACCTCCTCACGCTCGACCGTCCAGCGGCCACACCGCGCCTCTCCGCGCAGCCGACCACGGAATCCGTCCTGGCCGACTGGCGGCAGCGGCTGTCCGTGACGTCGGACGTGTGGGCGGTGGCCGTGGTGATCGCGCCGGTTCTCGTGGAACAGGGCGAACTGCGTCAGCCGCTGGAGTCGATCGCGGCCCGGACCGGCCTCACGGTCCAGCGGGTCAACGAGTGCCTGCGGCTGCTGCGCAAGTACGCGTGCATCCATCCCCGCGGTGCCACCGAAGACGGTGCACCGGTGTATGTGCTCGACCGGCCCTGAGCCGGCGGGCGGCGCAAAGGGATGAAGGGGCGGCCGCAACGAGAGCTTGCGGCCGTCCCTTCATAGTTCAACGTATCCCGTCGCGACGGGTCACGCCCAGCTGATCAACCTCTTCGGCTGCTCCAGGATCGCCGCCACGTCGGCCAGGACCTTGGAGCCGAGTTCGCCGTCGACCAGACGGTGGTCGAAGGACAGGGCCAGGGTGGTGACCTGACGCGGCTTCACCTTGCCCTTGTGGACCCACGGCTGGAGCTTGATCGCGCCGACCGCGAGGATCGCGGACTCGCCGGGGTTGAGCAGGGGGGTCCCGGTGTCCACGCCGAAGACGCCGACGTTGGTGATGGTCACCGTGCCGCCCTGCATCGCGGCGGGCGAGGTCTTGCCCTCACGGGCCGTCGCCACCAGTTCGCCCAGGGACTGCGCCAGTTGCGGCAGCGTCTTGGCATGGGCGTCCTTGACGTTCGGCACGATCAGACCGCGTGGGGTGGCCGCCGCGATGCCCAGGTTGACGTAGTGCTTGACCACGATCTCCTGAGCCGCCTCGTCCCAGGACGCGTTGATGTCCGGGTTGCGCTTGACGGCGACCAGAAGGGCCTTGGCGATCAGCAGCAGGGGGTTCACGCGCAGGCCCGCGAACTCCTTGTCCTGCTTGAGCTCCTCGATCAGCTTCATGGTGCGCGTCACGTCCACCGTCACGAACTCCGTGACGTGCGGCGCCGTGAACGCCGAACCGACCATCGCCTGAGCCGTCGCCTTGCGCACACCCTTGATCGGCACCCGGGTCTCACGGGTCGCGTCGTACGACGCGACCGGCGCGGGAGCCGCCACGGCCGGCGTCTCCGCCGGGGCGGGGGTCGTCGCGGGGGCCGGCGCTGCCACGGCCGCGTGCACGTCGTCCCGCGTGATGATGCCGTCCGGGCCGGACGGGATCACCGTGGCCAGGTCCACGCCCAGGTCCTTGGCCAGCTTGCGCACCGGCGGCTTGGCCAGCGGGCGCGGCCGGTCGGTCGTCACCGCCGGCGCGGCGGCCGCCGGGCCGTGGCCGTTCAGCTCGGTCTGGATCGCCGTCGACGCCTGGGCGACCGCGACCTCCGGGCCCTTGCGCGGGCGGCGCTTGGTGGAGGACGTGGCGACGCCGTAGCCGACGAGGACCGGCTGGCGACCCTCGGGCTTCTTCTCCTCGGCCTCGGGGGCGGCGGGGGCCGCGCTCTCGGCCGGGGCCGGCTCCGCGGGGGCGGCGCCACCCGACACGTCGACCGAGATGATCGCCGTGCCCACGTCCACCGTGGTGCCCTCGGGGAAGCGCAGCTCCCTGACGACCCCGTCGTACGGGATGGGCAGTTCGACGGCCGCCTTGGCGGTCTCGACCTCGCACACCACCTGCCCGTCGGTGACCGTGTCACCGGGCTGGACGTACCACTTGAGGATCTCCGCCTCGGTGAGCCCCTCGCCCACGTCCGGCATCTTGAACTCGCGAACGGATGCTTCCGTCATCGTCGTCACGACCCTCTCCTCAGTACGCCAGGGCGCGGTCGACGGCGTCGAGTACCCGGTCCAGGCCAGGCAGGTACTCCTCTTCCAGGCGGGCCGGCGGGTACGGGGCGTGGTAGCCGCCCACCCGCAGCACCGGGGCCTCCAGGTGGTAGAAGCAGCGCTCGGTGATCCGGGCGGCGATCTCCGCGCCCGAGCCGAAGAACACCGGTGCCTCGTGCACGACCACCAGCCGGCGGGTCTTCTCCACCGACGCCTGGATGGCGTCGAAGTCCAGCGGCGAGACCGAGCGCAGGTCCAGCACCTCCAGGGACTTGCCCTCCTCGGCGGCCGCGTCGGCGACCTCCTGGCAGAGCTTCACCATGGGGCCGTAGGCGACCAGGGTGAGGTCCGTGCCCGCGCGGACGACCTGCGCCTTGTGCAGCGGGCCGGGGATCGCCTCGGGGTTGACCTCGGCCTTGTCCCAGTAGCGCCGCTTGGGCTCGAAGAAGATCACCGGGTCGTCGCTCTGGATGGCCTGCTGCATCATCCAGTACGCGTCGGAGGCGTTCGACGGCGAGACCACCTTCAGGCCGGCCACGTGCGCGAACAGCGACTCGGGGGACTCGGAGTGGTGCTCGACCGCGCCGATGCCGCCGCCGTAGGGGATGCGGATGACGACCGGGAGCTTGACCTTGCCCAGCGAGCGCGCGTGCATCTTCGCGAGCTGCGTGACGATCTGGTCGTAGGCGGGGAAGACGAAGCCGTCGAACTGGATCTCCACCACGGGGCGGTAGCCGCGCAGGGCGAGGCCGATCGCGGTGCCGACGATGCCGGACTCGGCCAGCGGGGTGTCGATCACCCGGCTCTCGCCGAAGTCCTTCTGCAGACCGTCCGTCACCCGGAACACGCCGCCGAGCTTGCCGACGTCCTCGCCCATGACGAGGACCTTGGGGTCGGACTCCAGGGCGCGGCGCAGCGACTCGTTGATCGCCTTGGCCAGAGCCATCTTCTCGGCTGCCATGTCAGGCCCCCTCTCCGTCGGCGAACGACGCCTGGTAGGCGGCGAACTGGGCTCGCTCCTCGTCGACGAGCGCGTGCCCGTCCGCGTACACGTTCTCGAAGATGGCGAAGTGGTCCGGGTCCGGCATGGCACGGACCGCCTCGCGCACTCGCTTGCCCAACGCCTCGGACTCGGCCTCGAGTTCCGTGAAGAATCCCTCGTCCGTGTGGTTCGAGGCCTCCAGGTACCGGCGGAGCCGCAGGATCGGGTCCTTCGCCTCCCAGGCCAGCCGCTCCTCGTCGCCCCGGTAGCGGGTGGGGTCGTCGGAGGTGGTGTGGGCGCCCATGCGGTAGGTGTAGGCCTCCACCAGCGTCGGTCCCTCACCGCTGCGGGCCCGCTCCAGCGCCCACTTGGTGACGGCCAGGACGGCCAGGACGTCGTTGCCGTCGACCCGCACGCCCGGGAAGCCGTAGCCCTGCGCGCGCTGGTACAGCGGGACGCGGGTCTGCTTCTCGGTCGGCTCGGAGATCGCCCACTGGTTGTTCTGGCAGAAGAACACCACCGGGGCGTTGTAGACCGCGGAGAAGGTGAAGGACTCCGCGACGTCGCCCTGGCTGGAGGCGCCGTCGCCGAAGTAGGCGATCACCGCGCTGTCAGCGCCGTCCTTGGCGATGCCCATGGCGTAGCCGGTGGCGTGCAGGGTCTGGGAGCCGATGACGATCGTGTAGAGCTGGAAGTTGTTGCTGTTGGGGTCCCAGCCGCCGTTGTTGACGCCGCGGAACATGCCGAGCAGGTTGGCCGGGTCGACGCCGCGGCACCAGGCGACGCCGTGCTCGCGGTAGGTGGGGAAGACGTAGTCGTCCTCGCGGGTGGCGCGGCCGGAGCCGATCTGGGCGGCCTCCTGACCGAGCAGCGACGCCCACAGCCCCAGCTCGCCCTGGCGCTGCAGCGAGGTGGCCTCGGCGTCGAAGCGGCGGGTGAGCACCATGTCGCGGTACAGGCCGCGCAGCTCATCGGGGGTGATGCCGGCGACGTACTTGTCGTACTCGGCGTTCTTGACGCGCTCGCCCTCGGGCGTCAGCAGCTGTACCAGCTCGGGCTCGGCGCCCGGCGTGTTCCTCGCGGTCGTTCGCTTGCCGGCCGTGCTCTTGGTCCCGGCGCTGCGTCGCGGCTTGCGCGCGGCAGTGCTCTCCACGGTCACGTGTGCTCCTCCGTCGGTCCGGCCACCCGGGTTCGCCGGATGCCTGGGGTTCCCCCCAGCTCCGTTCAGGAGCCTGGGGGAGCGGCTCACCTGAAGCCCTACGGACGCACAGGGTGGGTGCGCCCGGTCGGGAACAGGCGTGACAGGTGCCCCGGCGAGCGCCCTGCAGAAGGCACGTTACCCAGTGCTCCACATTTCTGTGAAACCCCTCCTGACCTGGGATTTTGCTTGGATTTCCAAGTAAATCGCAGAAGGCGGGAACAAGTCCTGGTCACAGCCTTGCAGGGGGCCGGAACAACGGCACGTTATCCCGGTGACCCAGGTCACGGGAAGGGTCCATTTCCGTGGCGGGAGATCCGCTTCCCGGGTGAGAACGGCTCCTGAGCGCCGGGCAGCGGTTCGGGACCGTGCGATCGACCGACGGTGCCCTGGATCGCCACTTCGAGCACACGCCGTGACCGAATGCGACTGCCTGTGACAACCCCCAGCTCACAGGCCTGGCCGGTGCCCTACCATCTGGCGCGTGCCGCGCTCCCATGTACCACCCCACGCGCCCCCGCTGGGCGCCCTGCTGCGCCACTACGCGGCCGGCAGCGCCGTCGACTGCGAGCCCGTCGACCAGGGACTGCTGAACCGCGGCTACCGCCTGTGCACCACCCGCGGCCGGTACTTCCTCAAGCACCACTTCGACCCCGAGACCGCCGACCCGGCCGCCATCGCCCGCCAGCACCGCGCCACCCAGCGCCTGGCCGACCTGGGCGTCCCGGTGGCACCGCCGCTGCCCGGCCGGGACGGGCGCACGGTCGCCGTGGTGGGCGGGCACGCCTACGCCCTGCATCCCTGGATCGAGGGGCGGCACCGGCACGGCGGCCAGCTCACCGCCGGCCAGTGCGCGCGGCTGGGGGCGCTCCTGGGGGTCGTACACGCGAGCCTGGAGCGGGTGATGTCGGCGCACGCGCGGGCGTGCGCGGAGGCGCCGGAGGCCGCCGACAGCGCCGATCCCGCCGACACCTTCACCCTCATCGACGACCTGCTCGGCCGGGTACGGCGCCACCACCCCGCCGACGCCTTCGACGAACTGGCCCGCCACCGGCTCCTGGAGCGGCGCGCGCTGCTGGAACAGCACGCCGACCGGCGTCCCCCGCGCGGGAGCTCGGTCGGCTGGGTGCACGGCGACTTCCACCCGTTCAACCTGCTCTACAAGGGCGACGCCCCCGCCGCGATCGTGGACTGGGACCGGCTGGGCCTGCGTCCGCGCGCCGAGGAGGCGGTCCGCGCCGCCGCGATCTTCTTCGTACGACCCGTCGGCGCGCTCGACCTGCCGAAGGTGCGGGCGTACGCGCGCGCGTACCGGCGCACGGCCGGGGCCACGCCCTCCCAGCTCGCGGCGGCCGTGCACCGCGTGTGGTGGGAGCGGCTGAACGACTTCTGGATGCTGCGCTGGCACTACGAACGCGGCGACACCCGCGCCGACCCCCAGTTCCCGGCCGCCTCGGCGCTCGCCGTGTGGTGGACGCGGGAGTACGACGCGGTGTGCGAGGCCTTCGCGGGGTGACCGAGGGTCAGAGGCCTCCGCCGAGCCCGGAGGTACCGCCGTTGTCGCTGCCGGCCGTCGGGCCCGTCGGCGTGTCCGACGGCTGCGGCGGCGCGCTCGACGTCGGCGCGGACGGCGTCGGGTCGCTCGTCGTCGGCTCGTCGGTCGGCTCGCTGCTCTTGCTCGCGGACGGCGTGGACGACGGGGTGTAAGAGGGCGTGTAGTCGCCCGATCCGTTGCCCGCGGTGCCGCTGTCCGTGGACGTGTCCGTGGGCTGGTCGGTCGACTCGTCGCTCGGCGTCTCGGAGGCCGTGTCGTCCTTGGTGGACTGCGAGGTGGTCGGCGACTTCGTGGGCTTCCCGCCGCCCGAGCCGCCGGTGTTCTGCAGCGCCAGCGCGACGCCCGCGGCGATCGCGATCACCGCGAGGACGGCCAGGATCCACAGCTTGCCGCGGCCGCTGCCCCGGTTGCCGTGCCCCTCGAAGCCGCCGTCGTCCCCGCCGCCGTAGCCCTGGGGCAGGATCGGCTGCGGGATCTGCGTGGTGCCCGCGCCCGAGTCGGCGGGGTGGGGCATCACGGTCGTGCCGGCGAAGCCCGCGGCCGGGGTGTGCCGGCCCTCGTGCACGGCCACCGGGCCGGTGTTCCAGGTGCCGGTGTGGCCGCCCTGGTCGTAGAGCATCTGCAGGCCGTACTGGACCAGACCGCGCATCTCCTCGGCGGTCTGGAAGCGGTCGTCGGGCTCCTTGGCGAGGGAGCGCATGACCAGGCCGTCCAGCTCCGGCGGGCAGCCGCCGTCGGAGACCTGCGACGGCGGCACGGGGATGTCCTGGACGTGCTGGTAGACCACCGACAGCGGGGTCTCGCCGACGAACGGGGGCCTGAGGGCGAGGAGTTCGTAGAGCAGGCAGCCGGTCGCGTACAGGTCGGAGCGGTGGTCGACGGCCTTGCCGAGCGCCTGCTCCGGGGAGAGGTACTGCGGGGTGCCCATGACCATGCCGGTCTGCGTCATCGTCGTGGACGCGCCGTGCAGGGCGCGGGCGATGCCGAAGTCCATCACCTTGACGGCGCCGTTGTTGGTGATGATGACGTTCGCCGGCTTGATGTCGCGGTGCACGATGCCGTGCTGGTGCGAGTAGGCCAGCGCCTCCAGGACACCGGAGACGATGATCAGGGCCTGCTCGGGGCCCGGCGCCTCGGCGTTGAGCAGGAGGTCGCGGATGGTGCGGCCCTCGACGATCTCCATCACGATGTAGGGGACGCTCTGGCCGCCCACGTAGTCCTCGCCGGAGTCGTACACGGCGACGATGGAGTGGTGGTTGAGGCCGGCCACCGACTGCGCCTCACGCGTGAAGCGGGCCTTGGAGACCGGATCCTCGGCGAGGTCGGCGCGCAGCAGCTTCACCGCGACGGTGCGCCCCAGACGCACGTCCTCCGCGGCGAACACCTCCGCCATGCCGCCCCGGCCGAGTCTGCGGGTCAGCCGATATCGGCCGTCGCCGACCAGGCCGCCGTTGCCCCACATCTCCGGCGCATCTGACATACCGCCGCCAGTCGCCTCGGGGTCGGACGGGCCCTGAGCGCGCTGCTGCTGCTCCATCAGTCCTCGCCGTCGTTTCTGCCCGCGGTGCGCGCGGTGTTGTTACGGTCTCCGTCGGCCACGCTACAGCCTCAACGCAAGCCGCCGGTCCGAGAAGGGGACCGGAACCGGCACGAGACGGACCGGCCATCAAACCGTCACCCGGTGCCCACGTGCAAATTTCGTGTACCGGCCGTACAGCCTCTGTAACGCTCGCGCGACGCTTCTTTCGCGTACGGTCACGGATCGGGCACCGCGCTTGACGTGTCAGTGCCCTCGGGCAGACTTGGCCGGGAATGAGCCATTCGATCAGCAACGAGCGGGCCGGCGCCGGAAGGCCGATGGGGGACACGGACACATGAGCCAGGACGGCGCACAGGACCGGTACGCGGGTCAGTCGCTCGCCGGCGGCCGCTATCAGTTGCGCGACTTGCTCGGCCAGGGCGGCATGGCCGCCGTGCATCTCGCCTACGACTCGGTGCTCGACCGGCAGGTCGCGATCAAGACCCTGCACACCGAACTGGGCCGGGAGCAGGCCTTCCGGGAGCGCTTCCGCCGTGAGGCGCAGGCGGTGGCCAAGCTCACGCACACCAACATCGTCTCCGTCTTCGACACCGGCGAGGACACCGTCGCCGACGCCACGACGCCGTACATCGTCATGGAGTACGTCGAGGGCCGCCCGCTCGGTTCCGTGCTCGACGAGGACGTACGGCAGTTCGGCGCGATGCCCGCCGACAAGGCGCTCAAGGTCACCGCGGACGTGCTGGCCGCGCTGGAGATCAGTCACGAGATGGGCCTGGTCCACCGGGACATCAAGCCGGGCAACGTGATGGTGACCAAGCGCGGCGTGGTCAAGGTGATGGACTTCGGCATCGCCCGCGCCATGCAGTCCGGCGTCACCTCCATGACGCAGACCGGCATGGTCGTCGGCACCCCGCAGTACCTCTCGCCCGAGCAGGCCCTCGGCCGCGGGGTCGACGCCCGCTCCGATCTGTACTCGGTCGGCATCATGCTGTTCCAACTGGTCACCGGGCGGCTGCCGTTCGACGCGGACTCGCCGCTGGCGATCGCCTACGCGCATGTGCAGGAGGAGCCGGTCGCCCCCTCCTCCATCAACCGCTCGCTGCCGCCCGCGGTGGACGCGCTGATCGCCCGCGCGCTGAGGAAGAACCCGAACGAACGCTTCCCGAACGCCGTCGCCATGCGGGACGAGTGCCTGCGCGTGGCCGCCTCCTTCCAGGCCGCCCCGCCGAGCATCGTCACCGGCACGCCGAGCACGAGCGGCGCCGGTGTCGGGGCCGCGGTGTTCCCGCCGGTCAGCCAGGCGACCCCGCCGCCCGGCCCGGTCCAGACGCCGTACCAGCCGACCCCGGTGCCCAACCCGTACGGCACGCCCGCGCCGACTCCGTCGTACGGCTATCCGCAGCAGGGCGGCTACCAGACCCCGGCGCCCTACACCCAGCAGCCGCAGACCCCGCCGCCGTACAACATCACGCCGCAGCCCTCGACGCCCGTCCCCTCGTCCGGCGACCGGGGCAACAAGCCGGTGATCGTCATCTCGATCATCGTCGGGATCATCGCCGTCACCGGCCTGCTGGCGGCGCTGCTGTTCAACAGCGGCGGGAGCGGCAGCAACGACAACAACAGCGGGGGCAGCGGCGGTGCCGGCGCCGACCCGACCACGTCGACCACGCACGCGGCGGACTACCGCGGACCGGACAAGACCAAGGTGATCGACAAGACGGAGTGCACGGACCCGCAGGAGTCGTACACCGACGAGAACAAGATCGAGGTCCCGGACTTCCGGTTCAAGTACATCGACTCGGTGAAGGCCTGCCTGGACGCGGCCGGCTGGTCGTACAAGGTCGAGAACTACGACGAGAACACCTACGGCGAGGGCGCGGTCATCGACCAGGACCCGGCCGCCGACACGGACGTCGACCCGGACAGCATGCCGACGATCACGCTCCAGGTCTCGACCGGCAACCCGTCCTGACCCCGCGCACGAACGAAGGGCCCGGCAGCCTCCTGGCCGCCGGGCCCTGTGCTTGTCCGTCCGTACATTCCCGGGGGCCGGTACGTCCTTACAGGTAAGGTCCGCCCGAACGGCCCTGCGCGTGGCCGTCCTCGCCCATCTCATGACCGCCGACGCCCGGCGGGAGGGCGCGGCGCATCTGCTCCAGCTGGGCGCGCGCGGCCATCTGCTGGGCGAACAGCGTGGTCTGGATGCCGTGGAAGAGGCCCTCCAGCCAGCCCACCAACTGGGCCTGCGCGATCCGCAGTTCGGCGTCGCTGGGGGTGCCCTCGTCCTGGAACGGCAGGGACAGCCGCTCCAGCTCCTCCACCAGCTCCGGCGCCAGACCGTCCTCCAGCTCCTTCACCGAGCTGCGGTGGATGTCCTTGAGCCGGGCCCGGCTCGCCTCGTCCAGAGGAGCCGCGCGCACCTCCTCCAGGAGCTGCTTGATCATGCTGCCGATCCGCATCACCTTGGCCGGCTGCTCGACCTGCTCCGTCACCGGAATCTCGCGGGAGTCGTCGTCGCCTCCGCCGCCAATCGCCATGCCGTCCTGGCCCACGACCAGGATCTGTGGATTCTCCGGCGACCGTTCGTTCCTCGGCATCTCCATGCCGCCATTCTCTCGCACCCGTGCATCTCATCACCGTGGTGCCCCCCGTGAAGGGTGATCCACCGTTTCCGGCGCCGGGGATTGCGTCACGCGCCGCCCTCCTTCGTGACGGTCAGCCGCAGCAGCCGGGTCTCGCAGTGCTCCAGCCAGCGGATCTCGGCCTCCGTGTGGCAGATCAGCTGCTCCAGCACCAGCAGCCGCGCCACCTCGTCCGTCCGGGCGGGCGTCCCTGACAGCACCTGGGCCCGCTGCCGCACGTACTCGTGCAGCGCGTCCGTCACGTGCCGGCGCTGCACCTCGACGACCTTCCGTATGTCGACGCCTGGCGCCCCGACCGCCATGGCCAGCTTGATCGCCAGCTCGTCGCGCGGCGGACTGGCCCGTTCGACGGGCCGGGTGAACCAGGCCCGCAGCTCGGCCCGCCCGGCCGGGGTCAGCGCGTACAGCACCCGCCCGGCCTCGTCCTCGCCCTCCTGCGCCACCATCCCGTCCCGTTCCAGCCGGCCGAGCGTCGTGTAGACCTGCCCGATGTTGAGCGGCCAGGTCGCCCCCGTCCGCTCCTCGAACTCGGTCCGCAGCCGCGAGCCGTAGCGGGGGCCGCGTTCCAGGAGCGCCAGGAGCCCGTGACGTATCGACATACCCGGATTGTGCAGTGGGTCCGGCTTGTTTGGCGGATCCCGGAATGCCGGGCGGCCCCCATGGTGTGACGCTGGTCACGTGACTCGATGGCTGCGTGACGCGGGGGCTTCAGGACTGCTGGTGGCGGTGGGGGTGCTGGGGCCGCTGTGCGCGGGCGGGGTGTCGTACGCCGGTGTGCCGGCGGCCGGGGCGGGGGGCGGCCACGGGGCTCCCGGGCCGTATGCCTCCTCGGCCCCGCGGTGGGACGGCGGCGGTCCGGCGCCGTGGACGCGAGAGACGGACCGGGCGCACGGGAGCGCGCCGGCGCGGGCCGGAGCTCCCGCGCACCGCGTCGACCCGCACGAGGCCGTACGGGTGCCCGTCCCCGTACCTTCCAGGGACGGGCGCGCCGCCGAACCGTCACGGGCCGGGAGTGTGGCCGGGCAGGGGCGGCAGCGGCCCGGACGGCCGGAGGAGGACACGCCCACGGCCGATCCGACGGATCAGGGGCAGGACGAGGCGAACACGGCCGACCCGGAGGAGAACGCGGACGACGGAGGTGCCGTCGAGAGCCCGGAGGCCGTCGGATCGGCTCCGGCCGGGCCGATCACCCCCGCGGCCTCGTCCGGGCCGGTCCGGCAGGCCGTCACGCGTGCCGTGGCCCCCACCGAGCCCGTCCTGCGGATCCTGCCGCTGGGCAGCGGCCTGGTCCTGATCGGTCTCGGCCTGGGCCTCGCCTTCGTCGGACTACGGCTGCGGCGGGCGTAGCGCCTTCCGCCGCCCCGGGCCTCACACGACCAGCAGCACCTTCCCCATGTGCCCGCTCTCCTCGACCACGCGGTGCGCGGCCGCCGCGTCGCTCATCGGCACTTCGCGGTCGACGACCGGACGGACGTGGCCGCCGGTCAGCAGGGGCCAGACGTGTTCGCGTACGGCCGCCACGATCGCCGCCTTCTCACCGAGCGGACGGGCCCGCAGCGAGGTAGCGCTGATGGCGGCGCGCTTGTTCAGCAGCGCGGCGATGTTCAGCTCGCCCTTGATGCCGCCCTGCATGCCGATGATCGCGAGCCGGCCGTTGACGGCGAGGGCCTGGACGTTCCGGTCGAGGTACTTGGCGCCCATGTTGTCGAGGATGACGTCGGCACCGGCCCCGTCCGTGGCCCGCTCGATCTCCTCGACGAAGTCCTGCTCCCGGTAGTTGACCAGGATGTCGGCGCCCAGCTCGGCGCAGCGGTCCAGCTTCTCCTTGGTGCCCGCGGTCACGGCGACCTTGGCGCCGACGGCCTTGGCGAGCTGGATGGCCATCGTGCCGATGCCGCTGGAGCCGCCGTGCACCAGCAGCGTCTCCCCCGGCCGCAGGTGAGCGATCATGAAGACGTTCGACCAGACGGTGCACACCACCTCGGGCAGCGCGGCCGCCTGCCGCAGCTCCACCCCTTCGGGCACCGGCAGCAGCTGGCCTGCCGGAACGACGACCTTCTCGGCGTAACCGCCGCCCGAGAGCAGCGCGCACACCTCGTCGCCGACGGACCATCCGGAGACGCCCGGGCCGAGCGCGGCGATCCGGCCGGAGCACTCCAGGCCGGGGTACGCGGACGCGCCGGGAGGCGGGTTGTAGAAGCCCTGCCGCTGCAGGATGTCGGCGCGGTTGACGGCGCTGGCCACCACCTCGACCAGGACCTCGCCCTCACCGGCCTCCGGATCGGGGACCTCGTCCCACACCAGCGCCTCGGGTCCACCAGGTTCGGGAATCGTGATCGCATGCATGTAGGCGACGCTACCCCTCGGCCGTGTCAGTCCCGCGGTATGGGCCGCACGTCGGGCGTGACCTTCGCGTCGTGCGTCGCCCGCACGATCGTGATCAGACGGTCCGTCAACTGCAGGGTGCCGATCGCGGGATCGTCGTATCCGAGCACCCGGTGTCCGCGTACGACGCTCACCACCAGGTCGTCGGTCTCCCGCGGTCCCCTGCCCACCTCGGCCTTCACCACCGGCCGTTCGACCATGTCGAGCCCGCTGCCCTGCTGGATGAGGTCCTCCATCACCATGCCGGCGGCGGGGCTGAGCACGGACAGGCCGAGCAGCCGGCCGGCCGCGCTGGCGCTGGTGATGACGGCGTCGGCGCCGGACTGCTGCAGCAGCGGGGCGTTCTCCTCCTCGCGCACCGCGGCCACGATCTTCGCCCCCCGGTTGAGCTGCCGGGCCGTCAGCGTCACCAGCACCGCCGTGTCGTCGCGCTGGGTCGCGATGATGATCTGCCGCGCCCGCTGCACCTCGGCCCGCTTGAGGACCTCGCTGCGGGTCGCGTCGCCTATGACACCCGCGTAGCCGTCGGCCGTCGCCGCGTCGATCACCTTGGAGCTGGGGTCGACCACGACGACCTGCTCCTTCCTCAGTCCCGTCGCGCAGACGGTCTGGATCGCCGAGCGCCCCTTGGTGCCGAAGCCGACGACGACAGTGTGATCGCGCAAGGTGGACCTCCAGCGATTCACCGAATGTAACCTAAGGACATGGACAAAGACCTTGTGCAGAAGGCCCGTTGGGGCAACTTAGAGGGGCAGCACTGGGCAGGACTGGTGCGACTGTCCTTCGAGGTCGACGAGGCACCCGCAGACCCGGAGAGCGACGCCAGCGACACCGCAGAGGCCAAGCCCGCGTTCCGGCCCATGACCGGGCGGGACATCAAGAGCCGGGACGAGCAGGAGAAGGACAACCGGAAGTTCGTCGAGGGACGCGGCGGACGGTATGTCTACACCTACGAGGAGCCGGACACGAGCGCTTGGAAGCGCAAGCGCGTGCGCCTGCCCAACGGGGAGATCGGGTACCGGGTGATCCGGCCGGTCTTCGAGGGCGCGTTAGAAGATCTCAAGCGCGGGGTCGCGCCGAACGGCGAGCGCATCGACGGCTTGATCGTCTACGACATCGACCGACTCACCCGCGACAACCGCCACCTTGAAGACGCCATCGAGGTAGTCCAGAACTTCGGGCGTCCGATCATCGACATCACCGGTTCCCTCGATCTCCTGACGGAGAACGGCCGTACGGTCGCCCGCATCGTGACCGCCACCAACGCCAAGCAATCGGCGGACACGGCCCGACGAGTCGCGCGCAAGCACAAGGCGCTGCAACAGGCGGGGATTCCCACGGGAGGCACACGCGCTTTCGGGTGGAAGGAGGACAAGCGGACACTCGAATCGACAGAGGCTAAGTGGCTGGAGTGGATCGTTGACTCACTCCTGGCAGGGACCCCGATCACCGAGGTGATCAACGAACTCAAGCGGCAGGGGGTCGGGACCGTCACCGGCGCGGAGTGGTCGCGCGAGGCCGTCAAGGCCATGGTTCGGAACCCTCGCATCTGCGGCTACCGCTCCCGCCAGGCCATCGACGTCGACCCCGTCACCGGCTTGCAGAACAAGCGCGTTGAGATCGTGATCGACGAGAAGGGCAAGCCGGTCAAGGGACAGTGGCCGCCGATCGTTCCCGTGGAGAAGTGGGAGGCCGTGACCGAGTTGCTGGGCGAGAATCCCGCTCCGGGTTCAGCGCACAACACCCGCAAGCACCTGGCGCGTGGGACGCTCCGCTGCGACAAGAACGGATGCAGCGCGCCTCTCCGCGTCGTGAAGGCCCCGAAGAGCCGCAACAAGCCTGAGGGGTACTTCTACTACACGTGCCCGAGCAGCGGCAGCGTTCCCTCAGGCTGTGGCGGGACGAAGATCGGCGGCCCGGAGGCCGACAAAGCCGTTTCCATGATGGTGATCGCGAAGCACCAGGAGGAAGCCGCCAAGCGCAAGGGGGACCAGCAGCCCGTCACATGGAACAAGGAAGAGGACCTGACGCGCGTCCTGGAGGACATCGACGATCTGAAGGCCGCGCGCAAGTCCCGGACCATCACCGCAGAGACGTACTTCTCCGAACTTGCCGAGTACGAGGCCGAGAAGAGGCGGCTCACAACAGAGCGGAACCGCTTCCTGCGCAGCCAGGTCGCCTCGAAGCGTGAGCCCGTGGATCTCGCCGAGGAGTGGGAAGACCTGACGCTCATCCAGAAGCGCGCCTACGTCGAAGACCTGTTGATCGCCGTGCTTGTCGCACCCGCAGTCGGACGCGGGAGGCCCGTACGCGAGCGGCTGACTCCGGTTTGGAGGCCGAAGGGGGAGGCGACGGAGGCAGAGCCTCAGGGCGACTACGAGTGATCGCGGCATCAGGATGAGTAGGACGCCCAGCGACGGGCAGACCGAGGATCGTGTTTGCCCGTCGCCAGTCGTCGTCAGACCACGCGGGCGCCTTGCGCGCTTGCTCTCGGGCCCATGCCCAGTCGTCGTCACCTTCCAGGGGAAGTCTCAAACGGACCTCCCCTCATGGCCCTCCCATTCGTCGGCGGCGACCTCCCGATTGCGCGCGATGTCATCTGCGATGCCAGCGGCGATGAGCGCCGCGCCGGGGGTGTGGCCGGAGCCGACGTAGCGCCACTGCCGTTCGGTGACCGTGTCGGGCATGTCGGCGTGGCCCATGTGCTGGGCGCGTTCGGCGCGGAGTGCTGCGTAGGTAGTGGAGTAGGCGCGGGACTTGGTGAGGATGTGGCCCCGGTAGCCGAGGGTGTGGGTCCAGGCGCGGAGGCGGAGGGGTTCGTACTCGGGGAGGCCGCCGAGGCGCCAGCAGGTGCGCATGAGGGTGCGGACGTGTGCGCTGACGGGGGTCGACTCGATGTCCGCCCAGGTGGTGGGCGGGTGGTCGAGGCCGGCGCCTGTCTCGCTGGCTCCCTTGGTGACGTACTTGGCCACGTAGGCGGCCACGGCGTCATCGTCGAGCCCGTCCGCGTCGGCGTGCAGAGGCCGGACGTCAACCTGGGCGCCCCAGCGCAAGGCCAGCTCACCCACGGCCGGGCTGTAGGGAGTGTGGACCAGCACCCTCAGGGCGGAGGCGCGCACCGCAGCGGTGAGCAGTTCCGCCGTGCCCCAGGCCGGGGGTTCGTCGTCGGGGCCGTCCGGTCCGTCGAGGCGGACGACGGCATGGACGTGGACGGCCGCGCGCTGCTGGTACTCAGCGACGCGGGCGAAGGAAAGCCGGGCGTGTCGGGCGAAGTGGGACTGTACGAGGCCGACCGAGGAGGCCAGGCGTCGCCGTACGTCGATGACGAACCGGTCCCACAGCTTGGAGGCGTGTGCGTGCCACAGCACGTGGGCGGTGTAGTCGTAGCAGTCGGGGCAGAGCGGCTGGCCGACGATTGCGGCGTCCGGGGCGTGGATGGCGCTGCAGCCGAGGGAGCGGCCGTGTTCGCAGACGCCGCCGTCGCGTCGGGGGCGGCACTTTTCCACAGCCCTGTGGACCGTGCCGAAGGACGGGGCGGTGAGGGTGACGAAGAGCCGGGGTCGGTGGCGGACGGCGGCGGGGACGTTCTTGCCTCCGAGCAGGCCCGCGCGGACGAGGTGGAAAGTGTCTCCGGCGTGGAGGCGGGAGCAGGCCGGGCAGATGGTGGCGCGGCGGTTGCGGCAGCGGACGAGGAGGCGTTCGCCGGGCTCGTGGCGGGTGTCGTAGTGGCTCAGGATCTCGCCGGTTGTGCCGTCCAGGGTGGTGGTGGAGCCGGAGAGGTGAATGGGGTGGGCGCAGCCGCCGGTCGCGTGGATCTGCTCCAGCCAGCGGGGGAAGTCGGGGTCTTGGGCGATGCGGATGGCGTCGCGGTCGGTTTCGGGGAGCTGACGCAGGCGCGCCGCGCGGTCGAGGGCGGCGCGCCGGTCAGCCGAGGTGGTCTCGGACTGCGGGGTGATGGTGGTGACCTTCCGGGGTGGGCCGCCGAAGCGGCACGGTGGGTGGGTGGTGGTGCGCCGGTGTCCATGGGGTTGTCCTCTCGGTGGTCCGGTCGGTGGGGTTGTTGGTCAGCGGATGGTTCCGGTGCCCCGGCAGACGCGGCAGCGCCGCAGCCGTCCGGTCCAGGTCCTACGTGCTCCGTCGCCCTTGCAGTTCGGGCACCTCACGCGAGGCATGGGCATGGCGGGTGCGTCCTTTCTGCTCAGTGGTGGGAGAAGCCGGTGATCAGCCACGTGACGAGGCCGTGGATGGTGAAGACCACGGGCGTCTGGCCGAGGTAGACGCCGAAGAGGCTGACACAGACCGCTTCCCAGGCGCGCACGTCGCGCGAGCGGACGAGGAGGACGGTGATAATCCCGAAGATCACCGCGAACGTGAACGCCGTTCCTTCGCTGATCACTTGCTCTCTCCTTCCAGCACCGCGAGGGCGCGGGTGATGGCGGGCAGATCCGGGGTCATCGCTGCGTGCTTGCGGGCCGTCGACACGGCTTCCTCGGTCGGGGTGAGGTGGGAGCGGGCACGGCTCCAGCCGCCGTCCGGCCCGGTGCACACGGCAACCCCGCGTTCCTCCGCCGTGATCGACTGGGCGACGGCAACGGCGTCCTTGTTCAGGTCGCCCAGGGTCATCTCTGCCGTGCCGGGGTCGTTGACGCGGTGGCAGATCCGGCCGCCGAGCTGCGCCCGCAGCGCGGTGACGCCGGGGCCGAGGTCGGAGCCGACCCGCTGTCCGGCGACGACCAGGTGCAGGCCGAGCGCCGCCCCGAGCTGAGCCAGCCGCAGCAGGAGCGTCGAGCACTGCTCCGCTTCCGCCTTGCTCTCGCGGGTGCCGTCCGAGAGGTACAGTTCGGCGATCTCGTCGACGATCACGACGACCGGTACCGGCCGCAGTTTCTCGGGCAGCTCCCAGATCGAGCGGACACCGGCCGCCCGGCACGCGCTCATCCGGTCCTGCATGTCGACCGCCAGGGCGGAGAGCACGGCGACCGCTTCACGCCTGCACGTGGCCAGCGCGCTCAGCCGTCCGGCGAACAGGCCGAGTTCCATGCCGCCCTTGCAGTCGATTCCGACCAGGGCGACCGACTGCGGAGCGAGCTGGGTGATCAGCCGGGCCAGCAGCGTCGACTTGCCCGACCGGGTGGCCCCGGCGATCAGCCAGTGCGGCACGAGCCGCAGGTTCATCACCCAGGCCCCGCCCGACTCCAGGACGCCGATGAGCGCGCAGAGGAGTTCGGCCGGAGCCATGGCTAACCCAGGCCGCTGAAGCGGATCGGTGGCGGTCGCGGTCAGCAGTACGAGCCCGCGTTCCGGCGAGGTGACCCGGACCGCGTGCACCTTCCACGCGTGCACCAGCGCATCAGCCGCCTTCATGTACGTCGCCGGGGTCTGGCCCGCGTGCAGCCGCACCATCACCCTCAGCCCCATGCGGGTGACACGCGGGAACGACATCCGGGGAGTGATCGGCCGCAGCGGGTCACCCTTGACCACCAGATCCCCGAGCAGTCCGCGCGGCGGACGACGCGAGACCGCAAGGTCGTTGAGCAGGGCCACCTTGCGCCAGGTCGCCAGCACCCGGCAGACGGTGAGCGGGTAGCCGACGAGGTACCAGTGCCAGACCGGGCGATGCCGGCGCACGAGGTCACCGACGACGAGCACCCAGGCCAGGACCGCCAGGGCGAGGGCGAGCAGGATCGGTCCCATCACGCGTCACCGCCCTTGCCCTGCACGGGAGTTCCGTGCGCGGGGGTGATGGTGTCGGCGCGGAAGCTGACGCCGTTGCGGTCGCCCATCGTCCAGACGAACGCCGTCAGTCCGCTGACCTTGACGACCTGGCCCGCTTCCAGGCCCTTGGGCTGGCCGCTGACGGCGATCTCGATCACGGAGATGCGCCGCCCGTCCGGCCGCACGGTGACGGCCACGGTGTAGACCGGGTTGCCGTCCCGGTCCTTCTTCACCTCCTGTGTCTCAGAGTTGGAGAACTTCACTTCAGGCGCGTTGGCGCACCGCAGTACGCCCAGCCGCGCCGTGTCCACGGGTATGGACTGCATTTCGTTGGCCTCCCTGGCCAGTCAGGACGCCAGCTCTGATACTGACGTCACTTGTCCTTACGAGTTACAACTATGAAGTGCTGTACGGCGAGGGTGCAACTACTTATGCTGACGAGTGATGTCGCGCGTGCGACGTGCCTACGACCTCAACCCGTCGGAGATGCCGCCATGTCGGAGATCCAGCGCCCCGGAGCCCTCTACCAGCAGGTGGCCGCCGCCATCCGCGAAGCGATCCTCGCGGGCGAGTTCGCACCCGACTCCCTGTTGCCGTCCGAAACCCAGCTCATGGCCCGCTACGACGTCTCCCGCCCCACCGTCCGCAACGCCATCGCAGCCCTGCGCGCGGAAGGTCTCATCGACGTCCGGCACGGCAAGGGCAGTTTCGTGCGCTCCAGCGGACAGCCAGTGCTGACCATCGAGCGCCGCATCAGCCGCACCACCGAGGGCAAGTTCGTCATGCCAGGCGGCGACCTCTGGCAAGAGGCCGAGGAACCGGCCGCCTACCGCACCCACACCACGACGGAGACGAGCCGACTCCTCCAACTTGGAGAAGAAGAAGCCTTGTTCGGCTGTGACCGGCTGCTGATCGACCCGAGCACGGGCACCCGTGCGATGCACCGGACGCTGATCCCTCTTGAGGTCGCGGACGGTATCCCGATCCTTGCGGAGGAGCCGTGCAAGCGCCCGGCAGCGATCTACCGTCTGCTCACCGAGGACGGCCACAAGCTGACCTGGTCCGAGACCGTGCGCGCCCGCATGCCCCTGCCGGACGAGCGGACCGCGCTGAAGCTCCCGGACGCGACCCCGGTCCTGCACCTTGCCCGGGTCACGCACGACACCGACGGCCGCCCGCTGTTCCTCGAAGAACTCCGCGTCGGGGCGGACCGTGCCGAAGCCGCCTACCGGATCACCGCCGACAAACAGCCCACCCGACGCACCCGCGCCTGAGTGCGGACGGCGATCGGTCGAAACAGCCTTCACTTCCTCAAGGGCGCGCCTGCGGCGCGCCGGGGCGCCCGGCCGCCCCGGCCGGGCATGCGGCGTGACCGCCGATCCCGTCCGGACGCCCGACGCCCCACACCGCAGCACGCCCAAGGAGTCGAGGCGACGACCGGCCGCCGCGGGCCGGGGCGTGGTGGGCTGGGGGTCGACGGCCGCCGAGACTTTAGGCAGCCACCCTGGGGCGAGCCTCGAAGAACAGGGGGCCGATCGGGCTATCGCGGGCAGCTCCAAGGACTGCCCGATCCGCTGGCGAGCGTAAGGCCCCCTGTTCACTCGCCCCAGGGCAGCTCCCGCCCAAAGTCTCTCCGGCCGGCGACGTGCCCACCCGCACCGCTCACCAGCGAAAAGACGCCTCACGCTGCACCATCCCCGCCATCCACGCGCGCGTCCAGTACCTCAGCAAGCCGCCGGACCGCATCGGGCCAGCCCGCCAACCGGACCACCCCACGCCCGTCCTCCCCCGTCGAGGCGACGGCACGCACGGTCGACAGTTCAAAGCCCGCGCCCAGCAGCGCCCTGTTCAGCCGGTCGGCAGCCTCGCGCGCATCACGCCACCCGGCGATGTAGTCGATGCCCGACACCCACAGGCCGGAGTCCACGCCTGCCACGTCGAGGCCATCGTTCAACCAGTCCTCACCGGAGCCAGTCACCCTGTCCACCTCTGCCCTGATCTAGGTAACGGATCGTCAACTTCCTTGGACCCGGGGCGAAACGCAGCGCGACGGCCCCGGTACCATCAGGCACCGGGAACCGTCGCGTTCCCAGCCGGACCACCCGTTCGCTTACCAGGGCAGTGGGTGGTCCGGCCCTTATCGGGTTATGAAGCGCGGCCCCACCGGGAGGGGAGCCCCCGGACAGCTGAGGGAGCCGCGCCCCTTGGCCGGAGCGGTCAGACTCCGGCCGGTTCCGGGCCGCCGCCCACTCCTGATCGCGGAGGAGTGAAACACGCAGCAGCGGCCCGGCGTCTTGCTGTCAGGCCAGGTGATCGGCCCTCAACTGATCAAGATCGAAGCGGCACCAGACGGTCTTGCCGCCCCTCGTCCCCGGCGACCACCACACCGACTCGGCCAGCCGTTGAGCGATGAGCAGCCCCCGTCCCCGATCCGGCAGCAGCGCCTCGATGAAGCCGCCTGCCAGTTCGGGAGAAACGAAGTCACCCGGCGGAAGATCAGGGGGTGTCGAGTCCTCATCCGAGACCCCGAGCACCAGCACCTCAGGCCACGTCATCAAGGTCACGTCGATACGCCGCCCGGCACCCGGCTGGGCCAGGCGATCGTCAGGCAGCGCGTGATGCACGACGTTGCCGACCAGCTCCGACACCACGAGTTGCGCGGCATCAACCGCGTGCGCCAGCCCCCACGTCTGGAGATAGGAGCTGACCATGTCCCGCGCGGCTTTGGCACAGTCCGGCGACTCGGCATAGACCGTCAGAGAACGGAAGTGCCCGTTCGCCGGGTCGTGGATCGAGCGACGCGATGCGCACACGGTCGGGGTGTTCGCTGCGTGTTTGCTCTGCTGTGCCTCCACCGCGTTCCCTCCCGAACACTGACGGGCCCTGTAGCCCGTCAATCTGTGCAGACCAGTGAACGGCGCGGGAAGCCAGGCCGGGAGTGTTCACCAGGGGGTTCACGTGAACACCGGCAAACGCAAAGGGGGTTCACCAATGAACCCCCCAACGCGATACTCCTGTGACAGGATGAACACTCGCCGTCATTCTCGGGTTGGCAGGGGAGCATGAGCCGAGAGCCGAACGCGCCGTTAATCGCCGTCATGGACGAAGCGAAGGTCTCCAACAAGGGCCTTGCGAAACGGATGACGGACGAGGCCGCCCAACGCGGTATCGACCTGGGCACGACGCACATCGCCGTGAAGCGCTGGCGCGACGGCGCAGGAATCAAGCCGGAGACAGCAGCGCTCATGGCCGACGTCCTGTCCGCCAAACTCGGGCGCCACGTCGCCCCCGGCGATCTCGGATTCTTCCACCACACCACGTCGTCGACGCCCGAACCGGTCGGCTACCCGGGCACCGTGCCCGACGTCCTGTCCCTGCTGGACGGACTCACCCACCAGCAGGCCGACGCCCCCGCGTCAGAGCAACTGATCGTCGCGGATGGCGACCTCAACTCCGCCGTACTGTCCTGGATGATCGGCCGCCCGGACGGCATCCAGGCAGACAGGCCGACGCCCCGGCGAGTGGGCATGCGCGACGTCCGCGCGGTCAGGGAAGCCGCAGGCTTGTTCATGCAGCTCGACTTCAAGTACGGCGGAGGCCATGGCCACAAGGCGCTGCGCCACTACTTCCGCGAAGACGTACTGCCCCTGCTGGACGCCAGCTACAGCGAGAAGGTAGGCACCGCGCTCTTCGGCGCCGCCGCCGAGATCTCCCAGTTGCTCGCATGGACCGCGTACGACGTCGGCAACCACAAGCTTGCCCACCGCTACCTGACCTCGACGCTGCGCTTGTCCCAGGTCATCGACGACCGCATGTTCGGCGCCCGCATCCTGGGCAACCTCAGCCACCAGGCCAACTACCTCAGCAACCACGCCCAGGCCATCCAGCTGGCCCGCGCCGCCGTCGAGGGCGCCAAGGGCCGAGCCACCCCACGCGCCATGGCGTTGAACTCAGCGATGGAGGCCCGCGCCCTGTCCAATGCGGGCGACGGCATCGCAGCAGCCCGCGCCATGAAGGAAGCAGAACGCCACTTCGGACACGCAGACGCAGGCGAAGACCCGGCATGGCTGGGCTACTTCGACGAAGCGGAACTCATGGGAGAACTCTGCCACTGCTTCCGCGACCTCAAGATGCGCCGAGAAGCCGTCGACCAGGCCCAGCGCGCCGTCGACAGCACCGACCCGAAATACGCCCGCACCCTGGGCTTCTGCCGCATGGTGCTCGCCCAAAGCCAGCTCCTGAACGGCGAGTTGGAAGCCGCCGTCACCACCGCGAGCCTCGCAGTCGACGGCGGCGACTCCCTCCAGTCCACCCGCTTCCAGCGCTACATCACCGACTTCCAGACCGAGGTCAGCGTGCACGCCACCAACCCCACCGTGGCCGACTTCAACGAGAAGGTCCACGCCGCACTCACCCGCCTCGACGAGGACGACGACTAACCCCTACCAGGGCCGCCAGTCCCGAGGCCCATCATCGTTGCGCAGACCGGCTATGCGCCGGCGGTACTCGGCCGCCGTTTCCGCGTCCTCCCGTACGTTCTGCATGAGCCAGGTCGTCATGCCGAACTCCTGGATGCCCCGCAGCGTCTCGTACCCGTGCCAGTCGTACAGGTCCCGCCCGTACGCGGCCACGAAGTCGGCATACTGCTCGTCGGTCTGCCACCCAAGGCTGTGATGCTCCACGGCCGTGACCATCAGATCCCACTCAGGATGGTCGTAGCAGAAGGCCTCGAAGTCGATCAGGATGACGCGCCCCTGATCGTCCACCATGAGATTCTGCACGTGAGCGTCTCCGTGCACCGGCCCCTTGGGAGTCTCGAACTTCAACTCGGCGTATTTGTCCTGCAGTTCCCGCCACCGCTTCCGTAGAAAGACCTTGTCGGCTTCGGGGATCACGGCCCGGTCGAGCCGTAGCTGTTGCTTGTCAAACGGGGCGAACGACGGGAGTACGAGTCTCTCCGGCACGGTCAGCGAGTGCAGCTCCCGCAGGACGCCGCCCAACTCCCCATACGTCGCCTTACGATCCCCCTCGACGATCAGGTGCCAGAACGTCACGGGGTGGCCATCGATCAAGAACGGCTGTTCCAGCTCCTCGACGATCCGAGCGGCCGGGAACCCTTCCCCTGCCAGCCACCGTGAGACGGCCACCTCAGTGCGGGCGGTAGGCAGCCACTCTTCCCCCCGCGCCACACGCACGATCACCGGCACGGACGCCAGCCGAAACAGCGCGTTCTCCCCGAGCCGGATCAACTCCGCGCCTCTGTCATCGAGCCCCGCAGCCCGGCACGCGGCAGCCATCACCCGCGCAGCCCCCGCCGACGTGAACCCCTCTTCCGATCGAGCAGCGTCAACCGCCATGCCCGTACCAGCTCCCCTAGTCGCGCGCGATCAACCAGCGCACGCCCACGGGTGACCAACCCAACGTACGCCAGACACGCCCACGACCGTACCGAGGAGACACCCACACGAGCGAGGGGGCGCAGTAGAACAAGCAAGTGCAACGCGCCAGCGCTATCCAGTCATCCCCTACCTCGTGCCGAAAAAATCGAATTCGTGAAAAGGAGCGGAAGCGGATTCCCGCCACCGATGCTCAGTTGTGGCAATGTGGGGCAGGCAGCCGATGTCCTAGTCAAAGCTCGGAACTGCTTCCAGGAGGTTGGGAACCCCACACGCACTGGCGAGCAGATCGGCATAGGCCGCGAGAATGCGGCGTGTGTCCTGCAGCGCCGCGCGCAGGTCATCAGCCTCCGGCCAGGAACGTTCATGGTCGCGGCGGGATCGGTCGTCAGGCCGCTGACTCTCCCAGTTTTCCAGGGCCGGATGCCAGCTAGCGAGCAACGGTCGGATGCCAAAGTTAAGCATCGCTACCGCAAGGTAGCCAAAGTTGTACTGCCCATTGCGTTTAGGTTCCGCCACTTCAGGACCGTGCCTTCGCAACACATCACGTGTCGTCGCGAACAAGGAATAGAGGCTGTCCATCGCCTCCCGCAGTAGGCCCTCTTCGGCCCGCAATGGGACCACCGAGACCCGGGTAACCAATTCCACATACAGTTCCCAGGCTGCACGCCGCTCAACATCGTTCGGCTCCCAGGTACCCGATATTTCAAGTACATGCAGGTTAATCTTCACATCGACACTCTTAGGGGTCCGCACCATCCCGACACCTTCCAATTTCAGTAGATGGGTCCGACAACCGATAGATGGGTCCGACAACCGATCCACGCGATCAGCAAAAAGATTGACTCGCATAGACAACCAACACCATGCTCAGAAGTCCATATCGTCCTCTAGATAGGCTCCCTGCGTTTCCCTCTCGATCTTAATCTCAATCTCCTTGAGGGATTCCTGCAGTTCGGCTCTCTCGCCGTGAGATAGGGCCCGATTGTCGAGAATTCCGCGAATAGCATCTCGCTTCAGCATGAGATGCACTGGAAGACCTGGTTGGGAAATTTTTGCAATATAATCAAGCGCCTCGTCGAAATTTCCTTGCGTGATGGACAGGCGGGCCCGCAGCCCCAGGCGAACGTCGGGCTTCTGTAGACGGTAATGCTGGTCGAGACGATCAAGAACCTCTATCGCTTCGCTCGTTCGATTCGTCCCGATGGCACAGCGCACAAAATTGGCGAGGATTTCGAACGAAGGGCGATCGGCAGAATTACAGGCGCTTTTAGCCTTCTCGTAAGCCTCTTCCGGATTACCAAAGGCGTATTCGACGCGAGAGGCTCGATGATTCCAGAATACCGGTTCATCTACCTCGTACAGCAAGCCTAGTAGCTCGCGAGCCTTAACTTCATCACGACGCATACAGGCGATCCTGATACGGAGGTCAATGATGAATTTATTATCCGGTTGCTTGGCTTGCGCCACCGCGATGTGTTCCTCCGCGCGGTCGAGATTCTTCAATTGCAGATAGCAGTCAGCCATATCGCGGTGTACCGCAACACCCCCTCTGCCGAAGCTCAATGATTTTTCGTAGTACTGGACCGCTTTCCTGTGATTCCCCCGGTGCCTCTCCAAGAACCCGCCGAGATAGAAGGCATCCGCGAACTGCGCCATCCGCTTAAATTGGCCAATTTGGGTCTCCGCAGACTCGTAGTCGCCCAGCTTGATCATCGATTGCGTCAATAGGATGCGCACAGAATGCAAGTTCGGACGGGACTCAATAACAGTCTGGGCCGCATTGCGCGCGCTCTCATAGTCCCGATTTTCGTGGTAAAAGCGCTCCGCCAGGCGCACATAGTCGGCGGTGAACGAATGAGCCCGCCTCGATTTTTCACGGCCGGCGAGGTTGAGAGCTCGGAAGAGGACTCGCTGCAATGCCAGATAGTCGCTTCCGTCGACTGACACCTTAAGGAAATCGTCGAGCGCTTCAGCCACCGCTGCGTATTCAACTGGAGTGCACGACCTGTATTCCCGCTGGACAGCTACAGCAACGGGTCCTGAAATTTCATACCACCCTGCATCGCTAGGTACGATCAATGAGACATCGATGAGGCGCATAAGCGCCTCGCCGATCTCTTGTTCACTCGTTCCTACCACCGTTTGCAAGATTGGAAGTGGCAGTGGGCTGTTGGCGGAGATGATACGCAGGATCTTCCGCTCCAACTCACTTATGGAGCTGTTACGCAAGTACTTAACAAAAGGCCGAGCCCCAAACTCACTCAGTAGGGCATTCTGTCCGACCGCGACATCTGGTCCATACGATCGTACGAGTTCCATCGCGTACGTGACAGAGGGGGGATAACCACGCACCGCAGCGGTGATCTTACGAGCAGCATCAGCTTTAGTTTTGAGTCCCCAAGCTCGCGACACGAGGGCGATCAGTTGGTTAACGTCTGAATCGGTCAATTGACGGACATCGACGACAGGCAGACTCAGATCGTATTCCAACAACGATCTGCGTTCCGGGCGGCGATTCGTCATCAGCGCCATCGTCAAATCGGCATAATCCTTCAACGAGGTGAGAATCGGCAGGATAGCCTCGGAGATTCGTCCGTCATTGTCCAGCAGTCCACCTTCGTCGTAGAGAACCGGCATCTCGCGATACTGAGTAGTCATTGTCAGGAAGGCGTCGAGAATAAGCCTCAAAGCATCACTGTCGGTGTATTGTTCAACCTTCCTGACAATGGAAATAGAATCTTCCGGTGTGCCTACAGATTCGATCCGTGCCGAGACCTTCGCTGCAATTGTCTGGATGGTGTCACCAGGCTCAACTTGAACAGGGATTAGGCGTTCAAAATTCAAGGATGTGCGAGCAACGTTGGAGAGTACAGTCTTACGCCCGATCCCCAGCAGTCCAGACACGCAGACAACTTGGGGCAATTCCGTCGACTCGAAGGGAACAAAAGCCCGTTGCAGTTCCGCGATTTCTCGCCCTCTTCCAACGAAGAAGGAGTTCTGATTCTCACGCACAAGGTCGTCTACGAGGCTACTGATCTTCCGAGCCACTGGAGAGGAGGACGTGGAGGTAATTGATTTAGCCCGGTTCAACCAGTCGGGAATCTCGTCCCTACTGATCGTTTGATCCATCAGCACAACGAGAGTTTTCTTGATTCTACCAAGAGCGCTGTGCAATCTGGCTTCATCTAGCTCGTGGCGCACCCAATTAGAATTTAAAGAATTTCGAGTCAGGAATAGCACAAATAGACCTGACTCCCTGATGGCGATATCGATGGAGGATAGGATGTCGTTTCCTGAGGCGAAACTGTGCTTATCGATATGAACAAACGGGCGCCCCACCTTCGAAACAACTTCGCTGACAAATTTCTCATCCTTCGTCGAGTACGAGAAAAATGCTTTGATCACGATTCGCTCACCTCGATAGCCATCGGACACGAGTAGGACTAGTTGGGTGTTCCGGCTTCAGTTAAGTGAACCTGCCCCCGTCTCTAAGGCTACGCCGGATTAGGCGCACTTGACAGGCTCTGCCAAGGAAACTCCCTCCGAAGGACCACGGCGAAGACAGGCGCACCGTGGGACAACTCGCCAACGGCACCACTCCAAGACTTTCGTCGCTGTAGGGCGAAGGGGCTTGGCCCCAGGCAGTCATGGGCAGCCCTGTTAGTGGCAGCAGCGTCTTGCCGGTGTTGCTCAGCTGTGGCCGTGTCGTGTTGGGGACGCACCCGGCAGTCGAAGGGGCCTCAAGGCCGGTTGATCACTGGTCAGCATGCGCCGCCTCTGGCGATCAGGTGAGGGAGTTTGTGGTACATCTGGCAAACCGTTGACTCCAGCGGTTCAGACGCCATTCCTCCCGGGTCCGTTCGGTGAGGACCTCGAGGGTGGTGCCGACCAGGATGATCAGGAAGAGCACGCGCAGGGGCGTGATGACGAAGATGTTGGTGAGCCGGGCGGCGTCGCTGACCGGGGTGATGTCGCCGTACCCGGTGGTGGAGAGGGTGACGGTCGCGTAGTAGAAGGCGTCGAGCAGGTCGACCGAGCCGTCGGAGTTGTCGTTGTAGCCGTCGTGGTCGGCGTAGACGATGAAGGCGGTCGCGACCAGGACGAGCAGTGCCAGCGACAGCCGCTTGGCGACCTGCCGGATCGGCCGTTCGACCACCTTCCGCGGGAGCTTCACCCGATGGGTCACGAGATGTTCGTCCGCCTGGCGGGTGATCGCGTCATGGCCCGGAAGTTTCACGTGAAACACACCCCGATTCCGGCGGACGCCCAGGGCAGGTCGAGGAGTTCGAGCTCCTCACCCGCACGGGCACCGCCGGGCGGTACGACGGCGAGGGCGTCGGCCGCCGCGATGCCGCGCAGCATGGCCGGACCGTTGTAGTGCAGCGGCACGGCCCGGTCGCCGCGCAGGACGACGGGGATGAGCCGGGTGTCGTACGGGTGCCCGTGGGCCTCGTCCCGCAGCGGCAGCGTGTACGCCTCGGGGGCGGGCCGGGCCGCGAGGGTACGCAGCAGGGGCTCGGCGAGCGTGAGCAGGCCGGAGACGGCGGCCAGCGGGTTGCCGGGGAGGCCGACGAGATGCCGGCCGTCGCCGACGCGGGCCAGCAGCATGGGGTGGCCGGGGCGCACCTTGACGCCGTCCACGAGGAGTTCGGCGCCGACGCGTTCGAGGATGGGGTGGACGTGGTCGACCGGGCCGGCCGCGGTGCCGCCGGTGGTGACGATCAGGTCGGCGGTGGAGCCGGTGACGGCCTTGTGCAGCGCCTTGGCGTCGTCGCCGAGCCTGCGTACGGCGGTGACCTCCGCGCCGAGCGCCCGCAGCCAGGGCGGGAGCATCGGGCCGAGGGCGTCCCTGATCAGGCCGTCGCGGGGGCGGCCCTCGGTCAGCAACTCGTCGCCGAGAACGAGGACTTCGACGCGGGGGCGGGGGACGGCGGCGAGGGTGTCGTAGCCGGCGGCCGCGGCGAGGCCGAGGACGGCCGGGGTGACGACGGTGCCGGCGGGAAGGAGCTGGTCGCCGGAACGGCACTCCTGGCCGCGCGGGCGGATGTCCTGGCCGTGGTGCATGTCGCGGAGGGCGTGGAGACGGCCCTGGGCGTCGGTGCGGCCGTGCTCGGTGCGCAGTACGGCGGTGGTGTCCGGGGGGATCCGGGCGCCGGTGGCGATACGGACGGCCTCGCCGTCGGTGAGCGGCTGCGGTTCGCCCTGCCCGGCCAGCACTCCCTCGTCCCGTACGTCCCAGGGGCCGGGGCCGGCGACCGCCCAGCCGTCCATGGCCGAGGTGTCGAAGGAGGGCAGGTCGGTGAGGGCGTCGAGCGGGGCGGCGAGGGTGAGGCCGAGAGCCGCGTCGAGGGGGACGGAGACCGGGTCGCGGCGTGCGGCGCGCGTGCCGGAGCGGGTCGCCCGGGCGGCGATCGCGCGGGCCTCGGGCCACGGGGTGGCCCGGTGCTGGGCGTCCGGTGTGCCGGGGCCGGCCGGGTGGGTGTGCTGCGCGGCGGGCGAGGGCACATGGCCGCCGGGGCCGTTGTGCTCGTTCACGAGCGCCAGCACCTCCTCGACGTCGAGGTCCTCGGCGTCCTCGCCGGTCCGGGCGGAGCGGGCGGTCATCCGGCGTCCGGTCGGCTGTCGGGCGTGGCGTCCGGGGCGGCGTCGGCCTCGGCGTCGGCGGCCTCGTCGGCCCAGCGCAGGGCGAGGGCGGCGGCCTTGCGGGTCGCCTCGGCGACGGCTTCGGGGCCGCCCCCGGCCCGTCCGGCCGCGTAGCCGACGAGGAAGGTGGTCAGCGGTGCCGCGGGCCTGGCCACGCCGTGGGCGGCGTCGCGGGCGAGGTCGAGCAGGGCGGCGGTGTCGACGTCGAGGTCGATGCCCAGCTCGTCCTTGGCTGCGGAAATCCATTCATCCAACACGTGCCCATGCTCCCTGATGCGTGCCCTGGCGGTGGCGATGTCGTCCCAGGTGTCGCAGTCGAAGGACGCGACGGGGTCGGGGACGCGGGTGAGGTCGAGGCCGGCGGTCAGCCGGCGGAGGGGAAGGCCGGTGAGGCCGGTGTGCTCCTCGGTGAGACCGGACAGTCCGCGGTGCAGCGCGGGCCTGCGGTAGGCGGCCACGAGGGGTTGGTCGCGGCCGTCGGCGTCGGTGAGGAGGGCGCCGTCGGCGGTGCCCGCGCGCAGCGCCGAGAGCAGCCGCCGTACCGTCGGCGCGCCGAGGAAGGGCAGGTCGGCGGAGAGGACGACGACCTGTTCGGCGGTGGTGTGGCGCAGGCCGGCGTCGAGCGCGGCGAGCGGGCCTCCGCCGGGCGGGTCCTCGCGGGCCCACAGCACGGGCCGCGGGGTGGGGCGGGGGTCGGCCACGACGACGGTCGTGCGCGCGTCGGCGCAGGCGGTGAGCACCCGGTCGAGCAGCGCGCGCCCGCCGACCTGCACACCGGGCTTGTCGGCGCCGCCGAGCCGCCGCGCGGCGCCCCCGGCGAGCACGACGGCGTCGTAGGCCGTGCCGAGGGCGTCCGAGCGCTCGTACGAGGTCACCTCATGAGTATGCGTGCCGTCGCGATCACAGGGAACGTGCGGGTGGTCCCTGCGTCACAGGGTGCGCAGGGGCGTCCTCCGCCGCGTCACAGCGTGCGCAGCAGCACCGCGGGCTGTTCCACGCAGTCCGCGACGTACCTCAGGAAGCCGCCCGCCGTGCCGCCGTCGCACACCCGGTGATCGAAGGTGAGCGAGAGCTGGACGACCTGGCGCACCGCCAGCTCGCCCTCGTGCACCCACGGCTTGGGGACGATGCGGCCGACGCCGAGCATGGCGGCCTCGGGGTGGTTGATGATCGGCGTGGAGCCGTCGACGCCGAACACGCCGTAGTTGTTCAACGTGAAGGTTCCGCCGGTGAGTTCCCCGGGCGTGAGGCCGCCCGTGCGGGCCGCCTCGGTCAGCCGGGCGAACTCAGCGGTCAGCGCCTCGGCGTCGCGCGCGTGGGCGTCCCGTACGACCGGTACGACCAGGCCGCGTTCGGTCTGCGCTGCGAAGCCGAGGTGCACCTCGTCGAGCTGGACGACCTCCCTGGCCGCCATGTCCACCGTGGAGTTGAGCTCCGGGAAGCGGGCGAGCGCGGCGGTGCAGATCCTGGCCAGGAGGGCGATCAGGGAGATCTTGGCCCCGCCCGCCGCGTTCATCGCGGCGCGCGCCCGCATGAGCTCGGTCGCGTCGGCGTCCACCCAGCAGGTCGCGTCCGGGATCTCGTGCCGGCTGCGGGAGAGCTTGTCGGCGACGGCACCGCGGATGCCCTTGAGGGGGATACGGGTTCCTCCGGAGACGGCCGGTGCGGTCACCGGAGCGGCAGGCGCCGGCGCAGGTGCCACGGGGCGTTGTGCGGCGGCGCGCAGCGCGTACTCGACGTCGGCGCGCAGGATCAGTCCGTCGGGGCCGGAGCCGGTCAACTCCCGCAGGTCCAGGCCGTTCTCGCGGGCGAGGCGGCGGACGAGGGGCGAGATGACAGGTACGGGACCCTCGGGCCTGACCGGGTCCGCGACGACGGCCGTCGCCACCGTCCCGTTGTGCCGCTGCGGCCCCCGCTCCACGGCGGGCGCGACCCTGCCGTCGGCACCGTCGTCGGCGGGTCCCCCGGCCGGCCGGCCCGGCACCGTCGGCCGCACCCGCCGCCTGCGCGCCGGAGGCGCACCGGTGCCGTATCCCACCAGCACGTTCCCGGAGCCCTCGGAATCGCCGGCGGAGGACTGCGGGCCCACCGCAACCGTCAGCAGCGGGGCACCGACGGGCAGTTCCGTGCCCTCCTCGCCGAAGCGGGCGGTGACCACGCCGCCGTAGGGGCAGGGCACCTCGACCATCGCCTTGGCCGTCTCGACCTCGACGACCGGCTGGTCGACGGCGACGACGTCGCCGACCTGCACCAGCCAGCGCACGATCTCCGCCTCGGTGAGGCCCTCCCCGAGGTCGGGGAGCTTGAACTCCAGCACCTGTGCCATCAGCTCTCGGCCTCCCACTGCAGACGCCCGACGGCGTCCAGGATCCGGTCCACGCCGGGCAGGTGGTGACGCTCCAGCATCGGCGGCGGGTACGGGATGTCGAACCCGGCCACGCGCAGCACGGGCGCCTCCAGGTGGTGGAAGCAGCGCTCCGTGACGCGGGCCGCGATCTCCCCGCCCGGGCCGCCGAACCCGCCCGACTCGTGCACGACGACCGCGCGCCCGGTGCGCCGTACCGAGGCGGCGACCGTCTCGTCGTCGAACGGCACCAGCGAACGCAGGTCGACGACTTCGAGGTCCCAGCCCTCGGCTTGCGCCGCCTCGGCGGCTTCGAGGCAGACGGGCACCGACGGTCCGTAGGTGATGAGCGTGGCGCTGCGGCCCGGGCGCCGCACCACCGCGCGGCCTATCGGCTCGACGGCCGCCGGCTCCTCGGGGTTCCAGGTGTCCTTCGACCAGTACAGCCGCTTGGGTTCGAGGAAGACGACCGGGTCGTCGGAGGCGATCGCGGCGCGCAGCAGGCCGTAGGCGTCGGCGACGGTGGCGGGCGTGACGACATGGAGCCCCGGAGTCGCCATGTAGTACGCCTCGGAGGAGTCGCTGTGGTGCTCGACGCCGCCGATGCCGCCGCCGTAGGGGACGCGGATGGTGATCGGCAGGGGCATTGCGCCGCGGGTGCGGTTACGCATGCGGGAGACGTGGCTGATGAGCTGCTCGAACGCCGGGTAGGCGAACGCGTCGAACTGCATCTCCACCACGGGGCGCAGGCCGTACATCGCCATGCCGACCGCCGTGCCGAGGATGCCGGCCTCGGCGAGCGGGGTGTCGGTGCAGCGGTCCTCGCCGAACTCCTTCGCGAGCCCGTCGGTGACGCGGAAGACGCCGCCGAGGGTGCCGACGTCCTCGCCCATGACGTGCACGGACGGGTCGGCTGCCATGGCGTCGCGCAGCGCGCGCGTGAGGGCCTGCGCCATGGTGGCCGGCTTGAGGGCGACGGTGGTCATCAGTGGCCGCCTTCCTGTTCCGCCGCGAGCTCGGCCGCCAGCATGGCCTGCTGTTCGCGCAGTTGCGGGGTGGGCTCGGCGTAGACGTGGGCGAAGAGGTCCATGGGGTCGAGCACCGGGTCCTGGTTCATGCGTTCGCGCAGGTCGGCGGCCATGGTCTCGGCGGCGTCGCGCGCCTGCCGTATGCCGTCCTCGTCGATGAGGCCGCGCTCGGTCAGCTCGTGCTCCAGAAGGGTGATCGGGTCGTGCGCGCGCCAGGCCTCGACCTCGGAGTCGCCCCGGTAGCGGGTGGCGTCGTCGGCGTTGGTGTGGGCGTCGATGCGATAGGTGATCGCCTCGACCAGCGTGGGTCCGCCGCCCTCACGCGCGCGCCGTACGGCGTCGGTGAGGACCTCGTGCACGGCGGCCGCGTCGTTGCCGTCGACCAGGCGGCCGGGCATGCCGTAACCGACGGCCTTGTGGGCCAGCGACGGGGCCGCGGTCTGCTTGGCGAGCGGGACGGAGATCGCGAAGCCGTTGTTCTGGACCAGGAAGACGACCGGGGCCTGCCAGACGGCGGCGAAGTTCAGCGCTTCGTGGAAGTCGCCCTCGCTGGTGCCGCCGTCGCCGACCATGGCGAGCGCGACGACGTCGTCGCCCTTGAGGCGGGCGGCGTGCGCGAGGCCCACGGCGTGCGGGAGCTGGGTGGCGAGCGGCGTCGACAGGGGCGCCACGCGGTGCTCACGCGGGTCGTAGCCGGTGTGCCAGTCGCCGCGCAGGAGGGTGAGCGCCTGGACGGGGTCCAGGCCGCGGGCCACGGCGGCGAGGGTGTCGCGGTAGCTGGGGAAGAGCCAGTCGCGCTCCTCCAGGGCGAGCGCGGCGGCGACCTCGCTGGCCTCCTGGCCGGTGGTGGAGGGGTAGACGGCCAGCCGGCCCTGCTTGGTCAGCGCGGTGGCCTGCGCGTTGTAACGGCGGCCGCGCACCAGCTCGGCGTACAGGCGGCGCAGCAGCACCGGGTCGGCCTTCGCCGCCCGCTCGGTGCCGAGGACGCGGTAGGGCTCCGCGTCGGGCAGCAGCGGCGCGGGGTCTGTGCGGGGCTGCCAGGCGGGCGGCGGCGATGGCCGATACGCGCCCCGCTGCTCCATGACCGTCATGACGGCACCTCCTCATGGGGGTGGCTACGGGAGGCGTGTCGGCTGTGACCCGCCTCACCTACCGATTGTTCGGTCGTCGGCACATTTTGGCTACAGGCCCCTTCAGGCTGTGGACAATCGGTTCTGCACAGCCTCAAATGAACGCAGTACGTCCATGGTAGGGAGGCGGGGGGACATGGCACCTGAACAAATGGCCGAGGGACCGGAGAGCACGGTCCCCCTGCCGCCGCCGCGTCCCCTCGATGCGATCGATCTGGACATCCTGCAGATGCTCCAGGCCGACGGCCGGGCGTCGATACGGTCGGTCGCCGAACGCGTCCATGTCTCGCGCGCCAACGCCTACGCCCGCATCAACCGTCTCATCGAGGACGGCGTCATCCGCGGTTTCGGCGCCCGCGTCAACCATGAGCGCGCAGGTCAGGGCACGTCGGCGTACATCACCCTGAAGATCGTCCAGAACTCCTGGCGCACGGTGCGCGAGCAGCTCAGGCAGCTGCCCGGTGCCTCGCACATCGCCCTGGTGGGCGGCGACTTCGACGTGCTGCTGCTGGTGCACACGTCGGACAACAGGGCCCTGCGCGAGCTGGTCCTCACCCGTCTGCAGGCCATGCCGGAGGTGCTGAGCACCCGCACGCTGCTGGTGTTCGAGGAGGAGGACCTGGAGCCGCAGGGCTGACCTCAGGGGCGGCGCAGCCCCGAGAACACCAACTGCACGACCGCGTCGGCCACTTCGCGCTCGTTCATCCCCCGCCCGTCCGGGCGGTACCACTCCACGATGGAGTTGATCATCCCGAAGACCAGCCGGGTGGCGAGCCGCACCTCCACGTCGCCGCGCACGTCCCCGTCGGCGGCCGCGGCCTTCAGCAGTTCGGCGACCCGGTGGTCGAAGTCGCGGCGGCGCTCCAGGGCCCACCGCTCGGTGTCGGTGTTGCCGCGCACCCGCAGCAGCAGGGTGACGTACGGGAGCTCGCCGATCAGCACCTCGACCATGCGCCGTACGACGTACTCCAGCCGACCGGAGGCCCGCCCCACGCGCGCGTGCTCCTCGTCGAGGATGCCGAAGAGACCGTCCAGCGCGCGGCTGACGGCGCGGCGCAGCAGCTCCTCCTTGCCGGCCACGTGGTGGTAGATCGACGACTTGGAGATGCCGGCCGCCCTGGACAGGTGCTCCATGGAGGTGCCGTCGTAGCCGCGCTCGTTGAAGACCTGTACGGCGACGGACAGCAGCGTCTCCGGGGTGTACGTGTCGCGCTTGGCCGTCGTCATGACTGGCTGCCCTCCCGCTTGTCGGAGGCGTACGCGTGGCGGTACAGCGCGAGGGAGGGCGCGTAGCGGCCGGAGGGATCGCGCAGGTGGAGGTCGTCGAGGAGGGCGTAGGCCCAGTTGCGGCCCAGCCTGCGGCTCCATTCGAAGGGGCCCAGGGGGTAGTTGACGCCCAGCCGCATCGCCGTGTCGATGTCCTCCTCCGTGGCCACTCCCTTGGCGACCGCGTCGTGCGCGAGGTCGACGATGCGGGCGACCGTGCGCGCCACGATCATCCCCGGCACGTCCCCGATGACGCTGACGTCCTTGCCGAGCGCCTGGAAGAGGCCGGTGGCCTCGGCCAGGGTCTGCTGGGCGGTGTCCTGGGAGGCGGACAGGGCGATACGGGTGGCGCGGCGGTAGTCCAGGGCGAGGTCGAAGTAGACGACGTCCCGGAACTCGACCGAGGTCTGGCCGTCGGCGAGCGCGAGCTGGCCGCCGCTCGGCAGCACCAGCCGGGTGCCGTGGTCCTCGTCCTCCTCGCGGACCTGGATGCCCGCCTCACGGATCAGCGCGAGCAGTTCGGAGGCGGGGCCCAGGTCGCCCTCGACGACGACGTACGCGGGCGCCTGCGCCTTCTCCGCGGTGTGCGGTTCGGCGCGCTCGGCGCCGTCGGCGTAGTCGTACCAGCCGTGCCCGCTCTTGCGGCCCAGCCGGCCCGACTCGACCAGGCGGCGCTGGGCCAGCGAGGGCGTGAAGCGCACGTCCTGGAAGAAGCTCTGCCACACCGAGTGCGTGACCGACTCGTTGACGTCCTGGCCGATGAGGTCGGTCAGTTCGAAGGCCCCCATCCGGAAGCCGCCCGACTCGCGCAGGATCGCGTCGATGGTGGCGGGGTCGGCGCCCTGGGCCTCGTAGACCGCGAAGGCCTCGGCGTAGAACGGCCGTGCGATGCGGTTGACGATGAAGCCGGGGGTGTCGGCGCAGGCCACCGGCGTCTTGCCCCAGGCGCGCGCCATCTCGTACGCGCGCGTGGCCGAGGTGACGTCGGTGGCGAACCCGGAGACGACCTCGACCAGCGGCAGCAGCGGCGCGGGGTTGAAGAAGTGCAGGCCGACGAAGCGGCCGGGGTGGCGCAGGGCGCCGCCGATCGCGGTGACCGACAGGGACGAGGTGTTGGTCGCGAGGAGGCAGTCCTCGTCGACGATGTCCTCCAGCGCCCGGAACAGCTCCTGCTTGGCGTCCAGCCGCTCCAGGACCGCCTCGACGACCAGGGAGCAGTCGGCGAGCTCGGTGAGGTCCGCGGCGGGCAGCAGACGCTCCCGTGCCGCGTCGCGCTCGGCACCGGTGAGCCGGTCCTTCTCGACGAGCCGGTCGAGGCGGGCGCCGATGGCGTCGGCGGCGTCCCCGGCCCGCCCGGGCAGGGCGTCGTACAGCCGTACGCGATGGCCGGCGACCAGCGCGACCTGGGCGATGCCCTGGCCCATGGTGCCGGTGCCGACGACGGCCACGGGGCTGCTGAGGTCCAGTGCTGTCATGTGCGCGATCCTCCCGCACGGGGATTTCCACAGATGCGGCGGACCCCCTTGTCCCGACCGATCGTTCGGTTACTCTAACTCTGACCGGCTGTTCCTGCCCATATTTCTGCCCAGGTCATGAGCTCGACGGAGAGTTCACAAGACGAGGAGTTGGTCCCGCATGGCCGCCGAACTGACCGCGCACGAGCTGATCGCCAAGCACCGGCCCACCCTCGATCAGGCGCTGGAGGCGATCCGCACACGCGCGTACTGGTCCCCGCACCCCGAGCACCCCAAGGCCTACGGTGAGAACGGCAGCCTGGACATGGCCGCGGGCAAGGCCGCCTTCGACGCGCTGCTCGGCACCCGCCTCGACCTCGGCCAGCCCGGCACGGACGACTGGGTGGGCGGCGAGGTCTCGCCGTACGGCATCGAGCTGGGCGTGGAGTACCCGCACGCGGACGTGGACGTGCTGCTGCCGGCCATGAAGGCGGGCCAGAAGGCGTGGCGGGACGCGGGCGCGGAGGTGCGCGCGGTGGTGTGCCTGGAGATCCTCAAGCGGATCAGCGACCGCACCCACGAGTTCGCGCACGCGGTCATGCACACCTCCGGGCAGGCGTTCATGATGGCGTTCCAGGCGGGCGGCCCGCACGCGCAGGACCGCGGTCTGGAGGCGGTGGCGTACGCGTACGTGGAGCAGGTCCGCACGCCCGACACCGCGGAGTGGACCAAACCGCAGGGCAAGCGGGACCCGCTGGCGCTCACCAAGCAGTTCACGCCCGTCCCGCGCGGGATCGCCCTGCTGATCGGCTGCAACACCTTCCCGACGTGGAACGGCTATCCGGGCCTGTTCGCCTCCCTGGCCACCGGCAACGCCGTCCTGGTCAAGCCCCACCCGCGCGCGGTGCTGCCGCTCGCGCTGACCGTCCAGGTGGCGCGCCAGGTGCTCGCCGAGGCGGGCTTCGACCCGAACCTGGTGGCGCTGGCGGCCGAGCGGCCCGGCGAGGGCATCGCGAAGACCCTGGCCACCCGCCCGGAGATCCGGATCATCGACTACACGGGTTCGACGGCGTTCGGCGACTGGCTGGAGGCCAACGCCCGTCAGGCGCAGGTCTACACGGAGAAGGCCGGCGTCAACACCGTGCTGGTGGACTCGGCGGCGAACTACAAGGGCATGCTCGCCAACCTCGCCTTCTCGCTGTCCCTCTACAGCGGCCAGATGTGCACCACCCCGCAGAACCTGCTGATCCCCCGCGACGGCATCCGCACCGACGAGGGCCCCAAGACCTTCGACGAGGTGGTCGCCGACCTCGCCCGCGCGGTCGACGGCCTGCTCGGCGACGACGCGCGCGCGAACGCGCTGCTCGGCGCGATCGTGAACCCGGACGTGAAGTCCCGTCTGGAGGCGGCGGCCGGACTCGGCGAAGTCGCCCTCGCCTCGCGGGAGATCACCAACCTTGAGTTCCCCGGCGCGGTCGTGCGCTCTCCCGTGATCGTCAAGCTGGACGGCGCCAAGCCGGACGACGAGGCCGCCTACATGAGCGAGTGCTTCGGGCCGGTCTCCTTCGCGGTCGCCGTGGACTCCACCGCGGACGGCGTGGAGCTGCTGCGGCGCACCGTGCGCGAGAAGGGCGCGATGACGGTCGGCGCGTACACGACCGACGAGGAGGTCGAGCAGGCCGTCCAGGAGGTCTGCCTGGAGGAGGCGGCCCAGCTGTCGCTGAACCTGACGGGCGGGGTGTACGTCAACCAGACGGCCGCGTTCTCCGACTTCCACGGCTCGGGCGGCAACCCGGCGGCGAACGCCGCGCTGTGCGACGGAGCCTTCGTGGCGAACCGCTTCCGGGTGGTCGAGGTCCGCAGGGAGGCCTAGGGTCTGTCGCCTCCGGGCCGGCGGGGATCCGACGCCGGGGCCTGAAATCCCGTCAGGCTCCAGTGGTACAGCGTCATGGCCACGCTCGTCGCCAGGTTGTAGCTGGAGACCTGCGGGCGCATCGGCAGGGCCACCAGGTGGTCGGCACGCGCGCGCAGTCCGGCGGACAGGCCGCTGCGCTCGGAGCCGAAGGCGAGGACGGCGTCGTCCGGGAGCTTGATGCCCCGGACGTCGTCGCCTTCGGGGTCCAGGGCGAACAGCGGTCCCGGCGGCAGCTCCTCGACGGACACCCGCTCCACCGCGGTCGCGAAGTGCAGGCCCGCGCCGCCGCGCACGACCGTGGGGTGCCAGGGGTCGAGCGTGCCGGTGGTGACCACCCCCGTCGCGCCGAAGCCTGCGGCCAGGCGGATCACCGCGCCCGCGTTGCCGAGGTTGCGCGGGTTGTCGAGGACCACGACGGGCGTGGCGCGCGGGGCGTGCGCCAGCTTCCGGAGATTCGCCTCCCGGGAGGGCCGTACCGCCAGGGCGGCCACGGCGGTGGGGTGCGGGCGCGGGACCAGACTCCGGTACGTCGGCTCCGGCACCTCCGTCAGGAGCGCGGCCAGCGTCTCTCGTACGTCGGAGGCCAGCTCGTCGGCGAGGGCCAGCGTCGCCCGCCGGTCGGCGGTGACCGCCACCGGGACCTCGGCACCGAAGCGCACGGCGTGCTTGAGGGCGTGGAAGCCGTCCAGCAGGACGGCGCCCTCCGCGAGCCGGCGCCAGGTGCTCAGCGGTTCCGGGGCGGGGTCGGTCATGACGTGCAGCCTACGTGCGCGCGGAGGGCGCTCACGCCGTGGAGCCGGCGTGCGTGGGTTCGGCGCTCTCCGCGGCCCGTGGCTCGGGCAGCGGCGTCCGGCCGGCCCGCGTGCGGAGGCGGTCACGCGCGCGTGCCGCCGCTCCGCCCAGCAGAAGCAGGAACGGCGTCGGCAGGAAGACGGCGTCCGTCGCGATCATCGCCAGCGAGAAGAACGGCAGCCCGAGGACCACGGCGATCACCGCGTGCTCGGTCATCATCACCGCCAGCAGGACGTTCTTGAGCCTCCGGTTGAGCAGCGTGAACGGGAAGGCGACCTGCACGATGACCGTTCCGTAGGTCACGAGCATCAGCATGGTTCCGCTGGACGACATCAGGTCGCCGAGGGCGGGCCAGGGCGAGAAGTAGTCCAGGTGTAGCGGGTAGTAGACGGCGGTGCCGTCCTGCCAGCGCGTGCCCTGGATCTTGTACCAGCCGGCCGTGGAGTAGATCATGCAGGCCTCGGCCATGATCACCAGCAGGGCGCCGTTGTGCGCGAGGTTGGCGACGACGTCCAGCAGGATGCGCGGCTCCCGGCTCTTCGCCCGGCGTGCCACCACCCACCACACGGCCTGAGCCACCCACGTCAGCCACAGGATGACGGGCACCGTCGGGTCGATCCCGTCGAAGCGGCCCCCGGCCGTCACCGCGACCAGCGCGAAGCCGAGCACCGCCCACAGGGCGGGACCGGTCCGGTCCACCACGCGCTCTCCACGCGCGCGTGCCTCGTCGGCCAGCCGCCTGCGCCGCGCGTCCAGCGACCACACCTGGCCGCACCGCGTGAAGACCAGGTAGACGGACATCAGGTGCAGGACGTTGTCGCCGCCGTCCCCCATGAAGACGCTGCGGTTCTGCAGCGAGACGACCCCGACCATGAACAGCACGGACATGGCGCGGGTGCGCCAGCCGAGCAGCAGCAGCGCGCTCGCCAGGACGGCGATCACGTAGATCAGCTCGAACCAGATCTGGGTGTCGGACCACATCAGGGCCGTGAAGGCGCCGTTGGAGGTGACGAGCTGGTGGGCCAGGCCCCAGCTCCACGGGGCGTCGGGTCCGTACATCTCCTGGCGGTGCGGGAACTCGCGCAGCAGGAACAGCAGCCAGGTCGCGCTGAAGCCGATGCGGATCACGGCGGACTGGTACGGGCCGAGCGCCGACTCGGTGATGCGGGCGATGCCGGCGGAGACCGACAGGGCGAAACGGTTCACTCGGCACCCCCGGCGGTGTCGGCGGCCGTCACGGGCCACCAGGGCAGCATGCGGTACATCGGCTGGTTCGAGACCCTCTCCGTGCTCCAGGGCGGCGGGGGCACGTTCGTGGTGCTCGAACGGACCTGGACCTGCGTGATCGTGCCGCCCTTTCCGGCCGCTTCGTCACGGTCCAGCCGCAGCACCACGATGCGCCGCATGTACGTCTCGGCGAGGGAGCCGCGGGTGCCCGTCGCGCGGTTGGAGGCGTCGTGCGTGGCGACGAAGAAGTCCCAGGCGCGGCGCAGTTCGTTCTGCTGGGTGTGGCTCGGCACCGGGTTGGCGTCGATGGCGCGGCCGTCCTCGGCGGACAGGTCGTACCAGCCGGTGGTGCGCACACCGCCGTCCGCCGTCTTCACCTCGGCACGGACCTGGACCGCGATGTTCTGCTGCAGCGGGTTGGGCGCGAACAGCTTCCAGTTCTGCTCGAACTCCGGGTAGATCCAGTCGTCGATCGCCTTGCCGTGCGCCTTGGTGAGCGTGTTCGACGGCGCGACGTGCAGGAACACCATGCCGATGTGGACGAAGACCACGACGGAGACGACGGCGACCGCCAGGGCCGCGGCTATCCGATAGCGCAACGACAGGGCGGCGACACCGCCGCGGGGTTCGGGGAACGTGTCGGTGACGACGACGGTCAGCGGCCCGGAACCGGCCCCGCCCGCCGTCGGGCCGTCATCGGCGCCGTCGTCGGGCACGGACCCCTCCGCCTCCGGCCGCGGACCGGGCACCTCGGCGATCCGGTGGGCTCGCGCGGGATCAGGGGCGCCGGCAGCCTCGGTGGGGCCGGCTGACTCCGCGCCGCCGGTGGTTTCCGGAACACCGGTGGTCTCAGTTGAACCGGCGGACTCACTGGCACCGCCGGACTCCCTCGCACCGCCGGACTCACTCGCACCGGCGGACCTCATTCCCCCGCCAAAATCCAAGCCACCGCCCGACCCCGAGCCCCCGCCCGACTCCGCCCCACCGGCCGGCTCGGGCGCCCCGCCGGGCCCGTCCAGCCCGTGCCGGGCGTGCGAGCCAGTGTCGTACGCGTCCATTCCGCCCCGTTTCCCGTTCCGTGTCCGTCTTCCGGCTGTACGGCCGTGGGCGCCGAGTCGCCCGTACGTGCCGCTCCACCGCAGTCGCACGGAACGGTACTCAGACCCGCATGCGACGCACAGCCCCCACCCGCCCCATCCCCATGGTCCACAGGGCGTGGTCCACAGGGCACGGCCGCAGGTTATCCACAGCGGTTGACACCTTACGGCGCCCGACCCACCATGGAATCGCACGGACCGAACGATCGGTCGGTAGAGAATTCCGGGCAGAGCCCAGGTCGAGGGGGCCACATGGCGACAGCAGCCGCGCACCAGACGTACGGCGCCGAGGAGGCGGGTGCCGACACCACCGCGTACGAGCGCGCCTTCGACGCCGCGGTGGCCGCCGACGAGCGCATCGAACCCCGGGACTGGATGCCGGACGCCTACCGCGCGACGCTGGTGCGGCAGATGGCGCAGCACGCCCACTCCGAGATCATCGGCATGCAGCCGGAGGCCAACTGGATCACTCGCGCCCCCTCACTGCGCCGCAAGGCGATCCTGATGGCCAAGGTCCAGGACGAGGCGGGGCACGGCCTGTATCTGTACAGCGCGGCCGAAACGCTCGGCACCAGCCGCGAAGAGCTGCTCGACAAGCTCCACGCCGGCCGCCAGAAGTACTCCTCGATCTTCAACTACCCGACCCTGACCTGGGCGGACGTGGGCGCGATCGGCTGGCTGGTGGACGGCGCCGCGATCACCAACCAGGTGCCGCTGTGCCGCTGCTCCTACGGCCCGTACGCGCGCGCGATGGTCCGCATCTGCAAGGAGGAGTCCTTCCACCAGCGCCAGGGCTACGAGCTGCTGCTCGCCCTCAGCCGCGGCACCCCGGAGCAGCACGCCATGGCGCAGGACGCCGTCGACCGCTGGTGGTGGCCGTCCCTGATGATGTTCGGCCCGCCCGACGACGAGTCGGCGCACTCCGCGCAGTCGATGACGTGGAAGATCAAGCGGCACTCGAACGACGAGCTGCGCCAGCGCTTCGTCGACATCTGCGTCCCCCAGGCCGAGTCGCTGGGTCTCACCCTCCCCGACCCCGACCTGAAGTGGAACGAGGAGCGGCAGCACTACGACTTCGGCCCGATCGACTGGACGGAGTTCAAGGAAGTCCTCAAGGGCAACGGGCCGTGCAACGAACAGCGGCTCACCCAGCGCCGGCGGGCCCACGAAGAGGGCGCGTGGGTGCGGGAGGCGGCCGCCGCCTACGCGGCCAAGCACAACGACACCACGGGAGCGATGCAGGCATGACGAACACCGACTGGCCTCTGTGGGAGGTCTTCGTGCGCTCGCGCCGGGGCCTCTCCCACACCCACGCCGGCAGCCTGCACGCGCCGGACGCCGAGTTCGCCCTGCGCAACGCCCGCGACCTGTACACCCGGCGCGGCGAAGGCGTCTCGATCTGGGTCGTCCCGTCCGCGGTGATCACCGCGTCCTCGCCGGACGAGAAGGACCCGTTCTTCGAGCCGGCCGCCGACAAGCCGTACCGGCACCCGACGTTCTACGAGATCCCGGAAGGGGTGAAGCACCTGTGACGGCATCACGGACGACGCCCGTCCCCACGACCGCCGCCATCGCCCTCGGCGACGACGCCCTGGTGCTCTCCCACCGTCTGGGGGAGTGGGCGGGCCACGCCCCCGTCCTGGAGGAGGAGGTCGCCCTCGCGAACATCGCGCTGGACCTGCTCGGCCAGGCCCGCGTGCTGCTGTCCATGGTCGGCGACGAGGACGAGCTGGCGTATCTGCGCGAGGAACGGTCCTTCCGCAACCTCCAGTTGGTCGAGCAGCCCAACGGCGACTTCGCCCACACCATCGCCCGCCAGCTGTACTTCTCCACCTACCAGCACCTGCTGTACGCCGAACTGGCAGCCGGCGACGGCCAGTTCGCCGGTCTCGCCGCCAAGGCCGTCAAGGAGGTCGCCTATCACCGCGACCACGCCGAGCAGTGGACCCTGCGGCTCGGCGACGGCACCGAGGACAGCCGCGAGCGGATGCTGCGGGCGACGGCGGCCCTGTGGCGGTTCACCGGCGAGATGTTCCAGCCGGTGGACGGACTGGACGTCGACCCGACCGCGCTGGAGGCGGCCTGGCTGGACGCCGTCGAGGGCGTGCTGCGCCGGGCGACCCTCACGGTCCCCGAGGGACCCCGGTCCGGCGCCTGGACGGCCGGCGCGGGCCGGCAGGGCGTGCACACCGAACCCTTCGGCCGGATGCTCGCCGAGATGCAGCACCTGCACCGCAGCCACCCGGGGGCGTCATGGTGACGGCCACCGGGACGACGGCGCTGGAGGCGGAGCTCCTGGGCATCGCCGGATCGGTTCCCGACCCCGAACTGCCCGTGCTCACCCTGCGGGAGCTCGGCGTGGTCCGCGCGGTGCACCTGCGCGGCGCGGACTCGGTCGAGGTCGAGCTGACGCCGACGTACACCGGCTGCCCGGCGCTGGAGACCATGTCCCTGGACATAGAGCGAGCGCTGCACGCGCACGGCATGCGCGAGGTCGAGGTCCGCACGGTGCTCGTGCCCGCCTGGTCGACCGACGACATCACCGACGAAGGACGGCGCAAACTGCGGGAGTTCGGGATCGCGCCGCCGCGCACCCGGACGGAGACCGGACCGGTACCGCTGTCACTGGGCCCGACACGGACGGCCGACGACGGCCCGCAGGCCGGCTCGGCCCCGCACCGGTCCCCCGACGCCGACCCCGTCCACTGCCCCCACTGCGGCTCTCCCGACACCGAGCTGCTCAGCCGCTTCTCCTCCACGGCCTGCAAGGCGCTGCGCCGCTGCCTCGCCTGCCGTGAACCCTTCGACCACTTCAAGGAGCTGTAGATGGCCCGCTTCCACTCGCTCCCCGTGGCGGCGGTCGAACGGCTCACCGACGACTCCGTGGCCCTCACCCTCGCCGTACCGCCGGAACTGCGCGAGGAGTACCGGCACGCCCCGGGCCAGCACCTCGCGCTGCGCCGAAACGTCGACGGCACGGAGATCCGGCGCACCTACTCGATCTGCTCCCCGGCACCGGCCCCCGGCGACGAGGGCCCGGCCACCCTGCGGGTCGGGGTGCGGCTGGTCGACGGCGGGGCCTTCTCGACGTACGCGCTCAAGGAGATCGACCTCGGCGACGAGCTGGAGGTGATGACACCGGCCGGCCGCTTCACCCTCGATCCGGCGCCCGGCCTGTACGCGGCAGTAGTCGGCGGCAGTGGCATCACCCCGGTGCTGTCGATCGTCTCGACGCTGCTCGCGCGCGAACCCCGGGCCCAGTTCTGTCTGATCCGCAGCGACCGTACCGCCGCCTCGACGATGTTCCTGGAGGAGGTAGCCGACCTGAAGGACCGCTACCCCGGCCGGTTGCAGCTGGTGACGGTGCTGTCCCGGGAGGAACAGCAGGCGGGGCTGCCGTCCGGGCGGCTCGACCAGGAGCGGCTGACCGGACTGCTCCCGGCCCTGCTGCCGGTGGGGCAGGTGGCGGGGTGGTTCCTGTGCGGGCCGTTCGGGCTGGTGCAGGAGGCGGAGCGGACGCTGCGCGCGCTCGGCGTCCCGCGCGCCCGCATCCACGAGGAGATCTTCCACGTGGACACCGCCGCCCCGGCCGCCGCCCCCGTGTCCGCCCCGGCCCACAGCTCGGTCACCGCGCGCCTCGACGGCCGCGGCGGTACCTGGCCCGTGCGGGACGGCGAGTCCCTGCTGGACGCGGTCCTGCGCAACCGCTCCGACGCGCCCTACGCCTGCAAGGGCGGGGTGTGCGGGACGTGCCGGGCGTTCCTGGTCTCCGGCGAGGTGCGCATGGACCGCAACTTCGCGCTGGAGAAGGAGGAGACGGAGGCGGGATACGTGCTGGCGTGCCAGTCGCATCCGGTGACGGAGAAGGTGGAGCTGGACTTCGACCGTTGAGGGCGACGCGCCGTTCCCTTCTCCTAGAACCTGTTCTATCTTGACGGTCCGTCAGATCAGCGGACCCTCCGGAGGGACAGGACCGTGGACTTCACCTTCACCGAGGAGCAGCAGGCGGCGGCCGAGGCGGCGCGCGGGGTGTTCGCCGGGGTCGCGCCGGACACGGTGCCCTCTCCCTCGCTCGTCGCGGGCGCCGTCGCCGACGACTTCGACCGCGCGCTGTGGGCGAAGCTCGCCGAGGCGGACCTGCTGAGCCTGCTCCTCGACACGCGGTACGGCGGGGCGGGCCTGGACGCGATCGCGCTGTGCCTGGTGCTGCGGGAGTCGGCGAGGAAACTGGCCCGGGTGCCGCTGCTGGAGAGCAGCGCCGCCGCCGCTGCCGTACAGGCCTACGGCAGTGAGGAGGCGAGGGCGGCGCTGCTGCCGGGGGCGGCCCGCGGGGAACTGGTGCTGACCGTCGCCGCGCACGGCCGCACCGGGCACGACCCGGCCGAACTCGCCGTCAGCGCACGGCAGGACGGTGACCGCTGGCTTCTCGACGGCGTGCAGACCGCGGTGCCGTGGGCGCACAACGCCGACTTCGTGCTGCTGCCCGCCCGCACCACCGCGGACCGGACGCTGCTCGCCGTCGTGCCGCGCGTCCACGAGGGCGTCGTGCTCGCCGAGCAGGTCTCCACGTCCGGCGAGCGACTCGGCGAACTGCGCCTGGACTCCGTGCGCGTCGCGGCCCGCGACGTCATCGACGCCGACGGCGCCTGGGAGTGGCTGCGCGACCTGCTGACCACCGGGACCTGCGCCCTCGCGCTCGGGCTGGGCGAGCAGGTCCTCGCGATGACCAGCGCATACGCGGGCAAGCGGGAGCAGTTCGGGCACCCGATCGCCACGTTCCAGGCGGTGGCCGTGCAGGCCGCCGACCGCTACATCGACCTGCGGGCCATGGAGGCCACGCTCTGGCAGGCGGCCTGGCGGATCGCCTCCGGTGCGCCCGGCGCGCTGCCCGCCTCGGGGGACGTGGCCGTCGCCAAGATCTGGGCGTCGGAAGGGGTGCGCCGGGTCGTGCAGACGGCGCAGCATCTGCACGGCGGCTTCGGGGCGGACGTAGAGTACCCGCTGCACCGGTACCACGCCTGGGCCAAGCACCTGGAGCTGTCGCTCGGCCCGGCGGCGGCGCACGAGGAGGCCCTCGGCGACCTGCTGGCGGCACACCCGCTGGGCTGAGAGCCCGCGGCGCCGCCTACAGCACCAACCCGGGCCGGCCCTCGTCGGTCACGACGGGCCGGCCGGCGGCCGCCCACACCTGCATGCCGCCGTCGACGTTCACCGCGTCGATGCCCTGCTGGACCAGGTACATGGTGACCTGGGCCGAGCGGCCGCCGGAGCGGCAGATCACGTTGACGCGCCCGTCCTGCGGCGCGGCCTCGGTCAGCTCGCCGTAACGGGCCACGAACTCACTGATGGGGATGTGCAGCGCCCCTTCGGCGTGACCCGCCTTCCACTCGTCGTCCTCGCGGACGTCCAGCAGGAAGTCGCCGTCCTTCAGGTCCCCGACCTCGACGGTGGGCACACCAGCTCCGAAACTCATGCTCCGACGCTACCCGACGCCACCGGCCACGACAGCGCCCGGCCGACCGGCGGGGACCGGCCCGGCTAGCCGCCGAGCAGTTCCGCCAGTTCCCGCTCCCGCTGGGCCACGTCCGCCAGCAGCTGCTCGGCGATCTCCTCGAGGAGGCGGTCGGGGTCGTCGGGGGCCAGCCGGAGCATCGAGCCGATCGCGCCCTCCTCCAGGTCCTTGGCGACCAGCGAGAGCAGCTCCTTGCGCTGGGCCAGCCATTCGAGGCGGGCGTAGAGCTCCTCGCTGCGGCTCGGGCCGCGCTCGGCCGGCGCCGGACCCTTGGCCCACTCCTCGGCCAGCTCCCGCAGCAGCGTCTCGTCACCGCGGGCGTAGGCGGCGTTGACCCGGGTGATGAACTCCTCGCGCCGCTGCCGCTCGGAGTCGTCCGGGGCCAGGTCGGGGTGGGCCTTGCGGGCCAGTTCGCGGTAGAGCTTGCGGGCCTCGTCGCTCGGGCGGACCCGCTGCGGGGGCCGCACCGGCTGGTCGGTGAGCATCGCGGCCGCCTCCGGGAACAGTCCCTCCCCGTCCATCCAGCCGTGGAACAGCTCCTCGACCCCCGGCATGGGCATGACCCGCGCCCGGGCCTCGTCCGCCCGGCGCCGGTCCTCCGGGTCGCCGGTCCGCTCGGCCCTGGCCTCGGCGATCTGGGCGTCCAGCTCGTCCAGGCGGGCGTACATCGGGCCGAGCTTCTGGTGGTGCAGCCGGGAGAAGTTCTCGACCTCGATCCGGAAGGTCTCCACCGCGATCTCGTACTCGATCAGCGCCTGCTCGGCGGCGCGCACGGCCCGCTCCAGGCGCTCCTCGGGGCGCGGCGCACCCTCCTGGGGCGTCGCCCGCGGTTCGCCGGCGACCCCACCCTGCTCAGCTTCCGGGCTCGTCACCCGACCAGCCTAGGCCACGGCCGCTCCGGGCCGACCCGGCGCGGCCCGTCCGCCCTCACACGCCCATCTCCGCCGCGACCCGCCCCGCCCGCACCGCCGCCACCAGATCCGCGTGGTCCGCCTCGGTCCGGTCGGCGTACGCGACCGCGAAGTCGGCCATCGCCTCGTCCAGTTCGTCGTTCTTGCCGCAGTAACCGGCGATCAGCCGCGGGTCGGCGCTGTGGGAGTGGGCGCGGGCCAGCAGGGCGCCGGTCATGCGGCCGTAGTCGTCGATCTGGTCGGCGGCCAGGGCCGCGGGGTCGACGCTGCCCTTGCGGTTGCGGAACTGCCGTACCTGGAAGGGCCGGCCGTCCACCGACGTCCAGCCCAGCAGGATGTCGCTGACCACCTGCATCCGCTTCTGGCCGAGCACCACCCGGCGGCCCTCGTGCTCGACGGCCGGCACCTCGAAGCCCGCGGTCACCAGGTGCGGGACGAGGGCCGACGGCCGCGCCTCCTTCACCTGCAGCACCAGCGGCTCGCCCCGGTGGTCCAGGAGCAGGACGACGTAGGAGCGCGTGCCCACGCTGCCCGTGCCGACGATCCGGAAGGCCACGTCGTGCACCGCGTGCCGGGCCAACAACGGCAGCCGGTCCTCGGAGACAGTCCCCACGTACTGTTCGAGGGCCGTGGCGACCGCGGCCGCCTCCTCGTCGTCCACCCGCCGCAGCACCGGCGCCGCGTCCACGAAACGGCGCCCGCCCTCGGCGGTCTCCTCCGTCGCCTTCGCCGCGAACCGCCCGCTGGTGTTCGCCCGCGCCTTCTCCGAGACCCGCTCCAGGGTGCCGAGCAGGTCATGGGCGTCGGTGTGGGAGACGAGCTCCTCGTCCGCGATCGCGTTCCACGCGTCCAGCACGGGCAGCTTGGCCAGGAGCCGCATGGTGCGGCGGTAGGCGCCGGTCGCGTCGTACGCGGCCTTGCGGCAGCAATCCTCGTCCGCGCCGGCCTCCCGGCCCGCGAGCACCAGGGAGGCGGCGAGCCGCTTGAGGTCCCACTCCCAGGGGCCGCTGACCGTCTCGTCGAAGTCGTTCAGATCGATGACCAGACCGCCCCGCGCGTCCCCGTACAGACCGAAGTTCGCGGCATGCGCGTCTCCGCAGATCTGCGCGCGGATCCTCGTCATGGGTGTACGCGCCAGGTCGTAGGCCATCAGGCCCGCCGAGCCGCGCAGGAAGGCGAAGGGCGTCGCGGCCATCCGGCCCGCCCGGATCGGCGTGAGCTCGGGGATCCGGCCGCGATGGGACTCCTCGATCGCCGCGACGGCGTCGGGCCGGGCGTCGTCCAGGTCGAGCGCGGCATGCGTGCCGCGCGGGACCAGGTCGCGCAGCGCCTTGCCCTCCTGCTTGGGCGAACCCTCCACGGGCCACTCGGCGAAGCCGCGCACCCGGGGCAACCGGCGCACGCCCGCCCCCGCAACACCCTCAGTCACACCGACCGCCTCCCCCGTACATCCGCGCACGCGCGCCCACGAACATCAACTCGTGGAGACCGTACAGCCGGTGGCCGGAACGCGTCAGACCCCTGTGGACAACTCTCACCCTGTGGAAAACTCCGGCCGCCGACCCCGGACCGGACCCGTGTCACATGCGTGTGATTGTCCTCACCAGGTAATACGGCTCACACCGCGCCGGACAACGCGGAAGCCCCCAGGTCCGAGACCTGGGGGCTTCCGGCTGGTGCGCGAGGGGGGAGTTGAACCCCCACGCCCTTGCGGGCACTGGAACCTGAATCCAGCGCGTCTGCCTATTCCGCCACCCGCGCATTGGGTGTGTCCTCGGGCTCCTTCCCTCTGTGGGGCCGGCGCCTTCCGACACGCAGAACATTAGCACGCTGGCGGGGGTGGGTTCACATCCCTTACCCCGGGGCAGCCGCCGACCAGGGAGCTCTCCCGATCCGGCCCCGCCCCGGCCGATCATCGGAGCGCTCCGCTCCGTATCAAGGAGTGCCGGTTCTCGTATCAACCTCGTACCGGTACGGCCCGTCTCCACAGGAGCCGGGCAGGGTCCACAGTCAGGTGCGGGACACTTGTCTGCGGCCGCCTCTACGATCCTGGGCAGAAGGAGTTCGAGGGACGAGTTCGAAGGGGAGCTTCGGAGGGAACCTCCGGAGGGAACTTCGACAGGCGTCGACACCCGTCGACGGGGCCGACAGGGGGAACCAGCCGATTACCCGGCGCGTGGATACGATCAGTAAGCAGTACCAGGAAGTGCAGTACCCGCAAGGCGGGACGAAGGACGACAGAGACTACGGAGGAGGTGCCCCATGGGAGTCCTGAAGAAGTTCGAGCAGCGTCTCGAAGGTCTGGTCAACGGCACCTTCGCCAAGGTGTTCAAGTCCGAGGTCCAGCCCGTGGAGATCGCCGGCGCGCTGCAGCGCGAGTGCGACAACAACGCGACGATCTGGAACCGCGACCGGACGGTCGTCCCCAACGACTTCATCGTGGAGCTGAGCACGCCGGACTTCGAGCGGCTCAGCCCCTACTCCGGCCAGCTCGGCGACGAGCTCGCCGGCATGGTGCGCGACTACGCCAAGCAGCAGCGCTACACCTTCATGGGCCCCATCAAGGTCCACCTGGAGAAGGCAGACGACCTCGACACCGGCCTGTACCGGGTGCGCAGCCGTACGCTCGCCTCCTCCACCAACCAGCAGGCCCCCGGAGCCCCGGCCCCGGCGGCCCCCGCGGCTCCGGCCGCGGGCCGTCCCGGCGGTTACGGCTATCCGCCCGCCGCCGCCCCGGCGGGGGCCCCGCCCATGCCGGCCGCACCGCCGCCCGGCGGCCGCGGCGGCAGCGCGCCCTACCTGCAGCGTCCCCCGGCCGCCCCGGCGGCCGGCGGGCGCACCCGCTACTGGATCGAGATCAACGGCGCCCGCCATCAGATCTCCCGCCCGACGCTGGTGCTGGGTCGCAGCACCGAAGCCGACGTGCGGATCGACGACCCCGGCGTCTCGCGTCGGCACTGTGAGATCCGGACCGGAACGCCCTCGACGATCCAGGATCTCGGGTCCACCAACGGCATCGTGGTGGACGGGCAGCACACCACCCGCGCTACGCTCCGCGACGGCTCGCGGATCGTCGTGGGCAGCACCACCATCATTTACCGGCAAGCCGAAGGGTGAAGCGGGGGCAATGTCAGAGCTGACCCTCACGGTCATGCGGCTGGGTTTCCTGGCCGTACTGTGGCTGTTCGTGATCGTGGCCGTGCAGGTCATCCGCAGCGACCTGTTCGGTACGCGCGTCACCCAGCGCGGCTCGCGACGGGAGGCCAACCGGCCCCAGCAAGCCGCACGGCAGCAGCAGGCGGCACCGCCGCCGCAGCGCCAGCAGCAGGGCGGTGGCGGCCGTCAGCGCCGCAACGCCCCCACCAAGCTCGTCGTGAGCGAGGGCACCCTCACCGGCACCACCGTCGCGCTGCAGGGCCAGACCATCACCCTGGGCCGGGCACACGACAGCACGATCGTGCTGGACGACGACTACGCCTCCAGCCGCCATGCCAGGATCTACCCGGACCGCGACGGCAACTGGATCGTCGAGGACCTGGGCTCCACCAACGGCACGTACCTCGACCGGAGCCGGCTGACGACCCCCACGCCGATTCCGCTGGGCGCGCCGATCCGCATCGGCAAGACAGTCATCGAGCTGCGGAAGTAGTACGACAATGAGCGAGCGGAGCGAGCACGCAGCGGCGGCCCCCACGACGGGCCCCGGCGCGCTCCCGACCGGAGGGTGGGCACCGTGCGGATGTACCCGGAGCCGACGGGCGAGGTGCGCATGAGTCTGTCACTGCGCTTCGCCGCCGGATCGCACAAAGGCATGATCCGGGAGGGCAACGAGGACTCCGGATACGCCGGCCCGCGCCTGCTCGCGATCGCCGACGGCATGGGCGGTGCCGCCGCCGGCGAGGTCGCCTCCTCCGAGGCCATCTCCACCATCGTCGCCCTCGACGACGACGTGCCCGGCTCCGACATCCTCACCTCCCTCGGCTTGGCGGTGCAGCGCGCCAACGACCAGCTGCGCTCGATGGTCGAGGAGGACCCGCAGCTGGAGGGCATGGGCACCACGCTCACCGCCCTGCTGTGGACCGGCCAGCGCCTCGGCCTCGTGCACGTCGGCGACTCGCGCGCGTACCTGCTGCGCGACGGCGTCCTCACCCAGATCACGCAGGACCACACCTGGGTGCAGCGGCTGGTCGACGAGGGCCGCATCACCGAGGAAGAGGCCACCACCCACCCCCAACGCTCGCTGCTGATGCGGGCGTTGGGCAGCGGCGAGCACGTGGAGCCGGACCTGTCGATCCGTGAGGTCCGGGCCGGCGACCGCTACCTGATCTGCTCCGACGGCCTCTCCGGCGTCGTCTCGCACCAGACCCTCGAGGACACCCTGGCCAGCTACCAGGGCCCCCAGGAGACCGTCCAGGAGCTCATCCAGCTCGCGCTGCGCGGCGGCGGTCCCGACAACATCACGGTCATCGTCGCCGACGTCCTCGACCTGGACACCGGCGACACCCTCGCCGGGCAGCTCTCCGACACCCCGGTCGTGGTCGGCGCGGTCGCCGAGAACCAGAACCACCTCCACCACGACCCCGGGATCATGCAGACGCCCGCGGGCCGCGCCTCCGGCCTCGGCCGCCAGGTGCCCGGACAGGGCGGCGGAGGCGGCGAGTTCGGCCCGCCCGGCTCCGGCGACACCACCGGCTACATCCCGGCGGGCAGCTTCGGCGACTACACCGACGACGACTTCGTCAAGCCCCGCAAGGGCCGCAGGTGGCTGAAGAGATCCTTCTACAGCGTGCTCGCGCTCGCCGTCATCGGCGGCGGTCTGTACGGCGGCTACCGCTGGACGCAGACCCAGTACTACGTCGGCACCAACGGCGAGCACGTCGCGCTGTACCGGGGCATCAGCCAGGACCTGGCCTGGGTCTCCCTGTCGAAGGTGGAGAAGGACCACCCCGAGATCGAACTCAAGTACCTGCCGCCTTACCAGCAGAAGCAGGTCAAGAACACGATCGCCGAGGGCGGCCTGACGGACGCCCGGAAGAAGGTCGACGAGCTCGCCGTACAGGCCTCCGCGTGCAAGAAGCAGGCCGAGCAGGAGGCGGCGGAGAGCAAGAAGAACTCCAAGACCGGAGAAGGCCAGGCGGGCGGCACCACGGGAACCAGCAGCACCTCCCTCACGTCCAAGGCCACGTCGTCACCGACGCCGTCGTCGACGGCATCGTCGAAGTCGAAGTCCCCGAGCCCGAACCCGTCCGCGACCACCGCCACTCCCAGCCCCGGCCCCAGCCTCTCGGAGGAAGAGCAGAAGGTCGTCTCGATGTGCGGTAAGCAGTAGGCAAGCCGTGAGAGGCCCTGTCACACGATGAGCAGTACTACCAACACACCGACGCACCACACGTCCACGATCGGCGCGATCGGCGCACCGAGCAGACGGAACACCGAGCTGGCGATGCTGGTGTTCGCCGTCGTCATCCCCGTGTTCGCCTACGCCAACGTGGGCCTCGCCATTGACGACAAGGTGCCGGCCGGCCTGCTGAGCTACGGCCTCGGGCTCGGACTGCTCGCGGCCATCGCCCATCTCGCCGTACGGAAGTTCGCGCCGTACGCGGACCCGCTGCTGCTGCCGCTGGCCACGCTCCTCAACGGTCTCGGCCTCGTGGTCATCTGGCGGCTCGACCAGTCCAAGCTGCTGCAGTCGCTGCCGAACTACTTCACGGCCGCGCCCCGCCAGCTGCTGTACACCGCGCTGGGCATCGGCCTGTTCGTCGTCGTGCTGATCTTCCTCAAGGACCACCGCGTCCTGCAGCGCTACACGTACATCTCGATGTTCGGCGCGCTGGTGCTGCTCATCCTGCCGCTGGTGCCGGGCCTGGGCGCCAACATCTACGGCGCCAAGATCTGGATCCGCGTCCCGGGCCTGGGCTCCCTGCAGCCCGGTGAGTTCGCGAAGATCGCCCTGGCGATCTTCTTCGCGGGCTACCTGATGGTCAAGCGCGACGCCCTCGCCCTCGCCAGCCGCCGCTTCATGGGCCTGTACCTGCCGCGCGGCCGCGACCTCGGCCCGATCCTCGTCGTCTGGGCGCTGTCGATCCTCATCCTGGTCTTCGAGACCGACCTCGGTACCTCGCTGCTGTTCTTCGGCATGTTCGTCGTCATGCTGTACGTCGCCACCGAGAGGACCAGCTGGATCGTCTTCGGTCTGCTGATGTCCGCGGCCGGCGCCGTCGGCGTGGCCAGCTTCGAACCGCACGTCCAGCAGCGTGTCCAGGCCTGGCTCGACCCGATGAAGGAGTACAAGCTCAGCCAGGCCGGTGTGGCCGGCCACTCCGAGCAGTCGATGCAGGCACTGTGGGCCTTCGGCTCCGGCGGCACCCTGGGCTCCGGCCTCGGCCAGGGCCACTCCGACCTCATCCGGTTCGCCGCCAACTCCGACTTCATCCTCGCCACCTTCGGCGAGGAGCTCGGCCTGGCGGGCATCATGGCGATCCTGCTCATCTACGGCCTGATCGTGGAACGCGGCGTGCGCACCGCCCTCGCCGCCCGCGACCCCTTCGGCAAGCTCCTCGCCGTGGGCCTGTCCGGCGCCTTCGCCCTCCAGGTCTTCGTCGTGGCCGGCGGTGTCATGGGCCTCATCCCGCTGACCGGTATGACCATGCCGTTCCTGGCCTACGGCGGCTCCTCGGTGCTCGCCAACTGGGCCCTCATCGGCATCCTGATCAGAATCAGCGACACCGCACGCCGCCCGGCGCCCACCCCCGCCATCAACCCCGACGCCGAGATGACCCAGGTGGTCCGCCCGTCATGAACAAGCCCCTGCGCCGGATCGCGATCTTCTGCGGTCTTCTGGTCCTCGCCCTGCTCGTCCGCGACAACTGGCTCCAGTACGTCAAGGCCGACAGCCTCAAGGACGACCCGAAGAACCGCCGCGTCACCATCGCCCGCTACTCCACCCCGCGCGGCGACATCATCGTCGACGGAGACCCGATCACCGGCTCCACCGAGTCCAGCAAGAGCGGCCTGAACGACCTGAAGTACAAGCGCACCTACAAGAACGGCGCCATGTGGGCGCCGGTCACCGGGTACGCCTCCCAGGCCTTCGGCGCCAACCAGCTGGAGTCCATCGAGGACGGCATCCTCTCCGGCACCGACGACCGGCTGTTCTTCCGCAACACCTTCAACATGATCACGGGCAAGCAGCGGCAGGGCGGCAACGTCGTCACCACCCTCAACGCCGCCGCGCAGAAGGCCGCGTACGACGGTCTGAAGTCCCAGGGCGGCAAGGGCGCGGTCGCCGCGCTCGACCCGGCCACCGGCAAGATCCTGGCGCTGGCCTCGTACCCGTCGTACGACCCCTCGACCTTCGCGGGCAACTCGACGTCGACGGACTCCAAGGCCTGGACGGCGCTGCAGAAGAAGAACAACCCCTCCGACCCGATGCTCAACCGGGCGCTGCGCGAGACCTACCCGCCGGGCTCCACCTTCAAGGTGGTCACGGCCGCGGCCGCGCTGGAGAACGGGCTGTACAACTCCGCCGACGAGAAGACCGACTCGCCGCTGCCCTACATCATGAAGGGCACCACGACCGAGCTGAAGAACGAGGGGAACATCCCCTGCAAGGACGCGACGCTGCGGGTCGCGCTGCGCTACTCCTGCAACACCGTCTTCGGCAAGATCGGCGCCGACCTCGGCAACGAGAAGATGCTCGCGGAGGCGAAGAAGTTCGGCTTCGACTCCGAGCAGTTCACGCCGGTCCGCTCCAGCGCCTCGGTCTTCTCCGACAACATGAACTCCTCGCAGACGGCGCTGTCCTCGATCGGCCAGTTCAACACGGCTGCGACCCCGCTGCAGATGGCGATGGTCGCCTCCGCGGTCGCCAACGACGGCAAGCTGATGAAGCCATACATGGTCGACAAGCTGCAGTCCTCCAATCTCGACACGATCTCGCAGACCGAGCCGCAGGAGATGAGCCAGCCCCTGTCGGCGCAGAACGCGCAGACCTTGCAGTCGATGATGGAGACGGTCGTCAAGCAGGGCACCGGCACCAATGCGCAGATCAACGGCGTCACCGTGGGCGGCAAGACCGGTACCGCCCAGCACGGTGTGGAGAACAGCGAGAACCCGTACGCCTGGTTCATCTCCTACGCCAAGCTCGCCGACGGCTCGAAGCCCGTCGCCGTGGCCGTGGTCATCGAGGACGACAAGGCCAACCGTGACGACATCTCCGGCGGCGGCCTGGCCGCCCCGATCGCGAAGAGTGTGATGGAGGCGGTCATCGGCTCCAAGAAGTGACCCCGCTCACGTCGCCTTCACATCGGTGCACGTTGCGATACCGGTCCTGTATCGGGTGACGCACTTGGCCAGGTCACACAAAGCTAGCCGGGTACGGTAGGCCCGGACGGCAGCCTCCGACCGCACACCCGTGTCGGTCGGGACCGACGGAGAGGGCTGGTAGGAAGCATGGAAGAGCCGCGTCGCCTCGGCGGCCGGTACGAGCTGGGCCAGGTGCTCGGCCGTGGTGGCATGGCGGAGGTATACCTCGCGCATGACACCCGGCTCGGCCGCACCGTGGCGGTGAAGACGCTGCGCGCCGACCTCGCGCGCGACCCGTCCTTCCAGGCCCGGTTCCGCCGGGAGGCCCAGTCGGCCGCCTCGCTCAACCATCCCGCGATCGTCGCGGTCTACGACACGGGCGAGGACTACATCGACGGGGTCTCGATCCCGTACATCGTCATGGAGTACGTCGACGGCTCCACGCTGCGCGAACTCCTGCACTCCGGTCGCAAGCTCCTGCCCGAGCGCGCGATGGAGATGACCATCGGCATCCTCCAGGGCCTGGAGTACGCCCACAGGAACGGCATCGTCCACCGCGACATCAAGCCGGCCAACGTCATGCTCACGCGCAACGGCCAGGTCAAGGTCATGGACTTCGGCATCGCCCGCGCCATGGGCGACTCCGGCATGACGATGACGCAGACCGCGGCGGTCATCGGCACGGCGCAGTACCTGTCGCCGGAGCAGGCCAAGGGCGAGCAGGTGGACGCGCGGTCCGACCTGTACTCGACGGGCTGTCTGCTGTACGAGCTGCTGACGGTCCGCCCTCCGTTCGTCGGCGACTCCCCGGTCGCGGTGGCGTACCAGCACGTCCGCGAGGAGGCGCAGCCGCCGTCCGTGTTCGACCCCGAGATCACGCCCGAGATGGACGCCATCGTCCTGAAGGCGCTGGTCAAGGACCCGAACTACCGGTACCAGTCGGCCGACGAGATGCGCCTGGACATCGAGGCCTGCCTCGACGGCCAGCCGGTCGCGGCCACCGCGGCCATGGGCTCGGTCGGCTACGGCGGCTACCCGGACGACCAGCCGACGACGGCCCTGCGCGCCGACGCGGGCGCCGGCGCCACGACGATGCTGCCGCCCATGGGCGGCCCGGACGACCAGGGCTACGGCTACGACGACCGCGTCGACCGCCGCCGCCAGAAGAAGTCCAACACCTCCACGATCCTGCTGGTCGTGGCGGGCGTCCTGGTGCTGGTCGGCGCGATCCTGATCGGCAAGTGGGCGTTCGGGGGCGGGGGCGTCGGCAACGGCACCGTCCAGGTGCCCAACCTGGTGAGCCTGAAGCTGGGGGACGCCGAGAAGCAGCTGACCAACAGCGACCTGACTGTGGGCTCGGTCACCAAGAAGCCTTGCGAGGCCCAGACCAAGGGCACCGTCTGTTCCCAGGACCCGACCAAGAACTCCGAGGTGAAGAAGGGGACTGCGGTCAACCTCGTGGTGTCGACGGGGGCGCCGAAGGTTCAGGTGCCGGGTGTCGTCGGGCTCAGCCTCGACGAGGCCAAGCAGAAGCTCGGGGGTGACAACTACGGGTTCAAGGTCGAGGTGAAGACGCGGGAGTCCTCGGAGCAGGCGAACCAGGTCCTCGAGCAGGACCCGATCGGCGGCAAGGAGGTGGAGAAGGGATCCACGATCACCCTCACCGTCGCCAAGGCCCCGTCGACCGTCGCCGTCCCGGACGTCACCGGCAAGAGCTGCGACGACGCCAAGGCCGCTCTCTCCGACGTCGGTCTGAACGGCAACTGCGTCAACACGCCGACCACCGACGACAACCAGGTCGGCAAGGCCATCTCGACCAACCCGGCGAACGGCACCCCGGTCAAGAAGAACACCACGGTGCAGATCAGCATCGGTCAGAAGCAGCAGCAGACGGCGGTCCCCAGCGTCGTCGGCCAGCGCGTCAAGGACGCCAAGAAGGCCCTGCAGCAGGCCGGTTTCAACAACATCCAGTTCGCCAACGGCAGTGACCAGAGCGACGACGCGTTCGTCCTGCAGCAGGATCCGCAGGGCAACACAGGGGTCGACGACCCCGCGAACACGACGATCACTCTCGTGACCGTGGGCGGCGGCGGAAACAACGGCGGCAACAACAACGGCGGCATCTTCGGCTGACGCCGAGGCGGATGCCCGCCGACACAGAAGAAGCCCCGGTCCTCCGTCGGAGGACCGGGGCTTCTTCGCCGCCTACCGCAGTTCCTTCGGCGGCGTCCGCTTGCTGTCCACCTTCTCCACCCGGACCAGCTCGCCCCACACCACGTACCGGTAGCGCGAGGTGTACACCGGGGTGCAGGTCGTCAGGGTGATGTAGTGGCCGGCCTTCGTCTTCCCCGACTCCTTCGGGACCTGCGAGAGGACCTTGACGTTGTACTTCGAGGTCTCGTCGAGGATGTCGTAGACCTTGTAGACGTACCACTTGTCCCGCGTCTCGAAGACGATCGGGTCGCCCTTGCGCAGCTTGTCGATGTTGTGGAACTTGGCGCCGTGGCCGTCCCGGTGGGCGGCGAGGGTGAAGTTGCCCTTCTTGCCCGTCATCGGGAGCGCCGCCTTGATCGGGTCCGTGTAGTAGCCGGCCACGCCCTCGTTGAGGACGTCCGTCGAGGTGCCCTTCTCGACCAGGACCTCGCCGTTCTTCATGGCGGGGACATGCAGGAAGCCGACGCCGTTCTTGGTGTCCAGCGCGCCGGGGCCGCTGGGCTCGTGGGCCCAGGTGTCGCGCACCTTGTCCGCCTGCTTGTCCGCTGCCCGGTCGGCGATGACGTTCGTCCACCACAGCGAGTAGACGACGAAGAGCCCGAGGATCAGGCCCGCGGTGATGAGGAGTTCGCCGAAGACGCTCACCGCCATGGCGATACGGCCTGTGCCGCGCCGGCGCCGTGCCGGGGGTGCCGCGGTGGCGTCGGTGTCCTCTTGTGTGCCGTCGGTGGTCGCTGCCACGTTCATCTGTCCCTACTGGACGAGCGCATCCGGCTTGCCCTTGCTGCGCGGCCGTTCCTCGACCATCTTGCCCCAGACGATCAACCGGTACTTGCTCGTGTACTCCGGCGTACAGGTGGTGAGGGTGATGTAACGGCCCGGCTTGGTGAAGCCGGACTGCGGCGGCACGGGGTTGATCACGCTCGTGTTGCTCGGCGACGTCACCGGCAGCATGGACGTCATCTTGTAGACGTAGTAGTCGTCCTGCGTCTCCACGACGATCTCGTCGCCCGCCTTGAGCTTGTTGATGTAGCGGAACGGCTCGCCGTGCGTGTTGCGGTGGCCGGCGAGCGCGAAGTTGCCGGTCTTGTCCGACGGCATCGCCGTCTTCAGCTTGCCCTCGCTGTAGTGGCCGACCATGCCCTTGTCCAGGACCTTCTTGTTGCTGACGCCCTGGGCGATGGGCACGACCACGTCGAGTTCGGGGATGTGGAGGATCGCGAAGCCCTGACCGGGCTGGAACTCCCCCGGCTCGCGCTTCCCGCTCGCCCAGTCCTTCTGCAGGCTGCTCGTCTCCTTGTCCGCCTGTGCGTGCGCGCGGACGTTCGTCCACCACAGCTGGTAGGACACGAACAGCAGCATCAGCACACCGGTGGTGATGAACAGCTCTCCGACGGCCCGGCTCGCGATGACGCCGGGACTCGGCTTGCGGGCGCGGGCCTGCCGACGGGCCTCGACGCGGGAGAGGGGCGCGCCGGAACCGGACGATCCGAAGGAATCGGATGATTCGGCGCTCTCCGCCGACTCCGATGCCGCGTGTGCGCCTCCATGACGCCCACCACGGCGCTTGGCGGCCTTTCTGCGGGCCGCTCGTCCGCCCGAAGGGGTTCCCGATACCGGTGTTGCTGTTGGGGCGCCAGAAGGCGATATGGACGCGCCCAGCGGCGGATCGGGGATCCGCAGCGCCACCGTCTCCTCGTCGATCGGCGGCAGATACGGTTCGTACGGCTGCTCCGTCACCGGCGCCGCGTACGGCTCCTCGGCCGGTGTGGCGTATCCCCCCTGCTGCCCCGCCGCGTCCCCGTACCACTCCTCGAACGCACCGGACGCCTCGTAGGGCTCCTGCCCGTACGAGGCGTCGGTCTCGCGCTCGGGGCGCAGTGCGGTCACGCCGTGGCCCTGCCCACCACCGGGGCGAGCCCCGCCGACCTCGCCACCGCGCCCTCGTCGCCGCACTCGACCAGCCAGTTGGCCAGCATCCGGTGTCCGTGCTCGGTGAGCACGGACTCGGGGTGGAACTGCACGCCCTCGACCGGGAGTTCACGGTGGCGCAGGCCCATGATGATGCCGTCCTGCGTGCGGGCCGTGACCTCCAGCTCGGCCGGCACGGTCAGGGGCATCGCCGCCAGGGAGTGGTAGCGGGTCGCCGTGAAGGGGCTGGGCAGGCCGGCGAAGACGCCCTTGCCCTCGTGCTCCACCAGCGAGGTCTTGCCGTGCAGCAGCTCCGGCGCGCGGTCCACGACACCGCCGTACGCCACCTGCATCGACTGCATGCCCAGGCACACGCCGAAGACCGGCACACCGGTGGCGGCGCAGTGGCGGGCCATCTCGACGCAGACGCCGGCCTCCTCGGGCGTGCCCGGGCCCGGCGACAGCAGCACTCCGTCGAAGCCGTCCTGGGCGTGCGCGGTCGCCACCTCGTCGTTGCGCAGCACCTCGCACTCGGCGCCCAGCTGGTACAGGTACTGGACCAGGTTGAAGACGAAGCTGTCGTAGTTGTCGACGACGAGAATGCGAGCGCTCACTGGTTGTCCACCGTCACATCGTTGAAGGGCAGCAGCGGTTCGGCCCACGGGAAGACGTACTGGAAGAGGACATAGACCACCAGCAGCACGAGTGCGAGCGCGATCAGCGCCCTCACCCACACGTTCCCCGGCAGATGCCGCCAGATCCAGCCGTACATGCCGTCCCTTCCGTTCCGCCACGGCTCCAGACTCACGCCGTATCCGCACCAGACTAACGGCGCAGCGCCGCCGGTTCGCCTTCCTCTACAGGCTGTGTGCTGTCCAGGTGCGCCCACACGATGAGCCGGTGACTGTGCCCCCACTCGGGATCGCAGGTGGTCAGCGTCAGATACCGGCCCGCACGCGTATACCCCGACTTACGTGGGACAGGGTCGATCACCTCAACGTCGGTGGGAACGGTTTTGTAGGGGCCTTTGTCGATCCGATACGTGAACCAGTTCGTCCCGTCGGTCAGGACAACGGCGTCCCCGGGCCGCAGCTTGGGGAAGTCCACGAACGGGTCGCCGTACGTGCGCCGGTGCCCGGCGACCGCGAAGTTGCCCACCTGGCCGAGCCGCGCGGTGTCCGCGTAGTGCCCGAGGCCCTTCTTGAGGCTGTTCACCTCGGTGTTCTCCAGCACCGGTTTGTTCCACGTGAAACCGAGCCGCGGGATGTACATGATCGCGAAGGGCTTGCCCGCGACGTACGGGGCGGGCCGGGCGGGAGCGGCGGAACTTCCGCTCGCGGCCCCGGCGGTCGACTTCGGGTGTGCCGTCTGCTTCGACCACTGGTCGTGCAGCACGTCGATCTGGTGGTTCATCGCGCCGTCCGCGCGCACGCCGGTCCAGAACAGCACGTAGACGACGAAGAGGCAGATCAGGGTCCCGACGGTGATGCACAGCTCGCTGAGGGTCCTGACGACAACGCGCACCGGCAGCTCCCGAACTGCTCAGTTCACTCCACAGGCTGGGCGTAGTGCAGATCCACTGTGCCCGAGTAGCCGGGAAGAGTCACCGTCCCGTCCTGCGTCACTTTCCAGCCGAGGCCGTAGACATTCACGTAGACCATGTAGTTCTGGATCGCGGCGGAGTCGGACAGCGCCCTGTTCAGCTTGTCCGGGTCCCCGACCGCGGTGATCTTGTACGGCGGTGAGTAGACCCGGCCCTGCAGGATCAGCGTGTTGCCGACGCAGCGCACGGCGCTGGTGGAGATCAGCCGCTGGTCCATGACCTTGATCCCCTTGGCGCCGCCCTGCCACAGGGCGTTCACCACGGCCTGCAGGTCCTGCTGGTGGATGACCAGGTAGTCCGGCTGCGGCTCGGGGTAGCCGGGGAGCTTGGCGGTGGCGTTCGGCGGGGCGTCGTTGAGGGTGACGGTGATCGCCGTGCCCTTGACCTTCTGCGTGCCGGCGCTCTTCTCCAGGGCGGAGAGCTTCTCGTCCTGCGCCTTGCTGCTGCCGTCGTCGCGTTCGGCGAGCGCCTCGACGTCACGGCGCAGGGAGGCGTTGGCGTCGTCCAGTTCCTTGTTCTTCCGGCTGCGCTCCTGGATGAGGTCCGAAAGCTTCAGCAAGGACGTGTCCGTCCGGATATTGGTGCCCTTGGCCGTATTGAAACTGGTGAAGAAAATGAGTCCCGCGAGGGCGAAGACCGCCACCGTGAGCACCCGCACGGGCCGGAAACGGCGCCCTGGGGCAGCACTGGATCCGGACCGGGGGGAGTCGGCAGAATTGCTCAACGTACCCTTATCTCCTTCGGCACCGCGGAAGCACTACGCTAACGGACGCCCGGGGGAGCGCTAAGAGTCCCCTTGTACGCTGCTCCGGAGCCAGCCACAGATCCCTGCGCGGCCACGCAGCGCATCGACAGGAGAGACCCTCGTGCCGAAGTCACGTATCCGCAAGAAGGCCGACTACACGCCGCCCCCGGCGAAGCAGGCGACCGCCATCAAGCTGACCAACCGCGCCTGGGTGGCGCCCGTGATGCTGGCCATGTTCGTCATCGGGCTCGCCTGGATCGTCGTCTTCTACGTGACCGACGGTTCACTGCCCATCGACGCACTGGACAACTGGAACATCGTGGTCGGCTTCGGCTTCATTGCCGCCGGATTCGGTGTCTCCACCCAGTGGAAGTAGCTCTGCCCAGGGGTATGCGCCGAGTTATCCACAGCCCGTGAAATATCCACAGGAGCCCTGGGGATAAAGAACGACGATCTGTGGATAACCAGTCCGCCATTGACGCCGGTACGACTGTCGCACCCATCTTCGCAAGCTTGTTCGCCCCCTGCCTGACCTGCGGGAACACCGCTCAGTGACAGGGGGCACAGCTGTTCCCGGGCATCATGCACAAGATTCGCCACACGCTGTGGACAACCGGGCACGTCAGGTGAGCTGAGCCGTCCTGAGCAGGGTGACCACCACCACGGCGACCAGCACGAGGGCGCTCGTTCCGTACTGCACGAGGGCGCGGCGCTCGCGCGGGGCGTGCACCATCCCGTAGCCCGTGACGACACCGGCCACCAGGCCGCCGATGTGGGCCTGCCAGGAGATGCCGCCCCAGCCGAAGGTGATGACCAGGTTGATGGCCAGCAGGGCGATGATCGGCCGCATGTCGTAGTTGAGCCGGCGCATCAGCACGGCGGTGGCGCCGAAGAGGCCGAAGACGGCACCGGAGGCGCCGAGGGTGGCGGTGCTCGGGGAGGCCAGGAGATAGGCCAGGGCGCTGCCCGCCAGTCCGGAGACGAAGTAGACGGTCAGGTAGCGGGCGCGGCCGAGTGCGGCCTCGAGCGGGCCGCCCAGCCACCACAGGCTCAGCATGTTGAAGGCGATGTGCCAGATCTCCTGGTGCGTGAACATCGTGGTGACCATGCGGTACCACTCGCCGCCCGCGACGCCCTGGGTGGGTGTGTAGGGGGCCGGCGGCCAGGCGCCGAGGAGAACCAGGTCGTTCAGCAGCGAAGGCCGCACGTGCACCGCGATGAAGACGGCGACGTTGAGGCCGATGAGGATCTTGGTGCACAGCCGCGGGTCGGCCGTGACGGTGCCGCCGGCCACGGTGCGGGGCCGGGAGGCGGCCGGGGCGTGGCCCGTACCGGAGTCGCCGCGGGCGCATTCGGGGCACTGGAAGCCCACGGACGCGTTGACCATGCACTCGGGGCAGATGGGGCGCTCGCAGCGCGTGCAGCGGATCCCGGTCTCGCGGTCCGGGTGGCGGTAGCAGCCGGGCACGCTCTGGGCGTCCTGCGAGCTGCCTGCCGCGTGTTCCATGACATCCCCTAGGTCGTCGTCCGGGTGCCGGGCACGAACGCACCGCCCCGCCCATCTTTACGGATGAGCGGGGCGTTTGGTTCCTGCCGTGCGGGGACTCGCCTCGTGGGGGAGTCGTCCCTCGCGGTCTCAGCCCTCGCGGGTCTCGACGACGACGGACTCGATGACGACGTCGTTGACCGGACGGTCGGTGCGCGGGTTGGTCTGCGCGGTGGCGATCGCGTCCACGACCTTCTGGCTCGCCGCGTCGGTGACCTCACCGAAGATGGTGTGCTTGCGGTTCAACCACGTCGTGGGCGCGACGGTGATGAAGAACTGCGAGCCGTTCGTGCCCGGACCGGCGTTGGCCATGGCCAGCAGGTAGGGCTTGTTGAAGGAGAGGTCCGGGTGGAACTCGTCCTCGAACTGGTAACCGGGACCGCCGGTACCGTTGCCCAGGGGGTCGCCGCCCTGGATCATGAAACCGCTGATCACCCGGTGGAAGACCGTACCGTCGTAGAGCCGGTCCGTGGACTTGGCGCCGGTGGCGGGGTTGACCCACTCACGCTCGCCCTGGGCGAGCTCGACGAAGTTCCGGACCGTCTTCGGGGCGTGGTTCGGCAGGAGCCGGACTTCGATGTCGCCGTGGTTGGTCTTCAGGGTGGCGTAAAGCTGCTCAGCCACGATCTGCCTTCCGTTGTCTTCCTGTGACCCCCCGATCCTCGCACGCCACGCGCCCCGCGTCGCCCGGCACCTGCTTCCCGGCGCGGATCCGGGGTATCCGGTTGCGGAAAACCGGCTCGTACCCCCGGGTACCGAAGCGCTGCGCGGCGATCCGTGGCATTGTCGACGACAAGCTCTCGTTGCCCCGTATTCATCCTCATGACCCGGATGCCCGCCCTCGCATGCCTGGCGATTCATTGGCAGGCATGATCCGTAAAAGGGTGGAAAGTCGAATTACCGTACGCCACCGAGGAGGAGGAACCCGTGACCCGCATCGACAGCGTGCGCGCCGCGACCGGTTCGGCGAAGGACAGCGTGCTGCACGCCGCGGAAGTGGTGGCGCCCTACGCCGAGACGGCCAAGGACAGGACCGCGCACTACGCACAGGAGGCCCGCGTACGGCTTGCGCCGGTAGTGACGCAGGCCGCCGGTCAGGCCCGCGTCCAGTACGGCGCCTACGTCGCACCGCGCATCGAACAGGCCCGTACGCATGTGCCGCCGAAGGTCGACCAGGCCGCCCAGGACGCGGCCGCCCTCACCCGCAAGGCGGCCCGGCAGGCCGCCGAGTACTCCCGGCCGAAGATCGAGCAGGCCGTGGCCGCGGCCGGGCCCGTCAGGGACGAGGCCACCGCCCGCGGTGTCGCCGCACTGGCGGCGCTGCGCGGCCAGGTCACCGCGAAGGAGATCCAGAAGCTGATCCGCAAGCACGAGCGGCGGGCGCGAGCCGGTCGGGTCGCCCGCGTGCTGCTGGTGGTCGGCGCCGTCGCGGGCGGCGCCTTCGCCGCCTGGAAGTGGTGGGACAAGCAGGCCAACCCCGACTGGCTGGTGGAACCGCCGGCGGCGACGGAGGTTCCGGAGTCGAGCCGGCTGACGTCGGTGGACGGCAGCGGCCAGTCGGCTCTGGATCCTGAGGTACAGGCCAAGGAGGCCGAGGAAGAGGCCGCTCGGCACGACGAGGGGAACTGACGCCCTTCGGCGCCGACAACGCCGTGGGGCGGGAGACTTGAGGGTCTCCCGCCCCACGGCGTTGTTTCACGTGGAACATCGCCTCCGCGCCGTCCGTTCGCGGTGACGTTTGCAACGACCCGTGCCCACAAGCGCCCCACGCGACCTGCACGGTGATCCCGCGGACCGGGTCTGTCCGTGACGTTTGCGCAAACCCACACGCCGGCTACGGAGCCGGGCCCGTGACGCACGTCACGCCCATCGGCCGTTCGGGTGGCCGGACTCGGGGGCCAGGGGCGTCGGTCCCGTCCACGGACCGCGAGGGGGCGCGGCGCCGAAAGGCCGACCAGACCGCGAGGGGTGGCCGCAGCGCCCGAGAGGCCGTAGCCGGCCCCTGATGATCGCCTGCCGCGTCCCCGGTCCGCCGCGTGGAGGCCCGCTCCCCGCCGCGCAGTGCGGCCGACGGCACGCAAAACCCCTCCGCCCGCGTCGTGCCAGGTCGGAGGGGTTGAGGAGTGGAGCCTAGGGGAGTCGAACCCCTGACATCTGCCATGCAAAGACAGCGCTCTACCAACTGAGCTAAGGCCCCGTGAGCGAGACGCCCTGCCGGAAGAACCACATACCGACGGCCGCCGGGGACCAGAGTACCGGGTCACCCCCGGGATCTCGCAAAAAGATTGGGGGTCCCCGCAGGCGACCACGCTCCGTAAGATGCTCGGCGTGGTTCGCTACAGCGAACCACAGTACTTGGGGAAGCGATGGGGAGACGCAATGGACGCCGCACAGCAGGAAGCGACCGCGAGAGCGCGGGAACTGCAGCGGAACTGGTACGGGGAGCCTTTGGGGGCGCTCTTCCGTAAGCTCATAGACGATCTCGGTCTCAACCAGGCTCGTCTGGCGGGGGTACTCGGTCTGTCCGCTCCGATGCTGTCGCAGCTGATGAGCGGTCAGCGGGCGAAGATCGGCAATCCGGCGGTCGTTCAGCGGGTGCAGCTGCTGCAGGACCTGGCGGGGCAGGTCGCGGACGGCAGTGTCAGCGCCGCTGAGGCCACCGACCGCATGGAGGAGATCAAGAAGTCCCAGGGGGGATCAGTGCTCAGCAACACCACGACCACGACCAGCAGTTCGGGTGCTCCGACGGTCAAGCGGGTGGTCCGTGAGATCCAGTCACTGCTGCGGTCCGTGGCCGCCGCGGGCGACATCATCGACGCCGCGGACACGCTCGCCACGACCCACCCCGAACTGGCGGAGTTCCTGCGCGTGTACGGCGCCGGCCGCACCTCGGACGCGGTGGCGCACTACCAGTCCCACCAGAACTGAGCCGAAGGCCCGGTCCGCCGAAGGGGGTTCGGCGGACCGGGCCACGGACGAGGCGGATGCCGATGCCGCTGGGGAGTTCCGGAGCAGGGGGGCGCGAGGGGGAGTCGTATCGCTCGTCGAGGGGGAAGCAAGGGGGGTAGCCGCAGGGGGAGGAGCGACGCACAGCCATGGGTGAGGTCTTCGCCGGCCGGTACGAACTGGTCGACCCGATCGGGCGCGGAGGGGTCGGCGCCGTCTGGCGCGCCTGGGACCACCGCCGTCGCCGCTACGTGGCCGCCAAGGTGCTGCAACAGCGTGACGCGCACTCGCTGCTGCGCTTCGTGCGCGAGCAGGCTCTGCGGATCGACCACCCTCATGTGCTCGCGCCCGCCAGCTGGGCCGCCGACGACGACAAGGTCCTGTTCACCATGGACCTGGTCGGGGGCGGCTCACTGGTCCATCTGGTCGGCGACTACGGGCCCCTGCCGCCGGCGTTCGTCTGCACGCTGCTCGACCAGTTGCTGTCGGGGCTGGCCGCGGTGCACGCGGAGGACGTCGTGCACCGTGACATCAAGCCGGCCAACGTGCTGCTGGAGGCGACCGGCACGGGCCGCCCGCACCTGAGGCTGTCCGACTTCGGCATCGCCATGCGCATGGGCGAGCCGCGGCTGACGGAGACCAACCTCGTGGTGGGGACGCCCGGTTACCTGGCACCCGAGCAGATGCTGGGCGCCGAACCGGACTTCCCAGCGGACCTCTTCGCGGTGGGCCTGGTCGCGCTGTATCTGCTGGAGGGCGCCAAGCCGGACACCAAGGCGCTGGTGGAGTACTTCGCGGCGCACGGGACGCCGAGCGCGCCCAAGGGCATTCCCGAGCCGCTGTGGCAGGTCGTGGCGTCGCTGCTGCAGCCCGACCCGCAGACGAGGTTCCGCACTGCCACGGGGGCGCGCAAGGCGCTCGCCGCGGCCGGGGAGCTCCTGCCGGAGCCGGGCCCGGACGACGAGTTGATCGAGATATTCGACCAACTCGGCCCACTGCCGCCCGGTTTCACCGCCGACGGACCCCTCAAGCGGGCACCGGGGGTCGGACCGAGGCCGGGAGCGACCTTCGCCACCGGGGACGTACGGAGAGAGCCGGCGTCCTGGCCGGACGAGCGGGAGGCGCCTTCAGGGCCGCGCGGGCCGTCCGGACCGGGCGGGGGCACGGATGCGGGGATCGGCTCGATGCCGGCGGAGGAGCACGCGCCGCTCTCGAGGACGGCGTCGCCCCTGGGGCCGGCGCCGGGGACGGGATCCACGCCGCCGGGGTCACGACCGGACACCGACCCTCGCCGAGACACTGGGCCCCGGCAGGCGGCCCGCACCCCCGCTCAACCGCCGAGCATGTCGGACACCGGCAGCTTCCAGCTGCCGCCCCCGCAGGACACCGGTGCCTCCCCGCGGACTCCCGCACCTCCGGCGCGGCCCCCACAGCCACCGCTGTACGCCGGGCCCCAGGCCCCCTCCGTCCCACCGCCGGTCCGCTACTCCCCCGACGACGCCACGTACGTCCTGTCCTCCCCCCGGACCGCGCCAGCGGCGCCCGATCAGCGCGCCGACGCCTCCACGGCTTCGTACACCGCCGAGGTTCCGCAAGTTCCCCGTCCCGCGCCGGAGGTCCCCAGCGGGGCCGGGCGCCGGGACCGTCGTGCCGGTCATCGCGCACGCCGACCGGGCCCACCCGCCAAGGTGGTGTTCCCGCTGCTGCTGCTGGCGCTGGCCTGTTACGCCGTGGGGTTCTGGGCCCTGGCCCGCATCTGAACCGCGGCCCGCCGCCGGGCCGTCAGTGTCCACCCGCCGAGGACGGCCAGCAGCACGGTCCCCGCCCCGATCCCGCCCACGGCGAGGGCCCTCATGGCGGTGTCGCCGCTCCCGGTCCCGAGGTCCACCCCGGTCGCCCGTTCCCGCGGGCTGACCTGGAAGAGGTTCTGCGGGACGGACTGGCCCGCGTAACCGGGGCCGTCCTGCGCCGCACCCTTGATCCGTACGCGCAGGATCAGTCCGAAGGGGCCGTCGCCGAAGTCGTCGGCGACCGCGGCGGAGAGGTGCACGGCGAGGAAGTACGAGCCCGCGAAGCGCATGCCCTTGATCCGGGGGATGCCGGTGTAGCGGTTGCGGTAGTCCACCGGTGGCACCGGGGCGAGAGCGGCCGCCCGGCGACTGCCGTCGTATCCCCTGTCGGTGTCCTCCACGGGGGCGCGCACCGGGTTGTAGAGGGTCAGGTCCAGGGCGTCGGCCGTGTAGCCACGTGCGTCGCCGCCGGCGGGGTCCAGTTCGGCCGTGGCGGACAGCTGCTGGCCCCAGTCGACGGGGACCCGGTAGAAGAGCGTCTGCCCGGGCGAGAGACCGGTGCGCCAGACACCTGGGCCCAAGGAGGCCGCCTGGGCGAATCCCGGGCCGCCCGGGCGGGACCGGGCCTCGCCGGTGGGGGGAGCGGGTGTGGCGGAGTCCCAGGACCGGGGGGCGGTCGCCTCCCCGGTCTGCCGCAGGCCCGGCTCGGTCGCGGCGGTCAGCTCCAGGTCCCAGTCGCCGCCCGGGGAGGCGGCGGTGCCGACCCGCTCTACGACGACGTAGTACGTACCGCCGTCCGTGCACAGCGGGGTGCGCGGGGAGGTGGTGCGCGCACCCGACGCTGTGATGGGGTGCGGGCTGCCGGACGCGCCGAAGCGGGCGGTCTGGGTGGAACAGGAGTGGCCGTCGGGGGTCCGCACCGACACCTTGAGACCGTCGCTCAGCGAGAGCTTGTCGTCCGTGCGCGGGACGGCGGTGGCGGAGACATAGGCGTTGGAGTCGGCGTCGAGTTCGAGCCGGTAGTAGCGCGTCGCGGCCCGGGGGAGGGAGCTGCGGTAACTCCCGCCGGGCTGGAGGGTCTCGGCCTCCGTGGGCAGCGTCGCGCCTTCGATCGGCCTGGCGTCCGGGGCGAAGCCGTACGAGGAGGACGAGGCCTCGGCCGCGAAAGCCGATGTGCCGACCGCCGATGTGCACAGCACCGCTGCCACGGCCGCCGTACGCCACCCCATCTCGCGCCACCCCCCGTCGTCACGGCCCTCCAAGGCGGGACCGTCGCCCATCCTGCCCCGCGGCGCCGCGCGTCACCCGCGCATTGCGGACGAGCGTCCGAAACGCCCGCCTCCAGGGACTTCCCTAACCCCTCGGACGACTCGCGGCAACACAAAACCCCGACCGTCGGACGGCCGGGGTCTGCTCAGAATCGGATGTCGGTGCTCAGGAACCCGTGGGCACGGAGTCAGTCGCCTCCGTCCACAGATCCTGCTCGGCGCGATCCGCCTGGATCTGGCGGTACACGAGGAGCCCGCCGATGGCGGCCAGTGCGACCAGGAGAAGCTTCTTCACCGCGCGACCTCGTCTTTCCTTGACGTAGGGGACCTCTGGCGCCCGACTATACACACCGACCGATACCGATCGGTGACCTGTGCGGGCCCCTCAACTTCCCTCCGCGGGAACGCAGTAGAACCGGAGCCGACCGCTCCTATCTGACGGTGATCACACCCGTACGGACGGTCACTTGATCCCTGCTTGCGTATCCTCTTCCACTTTTCCGGCCTCTTGCGGCCATTCGTGTGGTGTTCATCTGAAGATCGACGCGCCACGGGCGTCGGTCCACCACTTCGCGAGCCCCATACACATCATGAGGAAAGTACGCAAATCGCCCAACCCGAAAGTGAGGGACCATGGCCCGCAACCAGGTCATGAAGCTCTGGACCGCCTTCGTCACCGCCTTCCTCGCGCTGTGCACGGCGCTCGGACTCGTCACGACCACCGCCGCCGCGGCCGTAGCGCGGACCGAGGCGACCGGCAACACCGCCGCCGATGCCGGCACCGGTGTCATGGCGCACCACGTGACGATGCCGACGGCGTCGCACCAGTGGTCGTGGTCCCACACCGCGGCCCTGCCTCCCACGATGAAGCAGCGCATCGGTGCCGAGGCCCACGGAAAGGCCCCCAGCTGCCGCCACCGGCCGCTCGACGAGACGGACGCGACCACGCAGGACGGCTCCTCCGAGCCGGCCACCGCCGCCGCTCCGTGCGCGTGACCCGACGGACGCCACGGATCACCTGAGACTCCTCGCAGTACCCGCAGTACCCGCAGTACCCGCAGCACCCGCAGCACCCAAAGACGTGAGACACCCGCACTACCCGCAACACCCAAAGACTTGAAGCGCCCGACGTGTCGAAGCAGCCGCACATGTACTTCACCGCATCGCCGACGCCCTCGCCCCCACGAGGACTTCCGTCAGGACTTCCGCCAGGACTTCCGTCCGGCCCCCCACCAGGACCTCCGTCCGGGACAGGCCCCCTAGGAGTTGTCTTCAAATGGGTCACGCCCACATCAGGAGCGAGGCGAGGGTGACAGCTGCCTGGTAGGACTCGGCGGTCTTGTCGTAGCGGG